>CAWIYP010000024.1:0-144308 GCA_963840335.1 uncultured Chloroflexia bacterium
GGTGACAGGCGCGGCGCCGGCAGTCCGGAGGGATTTGCCACCGGTCACGGCCACGGCCACCAGTTCGCCGCGCTTGCCAAGGTTCATCGCACTCGCAAGTGCTACGGTCTCGGCGCACAGCGAGAGGCCGTAGCTCGCGTTCTCGACATTGGCGCCGGTCACGACACTGCCGTCGGCAAAGGCAAGCGCAGCGCCGACGTGGAAGCCCGAATAGGGCGCATAGCCTTGCTCGGCGGCCTCGCGCGCGGCGGCCAGCAGAGTGTCGCGCTGTGCGCTCACGGCTGCACCACCACCCAGCGCAGCGGCTTGTCGCCGGCTTCGCTCGCCAGCGCCGCATTGGCGGTCCACAGCGTCCAGGGCCGCCCGGCGTAGTCCGGCTGGAAGCGGTCGCGCGCCAGCCACAGGTTGCGGTCCACCTTGGCGGCAATGTGATAGCGCTGCTCGAATGCCTTCGACAGCTTCAGCAGCGCCGGTTTGCCGGTGTGGGTTTCCACCTGGTTGAGGAAAGTCGTCAGTTCGCTCTGGACCGCGGCGTCGCCAACCTTGACCGGGCACTGGTCGGCGGTCGTGTCGAGCTCGACCGCCGGCGGCAGCATCTCCGGATCGCGCGGGACGACCGTGACGAAATTCGCGGCCTGCTTGTCGGCGGGCTGGCAGGGTCATAGCGATGGACGGCCCCTGCCTTGAGGCCGACCGCGCGCGCCGCCTCGAGGTTTCCGGTAAAGGCGGGATCGCGGGCAAAGGCGCTGGCCGAAGCGTCGAGATAGACGAATTGCGCGCCCACGGCCTTGAGCGCCTGCGACTCACCGCGCCGTCATCCGCCCCGATCTCGGCCCCTTGCATGCGGTAGTGCGCGGGGTCAGGCCGCCAGTGGCGCAGATGCCACCAACCGAAGAGGGCGCCGGCAAGGCCAAGCAGCAGCACGGCCCCTGCCAGGCGCATCCGTGTGCGGCTGCTCGATCTTCCTGGCCATGTTGCGTGTCCGCGTCCCGATGGTTGGCTTCAGCCCCTGATATGCAGCACGCAGATCAGGGTAAAGAGCCGCCGCGCCGTGGCGAAGTCGGTTTCCATCTTTGCCGTCGAGGCGCTCGAGCAGCATTTCCGCCGCCTCGTTGTGGACGCCGCGCCTGGCCATGTCGATGGTTTCGATCTCGCTGGCGCTCGCCTTGCGGATCGCCTGGTAATAGGAATCGCAGATTGCGAAATATTCGCGGATCGGGCGGCGGAAGCGGCCCAGGCCCAGGATCTCGCGTTTCGACGTGCTGACCCTTGTCGTCGGAAACTTCGAACGACAGCCGCCCGTCGTGGACCGAAAGCCGCAGGCGGTAGGGGCCCTTGAAGCCTGCTTCGAAGGCGCGCAGTGGCTTGAACCGGTTCTCTTCGATCAGGTCGAAGATGGCGATGCGCCGCTCCTGCTCGATATCGGCGTTACGCCAGATGATCGTCGCGTCATCGAGCTCGATATGGGAAATGCGGGTCCGCCATGGACCTGCCATTTCGCAAATGCGAAAAGGACTGGGCAAAGGGGAGGGTAAACCTCGATCCCGTGCGGGGAGGATATTCACGCCTTCCACACCCTGTGCAAAAATCGCGTCGAGCTTCCCGCTTGCTCCGTGCGTGCCGTCCGCGCATTGTCGCGCGCTTATGGCCGACCAGGACTTACTCATTCGCACCCACGAAGCGGCGCCGCGCGCGCTGCCCGCCAATATCGACGCGGAGGCCGCCTTTCTCGGCGCCGTGCTGATCGACAACCGGGTGATTGAGGAACTCCCCGTGAACCTGGTGCCCGCGCACTTCTTCGAGCCCGCGCATGCCCGCATCTACGGAGCGCCTGCTGCAATCGCCTGACCGCAAGGCGGTGGTCACACCGGTGACGCTCAGGCCCTATTTCGAATCGGACGAGACGCTGAAGGAGCTGGGCGGGCTCGAACTATCTCTCCCGCCTCACCGCCGACGGCCAGGGCCTGTTGGCGCCGCGCGAGCTCGCAGAACAGATCTACGACCTGGCGCTGCTGCGCGAGTTGGTGAGCGTCGGGCGCAATCTCGTCGAAGGTGCTATGGACACCTCGGAGACCGTGGCGCCGCTCGAGCAGATCGAACTGGCCGAAGCCGCGCTCTACAACGTTGCCGAAGGGGCGGCGTCCAGAGCGAGGCGCAGAACTTCTCGACGGCGACGCGCACGGCCATCGCCGCGATCGAAAAGGCGCTGAGTTCGGGCGGCCATATCTCGGGCAAGACCACGGGGAGCAATGCTACTGAGTCAGGCGGCAAAATAATGTATTGCTGGTGTTGCGAATAAAGAGGGCATCATTGTCCTGCCTGAATATGCCGTTCAGATGTGGCTTCAGTATCGCACATCACAGGAATCCAGTGAAAAATTTCTTTTCAATATGGCCAGGGAACGCCGTAGCGCTCTCCAGTCCACTTGATCGTATTATTAGGCTTTCTTCTGGGGGAGCGTACACTTGATCCTTTCATTGATGTGACGCGCCAAAAAAGGGGGTAATTCAAATTAAGTTCTTATCATAAAGAGCTGATGCAGCGTACCTGGAGGTCTTGTGATGTCGCAATCGGTTAAGGCTTATATTCAAACACAAGGAATAAACGCAGCCATAATCAACGCGGTACTGAACCCGGTGCTTGCATGGTTCGCCAACCGTAAGATGGAGTTTATGCCCTGATCGACACGTTATTCCAGGATACACCCGGCGTCATTGCGAGTTACCTCCTGACTGGCCCAGCAGGTCTTGCGCTCGTGGATGTGGGGTCAGCGGTCACGGCTGATCAGCTGCTTGCCGCGATTCGGGCAACTGGCCACCAGCCAGAGGAGATCGAGCATATCCTCCTCACCCATATTCACCTCGATCATGCGGGCGCAACGGGTGTCCTACTGCCACATATGCCGCATGCGCGCGTCTATGTACATTCGATCGGCGCGCCGCATCTGATTCGTCCTGAGAAGCTCATTGAAAGCGCCTCACGCATCTATGGCGATCAGATGAAAACACTCTGGGGCACGATGCTTCCCGTTCCTGAAGATCGCATCGTGACGCTGGAGGACGGCGTCGAGACGCGAGTGGGTGAGCGCACGCTGACATCGCTCTACACCCCGGGACACGCGATTCACCATGTCGCCTTCTATGATCCCGCGCGCGCGGCGATGTTCACTGGCGATGTCGCTGGAGTGCGGCTCGAAGAGATAGACTATGTGCGGCCACCAACACCCCCGCCAGACCTGAACCTCGAAGACTGGTCCGCGAGCATTGAGCGTCTGCGCGCGCTGCGCCCAGAGGTCCTCTATCTGCCACACTTCGGGCCAGTTCAAGGCGCTGAGCGCCACTTCGCGGAGCTGATCGAGCGGCTCTACGCCTGGGGAACACTCATCGCTCAGGGAATGCGGCGCGGCGAGAATGACCAGCAGTTAGCGCATGACCTTGCCGTGGCCTCTGATCCAGATGTCGCGCGTATAGCGTCATCCGCAGCGGCGGGTGTGGGCGAAGAGGCTGTTCGGCGGTACGAGTTGGCAACCAACTACCTGATGAGCGCCCAAGGATATATGCGCTATTACAAGAAGATTCATCCTGAGGTACTCGCCAACTGAGCGCTCGCGCGACGACTTACTGTCGCTGCTCGTCTGTACACGTAGTGATCCAGGAAGCGCCCGCCAGTTATCGCGCTGCGGGCGCTCTTCATCTCTCTATGTGGTGAGCGAGGGCAAGCATATATGGGCAAGAAGACGGGACAACGCCAGAGTGCGATGGTTGACCCGCTCGACCAGGGCGCTGTAGAATCGCTTGTCTCAGGACGCCACGGCGCGCCATTCGATGTGCTGGGGCTGCATGTGATGGCGATGAATAGCGAAACCGTCACCACCGTGCGGGTCTTCATCCCCGGCGCCGAAGCGGTATGGGTCGTGCCTCTCAAAGATGGAGATACGGCGAGCAGCGTACCGCTGCCGATGCGGCTCGTGCGATCAGAGGGATTGTTCAGTCTCATGCTGCCGGGTGAGCCATTCAAGGACTACCTGCTCGATGTGCGTCGTGATGACCATCCAATCGCGCGGATCTCGGACCCATATGCTTTCCCGCCATTACTCTCTGAATTTGATCTGTATCTCATCGGTGAAGGGACTCATCATGAGCTATACGACCGGCTAGGCGCGCATCCACGCAATATAAATGGCGTGGATGGCGTTGCGTTCGCCGTCTGGGCGCCCAATGCGCGGCGGGTGAGTGTCGTCGGCGACTTTAACGGCTGGGACGAGCGCGCACATCCGATGCGTATGCGCTCAAATGGCATCTGGGAATTATTCATCCCTGGGATTGCTGTTGGCGCGCTCTACAAATTTGCGATTCTCTCATGGAATCAGGGATTTCGCTCGCTCAAAGCGGATCCGTTCGCCTTCATGGCGGAGACTCGACCGGGCACAGCCTCGCGCGTGTGGGATCTGAGCGGATATGTCTGGAACGATGAGACCTGGCAGCGTGAGCGTGCGCGCGCCAATAGCTATGAAGCGCCAATGAGTATCTATGAGCTGCACGTTGGCTCATGGCGTCCAGACACGGGGGCTGACACACCGCAAGTCACGTATCGCTCGTTGGCCCATGAATTGGCGCCCTATGTCAAGCGTATGGGGTACACCCATGTTGAGTTGATGCCAGTCGCCGAGCATCCCTTCGACGGATCATGGGGGTATCAGGTGACGGGCTATTACGCCCCTACGAGCCGCTATGGGGCGCCGCAAGACTTTATGTACTTTGTGGACTATCTGCATCAGGCTGGCATTGGGGTTTTGCTCGATTGGGTGCCAGCCCACTTTCCCAAAGACGCGCATGGACTGGCGTTCTTTGATGGCTCGCATATCTATGAGCATGCGGATCCACGCCAGGGCGAACAGTTGGACTGGGGAACGTTGGTCTTCAATTTTGGGCGCAACGAGGTGCGCAACTTTCTCATTGCGAACGCGCTCTTCTGGCTCGACAAATATCACATCGATGGGTTGCGTGTGGATGCTGTCGCGTCCATGCTCTATCTGGATTATTCGCGCAATGAAGGCGAGTGGGTGCCCAATCGGTATGGTGGGCGCGAGAATCTGGCCGCGATAGATTTTCTGCGCCAGTGCAATAGCGCCGTCCACGAGCGCTTCCCCAGCGCATTGATGATCGCGGAGGAGTCTACCGCCTTCGCGGGTGTCACGGCTCCGGTCAGTGAAGGTGGGCTAGGGTTCTCATACAAGTGGAATATGGGTTGGATGCATGACGTTCTGGAATATATGCGCCATGAGCCAGTGCATCGCAAATATCATCACAATGAGTTGACGTTCTCTTTCGTCTATGCTTTTTCTGAGCGTTTTATGTTGCCCTTCTCGCATGATGAAGTAGTTCATATGAAGGGCAGTATGCTCAATAAGATGCCTGGTGATTACTGGCAGAAATTCGCCACGCTGCGCGCGCTCTATGCCTTCATGTATGGGCATCCAGGGAAGAAGTTGCTCTTCATGGGATCCGAATTTGGGCAGTGGGCCGAGTGGAACTATGCTGGTTACCTCGATTGGGGGCTACTCGATGTGGCAAACCCCGACGTTGCGCTCCATCGCAAGCTGCAATCGTTCGTCACTTCGCTCAATCACACGATGCGCGCGGTTCCTGCGCTGCATGAGCAAGATACGGCGCCATCTGGGTTTGAGTGGATCGATGGCAGCGACGCCGCGCAGAGTGTGATTTCGTTTGCCCGCTGGGGCAAGGAGCGTAACGATCTGGTGATCGTGGTGGGCAACTTTACGCCAGTGCCACGGCTCGGATATCACGTAGGTGTTCCCATTCCAGGACGCTATGTCGAGATTGTGAATTCAGATAAGGAGTCGTTTGGAGGCAGTGATATGGCCAATGGCGGGCCGGTCGCCAGCATTGCCGTCGCCGCGCATGGGCTGGAGCATTCGCTCAAGCTCACACTGCCACCATTGGCGACAATTATGCTACGGCTGGTCAAGCAGTAGGCGCGTGTGGTGTATGTGGAGGCCATACGCGCGTAAGGGAAGGATGAGTGCGCCGGGTGACCAGAATTCACGCTAAAGCTGAGCGGATCATTGACGCCGAGCCAGGTGAAGTATGGGCGATACTGACGGATTATGCCAATTCGCGCGCACGGATGCTTCCCCAGAACTACCTCGATTATGCGGTTGAGCGCGCAGGTGATGACGCTGGCGCGACGCTCACCTATCGGCTGCGCGCGGGGGGGCGCGAGCGGGCCTATCGCATGGATGTAGAGGAAGCGACACCTGGACAGTCGCTGATCGAACGTGACCAGACCTCAACCTATACGACACGCTGGCAGGTGGAGCGTGTGGGGCCAGGCGCGCACACCCGCGTCCGTCTCGCAAGCGATTGGGAGAGCCGAGCTACGGGCATGTCTGGATTCTTCGAGCGGCGTTTCGCACCGATGGGCATCCAGCGCATCCATCAGGAGACGCTGGTACGCCTGGGACGTTTGGCCCGTGAACGTGAAGAAGCAGTATCCCATCGCTGAGGAAGTCGGCGATTATCCTTTGGCGCGCTAGAACGCCAGGTCACGTAGCGCGGGAACGCCTGCCAGGGATGTCGCCGCGTGGATAGCGCGGATGATGCTACGCGCTACGACGTGCGTGGCCAACGCGCCGAGTTGGGTCAGCAGTAGCGGCGATGTCGCGCCAACCTGGGCTGCCTCGGAACCAGTGGAGAGCGCGAAGACGATGTCGCCATCGAACGGGGTATGCGTTGGCCGTATGGTCAGGGCAAATCCATCATGCGCCATCTGCGCGATACGGGTCAGGTCGGATTTGTTCAGTGGCGCATCAGTCGCCACAACCGCCAGTGTCGTGTTGCCACCAAGGATGGAGACGCTATCCTCCGTTTGTGGAGGCGTCCGCATGCGGAGCCAGCCGTGCCCGGAAGGGTGGCGCGCGCCAGCGATGATCTGGCCAGTGTCGGGGTCGTAGATGTCACCGAGGGCATTGACGGCGGCGAGCGCGCCGATGGTAAAGTTGCCTTCCGACGTGGCTAGCTGCATGCTGGCGCTGCCCAGGCCAGACTTTATCGCCCATTCCAGGCCAACCGCCTTGCCTACGGTCGCGCCTGTGCCTGCGCCGACAGTTCCCTGGAGCAGAGGGCCAGCGGTGGCGGCGTTGAGCGCGCGCACGCCAGACTCCGCATCTGGCCGTACGCTAGACGCGCCGATGCCCAGGTCGAAGAGTGATGCGGCGGGAACGATGGGCACGCGGGCCACTCCAACGTCGTAACCGATTCCACGCGCCTCCAGCTCCCGTACTACGCCTGTCGCAGCGTCTAGCCCGAAGGCGCTGCCGCCAGTGAGCGTAATCGCATGGACTTCGCGCATCATCCTCTCTGGGGCGAGGAGCGCCACCTCACGGGTCGCTGGCGCTCCGCCGCGAACATCTACGGCGCCCACCGCTGGAGCCGCGCAGAAGACCACTGTGCAGCCAGTCGCGGCTTCCAGCAAGGTATCGTGTCCGACGAAGATGCCTGGGACATCGCAGATATCGTCATGCCGTTCCATGTCGCGACTCCTCATCGCCTCCGCGCTCGCAGGCAAGCGCACGTTTGGCTGCGCATCTCACACAGTTGATTCTGGCGGCGCCGCTTTTTCCGCGCTATCGCGTGGGCGCGAACTGGGCGCCGGGAAGTCCCCCGGCGGCTGTGAATAGCGAGCCAGTTGTGTGAGTGAGCCGATTGCGGCGTTAGGGTCATTCGCATGCGCTGCTTTGTCGATCAGCGCGCGCTGGATGAGGTCGACACAGCTATCGAGATTCATGGCGCACGTGTTGATGATGAGGTCGTAGAGATGGGCCTCATCGGGAGTATGGTGGTAGGTGGTGGAGAGGTAACGCCGCCGATCCAGGTCTTTCTGCTGTATTCGCTGTTGCGCCGCCATCGCTGAGAGATTTTCGCGCTGCGCGACATATGCGATGCGCAGCGGAAGTGGCGCAATGATGCGGACATGCAGGGTATCGCGGCGGTCTCGCAAGATGATCTGAGAGCCACGCCCCACAATGACGCTGTGCCCCGCCAGCGTGGCCCCCTGCACGATGTCGCGGAGCGCGCGGGTGTACGAGGCGTCGTTGGGTGGAAATGAGAGGTTAGAGGGCAACGCGACCATAGGGCCAACGGTCTGCATCGTGGTAAAGAACTGTACAACCCAACCCTCGGCGTGCTCGTCGTGCGCCTCGGCGTCCGTTATTTCGACGCCGAGGCGTTGCGCGAGCTGTGTCACAACCTCGTGATCTACCAGTCGCCAGCCGAGTTTATTGGCCAGTCGTGAGGCGATTTCGCCGCCACCACTGCCATATTCACGCGAAATAGTGACCGCGCGCATCGCGGTGACGTCAGGCTCAGGCGCTGTCATTGTTTGCCTCCAAAGTTTAGTCCCGCGGGGCGCGACCACGCGATGACAACATGCCTTCCTGGCGAGCAATGATACCTAGCATGATCTCATCCGCGCCGCCACCAATCGAGAGCAGGCGAGCGTCGCGATATGCTCGTGCGATGGGCGTCTCTTCCATATAGCCCATGCCGCCATAGAATTGCAGGCAGCTATCCGTCACCTCGCGGGCGAGACGTCCGCCTTTGAGCTTGGCCATCGAGGCGATCAGCGTGATGTCATCGCCTGCGATGTAGTGTTCGGTGGCGTCATAGCAGAGCGCGCGTAGGGATTCGATCTCCGTCAGCAATTCCGCCAGGCGGAAATGAATCGCCTGGTTCTCGATGAGTGGCGCTCCAAATGCGTGGCGCTGCTGGGTATACGCTATCGTGTCGCGAACGACCTTCTCCGCTGAGCTATAGGCTACGATCGCGCCGACCAGCCGTTCACGCTGGAACTGCCGCATCTGGAGAATAAACCCCATCCCCTCCTCGCCGATGGTATTGGCTCTGGGGACGCGCACATTCTCGAAGATCAGCTCCGCGGTATCGCTGGAGTGATTGCCCAGCTTGCGCAGCTTGCGGCTGACGCTAAAGCCTGAGGTATTTGTTGGGACGACGATGAGCGACATACCGCGAGCGCCTGGGTCATCGCTAGTGCGCGCGAGCACACATGCCCAGTCCGCCTGAGCGCCGTTGGTGATGTAGAGCTTGCGGCCATTGATTACCCAGTCGTCGCCTTCCACACGGGCGCGTGTGCGAATGCTGGCGACATCGGAGCCAGCGTCTGGCTCGGAGACCGCGACACAGCCAACATATTCGCCGCGAAGACTGGGGGCCAGGAACGCGCGCTTCAGGGCATCAGAACCATATTGGGCGAGCGCAGGAGTACACATATCGGTATGCACGGTGATGCCCGTCGTGACACCCGCGCTCGCGGTCTTCGCCAGTTCTTCGCAAAAGATCACCGTGTACCAGAAGTCCAGGCCCTGGCCGCCGTATTCTTCGGGATAGGAGAGGCCCAGGAATCCGAGCGCGCCCATCTTGCCCAGCACCTCATGCCCTGGCCACTGGCCAGCTTCCTCCCACGCATCGGCGTGCGGATCCAGTTCCTGCTGGACGAACCGTCGAATGCTCTGGCGGAACATCTCGTGTTCTGATGTGAATTTCATGAGACTCCCCCTTGTCGCGTATAGCGCTGGTGCGTAACAGCGTTGACCTTCCAGTGTGTCGCGCAGGGGTATTATCGCTTATTGGGGCATAGCGTCGTGTGAAACACGACGCCCTTTCATATAGTCTACAACTACAGACATATGACGACAAAGACAGCATCAACCAGAAACAGACGCAGCCACTGAACGACACAGGTGACGTCAGGGAACTCAGAGTATGGAATAGAGCGAATTGGCGAGTTGCTGGAAGACGGCGAGCTTTCGGGTGAGGGCGGCGTGGCGGGCCGCATCTGGCAGGATCACATTCGTAGGCGGTAGCGGTTCACCTATTGCCGCCCAGTCGCGCACGCCAGTGGTGAGGTCCGCGAGCATGGCGGCTCCGTAGGCTGATGCCTCTAACGTCGCCAGCTCGTAGACGGGCAAGCCAAAGGTGTCGGCTGCTAGTTGGCGTGTCCAGGGATTATGGAACGCGCCACCGGACGCAATGATCGCATCTGGCGCTGGAAAGCTGGTAATGAGCGGCTCCGCAATCCATCTAGCATTGAGCATGATACCTTCGGTGGCGGCGCGCAATACGTGAAGCGCGGTATGCTCGCTACGCAATCCAATGAGCGCGCCAAGCGGTTTGCCCGTCCAGAGTGGCGCGCGCTCGCCTGCGATATAGGGGAGAAAATACAGCCCTTCGACGCTGACATCGCCAGCGGCCTCCATTGCCTGCGAGAAGGACAGGCGCGAGCTATCTGGCCCAGGCGGCGGCTCTGGCGCGGAAGTGAACGCTCTGGCGCCGCGCTCATACAGCCACTCCAAGATCGCCCCGCCGCTGTTGCTGGCGGCGCCACGGACGTATAGGCTGCGCTTCTCATCGAGGACATAGCAGAACATGCGCGTAGCGGGATCCAGCGCGATAGCATGAGCGCCCGCCCGCACGGCGAGGCTTGTGCCGATGGTAACGACCAGACGTCGGCCATCGGTGGCTTGGAGCGCAAGGTTGGCAAGCGCGCCATCCGAAGCGCCGACGACGATAGCGCACTCTGGCTCGACGCCGACAGAGCGTAGCGCCTCCGGTAAAGCGCCAGAACGGGTGTAAGTCGTGGGGACGACCCGCGAGATACGGTCAGGGGTGATACCTAGCAATGTCAGCGTCTCGGCGTCCCACTGGCGCAGGTGGAGATTGTAGAGTCCAGTAGCGCTGGCAAGCGATGCGTCGATGATCCACTCGCCAAACCACTGATACCAAATCCACTCTTTTAGCCCAACGAAACGCGCAGCACGATGAAAGAGGTCGGGATATTCA
Organism: uncultured Chloroflexia bacterium; assembly: GCA_963840335.1. Taxonomy (GTDB): domain Bacteria; phylum Chloroflexota; class Ktedonobacteria; order Ktedonobacterales; family JADMIN01; genus JAKAIY01. Next base: position 10,878 of record CAWIYP010000024.1, read on the forward strand.
TCTCGCAGCCAGAGGAGCTTGGCCAGTGGCGACATCGCGTGGATGGGTGTCCCTGTGCGCTCGTATAGCGCTGGCCCCTGTGGGGAGGCCCAGAGCGTCTGCGCAACCGCTTCGGCGCGCAGGTCTGCCCAGGTCATCACGCTGGTGAGCGGCGCGCCATCTTCGGTGACTCCGAGGAGGCTGTGCATGGCTGAGCTTATCCCCATGCGCGCGACGGTATAACCGCGCGCATGAATGACGCCGACGACCTCGGCGAGCGCATCGAGCAACGCTGCGTATTGCTCACGCGGATCCAGTTCCGCAGCTCCATCGGCGGCGCGGCGCAGGTTCGCGGGCCGAGAGGTGAGCGTGAGTAGTTCACCATGCGTGTCTGATGAAAACGCCGCAACCTTGATCGCAGTCGTGCCAAGGTCTATTCCAAGCGTGCACGAGCGCGCGGTGTCTGTGTCCATCAAGATCTCCCGCACGGGATTGGCGCGCAATCCTCTGCTTGGCCGCTAGTCGTTTTCTCCGTCCGCTGGCGCGTCAACTGTGGGTGGCTGCAGAAGCGCCAATTGCAGTTGTTTGACCTGGCGCATATCGATCTCCAAGTTCCCGACTCGTTGAGCGAGGTAGTTCAGAAACCTGGCGAGCTGCTCATCAGTGAATGCCACTGGCGCAGTGTCATCCGCCGACGGCAGCGCGGGCTGCGGCGTCGCTTCGCCAAAGAGTAGTTGATCGGCCAGACGTGTCAGCTCCCACTGAAAGGCCAGAAAGCGCTCGCGTATCTCTGGGCGCATGCGTGAGACATCAACGCCATTGATCCATCGCCCAATGCCCAGGCGCTCCAGACAGACCATGCGCTGGCGTCCACCAGATGTTTCGACAGGGAATGTGCGGGTCAACTCGCGAAGAATGGGATCACGCTGCACTCTGGCGCGTTGAGCGCGATCGTTGACATCGCCAAGGAAGACGAAGGTGAGCACTTTCAATGGGAAATAGACGCCATCAGGGGCAATCAGGGCGACAACTTCAACATTCCCCCATTGGGGAAGTTTGCGTGTCACCTGCCGTATGGCGGGAGTAGAAGAATTCGCCATCGTTGAACGCTCATCCTTCATGGCGGCGCCAAGGGGGGTTCATGATAGACCTCCCCTGGCGCATCGGGTCAGCGATTCATGGCGCAGTGGTGAGCGCCGGTCGCTAATAGTGTACCGCACATTCAGGATGATCGGCTGATTGGCTATTGGACAGACAGCCAGACGCTCTGAGACACCGTACTCGCGGTGTGTCGAAGCGCCTGGGAAGCCTGAGACGGTCGGCAGCCTGTCTACCTCAGGCTGTCACGACGATCTTGCCGTGCATGAAGGGATGGAACGCGCAATGGTACGAGTAGGTTCCTGCCTTCGTGAAGGTGAAAGAGAACGTTCCCCCACCTGTGTTGATCGCGCTGGAATCCCAGGTCACAGCGGAACCGCTATCGCTGGTTGCGGTGTGTGGAACGCTGGAATCATTGACCCACATGACCGTGGCGCCGACTTTCACCGTCACCGTCGCTGGTTGGAAGGCGAACGAGCCACCCCCTCCCGTAATCTTGATGGTGGTAGTGTTGGCCGCGCTCGACGAGGTGGCGGTGGATTGCGCCGGCGCGGATGTCGCCGTGGCTACGGGCGGTACGCTCGAATTGCCGCCCGTCGAGGAGGTGGCGCCTGTAGTTGAGCCACAGCCCGCGAGCGCGAGCATGCTTATCAACGCACCCACGAATATGCTACCGGTCGCTGCCTTCGCTATCAGCCTGATGTATTCTCGCATGGTCATCCTCTCTATCTTGGGACTAGTGATGAGCCGTCCGACTGCCAGAACTGCTATGATAGGGTACGTGGCGGGGTTACAGCGCAATGGCGCGGAGAGTGTGCGAGCAATCATGAGAGCGAGGCGGCGCGATGGCGCAGGATCGAAGCGCGCTCCGCGTCGTCGGCGATGGAGCGTCCGACGACTGGACACGCGATTGGGGACGGCTGCTCCGCACAGCGCGCCAGGTAGCTGGCCTGAGCCTGACAGACCTGAGTGAGCGCACGGGCCTCTCCAAGGGGTATCTCTCGAAGCTCGAATCCGGACAGGATGGTGCGCGCAATCCCTCCCGCGCCACACTCGTAGCATTGGCTCGCGCACTGCCCAGCTTCCGCCCGCTGGCCTACCAACTCGAACCAGCGGACGCTGCGCCAGCGCCTACCCTTGCGCTTGCCGAGCAGGCGCCACGTCCACCCCAGCTAGTCATTGGCTCGTCGGCTGAAGACGAGGCCGAGCCGATTCAGGTAGGTTGGCGCGAGTTGGAGATGCTCGTGGCGCTGCTCGCGCTGGAGCGCTCGGCCATTCCCGCGCCACTGACAGCAATGCTCATCGCACGCGCGGTCGACCGCCCGACTGAAAGTGTCATCCCCACGCTGGAACGACTCACGCGCGCCGACGTGCTCCGGATCTATCCGCCCATGTGGCCAGGCGCCGCCCCAACCTATGGGCGCGGAACAGCATTCGAGGCGCGAGTTGGTCTAGCGCGCCTGGGCGACGCGCTCGTCCTCGCGGCGGCGCTGCTCGCGCAGGCTCCACAGCTTCACGGCCAGCGGCATGACGACGAATAGCCGCCTCAGCATGCTGTAGACTCCTTGCGATACCATCCGCGAAAGGTGTGGCCGAATCTGGACTTCACGCCCTACAATCATGGCTACGCGGATCGTCGGCCCGCCGAACGCATGATTGCCGCGAATATCCCGCGAAGTGTAAGTGGAGCTACCCATGATGTCTGATATGCGTGCGACAGTGCGCGCTACGCTTGGCCCCTCGCTCATCGCGGCGTCGCTGGCGGTGGTCACCACGCTGGCGCTGCGCTACATCTTCGCTGTTCCGATGCCCGCTGAGTTGTTCTCCGATCAGGCGACCGCGCGTATCCCGCTATCAGTCTTCGAGACGCTGCTCGCAACATTTGGCAGCGCCTCGAAGCATCTCTACCTCATCGGTGGACTGGTAGCGGAGGCGGCGTTGACAGCGCTCGTTGGCATGCTCTATCTCCTCGTCCGCGAACATTTCGTTCGCGCGCGGGTCTCGATTCCACGCACGCTCGCCTATGCTGATATTCCGCTGATCGCGCTGTCGCTCTGGCTGCTCTCCGCTGGCGCGCTGGCGCCCATCATCGGCGGCGGGTTCCTCGGTGTGGGACTGTTAGGCGGCGTGAAGTTGACGCTCCTCTCGCAGCTTGCCCCTGATGGGGTCTTTGCTGGCGCACTCTTTTGGCAGCTACACACGGCTGCTGGCGAAGCATCGGATCGCGCAGGGAATGAGAGCGGCACAGGCGAACTCTCGCGGCGGGCGCTGTTGCGGCAGAGCGCGGTGGCGGCGGCGACGCTGGGCGGCGGTATCGTGCTCTGGCAGGCGCTGACTTCAGGCCTCGGCGCGCTCATCGGTACTGGCCCAGCGTCAAGTTCCGGGCCAGCGCTTTCACTCTCGGACATTCCATCGCGCATCACACCGCCACCGAAGCCCGTGTATAGCGCGCTCAAGCCAGTTGTAGGGCAATCGCCAGAAGTGACAGCCGCGAACCAGTTCTATGTCGTCTCGAAGAATCTGGCCGGCGATCCGAATCTCGTCGCGACGGGATGGAATCTGTCATTTACTGGCCTGGTCGAGAAACCATACACCCTCACCTATGACCAACTGTTAGCGCTGCCACAGGTCACCCAGTATCACACGCTGGAATGTATCAGCAACGAAGTTGGCGGTGATCTGATGAGCAATGGCTATTTCACTGGTGTCAGCCTCGCGGAAGCGCTCAACACCGCAGGTATACGTGTCGGCGCGACCGAGATGATCTTCACCGCCGCTGATGGCTATTCGGACAGCCTGCATCTCTCACAGGCGCTCGATGAACGCTCGATGATCGCCTACTTGCTCGATGGCCAGCCATTGCCCAAACCACATGGTTTTCCTGCCCGTCTGCTGATTCCCGGACTCTATGGGATGAAGAATGGCAAGTGGCTGACCCAACTCTCGCTCGCATCTGGCCCCTATCAGGGGTACTGGGAACAGCGTGGTTGGAGCCAGGAAGCCCTGGTAAAACTCACCTCGCGTATTGATACTCCCCATGATGGAGATCTGCTGGTGGCGCGGCGAACACCACTCGCGGGTGTCGCCTATAGTGGCGCCAAAGGGATCGCGCGGGTAGATATCAGCGTGGACGCGGGACAGTCGTGGCAGTCCGCGCAATTGATACAGCCTCTGGGTGCGCTCACCTGGACGCTCTGGCAATATGCGTGGGAGCCTTCGCCCGGCGTGTATACGTTGGTGGTACGCGCGATTGACCTCGAAGGGAATGTGCAAACGCCAAAATCGGCGCCAACGCTGCCCGATGGCGCTTCAGGCTATCACGCGATCACGGTCACGGTTCGTTGACGGCGTATCCGGCATACTACTTGCGGCTACGGCGGACGCCACGTGTCTGTGCGCTGTCCGGGTTCCCTCCGCATCCGCACAAGCCACTTCGGGCGCCTGTAACAGGGGGCGAACCAACGCAAGCGGTTCGCCCCCTGTGTTTCGCTATTCTTCAGTAAACAGCGGTGGTTGGTCTGGGATTTCGGGCGACGCTTCTGCCGCTGCCTCCTGGCCCGTCTGTCGTGCGCGTGGGCGAATGGTGAACCGGCGACGTTGCTCGCGCGACTCGATATGCGAGAGATAGCGCTGCGTGGTGCGGATATCAAAGTGGCCGAGCCAGCCACGTACATGCTCCACTGAGGCAGGCGGGCGGTCGCTTGCCTCGTCGCCCAGGAGCAGGGCGATGGCGGCGCTATGGCGCAGCGCATGTGGCGAGAGATGGCGAATGTCACCAGCGATTTCTGGCGCGTCACCTTCAGCTTCCGCGAGACGCAACTCGCGCCACTGCTCCTCGACACGATGGATGACGCCGCGAATCTGCTCCGGTCGCAGACGCCGATAGCGTCGCTCCGACGCGCCCGACGCATGCATGACAACCTGTGTGGCGGCTTCTTGGCGTGGTCTGCCTGCGCTAAGCGCGAGGAAGAGCGGCGTGGCGCGATGCTCAGGGTTTTCCCAGGCGCGCTCGGTGGAGCGGATGTAGGCGAGGAGCGTAGCGATCAACTCTGGGGCCAGGGGGAGCGTACGGCCACCGCGTTGCCCTTTGGTCTTTTCATCTGGCAGTGAAAGCCACCACTCGACATGGCCTCTGCGCCGCTCGCCAACCAGATCACCGACATCTAGCAACGATAGCTCGATGGCGCGCAGACCAGTGGCGAGGGCCAGCGAGATCAGCGCATGATCGCGCTGCGCCGTGTGTGCGCCCGTCCGGCGTTCCCGACGTGTGGTTGGCGCATCTTCATCAGGGGACGTATCGGCGTCTGAAGGCTGCGGCTGTGCGTGGCGCTCCGCACGCGCACGCTCGCGAGCCGCGCGCGTGACACCCCACGGGCCGTTTGGCATGGGCGATGGTGATTCTGGCGCCCCCCCATCCGCTAGCTCCGCTGAGCGCGCGACGTCTCTCTCTGCTGGGCTGAGAGCCGCCCGCAGAAATTCGCCCCATTCCTCCTCCGCCAGTACCTGATACGGTCGGCGACGCTCATTGCGCAGGCGACGGAGGGTCGAGCGCACACGGTCTGGGGTCAACTCTTGAGTCAGAGCGCCCTGGTCACTTGCGAAGAGCAGGAATTGCCGCAGCGCCGTGAGCCGGATGTTGACAGTCGCGGGCGAGAGCGGCCCCAAGCGCAAAGATGCGGATTGCCCGGCCCCAGCGCGTTGTCCAGCGCTGGTATGCGCGGCGTCGGGGCCAGCGCCGGGAATCGCCGCGCCAGTGACCCCAGCCGACCAAAGCGCGTCTCGGCGTGGCGCGGCGGCCGCCCGCCGAGGCATCGAGCGGCGGCGACGATCCGCCCGTAACGCCAGCGATCCGCGATACGCCAGTAGCAGATCGGAGGTCAGCTCCGGTGTTCGCTGCGGTACACCAGGTGTCTCAAAAAAATAGCGCACCGCCTTCTGGTACTCATCCTGTGTCCGCCCAGGATTCAGCGTAAAGAGCCAGCGGTTGAGCAGCGAGCGCCAGTGCCATTTATCCGCGCTGGCTCCGTCCGAAGCATCTCCGTGGAAGTAGCCATCGTTGGCGTGGTAGGGGCTGGGAAGCTGATTCGGGGATCTGGCGGCATCGCGGGGGTCGGATGGGTTAGCATTGAACTGTTCCGCGTCGCTGAATCCGTCCACCTGGCGCCATCCTTCCACTCTGGCCGGGGAGAGAATAGCCACAGGCGCTATTTCCCCGCGCCTTCAGCGCACACTCGCCTACAGGGCGCTCTCTATCGCCTCGACCATTTCCATCAATTGTTGGCGAGTAAACGGTTTGGCAAGCTGTCCAGCGGTGCGCGGCACATCTGGCTGCGTCATCCTGACAGTGGACGACATAAGCACGAAGCGGTGGCCCGCATCCTTGAGGGAATCATCGCTTTCGATCTCATGGACAACCGCGATGCCGTCCATGAGTGGCATGACGATGTCGAGCAACACAACATACCGCTCGGTCGCGGCGCGCAGGCGCTGAAGCGCCTCGTAGCCATCGGCGGCGGTAATCACTCGATACCCCTTGCCGGAAAGTACCGATACAATCATCTCGCGGATGGGCGCGCTATCATCGACCGCCAGTATAGGCGCTACGGGAGCTGACATCTTCCCCGCCCCTTGGCTCAGTGCCGCCTGTAGATTTACCAGACACGCCTTTAGGGCTGCGAGCAACCCCATCACGCCATAAAAGGATTTTCACGCTACGTCTACCAGATCAAACGAATTGGGTGACGCATCAGCAGCGTCTCCCGTAGAATGGCCCATGAACCACGCGGTACACCAGGCTCGCGCTCAGGAGCGACGCGCCCGCGTGCTGCCACCCTGCTGAGCCTCAAGATAGCGCGCCAGGATGAATACGAGATCAGACAGGCGATTGAGATAGCGCAGCGCCTGTGTCTCGCCCAACTCACCTTCATGTGTGAGGCGGGCGGTAAGGCGCTCAGCGCGGCGAATAACGGTGCGCGCGAGGTCTAGCGCGGCGCCATCCACTGTATCACCGGGAATAATGAATTTATTGGGTATCGTGACTTCTGCCTTAAGCTCGTTCTCGGTATCCTCTAGCCAGCGCACGCGCTCCTCGGTGATACGCACACCGACGGCCTCGCGGTTCTCTGGTTGTGTCGCAAGCTCAGCCATAAGCGTATAAAGATCTTGTTGTGTCTGTAGGATGATAGCTTTGGCCGTCTCGTTGGTCGTCGTCGCGCGCGCCAGACCGAGCGCCGAGGTCGCCTCATCTACCGTCCCGAATGCTTCAGGCCGTGGGTCGTACTTCGGCACGCGCTGATCGCCAAGCAGGCTCGTGTAGCCCGTATCGCCACCGCCAGTCGTTACCTTTGCCATCTAACGAACCTCACACTTCCGCTTGCTTCGCGCGCACCCCATGTTGATCGCTCCGTCACAGTATAGCGTATCACTCGCAGAGTGGTATCCTGCATTTGTAAGACATCACCGCAACCGCATATTCATAGCCACATGGAGGATTTGAGCATGTATGAGCCATCCCCAGAGAACAAATTCACGTTTGGACTGTGGACAGTCGGCAATATCGGGCGTGACCCATTTGGAGAGCCGGTGCGGCCAACGCTTTCCCCAGTGGAGATCGTGCGGCTCTTAGCTGAGGTGGGCGCGTGGGGAGTCAACTTCCACGACAATGACCTCGTTCCAATTGACGCCAGCGCCACTGAGCGTGACCGCATCGTGCGCAACTTCCGCGCGGCGCTCGATGAGACGGGGTTGGTCGTACCGATGGCGACGACGAATCTTTTCACCGATCCCGCATTTAAGGATGGCGCATTCACCTCGAACGACGCCCGCGTGCGCGCCTACGCCCTCCAGAAAACGATGCGCGCGATCGATCTGGGCGTCGAGTTGGGCGCAAAGGTCTACGTGTTCTGGGGTGGCCGCGAGGGCGTGGAAACCGACGCCGCGAAATCACCCGTGGATAGTGTCAAGCGTTTCCGCGAGGCGCTCAACTTCCTTAGCGCATACGTGCGTGACCAGGGCTATGACCTACGATTCGCGCTGGAGCCAAAGCCCAATGAGCCGCGCGGTGACATCTACTTCGCCACCGTCGGCGCGATGCTCGGCTTCATCAATACACTGGATTACCCAGAGATGGTCGGCGTCAATCCTGAGGTGGCGCACGAACATATGGCGGGTCTCAACTTCCTGCACGCGGTGGCGCAGGCATGGGAGGCTGGCAAGCTCTTCCACATCGACCTGAACGATCAGGTCATCGGGCGCTACGATCAGGATCTGCGCTTCGGTTCGCAGAATATCAAGAGTGCGTTTTTCCTGGTCAAGTTCCTCGAAGATGTCGGCTACGAGGGTAGCCGCCACTTCGACGCCCATGCTTATCGCACAGAGGATCTCGACGGTGTCAAGGCATTCGCGCGTGGCTGCATGCGCAATTACCTCATCCTAAAAGAGAAGGCCGCGCGCTTCAATGCCGATACAGAGATACAGGGACTTCTCGCGGAGTTGAACACCCGTGACGCGGCGTTGGCGCCCTATCAAGGCGCGTACACCCCCGAGCGCGCTGCCGCGTTGAAAGGCGCCAGCTTCGACCGCGCGGCGATGGGCGCTCGGGGGTACTCCTACGAACGGCTTGACCAACTCACCATCGAGTTGCTCCTCGGTGTACGCTAACTCGCCAGATGGAAAGGGCAATTAGCAGTGGGGGATGAAACGCTCTTGCTTGGAATAGATGTTTCGACAACTGGCGTCAAGGCGCTTCTCGTCGATAGGCGAGGGCAGGTGGTGGCGAGCGCGACGCAAGCGCATTCATCCTTCTCACCGCAGCCACTCTGGTCGGAACAACACCCAGAGGACTGGTACTCTGGCGCCGTGACAGCGATTCATCAGGCGCTCGCCACGGCTAGCATTGATGGCAGCGCAGTGGCGGCGGTTGGCCTGACCGGGCAGATGCACGGCATGGTCGCACTCGATGCCGATGGGACGGTTGTCCGCCCGGCGATCCTATGGAATGACCAGCGGACAGGCGCCGAGTGTGATGAGATTCGTCGGCGTATTGGCCGTAAGCGATTGATTGCTATAAGTGGTAACGATGCGCTGACGGGCTTGACCGCGCCCAAGATTCTCTGGACGCGCCACCATGAGCCTGACGTGTATGCGCGTATCCGCCATGTGCTGCTGCCCAAGGACTATTTGCGCTATCGCCTGACGGGAACATTTGCGATGGACAAGGCAGATGGTTCCGGAACGCTGCTCTTTGACCTGGCGCGGCGTGACTGGTCCGAGGAGCTGCTGGCTGAACTGGAGATTCCCGCCGCATGGCTGCCTCCTACCTATGAGGGGCCAGCCATTACAGGCGTCATCAGTGCGGAGGCTTCCGCGGCGACCAGCTTGCGCGCGGGTATACCGGTCATCGCGGGCGGTGGCGACCAGGCGGCCCAGGCGGTTGGGGTTGGCGCGGTCTCGCCGGGAGTGATGGCGCTCACGCTCGGCACCTCCGGCGTGATCTTCGCCCCAACTGACACACCTGTCATTGATGCGGAAGGTCGCCTCCATGCCTTCTGCCATGCGGTTCCGGGACGCTGGTCGCTGATGGGTGTGATGCTCAGTGCGGCAGGGAGCTTCCAATGGCTCCGCGATACACTCGCGCCAGAGGCCACCTTCGATGCGCTGGTCGCGGAAGCCGCCACGGCGCCCGTCGGAAGCGATGGCTTGCTCTTTCTCCCCTACCTTACTGGCGAGCGCACGCCCTATCCCGATCCGCTGGCGCGTGGGGCGTGGATTGGGCTGACGGCGCGGCATACTCGCGCAAGCCTTATTCGCGCCACACTCGAAGGCGTCGCGTTTGGACTGCGCGATATGCTTGCGCTGATGCGTGAGAGTGGCCTTGCGGTACCTGATCGGGCTCGCCTCTCTGGCGGGGGGGCGCGTAGTGAGCTTTGGCGCGGAATCCTGGCCAGCGTACTGGGCATCGAGCTTGATCTACCCGCCGTGACCGAGGGCGCCGCCTATGGCGCAGCGCTCCTGGCGGGTGTGGGCATAGGCGCCTGGGAAGATGTCGAGGCCGCGACCGCCACACTGCATATCAGCGGCCAGGCAGCGCCAGCGCCAGAAGATGCGCGACGCTACGATGCCCTCTATGCGCGCTACCATGCGCTTTACCCCACGCTTGCGCCCACGATGCACGCGCTCTCTACATTTGCCGAGGGTGAGAAGGATGGCTGAGAAAGGACTGGCAGCGATGATTGATGTGGCGACGAGCCTGGAGCAGCGGCGCGCAGAGGTGGCAGCGAAGCTCCAGCGTCTCCGCGCGCTGATGGCGCAACGCGGGCTGGATGCGATCTACCTGACGACCACCGCAAGTACCGCGTGGCTTACCGCTGGGGCCGCCACCTATGTGAACGAGTCTGTAGACGCGGCCGCATGCGCCCTGCTGGTGACGGAAGATGAAGCTCTCGTCATGACCGATCCCATCGAGGAGCCACGACTGCGCGCTGAGGAACACCTCGACGAGTTGGGCTTTACCTTCATCATCGAGCCATGGCATGCGCGCGGGCTGGAGGCGCGACGCCGTCTGCGTGGCCTGCGAGCTGGCGCTGAGATACCAGGCTGCCACGATGATAGCGCCTTCGATCTGAGCGGCGCGCTCGTTACGCTGCGCTCGACACTGCTGCCCAGCGAACAGGCTCGACTACGCGAGGGCGCTACGCTAGCGGCAGAGGTGATGTGGGAGGCTACTCGCGGCGTCGCTCCAGGGATGACGGAGCATGCGGCGGCGGCGTTGCTCGCGGCGGCGAGTCGCGCACGTGGCGGAACCGCGACTGTGACACTCATCGGCAGCGACGCACGCATCACCAACTACCGCCATCCACTCCCTACCGCAAAGGTAATCGAACGGGAAGTGATGCTCGTGCTGTGTTTTCGCTATCAAGGTCTGGTGAGCGCTTTGACGCGCACTGTGCGTTTTGCCAAGGCGACAGCAGTGCAACGCCAGCTCAATGAGTTGGTCGCCCGCATAGACGCGGCCATCATCGCGGAAACTCAGGCGGGTCGGACATTAGGCGAATTGTACGAAAAGCTCCGGGAACTCTATGCCAGCGAAGGCGCTCCAGAGGCGCTAGAGCAACATCACCAGGGAGGAACAATCGCCTACCTGGCGCGTGAGACGCTCGCCCGTCCTGGTGAACTCGCGCGTGTCGAACTCGGGCAGGCCTTCGCATGGAATCCCTCCCTGCCTGGCGCGAAGTCAGAGGATACAGTGCTGTTGACCGAGCGAGGGCCAGAGATTATTACCGCGATGCCCGATTGGCCCAAGTTGCGAATCACAACCTCACGCGGAATAATAGAGCGCCCGGCAGTCTTCCAGCGAATCTAAAGTGTATGCAAACACGCGCTTTTCGTCACACCCCTATAATTGGCGTAAATCCTGAAATAATAAGGGTTTGTAGCGATTGAACACATATTTTATAGTGCAATATGCATAAAATCAAGGAAGGCGACACCTGTCAGCTTGCACATTGTCTTGCGTCTATCGCTTCGCTACACTAGGCGACAAGTGAGAGCAGTGGCGTAGATTGCGGCATCATCGCGCTTTCATTCCTCCCAAAGACGGGACTTCCCCCAGAGCAGCGCTGGCGCATGCGCAAATGTGAACTTAAATTCACATTTTGTGCGATACGTACAGAATGTGCGCTGGAACACGCAGGAGAAGCCCGTTGATGACTCTACTTCCTCTCCTGGGAATCGTGCTGATTGGTGGCCGCTTGAGCGCGCAATTCGCCTCGCGCTTTGGACTGCCAGGCGTATTTGGTGAGCTTGCTTTGGGCCTGGCCCTGGGTCCAATGCTTGTCCATTGGCCTGGCGCCGTCTCCTCGATTGGCTCACTCGGGAACCTGGGTGTCCTTTTCCTGATGCTTCTGGCTGGCCTGGAAACTGATCTCACTCAGTTGAAGCAGATCGGCGCAGCGGCCTTCATCATCGCCATGTGCGGCGCACTCCTGCCTTTTGGTCTTGGCGCCGCATTGGCGACAACCATCTTCGGCCTTTCAATGAAAGCCGCGCTCATCGTTGGCGTCGCGCTGAGCGCCACCAGCGTGAGCATCACCGCCGCTACCCTCCGTGAACTGGGGTGCCTTTCAAGTCGCGCTGGTGGCGCCATTCTGCTGGCAGCCGTGATAGACGACGTCATTGGCCTAGCCTTGCTAGCGGTTGTGACGGACACAACGGCTAGCATTGGCCCGATGCTGGCGGTTGGGCGGATCGCCGCTGTGTGCGCAAGCGTGGTCGCGCTATGGTTCATCAGCAAACCCCTCTTGCGCTTGCTGGAAACCCATGTCGAGGGCTTCCTGGCGCTTGCGCTCGGCATTGGCTTTTTGCTGGCGTGGAGCGCGCAGGCGCTCGGCGGCCTGGCGCCCATCACCGGATCCTATATCGCCGGGTTGTTGCTCGCCCGCGCCGCTCCACAAACACCGGTAGCGCACGGCGTTGAAACGCTCGCAACAGGGTTCTTCGCGACGATGTTCTTCGTCTCGATCGGCCTTGGGGTGCGCCTCGATAACCTGCCCTGGGGCGCGCTCGCACTGTTCATGGCTCTGGCGATTGCGACGAAGGTCGTTGGCTGCGGGCTGGGCGCGTTCGTTAGCCGAATGCCATTTGGTGAGTCTCTCGCGGTTGGGATTGGCATGATTCCGCGTGGAGAAGTCGCTTTGATCGTCGCTTCACTCGGCTTCCAGTCACAACTCATCGATGCCGGCTGGTTCTCGATGCTCGTTGTGCTCGCCACCGCTACAACTCTCATCACACCACCATTGCTCAAGCTGGCATTCAACGCCATCCCTGCGCGCCTCGCTAATGTCGTCGAGGCGATGGAGATGGAGCTAGAGCAACTTACCCAGGAAGCCCTTGATTAGGCACGTACACATCCTGTAGCGCTCCTCGCGTCCACCTTTGGCTATTTTGCGTCACGATTGAGAGATGCCACGATGATCGAAGAATGGTTTGGGCTACTTACCAACGCCTCGGATACACAGGAAGCGTTGCGAGAAGCGCGTGATGCGCTGTCTGAAGGGCGCACAGACGCGGCATTCGCTATCTACCGCGCGCTGCTGGCAACTGATGGCCTCTCCACCGCGCATGAGGCGGCTCACCTCGATGCGCTGCTCGGACTGGGCGTCTGTCATGCGCGTCGCCGTGAATGGGCGGAAGCGCTCATCGCCTTCGCTGATCTCTGCGATCGCGCGCCAACGTTTGCGCCTGCCTGGGCTTTCATGGGCGCGACCAAGTTTGAGCTAGGTGAGATCGAGGATGCGCGCTCTCATCTCGATACCGCAGTCGCCTACGATCCAGAAAGCGCCATTGCGCGGATCAAACGAGCGGAGATTCGACTGAGTCTAGGGCTATTGGACGCCGCGGAAGAGGATCTGCGCGTGGCGGTACGCACTGCCACTGACGCATCGATACGCACATATGCCCGTGACCTGCTGATGTCGGTTCTGCGGCTCCAGAAACGCGCTGTGAATCTTGCTAAGGCCTCTCCAGGAGACGCGCTTCGAGGGTTTATCCGTCTAGCACGGAGCTTTGCGCGCCACGACTGACCATAACAACAAGCCCGGAGGTATCACCATGCTGTTCGTTACCGCGTTGATGGTTGGCTGCGTCCTACTGCTGTTTCTCCGCTGGGCGCACCCTTGGGCGCTTGCCCCAAAGGGCGAGCTGCTTGTGAAAGCGCCCTTGCCACTTCGCGCCCGAGCACGCGTACAGCGTGCCAACGTCTATAGCGCGGCAGGGCTGATGCTTCTGGGCGTCATCGGGGGCTGGCTTAGTACGGGCGCTGAATTAGCGCTCATCGCGGCCATTGCCCTCGCGCTATTTATTCCGGTTGGATATACCCTTACCGATCAGGAGGTTGTACTTGGCCGTACTGCGCCCCGACGCTGGAGCGCCTTTCGTGACGTTGAGGTCCTGCGAAATCGCGCCATCCTGCGTGGAGTGGATGGCGAGCCAGATATGAATATCTGGCTGGCTAGCGGAGAAGATGAGGAACGCCTCGTCGCGCTGCTGCGCCATCGGGTGCGGTTGGCGGCGCGTGAGCGGCGTCAGGTCATCGCTACGCACGCCTGATCCTACGGCGACGCGCGATTCGAGCGCGCTGTCCCCCCATCACTCGGCTGTTTGAGCGCACGCGCATGCGCGTCGATACTGGCGACGCAATGTGCGCTGGGAGGAGTAGAATCTTGAGCGTGAAACGATTGTCAGGCCTCGCGTGGGTCATCGGATCACTCGTTCTCGTCATTGGTTTGAGCGTTCTGTTCGCGTACCTGTCAGGTCAAGGCCCAGCAGGAGACGCATCGGGTCTTACCACAGGTGGCGGAGCCGCCGGACTGGTAGGAATCGCCCCAGGTACCATTAGCGCGCAAAATCTTGCGCAGGCGAAGAGTACCGAACCGTTTGCGTTGCAACTCGCAACACTGGTCAACCAGAACCGACTCGGTGTCAACTTCACGTGGACGCTTATTACCGGCTATCTGGTTATGTTCATGCAGCTCGGTTTCGCGCTTGTCGAGGCGGGTTTTAGCCGACGCAAGAACGCGCTACATGTCATGGCGATGAACTTCATGGTGTACGTCATCGGTATGACTGGCTTTTATTTCATCGGCTTTGCGCTGATGTTTGGCGGCGTTGGTTCGGTAGGTATTCCCAACCTCGGTGGCATGGGTACGCTCAACAAAGAGCTCGGCATCCATATCGGGTCGATTACCTGGGGTCTTACTGGATTCCGCGGTTTTGGTCTGACCGGTGGTACATATGACGTCGCGGTTGCTGTCCTGTTCCTCTTCCAGATGGTTTTCATGGACACTACCGCCACGATTCCCACTGGCGCGATGGCGGAACGCTGGAAATGGGCGGCATTCGTCGTCTACGGTCTGTTCGTTTCGACGGTAATCTACCCGATCTACGGCAACTGGGCATGGGGTGGCGGCTGGCTCTCTCAGTTGGGCAATGTGGGCCTGGGAGCGGGCTACATCGATTTCGCGGGTAGTGGCGTTGTACACGCCGTCGGTGGATGGACAGCGCTCGCTGGAGCCATCGTGCTTGGCGCGCGCATCGGCAAGTTCAACAAAGATGGCTCGCCGAATCTCATTCCGGGCCACAACATCATCTTCGCGCTTACCGGCGCTATGATTCTGGGCTTCGGTTGGTTTGGCTTCAACCCTGGGAGTACTCTCGGCGCGGCTGGCAACGGCGACCTGCGCATTGGCATGGTCGCTACCGTCACGATGCTCGCCTCCGCCAGCGGTGCGCTTGCCTCAATGCTTTTCACCTGGATTGCCAACGGCAAGCCCGACGTGGGCATGATGGCGAATGGCTTCCTGGCCGGTCTGGTGGCGATCACCGCTCCAAGCGGCTACGTCAGTCCTGTCTGGGGCTTTGTCATTGGGGCCATCGCGGGTGTGCTTGTGCCCATCGCGGTCTGGTTCTTCGAGAACAAGCTGAAGGTTGATGATCCTGTGGGCGCCATCTCGGTGCATGGCGTCTGCGGCATGTGGGGTCAGCTCTCCGTCGGTATCTTCGCCGATGGCACAGCGAATTATGGTGGCCTCTCAGTTACAGGCCTGATTGGTGGCAACGTCGGCCAGTTCGAGGCGCAAGTGATCGGCGCGGTGGTCGCCTTTGTCTGGGCGTTCGGCATCTCGTTCATCTTCTTCAAGGTACTCGATAAGCTGATGGGCATCCGCGTAACGCCACGGGAAGAGATCGCCGGCCTCGACCTCTCCGAGTTGGGGTCACTCCCCTACTGGGATGGTGACGAGGCAGTGCAGGGCGCCTGGCCTGTGATGCCAGTAGCTGTTGGCGCAGGAGAAGGAAGCAAGTAGTAGCGCTTAACGTGAATGCGTCATAACAGCGCAATCCAACGCGCGACCTGGTAGCGTTTTTGGAGAACTTTATCAGGTCGCGCGTTGGATTGCTGCTCTTCAGGTCTAGGGTTGACGCAGTGATGGCTACCTCTCGTGCGCCTGGTTAGCATCACGCTTGAGCGCTTCTAGAGGAGGGAGCTGCGGCCAGGCGCTGTAGGTCGTTGCGGGGATGGCATACGCGCCAGCGAGAAACAGATCGATAGGCGCGGTGTTACTCTCGGGCGGAGGTAGCGGATCGCCGCGATGATAGATGCCTGTGAAGCCATCGATGAGCGCCCAGTAAAGCTCCATCAACACGTAAGGATCAGCCTGAGCGGGTAGGACACCGCTCGCGATGCCAGAGCGCATCAGATCGAGCAGTGGATTGACCACTGATTCCAGGATGGTGAGCCGCAACTCGGGAATGCGCTCGCGTGGCATATGCTGCATCGCATCATGCTGCATCGCCTGATATTCTCCCGCCCGCCCAGACCAGAAGAAGACCGCCAGATTGAGGAGACGATCACGGAACGTATCGCCATGAGTGATGGCGTCCGTCATCGCGATGCGCAAGTCAGCGAACCACTGGGTAATAACAGCGAAATATAAGCCTTCTTTACTCCCGAAGTGGTGATAGAGGGAAGGCTGCGTTACGCCAGCGGCTTCGCAGATTTGCCGCGTCGAGACAGATGCGAAGCCATCACGCAGGAAAAGCCGCATACCCTCACGCAGCAGCCGCGCACGTGCGTTACGCTCCACAGGGATATCCAGGTCTGACTCAAAGGGATCGCTCATGGACGAGATCACTTTACGAGGCGCGCGCAGGGAGGCGCAAACGCGAGCGACAGCGTACGAGGTGTCAAGCATACGCTAATAGCAGCATAGCACCACTATGATTCTGTGCGCCACTCTCACTGAGCAAAATCTCATCTCATCGTAAGCAAACCCGCTCATCAACCTCATCAACGGCGCAAATGTTTCATTTAAGAAACAGAACAAATATTCCAGCATAGAGCAAGTAAACGATGTTGATGATTATGTTCATTATGCGCAAATCACCATTTGCGCATAATGATTTAAGTTTACAGAATAGTATTATTGATCGGTCGCTAAGTGTCGTCTCGAAGAAATAATCTTGGGGGCAAAAAGACGCGCAAAGGATGATGTAGTGGTGGAGAGTAAGTGAGAGAGAAAAAGCTGGTGGAAAAGTAGGAGTGGCGCGGTAGATGGATTTGGCAGAACTTGGCGCTAGCGCTCGTGAATGTGATGGCGAGGTGAGGAGCGCATTGATGCTGCTAGTCACCGCCATCAGTCGGTGCAGACACTGGCGAGATGCTATGTCGTACAATCGCGATGAGGATATAGCAACGGTGGGCCTAGCGGAGGAGAACCGTAGGCAGGTCGTTCCGGGAGGCGATGGGCCATGCGAATCGCGGTTCTGATGAGTGGTGGCGATGCGCCCGCCATGAATGCGGCGTTGCGTGGGATTACACGCTATGCGCTGAATCGCCACGCCGAGGTGCTGGGTGTGCGGGATGGCTTCTATGGTCTACTCGCCGGGGAATTCCTCCCACTAGCGCATGTGGATGTGCGTGGGCTTGGTGAGCTTGGCGGCGCCTGGCTCGGCAGCGCCCGTGAACCACGCATGAAATGCGCGATCTACCAGGCTGAGGCGGCGCGGCGGCTTCTCGAACATTCCGTGGATTGCCTGATTGTCATCGGTGGCAATGGCAGCCAGCAAGGCAGCCTGGCGCTTGATCGTCTGGGCGCGCATGTGATTGGCATCGCTTCCACGATCGATAATGATCTCGCGGAGTTCGAGACGACGCTTGGCGTGGATACCGCTATCAATGCGGCGGCGCGTGCGATAGATGATCTGAAGCGAACCGCCACGAGCCATCGCCGTGCGTTTGTGGTCGAGGTTATGGGACGCGCTTCGGGCTATCTGGCAACGCACGCCGCACTCGCCGCTGGCGCCGATCTCGCCCTTGTCCCAGAGGCGCCATTAGAGGCGTGGGATGTGCTTGCCACCGTTCGCAGAGCCTTCGCGACAGGCGAGCGGCATGCGATTATCGTAGCGGCTGAGGGCTATCCTGTGCCATCTATTGAAGTCATGCAGCGGCTCAAGCGCAATGCGATTGACGCTCGCCAGGTAGTCCTTGGCCACCTTCAACGCGGTGGAGAGCCAACCGCCGCCGATCGCATTCTAGCGACGCATATGGCGACAGCGGCAGTGGAAGCCGCGCTTGCTGGCGAGCATGGCTTTGTGCTAGGCCCTTCGCGTGGTGACATCGTACGCGTGCAGTTCTATACGGCCACTCGACCTTGCGTCAAAGTCACAGCGGAAGATGTCGCTCTTGTGCGGGCGCTTGCATAGGCGTCGCTCAGACCAATTGAAATACACTACGCTCATCAAAAGTCGACTGACAGCTCGCCACCTGCCCGCGTTTCAGGCGATTGCCAGGCGTAGGCGCTGATAACGCCTGTTCCAGTATACCCACTCCATACAAAAGAAAGGCATGAGAATGACCTCGCCAGAACCATCAGCAGACTCCGCGCGAAATCTTCGCGGCGATGACCTGACTCAGGCAGTGCTCGCGAGCTTTGACCATAGCGATTCGCCACGATTTCGTGAGCTTGCGCAGAGCCTCGTTAAGCACCTACATGCCTTTATTCGTGAGGTCAACCTGACAGAGGAGGAGTGGGCGAAGGGAATCGATTTTTTGACGCACGTTGGCCATATCACCACCGAACAGCGTCAGGAATTCATCCTCCTCTCCGACGTGCTGGGCGTCTCGATGCAAGTCATCGGCGTCAACCATCCTCAAACGGGCGCCGCAACAGAGTCAACTGTCTTTGGCCCATTTTTCGTCGCCGAGTCACCGCAGTATGCTTGTGGCGACGACATCGCGAATGGCGCGCCAGGTGAGCCATGCTTTCTTGCGGGCCAGGTGCGCTCAGTGACAGGTGAGGCGATTGCGGGAGCGCGGGTAGAGGTATGGCAGGCCGATGAAGCGGGCCGCTACGACGTGCAATATGAGGGTCTGCCAGAGGCGCGCGGGCGTGGTCATCTCTTCACGCAACCTGATGGGCAGTATTTCTTCTGGTCAATCCTCCCCTCAGCCTATCCGATTCCAGATGACGGCCCCGTTGGCGAGTTGCTCGCGGCGGCGCGGCGCAGCCCCATGCGCCCCGCGCACGTTCACTTCATGGTAACAGCGCCTGGATACCAGACACTTATCACACATGTCTTCGCGGCAGGTGACCGCTACCTTGACTCAGACGCGGTTTTCGGCGTCAAGTCGCCGTTGATCGCGCCATTTCATCGCCATGAGCCGGGCATCGCGCCAGATGGCAAGCCCATAAGCGCACCCTACTATACGATACGCTATGACTTCATCCTGGCCCCTGAGAATTCTGGCACACCAGGCGCTTAAACTCCTGAGCGCATCTCATTCTGTAAGTTGCTAACCGCTTGTTTGACGTAACGCGGCTGCGCGCAATATAGTGTGCGTACCCTTCTCATCCCCTTCAGTGTGTCAAGCGGATATTCGCGCTGAGTCCAGGTGTGGCTGGTCATGCTGGTAAATGGTCGGCTCCCGAACATTTGACTGATGCGGTCGTACTGTGTAGCGCCATATTTGTAGTGTGAACTCCCCGTAGCGCGCCAGGATCAGGTGGGTTAGCATGTGCGCGGGCGCGCCTCGCGCTTCTCCTCACTGCCTTGCGTGTGGGTCAACTGAACTGATTCGCTGTGTTCGCGGCGGCGACCCGCGCTTGCCCGAATGAGTCTCCCCATGCTCGTGCCACGACGTGCGGCATACCCACGGAGGTCGGCAGTGATTCCAGACAAGTTCACGTATTTCGCGCCTACGACTCTCTCTGAAGCATGGAGCCTGCTTCAACATCACCCAGGTGACGCGAAACTCCTGGCTGGCGGACAGAGCCTCATTCCGCTTATGAAGTTCCGCCTCGCAACTCCCGCATATCTCGTCGATATGCGTAAAATCCCCGGTCTTGCGGTAATAGAGGAGCGAGACGGCAATCTCGTTATCGGCGCTATGACGCGCGAGACCGCGCTTGAAAAGTCAGCGTTGGTACGGCGCCGCTACACGGGCCTGTATGAGGCAAGTGCTGTCGTGGCAGACCCCATCGTGCGCAACTTCGCAACGGTGGGCGGCAACATCGCCCACGCTGATCCCGCAAATGACCACCCAGCCATGATGCTCGCGATGCGCGCGAGTGTCGTCCTGGCGAGTCCTCGGGGCCAGCGCGTCATGACTGTTGACGACTTCATCATAGACACAATGGAAACCGCGCTGGCGCCTGACGAGATTTTGATCGAGATTCATGTGCCAACCCCGGCGGCGCGTAGCGGCTCCTCTTACGTGAAGTTTGAACGCAAAGTAGGTGATTACGCCATTTCGGCAGTCGGCGTACAGATCACGCTGAATGGCGATGTCTGCTCCCAGGCAGGCATCGGTCTGACCAATGTTGGCCCGAAGGCGATCCGCGCATCGCAAGCCGAGGCTTATCTCCTCGGCAAGCAGCCTACCGAAGATGTGGTGCGCGAGGCAGCGCGACTTGCCGCGAGTGCCGCACAGCCAATGGCTGATCTCCGCGGCCCAGAAGCATACAAGCGGGCGGTGACGCAAACATTGGCGGCGCGTGCGCTGCGCTCTGCTATCGATCGTGCGCGGGCAGGCGCATAGTAGGAGGAGTCTGAGTATGACTCAGCACGTCAAACTTACGATCAATGGCCAGGCATACGAAGCTGACATCGAGCCGCGCCTCCTGCTCGTGCATTTTATCCGCGAGGTCGCGAATCTCACTGGTACACATATAGGCTGCGACACCACCAGTTGCGGCGCCTGCACGGTGCAGATTGACGGCGTTCCCGCTAAGTCCTGCACGCTCTTCGCGGTGCAGGCTGAAGGCGCGGAGATACGTACCGTCGAGGGCCTTGAGCAGGGTGGCAAGCTCCATCCCATCCAGGAAGGCTTCTTTCAGGAGCATGGCCTCCAGTGCGGCTACTGCACTCCCGGTATGATGATGACAGCGGAAGCGTTCCTCAAAGAGAATCCGAACCCTACTGACGATGAGATTCGCCACGCGATTTCAGGGAATCTCTGCCGCTGTACGGGCTATGTCAATATCGTGAAGGCTGTGCAATACGCCGCGAAGGCTCAGGGAGGCCAGAGCGCAGCGCCAACAGCCCCTGCGGAGGTGACGCCATGACCACTGATACGCCGGAAATTCACGGCATGGGCCACAGCGTGAAGCGCAAAGAAGATGCGCGCTTCCTTCGCGGCAAAGGCCACTATGTCGACGATATCAAGCTCCCGGGCATGCTCTACATGGACATCGTGCGCAGCCCATACGCGCACGCCAACATCCTCAGTATCGACGCGAGCAAGGCGTTGGCGCTCCCCGGTGTGCTGGCGGTTGTCACTGGCAAAGACCTGGATGCCGCAGGCCTGGCGTGGATGCCCACCCTTATGAGCGACAAGCAGATGGTGCTGCCAGTAGACCGCGTTGTCTATCAGGCCCAGGAGGTCGCCGCCGTCATCGCGACTGAGCGCTATATCGCGGCGGATGCGATCACGTTGATCGATGTCGAGTACGAGCCGCTGCCGCCAGTGATTGATCCCTTCAAGGCGCTGGAGCCTGATTCGCCGCTGGTGCGCCCCGACCGCGAGCAGAAGACCAATCATATCTGGCATTGGGAAGCGGGCGACGCCAATCGCACCGACGAACTCTTCAAGAACGCCGAGGTCGTCGTCCAGCAGGATCTTTACATCCCGCGCATCCACGTCTCATCCATTGAGACGTGTGGTTGTGTGGCTTCATGGGATCCGATCGAGAGCAAGCTCACTGTCTACATGACCACGCAGGCGCCACATGCCATCCGCACGGTCTTCTCGCTGGTGACAGGTATCCAGGAGCACAAGATTCGCATCATCTCGCCCGATATTGGTGGCGGGTTTGGCGGCAAGGTGCCTGTCTATCCTGGCTATGTCATCGCCTGCGTCGCTTCCCTGCAGACGGGACGCCCAGTCAAGTGGATCGAGGATCGCTCCGAGAACCTGCAGGCTGACAGCTTCGCGCGCGACTACCACATCAGCGCGGAACTGGCCGCCACGAAGGATGGCAAGATGCAGGCGCTGCGTGTGAAGACGCTTGCCGATCACGGCGCCTTCGACGCGGCGGCAAACCCATCGAAGTTTCCCGCCGGGCTCTTTAGCGTCATTACTGGCTCCTATGATCTCGAAGCCGCGCATGTTGAGGTGGATGGCGTCTACACCAACAAACCATCCGGCGGCGTGGCGTATCGCTGCTCCTTCCGCGTCACCGAGGCCGTGCATACCATCGAGCGCATGGTCGATACGCTGGCGCAGAAGCTCGAACTCGATCCAGCGGACGTGCGCATGAAGAACTTCATCCAACCGGAAGCGTTCCCTTACAAGTCCGCAACTGGCTGGGAATACGACAGTGGCAACTATCCTGCGGCGCTCGAGAAAGCGATGAATATCATCGGCTACGCTGACCTGCGCCGCGAGCAGGCGGAGAAGCGCGCTCGTGGTGAGCTGATGGGCATCGGCATCTCCACCTTCACGGAGATCGTTGGCGCTGGTCCTTCGCATACGTTCGACATCCTCGGCATCAAGATGTTCGACAGTTGCGAGATTCGCGTGCACCCGACGGGGTCGGTCATCGCGCGCATCGGCGTGCAGACGCAGGGCCAGGGCCACGAGACGACGTTCGCCCAGATCATCGCCGAGGAGCTGGGGCTTCCAGTAGAGAACATCACCGTCGAGCATGGCGACACTGACACTGCGCCCTATGGCCTGGGCACCTACGCCAGCCGCAGCACGCCCACCGCTGGCGCCGCGACCGCCGTGGCCGCCCGCAAGATACGCGAGAAGGGGAAGAAGATCGCCGCGCATCTGCTTGAAGCAAGTGTAGACGATATCGAATGGGAAAACTACAAGTTCCAGGTCAAAGGATCGCCGGGCCGCTCGGTCACGATGAAGGATATCGCCTTCGCCGCATATACGAACTTCCCAAGCGACGTGGAGGCGGGCCTGGAGGCGGTTGACTACTACGATCCGCCAAACATGACGTTCCCATTCGGCGCCTACATCTGCATCGTGGATATTGACCGTGGCACAGGACAAGTCAAGATTCGGCGCTTTGTCGCCGTTGATGACTGCGGCAACATCATCAACCCGATGATCGTTGATGGGCAGATTCACGGTGGCCTGACGATGGGCATGGCGCCCGCTCTACTGGAAGCCATCACCTACGACGAGAATGGCAATATCCAGCAGGGGACGCTGATGGACTATCTCTTGCCTACCGCGATGGAGACGCCCGTCTGGGAGACGGACAAGACAGTGACGCCGTCGCCGCATCATCCCTTCGGCGCGAAAGGCGTGGGTGAGTCCGCGACAGTGGGCGCGCCGCCAGCCATCGCGAACGCGGTGGTTGATGCGCTGAGCCATCTCGGCGTCACCCACATTGACATCCCGATCACTCCGTGGAAGGTGTACGAGATACTAGCGGCGCATGGCGCGGCGGAGATGTAGCATGCACTTCGAAGGAAACCTGGACATCAAGGCTCCTATGCAGAAGGTGTTCCAGTTTGTGCTGGATCCGAACAAAGTGGCGGAGTGCGCGCCGGGTTTCAAGTCCATGGACATCCTGGCGCCCGATCACTTCAAGCCAACCCTGGCGGTGGGCATTGGAGCGGTCAAAGCGACGTTCACACTCGATGTCACGCTGGAAGATGTGCACGAGCCAGACCACGCCGCGATGCGTGGCCGTGGCTCGGCGGGTGGCAGCGCAGTCGATATGAAGGCCGCGATGAGCCTCTCCGCGCTCTCAGAGACCGAGACACGAATGAACTGGGTAGCGGATGTCAATATTAGCGGCACGCTGGCCAGCGTTGGCTCACGCCTGATCGAAGGCACGGCCCATCGTCTGACGACGAACTTCTTCGACTGCTTCCGCACCAAGCTGGAAGCGTCCTGAGTTCTATCCTATGGGGAGATAGCGCCAGATGCGAGACGATATCCTTGCGCACGCGCAGCGACTCCGCGCGGAGGGTCGCGCCTTCGCTCTGGCGACCGTCGTAGCTGCCCGCCAGCCCACCTCCGGCGCACCCGGCGCTCGCGCGATCATCCTTCCGGATGGTCGTATGGAAGGGTGGGTTGGCGGACACTGCGCTCAACCGGCTGTCACTCGTCAGGGACTGGCTGCCCTGGCGGATGGAGCTTCGCGACTACTCGTGCTCAGCCCAGACATCCACGAGCCGGAGTCCATGCGCGATGGCGTCGTGCAATCGCCGATGCTCTGTGGCAGTCAGGGAGAATTACAAGTGTTTGTGGAACCCTTCCTGCCGCAGCCCGCCGTCGTCGTCATCGGCGCGTCGGCAGTGGCGCGTGCGCTCGTCCGTCTGGCGAGCGCGCTCAACGTCGAGGTGTGGGCATGCGACCCACTGGCGGATATGGAAGCCTTCCCTGACGCTGACCGCATGGCGCCTGGCCTTGAGGCGCTGGCGCCTCTGCTCCAGCCGCGCAACTACGTGATCGTCGCGACGATCGGCGAATACGATGAGGAGGCGGCGCTGGCGGCCCTCTCCAGCCCCGCGAGCTATGTCGGCCTGGTCGCCAGCAACAAGCGGCTCGCGGCTGTCCGCGCCTATCTCGGCGAGCACGGACTCTCGCCAGAGCGCATCGCTGACCTCAAGCGTCCAAAAGGCTTGCCAGGATTTACCATCCAGCCGGAGGAGATCGCCTTCAGTGTCATGGCGGAATTGCTCGAAGCGCGCCGCAAGCGTGTCGGGCTGGGTGAGGTCACCCTCGCGCCTGAGCGTACGGAGGCCATCGACCCAATCTGCGGCATGACCGTTGACATCGCGACAGCGCGCCATACCTCAGTGTCGCGATGGTGTCACCTATTACTTCTGCTGCGCTGGCTGTAAATCCACGTTCGAGAAACAATCCGCGGAGGCAGGCCCTCAGATAGCGACACCGCCCTCGCGACAACTGAAAGCTCCGATGCCGCAAAGCCGTGGCGCGGGCTTTCGTATGTCTATGGTCATACCCCCTGCCGCCAATCATCCTATTGATGAGATTTCGTAAACTTGGTACAGTATGCCAAATGGCTGATGGCGTGACCTGCCACGTCAAGCGCCAGCGAAATCTCGGAGGGAACACACATGCGCGATCTGCATTTTGACGGGGGGTTCATGCGCGACTTCAACGCCGCTAGCGAAAAGTGGTCGTGGGCGGTCTGGCATGAGATTCGCGCCACACAAGAGGCCACTGCCGTCCGCCTGCTCGAAGAAGTATTTGGCGGCGGCAATGAGTCGGGGCTACATGGCGAGCGCCACGGAGACGGCGAGGAATAACACCATCCCCGCTGCCTCCCGCTGTCTCTGGCGCTCATTTCATGTGTGTTTGTGGCTGACACTGATCAGCGACAAACGCGCGCACGCATTCGGATCATACGGCCACTAGCGTTTCGTCGTGCTGCTCGTCTGTTGGGACTGCGTCTTGCCATTGTGCATGCCAGGATGCAGGATCACCTTCGTGTAGCCCTCGATACGCTTATCGAACTTCTCATACGCTTGTGGCGCCTGCTCCAGCGGGATCTCATGCGAGACGACGAAGCTGGGTTTCGCGCGGCCTGTGATGATCATGTCGCGCAGTTGGCGGTTGTAGCGCTTCACGTTGCACTGGCCTGTGCCCATCCGCAGGCCCTTCTCAAAGAGCTTGCCAATCGCCACGAGCAGCAATCCCTGCTTGGCGCTCTCGGTTGGTCCGCCTGGATCCGATGGGACATACAGTCCCGGTATACCAAGCATACCCGTCGGTCGCACCGAGTTAACGAGCGCATTGAGCACCGTCGCTGGCTCTTCGTGCAGGGCGCCCTTGGTGACGGCTTGATAGCCCACAGCGTCTACGCCCTTGTCAGCGCCCTCGCCGTCAGTCTGATCCAGGATTTGCTTGACTGGATCACCCTGGTCAAAGTTGATGGGAATCGCCCCGATCTGCTTTGCCTTGTCGAGCCGCTCCTTGATGCGGTCCACGACGAACACACGCGATGCTCCACGCAGCAACGCGGAATACGCCGCCATCAATCCGACAGGGCCAGCGCCATAGACGACGACGCTCTCGCCTGGGCTGACCTGCGCCAGCTCGCAGCCGTGATAGCCTGTGGGGAAGATGTCGGCGAGCAAGGCGAAATCAGCCTCGTGCTCGGTTCCCTTCGGCAAGACGAGGCAGTTGTAGTCGGCATATGGCACACGCAGATACTCCGCTTGCCCACCGGTGTACGGCCCCATCGCCACATAGCCATACGCTCCGCCCGCAAATCCGGGATTGACTGTCAGGCAGAAGCCAGAGAATCCAGCAAGGCAGTTCTTGCAGAAGCCACAGGCCACATTGAAAGGCATGACAACGCGGTCGCCCTTTTTGATCGTTGTCACGCCTGCGCCGACTTCTTCCACGATGCCCATATTCTCGTGGCCGAAGACAATGCCCGGCTTCGCGGCTGTGCGGCCCTCATACATGTGTAGATCGGAGCCACAGATCGCACTAGACGTTATCCTCACAAGGACATCGTTTGGGTGTTGAATCTTGGGATCCGGCACGGTTTCTACCGCGACCTTGAATGGCTCTTTGTACACGACTGCTTTCATCTTTGTTCTCCTGAACTAAGCAATCATCGACACGTCCACACCCTCGTGGCGACGGGAACATCGCACCCTGAATCAAGCGTATCTCACTGTTCCAGCATTACCTCCTTTGATGAGCGCCACCGCGCTTGGGGTCAAGCACGAGCGCGCGAGAAAAGCGAACCAAGCGCACGTCAATATCGCTTTTACACTCATCGATCTGGCATTGACGGCGCGGTTTCCTGATAGTGGCTGGGCGCGCGAGGGAGCGAAAAAGCGCGTGCTAAAGCGCCAGTGAACACTCACCTATCGAGCTAGCAGCAGCCGGAGAATGTGTCCGCAACGCCTGTGCCAGTCTTACGCTTCCAAGTTGAGAGAGAGATAAAAGCGCACGGGATATTTCGACTTATTGATGGGGCAGCTGAGCAACTCGGCCCTACTCCGCCTGGCAGATCACACCGTACTATTACCGTACTATTAGTGGGTGGAGCGAGTATCGCATGTTTCCGTACGCAAGGCGGAAGTGTGTCGTTCTTGAGATTTTCAGAGGCGAAATTGTGACCGATAATTGACCCCTTTATGTTATGTAATGAGGTGGTTTAGCAGCGGATCTAAAGTGGGCGGGCGCACGGGAATCACCTCCCTATATGGAGATCTGAATCTCACGCCGGGAAGGAGTTCATCGGTATGTCAAGGAACAATGCGGAGCGAGCGCCAATCGGCCTAAGCGGCGTCACTGGATTGAGGCGGCGCGCGTTGCGCGCGATCATTCCAGGATTGGCGCTGGTGGCGATGCTCGTCGCGGCGTGTGGCGCCACAACGACTAGCCCTGGCGCAAACACTACACCTACAGTAACGCCGAGCGGTGCACGGTGAAGGTTTTCTTCACCAAACATCCTGACTCTGACAATAATCCCACGGCGGTTTTCGCAGTCACGCGCACAATCACCGCCACTACCGTTCAGGAACGAGCGACATTTGCGCTCAACGAGATGCTGAAAGGGCCGACAATCGCGGAGCGCGCCCAAAACTATTACTCACCATTTGATGGCCAGCTCGCCCTGCAATCCGTCTGCCCCGGCGAATTTCGGAGCTTTGATCTCACGCTCGACCATCGCGGATCCAAAGCTGAACCTGGCACAGCGACGCTGCGATTCTGCCGCCGAGTCGACATTCCTGGCGATCTCGATGGCCCACGCATGGCGGCGATGGTCTCATCCACCCTGCTCCAATTCTCGCAGATCAAGCAGGTGGTGATTCTCAGCTACCAGGGCAATTGCTTCGACGATTTGCAAGGACAAAATGCTTGCCTGACTGGCCAGCAGACCGGCTATCCGGTGAAGGTTTACTTCTCCAAGCAAAATTTGGCGCCCAGCCAGGTGTTCGCGGTGAACAGAACCTCGCCAACGCTCGGAGTCGCGACCTATGCGATCAGCCAGCTCATCGCTGGGCCGACAGCGGCGGAGAAGGCGCAAGACCTCTTCACGCCACTGGAAGGCTCGCTAAGCGGGACATCAACCTGTAGCGGAGCCGACTTCAAGATTACGCTGAACTGGAATCGCACCCATGCCGAGGATAACGTGGCGACCCTCCAGTTCTGTCGGAACGTACCCGGCTATGGCGACACAGGCGCCGCGATGGTCAGGAATGAGATCAGCCGAACGCTCACCCAGTTTGCGAACATCCACGAGGTCGTCATCATCTATAAGGATGGCTCCTGCTTCGATGATCTGATTGGCTGTGGATAGACTGTGGTCGCAGTGAAGCGCTGTCCTGAGCCTTGCGCCAGACAGCTTGTAGAACAATTGAGAGCTCTGAAAGCCTCACGATGATGGCTTTCTAGAGCTTCTGTATGTGATCGTGGGTTGGCATTATTTGTTGGGATACTTGGTGGTGTTTTGTAGCAATTGACTATATGCAAAGTTGCGCGTACCCACTTCTCGGCGTTACAGTGTCGGGAAACACTGTCCCTGCGGCGTCCATCGTACGACGCCCACCGCCATGAGGGAGTCAGCGCACTTGGACGATCAGACCAAGGTCGGAAGCCAGTGCAGCCAGGTATACGCGCCTCGTTCGCAGCTCTGCCAACACAGCGCCATTTATCGGCCCAGAGACACTGGAACGGGCGAGAGGTCGCCCGTTCGTTTTGCGGTTGGGAGCGAACGAGAGCTCCTTTGGCCCAAGTCCACAAGCGCTTGACGCCATGCAAGCACGCCCTCGCGCGATCGCCTGGTATGGAGATCCAGAGGCCTACGCTACGTCACGCCATCGCTGCCCACATGGGCGTAGACGCCGACCACGTCGGGGTAGGCGCGGGCATCGATGACTTGCTGGGCCTGTTCGTGCGCCTCTTTATGGAGCCTGGTGATAGTGTGGTTGCGTCGTTGGGATCATATCCTACCTTCAGCTATCACGTCGCTGGGTTTGGAGGGAAGCTGGAGAGACCGCTTTATCGCGACGACCGCAATGACCTCGAAGCGATAGCGGAAGCGGCCCATCGCACGGATGCTCGTCTGGTGTATCTGGCGAATCCCGATAATCCCACAGGTTCCTGGTATTCAGGCGTCGAAATCGCCACTTTCCTCGAAACACTGCCTGCCACATGTGTTTTGCTGCTCGATGAAGCATACGTAGAATTTGCGCCACCTGAAGCCATCGCCCACCTCGAAGCGAATAACCCGCGTGTTGTTCGCTTCCGAACCTTCTCCAAAGCCTATGGGATGGCAGGCGCGCGCATCGGATATGCGATTGCGCCGCCGGACACGATACGTGCGCTAGACCGGATTCGCCTGCATTTTGGCGTCAATGCCATCGCTCACGCTGGCGCGCGGGCCGCACTGGCCGACCAGCAGTATCTCGCGTCGATCGTCGCGGAGGTGCGCCTGGGCCGCGATGAGTACACGGCGTTGGCGCAAGACCTCGGACTTACTGCGTTCCCATCCGCAACGAACTTTGTCTCAATTGATGTCGGCGGAGTCGAGCGCGCCAGAGCTTTGGTGGCGGCGCTGGCTACTGAAGGTGTATTCATCCGCATGCCTGGCGCTCCACCACTCGACCGCTGTATCCGCGTCACTGTCGGCTCAGCAGCGGAACGCGCCGAATTCGCGCGCATCTTCCGCAAGGTGTATCCAGAAGTGATCGCGGAGTAGTAAGCCGTATCGACCTCATGAGACCGGAGATACGCTACAATGCGTAACTGCGCAACGTCTCTCGGTTGGCGATGATCTCACTAATAGCGGAAGGCAGGAACATACTTGGCGCAAACGACTCTGGCTGGCAGAGACCATTCTCGTGACAGGCGCGACCAGCGGCATCGGCTTCGTCAGCGCGCGAACACTTGCGAGCATGGGGGCGACCGTCGCGCTCGTCGGACGCGATCCCGCGCGCACTGAGGCAAGTGTGGAACAGATTCGCCAGCAGACAGGTTCCGCGTCTGTCAGCGGATTAGTCGCTGATCTCTCATCCATGCAAGAGGTACGAAATCTGGCGAGCGCCTTTCTCGCACAGCATGAGCGTCTCGATGTGCTCTCGAACAATGCCGGGCGCGATCTTCACACAGCGACAGACCACTGTGGACGGCTACGAGCGTACCTTCGCGCTCAACCACCTCGCCCCATTCCTCCTCACTCATCTGCTCCTCGATCGGCTCAAGGCCAGCGCGCCAGCCCGCGTCGTGACGGTATCTTCCATGGCGCACGGTGGCCAGCGCATCAATCTGGATGACGTCAATAACGCCAAGCGTTCATATGCTGGACTGCGCGTCTACGGGGAGAGCAAACTCGCCAACATCATGTTCACCTACGCTCTGGCACGACGACTGGCAGGCGCAGATGTGACCGCTAACACCCTGCACCCTGGCGTTGTCGCCACAAACTTTGGCAAAAACAATGGCACAGTGGCGAACTGGATAATGACGCTGATGGGAGCATTCGAGATCAGCCCTGAGCAAGGCGCACAGACGAACATCTACGTCGCCTCATCACCCGAGGTCGCCGACATGAGCGGGAAATACTTCATCAAGAGCAAACCAGCGCAGTCGTCGCGTGCATCCTACGATGAAGCCACGCAGGAGGGTCTCTGGCGCATCAGTGAGCGGATGACTGGAATCGCCTCAGCGTAAGTCATCCACCGCGTCTGTACGGGCATATCTTGCCTCCGATCGCTCTTGGCGTCTCTGGTTCGTCGCGCCTGATCTCGCGCTCGCTCACTCACAGGCTTCCTCAATGACCGTCTCTCTGGAGATAGGCTTCACCAAACTCAGCTCGTTTTTGATGGGCTGCGGCGTGGTACAATACGAGACCGTTCCGCTTTGCGTCATCGCCCAGACCGATGTGGCTGATGACAGTTTCTGTGATTGTCCGTAGTTGTCGGCTATAAGAAATTTATTGCGCGTCGTCGTGGAAGGTCGTATCCTGTAGGTAGGCGCTATCTCGTCCGTTGGAGGTCACTACTATTAGCCGACTAGCTATTCTCGCTGGAAATCATGGTATTCTCGTCACACAGCTCAACCATGGGAAGCGCGCGGGTCGCTATGCGCTGGCCTACAGGTTCTTCTCGCGCTGGCGCTTTGTAACCGATGTCGATACTGATGAACTGCTTACCTGGAAAACTGAGGAAGAAGCACTCATCATCGGCGAAGCATGGCGTCAGGCCTGGGCGAGTATTCACCTGCCGCACACTAGAGCCACAGCGCGCTTCAATAGGCGCAAGGTCAGTACGCGGATGACCGCGCACGCGCCACGCAGGAACAGGCTGATGACGCCGCCGCCGAAGCCGCATCCTTCTGGCCCGAGTTCGGGCGTCGCTGGCCATGGACGCGAACGGCGGCGCTCGCCCCAATCTATCAACTCGCAGGCGAGCAAACAGTGGCGTTGCTACGCGCGTTTCCCGCTATACAATGGTCGAATCAGGCGCGCTGGTATCGGCGAGTTGTACGGGACACACCAGCAATCATCGTTATGGAGTCGAATGAACTGCGTGCGGAGGTGGGTAAACTCTCGCCTGGCGCGCGACTCGACGCGGCAGAAGGAAAGAGCGTCCACACGCTCATCTATCTCGTCGAGTCCGATCCCGCAAACGTGGCAGAAACGTCTGAGCCACTTGTTGCGCGGACGACTCCTCGCTGCTTCCGACCTCACGGCGCCGTTCTTCGTCGCGCAGCTTGGCGCATGAGACGCTGAATTGCTTCAGCCACACCACCTGGGATGGTGTCACACTCACCAGTGGACTTCGCCGCGCGACAGGAAGCGCCGACGCCGAATCGCCACAGTGGCGCCGCGCTGAACGACCTGCTTCTCGACGCGATGCTCGTCCACTTTCTTCCCGTCGCCACTACCTTGACGCTTCCAGAATTGCTCGAAGGCGCACAAGGGCTCTATTGGCGCCTCGTGCAGACACTTTCTGTGCGGCTGCGGGGTGTGCCTACGCTCCCCGCGCTCTTCAGTCCCGCGCCGGATGCGCTGGAACGCTTCGAACGTGGCCTGGCAATCGCGCTAGACGACGCGGACGCCGCAAAGACACTTGATGCGCTGGCTGCCTCGCATGACTGGCCAGCCATCCAGCGCATGCTCGGCGACGGCTAGCGCGCGGAGAGCGCATCGTCCAACCCAACCAACGTTCGGGGAGATGTGCGCAGCCATTGCCGCAGCGCAGCGCCACGCGGGTCGGACTTCCCGCTCCACGCAACTATCTCCCGAACCCTCGGCAGCGCTCCCGCCTGCGCTGGCGACGCATTCTCGCAGGCTGCGAGATACGCCTGTCGTACGCTATACGTATCCACAGCGTCGTTATCGGTAACGGCTCTTTCAGGCATATACGGCCCAGATGCCAGCGCGAGCGCCAGGCCCTCAGGAGACGCGACTTCACGCAGGGCATGGCTCTCACGTCCACCCACCGCGAGTGTGCGCGCGTCAGACGAGGAATCGGTGGTGTATTCTTCAGGCAGTGGGCAGAATCGCACCCGCGATGCGAATGAGCGGTTCTCTGGCCGCGAGAGCAGCGCCGCGAGGTCATCCTCAGAGGCGCCAGCACGCGGCGCGACGATCAACTCTGCCTCCGCGAACAACGCCGATAACGCGGCGTCACGGTCGCGATAGTAGCGCGGGTCAAATATCTGTGGAACCTTATCGAAGCCCACGATCAGCGAAATCTCGACATCAGGCGCCAGGAGCGCACGCGCCATCCGCGCCTGCTCGACGTAGAGGCCGCCATTGACCAGCAGCAAGCCATCACCCGACGAGTGCGCGAATACCCATGCAGCAAGGAGTCTATCAGGCAGAGAAGCGCGTGTGACTCGCTCCTTATCAACGCTCTGCTGCGCCGCCACCCAGGCAAGCGCATCGAGCCGCGCCACTGCGCATGCCGCATCCGCCAGCGCCATGTGCGCTTGAGTGAGTGGGTTCATCGAGGTCGCTAGCAAACCGATACGACGTGCCGAACGCAGTCGCTCCCGCCCAGCGAGGATCGTGGCGCCGTGCGTTTGGTATTCTTCTGTCGCAGTGGGAATGCGCGACATCGCGGAACCGTCATTGGACGATCGAGCACATCCGCAGCCAGCGTATAGCGACGCTGATATTCCTGAGCGTCGTGCGCGACCCTGTTGTCATCTCGCTTGCTCCTATCGCCAGGCTTTTTCCTTTACTGCCAGTCGGCGTGCGCCTTGGCTCGGCTACTGGCGCATGATACAATCCAGCATATGCGCCCGCTACAGCGCGCTGTCGCTGCGATGAAAGGATAATGCGATGCGTATGGATGGCGAAATAGCCGCGATCATCCTCGCCGCTGGTGCTCCTCACGCATGGGCGCGCATAAGCTCCTCCTACCGCTGAACGGCGCGCCACTGCTCGCATGGAGCATTGCGGCAGCCTGCGCGAGCGACGCCCACCCGGTCATCCTCGCCTTGGGCAGGTCAGCGGAGGAAGTCGCGGCAGCCTTGCCTCCCGGTCGCTACACCACCATCATCAACCCACACTACGGCGAAGGCATGGGCGTGACGCTCGCCCTTGCGGTCAGGAGCTTGCCACCAGAGGTTATCGGAACGCTCATCCTGCTTGGCGATCAACCATTCATGTCAACGCGAGTTATTCAGCGTGTGCTGGATGCCTCGCGCACGCAGCCCGAGCACGTCGTGATGGCCGAACACGCGGGCCAGCGTGGACATCCAGTCTACTTACCACGCCGCGTTTTCGAGCGCGTGCGCGCTCTGAAAACCGATGAGGGAGCACGCGCTATCATCAGAGAGGAGCAGGGCGAGATCATCCTTGTCACAATCGAAGAGCCTTACGCCCAATTCGACGTTGACACCCTCCACGACTATCAGCGAGCGCAAGAGCTAGCTCAACTCGCGGGAAACAGTCCCGCGTGAGCCGCCTGCCACTCGCGCAACGCAACATCGTCTTCCTCAGGCACATACGCCAGCACAATTGTCGCTGACCCGCGCAACGTCAACACGGCCTGGCAAGCTGGTATCACCGCAGTATCGCCCAGACCTAAGCGTAGCGCGTCGTACTCATCGGCCAACACCTCCACCTCGCCGCTCAGGACAGTCAGGATGCGACAACTCGATGGCATCCTCGCCATCGAATAGTTCCCGTTCAGCCGCAACTCCTGCTCGACGAAATAGCGACAGGCGACCAGGATAGCGCGTTCTGGAGCGCCTGCCGCTGGCGGCAGGGGTATACGGGAGACGGTGATGGTCTTCGCGGGGGCAAATGAGATGACATCGAGCGCGCGCTCCACATGCAACTCGCGCGGCTGCCCGTTCGCCTGGAGACGACCATAGTCATAGAGTCGATACGTCACATCAGAATATTCCTGTAACTCGTAGATGGCGACGCCAGCGCCTATCGCATGCACGGTACCCGCAGGCACGAAGACAATATCGCCCGCATGCACATCGACCGTCCGTAGCAGTGGCTCCAGCTTATTCTCCGCGATGGCGGCACGCAGTTCCTCGCGCGACGCCTCGTGCGCCAGCCCATAGACGATCTGCGCGCCCGGCTCTGCCGCGAGGATATACCACGCCTCCGTCTTACCTAGCTTGCCCCCTTCATGATTCGCCGCGTAGGCATCATCTGGATGCGCCTGCACAGAGAGCCAATCATGGGCGTCAATAAACTTGGTCAGCAGCGGGAAGCGCATGCCATAGATTGCCACCGCGCGCGTTCCCAGCAAAGCAAGGCCATACTCCTCGACCAGATCCGCCAGTGTCTTGCCCGCATGCGGCTCGGTAATTACCACAGAATTGAGTTCGGTCTCCCATGATTCTCCGATGCGCTGACCCTCTGGTAGCGTCTTGCCCGCCAGTTCAGCTAACCCACGCCCACCCCAGATAGTCTCATGCAACGACGCGCGCAACGCGAACGGGCCAAGCGTATCTGGACTGCCAGGCATACGGGGTCTCCTCTATCATTCAGCGCACAATGGGTTTTGCTCTGAGCGCAAAAAACGCGCCGCATGATATTGTATCTCAAATTCCTTGTTCGCTCGCGTATCCAGGCTTTCCCGGGCTCATCCGCACAGGCGTGGGGACGAAGGCGCAACTATGCCGTATGGATGAAGCCGAGGGTGGGAATGGTCATCGCCTGGGTGGTGAGCGTGATTGGCGCGCCGATGGCTCCTTTGGAACCCACTGGGGCGAGGGTGAGGGTGTAGGGGCCAGAGCCAAGGACACCAGTGTCGTTGAAGCCGGGGGCGTCCTCGGCCATCGCCTGCTGGCTGTTGGTGGCCAGCAGCAGCGCAGAGCCGTCGGGCGTCCAGGCTTCGGGATAGGCGGGCAGGGTGAGGCGTGTCGCGGTGTCGTGGGCGACATCGAGCAGGAAGTAGAGCAGGCCGGGCTGGGTGCGGTAGAGGGTCACCGCCAGCGCCTGTGTCGTGCCAGGGCGCCAGAGCAGCGCCAGAAAGCCGTAGTTCGAGAGCGTGTTCGCGATGGTCGGGAGCGCGGTCTGCGCGCCAGTAGCGTTGTTGATGAGCGCCGCCTGCGCCACGTAGGGATTGCCGCGATACTTCGCCGTCCAGAAGAGCGTGTGCGCGCCGCCAGGCTGGACGGAGAAGGTCGCGCCCAGGTTGGCGGCGACCGTCGCGATCGGAGTCAGCGCGCCGCTGGTCAGGTCGAGGCTCTGGTAGGCGGTGTGGGCGTCCGAACTGCCAGAGAGGTAAGTGACGCCAACATGCGTAGGTCGAGCCAGCCATCCGGGCCGCTGACGGCGAGCTGGGGCAGCGCGCTGGATGGCGGCGGCGGCATCGTGGCGCGGGTGAAGTCCGCGACATCGACGCGCAGCACGCGCCCGGCCTCATGGAGCGCCAGATAACGTCCGTCGGGCGACCAGGAGAGTGGCGAGTCGCCGCTGTGGATGTAGGCGCGGCGCAGAACACCCGTGCGGGTGTCTACAATGGTGAGCAGTCCATCGCTGAGGTAGGCCAGCAACGCGCCATTGGGAGAGGTTCCGGCAGTGAAGACGCCGCTGCCTGAGAAGCCGGAGATGGGCAGCGCGCCGCCGACGCTCGTCAGCGTGCCATCCAGCGAGATGGCGTGGAGACGTCCATCTGGGCCGATCGTGGCCACACGCCAGTCGCTGAACTGCGGCAGCGGGCGCGGTGATGCGTCGGGCGGCGGCGCGCTGGCATGGGAGCCGCCCAGCGCGCCGCTCGATGGCCGCTGGCGGGTGGATGGCGCGCCAGGCGCGCAGGCTGCCAGGAGCGCCAGTGTCAGCAGCAGCGTAAGTACCTGCGCCAGGGCCGGGAGACAGTGGCGCGGCTGGCGGAGGGTCACCATACCCAGCCGCCATCGCCGGTCGCGGCGCTTGTCGCAATGTGCGCGACGCCCGCTGAGAGTTGGAGTTGGTCGGCGCTGTGCAGACTGGGAGCGTCAGCGCCACCGGTGTTGCATCCCGAATACTCCTTGCAGGTGTCCAGGTAGGTGTAAGTTCCGGCGGCGTCATCGTAGCCGATGATGGCGATGAAGTGATTGACGGGGTTAGCCTCGCGCCAGTTGGGCAGATAGCCCGCCGTGATCTCGACGATCACCGGCGTGTGGTAGCGGGTGAGGTCGTTGACAATGTCGGCGTGCAGCGCCTGATAGAGGTTCATCGGGTAATGGCGCTGATCGGCGTAGAAGGCGTTGTTCCACTGGATATGGTAGAAGTAGCCTGCCCAGTCGCGCGGATTCTCGCCTGAAGCCTCCCAGTTGAGGGTGTCATTGACCACCTGAAGCGTCGCGCCACCGAGTTGGCCGCTCTCCAGGTAGGACTGGGGCAGCATGCCCGGCTGGCTCCAACCGGGAACGTGTACCTGATACGCGAGCCGCAGCATGTAGGCGCGCATGCGGTAGACGCCGTCTAGATCCCAGTCGCTCCAGGTGGTCGTCGTAGGCGTGGTGGATTTCGCCGCAGGCCCCAGCAGCGGGTCGGTGACGCTGGCGCTGGTGTCGCGGTCAGGCGCGGGCGGCCAGTAGGAGAGGGCGACGCTGACGGCGCCGGGGCCGCAAAGAGTCGCGTAATAGGGATCGCGGTAGGCGCCGCTGGCGTCGTCGGTGGCGCTGAACAGCGGGAAGTTGGTATCGTAGCCTGAGCCTGGCTCGGCGATGTTGGCGTTGGCGCTGGTCGCTAGCTGGTAAGAGGCGGGGGCGCCGGGTACGGCGGGCAGCTCCGGGCTGGAGGCGACGCTGGGGGCGACGCTGGCGGCTTTCCCACTGGTGGGCATGATGGAGGTCAGCGCCTGGAAGATGGCTTGCGTTTCGCGCTTCAGCGCTGGGGGCATATGGGAGAAGAGCCACGCGCCCGGCGATCCCCAGCCACTGGCGGTCAGCGCCAGCAGGGCGACCAGCGCGACCAGCGTCACCATCGAGGCGTACTTCAGGGCAGGCTTCGATGCGGAGCTACCGCGCCGCGCCAGCCGCGCCATTGGTTTCTCTCCCTCCCTGTGCGCGACCCTCGCGCCCGTCCAACGCTCGTCCAGTATAGCGCATGCATCGCGAATGGGAGCGCGACCTGGCCCCTACGGGTGGGGGGACGAGGCCAATGTCCAGCGCCATAACGGCCTGCTGTGCGGCTCATCCTAAGTGACGTGCGAACGTCTTTGCTCACGCCGCTCAGACTCTGGCGCTGGGTCGGTTCACCCATACGGGCGTGGGGACGACGATGGAGGGTGGTGATAGTCTGGGTGAAGCAGCATAGTATCTTGGCTCAGGGCATAGGTATGAAAACACCGCGCCGTGAGACGTTGTATCTCACGGCGCGGTGTGTCAGGCGAACGGCGCCGACGCGCCATCTGCCAGAAGCGGTGATGCGCGCTCTCACACGCGATTGAGCAAATCGAGAGCGCGCCGCACAGTCTCGCGCGCTTCGTCTTGTGGGTGGTCGGTCATGGCTTCGTCTACCTGGCAGCGCAGGAGCTCCATTGCCACACTATCCATCGCGGCGCGCGCGGCAAGAATCTGCGTAACGACTTGCTCGCAGGTCTTCCCGCTCTCCATCATGCCTATGATGCCCCGAATCTGTCCCTCTACACGACGTAGCCGCATCTGAAGTTCCTGATTCGATTTCTCAGACTGTAGTGTCGCCATACGAGGCTCCCCTCGCCCTCCCGGCGCCAACTCGCGCGAGCAAAAAGCTTCTACACCGAGGCGCCAAAGACCGCCTCGATGCGCTTCTTGAACACGTCGCGATTGACCAGACCCACGATGCGATCAACTTCCCTGCCACCCTTGAAGAGAATCATCGTTGGGATACCCTGAATACCCAAGCTACCAGGCGTCATCTGATTCTCATCAGTATTCAACTTGGCAAAGGTAATCTTGCCCTTATACTCTTCAGCGAGCGACTCAAACGCTGGAGCCATCATCAGGCATGGACGACACCACGCAGCCCAGAAATCAACAATCACTGGCGCATCTGCGCCAAGGACATCTTTTCGGAACGACTGATCCGTCACCTCAATATACGAGCCTGACATAACTTCCTCCTGGGCAATGCGCCCGTTGTCAGCCATGGTTACCCTACGGGGGTACCGTATCAATGACATTCAAATCGTACCACGCGCGGAAACGCCGCGTCAACGGTTCGTGGTTGGCAAGAGGCGTCGATATGCTATGCTGTGAGTGAATCGCGCGTGCGCCGCTTCGGGCTACTTCGGGTGCGAATGGCTGGCGCGGCATTTCGCGACACTACCCCCAGGAGAGGATGTGATCCTGATGGCCCTCCCAGATGGCGTGATCTATCTCGACCATTCCGCGACAACCCCTGTGCGCGCTGAAGTATTCGCACGGATGCAGCCGTATTTCAGCGACCTGTTTGGCAATCCCAGCAGCATCTATGGCCTGGGGCGAAAAAGCCTTGAAGCCATTGATTCCGCGCGCGAGGCGGTCGCCCAGGCGCTCCATGCGCGCCCAACGGAAATTATCTTCACAGGAGGCGGCAGCGAGGCGGATAATCTCGCCATCAAGGGTATCGCCTATGCGCAGCGCCGACGCGGCAACCACATCATCACGACAGCGATCGAGCACCACGCCGTTCTGCACACCTGCCAACGACTCGAACAGGAAGGCTATGCCGTCACCTATCTCCCCGTAGACAGCGATGGCCGCGTCTCCGTGGCGAGTGTCGAAGCGGCGATCACCGATGAGACGGCGCTGGTGACGATCATGTACGCCAACAATGAAGTTGGAACGCTCCAGCCAATCGCGGACATCGGGCGTATCTGCCGCGAGCGGCGCGTTCCGTTCCACTGCGACGCGGTGCAGGCGGGCGGCCTCATCGAGTTGGATGTGACTGACCTCCAGGTTGATCTGCTGACACTTTCGGCGCACAAATTTTATGGCCCCAAAGGCGTTGGTATCCTGTATGCGCGTCAGGGTGCGCGCGTCCAGCCGCAAGTACTGGGCGGCTCGCAGGAGCGCAACCGCCGCGCGGGCACGGAAAACGTGCCCGGCATAGTGGGCGCCGCAGCGGCGCTCGCGCTCGCGCGCGAGGAGCGCGAGCGCGAGGCCACACGCCTGCTCGTCCTGCGTGACAGACTCATCGCGGGAATGCTCGCGCTTCCAGATGTGCGGCTGACGGGTCATCCGACACAACGCATGCCCAATAGCGCTAGCTTCGTCATCGCAGGAGTCGAGGGGGAGTCATTGCTGCTCAACCTGGATCTCGTAGGCATCGCGGCATCGAGTGGCAGCGCCTGCTCATCAGGGGATGTGGAGCCATCACATGTGCTGACAGCTATGGGCGTGGCCGCCAGCGCAGCGCGTGGCGCGCTGCGCCTGACGCTCGGTCACAGCAACACTGCGGATGACATTGCCTACACCCTCCAGCGCATGGGCGAAATTCTGCCGCGCCTGCGCTCTCTCTCCACACAGCCCGCGTGAGAGAACACCATTGTCACGTCAGTTACGTCGCCAACGTTCGGTAGCGCTCGCATCTGAACGCTGCGCGCCAGTAGCTTCTGAGGAAATGGACATCACATCACATGCAGCTACAAGGAAAGGTCGCGGTTGTCACGGGTGGCTCGCTCGGCATAGGCGCAGGCATCGTTCGCCGTCTGGCCGCGGAAGGCGCGGCTGTCGCGCTAGACTATTTTTCACACCGCGACGCGGCGGACGCTATCGCATCCGCGATCACCACCGCAGGCGGCAAGGCGCTCGTCGTGCAGGCGGATGTCTCGCAGGTTACGGATGTCCAGCGGCTCGTCGCCGAGGCGGTGAACACCTATGACCGCCTCGATATCCTCGTGAACAATGCGGGAATCGAGCAGCCGACGGCTTTCGAGGATGTCACTGAGCAACAATGGGAGCGACAGATCGCCGTGGATCTCAAAGGCGCATTCTTCGCTTCACAGGCAGCCTGGCGGCAATTCGTGGCGCAAGGTGGAGGTGGTGTCATCATCAATGTCTCATCAGTCCACGAAGAGGCGCCAATGGTCGGAAACGCGGTCTACTGCGCTGCGAAAGGCGGTTTGCGCATGCTCACCCGCACGCTTGCCGCTGAGGTCGCGCGCCACAATGTGCGCATCGTCAATATCGGGCCAGGCGCCATCAACACGCCCATCAATGCGGCGACACTCGATGATCCCCAGAAGAAGGCGGCGCTGCTCAGCGAGATTCCGCTCAGACGTATTGGCTTGCCTGATGACATCGCCAACGCCGTCGTGTGGCTCGCGTCCGACCAGGCGAGCTATATTACTGGTACAACCCTTTTCGTGGATGGCGGTCTGATGGTCTACGCTGGCGCCTTATAGCGTCCACATAGAGGAGATGGAATGTATCGGCTCGTCGCGCTCGATGTAGATGGTACACTGCTAGACCCAGCGCACAATCTCACCCCACGCAATCGCGCTGCCCTACAATCAGCGAGGCGACATGGAGCCATCATCTGCCTCGCCACGGGAAAGCTCCTGGCATCCGTTCAACCCCTCGTGCGCGACCTTGGCATTGATGGCGAACATATCACCTGCAACGGCGCCGCGCTGATGAATTCCGCCACCGCAACCCCAGCCGTGGCGTGGGCGCTATCCCCCGCTCAGCAAGCGGTGGCGCTCGCGGCGATACATTCCGCCGACGCTGACATGCCCGTCGCATGGTACACAGCCGACGCCATCTACACTGACGCCATGCCAGGCGCCCTCGACACGACGCTCGCGGCCTACCACGAACCAGCCGTGCGCCACGTCGCCGCCCTGGACAACACACTCCCCCCACCACTCAAATTTCTGCTGACGGGGGATGAATCGCGCCTGTTATCTCTCCGGAATATATTGCTGGAACGTATCGGCGCTGACATGACGGTGGTGCGCACGACGAGCGACTTCGTGGAGATCATGGCTCCAGGTGTGAGCAAGGGCGTCGCGCTGGGCGAGCTAGCGCGGCGCCTTGGCATTGCGCGCGAGGAGATTGTCGCT
This sequence comes from uncultured Chloroflexia bacterium, assembly GCA_963840335.1. Lineage (GTDB taxonomy): Bacteria > Chloroflexota > Ktedonobacteria > Ktedonobacterales > JADMIN01 > JAKAIY01. The sequence continues at coordinate 52,401 of CAWIYP010000024.1, forward strand.
ATTGGCGATGGCGAAAATGACATCCCGCTGATCGAGGCGGCTGGACTGGGCATCGCGATGGGCAACGCGATGCCCGCGCTCCGAGAGCGCGCCAGCCAATTCACCCTCAGCAACGCGGAGGATGGCGTGGCGGTCGCGCTGGAGCGCCTGGGTCTTGCGTGATCTGCGCCTCGACCAGACTATGGGCGGCTGCTATCTCCCCAGGGCGCATTGTAGCGCCGCACCGTTTCGCTGAAGGCGCGCAATCGGTTCGCGACACGGGCGGCGATGGTGCCTTCGAGATAGCGTCCATCCGCCATTTTCGAGCCAAAGGGAACACCCGTCAGCAACTGGATGCCCTGGGCAATAGTCTCGACGGCGTAGATATGGAATCGTCCAGCGCGCACCGCTTCGACCACGTCATCGCGGAGCATCAAGTGGCGTACATTCGCGCGTGGGATAATGACCCCCTGCTCGCCAGAGAGTCCACGCCGATCGCACACGCGAAAGAAGCCTTCAATCTTATGATTTACGGCGCCTATGACCTGTATGACGCCGTGCTGATTCACCGAGCCAGTGACCGCCAGCGACTGCTTGATCGGAACGCCAGACAACGCGGAGAGGATCGCGTACAATTCGGCGGACGACGCGCTATCGCCTCCCAATGGGATGTACGCCTGCTCCATAGTGAGGCTCGCCGAGAGGCGCAAGGGGAACTCTTCAGCGAACAGCCCTGAGAGAAAACCCTCGCCAGTGAGCACACCCTTCGTATGATCTGAGGCGCTTAGATCGGATTCGTGACTGATATCCACCACGCCTGAGTATCCAGGCGCTACCGTAGCTGTGATGCGTGCGGGATAACCGAAGGCGTGGCCAAATGGCTCCAACACAGCTAGTCCGTTGACCTGCCCAACGGCAGCGCCGTGTGTCGCGATCATCACCTCATTCTGCAGGATGACGTCACTTTGACGATCAGCGAACATGCTGAACCGTCGATCACGAGCGCGAATCGCTTCTACGACATGAACGCCGCGCGTAGACGACTCGTTCGCTTTTTGGGCGAAGTATCCCGCCTCTACTCCCAGATCACGCACATCATCCAGTTGTGTCGAGAGCCGATCCTGATCCTCAGCCCATCGGCTGCCTTCCTCGATAATGAACGCCACCGCATCATTGGTCAGAGCTGGGTATCCACGCGTCCGCACAGCTTCGCCAGTGGTCTCGGCAAAGACCCGCTCGCCAACCTCATCTCTTGGAATATCGAAGTCAAAGTCGGCGCGCACCTTGAAGATTTGCAGGAAATCCGCGTCATGCTCGGCAAGCGCGCTGTATAGCTGAAGCGAACCGATGACCACGACTTTGACATCAGCGCGAATGGGCTGCGGGCGAATCGTCAGCCCTGGCGAACTGGTCTGCGATTGGGAGCCGTTTTCCAGCTCGATTTGGCCAAATCGCGCCATACGCGAAAGCGCTTCCCATGCGTCGCGCTGATTCGCAATGTCGCTCGCCTGAACGATCAGAAACCCGCCAACCGCTTTGTGCATAGACCCTGGTTTGAGTAGCATGTGATCGGTAAAGCTGGAGGCCTGACGACCAAGGATGTCAATGCGTCCCATCAGGTTCGCGTAGGTTGGGTTAGACTCGACAACGACAGGGGCCGAGGCATCTGCCGCATGCGAGACCATGACATTAACACCATAGCGCCGTAGAAGCTGTCCCAGCGAGACCTGATTTCGTGGGTCATCATTCAGCGGCAGGCTATCAACGCCAGCAGCGACTGCGGCGCTGTCTGAGTCATTCTCTTCGTCGCTGGAATCTCCACCGAGCAATGCCAGCGCATGCATGACAACATCTAATCGCAGCGCACGCAGATAGCTCTGGACAGCGGGCAAATTCGCATAAGCGCCCGCGATGAGTTCGGAGCGATGACGCACGGCATTGTCAGCCACTTCATGGTCGAGCGCACGTAGCTTGAAGCGCACCTCATCCTCAGTCTGATGAACCTGCCGCAGAACGCTCCCAAGCAATTGCTTGACTCGCTCCTCATTCGCGAGAATACGATCTTGCTCAGATGTAGGTAAGGCTTCGAATTCTTCCGGAGTCAACGCTTTGGGGTCCTCGCCTTCCTTTGCGGGAGCCAGCACCCTGAGCATGATCCCTGAAGGCGAGCCTTCGATGACGATTCCCAGCTTCAGCGCTTCCGCTTTTACCGCATCTAACAGCCGCGCCCTGCGCGTCATCGGCTCGGAGGTGACATCTTCGCGGCGCTTCTCAAAGGCCTCCGATGTAAAGGCTCGTCCCAGTTCACGCCGACATTCCATGACATAGGATGCGACATGGCGCGCGAACGCTTTGCCTTTGCCAGCAGGCAGTTCCAGCGCTACCGGCTCTTCTGGCCGCTCGAAATTATACACATAGACCCAGTCGCTCTTTGCTCGGCGTGCTTTCGCGATTTCGCGCGTCAAAGCGAGCGTCGCCTCGGTGCGCCCAGAGCCTGGAAGCCCTGTGACGTACAGATTATAGCGGCTGCCCGGAATGCTCAGCGCCAATTCCATCGCCTCGCGCGCCCGCGCCTGAGCTACCAGCAGGGTAGGGGCTGGTAGGCTCGCCGTTGTCTGAAACGGCAGCCGGGTCGGGTCGGTTCGGCGACGCAATGCATTCACAGGGAGTTCCAGCTCCGGGCGTGTCTCATCCATCGAGCATCCTCACATCGATTCATAGAGCAAACGGCCAACGGCTCACGCCAAAGGGTAAGCGCGCCCTGTCAGTGTAACACGAGACAGCTATGCAAGCTCGTCACGCGGACGCCGCTTGCCTTGCCCCTGATCCTCCCGCGTGCTACACTGTCCAGGTACATCAGCAATGCGACGAGCGGGACGAGTAGCGCAGCGCCCGCGCACAGAGATGGATAGCCATTGGCTGAGAGCTATCCTGCACGCCAACGCGCCGCGTGAATACCACCCGCTGGCTCAGCGCCGAAACTGGGAATAACTCCCCCTGGCTAGGCCGCTGCGGAGGCTCCGTTATCAGCCACTCAAGAGCGAGTAGCGCCGGACCGAATGTCTGAGCGTTTCTCGGAATGGTGGGTGGAACCACGGAGAGCGTACGCTCTTTCGTCCCAGTGCGGATGAAAGGGCGTTTTTGTTTGCCCTGAGCGCCCATCTCTAGAAGGATGACAGCATGATACGTTGTCTCTGGTCGCCATTTGAGAGTGAGCCGCAATACCGCCAGCTAACCGCTGGCGGCGCCACCACGCGCCCACCGAGCGGCTCGATATGACTCACCATACCCATCCGCAACCACGGATGTGCACAGAGAAGGCGGCACAAACATGCATCGTCCTCATCGTTCCCACAAATTTTCGCATCAACGACCATCACATATGCGACTTGAGTCCAGGCGCCCCAGCCGACCAGGCTGTAAAGACTTGCCGGTCGTATCCGCTGCCAGTCAAAGGGCGCGCATTGTTGCCCGCCTGATCGCGGCGGAACGCGCGCTACCGGAGGCGCCTGCCCTGGCGGCGCTGCGTCTCGACGGCATCTTCCGCGACTTGCTTCATCACTGGACGCCCGACGCTGCCGATGCGCCAGGTGAAGACATCGCCGCCCTTCAGCGGCTGGAGGAACGCGCTCCAGCGGTCGCCTGGCGTCTGCGCCTGGCGCTCCAGGCGCCCAGCGTTGCGGCGAAACTGGCGCACTGCTGGGCGCTGCTCGAATTGCTAACCAGTCCGAAAACCACAACCCAAACCACCCTCCACGCGCCGCGTCACGGCGCATCCAACCGCGACAATGAGCAACTCCACGCACGAAAGGACAACACGCGCCATGTCAGTTGAAGAAGAGCTGAATCAATCAGTCAAATACACACCGCTGCAACGTATGCGGCACAGTGCGGCGCATGTCATGGCCGAAGCCATCCAGGAGCTTTTCCCAGGAACACGCTTCGCCATTGGCCCTGCCATCGAAGATGGCTTCTACTATGATATGGAGCTACCCCGCCCGATCTCGACGGATGACTTCGACGCCATCGAGGAGCGCATGCGCCAAAGCATCACGGCGAATCACACGTTCGAACAGACACGCTGGAAGCGCGCAAAGGCGCTGAAATACTTCCGCGAGAAGGGCCAGACATACAAGATCGAGATCATCGAAAACCTGCCCGACGCCGAATTAAGTATCTTCCAGCAGGGGCCATTTCTCGATCTATGCCGCGGCCCGCATGTCGAGAGTACAGGCCAGATCGGCGCTTTCAAGCTAATGCGTACAGCGGGAGCTTATTGGCGCGGCGATGAGCATCGCCCTATGCTTACACGCGTCTATGGCACGGCCTGGCCCACACAAGAAGAGCTTGATCAATACCTTTGGCAGCTCGAAGAGGCAAAAAAGCGCGATCACCGCAAGCTGGGGCGTGAGCTCAATCTCTTCACGTTCAGCGAAGACGTTGGCCCTGGCATCCCGCTGTTCCTCCCGCATGGCGAGATCGTGCGCCACGAGATGGAGAAGTACGTTCGCGAGGCGCAGGAGCGACATGGCTATCAGCACGTCTGGACGAGCAACATCGCCCGCGTGCGTCTTTACAAGCGCTCGAAGCACTGGTATCACTACCGCGATTCGATGTTCCCGGTGATGAGTGAGAGCCGCGACGAGCATGAGGGTGAGTCCGATGAGGAGCGACTCGACAACAGCTTTGAGTTGAAGCCGATGAACTGCCCGTCGCACTTCATCCTGTATAAGTCCCAGAAACACAGCTACCGCGAGTTCCCAATCCGCTATGCCGAGTTCGCCACGCTCTACCGCTATGAGAAGCAGGGCGAGCTTTCCGGCCTGACACGTGTGCGCTCGCTGACACAGGACGACTCTCATATCTTCGTGCGCCATGACCAGATTCAATCCGAGTTTAGCGCCATGGTGGACCTGGTACGCGAGATTCTTGGCACATATGGCCTGACAAACTATCGAGTGCGTCTCTCGCTGCCGGATTTCAGCGACCAGACGAAGTACCACGGTGACAAGGAAATCTGGGAAGCAGCCGTCAAAGACCTGCGCGCCGCGCTCGACAGCAAAGGCCTGGAGTACGAGTCAGCCGAGGGCGAAGCGGCATTCTATGGGCCGAAGATGGACCTCATGGCGCGCGACGCATTGGGGCGCGAGTGGCAGCTCTCGACGATCCAGCTCGATTTCTTCCACCCAGAGAACTTCGACCTGGAGTACACAGGCGAGGATGGGCAGCCGCATCGCCCAGCCATCATCCATCGCGCCATCATGGGCTCGACGGAACGTTTCTTTGGCGTGCTGATCGAACACTACGCCGGCGCGTTTCCGGTCTGGCTCTCGCCTGTTCAGGCGCTGGTCATCCCGATTTCGGACGAGAAGCATGGTGAGTATGCGCAACGCATCCTAACGAAGCTGCAAGCGGCTGGGCTACGGGCCGAGGTGGACAACCGCAAAGAGCGTATGAACGCCAAGGTACGTGACGCCCAGATGCGGAAGATTCCCTACATGCTGGTCGTCGGCGACAAGGAAGCCGAGGCCGAAACGGTGTCGCTCCGGCTGCGCACGAATGAGAATCTCGGCGCTATTCCGCTGGACGACTTCATCGCCCAGGCCAAGGAAATTAGCGCCAGCCGCTCGGTGAATCTGTGGACAGCGGCGGAATCTCCCGCCTAACGCTTTTCCCTGACCTGAAGGGGGCGTGTCGTCTTGTGACGACACGCCCCCTTCTTCATTTGCTCAGACCAACAGGCCAAGCGCCATCCCCAGGAAAGCGGCGATCACGCCCGCCAGCAACGAGCCGCCTACGTTCAACCATGCGAAGAGATTATCACCCCGTCTCGCCAGGGTAAACGTCTCAAAACTCAGTGTGCTAAACGTCGTATAGCCGCCAAGAAATCCAGTTCCCAGCAGCAGCCGCAACTCTATCTGCGCGGGAGCCGCGAAGGCAGTGGTCAGGAAACCCAGCAGAAATGAGCCAACGACATTGATGAAGAGTATCGCGAGCGGAAAAGGTTTTACCCACCAGCGAGCCATCCACTCGACGGTCAGATAGCGCGCCACCGCTCCGAGCGCGCCCATCATCCCGATGCCGAGGATCATCAGTATAGCGCTCATCGCGCTCGCCCTTCCGCATCGAGCAGGCTTTCATCATGGCGCAGGAGAGCAGCGTCTGCGACGCTCTCATCAGGCGCGCTCTTCCAGCCACCATCTACGAGCAATTCTTCCGAGGCCGAGAGCGCCCATGCGCGCTGTCGCTCCAGGAAGATACCCGCGAACGTGAAACCCGCGAAAGCCAGCGCCACACCTCCCGCCATCGCGCCACACACGTAAAGTAGCGCTTCCAGCATCTGCCCATGCCGCAGCATCGTCGCGGCGCCCACCATGAATGTGCTGAAAGTGGTGTAGGCGCCGAGAAAGCCAGTCCCCAGCGCAAGACGCACGTCCGGCGAAAGTGGCGCGCCATGCTCGAATGACCCGAAGAGCAAGCCAATCAAAAATGCGCCGATCAGATTGATGAGCAAGATGTCATATGGAAAGCCCGCATGCGCGCCCGGAAGCGCCGCAGCGAGCGCCAGGATGGGCCTGGAGAGGGCATACCGCGTTATCGCGCCGCAGAACCCACCTGCCAGCACGAGCAAGAGCTTACGTGTCACGTCCAGCATACCCCAATCTACAAGTTAGGAAGCCGCGAGCATAAAAATAGCTTCTACAGCGGCGCCTGGCCATCTTTGAGCAGGCGAGCCGGAGTAGAAGCCATTAGCGGCGCCATCAGTAGGCGCCACGTTTATCGGCGAGCCTCATCGCCGCGAAAGAGCGCAGTTAGCGACTCATCACAGAAGTATCGTACCACCCGCGACCGCTGCCCGACTAGCGAATACCATATCAGGCTGTGAAGCGCCATATGCGCTGGGTAAGCTTATGGAACGATATGCAGGTACTGTAGCAGGAAGTAACCATACGCCAGTACGCCTGCGATGACACAGTAGTAGGCGAACGGATCGAGACGGTTCGTCTCGAAGTACCTCATCAGGAAGCGCACGCTGAGATACGCCGCGATGCCCGCAACAAGACCACCTGCGGCTGCGATCGGTAGATCAGGGCGATACTCAGTCTTCAGCAACTTGGGAACTTCCAGCACACCTGCCGCCAGAATGATCGGCGTGGCCATTAAGAAGGAGAAGCGCGCCGACGCCTCGTGACTCAGCCCATTTGCCATGCCAGCGACCATCGTCAGGCCAGAGCGCGAGAAACCTGGAATCAGCGCGAAACACTGCGCCAGTCCAATCAGCACCGCCTGCCGAAACGTCATCTCATTAATCGAGCGCCCTACCGTCCCAAACATCGGCGCCTCAGCCGCGAGCAATTTCTCATTCATGCGCTGCCGCCGCCAGAGCCGCTCGCCCGCCAGCAGGACGGCGCCGTTCAGCACAAGAAATGCCGCCGCAAGTACGGGAATAGAGAATCCCGTCTCCAGCTTCTTCTGAAAGATTAAACCAATAAGCCCTGCTGGGATGGTTCCGATGATGACCAGGGCGAGTTGCCGACCATAGCCCTCTGGATCCACATTCTTAGAGAAGCTACGCGCCATGGAGACACGCAGCCCACCGCGCAGGAGCATGAGCCAGTCCCGCCAGAAGAACGTCAACAGCGCAACAGACGTTCCCAGATGCAGCATCACCAGGAGTGGAACAAACACAGGGCTTTGCCCAATTTCGTTCCATCCCAGGATGCCTGGTATGATGACAGTGTGCCCCAGGCTACTGACTGGAAATAGCTCGGTAACACCCTGCAAAAGCGCCAGAAACAGAACCTGGAAAAGATTCATGCGATTCCCTTACCGTGTTGCGACAGGCCCCCAGATGCCCTTGCGCTTCGTAGACGGCTTTGCCCCGCCATCGCCGCATTGATGGTAACGCATCCACCTTGCCTCGTCAACGTGCGCCGCCAGCCACATTGGCGCAGCATCGCACGTGCTCATTGACCAGCCAAACGAGCAGGACTCGGCTAACCATAAGCATGAAGTGAGCGCCGTACGTCAGCGGTATACTATGCGCAGGCGCCGTCCGCGCCTGGAGATGACGAGGCCAACAGGGATGAGAGGAATGTGATATGGCTGTTCCGGGATTCTATTGGTTGGATGAAGGAAACCTCGCAGGGAGCGCGCTTCCTGAGCTATCAAGCTCCTGGTTCCAGATGCCAGCTACACCAGCGCTCCGGGAACAAACACTGAACGAAAACCTCCGCTGGCTCGTCGCGCAGGGCATTGGCGCCATCCTCACGCTGACTGAGGAGCCACTCGCGGCGATGAGTCTCCAGAGATATTCCCTCGCATCATTACATTTGCCCATCCCCGATCAGACTGCCCCCCAGAGTGCCGACTTTCTCGCCGCCCTCGACTTCATCGACGCACAGCATAGCCTGGATCGCGCCGTCCTCGTCCATTGCCATATTGGCATGGGCCGTACTGGCAGCATCCTCGCGGCCTGGCTCATTCGTCAGGGAGCGGCTCCCGAACAAGCGATCGCCCACCTACGCGCCATCCGCCCTGGCTCCGTGAGTACGCTTTCCCAGGAAGAGGCGCTCGCCCGCTTTGCTGCGCACCGCGAGTGGATCATCTGACCAGCGACAACCTGCCGTAACGCTCACGTAATGATCTATCTGCTACACTGACACCAGCGAACGAGGGCGCCGCTTTCAGCGCGCCAGACATTGTCGGAAGGTGAGCATCGAGCATGCGGCAAAGCGATAGGGCGTATCCTCCACACGCTAACAACGTCGCTGCTGACGACACCCCCACCCCAGGCCTGCGCCCACCAGCGGTCTACGCCCTCTGGATCGGCTATCTCGCCATCGCCTGTCTCACTATCGGGATGTTCGCCGCCGCCATACCACTCCGCTACGGCGCGTTACGCGACGCATGCGCGGGAGCCAACTGCAGCGTCACGGCGGCCTTTCTCGTCGCGCTTGACGCATTCACCGCGCTAGTCTGGCTTGCGCTCTCGCTACTCGTCTTCTGGCGGAGACCGGGAGATCGGGTTGGCCTCTTTACCGCGTTGACACTACTCACATTTGGCGTCGCGCGCTTCCCAGACACCCTGCTGGCGCTGAGCGCGGCTTACCCGGCGTGGAGCATTCCAGTCGAAGCGCTGCGCTTTCTTGGTTCAGCGTGTCTGAGCATCTTCATCTTTGTTTTTCCTGACGGACGGTTTGTGCCTCGACAGACACGCTGGATCGCAGCCGCATGGATTGCCGCTCAAATCCCTGAATTCTTCTTCTCCAATTCGATGGCCAGCTCCAACGGCTGGCCATCCTGGCTGCGATTTGCTGGATTCTTCGGATTCGTGGCCGTCGCCATCGCGGCCCAGACCTGGAGATACCGCATCATCTCGACCCCTCGCCAACAACTCCAGACACGCTGGGCGGTTTTTGGCTTCTCACTGGCGTTGAGCTGCTATCTGGCGCTCTCGTTTGGGTATCCACTGCTGGTCAGCTTTGCCCCATCAGCCAATATCCTCTCGCCAGTCGCGCTCACCACACTGATTTCGCTAACATTCTTGCTTGCGCCCATCTCACTAGCGATCGCCATCTTGCGTTACCGCCTCTATGACGTTGACATCCTCATCAATCGCGCGCTGATCTATGGCTCCGTTACCGTCGCGCTAGCGCTCCTCTATTTCACACTGGTCGCCACATTACAATTCGTAGCGGTATCGCTCACTCGCGACAGGCAGCCATCCGCGCTGGTCATCGTCGTCTCGACCCTGTTTATCGCCGCGCTCTTTCAGCCGTTGCGACGCATACTCCAGCGCAACATTGATCGACGCTTCTACCGTCGCGCATACGACGCCCATGCGACGATTACCGCCTTCGCTGAGAGCTTACGCGGCGAAGGCGACCTCTCCGATATACGCGAGCGCCTCCTGGACGTGGCGATAGAAACCATGCACCCAACGCATGCATCGCTCTGGCTGCGTGAGCCTGTGCGGCATACGCCGAGACGTAATCATGCAAACGAGCAGCCAAAGTGATGCGCAATACTACGCATGCCACCAAAAAGCATGCGTGATACAGTAGCCGTTACACATGAAGAAATCCCATGCTCAAGTCAGGATACATTGCATGCGCCCGTCATCTTCGCCGCAAGATGTTTTGCCTGAGCGAAATGGCGTAGATCATGGCGCCCGCTTCTGGCGTGAGCTGAGGCTCACACGCATCGTCTGGCTCGCTATCGCGGCGCTCTGCATAGGATTATTCATCGCGTCACTCCCCGAGCGACTGGGTGAACTAACTCGTCTCGTGGCAGTGACAAGCCCTCCATTGCTTGGCACGCTCAACTTCCCGCCAGCAGTCTACGTGGGATGCGCGTTCGCACTTGAACTTCTTGGCCCGTTAGTCTTTCTGACACTCGCGCTCTTCATCGTCTGGCGGCGTAGCGATAATCCCGGCGCCATCCGCATCTCCGCGCTCCTCATCGCCTTTGGCGCCGCGCTTCCCGGCACAGCATACGCAATTGTCAGCGGCTCACTCATCTGGCGTGTCAGTCCCGGCGCGCTTCAGGCGCTCGGCTGGACCGCATTGCTCGTCTTTGCCTACCTCTTCCCAGACGGCCAGTGGGCTCCACGCTGGTCACGCCTTCTCGTCCCGTTCTGGGCGCTATGGACCACCAGCTTTTTCGCCTTCGCTGAGCGACTGATCGCTGATCGTCCCGCGCTGATCGTCCTCGCCTATCTCATCTGGATCGCCTGGCTTGGCACAGGGGTCGGCGCGCAGGTCTACCGCTATCTCTGGGTCGCGACGCCGGCGCAGCGCCAGCAGAGCAAATGGGTGCTGCTGGGCTTCACCTGGGCGCTCGTTGGCATCCTGCTCGTCAGCGCGCAACATATCTTCACGCTTGCGCAGGGGCGCCACATCCAACAAAGCGCCTTTAGCATCACGCTTTCACTTATCGTGCTCACCATCTCGGCCCTGCCCATTCCCATCAGCATCGCCATCGCCATCCTGCGGCACAATCTGTACAATATCGACCGATTCATCAATCTGAGCCTGGTCTACGGATCCCTTAGCATCGCGATTGGCGCGATATACGCCGCCGTCGTGGCAGTGTCACAATTCATCATTCAAAGCATCACAGGGCAGAACGGACAATCACAGCTCGCACTGACCCTCTCAACACTGATTGTCGCCGCACTCTTTCAGCCAGTGCGCCGCCGCATACAGACCACCGTCGACCGCCAATTCTACCGGAGACGCTACGACGCTACGCAGACTCTCGCCGCATTCTCGGAGAGTTTGCGGACGGAGGTCGACCTGGCGGAAATTACGCAGAACCTCATCCGTGTCACACATCACACGATGCGGCCTCGTCACGTCTCGCTCTGGCTAAATCAGTCGCTGACTCACCCGTCTGGCAAGCAAACAGCGCATCGAGCGATTGAGTCCCCCAAACGCGAAGATACCGTGTAGGGAGCAGAGATGGAGGAGCGCAACCGTATGGCAAACCAACCGTAACGCTCACCGTAACGTTTGCGGAACGGCGCTCCATTATGCTGTAGGCAGAGATACGGAGCATGAATTCCCTATCCGGGCCAAGTGGAGATGAATTATGGCGCAACTATTCGAAGTCATCCGCAGCCGCATACCGCGAATGCGCGCCCAGAGCGCGCAAGCGGGAAAGCCCGCGCTCACGCGCGCGCGCCATCAGCCAGCGCCTGTTGACATCGCGCTCGATGACCCGCTTGTCGCATACTTCCTCGATACACCAGGGGCAGTCGAGCTCGATCGCTTACGTCTGGACTCTCCGGCCCTGCGCAGTCTGAAAGCGGCGGGCGTCGCGATTGCGATTCCGCTCGTTAGCCAGGGCGAACTGGTAGGCGTCCTCAACCTGGGACCACGCCTTAGCCAGCAAGACTATTCGACCGACGACCGCGGTTTGCTCAATACGCTGGCCTCTCAGGCCGCTCCTGCTGTGCGGGTTGCCCAGCTTGTGCGCCAACAACAGATCGAGGCGCGCGAACGCGAGCGTATTGACCAGGAGCTACGGGTCGCACGGCTTATTCAACAGACGCTGCTCCCCAAAGAACTACCGCAGATTTCCGGCTGGCAGTTGGCCGCATACTATCAGCCCGCACGCGCAGTTGGTGGCGATTTCTACGACTTCCTGCCATTCGCCGATGGCCGCCTGGGCATCGTCATTGGCGATGTGACCGATAAGGGCGTGCCAGCCGCGCTCGTCATGGCCACCACTCGCAGTATCCTGCGCACTGCGGCGCAAGAGGGCGAAGCAAGTCCAGGCACGGTGCTGGCGCGGGCCAACGATCTGCTCTTCCCCGACATTCCTCCCAAGATGTTCGTGACGTGCCTCTACGGCATCCTCAATCCGCACACAGGCGCGCTCGTCTACGCCAATGCGGGGCATGACCTGCCACATCAGCGCCAGGAGGGCGGAGCCGTCGAGTTACGCGCTACCGGCATGCCGCTCGGCCTGATGCCAGGCATGTCATACGAAGAGCGCGAAACACTGCTCGCGCCTGGCGACAGCGTGCTGTTCTATAGTGACGGACTCGTCGAGGCGCACAACCCAGAGTACGATATGTTCGGCTTTCCCCGCCTGATGACCCTCATGTCGGACTGGAACGATACTACCCCGCTCATCGAGCGCATGCTCAACGAACTGTCCTTGTTCACTGGCGAGGCCTGGGAACAGGAGGATGATGTGACGCTCGTATCACTTCAGCGCGAGCATACCACGCTCGCCGCCCGCACTCTGGCGGAGAGTGACAGCGACTCCAGCGACTGGCAGACGCTCTGCGAGTTCGACACCCCCAGCGCTCCAGACAACGAACGAGCGGTCATCGCGCGTGTCGAATCCGTCATCGAGCCTCTAGGTCTTCCAAGAAAGCGTATCGATCAACTCAAGACCGCTGTGGCCGAAGCCACGATGAACGCCATGGAGCATGGCAACAGATACCAACCCGATACACCTGTCCATATCGCCGTCAAAGCCAACCCCACGACTGTGCGTGTGGATATCCGCGATCACGGTGGTGATCTGGTTATCCCGGAAGCGCACACACCAGACATCGAAGCCAAGCTCGCTGAGCTGCAGAATCCGCGTGGCTGGGGGCTCTTCCTCATCAAGAGCCTGGTAGACGACGTACGCGACAGCAGCGACGGCGAATTCCATACGCTCGAACTGTTCATCAGTCGAGAAGGAGAACACCATGCCAGCCAGAACGCTTGAGGCGCGCGTACGCCACCACCAGCCGCGTGTCGCGGTGATCGAGCTGCACGGCGAGGTCAACAGCTCCGCAGAGGAGACACTGACTAAAGCCTATGCCGAAGCGGAAACGCAAAACCCCGAATCTATTCTGCTCAACTTCAGCGATGTGGACTACATCAACAGCACCGGCATAGCCCTGATCGTATCGCTGCTGGCAAAGGCGCGCAAGGCCCACATCCGCCTGCTGACCTGTGGCCTGAGTGAGCACTACGTCGAGATTTTCAACATAACGCGGCTCGCCGACTTCATGTCGGTCTATCCCGATGAGGACTCAGCGCTGTCTTCGTGAGGTCTTTCGTCCGACGCATCAGCGTGATGCGCCACAATTCGAGGGGAGAAACACATGGCAGACTCTACGATCACCATGACGGTACGCAAGGTGAACCCGACGACCAGCATCATCGACATCAAGGGTGACATTACGGCCTTCGCTGAACCGGAATTGATGCGCGCTTATACCGAGGCCACTGAATCCTCCGCGCGCAGGATCATCCTCAACTTCAGCGGGCTGCAGTACATGAACAGTAGCGGTATCGGGCTGATCGTCACCCTGATGATTCGCATGAATCGCCTCAAGCAGCGCCTGCTCGCCTATGGTCTGAGCGAGCACTATACCCACATCTTCGAACTCACCCGCCTGAACGAGGCGATTGGCACATACGACAGCGAGAACGCCGCCATCGCCGCGGCCGCAAAGTAAACGCAAACGCGCGACCATGAGTCGAAGCGACGCGAACGAGGAGCGCTACTATGACACCCTCAGCTGATCCCAACCCCACAATGCCCCCAACCGAGGCCACGCAACCCGAAGAAACGACAACCACACAGCAGACACCACGCGACGCCTCATTCTGGGCGCCCCAGAGCGCCAACCTGAAAGTCTCCGCCGCGCCAAACAATCAGGTCAACAATGTTGATGGGCGCAGTGCTGTTGGCCCATTGCAGGGCTTTGGCCAGATGTGGCAGAAGACATATCGGCTCAAGCTTGCGGGAGCAGAAGTCACTCCAGGTGAAGTCATCGCCGTTTGGAAGGATAAGTTCCCCACGTTCTGGCCAAAGGGCAACCGCTTCTACGTGCCTCTGACAGGCATCGCTCCCGGTGAGGTGGCGCTGCTCACCGTGCGGCCTGGCGGCATGCCGCTCTCGACAGGCGTGCTCGTGCTCTACGCGGACGACGAGTCCTTCACGCTCATGACACCACAGGGCCACATGTTCGCGGGATGGATTACCTTTAGCGCCTTCCCGCAGGACGACCTCACCACTATTCAGGCGCAAGTGCTGATGCGCGCCAATGATCCCATCTATGAACTAGGGCTGCGCTTCGGCGGGCACCGCGCGGAAGATAAGTTCTGGGAGCAGACGCTAACGTCGGTCGGCAAGAACTTTGGCGTAGCTGACCAGCGCGTCGAGACGGAGGTCATCTGCGTTGACCCGCGCGTCCGTTGGGGATATGTCGGCAATATCGTCCACAACGCCGCCATCCGCACGACACTACTCGGCCCTACCCGCTGGTTCCGACGCGCCTAACAACATCGCTGACATACCAGATTCTGAGGGATATTTCGCATGGCCACACCCACGCACGTATATGACGCTGCCATCATCGGCGCAGGCCCGAATGGCCTAGCCGCCGCGATCACACTGGCCCGCCAGGGGTATGCGGTGGTCGTCTACGAGGCTGCTCAAGAGATTGGCGGTGGCTGCCGCTCAAAAGCGCTCACACTGCCAGGTTTTACCCATGATGTCTGCGCCGCTATCCATCCCTATGGTGTGGCCTCGCCATTCTTTCAGTCCCTGCCACTGAGTGCCTATGGCGTTGAGTGGATACACGCGCCTGCCCCACTGGCGCATCCCCTGCCAGATGGCCGCGTGGCCACGCTGGAGCGTTCACTCAATGCGATGAGTGACTCGCTCGGTGAGGAAGACGGTGCGGCATGGCGTCGGCTGTTCGAGCCGGGCGTGAGCCATTGGCGCGATATCCTCGATGGCGCGCTCGGCCCACTGCGGCCCATCCATCAGATGCGGCGGCCTCTCCCATCGTTGCGACTAGCGCGTTTTGGCGCCTACGCGCTGCAATCGGCCCAGAGCCTCGCCGAGCGCACCTTTCGCGATGACCCGGCGCGCGGACTCTTCGCGGGTATCGCCGCGCATTCGATGATGCCACTCGATCAGGCGCCCACCGCCGTTGCTGGCCTGCTCATGGCCACGTTGGGGCATGTCGCTGGCTGGCCGATGGCGCGTGGTGGCTCACAGGCCCTTGTGGATGCCCTCGCGGCGTATCTGCGCAGCCTTGGTGGCGAGATCATTACTGATTCTCCCATAGCCGCGCTCGATCAACTTCCTCCGACCGATGTCATCCTGGCGGACATCACCCCGCGCCAACTGCTCAAGATCACGGGTGACCGTCTGCCCGCGAGCTATCGTGGGCAGCTTCAGCGCTTCCGCTACGGTCCTGGGGTCTTCAAGCTCGACCTTGCGCTCGACGGCCCCATCCCCTGGGCGAATCCGCAGTGCGCCACAGCCGCGACCGTCCATATCGGCGGCTTCATCGACGACATCGCGGCTGGGGAGCGGGCTGTCTGGGCAGGTGAGGTTTCCGAACGGCCATTCGTGCTGCTCGCACAGCAGAGCCTGTTCGATTCGACACGCGCTCCAGAAGGTAAACACACCGTCTGGGCCTATTGCCATGTCCCATCCGGCTCCGAAGAAGATATAACCGAGCGGATCGAGGCACAGATTGAGCGATACGCGCCGGGATTCCGCCAGCGCATCCTTGCCCGCCATAGCTTCACAGCGGAGCAGATGGAAGCCTACAACCCGAACTACGTCGGCGGCGACATCAACGGCGGCGTGCAAGATCTCTTCCAGCTCTTCACGCGCCCAGCCGTCACCCCCAATCCCTCGAATCCCTACGCGACACCCGTGGATGGCCTCTATATCTGCTCATCCTCGACACCGCCCGGCGGGGGCGTGCATGGAATGTGCGGCTACTTCGCAGCCAGCGCCGCGGCCCGCTACCTCGCGCGGCGGCGCTCAAAATCAGCTGTTGGACATCACGCTGAAAACTCCGCCGATATTGAGTACACCGATGCGCGAGTAGATGCGCCCGCGCTGCAATAAGTGGAGGAACCTGCGCCTTGACTCACCGACACTTTGCATGGCTTGGATGGCTAATCCTCGCTATTTGTGCTGCCAATGTCGTCGTTTCGCTCTCACTGTTCCAGGAGAGTGGAACACCCATCGCCGTGTCTGCAGTGCTGATGCTATCCTTTCTGGCATTTCCTCTAGTTGGAGCGCTTGTCGTCTCGCAGCGGCAAACCAACACGGTTGGCTGGCTATTCTGTCTGGCTGGCCTGGGCGACTGCGATCACCTCATTCACCGCCGCGTATATTCAGCTTGCGCTCCATATACACACCGATGCGCAACCCGCTACAGCCTACATTGACCTCATTGGCGATCTCGTATGGCCAATGAACATGATAATTGGCGTTCTACTGCTCTTTCTTTTCCCCGATGGGCGCGCATTGTCACCTCGCTGGCGGCTTGTCGTGTGGGCATTGCTCGTCGCTTTGTTCGTTATGACGATTGCGCAAGCGATTGCGCCTGGCCCACTCGAAGCCAATGGACGGGTCCCGAATCCGCTAGGCGTCCCCGCGCTTGCGGATATTTCCGCTCTCATGATTCTCAGCGCACATTTGTTTCTGCCTAGTATTCGCACTCCTGGCAGTGATCTCGCTGATTATCCGATATCGTCGCGCAACGCCTATAGAGCGCCAACGGATCAAGTGGTTTGTCTTTGGCGCTTTCAGCATGATTGGCGTTTATCATCGGCGGCAACATCGTCTCCGGGCTGATATCTAGCAATCCAAATGATCCGGTCGGCGCTTTTGTTGGCAATGCGGCATTCGCGCTTGGCATATTGGCGCTCCCGCTCGGAGTAGGTGTCGGCGTCATGCGCTACCAGCTTTATGACATCGACATCCTGATCAAGCGCACACTGGTCTACGGCTCGCTCACCGCGATCCTTGCGGGCCTCTACTTCGGCCTGGTGATTGGCGCCCAGTTGCTCACCCGACAACTCACCGGCCAGCAGACCGCGCAGCAGCCGATCGTGATCGTGCTCTCCACCCTGCTCATCGCTGCGCTCTTCCAGCCGTTACGCGCGTGGCTGCAACGCGCGATTGACCGCCGCTTCTACCGCAGTCGCTACGACGCGGCGCGCACGATCGCCGCCTTCAGCGACACGCTGCGCCAGGAAGTGAAGCTAGACGCGCTTAGCACACACCTTCTGGAAGTCGTAGATGAGACGATGCGCCCAAGCCAAGTCTCGCTCTGGCTCAGCAAACAAGGCCTGCCGCAACGTGTAAATACTCAAACACACCCGGCACGCACAGAACTTATGAAGGAGGGAGAACAAGCATGAGCCAGGCCAGTAGTCGAGCGGACAGAGAGCGCTCCAGCATCAGCGCACCTGACAAAGCGCAAACTGTAGCGCGATTCCTGACTATGGCGCGCATTTTCACAGTGATGATTACCTTGCTCGTCGTTATCCTGGATACAGTAAGCATTCCGGTAGCGTATCAGTTTCTCCAGACGCCGTGCTCGCCCTGCGCGCCAAACACCATCCAGTTGACGACAGGTCAGTCGCAGCAGTTCCTGGCCTCTGGCTGGTCGCATCAGACCTATGCGATGTGGATGCTCATCTTCATTATCATCACCCAGTCTGTCTATATTGGCATCGGCCTGCTCTTGCTGCTCCGGCGCAGTAATGACGGCATGGCGCTCTTTACGTCGCTCACGCTTACCACCTTTGGCGGGGCAGCCTTCACCGGTACGATGCACGCGCTCGCGAATGTGAATACTACGCTCTCGATCCTCACCTACTGCCTGAATATCATTGGGCAATTCTCCTTCATCACGTTCCTGTTCATTTTCCCAACAGGCCGCTTTGTTCCTCGCTGGGTCATTATCCCGGACATCTTGTGGACGCTTTCCTGGATAGCCCCTCTCATCCACCTTCCAGCTCTTGATCTACTGGCAGCGCTTATCAATGCTGGCCCATTTTTCATCCTGCTGCTTCTAGCGCTGGTTATCGCGCAGATCTACCGATATGGCTGGGTCTCTACGCCCACGCAACGTCAACAGACCAAGTGGGTCGTTTTCGGGCTGGGGATCGGGCTTACTGGCTTCACGGTGGGGCTCGTTCTGGGCAACGTCGTACTTTCGCCAAGTTTCGTGAACCAGCCATTGCCCACGCTGATTTCAGACGGAGTGTTCGACATCTTCTTCATGCTCATCCCCGTCGCCATCGCTATCGCCGTCATGCGCTCTAGACTCTATGATATCGATATCGTCATCAAGCGCACCCTGGTCTATGGCTCGCTCACCGCGATCCTCGCTGGCCTCTACTTCGGGCTGGTGATTGGCGCACAACTGCTGACCCGCCAGTTCTCCGGCCAGCAGAGCGCGCAGCAGCCCATCATTATCGTCCTCTCCACCTTGCTCATCGCCGCGCTCTTCCAGCCGTTACGCGCGTGGCTGCAACGTGGCATTGACCGCCGCTTCTACCGCAGCCGCTACGACGCCGCGCGCACCATCGCCACCTTCAGCGACACACTCCGGCAAGAGGTGGAACTTGATATGCTGAGCGCCCATCTGCTGGGTGTGGTGGAGGAGACGATGCGCCCCAGCCAAGTCTCGCTCTGGCTCACACAGACGGAGCAACCTCGAGAGCCGTCCAGGAACCCGCGCTAATGGCGCCTACCAATCTACGAGCTTCCAGATGCCAGGCTGGATGGAGCCAGCCTCGACACCAATCTCAGCATAGATGCTCACCGCCTGCTTGAGATGCGCCATCGCATCGTCCACCTGACCGATGGCGCGTAGCAGGTCGGCAATGTTATTGTGGAGGGCCGCCTCATGGTGTCGGTCGCCCTGCGCCACACTGAGCGCCAAAGCCTGCTCGGCCAGCGGCAATGCGCGCGCACACTGGTTATCAGCCTGCATGGCAAGCGCTAGATTATTGAGCGCCGCTGCGAGAATGGCGGGATCGCCAAGGCGCTCTGCCAATGCCACGCTTTCTTTGAGGAGATGTAAGGCTTTCTCGATCTCGCCCTGAGTGGTGGCCAAAGCTCCTAGAATGTTTTGCGCCTGAGCCAGCGCAAGTGGATCATCTCCTGTTGAAGCCAGCGTTAGGGCGTGTTGGGCGTACTCCTCGGCCTGCTGGAGATGGCCGAGATTACGCGCAGTCAGGCTCCAGTCCGCATAGATGCGCGCTTGTTCACCTTCAGCCTGGGAGCCAGAATCCTCGCCAAAAGCCGCAATCGCAGCCGCAAAGTAGTTTTGCGCCTCCTCCCAGGCGCCCCTACGGCCATGCACTACGCCAATCTTATGCTCGATACGCCCCAAATCGCCGCCATGCGCTTCGGCGGCAGCCCGCGCATAGTTTGTGAGCGCGCGCAGATAATCCCCCAGATGTGTAGAGGCATCGCCAATCGCCTCACGTAGCTCCAGCGTATCAGGATGCCCAAGCGCAATCGCGCGCTCGAAATGCCCGATCGCATCAGTGTGCGCGTACAACTCACGCGCGCGTGCGCCCGCGAGCGCATGCTGGCGTCCGGCTGCGGCGGCATCGCCCGCAGCCTCGAAATGCTGGGCGATGCGTGCCGCGCGTTCGCCGCTCTGACGCAAGCGGCGCCCCTGTTCAAGCAACGCTTCGGCGGCGCGGCGATGCAGCAGGCGCCGTCGCCCCTGGCTTGTGTCGTCATAGACCATTGACCGTAATTTATCATGGGTGAAATCATAGGTGATCTCGCCAGGGCGCGTATCAGGAGCCTCGCGGATCAGCCCACACGAGGAGAGTTCTTCTAGCGCCTCCGCAGTCTCCTCCTCACTCCGCCCGCTGACTACCCGTACCATATCAAAATCGAATGAACGACCCAACGCCGCCGCCGTTGTCAGCGTCTGCCAGCCAGTCTCACTGAGCGACCGCAGCCGCGAACGCAGCAAATCACTCACACCAACTGGCGCTACCCACTCATTGCCGTTTTCGCCGCGACTCGCGAGGGCCATGACATATTCCGAAATGAAAAAGGGCAGTCCTTCCGTCTCGGCATGGAGCCGCTCCGCCAAATCAGGTGTGGTTTGCTCATACCCTTGCCCAAGGCACTGACGGAGCCACAGTGCGACCGCATCGGCATCGAGACGTTGCAACTCAATATGTGTGGCATAGCCTTGGCGTTGAGTCTCCGCGAGAAGTCCACGCAACCGATGGCGCGTATCCACCGAGTCGCTGCGCCAGGTGAGCGCTACACACACCGGCTGGCGCTCGATACGCCGAATCAGATAACTAAGCGCATCGAGCGAGGCGTCGTCCGCCCATTGCGCATCATCGAGGAGGAGCAGGCCCGGTGGCTGGCCTGTAGCGCATGCGGCGATCAACGTCTCGCGCAACCCCTCGAAAAAGCGGTTCTGAGCGCCAGGCGATTCCAGCGGGCCAGGCGCAGCCACACCTGCGCGAGTGGTCAGTAGTTCTGGCGCAAGCCGCGACGCTTCCCCCAGCCAGATGTCTGGCAATGTGCTTAGCCGTGTGGCAGGCTCGCTTCCTACTATCGCACGGAGTAAGGCGACCGCCGCGGAATACGCCAGCGCTGCTTCGCCTTCGTAGCAGCGCGCGACACCTACCACCGAGCCGCAACGCCGGGCATACGCGACAAGCTCATTCGCCAGTCGGGTCTTTCCAATGCCTGCTTCGCCTTCGATCACGATAACCTGTCCTGTATGTGCGCTTGAGGTAAAGGCGTCGATCACCGCGCGCAACTCCTCCGAGCGCCCAATCAGTGGCGGCGCGGTAGCGGGAAGCGGCGTCGACGTAGACAGAGCGTTGATGCCCGCAGACTCTTCCGCAATGAGTGGCAACGATGGCGCCGAATCACGATCTGGTGGCGCGGGTGGGCCAGGCAAGCGATGCGCCCGAATTGCCTCGAAGAGTCGCGTAGTCACAGCGAGCGGCGCGGCGCCAAGTTCGCGCTCCAGAATACGCACGCACTCGCGATATTGCCGCTCGGCTGCTGAAGACTGGCCTGTCCACTCATACAGCCGCATGAGCAGACGGTGCGCCTGTTCGTTGAGAGGGTCGAGGGTGAGCCAGCGCCGCCCAACAGTGATCGCCTTACGCAATTCACCAGTGAGGATATAGCAGCGGGTCAGCGCCGCCAGAGCAGCATCCAGTTCATCACGCAGCGATTGCCGCTGGCTGGATTCCCACTCCTCAAATGGTAGGCTGTCACGGAGCGCAAAGCCCGACAGGAAGTCGTCGCGGTAGAGGTCTATCGCACTTCGGAGCGGAGTGAGGCAGGCAGCGCAAACTTCTTTTTCCGCGTGTCCGTGCGTGCGCCGCATCGCGAGCAGCCGCCGAAACTCCAGCGCATCTACCCAGATGGCGTCGCTGGATTTCAATGCGACCTGTTCGCGCTCGATGGCGAGGTAGTGCCCATCGAGCGCCTTATGGAGCACTGAGATTGTTCGGCGGAGCGCGGCCCGCGAGCGCGTCTGGTCATACTCTGGCCAGAGTAACGCCGCGAGTGAATCGCGGCTTCGGGGCTGGCCTTCTAGAGCGAGATACACGAGCAGCGCGATCGCTTTGCGTGTATCAACGCTGATCGCGTTCCCATGAAGTTCGGCTGAGGGAGAGCCGAGTGCGTGTACAACCAGTTCAGCCATGAACGACCTCCGCTATCTCATGAGTATAGAAGAGGCCTGTGCTAGCGGCAAGGCGCCAGAGCATGCGAACGTCATAAGTCAGTATTTTCGCGTATAGCCCAGGAGGCGAGCATGTATACGCC
Organism: uncultured Chloroflexia bacterium; assembly: GCA_963840335.1. Lineage (GTDB taxonomy): Bacteria > Chloroflexota > Ktedonobacteria > Ktedonobacterales > JADMIN01 > JAKAIY01. The sequence goes on from CAWIYP010000024.1 coordinate 74,496, forward strand.
TCAGAACTCGCAACGCCCACCCCCTGGCTGACCAGAAGGCGGGCGCTTGGCTGCGAGCTACGCGCTATCCAAGGAATGCCTTGACGGCGGCGACGATGTGACGCGCGCTGATGCCCGCCGCATCCATCAGTTCGTCAGGTTTGCCAGAGCCTGGCATATCCCGCACGGCGAGCTTGATCACGCGCGGCTGCGCCTCGGCAGGCGCGCGGCCCTCCTCGCCGCTGAACGCCTCCAGCACAGCATCGCCGAGGCCGCCTTCGATCCAGTGATCTTCGACCACGACGACACGTCTCCTGGTCGCCTGGGAAGCGGCGCGCAATGTCGTGACGTCAATCGGCTTCACCGAGTAAGCGTCAATCACCCGGATCGCGATCCCTTCGCCGCTGAGCCGATCGGCGGCTTTCAGCGCCTCGTGCAGCGTGATACCCGCGCCCACCACTGTCACCTGATCCGCGTCTGACGAGCGCACGACCCGGCTCCCGCCAATCGTGAACTGCTCAGTTGGCGCATAGATCACTGGAGTCTTTTCGCGGGTCGTGCGCAGGTAGACAATTCCCTCGCGGTCAGCCATTTGCGCGACGAGTTGAGCCGCCTGGTTGGCATCGGAGGGGTAGAGGACTGTGCTGCCGAACACCGCGCGCATCATCGCCAGATCTTCGAGCGCCATCTGCGAGGGGCCATCTTCGCCGATGGAGACACCCGCGTGCGAGCCGCTGAGCTTGATATTCGCCCGCGAGATCGCCGCCATGCGGATGAAATCATAGGCGCGGGCGAAGAATGCCGCGAAGGTCGAAGCGAACGGCTTGTAGCCCCGCACCTGCAATCCAACGGCTGAGGCTACGACCTGCTGCTCGGCGATGTACTGCTCGAAGAAGCGCTCAGGATATGCCTTGGCAAAATATTCCGAATACGTCGAGTTGCTCACTTCGCCGTCCAGCGCGACCACATCGGGCAGACCAGCGCCGAGCGCCTTGAGCGCGTCACCATACGCGCTGCGTGTCGCGACCGATGAGCCTTTCTCATATGTGGGGAGCGTCAAAGCAGTGCGCTCGCCGTTGATAGCGGGCACACCAGCGTCTGGCTTGTGAACGGAGACGATGATGCTGCGCTCGCCGCCCAGTTCCGCGATCGCGCGAGCGGCCATGTCGGCTGGCAACGCCTTGCCATGCCAGCCTTCCTTGTTGGCGATCTCCGCAAAGCCATGCCCTTTTACTGTCCGCGCGACGATCAGGGTGGGCTTCTCGGTTTGCGCGGCGGCCTCCGCATACGCCTGATTGATCTGGTCGAGGTTGTGACCGTCGATCTCTATCGCATGCCAGCCAAACGCCCGCGCGCGCTCCGCATAGCGAGGCGCGTCCCAGCCAAGCATCGTCTGCCCGCGCTGGCCGAGTCGGTTCATATCCAGAATCGCGACGATATTGCTGAGGTGATAAAAACCGCCCAACTCCAGCGCTTCCCAGTTCGAGCCTTCCGCCATCTCGCTGTCGCCGAGCAGCGTCCAGATGCGATAGGGGAGCTTGTCGAGATATTTGCCCGCGAGCGCGAGGCCAATGCTGATGGGCAAGCCCTGGCCCAGTGATCCCGTAGCGACATCCACATACGGCAGCACGGGAACCGGATGCCCTTCTATCGGGCTACCAAATGTGCGAAGCGACATCATCTCCGCATCAGAAATAGCGCCTGCCGCCTTGTAGACAGCATAGAGTAGCGGCGCGGCATGTCCCTTGGAAAAGATCAGATGATCATTCGTCGGCGCCTTAGGCTGGCTGAAATCGTATCGCAAATAGTCCTGGAGCAGAACCGCCATCAGGTCAGCCGCCGACATCGAGGAGGTCGGATGTCCAGAGCCAGCCTTGGTCGTACTGCGAATACTATCCACACGCAATTGTTGCGCAAGCTCATGCCATTGCTCAGTCGCGCTCATGCACTCCTACACTTTCTTTCGGAAACGCCAGGACGCCACACATCTCCATGATGCGCTGGAAAGAACTCCAGGCGCGTCTCAGGCGTCCTCGTCCTCTACGCCAGCGCCACCGCTTTCCTGCGCGCGCTGGAGCGTGCGCTCAACGATGGCGGGGAGATCCGTCGCGAGCTTCGAGTTCGCGATGACGCGCGTGGCCCCAGCGGCGCGCGCCTGCGACTGCGCCTCAGTCTCAACATGTGAACCATATGCGATCACCGGAACACCCCTGCCACGCGCCTCGCCAATCGCTTGCGCCCAGGCGACCCCACGCGCCGAGATGTTGACCAGCGCGACCACGAAACGCTCTGACTCCAGGCGTCTCATCCAGACATCGAGGGTACGCGCTGTCACAGTCGTGATGTCCATATGCTTCAGCGCAGCGCTCACCTTCACGGCGAAGAACAGGTCGGGGTCGAGCAAGAGCGCCTGCGCTACTGGAGTCGCAGGCCCAGCCGACGTCGCTTCTGGCTCACTCATCGGGCGCATCCCGCCTCAATCATCTGACCGCTCGTAGACGGGGCGGCGAAACTGCTCGCCAAGTTCCTCGTTGATGATGCGCGGATCGCGCCATTGCTCAGGAGTGAAGACATGACGACCACCCTGGCAATATGGGTGCGCGCAAACACGCTCGTGGCTCGTCTCGAACGCCAGATTCTCGCCCTCTACGGTAATCCAGATGTGCCGCCGAGAATAGCCATCGCCCCATTTCAGGAGCAGCCCGTGGTTGTACTCATCAAAGCGGCCCATGCCGTAGAGATAGTCGCGATTGAACTTGTCCAGAATCTCGCGGACATGGCTCTGCGCAACGATAGCTGCTACCTCTGGCAGCATCTCAGTCGTCGCTTGCGCATCGAGGTCCTCGCTGGGAATCGTTAACTTGCGGGACGACTGCTGCGCCTCGCGAATCATCTGCGTAATAGAAGTAGCCTCGTCGTCCCGCAGACCACGCGATTGTCCAAGAATCTTGCCTTGCGACTGGTTTGTATCGTCTCGTCCTGTTGTCATCGCGTCCCTCTCTTGTCTGGCGTCCAACGCCTCCACCTTTTGACACTCTACCATCACCAGACAAAATGGCGCCAGCAAGACCACGGCTCACACATGGCTACGAGACGCGCCAGAGTTCCGCGAGGCCATTGCGCAATCCTACGCCCAGCCCCAGACCCGGCGGGCAATAGCAAAACGCCAGCGAGGTCACCTCAGCGTCACTCTGCCACTCCTGAAGCTGCCCGCCTGTCACGGTATCATAGAGCCGCAGGCGAGCGCCCTGCGCCACTGCCAGTTGGTTGGCGTCTGGGGAGAGCGCGAGACGCGCATCCGTCGCAAGTGCGCCGATCTCCACGTAACGGCTGGCGCGCTTGCGGAAGTTATACAGCCGCGCCTGCCGTCCATATGATCCAATGACCACCCATTCGAGGTCGGGCGTCGCGGCGAGCGGAAACTGAAGCGTCCCCGCTGGCTCGACGAGCCGCCCCACCGCGCGCGGCTCCTGCGAGCGCGTTCCCCTAGCGCCATTGCGCCGCTCTAGCTCCCAGAGTTGCACGGTATTCGCTTGCCCTACACGCGCGACCCGGCCCGTCGAAAAAGTGACGAGTGAGCGGCCATCTATCGAGAGGAGCCGCGCATGCACGCGCCACTTCTCATCTGGCGGTTCACGCAGCCAGCCAACGGATCCTTCTTCTCTGCATACCAGCGGCGTGAGCCATGCGGTACTGACGGATGGGGTCAGTGGGCGCGAGTAAACCGCAGTGGCGCGGCGTCCTTCATCAGCCCAGCGAAATGGATCGTCGCCCGCGATCGCGAGTGGCGCGTCAGGTGTCGCCAAACGCACATACGGCGCTCCATCATAGAGCATGGCGTCCATCGCGCCTGAGGGGGCGTTCATAGCGGTATTCCAGAGCATTCGTCCATCAGCGACACTCCAGACGCGCGTACCAAGCGAGAAGCCCCAGGCACAAGCTAACGCACCGCGTGGCGAGAGCCGCAGCGCCTGGAGCGCGCCAATCCGCGCCTGCGCGCCAAAATCGAGATTCCTCACCAACAAGCCATCACGCATCGAGACGATGCTCAAGCGGCCGTCCTGCTGCCCTAGTCCACACAGCGCGCCATCGTAGGTGAAGGCAATCGCTGCGACGGGCGCCATATCAAGTTCACTAAACCGCCGCATGAGCGTAGACGCCGTGCCCTTGACCAGCCGTAATCCGTCGCGTGGCCGCCGCTCGCTCTGTGGCGCTGGACGGATTGTCGCACTATCAGGAATCACGGGCAGGGTGGCGTCGTAGGCTTTTCGCCGCTCAGGATCGCTTAATGTCTGATAGGCGGCGTTGATCTCCCGCATCTTGCTCATCGCGTCTGGGCCGGCCACATCGGGGTGATAGCGCCAGGCCAGGCGCCTATACGCGAGCCTCAGCGCCTCATCATCCGCCGTGCGCTCCACTTCGAGGATCGCGTAGTAGTCTAACTCTTCCGCCATGCGCCACCTGGGCGTTCGCCCACATCTCATCCATCGCGGACGCCTGACCGGGTCAGGCGCCCGCCCCACTATCGCCGCTACATCAGTATACGGCGCGCTATCGGTTTCGGCGCCAATCATTCAGTTTCACAGGAACTCCCCAGATGCCCCGCGACACAGTACAATACCCTGGCGGGATGATACGCCTATGCCCGTCGCGATTGATTCAGGCGTCACAGGGAGAACGACTCGATGGATGCCTCAGCGAACGATGCGCCGCAGAGCGCCCCAATTGTCTTTATCCTCGACTGCGACAATACCCTGCTCGACAATGACCACGTCAAAAGCGACATGGACACGAAACTCAAGGAAATCATAGGAGACACGCTTACGGCGCGATTCTGGCAGGTCTATGAAGCGGTGAGAGAACGTCGTGGAACCGTTGATCTACCTGACACGTTCGCGGATTTTCGGGCTGACCTGCCAGATGGCGAGACCCTGGAGCGCGTGCGCAGCGCCATCATGGATTTCCCGTTCGCGTCACGTCTCTTTCCCGCGACACCCGCTACGCTCCAGTATCTCGCAACTGTAGGACAGCCAGTGATCGTTTCCGATGGGGACAGCGTCTACCAGCCGCGCAAGATCGAGCTGAGTGGGCTAGCAGCGGCGGTGGATGGTCAGTGGGTGGTCTATACCCACAAGGAGAATCATCTCGAAGAAGTGATGACGCGCTGGCCCGCGGATTTCTACGTGATGGTCGATGACAAGGCGCGGATTCTGGCGGAAACCAAACGACGTCAGCCCGACAGCTTCGTCACCGTTCACATTCGCAAGGGACACTATTCGAACGAGGTCTTCTCTCCCGCGCCTGACATCACGCTGATCGACATTGGCGAGGTGCAATCGCTCGACCTGACAGCGCTGCGGACATATCTCCAGCGGTAGCAGTTCCCTGACCTACGAACGACTCAGCGCGCCTGTGTGACCCCGCTTGAATGCCGCTCACCCTCGTCTGACTTCTGCTGAGTGTGGTGCTTCTGGCGCGCTGAACGAACCCGTAGCGCGATATCCACGATGAGCACGAGCGCCACGCCGATAGCTGGCGCGGAGATCGAGGCATACGGAAGCATTTTGACGTAAGGGCCAGCATAGAAGTCATTCAATGCCATCGTCCCAGCCGTCCACCCTAGCGTCAGCGCCGCGAGGTCGAGGAGGACAGGTAACCTCCCAATCAGCTCAGCAACCACCGCGCTCCCCACCATGAGCAGTCCTATACTCACGAACAAGCCGATCGCCAACAGTTTCAGGTCGCCGCGCGCCAAACCACCCACGGCGAGGATGTTGTCGAGGCTCATCGTGACGTCCGCGATGAGGATCGTAAGGAGCGCCTGCGTGAATGAAGGGTCGCCTTTCGCTTCACCATTCTTTGTGGCCTGATCGCCTGCGCTCGTATTTTCGCTGCCGCGTCCCAGTAACAAACGCACGGCAATGATGAGCAGCACAAGCCCACCAATCGCTTCGAGGAGGGGAAGTTGCAGCAGCAAGGTGGCCGCTGCCGCGAAGATGATACGCAGAACAATCGCCGCGCCGCCGCCAGTTAGTATCGCCAGAAGTCTCCGCCGCCGCGAGAGATTCGCCGCTGCGGCGCCAATCACCAGCGCATTGTCGCCGCTGAGTGTCAGATCAACAAGAATAATAGCCCCGAGGCTAGCAAGGAATGCGCCCACTCGACCCTTCTTTCGACCAAGATGTCCATTGAGGTCACACCATAACACACCTCAGCGCGCAAAACATCAATTGTCACCTGCGAGAAATGGCGTATCCCCTCCTTCACAACCAGGGGAAAATGCCATACGCGCGTCTGATCTTGCGAGCCAGTGTGAGACTGGACTACACTGAACAGCAACGGAATGGATTCGGGCAGATGTCCGCGATGGGTTTGCGTCGATAGGAAGATGGGTCAGTGTGAGCGCTATGGAAGCACAGAACGAACTCGATGCTATAACTGCCCGTGACATTCTGGAACGTGTCCTGGCCCAGCGTTTGAGTCGCTATAGTGACAGCGGCCCTGACCTCGCTCCCGCAGGCTATGCCCGCTATCGGCATGATGGCCGCCGCCTGCTGATCGCCTATGCGACTGCCCATCCTGGTATGGCGCCAAGGCTGGTCGAAACGGTGTCCAAATATGCGTGTAGCCATGGTCTATACGTGCATTGGCTCGTTATGCCAGAGACGCCAGGAGAGGAAGAGTTACCCGCCTCATTATGCGCTGCGGGATACCTCCTCGACGAGCGGCTCATCCTGATGGCGAGGCGTGGAGTTATTGCGGGAAAATATAAATGCCGCAGTGAGCATCGAGCCTGTGACCAGCTACGATGCGATGCGCGCCTACGAGCACGGAAGCCGCCGTTCATTCAATGACGACGACCACCCAGACGCGCGGATGGTGGCATCACGCGCCGCTGATCGCTGGCGCCAGCAGACCCAGGGATGGTACCGCTACTATCTTGCCTTGCTGAACGGTCGCATAGTTGGCGGCTGCTATGTCACCCTGTGGGAAGACATTCCCACCCTGATGGGTGTCTATACCATCGCCGAGGCGCGCGGCGTAGGCGTCGCAACGGCGCTACTCCATCAGGTGACCCGCGAGATCACTCGCTCTGGTCGTGATCCGTATTGTCTCTATGTCAAACATGATAACCCCGCGCAGTCACTCTACAAGAAGCTAGGCTTCCAGCGATTGGCTGCTGATGAAATATACCTTGCGCCTCTGGAGCGCCGATTATGACTCCCGATCTCATGCGTGACACACCCACTGGCGCTCGACCAGAGCCGTCCGCGCGCATCGTCAGTCTGTTCCTTCGTGGCGCACGACGGCAGCGCGCCCAGGAGGCTGTGCATGCAGGCGCGCTCGTCCAGGTCGCCGCCGATGACGTTTTGGCGGCGGAGAAACTCCCGCGCATGGCGTCACAGAGCCTCTGGCTGCTCGTTGGCTCAGCCGCGTTTTTCGCGTTGCTCATTGGCGTCGCGCGCGATGTGGCACATACTGGGCCGCTCTTCGGCAATGGTCCACTCGCGCTGCGCATCGCGCTGCTTGTGCTGGCCAATATCGCTGGCTATGCGGCGATCATCCCGTTGCACGAAGCAGTGCATGCGCTCGTCATCCTCGGCCTGGGCGGCAAACCCCGTTTCGGGCTGAAACTTCCCCTGGCCGCATACTGCACTGCCCCCAACCAGCTTTTCACGCGAAACGGCTATATTGCGATTGCGCTGGCCCCACTCATCATACTGACCGCTGCGGGAATCGTTGTCGCGCTGCTCGCGCCAGATGCGGCGGCGGCCCTCCTGCTGGCTTTCGCGGGCAATGTCTCCGGCGCGATCGGTGATCTCGAAGCAGTGCGAGGGATGCGCCCACTGGAGCCAGATACGCTCATCGCCGATACCGCGACTGGCTTCATCGCATATCAATACCCGCATGAGCCTAGCTGAAAAACAGGATCAGCCGCGCGCCATGCCGTTCGATGGGCCAAAGAGGGTGCGGAAGTCGCCGTTGAAGCCTTCGAGGAAACGCCGGATGCTATCAACATCGCTTGCGGTTATCGCCAGATCAGGCGTAGAGGGAGAAGAGGGCGCGCCAGGGATGCCAGAGGTGTCGTTGATGCGGGGGAAGGGTGAAGATGGATTCTGCCAGTGCTGGGGAGTTGGCTGAGGATACAGGATAGGCGCGTCAACGCCATTCAGTGGCTCCATCGCTTGCGGCGCATGTCCAGCGGACGGGAACGACGCGACGAAAATACCCCGCCGCTGACATTGCCAACAGGTGAGCAGGATGAGCCAGCGCGAGCCGCGCCGCGCAAGCACATGCATATCATCTGGCCGGTGATATGCGCCACACGCCGCGCAAACATCTTGCGCGAAACGATCGCGTAAGATATTCTCCTGGCCCTGCACAGTCGCCTCCTCCGATTGCTCTTGACGATTTCCTATCCAACACCTGCGCTACGCTCAGGCGTCCGACGGAGCGCTAGAGCGAACTGGCGCGAGCGTCATGCCATCTACTTGTCGAGTTCGTCCAGACTATCCAGGTTCTGAATGAAATCGCGATACACGTCGAGATTATACGCTGACGCGCGTGTCTCCGCCTGCTCCATATCGAGCTCGTCGCCGCCATTATTCAGCGGCACGCTTGCCGCTTCCATGACCTTATCAGCAACGAAGATAGGAGCCTTCAGTCGCACGGCCAGCGCAATCGCATCACTTGAGCGCGAATCTATCTCGACATGACGCCCATCCACATCCATCAGGATGCGGGCATAGAAAATATCATCCACCAGATCGTTGATGACGACACGCTCGACCTTGGCGCCGAGTTGGAGGATGACTGCCTTGAGGAGATCATGCGTCAAAGGGCGTGGTGGGGTCGAACCCTGCAACTCCATCGCGATAGAGTAGGCTTCTGGTGTTGCGATCCAGATGCAGAGGTACCGCTCATCGTTCTGGTCTTTCAGGATGACGACCCGTTGGTTATTTTCATTGCCGATGCGGACGCTATCGACCGACATCTCCACCATTGGGACTTCCTCCGTTTGCGCTGCGTCCGGCTGGCAGTGTGGGCTGCGCCAGTCTTGCCCTATTGTACCCCAACACAAGATGTGGCGCCAATGCGCCTTGACTCCCAAGAACCAATTTTGCCGCGCGAAACGCTGTCAACCGTACATCCACGAAAAGCGCTCTGTACGGTATGATAGCGTCAGGCGCCCAGTCTAGCGCCAGCGATCATGCCATATCGAGAGCAGGAGTATGAGGACATAGCCCAATGACTCATCGCACGCGCCACCCCGCGAATCAGTCGACACAGGTTCAGACGGCGTTGCGGACGCTCCCTTCTGTCGAGGAATTGCGTCAAGCGCTGGAGGCGCGTCTGCGAGACGTGGGAGCCGCCCCAGCGTCTCATGCCCCACTCATCCGAGCTGTTCGCGCCACCATCGAATCCGCTCGCGAACGCATTCGCGCAGGCCAGCAGGCGCCGGAACGCGATAGCCTGATCAGACAGGCCGCACACGCGCTCGCGCTCCAGTCCCAAATGCATTTACGGCCAGTCATCAATGCCGCCGGTGTTATCATCAACACGAATCTGGGCCGATCTCCGCTCAGTGAGCGCGCAATCGCGCAGATGAACGTCATCGCGCGAGGGTACTCTAACCTCGAATTCGACCTCGACGCGAATCAGCGTGGATCACGCCAGACGCACACCCGCGCGCTGCTACGATCACTCACGGGGGCGGAAGATGCGCTGGTGGTCAATAACAATGCCGCCGCTACACTGGTCATATTGGCGGCGCTGGCGGCAGGGCGCGAGGTCATCATCGCGCGGGGCGAGCTTGTCGAGATCGGTGGAGGATTCCGCATCCCCGACGTCCTGGCGCAGAGTGGCGCGCGCCTGGTGGAAGTGGGAACGACGAACCGCGTGCGCGTCGCCGATTACGCTGCCGCCATCACGCCTGAGACGGCGCTGCTCCTCATCGTACATCCCAGCAACTTCCGCATCATTGGCTTCACCGAGTCTCCCGCGCTAGCCGACCTGGTAGCGCTGGCGCATGAACGCGGCCTGCCCCTGATGCACGACCTCGGCAGCGGGGCCTTGGTCGCCTCAGAGCGCTGGGGGCTTGCGCACGAACCAACCGTGGCGGAGAGTGTGCGCGCTGGCGCTGACATCATCTGTTTCTCTGGCGATAAGCTGCTTGGCGGACCACAAGCAGGCATCATCGCGGGACAGTGCGAAATGCTTGCGCGCATCGAGCGCCACCCGCTCATGCGCGCCATCCGTATAGACAAACTCACGCTGGCTGCGCTCGAAGCCACGTTGCGGGCCTATATGGACGATACGTTCGTGGAGGAGCTACCGACCTGGCGAGCTATCTCGCAAAGCGCTTCGCACATCCGTGAGCGCGCGGAGCGACTGGTGGCGCGCCTCTTGCGGGATGGTGTCACAGCCGAAGTGATCGCGGGCGAATCCACCGTCGGCGGTGGCTCACTCCCTGGGGAGACGCTACCCACGGCGCTCTGCGCACTGCCCGCCCGCAACACGCCGAACCTTCGTGACGCGGGCCGTCTTGCCGATGCGCTACGACAGCATGAGCCACCTATCGTCGTCCGTGTGCTACGTGACCAGGCGCTCCTTGACCTGCGCACCGTCGCTGAAGAAGATGAAGAGACCCTCTTTGCGGGCATTGTCGGGGCATGGCGCAGCCTCGCGCCCAAGGAGAGCTAGGCGCCGCTAGTCCCGCGCATCAGAAGGTACAACGTCAGCCTCGGATGATCCGATAGGCGGACGAACTCCAAGCGCATCACGCCGCACAATCGCCCACCGCGCCAACAGCATCCCTCCCAACACGACGGCGCCCGCGACAATCTGCGCCGGACTCAGATGCTCACCCAGCGCAAGGTATGCAACGATACCTCCCAGTATTGGCGTCACGAAGCTATAGAGCGTGACATACCCGACGCCACGCCGCCCTATCGCCCAGTTCCAGATCGAGTAGGTGATGTAGATGGGGAACAGCACCGAATAGGCCATGATCACCCAGAAGCGCCAGGTCACATGCGACCAGTTTTGCATCGCGACCGAGGATACGCCAAACGGCAGCATTGCCACTGTGCCGATCAGCAGCGTATAGGCCATTAATTCAGATGCGCTGAAACGGCGAATGAGGCGCTTGTTTACAATCCCGTAGAGCGAGAAGAGCGCAGCGCCAAAGAAGAGCAGCGTATTCCCCAACACGATATCTGACGACGTAAGCGCGCGATCTACAGGAGCCTCAGAAAGCGATGGCGGAGCCGCTAGCAAGAACCACACGATGCCACCAAAGCTGAGGAGAATACCGACCCATTGCCAGCGCCAGATACGCTCAACACGCAGCGAAGCCAGCAACACTGCCGACCAGAGAGGGGTTGTCGAGCCGAGAAGCGCTGTGGCAAACGCTGTGGTGTGATAGAGACCCTCGAAATAGATAATCTGATACACACCATAGCCGCATAGCCCAGAAAGAAGTAGCGGCGCAAGATCTTCGCGGCGAACATGAAAGGGATGGATCGCGGGATTACGCCGCGCCTGAACAAACAGAACGGCGACGGCGACCAGACAGAGCAGGCCGAATCGTATCATCACAAACGTCAACGGCTGCGCCTCTTCGAGCGCGATCTTGAAGAGTGTAGGCGATGCGCCCCAGACGATTACGACAAAGCTTAGCCCAATATCCAGCAAATGCGCTGCGATGAATCGACGCACGCCTGGCCACCTTCTCGCACGAACACACGATCCCGCTCACTCATTCGCGTCGGGAAGGTCAATCCAGCCAAGTCGCTGGGCGCGCATCAACGCATCGGCGCGCGACGAAGCGCCTAGCTTCATAAAGAGATTGCGCATGTGGTACTCGACCGTATTGAGCGTAATGGACTGCTCCTGCGCGATTTCCTGATTCTTGTAGCCCTGGGCGATTCCCACCAGGATCTCCCGCTCTTTGCGCGTGAGCCGAGGCTCAGCGCCCGCTCGTCCTTCATCGAGGAATCGCGCTATACTCGATGAAAACACTGTTTGTCCCGCGTACACTGCGCGAATCGCCTGCACAAGCTCATCTGGCCCAGCGGACTTGAGGAGATAGCCATGAACCCCAAGCTCACGCAAGGCCCGCACATACACCTCCTTGTCCTGTCCAGTGAGAATGAGTATGCGCGGCGCATGCTCGCGCTCTTGAAGCGCCTGGCAGGTACGGACACCATCCATCCCTGGCATGGCGATGTCTAGCGCCACTACGTCTGGCGTGTACGAATCGATCAGGGCAAGCGCCTCGACCCCATCTCCCGCCTCACCCACGACCTCGATGTCTGGCTCATCTTCCAAAATCCTGCGGGCGCCTGCGCGAATCACCGTATGATCATCCACCAGCACCACACGGATTCGATCATGTTGCGAGGCGTCCGCCTCACCGACAGTCGTGGAGAATATAGACATGCTTCCCCCATGTTTTGCGCCCAGAGGCGATGGTTCACCGTGTAGCAGGTGTCACGCGGATGTCGGCTCCAGCGGAATGGTACGTAGGATGCGGGCGATGGGCGCGATCACCGTCACCTGCGCTCCACCTTCAGGGGCGTGGTCGAAGTAGAGGCGCCCACCGATCAATTGAGCGCGTTCCCGCATGCTCGCAAGCCCCAGGTGACCATCGCGCAGCGACGCGCCAATATCCACGGGCAACACTAACCCTCGTCCATTATCACGCACCTGAAGACGAACCCATGACCAGCGGTTCATCCAGCGCGCCATATCGGTTGGCGCTTCCAAGACTTCCAGATGCACTGCCGCCACGCTGGCCTGCCCATGCTTATGCGCATTCGATAGGCACTCCTGCGCGATACGGTAGAGATGGAGCGAGACCTGCGGATCCAGATGCTCACTGATCTGCTTGACGACTTCATCGAACTCCACAGTGACATTCATTTGGGCAATGCCGCTCATCTGCTCCGCGAGGTCTTCGAGAGATGGTGTCAACCCAAGTGAGTTTAACATCTCAGGATAGAGGCCAAAGCAAAGCGCGCGTAGCTTCTTCTCCGCAATCGTCGAACGCTCGGCCAGTTCGCGCAACTCATGGCGCATGCGGGCAGATGTCGGAGCTAGCTGGCTCTTGCTGTCAAATGGCGTACCTCCACGTTCCTCCTCAATCGACCCACCTTCAGCAGTGCGCGCCAGCGTATCTGCCAGTCGAAGCGCAAGCTGCGAGTGGCGTATGACGTAGAGAACCTCTTGCAGCGCATCGTCATGTAGCTCGCGGGCAAGTGAAGCGCGTTGACGCTCGTCGGCGTTCACTAACTCATGCAGCAACAATTCCTGCTCAGCGCGCGCGTCTACCAGTTGTTGAGTGGATAACTGCACCTGCTGCAGCGAGATGCGAAGGCCACTGACGAGTTGGGCATTCGCCAGCGCGGTTGCGGCCTGATGCGCAATGGTTTGGAGCAAGGCGATGTCTTCACGGCGTAGTCGCACGCCAGCGGCTTTCCCACCCAGCGTCAGGAGGGCCGAAACACCAACCGGTGATGCGGAGCCGATATAGACCAGCGCGCTACATCCCTTCCAAGGATAGAGCGCTACCCGCGAGGAAGGCGGCATGCGATTTCCACCCAGCTTGAGCTGCGCCAAATGCCGCAACATGTCAGCCTGGCCTTCTGGTGTCGCATACGCGCCGCGTGCGCGCACATCATCGGGACCAATGAGGCTCAATACCTGTGGCTCAAGTCCTTCTGGAAGTGGCACGAATGCGATTGCGCTCAGATTGAGCGACTCCATCAACCCATCGAGCAGCGCCTGCGCCAGCGTCTCCTGGTCATATGACGCCGCAAGCATCTCACTAAAGCGCTGAAGTGTTCCCTCATAGTCGTAGTAATCACGGTAGACAGCAGTATCAACCAGGCGCTGTACCAGTCGGCTGACTGGCCCATACGTCACCGCGACAAACAGCGCCATGAGCGCTGCGGCGACTTCGTGAAGATAGGCGCTATTGTCGGGAACATAGCTAGTGAGGATGAGGCTACCAGCGACATAAAAACTGAGGAGCAGCGCGGCGAGCAAGCCATAGACGACAACGCGGTCGGCGATGTTCGCCAATCGCACGCCTCTCCAGCCCACCAGCGCTGCCAGCGCGACCAGCGCCACTGCCACTGTCAGGATGATCAGCAGCAGCGCCTGCCAATCTGCTACCTGGGGAAGTAACGGTGGCAAGCTGGAGATTGTCACAAGGTGGATAGACATAGATAGTAGCGTCAACTCCATCTGGGAGTGGCTTTTTTCACCATACTACTATAGGCGCCTACGTCGCATCGCGCAAGCTCATCGGTAAGTAGTCGGGCGTGGTATTCCAACTCGCTAATGTCATTCCGTCGCACTTCACGCCATCACGAACACAACCATACCGCCAACTGACAGCATGAGAAAAGTACTGCCATCACAGTATGCGCCTTCCGACGCCCCAAAGCCGCGAGATTCATGCGCAATCGATCAGCCAGATTGCGTGTGTGGACATCCTCACCCATCGCCTACTATACCATTGCGCGCCTCACTGATCAGTATGATTCTGTCCTGCGACATTGCTTGACACGTTCAAGACGTAGCGGTCATAGTACACAAGGACATTTTACGGATCACACAGGGAAGAGCGAGGAAACTGCGCATGCCGAACGTGTATGGAGTCGCAATTCGCAAAGGCGGCATGGGAAAATCCACGACAGTTTCGACAGTGGCCCGACTCTGCGCACTGTATGGCGCACGCGTGTTGGTGGTTGACCTGGCGCAACCCGGCACCGCGAGCGCCTCGCTTCGCGATCTCTGGCCGGAGACAGCGCACGGCGAGCTTTCGTCAGCCCTCCTCACTCTCCACGACACCCCGGCAGGAACGCAGCCCAGCGACGAAGCCGCACATGCGGCGCTTGATGGCGCCGCGCTTCCAGTGCGTCTCCTTTCTCAGCCCAGTTGGTCTGGCGGCGCGCTCTGGGTGCTCCCCTGGGATGATCTGCTGGGAGAAGCTGCCTCGTTTCTACAGTCCGAGCGCACTCTCGCGGGATTGCTAAGCGCGCTGGCGCCCGAAATTGACCTCACGCTCATTGACTTCCCCGCGGAAAGCGGCCCGCTGATGACGACCGCTCTATCTTCCACAGACAGCATCATTATGCCGCTGGTTCCTGAAGCGCCTGCTCTGGAAGGGGCTGCGGCGATGTTGCGCCTGCTCGCGCGTGTGCGCGATAGTGGCCGCGAGATCTCGCTGGGCGCTTTGCTTCTGACGCGTGTTGAGCCACGGAACAAACGCTTGCTAGAAGTTGTCCAGGCGCTCAAACAGGTAGGCGCTCTGGAAGGTGAATCGCTCGAACGCACGTTACTGCCATTCGCAATTCGCAGCAATGAATATTTCGAGCAAGCCTTTCGCTATGGTGTGCCGGTCTGGGAACGCACCGACAACAAGCGCGACTGGGCGGGCTATGTTCTCATGGCGGAGTGGCTACTCCACGACGCCGGTTTGGGAAGCATGGCAGAGAATCGTCGCGGGCCTGCCATCCTCACGCCTGAGACGCGGATCATCGACACCAGCGCTTTACTCATGAGCGAGGTGGAGGTGATGTTGAGTGACTTTGAGCGCACGCACAGAGTACGCTGATCGCGCATACTGGCCGCATTGGCTCCGCGCATTGCGGAGCCTGCTCGATATGACCTAGAATGACTGGCGGCGCGCGTTGCGGCGCAGACGGAAAAACGAGCGCGTCATTTCGAGAACACGAATAAAACACGGCATGATTGCGAGGAGCATGAATACACAGCGCAGACGCACGACAGGCGAGCCAACAGCCCTGATCTTCACGCTCCTGGCGCTTGTGGCGCTCATTGGCCTACTTATGGGCATCCTAACGCATACCCTGCTCCAGCGCCAGGGAGCGATCTCGCAGATCACCGCTGCCCAAACATCAACACCGACGGCGCGGCCCGCCGCAACACTCACTGAAACGGCAACCACACAGCCCAAAACGACCGCGACAACCGCCAGTAAGATCGGTCACTTTCAACTCAACGTAACCGTCACGCCCAAGACTGTCAAATCTGGACAACAGGTAACGATCACCGTTAGCGCATTTGATCCGAACTCACATGCGGCCATTTCGGGACTTCCTTGCCTCCTGCGCCAACCAATCGACGGCAGCCCAGCGCTCCTAAGCGCATGGCCTGCGGCACAGACGACAGACGCAAGCGGCGCGACCAGTTGGATACTGACCGCGCCGACAAAAAAACCAGGAACTTATGAGATTGAGGCCTTCGCGAAGACATCGGAATGGAGTTGGAAGGCGGATACCACCATACAACTGAGCGCGGGTTAGCGCGGGTTAGCGCTGGCCTGCGGGTTGAGGTGTCGCCGCTCGCGTCTCCGCCGAGGTCGTCTCATCGCGCATTGCTTCGATGGCCCCCAGCACCGTCGCCATCGAAGCAATGCGCGACTGGTGGAGATGACTATAGATTTGTGTCGTGGAAATGTTCGCATGGCCGAGCAATTCCTGCACCGTGCGCAGCTCAGCGCCACGGCCGAGCATTTCCAGCGCGAAAGAATGGCGCAGCGTATGCGGCGTAATGCGCTCGATCCCCGCCGTCTTAGCATAGCCTTTCATGATGAGCCAGAATCCCTGACGTGTAAGGCGCTGGCCGTGGTGATTCAGGAACAGGCCAGTCTCTGCGGCGTTATGCGCAAGCCCATGCCGCCCATCGTTGAGATAGGACGCCAAGGCATGCTGCGCGACTGGCCGCAGTGGGAGATAGCGCTCACGCCCCTTGCGCCCACTACATCGGATATGCCCCCGCGCCAGATCCAGATCCACGACATCGGTCGAGACAAGCTCCGTGACACGCATGCCGGTAGAATAGAGACACTGAAGCATCGCGTAATCACGTTGACCCGTGGATGAATTAGTGGTCACTGAGGCCAGCAGGCGCTCAACCTCATCATGACTCAGCGCTGAGGGAACATACTTCTCGACGCGCGGAACGCCAAGCCCGCTCGTTGGCGCACTTGTGATGACCCCATGCGTCGCCAGATAGTGAAAGAATGATTTGATGGCGGCGATCTTCCGAGCAATGGAGCTCGTCGCATACTCGCGGCGATTCAATTCCTCGATAAATGCCGACACCAACTCTGGTGTTACCGCTTCCCAGGTCGTTACGCCACGATCCCGCACAAAGCTAGCGAGCTGTTTGAGATCGCTCCGATAAGCGCCTAGCGTGTTCTCGCTGGATTTCTTGTGAGCGGCAAGCGCCTGAGCATAATCCTGTATAGCACGCTCCATAAAACTCAGTTATCCCTCGTTTCTGACCCATCGAGATGAACAGCGCTATGTATGGCGTAAGATAAGGCCAGCGCGGTACAGTGGCTGGGACAAAGGAGCCGTATGGCTCCGAAAAGCGGTATGCGCGCCAATACCTGCCGCCCATCCACACGTTGTGTAAAGCGCACGCTCTCCTGATTATACGTATGTGTGACACAGGATACAACGCGCCTATGACTTCTGACGCGCGGCGCCCATGAATCAGTCTACGTCAATCGTAATAGCAAGAGGAATGTGTCTGTGGCATTAGCGCGGAGGCGCCGTGGCCTGCTCGCCGCAAACACGGCGACGCTCTTCTTCGGGTTGGCGGGTGTGCTCGGCAAGCTCTCAGGCCTTTCCGCGCCTCAGATCACCCTGGGCCGCGTCTGCTTTGCGGGGGTAGCGCTAGGACTGTGGGCGATGGCTACTCGAGTCTCGCTCAGACCACAGAGACCTCGCGATGTTGCGCTGCTGATCGTCCAGGGCGCCATTCTGGCCCTACACTGGACGGCATTCTTCCAGGCGATCGTGGTTTCGAATGTCGCTATTGGTCTGCTGGCTTTCTCCAGTTTTCCGCTTTTTACCGCTGCCCTCGAGCCTTTGCTCCTGCGCCAGCGTCCCAGCGTCCCAGAAGTCCTGGCCGCGCTCTTGATTCTGCCAGGGATTGCGCTGCTCGTCCCAACCTTCACGCTCGACAGCACGGTGACACAGGGTGTCCTCTGGGGATTGCTGGCAGGGGCAACCTTTGCGTTGCTCTCAGTACTCAATCGTGGGCTGACAGCGCGCTATCCTAGCGCCATGATCAGCCTCTACCAGGACGGCATCGCGGCGCTCGTGCTGCTACCAACAGCTTTCCTGCTGCCCGCTCCTCGCGCGCTGACACTATCCGCAATCCTCATCCTTGCGGCGCTGGGTATCTTCTGCACAGCGCTCGCGCATACACTCTTTATCGCGAGCATGCGCGACATCACAGCTCAACTCGCGAGCGTCATCGCGGCGCTGGAACCTGTCTGGGGCGTCATCTTCGCCTGGCTCGCGCTGAGCGAGATCCCGTCCGCTCGCACACTCCTTGGTGGCGCGCTCATCGTCGGCGCGGCGCTACTGCCGGGCCTGCTCGCGCTCATCCAGAGGCGAAATCACCCCGCAGCGAACATCGCCGCTTGAACACGAGCGGCAGAGGACCGATTGCCACCCGCATAAGACACGTATGGCGCTCCCCGCTGAGAGAGCGCCATAACCGCACAAGTCTCGCTGGGTCCAACACTGGCCTTACTTGATGGAGCGAATCGTGTACTCCACCTGGCCACCGGGCGTCGTAACCTCGACCTTATCGCCCTCAGCATGCCCCATCAGCGCCTTCCCTACTGGCGACTGATCGGAGAGCTTGCGCGCCGCCGGGCTTGCCTCTACCGTACTCACGAGTTGGTACATCTTCGTTTCACCACGGTTGTTTTCCAACTCGACGGTCGCGCCGAGTCGCACGACCTTCTTCCCTTCCGTCTGCTCAGGAGCTTCCAGGATCACCGCGTTATCGAGCAGCGCCTGAAGCTCCTGGATTTCGCCTTCGAGCATCGCCTGAAGGTTCTTCGCATCCTCATAGGCGCTACTCTCACTAATATCGCCAGCTTCCTTGGCCTCGTGAATGTAGTCGGCGACTTGCGGGCGGCGCTCGGTAATAAGGTAATGGAGGCGCAGCTTCTTTTCTTCATATCCTTCTCGCGTCAGAGGGATCTTTTCCTTCTCGCGCCCGCTCTGCGCAGCACTACTTGAGTTCGTCGCCATGCCTTTTCACCTCTCTAAAATCTCTAAATCGCGAGCCGAAGCCGCGCACCGGGCGCCACGGCGCTCGCGCTTGATGTGCGCTTGAGCGACACGGCTCACCCGCGCAGTGTTGCGACTTCGCTGTGGCTGGAAAACAATTCCAGACAGCGCCGGCCCCAGACGAGCGACACGTTAGTCATGTGACCCGCTTGCGCATAGAAAAAGAACAGCGCGCCCAGAGTCTGGGCCCGCCGTACATCAGTCCGCCACGGTTGCGCACGGCATTATAGGGCGGCGATGCGCTGAGTGTCAAGCATTGTCTTCTATCGCGCGCGTGCCCATCTCGCCAGTGATAGCGCACCTGATACTAACGCCACGTAGACCAGTCCTGCGAGGATATTCATCGGCGAGGCGCGCTCGCAGCCCCGCTATGGCGTCGCGCCGCACGAGCGCAATGATACTGCCCCCAAATCCAGCCCCCATCATACGCGCGCCGTATACTCCTGGGGTTTTCCTCGCGATTTCTACAGCCACATTCAGTTCTTCGCTGCTCACCTCGTACTGATCGCGCAAGCTCGCATGCGATTCATCGAGTAGCCTGCCCATCGTCTGCGCATCACCCGCTCGCAGCGCATCCGCCGCGCGCAGTGTGCGTGCGATTTCGCTTACGACATGCCGCACACGTCGCAGGGTAGTCGTGTCGAGCAATGCCTGATGTCGGGCAAGGTCAGCCGCAGTCACATCACGCAACGCGCGCACCCGGCGCCACGCGTCCTCCTGCTCCAGCGCAGGGGCCAGCAGCGCCACAGCCATCTCGCACTGCGCCCGCCGGGCGTTGTATTCCGTCGCGGCGACTGAGTGCGGGGCGCCCGTATCGAAGACGGCCCACGACGCGCCTGGGGGTTGCGCAGGCAGGTATGTATAGTCGAGCGAACGACAATCGAGCAGAATCGCCTGCCGTGGCCGCCCAAGGCACGCCGCTGCTTGATCCATGATCCCTACATTGGCCCCTGCCCCGTCCTGCTCAGCCTGCTGGCACAACCGCGCCATCGCCATTGGCTCAAGCGCGGCGCCACCCAACGCCCGCACAAACATCGCCACTGCGACCTCCAGCGCCGCCGACGAGCTGAGTCCCGCGCCCAGCGGCACATCTCCATGAACCACGGCCCGGAAACCTGGTGATGGTGGGGTCACTCCTTCTTGCGCCAGCCGTCGCCAGACCGCCACGATGTAGCGAGCCCAGCGCGGCGCATCAGAGGCGTCACGCGGGACGCCCGACAACGAGACGCGCGCCAGCTCATGCCGCTGCGCCGCATAGAGCGTGGCGAATGGCTCATCCGCAGGCTGGCCCGCAAGCGCGACATAGCGATTGATGGCGGCGGGCAAGACGTAGCCGTCATTGTAGTCGGTGTGTTCGCCAATCAGATTTACCCGCCCTGGCGCCCAACCCATGGCCAATGGCAAATCCGCCGGTGAAGCGAACAGGCTCTGGAAGCGCCGCTCAGCCTCACGCGCGACCATCGGTAACTCGCTCACGCATCTGCCCTTTGAGAAGTTGGCGCCGTATCATGAATTTCCTCGGCCAACAGCGCACGTAGTTCAGCAGCCTTCTCTTCTGGAAGGGCATCGTTGAGCCAGAACCCCCACGCCATCTCGCTACTCGCGGCCAACTTGAGCTTGCCCGGCGCGCGGCCCACAGGCAATAACTCGATATGGAAATGGAATCGCGCATCCCCCAGTTGATGGAGAGCGAGCATATAGGGCATTTCGCCGCGCATCACGCGGTCATACGCGCGGATCAGCCGGAGCAAGAGCGACGCTAGCTCGCGCGCGGCTGCGCTATCGGGCGCCAGTCCATCCATTGCGCTGAAGTGCGAGCGCGGAATGATCTGCGTCTGATAGGGATAACGCGCCCACTCAGGAACTATCGCCACCCACCAGTCGCCAGCGAACACCTGGCGCGGGCCAGACTCCTCGCGCGCCAGGCTCTCGCAGAACGGGCACCTCTGCCCCGCGCGCTCCACCTGCTCGACCGTCGCCATTTCTCGCTGGAGCAACTCTGGGACGACCGCGACCGCATACGTCTGGCCGTGCGGGTGCCGCTGTGTCTGTCCAATCTCGGCGCCACTCGTCTCCCAGGTCATCACGCACGCATAACGCGACGCATATCGGTCATAGACCTCGCGCCAGAGTCCTACGACGCGCAGCGCCTCTTCCACCGAGAGATCGGCGAATCTTCTCTCGTGCTCGCGGCTATAGATGAGGATGACGCACTCACCATCTGGCGGCAGCAGCGCGGGGAAATCATTTGGGCGAATCCATGCCTGTGCATCTGGAGCAACGCAACCTGAAGATAGATCGGCGCAGAAAGGACACTCGGTCGTACCCTCTCGCCGCTGCATACGCGCTGGAGCCTGCGCTGTGTATTCACGCCACAGCTCATTCCAGATCAGCCGTCCACCCCGATTAGATTTCGCGCTATGGGATGAGTCGCTCGGCTTGGCCATGCGTTTCTTCTCCCCAGTGAATGCCACTCGCACCCCGATTGTATCATGGCTAGCGTCCTTATCTCATGCTCGCGTAATTACGCTCTATTTCAACATATGCCCAAATACGATCAATACAGAATCAGCCTAGCTGCGCGCCGCCTTTACCCCACCTGGTACAGACTTCTTTCCCGTACAATTACTCACTGAAAAGTCCGCGCGTTACACATTAAGATCACCGAGATGTAGTGGTGAGGTGGCGACGACACGCATATCCACAATCCAGAATCGGCTGTGCGTGTCAGCGGCGACAAAACAGAAAGGGAGGGATGTGGCGCTTCTCCTGCCACACCAGCTATGAGCAGAAAGATTATTCGCTTTCTTCCCCCACAACCCCCTTCCCTCAATCAGCTTCCCCTCATCAACGCCGAATCACAGGCGGCATACTGGCTTGACCACTACTGGCGCAAGCTAGGGTTGCCTGATGAACAATCGCATTATCTGGCATTGACCGACGACCGACGTGAGTTCGCACGCTGGACCGGACGCCGACTCAACACGATGGCGCTCGGCTGCTACTGCTTCCTTCCGCTCTACCATGACGACGAAACTGGCGAGCAGCCCGATCTCGCATTGGCGGCAAATCCCACAAGTTCAGCGCATGCCCGCGCACAGATGACGCTCCCCGGCTTTAGCGACACGTCTGACACATGCGCGGTGAGCGAGAGCGGGTTCGAAATGACATTTGGAAATGCGGATGGCTGGGAGCTATCCAGCGACTTCCGTCATCTCATTTTTATTGACCCAGCGCTCCTGCCCGAAGGCGTCGAGGTGACCATCGCGCATGAGCTTATCCATCTGGCCGACCGCATCTCAGGACGTCCACGCAAACACCACTGCCACGGGCACGACTCTATCTCGATGGACGAGGCGGCGCTGACCGGGCGCGACCCTGATTGGCTTCGTGAGCTACTCGCGGAGGAGACACGCCGTCGCGAGCAGGCTGTACGCCAGGCGCGGCCGTACAAGTACATGTACGTCTGCCCGAACTGCGGCAAGGAATATCCGCGTGTACGCAAGTACAGCCGCGCCGTCTCCTGCGGCCAATGCGATCAGCGATTCAACGCGGCATTTCTGCTGCAATTACGCCCGTTAAGCGCATCGGGCGACCAGGGCGCGACCGGTGGAGTTGATCGCTCAGACCAGGGAGCGGCGTGCCCCTAGGCGAGCTTGCCGCTTGCCTCGCGTTGTGGCGGACGCTCAATGCGTAGCAAATCGAGCACCTCATAGAGGTCATGCACCAATGGGCAATCAACGACTGTCGGCTGCAACATGCGCATCCGGTCAATCAAAATAGGATGGATGCCCATCGCTCGCGCGCCCAGTACATCGCGCACATAGCTATCGCCCACATGAATCGCGTAATCGGCGACCACATTGGAGCGGTCGAGCGCGATACGATAGAGTTCGGGATCAGGCTTGGCGCGGCGGGCAGTCGCGGAGATCACCGCGAAGTCAAAATACTCCGTGAGACCCAATCGCCGCATAATCATCCCCAGCGCAATACCCCAATCTGAAACCACGCCGAGCTTGAGTCCACGCTCACGCAGCGCGGCCAGGGTTGGCTCGACATCTGGGTAGAGCGCATAGTGGATCGCCTGATCGAATTCCTTTTGGATATCAGCGGCAGCGACGGCCAGCGCCTCATCACCCTTGGCGCCGATACACGGCCTAAGCAGCTCGACGAAGTAGCGCTGCCACATGCGCGCAATCTCGCCTTCATCGCCCCAAGTATCTGGCGCCGCACGTGTCAACTCACCAAACAAAGACTCAGCCTGCGGGAAGCTGCGCTCCAGACATTCGAGCGTTATCGGGGAGCCACGACGCTCCATGATCCCATGCACGATGACGGGGATGGAGGGTGATGCCTCGACCAATGTAAAACCCACATCAAAGAACACCGCCTGAATGGCTTGAGGATGTGGAAACCACCGCGAATTTCGTATATGCCTGTGCGTCATGCTTGCCCGTTCACTTCCCACACCGACGACGAGCGCGCCTTATGAGACATACACATCCGGCGCGACAAGCGTGTCAGTTTTCATCCACTCCTCCCGCCAGTTTCTCGGCCTGGTCAGAGGTAATCAGCGCATCTATCAACGCATCTATCTCGCCATCCAGCACACGAGGCAAATTATGCAGGGTCATGCCGATGCGATGATCAGTAATCCGATCTTGCGGGAAATTGTATGTCCGGATCTTCTCGCTGCGGTCGCCCGTCTGCACTTGCGAGCGTCGCGCCGCCCCAAGCTCCGAGGCGCGCTTCTGCTGCTCCAGATCCCAGAGCCGCGAGCGTAATACGCCCAGCGCTTTCGTCTTATTCTTGAGCTGCGACTTCTCATCCTGACAGGTGACGACCAGGCCCGACGGAAGATGTGTGATGCGCACGGCGGAGTCAGTGGTATTCACGCTCTGGCCGCCGTGCCCAGTTGAACGATAGACATCCACCCGAATATCTTCGGGCCGAATCTCGATCTCGATCTCCTCGGCCTCTGGCAGCACAATGATCTTGGCCGTCGAGGTGTGGATGCGCCCCTGGCTCTCCGTCGCGGGTACGCGCTGGACACGATGTGTCCCACCTTCGTACTTCAGCCGCGAGTAGGCGCCCCGACCATGCACTTCCATCACGACTTCCTTGAAGCCGCCAATACCGCTTTCGTTCGAGTCCAGCACCTCAACGTGCCAGCGATGGTTGTCGGCATAGCGGGTATACATGCGAAAGAGGTCGGCCACAAATAACCCAGCCTCATCACCGCCTGCGCCCGCCTGAATCGTCACGATAGCGTCACGGTCATCCATGATGTCCTTCGGCAGCAGCGCCAGGCGCAGCGCTTCCGTCTGCTGCTCCTCGCGCGTCCGCAGCGTCGAAAGCTCGTCATACGCCATCTCTTTGAGGTCAGGGTCCAGCCCCTCGCCGATCATCCCTTCAGTGGCGGCGATCTGCTCGCGCGTGCCGCGCAGATCCTGATAGAGCGCGACGACTTCGTTCAGCCCAGAGTATTCGCGCCCATAGCGCTGCAGCAGGGCAGGATCACTGCTGGTATTGGGATCCGCCATCAAGGTTTCGAGCTCTTTATGTCGGCTCTCAAGTATTTCGAGCTTTTTGTCCAGGTCAATCACGTTCACGTATCATCCGCTCCTCCGCTACAAAGCGGATTTCCAGGATACCACTTCCCACGCCACTCATGCGGCGTCCAATGCGCCATCAGGCACGCAGACGCCCCACCCACCCGGCGCATCGGTGGATAGGGCGTCGAAGGTGGTCGTTAACGCTCGGCCTCAGCGGCAAGCTGCCGCTCCCACTGGGCCTGCTGGCGCGCCTGCAACAGACCCAGCCCCAACATGCCCAGTAGCGTCACAAGGAGAATGATCTCCATCGTGCTTAGGCGCACAACAGCGCGTTTTTCCATGTAGACCTACCCCGTAGCGCGCATCCTAGTGCGCGCTCATCACATAAGTATCTACCATAGTATACGTTCGAGTGAGCACACAGGTACAGGCCTACGGTACACGCACAGGGATTCTCTCGTCGCGACGCTAGCTTCTGCGCACAGCGATAGCTTCGACCTCCACACGCGCGCCTTTTGGCAGCGCCGCAACGGCGATGGTGGAGCGGGCTGGCGGTTCTGACGAAAAGAATTCGCCGTAGACTTCATTCATCTCGGCGAAATCACCCATACTCACGAGGAACACTGTCGTCTTGACCACATCGCCCAAGGTCGCGCCACCCGCCTGTAGCACCGCGCTCAGATTCTCCAGCGCACGCCGGGTCTGGCTGCGCACATCGTCAGGCCCTAGCTCGCCACTCGACGGATCGAGCGCGATCTGACCAGAGCAGAAGATGAAATCGCCAGAAGCAATCGCCTGACTATAAGGGCCAATCGCTGCTGGCGCATCGCTGGTCGCGATACGAATACGCTGAGTCATCGTGTCTCTACTCCCTTTGCCCAGAATGACGGCACATCGCGTCGCGCGCCAAGGGTAGCCGGTAGGGGCGCCCTGAAACGCGCAGTCAGGCTGTATGGTAGCACGTCCAGCGCCTGACGCGCTGCTGGCTCACAAACGCAAGGCGCGGTAGAATGCAGGAACGCGCTTGCAAGGAGCGCGGGAGAATACCCAGGCGGGAGGTGTACGGCGTGAACGCTGACGCGGAGGAGGCTGAACTGTTCGCATGGTTCGATGCTGAGGGGCTTATCCGCTACTCGATTATCGGCGAGGCGACCGGCGAGATCATCGAGCTGACACGCGGTCCGCTCGTGGCGATGGGGCCGAGCGACGAAGATTTCGTGCGGGCGCCACATCCCGCCGCGAATCACTGGCCTGGCAAGCGACTTGTGGATATGAACATGGACGACTACAACGTTTTCATGTATCGCTGGCTGGAAGCCGCAGTCGCCGCTGAAAGCATCCGCTGCGCCCACTGCGGCAAGCGTATCCTGGCGGGCGACGATCTACCTGACGCCGATACCTGGGATGCCCTCTTCGTCGAGAAAGAACTGGTCGCGTGGATGCTCGCGCACTTCGATTGCAAGCGTTGGCTTGCCAAACGCCTCAAGGGATTGCAGCCCTTCGAGCTTTCCGCCGCCTCCGCCCCAACGTTTAACCTCTCCACACTGTCCCTCGCTGATACCGAAAGGCGGACGCATGTCGCAGAACTCGACTGATCCCGTGGAGAAGCAGCAAGTCGCCGCATTGCTCGACGAAGTAGCTCAACTGCTGGAGTTGGACGGCGCGAATCCCTTCGAGGTGCGCGCATACCAGAATGGCTCACGCGCCATCGCGGGACTGGAAGGCGACATCGGCGACATCGTCGCGAGCGGCAGACTGGTCGGCGTTCCTGGCTTGGGCAAGACGCTGGTCGCGCGCATTTCAGAGCTGGTTACGACAGGCCATATGCGTATTCACGATGAGCTAATGGAGCGCATCCCACCCGGGCTGCGACAAATGCTCCGCATCCCAGGCCTTGGCGCCAAGCGCATTCGCCAGATCAGCCAGGCGCTCCAGGTGACAACCCTCGATGAGCTTCGCCAGGCGGCAGAAGATGGCAGAATCGCCAAACTCCCCGGCTTCGGTCTCAAGAGCCAGGACAATATCCTGAAGGGCCTCGTCTTTGTCACTGAGCACGAAAATCGTTTCCGTCTCGATATCGCTGAGAAGTTCGCTGAAGAGATCGCCGACACGTTACGCGCGCTGCCAGAGACCGTCCGCCTGCACGTCGCGGGAAGTATTCGACGCCGCAAAGAGATCGTAAAAGATGTTGATATTGTCGCAAGCGTCGCCCATGACGCAGACCGCGCCGCACTGATGCGCACGTTCGTGGAGCATCCACATGTGGAGAATATCACCGGTAGCGGGGATACCAAGTCAAGCGTGACACTACGGAGCGGGATCGCCGTTGATCTGCGGGTCGTGCTCGACGATGAGTATCCCTACACCCTGCACCATTTCACTGGCTCGAAGGAGCACAACATCGCCCTGCGCACGCGCATGCATGCGCGCGGCGTCAAGATCAACGAATACGGCCTTTTTCGCGGCGAAGAGCGTATCCCATGCGCCGACGAAGCCGACATCTATGCCGCGATTGGCATGGACTACATCGAGCCGGAGCTACGCGAGGATCGCGGTGAGATCGAAGCCGCGCTGGAGCACCGCCTGCCCACGCTCATCACCGAGCGCGATATTCGCGGGATGCTGCACGTCCACAGCAATTGGAGCGATGGCGGCTCCACCATCCGCGAGATGGCTGAAGCGACGTTGGCGATGGGAATGAGCTATCTTGGCATGTGCGACCACAGCCAGGTAGCCGCCTATGCCAACGGCCTCACACCTGACCGCGTAAAGCGCCAGCAGGAAGAAATTGACAAGCTGAACGAGGAGTACGCCGGACGCCTGCGCATCCTCAAAGGAACGGAGTGCGACATTCTCAAAGACGGCGCGCTCGACTATGACGACGAAACGCTTGCCAGCTTTGACTTCGTCATCGCCTCAATTCACGGCAATTTCAATCTCTCGCCTGAAGATCAGACAAAGCGGCTCATCCGCGCGGTGGAGCATCCATATTGCAGCATCCTTGGTCACCCCAGCGGCCGTCTCCTCCTTCAGCGCGAGGGCTACAACCCCGACCTGGAAGCGGTCATCACGCGGGCGGGTGAGCTGGGCGTCGCTATCGAGCTGAACGGCGACCCACACCGCCTCGACCTGGACTGGCGCTACCTGCGCTTCGCCACCGAGCGCGGCGTGCGCATTCCTATCACGACCGACGCCCACAGCCCCGCAGGCCTCTTGAACTTGCGCTACGGCGTCGGCCTCGCACGTAAGGGATGGCTGACCGCCGAACAATGTCTGAATACCCTCGATGCCGATAGCTTGCTAGCCTTCTTCCAGGCCCAACGCGCTCGCAAGGGCGTCTAGAGCGCCGCGACGAACACAATCTCGTAGTCATCTCATCTTTCAGAAGGGAATGTCATGGATCCGCGTATCAAACGCTGGGGGAAAACACTCGTCCAGTATTGTCTCTCCATCCAGCCAGGCGAAATCCTCTCGATCAGCGCTACTCCAGCCGCTGAGGAGTTGATCGCCGAGGTTCATCGCGAGACACTGCGCGCTGGCGGACATCCTATCGTCAATCTGAGCTTGCCAAGGCTCCGCGAGACCACCCTCAAAGAAGCTAGCGAAGACCAGTTGACGTGGATAAGCCCTACAGATCAGGCGCTCGTCAATGCGATGGACGCACGCTTGAACATCTTGAGCGAGACCAACACCCGCCAACTCGCCGCTGTCGATCCCGCGCGTCTCGCGCTTGCTGGCAAAGCTGGCCGCGCGCTCTTCGCCAAGCGCAGCAAGCGTATTGATCCCAACATTGATCGCTGGTGCCTGACGCTATTCCCCACCGCCGCCTATGCGCAAGACGCCGAAATGTCGTTAAACGATTTTACAGAATTCGTCTACGACGCCTGTTTCCTCAACAGCAAAGACCCAGCGGAGCGCTGGCGCGAAATTGGTCGCGAGCAACAGTTCTACGTCGACTGGCTCAAGGACAAGCAGGAAGCGCACGTCATCGGCCCAGACACCGACTTCCGCGTCAAGTTTGGTGGTCGTATTTTCCGGAATAGCGATGGTAAGCGCAACTTTCCCAGCGGGGAGTTCTTCACCAGCCCCCTGGAGGATTCCGCTGAGGGCCATGTGCGCTTTACCATTCCCAGTGTTGTCAATGGCCATCTGGTCAACGACATTCGCCTGACATTCGAGCGCGGGCGCGTCGTGGAAGCGAGCGCCGCTCAGGGAGACACGTTCCTGAAAGAGATGCTGGCGAGTGATGAGGGCGCGAGTCGCCTCGGCGAGTTCGCTGTAGGCAATAACTTTGGCATCCAGCGCGGTATCCGCAATATCCTATTCGATGAAAAGATTGGCGGCACCATCCATATGGCGCTCGGCAATAGCTACCGCGAATGTGGCGGCAAAAACACCTCGCAACTACACTGGGACATGATCTGTGATCTGCGGCCAGCGGCAGGCGGTGGCGAGGTCTGGGTGGATGGCGAGTTGCTGCTGAAGGACGGCGCGCTCGTCCTCAAGCCTTAGCTTTCACCGCAGCAGATCGAGGGCATCGGCTGAGGTGGCGATGGGAGAGGCGGCAATGTCGGTAGTGATCGCGCGCTGCCACGCCACCTCGCCCAGCGCGACACGGCACGCCGCCACTGCTCGCGCATAGAGCGGCCAGGTAGGCTCGCCCGTTATGATGCCATCTTCATGGCGCAGGCGCGCAATTGTGGCGCACAGATGACTGGCCCGCGCATAATCTCCACGCACGGCTACCACTACGGCAACCCCTTCTAGCAGCCACGCCATATTCGCCTCGTTGGAGAAGTCATCGCTTTGTTCCAGACTTTCGCGATAATAAGCCGTCGCTCGGTCATATGCGCCCTGCTCACAGGCCACATGGCCCAGGCTCGTTAACGCATTGAAGATACCCCAGGTCAGATTCAGCGCACGGGCAATGCGTAGCGATTCTTTGAGATAGCTGATCGCTTGCTCATAATCGCCGCGCATGCGGGCAAGATTGCCCAGACTGCTCACAGCGCGGCCACGCGCGTCAATATCGTTCGCCTGGCGGCTGAGCGCTAGACTCTCCTCGAAGTGAACGCGGGCGTCGTCGTATCGTGCTTCGGCTTCGGCAATATGCCCCAGCGTCGCCAGCGCATTGGCCATCCCAGAGAAGCTTTCCGATTGGCGAGCCAGTGCGAGCGATTCATCAGCCAGCGCTCTTGCCCTGGCAAAGTCGCGGCGATCCATCGCGAAACGGCTCGCAGCATACAGCGCCTCCAGCCGCAGTTGTGGTGCGGCGTGCTCTTCGGCTGCGGTATCGAGGTCCAGCAGCGCCCTCAGCCATTCTTCGCCCTCATTCGCGTATCCCTGCATATACCACACACGCGCCAGGCTAGCGCCAATGCGTAAACCCAGGCTAGTTTGGCGCGTCTGAATCGCCCACGCGAGGGCCGTGCGTAGATTATCCAGATCACGCTGAATGCTCTGAGCCTGCTCTGGATGCGCTTGCTCGGCAAGTCCAGCATAATACGCAGCGTGCTGGGTGCGGGCGTGTTGCTCCTCGCCAGACTGGCGCAGCAATTCGACAGCATACTCGCGAATGGTCTCCAGCATCAGAAAACGCGGTGTATCATCTTCCGAAGGGTCAAGCTGTAACAGGCTCTTCTCGGCAAGCCCAGTAAGCGTATCAAAGAGTGCATCGGCATCCTCATCCGCTTGCGCGCAGACCGCATGAGCGGCCTGGAGCGAACATCCTCCTGAAAATACTCCCAGCCACCGGAACACTCGCCGCTCGTCATCACAGAGCGCATCAACACTCCACGCTATTGTGCCACGCAGCGTCTGCTGGCGCTCGGGGAGATCGCGCCAGCCTATTGTGAGCAGCGTCAGCGCGGAATCGAGTCGCTGGAGCAGCGCGGGCAGCGATAGTGTGCGGGCGCGGACAGCGGCAAGCTCCAGCGCCAACGGGAGACAGTCGAGCCGCACACAGATGTTGAGGGCAATCTCGCTCTCCATCGAAGTGATAGCCAGTGTCGGATGAACGGCGCGAACGCGGTCGAGGAAGAGACGCATCGCCGCCTCGACCTCCAGCGGCGCGACCGGAAACTCCTGCTCACCCCGGATGCGCAGAGGCTGCCGACTGGTAATCATCACCTTCAGGCGAGGGCAGGCCGACAAGAGCGCGGAGACATCAGGAGTCATCGCCAAGAGATGCTCCATATTATCCAGGATGAGCATCGCCTGGCGCTCGCGCAGATACTCACTCACTTGCCGCAGAGACAACTCTCCTGGGTTCTCACGCAGACCGAGCGCCCGTGCCGCCGCAGCCATGCCCTGGCCCGCATCGTGCACGGGGGCAAGTGACACGAGGTAGATACCATCTTCGAAATCATCGCGCAACTCTTCGGCGAGATGCAGAACAAGGCGCGTTTTCCCAACGCCGCCCGGTCCTGTGAAGGTGATGAGCCGTGTATCCGCAAGCGCGAGCAAGCGCACGACCGCCAGCAACTCACGCTCACGCCCGACCAACGAAGTCAGCGGAGTGGTCAAGTCACCCGTCACCGAGCGTATGGGCTGCGGGGTCGCGAGAGCGAGTCCTGGCCGAGCGGTTGAGATGAAAAGAGCGCGTTTCCGCGGCGAGAGGGCGAGGGCATTTGCCAGCAGCTCAACCGTATCCTTGCGTGGAGAACGCTTGACACCACGCTCCAGATCACTGATAGCGCGCGCACTTAGTCCCGCGCGCTCCGCCAACTCCTCTTGCGAGAGGTTTGCGGCTGCACGATAACGGCGAAGCATCTCACCGAAAAATGAAACTGGTTGCGCGCTCATCATGCCCCCTGAGCTGATGTTCCCCTACGCGACTGAACGCGCCAGAAGACACTTCGCACTATAACATGGATCACGAGCCAGAGCCGATCTCATCCGCATCGGTACGCTGGAATACTGAGTGATGGCGCATTCTGGTGGCCAGATTGTGTGGGGGAACGTGTGAGTGATGTTCGTGGTCTGGGCCTGATTCTCCAGGTACAGTGATGCCACAAGAGCGCGCGGCGGGAGCTCGATAACACAGCCAAGAGTTGGCGACATCGCTGCCGCGAAGCAAACAGGAGGGGGACATGGCACAGCCGACGGTGAGTAGCACGACACAACAAAAGACTATCGCGAACCCTGGTGTAAAGGTTCCACCGCCAGCGATTTACATCCTGGCAATCGTTGTTGGCTGGCTGCTCCAGCAACAGTGGCCGCTGCCATTCATTGCCCCTGACACGGCGCTCTGGGTGGGACTCGCGCTCGTAGCGGTCGGCCTGGTGATGGCATTGATGAGCGTCGTCACGATGCTGCGTGGGCATGGGACGGTGAATACCAACCTCCAGTCCTCGGCGCTCGTGGTATCTGGAATTTACCGCATCAGCCGCAACCCGATGTATGTCGCGTTGACCCTTATGTACATCGGATTCGCCATCGCGCTAAGCCTGCCATGGAGCCTCATCCTGCTCCCGCTCATAGTGATCTTCATCCAGACAGCGGTCATCTCGCGGGAAGAAGCCTCGCTTGAAAAAACCTTCGGGCAGCGATACAGCGACTACAAGGCGCGTGTCCGCCGCTGGCTCTGAGCCGAACACTATCGGGAACCTCACAAATTGATCCAGCGCAAGAAAGGACATGGTCATGACAGATCTAGCTATGACAAACCCCCAGCTATTCCGACACCTTCTCGAAGACGCCTTCAGCACAGGTGATCTCTCGATTGTCGATGAGGTGGTGGCGGCCGATTTCATTGAGCACCAGCGCGGCGCCAGGTCAGGAATCGAAGGGCTCAAGGGAATGATTCAGATGCTGCGATCCTGGTTCCCTGACCTCAAGTTAACCGTTGTTGATATGGTGGAGCAAGACGACAAGGTGTGGGGGCGGATCGTCGCACGCGGAACGCATCTTGGGACGGTCATGGGAAAGCCAGGGACAGGCACACCCATTCAGATTGATATCATCGATGTGTGTAGGTTTGCCAATGGGAGGATGGTGGAGCACTGGGGTGTTCCGGATACACTGGCGATGATGCAGCAGATCGGTCTGGTTCCCAGCAGATAAGCGCGAGCGGCAATAGGCGAGATGGTAGCATGGTGTCATGCCACCATCTCGCCTATTCGCTTATTTGTCCGACAGCCTCATGCTCATACGGGGCAATAGCGATTGAGGAAACTGGCTTGCTGCGCCTGAGTCATACAAGCGCGCGCCTCATCCTCCGTCAAGATGCCCGCGTCCAGGAGTAACTGATATTCGCGCACTACCGTTGTCAGCAGCATCTCAGGCCCATCGGTATTGATCGTGAAGGCGACCTCGCGCTCGCGCAGCGTGCGGATGATATAGCGCAGTTCGGCCAGGTCGCGCACGGCGCGTGTACGCAAGTTGCTCGTCGGACAGATTTCCAGCGTGACGTTCTGGCGCTTGACTTCCTCGATCAGCTTCTCATCGTAGGCGCAGAGAATGCCGTGGCCGACGCGCTCGGGGCGCAGGTACTCCAGCACCTCCCACATATCCTCGATACGCCCCTCCTCACCTGTGTGAATCGTGATACCCAGCCCCGCCTCACGGGCGCGCTCGACCAATCCCACATGCGCACGGTACGAGAAGTCCGGGTTTGGAGGCCCTGCGATGTCGATGCCAATGATGCCGCGCGCGTGATAGCGCAGCGCCTTCTCGATGATGATCGTGTTCAGTTCCAGGGGAAACGTGCGATCCATCATCAGAATCAGGCCCGCTCGCACTTCTGGATACTCTAGCAGCGCCCGATCTAGCCCGCGCAGCGAAGCGGTGATGATGTGGTCGAGATCCTGCTCACCCTCGCGATTACGCTTCATCGGGTTCAGGCGCAGCTCCAGCGTTGTGATGTTGCACTTGCGATACGCGCCGCCGATGATCTCATATATCGAGCGCTCGATGGCCAGTGGGCTAGACTGAATCAGCTCCGTCCAGCGGAATATCTTGTCGTACTCAGTCAGATTATTGACTTTATCAGGATGGCTGACGGTGATCAACTCCACGAGGTCCCAGTAATCCTTGCTGGGAAGCCGAATGCCCTGCTGGTGCGCGATGCTCCACATGATCGCTGGGTCAACTCCGCCGCCAACATGGCAGTGTAGCTCTGTCAGTTCAGGACGTTCGCCAAAAAGCGTCGTCGGGATCACAGCCACGCCTCCTCATCACTCCGCTCGTTTGCCCCGCGCCAGCCGCGCGACTGTTGGCGAGCAGTGTAGCACAGCGGCTACAGGCGCGACTATGTCTCAGCTAACACCTGCGCGAGGTCGCCCACCCGCAGCACTCCCGTCCGTATCACACGCGCGTAGACACGGCTCTCGCCAGGATGAATCTTCTGTGAGATGCGATTGAAATCCCCATCACGAAAAGCGCCGCGAATCGTCTTGCAGGGCGACGTGTAGCTCGTCACCTCGGCTTCCACCTCATCACCTAGCGCAAGTCGCGTTCCTGGCGTCAGCATGACGAGAGGGATTCCGCTAAGCGTCAGATTCTCGCCAACGGCCCCTGGGTAGATGGGATGTCCCTCTTCCTTGAGGCGTTCGATCTCTTCGATGGTGAAGATGCAGAGTGCGCGCATTGGCCCGCCATGACTGACTCTATCGTCTTGCAGGTCGCCCTCCAGCCCCAGTTCTGTCACGCGGGCTTCTTCTATCGGCAGCTTCGGCGCCCCACCACGCGAGCGATTGATTTGTACAATCCGTCCCTGCATATCCTCAGGCGCCATGTATCCTCCCTCATCCTGCGACGTCTATTTCCTCAGCCACCGCTTTCCGTCATCCTATCGCGCCGTCCCGCTTGTTAGCAAGCGCACTGGCGCCCAGGCGGCGTCATCGCCGCATAATGGTGGTGGGCGACAAGACATCGCACGCAGAGATCAACAGCAGCGGCGGAGGAAGCATGCTCACACCCGATCCCGACAAGTTGGAGGCGCTCGCAGCCGAAACGACGACTGCTCTCGCTATCTGGGGCTTGCCTGAGAGTCACTGGCGCATCGTCGGCGCAGTGGAGGGCGCCCAGGGCAGATTGCTACGCCCTGTCGTCGAAATCGAGCGCAGGCAGTGGATGTTACGTCGACAAACGCCAGATCTGACCCAGAGCGCCACGCTCTTCCGCCACTCTTTCATGCGCCATCTGAGGAGCGCGGGTCTGCCCGTCCCGACGCTCCGCCCACTGCCAGACGGCCAAACCTGGGGGCTTGTGGACGACACGCTCTACGAGCTACAGGAATATCTTCCCGGCGACACCTACGCCACCGACGATTCGCAGGCGCGAGGCAGGCTGGCCTCCGCCGCCGAGACACTCGGCGCGCTGCACCAGGCATCAGCGGAGTTCGCCTGGCAGCCGCATCTCTGGCCAGAGGAACGCAACGCGGCATCGCTCGCCCAAGCCTATACACAACTCATCCGCCAGGCGGGAACGGAAGCCGGCCCCTCACAGCTTGGCGCTGGCCTGCTGCGGATAGCGGATGCCTGCGACGCGCGCATCGCTGAGGCGGAACAAGCGCTCACCTTGAGCCAACCCGGACCACCGCAACTCCACATCCACGGCGACTATCAGCCTCACCACCTCGCGTTCAGCGGCGAGCGCGTGTCCGCCATCTACGATTTCGACGCCGCGCGCTGGGAGCAGCGCGTCTACGAGCTAGCGTATGCCTTGCTCTTCTTCACAGGCCTGCGCTGGGACGCCGACACTACATTGACTCCCGCGCTCGTCGACGACGGCCTCGACATCCTCCGTGCGCACAGCTTTCTCAGCGCCTACGGCCACGAAGCGCCACCCGCCGAGGACGAAGCGGCATTGCTGGCGAGCGCGCTCACCCTCGTCTTTCCCATCGCTTTCACGAATGGCATCGCCGAGGACATCATTTTCGCCAGTGAATTTGAGGGCGACCTCGATGAGGAGGACGCCCTCGCACGCCTCGCCTGGGCTGACCGCTTCTGGCTCTGGCTGGATCGCTATGCCGCAATGCTTGCCCAAACTTGGGAAAATGCCTGACCGCTACGCCAGCAGCGCCTTCACTTCACGCTGCTCCCAGCCCGTCACTTCAATAGTCCCTGGCAAGAGCAGCACATCAACCTCCGTGCGCAGGCCAAGATGCTCATCTGGCAGATAGATGCCCGGCTCCATGCTCACGCAGGTATTCACCAGCAGCGGGCGAGTATCGTGCGTTTCGAGGTTGTCGAGATGCGCGCCATTACCGTGCACGCGCTCGCCAATATTGTGCCCCGTGCGATGAACGAACGCCGTCCCATAGCCCGCCTGTGTCACGACCTCTCGCACTGCGTCATCAACAGTAAATCCCTCTATGCGCGTGTTACTCTGGAAGGCATTGCGCAGCATTTCAACCCCCGCATCGCGCGCCTGACGGATGATTTGGAAGAGGTCATCCACTCGCTGCGGAACCCGCTCACCGAGAAATGCCATCCAGGTGTAGTCGGCGACAATCGCGCCTGGCTCCGCAAGCGGCGCGCTGAAGTCAATCAGCAGGACATCACCTTGTCGCGCGGGAGCATGTCTGGTAGCGGTGGGGCTGTAGTGCGGATTCGCCGCATTGCCATTGACGGCGACCAGCGGCAGCTCATCGTCCGTGACCTCCAGCCCTTCGCTGCGCATATAGCCCGTCAATTCCTGCTGAATGTCATATTCAGAGAGCGTCAGCGCCCGCTAGCAGCCGCTCGCGAATCCACGCGTACACGCGGTCGCCCGCGCGTTGCAACGCCAGGCCCAGCACGTCGGTGTGATTCGATCTGCGTATCCGTCAAAACGGCTTCAAATTGCTGCGCGAAGTCTGCGGAGGAGACCACCTCAGGGCCAAGCGAGCGTATAAGCTCCACCGTCCCCGCATCCACCAGCGAGCAATAGGGGATAGCGTTCAGTGGGACATACTCCATCGCCACCCGGCGCGCGTCCGATAATACCTCAGCCAACAGCGAGCGCAGCTCGCCCCAGGTGCGATACACACGCAACTCCCCCGGCAAGCTCGCCAGCGCGTGCGCCTCCACCGCGCTGACGATGGCGACTGGAGCGCCTTGCGCTGGCACGAAGTAGAACCAACGGCGCGTGAAGAACGCATGTGACGGTAACTCCAGCACCCGGTGGGCAATGGCATTGGAGCGGCGGAAGTCATAGAAGAGCCACCCATCAGCGTCAGCTTCTCGCAATGCGCTCTGAAACGCGGTAATATCAGGCATGAAACATTCTCCTCGTGACAGCAACGGCAGGAATCAGCGCACTCCCGCGATGTAAACTTGAGCGGGCGCAATCGTCATGGTAGCAGGGATAGTATGCGGGATCGTTCTTCGCATGGCCATATTCCTGAACTGCGACGGCTGGTAACATGCTACCGTATTCTGGTATACCAACGTCTCGCACATGTCATCTTGACGTGAGACATTGGCCTTGGGACACTCTGAGGAGTAACGCAAGGCCAGAGAAAAACAGCGCCGACGCGCCCCATACCGCCAATCGCGTGACGAAGCGCCGTTTCCAAACGCAATGGCGGTCTGTAGTTCGCCAGGCGCTCGTGACGTGGTGATGGGTCTGAGTTGAGAAAGGAGCGCGGCAGCATCCCGTCAGAGCAATCAATCCTATCGACTGACGGAGGAGAGCCGCAAAGCCGCGTGAAGCTGGAAGATCGTCCTGCGCTCTCGATACAAGACTTGAGCCGCACCGCGAATCGTGTCATTGAAAACGTGGAGCGGGTCATTGTCGGCAAGCAGGAGGCCGTGCGCCTCACGCTGATCGCCGTACTCTGTGGTGGCCACGTGCTCATCGAAGACGTGCCCGGTGTCGGCAAAACCACCCTGATGAAGTCCATCGCGCGTTCCATCGGCTGCGGCTTCAAGCGAATTCAGTTTACCCCTGACCTGCTGCCCAGCGATGTGACTGGTGTCTCGATCTTTAACCAGCGCACCGGTGAGTTCGAGTTCCGACCCGGCCCCGTGATGAGCCAGTTCGTCCTTGCCGATGAAATCAATCGCGCCACGCCGAAGACTCAATCCGCGCTGCTCGAAGCTATGGAAGAGGCGCAGATTACCGTCGATGGAACAACCTATGAGCTTCCCCATCCCTTCCTGGTGATGGCGACACAAAACCCCATCGAATATGAGGGCACCTTCCCCTTGCCAGAGGCGCAGCTCGACCGCTTCATGATCAACATCCGCTTGGGCTATCCAGCTCCGGCTGACGAGGTAACGATTCTCGACCGCCAGCAGTGGCGCCACCCAATCGACGACCTTGAGGCGGTCATCGATGCCGAGCAGCTCCTGTCGATGCAATCACGGGTGCGTGAGGTGCGTGTCAAGCCAGAGGTACGCGAATACATCGTCGCGCTGGTAAACGCCACCCGCAAGCACCAGCATGTCTACCTGGGGGCTAGCCCGCGTGGCTCACTGGCGCTCTTCCAGTCCGCGCAGACACGCGCCGCCCTCGATGGCCGCGACTACGTCGAGATAGACGACGTGCAGGCGCTGCTCAAGCCAACCTTGAGCCATCGCATCATCCTGCACCCGAACCTCCGGCGTGACGACGTGACGGCGCTCACCGTGCTAGACGAAGTCTTGCAGCAGACTCCGGCTCCTGGCGGCCCATCCTCGCTGATCGCGCGCGGTTAGCCGACGGAAAGGGCCATCGCTATGCGTCCCTGGCAGCTCATTT
Source organism: uncultured Chloroflexia bacterium (assembly GCA_963840335.1). Lineage (GTDB taxonomy): Bacteria > Chloroflexota > Ktedonobacteria > Ktedonobacterales > JADMIN01 > JAKAIY01. Next base: position 112,834 of record CAWIYP010000024.1, read on the forward strand.
CGCTCATCTTCATCATGGGGCTTCTGGCTGTCTTCAACGGCTGGAAACCGTTCTGGGTGCTTTTTTACGCTTTGCTGGTCGCGTTTGCCCTCTCGCTGGCCTGGCTGGCGCTTAGCGTCCGTGGGCTACGCTTCACGCGCTCGTCCGTAGGCGCCCGCGCCGAGGTGGGCGAACGTATCGAGGAGCGGCTAGCGCTGGAAAATCACTCGTGGATTCCCAAGTTGTGGGTGCAAGTGAGCGATGGCTCGACGTTGCCCGGCCATCACGCTGGCTATGTCTCCAGCGTTGGGCCACGACAACGCATCGCCTGGCGCGCCCGCACGCTCTGTCGCAAGCGCGGACGCTACACGCTCGGCCCGGTGACGGCGACCACGGGTGATCCGCTGGGAATGTTCCGGCGTGAGTTGACACTTGCCCCTGCGACGCAGTTACTCGTGCTGCCCAATGTCTTCGACCTCCGAGCATTCCCGCTCTTTCCAGGTGTTATGCCTGGTCGCGGTCGCGGCTCCCAGCGGTCGCTGCACACGACAACGAATGTGGTGACCGTGCGCAACTACAAGGCAGGTGATGCGCTCACACGCATCCACTGGCCCAGCACAGCGCGCCACGGACAATTGATGGTCAAAGAGTTCGACCTCGATCCAACGATTGATGTCGTTATCCTGCTCGATCTCGATAAGGGCACGCAGGCGGGAAGTGACGAAAGCTCAACCGAGGAATATGCAGTGACCATCGCCGCAAGTCTCGCGGCGCACCTCTTGCGGCGCCGCGACCTGGCCGTCGCGCTCGAAGCGCCTGGGCCAAGCGGTATCTCTTTGCCCGTGGATCGCGGGGAGCGTCAGCTCGACCGTATGCTCGAGGCGCTGGCCATCGTGCGCGCGGAGCATCACTATACACTCGCGACCGCATTGGCCGACCTGGAGCTACGACTCGGGCGCAACACCGCGCTCATCGTCATCACACCATCCACCAACCTCGACTGGGAGCAGCAGATTGGACGGCTCCGACGTCGCGGCGTGCGACCCGTCGTCTTGCTGCTTGATCCCAGTTCCTTCGAGGAAGGACTTGGCAGTATGGATCGTGTGGAGGATGCGCTAGACAACGTCGGCGTTCGGTCGCTGGTCGTGCGCCGAGGCGACGCCCTGGCGCGTGTTCTCGAAAGCGATGTCACCGCCAGCCCAGGCAGGGCTATCCTGTAAACCGAGTCGGCCATACGCGGGGGAGGCGTACCTACCATGTCTACAGCTACCCAGACGACATCGCGCAGCGCACGTTCAGCGCGTGCGCGACAGCGCGGCCCGCGCTTCTACCTCCTTCCGCGCGATGGCTGGCTCACACTCCTGCTCACTGTGTTGATCATTTACATCACGGTGGTTAGTGTGCAGAGCGTTCAGCCAGCATGGGCATCAGGCCTCGAAGCGCTGACGGGGGCCATGGCGTTGGGTATCGCGCTGGGATACATCGCCACCCAGCAAAACATGCTTCCAAACTGGCTGATGCACCTCCTGGCTAGTCTCCTGGGCGTGCTTGGGGCCATTCAACTAACCGCGAATATCACCCTTGGGAACGATCGCTTGCGTCTTCTGGGGAACACGGTTGTCTGGTTCGCGCATGCCTTCTCGCCCAATGGCAGTAGCGCCGACAACAGCGTTTTCCTCTTCTTCCTGACGACACTCACGTTCCTGCTTGCCTACATGACGATGTGGCTCGTGTTCCACGCGCGCCGCCCGTGGCTGGCAGTCGTTGCGAACGCCGTCGTTTTACTCATCAACCTCGACCAGACGACGAACGATGAGTTCTACTTTTTGATTATCTTCCTCGTACTAACGCTGCTCCTGCTCGTGCGCTTCACCCTCGCGGAGAACGTGCGCCACTGGCGGCGCACGGGACTACGCTTCTCGCCAGACCTCGGCTGGGACTTCATGCAGGCGGGCGCGATCTTCGCGGTCATCGTCGCACTACTGCCGAATCTCCTGCCTATCGCTCAACCCGACCCAGCCCTGGTCAACTACTGGAACTCTAATCACAGCCCACTCGCTGCCATCGAGCAACGCATACAGAATCTCTTCTCAGGGGTCAATGGTCGCGGGCAAGGTGGGCTGAGCTTTTTCAGCTCGAACCTGGCCCTGGTGGGGAACGTCAATCTGCCACAGACCCAAATCCTTCACTACACCGTCACCAACTCCGTCACCAACGATCCAACGCAATACCTGATCACTGAAGCATTCTCGACCTATGATGGCATCGATAACTGGACACGCGGTCAGACCATTGACCAGAATTACGCCCCTGGCCAGCTACAGCCTGCTTCGACCAGCGCATTCCATCTCAACACCTACAAAGTCACCTTCGATGCGACACCGGCGGGCGGCGAGCGATTCATCCTCTCGCCAGGCAGCAGCGCAGCCAGCTACTCGATCCCCAGCATTGCGCAAACGAGTTCCGCGACCCATGAGCCTATCACCTGGCTCTCGCAATCGCCGCTCGCTGTCGGCCAGAGCTACACCACCAGCGGCTATGTCTCATCTGCGACTGTCAGCCAACTGAGCGCGGTTCCCTATCCCAAGCAGGCGTCAGAGAGCAGCCTGAACATCTATCCGCAGGTCATCCTGGAGCAGTACCTCAACACCGATACAGCCATCAATCCATACATCGCGACAACCGCGCAGACAGTGACCAAGGGCGCGCCAAATATGTATCAAGCGGCTGTCGCGCTGCAAGATTACCTGCGCACCTTCACCTATAACGCGCACAATCCAAATCCCCCCGCGAATGAAGATGCGACTGTCTGGTTCCTGCATCGCAAAGAAGGATTTTGCACCTTCTTCGCCTCCTCAATGGCGCTGATGGGGCGTTCACTCGGCATGCCCACTCGCATTGTCAGTGGCTACACGAATGGGTCCTACGACGCGAAGACACAGAGCTTCATCGTGCGCGGGACACAGGCGCATACATGGACGCAGATCTACTTCGCGCAGTATGGATGGGTCAACTTCGAGCCGACAGCGAGTTTCTCACCGTTCTTGCGGCCACAGAATCCAGACAGTGTCGTTCCAGTGGGCAGCGAGACGCCAAGTCCGCAGCCAAGCACAACCCCGCACGACAGCCGCGGCCCCCAGCCCAACGTTGGCACGCCTCAGAAGGTGGCGCCTCAGGTAAGCGCGCTCACGCACATTGCATTGGCAATCTTCATCGCATTGCTTGTCGTTCTGCTCATTCTTGGAGCAGTGTGGTTCTGGTGGCGCTCACTCTTCCGCTCCTATTCTCCCACCGCCGCCAGCTTTGCGCGCCTGATCCTGCTGGGTGTCTGGGCTGGCGCCCCTCCGCGCCCTTCGCAGACCGCGCGAACCTATGCGCAGCGTCTGGCCGCTGTCGCCCCAGAGCAGCGCGCGGCTATCGAGCGCGTCAGCGCCCTCTACGCGCGTGAACGCTGGGGTGATCCCCTCACGCCGAGCGAAGTCAGCGACAGCCAGACCCTCTATGAGCGCGGACGCATTGGGCTGTCAGCAGCGATTGTCCGCCGCCTGCGCAGACTCCCCACGCTCGCGCAGACGTTCACTACCCGCCTGCGCACGCAGTCAAACGACTATCGGCGCGAACAGCTCTAAGTTGACGAGAGATGTCCGTTCCCACTGCCTCAAGCAGGAAGTAGTATAACAACAGGCGACATCCCCACTTTCGTATGTTGGTGGGTATGTTCGACCACATAACCTTCCCGACGCACTGATAGAGGTAGAGAGAGGCTTCAGCATGACCGATGGCGCTACAGCACAACTCACGCTAACACTGCTCGACGGCCATGCGCTCTTTCACCGCGCATTTCACGCTTACCCGGAAGAAATGAGCACGAATAGCGGAGAGGCGACGAATGCCGTATTTGGCTTTACGCGCATCCTGCTCGACATCTTTCGCTACATCAAGCCGGAATATATCGCCGTCGCGTTCGATCTGCCCACGCCAACCTTCCGCCATCAGGACTACGCCGCCTACAAGGCGCACCGCCCATCGCTCCCCGATTCCATGCGAGCGCAGTTCCCGCGCGTCCGCGAAATCGTCCAGGCGTTCAACATCCCTATCTACGAGGCGCCGGGCTTCGAGGCAGATGACGTACTCGGCACGCTCGCGGCGCAGGCTACCGCGCAAGGCGCCGATACCGTCATCGTCACTGGGGACCTCGACACCATTCAGCTTGTCAATGAACATGTCCGTGTCACCTTCGCGCGCGCGCCACGCCGGGGCGATTTCGATTACTTTGATGTGGATGCCGTCGAGCAGCGATATGGCTTTTCGCCACAGCACATCGTTGACTACAAGGCGCTCGTCGGCGACACCTCCGACAATATCCCTGGCGTCGCGGGCATCGGCCAGAAGACCGCGACCAAGCTCATTCAGGACTACAGCTCACTCGAAGCGATTCTGGAGCATCTGGATGACCTGCCTCCCCGCGTTCGCTCAGCCCTGACGGAGCATCGCGACATTGCCATCCAAAGTAAGTTTCTGGCGACCATTGTCTTGAACGCGCCTGTGACACTCGACCTGCCAGCCGCGCGAGCGCTCGATTACGATCCTGAGCGCGTCCTGGCGCTGTTTCGCGAGTTGGAGTTCTTCAGCCTGGTCGATCGCCTGCCGCGTCGCGCCAGCGACACGACCACGCCAACCGCCGCTACAACACGGCTCGCCAACGCCGTACACCCAGCGCCGATGGTGGCGCCACAGGATGACAGCGCCCTCGGGCCATCGCAGCTCAACCTCTTCGCCCAGGATGAGCTAGAGACGCTGGCTGAGGAGGGCGACCTGACCATCAACGCGCCTCTACCCGCCACAGCCATCCGTCGTCCCAGCGTCATCCCTAACGGCGGCACGAACACGATGACGATCACCACTGTTGACGCTCTCCAGACCCTCGCCCATGCGCTACACGCAGCGCCGCTCTTCTCGTTCGATCTGGAAACGAACGCCGCCGACGAGCACCGCGCCGACATCGTCGGCATGTCCTTCGCGATGGGCGCTGGCGAGGCGTACTACATCCCCGTGGGCCATACACACGATGTCAACGGCGAGGAGCCGGGGCCACAGATTCCCCTAGCAACGGTGATTGAGATTCTGCGTCCAGCCCTGAGCGACCCCAGGGCAAGTAAGATCGGCCACAACGCCAAATTCGACATGATCGTCTACGCGCGGCATGGAGCGGCGGTCGAGGGCCTGCTCTACGACACGATGGTAGCCGCGTATCTGCTCAATCCAGGTCGGCGTGGGCTGGGGCTAAAAGACCTCGCCTTCGAGACGCTGGGTGTCATCATGACACCGATTACTGATCTCATCGGTACTGGGAAGCGGCAGATTACGATGGCGCAGGCTCCGCTCCGTGAGGTAGCCGAGTATGCGGGCGCTGACGCGGACATGACCCTGCGGCTCTACCATGCGCTAGAGCCACAGATACGTGAGCGCGGACTCAATTCGCTCATGCGCGACGTTGAGACACCACTCGTCCCTGTCCTCATGCGCATGGAGCTAGCTGGTATCCTTCTCGATCCAGACTTTCTCCGGAAGCTGGGCAGCGAGCTTGAGACACAGCTACACGCGCTTGAAAAGGACATCTATGACTCAGTTGGTCATCAATTCAACATCAACTCTACCAAGCAGCTTGGCGAAGTGCTGTTTGGTGAACTCAAGCTGCCAGCCCTTCGTCGCACCAAAACAGGATACTCGGTTGACGCCGAATCGCTGGAGACGTTGCGTGGCAAGCACGCCGCCGTCGACAACCTCCTGGAATACCGTCAGCTTGCCAAGCTCAAGTCTACTTACGTCGATGGACTGCTTAGAGCTGATGGATCCGAAAACCTTCCGCGTGCATACATCGTTCAATCAAACCATCGCGAGCACGGGACGCCTCAGCTCATCGAACCCCAATCTCCAGAATATTCCTGTTCGGACAGAAGTGGGACGCCGTATTCGCCGCGCATTCCTCGCTGACCCCGGCTGCCAATTGCTGACAGCCGACTACTCGCAGATCGAGTTGCGCATCCTGGCGCACATCACCCATGAACCGGGGCTAGTATCCGCATTCGAGAATGACGAAGACATTCATGCCGCTACTGCCGCACAACTCTTCAAGGTCGCCCTCGCTGACGTGACACCGGATCAGCGCCGCCTGGCCAAAACGGTCAACTTTGCGCTGCTCTATGGACAATCAGCGTTCGGATTGGCGCGTGTCACCGGGATGAGCAATAGCGAAGCCGCCGAGTTCATCCGCAACTATGAGAAAACCTTCCCGCTCGTGCGCAAATACGTCGAGGATACGCTCTTCCAGGCGCGCACCCAGGGGTACGTACAGACACTCCTGGGGCGCAAGCGCTACCTGCCCGATATGTCTGGCCTCCAGGTGGCGCAGCGGCAAGCGGCGGAGCGCGAGGCGATCAACATGCCAATCCAAGGCTCCAACGCTGACATGATCAAAATCGCGATGATTCACCTCGATCAGGCGCTCCGCGAGCGCAACCTGCGCTCGCGCTCGATCCTTCAGGTGCACGATGAGCTTGTGCTGGAGACCCCAGATGAAGAGCTACATGAAGCCGCCGCGCTCGTGCGTTCCTGTATGGTCGGCGCAATCAAGCTGGATGTGCCGGTCAAGGTGGAGATGAAGGTCGGGCGCAACTGGTACGAAGTACAGCCGTTGCGCCTCGAAAGCTAACTACTTGCGCGCGCGGGTCGGCTCCTCATCGAGGAAGTGGCCGATCAGCCGCAGCGCAAGCCCCAGTGCGATAATGACACCCGCATTCACACCTAACTCGATCATCGAGTTGCGAAACTCGGCGGAGCCACTGGTGGCGAGTTGCGCGAAGTCAACCACCGAGAGGCGCGCGCCGACTGCCAGCACACCGCGAGTGGCGGAGATGATGCCAATGAAGAGGAACGGCTTGAGGGAAGTAGCGCGCGTCCGCAAGTAATGAACGACCGTGCCAAGTACCTCAAGAATGATGAGGGTCAGCAGCAGATCGCTGACAAAGTTGATGAGCGCGGTACCAGTATTAGCGCTGAGAAAAATATCGTAGCCGCTCTTTTCCATCGCATACCAAATCGTCAGGGCAAATTTGACGATGCTATAGCACAGCGAGAAGATCGCGGCCAGCAGAAAGCTCCCGCCAACCAGCGCATACACAACGGAATCGGTATATTCGAGCAGGTGCGTGAACCCAATGACACGCTTCAGCGAACGCCGTCGGCGTGTATCATCAGAAGGATGCGAACGATCAGCAGGATGCGAGCGGAGGGTATCATCACTCATCGTCATAGTAATCCCTTGCTTAGCGCCACCAGCAGCATGGCGCCACAACACGTCCACGAAACCCAGGCGAATGAAAAGTCCCAGACGGACAGCCTCCGTCTGGGACTATAGCGCGTGCGCGAGCGATCAGATACGAATGCGCATGGTTGGCTGATCGGTTGGATCGGTAGGGCCGCCAGAGCGGGCAGCGCGATCATGCTTGATGTGGCGATAGACATACAATCCTGCGGCGGCGACCAGGAGCAGGATAATCACAACATCGAGGCCGTGGAAAATGGTACTCAGACCAGCAATCTTCGTCTGAAGCGCCGGGCCAATCTTAAAGCCAACATACGCCAGTACGAACGACCACGGCAGCGAACCCAGGAACGTATAGAGGATAAACTTCCCAAAATTCATCTTCGAGATGCCAGCGGGAAGTGAGATGTACGTACGGATGACTGGCAGCAGGCGCGAGAAAAACGCGACTGACGAGCCATATTTCTCAAACCAGCGATCCGCGCGATCGGAGTCAGCCTGCGAGATGAGGACGTAGCGGCCATATTTCAGCAGCAGCGGACGTCCCCCAGCCGCACCGATACCATAGGCGACCGCCGAACCTATCACGCAGCCGATCGCGCCAGCGAACGAGACGCCGATGAGTGAGAGATGCCCGGTCGCTGTTGCGGCGTTCGTCGCGACAAAGAACCCCGCCAGCGGCATGATAATCTCACTGGGAAGTGGGATGAGGCAGCTCTCGATTGCCATAGCCAGGACAATGCCCAGATAGCCCGTCGAGACGTACCAATTGCTGATGAGATTGAAGAGGGTCTCTTCCAACGACGTAGGTTGACCAGCGAGTTTCACGAGAGTCGCCAGTAACGACGCAAGTATCACCGAGATGCACCCTTTCACGCAGTTTGTTCCAGCGGTCGCGCGAACCTGAAGGCTCGTAACAGAGAGGCGCGAGAGTGGAGCGCCTTCTACAAGACTGCATGAATACGCAGATATGGCGCCGACGAGAGCGTATCATAGCCCCCTACACTCGGCAAGAAGCCCGCCCAATTGTCGCATGACGCGACATCTGGGCGGGCTTACGATTAGGTCAGAGGAATAGCGGCGTAGCGTGATCGCTTAGCAGCGGCGGTGGACTGCGATCACCTTGCCCTGTGTTTGCCAATCGCGATCCCACTCTTCGGCGGGGATAATGATCGGCCTCATCTCAGAGTTGGCTGGTTGCAAGCGCACATACCCATTCTCGCGATACAGGCGCTTCAAGGTAGCCGCAGTGGCGTCTGTCTCAGAGTCGAGCCGAGTCGCGACAACGATATCGCCATTGTCCAGCGTCGCATCAGGATCGACCAGCACCAAATCGCCGCTCGTAATGTGATCCTCGATCATCGAGTTTCCCCGCACCACTAGCGCATATGCGCGACCAGACAGCGCGGCGTTCAGATCGACTGGCTCTTGCTCAGTATCGGCGTAATAGTCAAGCGGCGCGCCAGCGGCGATGGCCCCAACGAGGCGTAGCCCGCTGAGATATTTCTCGTCCACGCGGATACCACGGCTCTTGCCGCGTATGAGCGTAATCATGCCCTTCTTTTCGAGAGCCTCCAGATGGTGGGCGACATGTCCAGTCGAATTCATGCCCAACGCCTGCCCAATCTCGCGATTGGTTGGCGAACACCCTTCGTCACGGATGTAATTGATGATGAAATCGAAGATACGCTGCTGCGGCTCGCTCAGCTTGCTAACCATATGGCACACTCCCAGGGCTTTCCCACTCGCCCTCTGATCCTGAGCAGTGATAAAGCATCACATCTCTGTCGAAGGAAATTATGGAACTGTCGTTCTACAGTGTACCAGTCTCATGCGCTTCTGTCAATAGAAATGTAGCACGAATGTTCACCTACCACTACCACCTGCTCAGCACCCGCTTGCGGCGCTCTATGCGCCTCGGTATACTGCGAGTGGCAGGCTCATGGTGAGCCTGCCCGCGCCCTGCCGGAGACACCCGCGCAGTCGTGTGTATGCGAGCGAGCGAAAGGAGACAGCCGGGCGGCCCGCTTGGATGGGTTGCACGGCGATACCGCTTATGGATTACGGGCTTCGCGGCAAAACAGCAGTCGTCACCGGCGCCAGTCAGGGCATTGGCCGCGAGATCGCCCGCTCGCTGCACAATGAGGGTGTCATCGTCACCCTGGTCGGACAGACGCGTACACGCCTGGAACAAGCCATTCGTGAACTGCGCGGAACGGGTGAAGGAGCGGCGCTCCATGCGATCACGGCGGATCTCACGCTACTGGCCGAGGTAGAGCGTGTCGCAGCGGAATCGATCCAGAAGATGGGACAGATCGACATTCTCGTCAACTGCGCTGGACGAGCGAAACAAAGCTCTTTCTTCAGCATATCGGATGAGGATTTTCAGGATGTCTGGCAAGTGAAGGCGTTAGGAAGCGTGCGACTCATTCGCGCGATTGCGCCGCACATGATCGCGCGCAACGACGGGCGCATCGTGAACATCGTGGGCACAGCCGCGCGTACGCCTACCTCCGACTTCATCGCCGTTGGCATGGCTAACGCCGCCCTGGTCAACTTCACGCGTGGCATCTCGCGTGAGCTGGCGCATCACAACGTCCGCATCAATTCCATCAGCCCAGGCTGGACGCTGACCGAGCGCCTCAGCCGCAGCCTCGAGATGCAGGCCAGCGCCCAGAACGTCGATCTCACCCACGCGCTCGAGCGTGATGCGCGTGCCATTCCCACCGGGCGCCATGTCAGCATGGCAGAGGTCGCCATCATGACCCTGCTGGCCGTCTCTGACCTCTGCCCCAGCTTGACAGGCGAAGACATCATCATCGATGGCGGAGCGACGCCATCGATCTAGCCGCTGCGGGCGCTCGGCGTTGGTCTGGCCTTGCGCGAGCCGCCTCCTCGCCCGTATAATGGCGGCGGTGATCGGCATTTTGCCACGTCGACGAGTTGACAGCGTTGCGTCGCGCAGGGCAATGGCCCAAGGGCGGCCTGCGCATGTGGCCGCTGTCGATGTTCAGGAAGGGAAGATTCGTCTCCTATGGAACTGAGTGGTAGCCAGAACTTCGCGGCAAGCCCACAAGCTGTATGGGATGCTTTGCACAACGCGACCACGGTGCAGAACGCCTCTGGACTGCAAAATGTGTCGTGGGGAGCCAACTCCGTTACAGGTACTGTCACGCTGCCAAACATTGGCCCGATCAGCGGACCGCGAACCGTCACAGTCACTGTGGATGAGAGCGCCGCTCCCAGCCACATGAAATTTTCGTTGAGCCGCAGTGTCCTTACCGCGAATGGTACCGTGGATATCGCGCCGAATGGCTCTGGTTCGACTCTGACATATAATGTCGTGGCGAATGTCAGCGGACCACTCGCCGCGCTCGAAGTCGTGGTCAAACCCATGGCGCAGAACCAGATGAACCAGTTCTTCGCGAAGTTCGCGCAGGCTCTTTAGCGGGCCTCCACGCGGCTTTCGATTGGGGGACGGCTCACTAGTGAGCCGTCCCCTGTCCATACATTCATCGTTTTCCATGACCTGAACGCGCGCCAGACAAGCGCGCGGCGTCTTCTTCTGATCCAGTCGCCATCGCGGAGTTCAGCGAGGAGGATAGCGCATTATGCAGGCTAAGCCGTTCGCAGGTGTAAAGGTTGAATACGATGTGCCCGCAACAATGCGCGACGGTGTCATCCTGCGCGCGAATGTCTACCGTCCTGATGATGGCGGAGCAGCGAGCTATCCCGTCCTCCTGACTCGGTTGCCATACGGCAAGGATCTCCCCCTCGGCTCCAGTCTACTCGATCCATCGCAGGCCGCGCGGCGTGGCTATGTCGTCGTGATTCAGGATGTACGCGGCACATTCACTTCTGGTGGCGCCTGGTATCCCTTCAAGCACGAGCGCGAGGACGGCGAAGATAGCGTCGCCTGGGCAGCCAATCTCCCCAGCTCGAACGGTCATGTCGGCATGTTTGGCGCATCCTATTTTGGACAGACACAATGGCTGGCCGCCAGATCGCCACAATTACGCGCGATGATCCCGACCGTCACCTGGGCCGACGCTGAAGAGACTTCCATTCGCGATGGTGTACTGGAGTGGGGCGTGCAGGCGAGCTGGCTCTTGCAGCAAGGGCTTGGGCAAGTGTTTCGGCGGCATGCTAACGATCCTGAGACACTGGGGAAAGCGGTCTATAGCGTCGTCAACGCATATGATACCCTGCCACACAGCTACACCACATTGCCGCTCCACGAGTTCGCCCCATTGCACGCCCACGACCTCCACCAACCGCTCGTTGATGTTATCCGCGCCCGCGACACAGGCGACTTCAGCGGATTACCACACGGCCCGCAGAGCTATGACGAGATCACGCTGCCGATGTTGCACATTGGTGGCTGGTACGACATCTTCCTCAAAGGGACGATTCGCAATTTCAATGAGATGCGACAGCGTGGGCGCCCTGGCCAGCGTCTGGTCATCGGGCCGTGGACACATGGCAATTTCAATCCGCTGATCGGTGACATCTACTTTGGCATGGCGTCATCTGGCGCACTGCTCGATTACCAGATTGACCTCATGAGTCTCCAACTCCAGTTCTTCGACCGTTGGCTCAAAGGCGCGCCCGCTCCATTCGACAGCCAACCGCCGGTGAAGTACTTCGTGATGGGCGCCAACCGATGGCAGTCCAGCGACATCTGGCCACCAGCCGGCGTGGTCGAGCAGCGCTGGTATTTGCACAGCGGCGGCCACGCCAACAGCGCCTCCGGTGACGGACTCCTGAGTGAGACGCAACCCGACGCCGAGCCAGCCGACGCCTACACCTATGATCCAATGGCGCCCACACCAACAGTTGGTGGCCCTACCCTGATGCACAGCGTCTATCGCGCAGGGCCGCTTGACCAGGCCGCAGTCGAGAAACGTGACGACATGCTGGTCTTCACCTCAGCGCCGCTGGAGCGTCCAATCGAGGTGACAGGCTCTATCAGCGCCACACTCCACGTCGCGACAGACGCGCCCGATACCGATTTCATCGCGCGCCTGGTTGACGTCTATCCCGATGGGCGCGCCATCACCCTCACTGACGGCATCGCGCGGATGATGTACCGCAATGGCTACACCGCTCCCAACGCGCCACTCGAAGCGGGCCGCGCGTATGGCATCACGATTGATATGTGGGCAACCAGCAATCTGTTCCTGCCCGGACACCGTATCCGACTGGACGTGGCCAGCAGCAGCTTCCCACGCTGGGAGCGTAACCTGAACACAGGCCAGTCCAGCGCGGCGACCGCAGAGGCGCGCGTCGCACACCAGACCATCCTGCACGACAGCGACCACCCGTCGTTTGTGATGCTCTCGGTCATGCTAGGCGAGTAGGCCAACGCTTCGGGAGCGGCAATGAAACCCACCACAGCACGCATCCGCAGAGGTCTCGACGAGCTTCACGCAGCGATCTACCGCGAGCGTCTAGCGCTTCGCAACCTGCGGATGCTGCCGCTGGGGAAGGCGCTACCACCCCAGGAAACCCCAATTCCCAGCGGCGACGAGCCAGGCTGGCGTCCTATCGCTGTCGGCGACCACTGGGGTGGACAGGACGAAAATGCCTGGTTCCACGGAGAAGCCACACTTCCAGATTCATGGCACGAACGCCCATCGGCGGCGAACGATCTCGTCCTGCGCTTTCTGCTTGGCGTCAGTCCTGACTTTGGTTGGCCTGAGGGACTGCTCTATGTCAATGGCCAACTGCTCCAGGGCATCAACCAGCACCACATCGATGTGCTGATGCCTCATGAGGCTGCGGGTAAGGGGACGATCACCTTCGATGTGCGCGCATGGAGTGGCATGACCACCCGCGAGCATACCCTGAAATCGGCTGAACTCGCGCGCCTCGACCACGACGCCGAGGCGCTCTATTACCTGCTGCGCGCTGGTAGCGATCTGGTTGACGCGCTCGACGAGAACGATGCGCTGCTCTACCCACTCGCGCAAGCGCTAGAGTCAGTCTACGATGACCTCGACCTCTGGCGACCTGGCAGCATTCCCACCGCGCTGGAACGCCTGCGGTCGCTCCTTGCGAATCTGCGCGCAAGCTATACTCCTGCGGATCGGCCCAGTGTTACGGCCATCGGTCATGGTCACCTGGATGTGGCATGGCTCTGGCAAACACGGCATACACGCGAGAAGGCCGCACGCACATTCAGCATCGCCACCGCGCTGCTGGATCGCTACCCTGAATACCATTTTCTTCACACCACGCCACAGGTATTCGCCTGGTTAGCGCAGGACTACCCCACGATCTTTGCTCGCGCTCAATCCCACATCGCAGCGAGGCGTTTCGAGGCTGCGGGCGCGATGTGGGTAGAGTCGGATACCAACATCGTCTCCGGCGAATCACTCGTCCGCCAGATCGCCTACGGCCAGCGCTACCTGCGCGAGACGTTCGGCGTGGAGTATGACGCGCTTTGGCTCCCTGACACGTTTGGCTACACCTACGCCCTCCCGCAAATCATGTTGCGCTCAGGCTTGCGCACATTCATGACGACCAAAATGAGTTGGAGCGACACAAATCGCATCCCGCATGACACCTTTCGCTGGCGTGGACTGGATGGCAGTGAAACACTTGCGCACTTCGTGACGACACCGTGGCTGCCCATCAACCCTGAGTTCGACAGCGACACGTATAACGCGCGACTGGATGTTCCTTCCGTCCGCCAATTGTGGGAACGCTACCGTGAGAAGGCGCTCAACCATGACCTGCTGCTGATCTACGGCTATGGCGATGGTGGCGCTGGCCCCACGCGCCAGCACATCGAGAGCTATCGCGCGCTGTGCGAACTTCCTGGCATGCCAGAGATTCGCCTGGGGCGCGCCGATACCTACTTCCAGGCGTTGCGCGAGCATGTCTGGTCACGGCCCGACCTACCCACCTGGGATGGCGAGCTGTATCTGGAGTTCCATCGCGGCGTCTACACCTCGCAAGCGAATCTCAAGCGCCTTCACCGACGTATCGAGGAGCAATTGCTCCTGGCAGAATCACTCGATGCGGCGCGCTGGGCACACGCGCCAGATGCGACGATTCCAGATGAGCGCGCCACAGTAGATACTGCCTGGCGCGAGCTCCTCACGCACGAGTTCCACGACATTCTCCCTGGCTCCTCCATTGGAGCAGTCTATACGGATGCTCGCGTGGCGCTCAAAGCGCTCAATGCGCAGCTCGAAGCATTCATCTCGCAGGCAGAAAACGACATCGCGGCACAGCACGGAGCGCAGTCTAGCTGGCTCCTGCACAATCCATCCCCCTGCCCGACTCCTGGCGAATATGCGCTCGCGTTATTTCCCCTTGCGGCTGATGAAGACCCGCCCGCATTCATGGACGGCGATCGCTCTCTCCTCACGCAAGTGGTCAGTGACTTCGATGGCAAGCGGCAATTGCTGATCGAAACGCCCGCACTCTCTGGGCGAGGCTGGCTAACGCTGCGCCAGGTTCCATCGCGGGGAAAAGCGTCCAGGCGGTCGCATGATGTGGATACGCTTTCCGTAGTGAGTACCGACAATGGCGAGGTGGTTCTTGAGAACCAGCTCTACCGTTGCGCGCTTGACGCCAATGGAGAGATAGCCTCCTTGCTCGACAAGCGCATACCTGGTGCTCGCGAACTGATTACCACTGGCGAGGTAGGCAACCATCTTGTCGCGTTCGATGACCGACCACGCCGCTTTGGCTCATGGGACTTCGACGCATGGGATCTAGACGAGACGTATAACCGTAAGTCGTATTCTCTGGAGGTAGCCCAGATCAGCATCACAGAGCGTGGGCCACTCCGCGCGACGGTACGTATCAGGCGAACCTTTCAGAATAGCGTCATCGAACAGGACATCTCACTGTATCGTGACCTGCCGCGTATTGATTTCGCCACGCGCATTGACTGGCGCGAACACCACTTCCTGCTGAAAGCGGCTTTCCCGCTCGATTTGCGCGTGACGCATGCTCGCTCTGAAATTCAGTACGGCAGTATCAGCCGCCCAACGCACACCAATACATCGTGGGATACCGCGCGCTTTGAGACTGTCGCGCACCGCTGGGTTGATCTCTCTGAGAGCGGGTATGGGATCGCGCTTCTGAATGATGGCCGCTATGGGCATGATATCCATGGCAGCGTCATTAGGCTCTCGCTCCTGCGCTCACCCACCACACCAGACCCTGACGCCGATCAAGGGATTCAAGAGCTTACTTACAGCCTGCTCCCACACCTGGGCGCCTGGCCCGGCGGCGAGGTCGTCGCGCATGGCTATCTGCTCAACCGACCTCTCCGCCTTATCGCGCCCAAGGAGACCGGCAATACTACCGCAGACGCAGTATCAGCGCCACAACCGCTCGTCTGGGTCGAGGATGGCGCGGTCATCCTGGAGGCGGTGAAGCGCGCGGCGGTAGGGGATGACATCATCGTGCGGCTGTATGAATCGGCAGGCAGCCGCACGATGAGCATTGTGCGTTGCGCGCTGCCAATCGAGCACGTGATCGAGACTGATCTGCTGGAGCGTCCTCTCACCGCTGAAATGAGTCCCACGTATCCAGACTGGATTGCCTCGCAAGCAGCGTCACACGATGCGCCAGAAATACGCAAGGATGGCTGGTCATGCGCATTCCGTCCGTTTGAGATACGCACCTTCCGGGTCACCTTACGACGGAGATAACACCATGCCACCTTACGGTATATACTACAGCGATGTGAGCGGCGCTTAGACTCTCCCGACGCGCGGTACAAAGGAGTACAGACGTAGATGGCCCAGACCCAGCACCCCATGACCCTGACACAGAAGATTCTCGCCCACCACGCTGTCAACCTCGAACGGCCCTGGGCGCAGACTGGCGACATCCTGCGCGTTCGCGTGGACTGGACGATTGCCAGCGAGCTTGCCTGGAACGGCATGGATCGCACCTACACCATGCTTGGCCGCCCGAAGCTACACGACCCCGACCACTTCTACCTCGCAATTGATCACACAGTTGATCCCACCACACTCGCCAACGATGCCCGCACGCGCAAACTGACCGATCTCTCACGCGCCTTCGCCAAAGAGACAGGCCTCAAGCATTTCTATGACGCCAACGTGACGATCATGCACACGCGCTTCTATCGCAATCTCGTCCAGCCGGGTGAGGTCGTCCTTGGCGCTGACTCACATACAAGCTCGCATGGTGGCCTGGGCGCCTTTGCGATGGGCCTGGGCGGCGCCGACATCACCGTCGCGATGACGCTCGGCGAAACCTGGCTCGAAGTGCCAGAAGCCATCGCCGTTGACTACGAGGGTGAGCTGCCATTCGGTCTTACTGGCAAAGATGTTATCCTCCGTACCCTGGGAACGCTGGGGCGCAACACCGTCGCCATGGAGCGCTCCGTCGAATTTCGCGGAGCCGCCGCACGTACATTCAGCACTGACATGCGCTTCACCATCTGCAACATGACCGCGGAGTTTGGCGGGCTAAACGGCATCTTCGAGGCGGATGAGATCGTCGCCGCGTGGCTGGCGCAGCGACGACGCGGCTACCATGACAGCGCCCTCTACTTCCGCGCCGATGACGACGCTCCCTATGTCGCGCGCTATCCTATCAACCTCTCCGCACTCGCGCCTCAGGTCGCTAAGCCATTCTCACCTGACAATGTCTATGATGTCACCGAACTGGTTGGCCAATCACTCGACGGCGCGTTCATAGGAGCCTGCACGACCACAGAAGAAGAACTGGCGCTCGGCGCGCTCGTCCTCGAAGCGGCCCTCGCCGATGGCGCCACCCCCATACCACTGGAGAGCGGACGTCGTATCGTCGTCCCAGGCGATCTGATCATCCACGAGAATCTGGGCAAACACGGCCTCTGGGACATCTATGAGCGTGCGGGATTTGTTGTCGATCCGCCTGGCTGCTCGATGTGCCTGGGTATCGCCAGCCGCAAGGCTGGCAAGGGCGAGACATGGCTCAGCTCACAAAATCGCAACTTCGAGAATCGTATGGGCGAAGGCTCATTGGCCTGGCTGGCGAGCGCGGCCACGGTCGCGGCCAGCGCGCTCGACATGCGCCTCGCCGACCCGCGCGCGCTACTGGCGAAGATTGACCGCGACCGCCTCGCGACCATCCTCCAGCGTCAGCGGAGCGCGCCTGCGCTTGAGATCACTACAGCCGAACCAGTCATGCGTATCGAGCAGGCGGCTGCTCATGGCGCGCAAGCCGATGGCGCGAGCGCTGTCGTCCGCGCCAGGGTGCAGCGATTCGGCGACGCTGTTGACACTGACGCGATCATCCCTGGCGAATTCTGCCATCTGACCTCCACCGAAGAACTGGGCGACAAAGCGTTCTACTATGTGCGGCCAGAGTTCCGCGAGCGTGCGCGACAGGGCGCCACGATCATCGTCGCCGAAGAAGGCTGGGGAAGTGGCAGCTCGCGCGAGATGGCGGTGTGGGCGCTCCAGGGCGTCGGCATTCAGGTTGTCATCGCCAAGAGTTTCGCATTCATCCACAAACGTAATCTCATCAATGAGGCGCTCCCGTTCCTGAGCCTAACCGATCCAGCGTTCTATGCCCTCGCCACCGAGGGAGCGGAACTGGAAATTGACCTGAGCGCGGGAACCGTTCGCGATGTCGCGTCCGACCAAACATTCCAGGCGGAGCGGGTGACGCCAATGGTGCGGGCGCTCCAGGCGGAGGGCGGCCTCGTGCCTGCGGTACAGCGGCACGGCGTGGCGGTCTTCTCGGCGCTCACAGCATAGTAGATCCGACGCATGGCGCCCCGCTTCGTCGCATTGTCATACGGCAGGTGACGAAGCGGGCGACCTCGTGTACAATCATCCCTAGAAACGAACCTGTGCGAAAGCATGCGCGTTTTTCGCACGTATATCTAAGAATACCCGGCTTTGCGCGTGTATATCCTCGTAAGAAACATCGTATATCCTGTCAGCCAGGATTGTATTTGAGCGACTAGGTGGCCTACCACTTGCGACCATCTAGCGCACAACGGCGATACGAATCCATGAGGAGATGAGGATGGATCGCGCCGACCGGCCACCCAAACAAGGCCCACTTTGGCTCTCAGTGGTATCCGTCGCGCTCATCGTAACGGCGGTTATCGCCGCGCTTGCCGCGACACAACGACTAACGCTGGGCATCTTTGGCTCGCCCGCTCTTACCGCGCTCTCCTCCTCCATCACCATCTCTATGGATACCACCGCAGGATTGAGCAGCCCGCAAGACGCCTATTTTACCCCCGATGGGACACGTATTGCCGTCATCGGCGCATTTACACCTTGCCACCAACCCGTTCCCGGCCTGCCGCGCTGTGGCCACGGCCTCGCCATCTTTAACAGCCACACCGGAGCGCTCATCCAGGTATCTCCCATCGAGCCATTGCTCGGTGTCACCGAGCCATCCTATACGCATGGCGCTACACGCGACACAGGGGGCTATACACATCTCACCGCGCTTGGCTGGTCGCCTGACTCTACCTGGTTCGCGATGGTCTATTCCGTATTTGACACCCCGACCCCCACAACACCTGACGACATGCTCAATTCTGGCCTACTCCTCATCAACCCTCAAACGGGCGCTACACAGGTCATCCGTGGGGACTCCGGCTATTTCGCCGCGCTCGTAGGCGCGCCAAGCGCTCATCCTATCTGGCGGCTCGGCGCGGAGCCTTCGGAAATATCCGCCGTCTTGACGGAACCTGGCCTCATCTATGCCTGGGATGAAAACGGCTTACCCTTCCCAACTGTCGCGCTCAAGACATCCATCAGCGAGCTCCCGGCGAATGCGGGCGCGCGCTACCCCGTCGGCATCCCTGACGGCGCAGCGCCCTTCACCTTCTGGCAGCCAGGGCTGGTCATCGGGCCTGGATCCGCCGGATTAGGTGCTGGGCGGAGCGCATACGTCACCACATTTGCGTCCTGGTCATCAGATGGTGAGCATCTGGGGGAGATCACAGCGGGCGCCGCGCTGCCAACGCCCGTAAAAGCGAGCGGCGCACTCAGCGCCCCTGCGGGAACGGCGGGGCCGACCATCCCTGAGCCATCGAGCATGGCGCAAGCGCCTGTGCGTGACGTAGCTCTAACGCACGTTCAGGAAGCGATCGGGGCATATGGCTGGGCCTCAGTGGCGTGGAACCCCTCAGGAACGTTACTGGCGAGCGTTACCTGCTTTGCGAGCGCGGGCGGAACGCTCCAACTGCGCGACACAGCGTCTGGCGCGCTGATTGGCCAGGCGTCACTCAACCTTGGCGCGCGTGACCCAGGCTGCCGCGACGCCACCAATACCAACCTGCGCATGACCTGGGCGCCCGATGGCTCGATGCTCGTAACGTCCGACCGAGCCGCCTCCACTATCACGCTGTGGCGCATTCACTCAGCCAGCTAGGCGCTCGTTATATGGCTAGGCGCCCGCCGCTTCCAGCGCAGGCTCGACCGGCGACGACTCCTCGATCTGTGGCAAGATGAACCACGCGGTCGTCAGCCCAAAGATGATGCCCGTCAGTAACCGTAAGTAGACGTTGCTTTCGTGCCAGCCGAAGAGTTGCGTACCACCATCGAGCGCCATCGGCAGCATCCCCAGCGCCCACATCCGCCAACCAATGGGCTGGATGGAGCGACGATGTCGGAACATCGCGAGGATCAGCCCGCCCGCCAGCAACGAGGAATAGATCGCCAGGCACCGCGAGCACAGACACATTTGATAGCCCGCCACATAGAACGAGTGCGAAGGCACCTGCCCACAGAAAAAGCGATAGACATCGAAGACGGCGCTACTCGGGCCAGTGAATCCAAGCGCATAGCCTATCGGGGCAAGAAAAGCGATGCCGATGAAGATCGCCAGCGCGCTATTGAGGATCGCTAGCCAATGGCGATAGAAGAACGCAAGCGCAGGTTCAACAAACGCGGTCACCACGCGGCTAAACGCTTGCCGCCGTGGGCTAAAATCATTTAGCGTATCAGCGTTCTCGGCGCGTGGGCGCGCGGGTTCCCTCGCCTCGCTCTCGTATGCCATGGACGTTCCCTCATCTCTCATTGCCTGCCACGCCGTATGCGCTGAGCGAAACTACTGACGTTCCTTCAGGAGCATAGCACAGGTGGGCGCAAGGCGCATACATGCGGAATACTCTGGGGGTGTGATGTACATGTGGCTTGCCCGATTGGCCGCGCAAAGGACGCTAGTGCGGCACAGGCGCTATAATAGCGCAGGAATGTCCGCCTCCCACAGAACGCTCATTGAGCTGGATGGAACTATGACACCACCACCTTCGCCATGGACCTGGGCGCTTGACCCCGTCGCCATCATCTTTCTGCTCGCTCTGCTCGGAGCCTATCTTGCCGCCATCGGCCCACTACGCCAGCGCTACCAACCAGACGGCATAATCGAGCGCAAGCGCGTCGTTATGTTCCTTGCCGGGTGGGCGCTGCTTGCGCTGAGCATCCTCTCTCCGCTCGACACGCTTGGGCGCTACTATCTGTTCACCGCGCACACGACACAGCTTTTTCTCATCATCACCGCCGTCGCGCCGTTACTGATGCTCGGCTTGCCCGACTCGCTTGGGCGCTTGCTCCTGCCTACCCGTCGCCTGCGCGAGGCTGGACGCGACCCGCTCTTTTCCGTGGTCGCCGTTGTGCTGTTCAATCTCCTGATTCTGGTATGGCACGCAGGCCCGATCTACGAAGCCGCTCTCCTAAACACCGGCTGGCACGACCTCCAACTGCTGACGTTCCTCGTGGCGGGCATCCTGACGTGGTGGCCACTACTTACCCCCGCCGATGCGCGTATCCGGCTCTCTAGTCCGATGCAGATTCTCTACCTCGGCGCGGAGAGTCTCCCGCTCGATGTCTTTGGCATCTACACGATCTTCGCCGCTGGCGTGCTCTATTCCACCTATGCCACCGCGCCTCGCATTATTGGCCTCTCCGCGATCACCGATCAACAGGTCGCTGGCGGCATCCTGGCGGTTCCTGGCAATATTATCGACGTCATTGTGATGAGTGTCGTGTTCTTTGGCTGGATCAGCCAGGTCGAACGGACGCAACGCGAGCGTGAGCGCAAGCTTTACGGCGATGAGGAGACGGCGGCAGTAGCAATACAAGAGACGCCCGACACCGGACGCCGCCAGTCCATCGGTGACGGACTGAGGAGCGCCCACGCGGGCGTCACTGCGCCTATGCGCCAGGGTCAGCCGCTATCAGGGGCGCTGACCGTATGCGATATAGAAAGGCAGCGTGCACTGAAATCGGTCGAGGTCAGCGCGCGCCTGTTGCGCCGCCTGTTCAAACATCTCTGGCGAAGCGATACCCGCCATGGCCACCAGGCCCTTCACGCCCGCCAACACGCCCATAACGTCAGTTTCGGCCAATCGTCCCACACGCCCACCATAAGCGCCAACTGGTAGCGCGACGCTACGCGTGACGACATTCATGGCGCCGCCCATGGTCAGATACTCACCAATGCGCGGGCCGACCAAGGGGTTGATGCCTCGCCGTATGCTCGCCTGGGTGACCCATTGCACGATTTGATCCATGGCAGGGCCACCATTCTGCTGCGGGCCAGTCTCGACCATCTCGATCCAGCCACCGGGCTTCGTCACACGGACCAGTTCGCGCGTGACATCAGGCCAGCGCGCCTCTGGAATAGCGAATAGCAGCAGGCGCATGTGTGTGTAATCGAACGCGCCATCGCTAAAGGGCAAGCCCTCCAGGATATTGCCAGAGACGAAGGCGTAATTTTCTGGACGCGCTCCCCCCTGGTCAGCGATTTCCTGGCTCGGAACGGTGATGTCCGTACCCACAACATTCGCGTCGGGGAAGAGAGTCGCCATCTCATAGGCCCAGCGGCCCGTGCCACTTCCTACATCCAGAATGCTCCTGGGATTCTGGACTGGCGCCGCGAAGTTGCCGCGCAATGTGTAGCGCAGCATGTAGTGCTGGAAGTCGAGGCGGTTGATCTCTTTGTCATCGGAAGGCAAGACATACGGCGCTTCCGCCAGACGCTTCCGGTCATCGAGATGTCGCCGATCGGCGCCTCCAGCGCTTTGCGCCGTTCCACCACTCCCTTTTCGCCGCCAGAATCGCAACCAGCTCATGCGGACTCCTCACTTCGACGCTATACGCGCACCCAGATGTACGCACAGCCCGGCGCCCGAACGCTCAGGCATCAGGCGTGACCTCATACGCCACAGACTTTGCGTCGGCCCACAGCGTGAGCCATTCATCGACTTGTAACGTACCAAGCGTTATACCACGCTCACGGGCCAGCGCCTCCATCCGCTCAAAGCGGCGCCGAAATCGTAGTATTCGCCTGTTCGAGCGCAACTTCAGGCTCGATGCCCAGGCTGTGCGCCAAAGTAGCGAGCGCGAAGAGGACATCGCCAAGCTCCGCCTGCTGCTCAACCGTCGGCGCCGCGGCGCCTGACGCGCGGCCCGCCTCCACAGCCGCTGTCAGCTCACGCGCTTCCTCGGCTACCTTTGCCAGAGCCTCGGCGGTGTCTCTGAAGCGAAAGCCAATCTTCCCTGCTTTCTTGCTCAGCTCGGCAGCCTGGTAGAGGGCAGGCGCGCTACGGGGGATGCCGCGCAGCGCGCTCTCAGCCGCAACCTCTTCGCCGCGCGCCTTGCGCTCCTCACGCTTGATTACTTCCCAGTTGCGCACAACATGTTCAGCGTTACTCACCTCCACATCCCCGAATACATGCGGATGCCTACGGATGAGTTTTTCACTGATAAGTTGGTACACATCGCCCAGGTGAAATGCATCTTCCTGATTGGCGACCTCGGCCTGGAGGTAGACCTGGAGCAACAAATCGCCTAGCTCATCGGCCAGTTTTTCCGCCTGCTCTGGCGTGCCATCCAGATCATCGATCGCCTCCGCGACCTCATACGCCTCTTCCAGCACATAGCGTCGCAGCGATTGATGCGTCTGCTCGCGATCCCACGGGCACCCATCGGGCGCGCGCAGACGCATCACGATGTAGCGCAGCCCCTCAGGCGCGCGTGTAGCGGCGAGAGGGGCGAGTGGGGGCACATAGAGTGTGGTGAGGTGGTCGGCGCTCTCATCGCGATCCAGCTCATACAGCGCGACTCGCCGCACGACTTCTTGCCCGGGAAGTCCCGCTGAGCGTACAAGCGTCACTTCCCAATCTTCTGGGTACATTTCACTCAGTGCGAGCTTGACCCCACTTGCGAGGCGGCGATTATACACCTGGGCGATGAGCATGGGCTTGGTGGGCAGCAGCGCCCCCATCACAGCTTCAGCGGGTGTGGACGCAAGCGCTGTCGCGTCGATCAACTGCAAGTCGCGCTCTAGCGGGTTCAGGTCAAGCGCGGCGCATACCGGCTCGACGAAGGAAAGCCCCGCCACGACATCCACTCGCACACCCTGCGCTACAGCCTCCTGCCGCAAAATGCGTACGGATTCTTCGCCCATCAGCGGATGACCTGGGACGGCATAGAGCAACGACTCGCCTTCGGGCGCCTCAGCGGCGCGCTCCAACACCTGCCGTGCCATCTCTGGGTAAAGATCAGCGAAGCTCTCGCTCGTCTCATAGAGCTGATCGAACGACTCGATGCGCAGCTCTGGACGCCAGGCCTGGAGCGCATCCACCGTGGGATGCCGCAGCGTCCGGCAGATCACGACAGAAGCTGCCGCAAGGGTGTCGCGCGCTTCGATGGTCAAATCTTGCCAGCGGCCAGGGCCTAGCCCGACGACCGTGATTGCGCGCGAAATCGTCATCTCGCCAGGCTCCATCTCAATCTCAAGCGCTAGTGTGTATAGAGGTCAACCTTCGCCTCAGGCATGAGCACATTCGTCACCCAACTGGTGAGGTATTGTTGCTGCAATTGGCTGTTTTTCAGCGAACTCAGCGGCGACACATCGCGCGCCGTGATGTCGAATAGGCCATATCCCGACCCCAGCGCCACCATGACAACGCCAGTCCCCTTCAGATTCTTGAAGACTGCGGTATCAAAACCCGCAACCAACTGCCCAGGATAGACCGTGCCAAGGTCGCCGCCTTTGGCCGCCGTGGCGGTATCGAGTGAGTGCGTCTTGGCCAGCGTCGCGAAATCCTGCCCTTGCTTGATGGAAGCCATCAGCGCATCCGCCTGCGCCTTGGAACTCAGGAGGATGCCAAGCGTCTTTGCCGTAGGCACAGAACCTTTTTCCGCCAGCGCCACCGTGTACGCCTGCTGCTCTGCGAGCCACTGGATCGCATCTGGTGTCGCGGCGTCGAGCAGCGCCTTCAGTCCCGACGACGGATTGCTCTTATACTGGGTCTGCGCCTGGGCAATCTGCGCATCAAGCTGCGCAGTGGCGGCCTGGATGTCCGCTTTGGACACACTGATACGCTGAGCATCGAGCTGTTGCTTGATGATCAGTGTGTTGGTGAAAAAGTTGACCGTCTCAGACCGCGCCGAAACCAACGTCTGACGGTCGCTAGGTGACTGCCAGGCGATGGGGCTAGTCGTGCCAGAGCCTTGAAGCGCGGCGCTCGCGTCGAAGAGGGCCAGCAATTGCTGATAGCTGGAAAGGCTTACCGCCGTCCCATTGACCCGCATAGCGGCGACTGGATCACTTGCCGCGCTGGGCGCGCACGCGGTCAACCCAAGAGCGAGTGTCGCGAAAAGCAGAATCGCGGCGCCGACAGCGCGCATCGAGAGCGCGCGTCGAGCAACGGGAATCGTATGAAATGACAGCATGAAGCGCAGTTCCTGTACTGACGTGGTGAATGGTTGTGGATACGAAGCGGCGAGAGGCGAACTGTCACAACGACAGGCCGCGCATGCTCTCATCTCAGCGATAGTAGCACGCGCGCCCATGCGCGTCAAACGCCGCCGCCGCCACACCTATGCCTGAGATGCGAGGGTCTGCCACAGGAGCGCGAGATTCAGGAGGATTACTCCTGCTGTCACACCCCAGGCGACGCGACGTGTCCAGGTGCGATTGACCAGCTCACCCATGATATCAGCGCGGCTTGTGAAGAGGATCAGCGGCACAATCGCGAAGGGGAGCGCAAAGCTCAGCACCACCTGACTCAGTACGAGCGTCTGCGTTGGATTCCAGCCCAGAGCAATCACGATTAGCGCTGGGGCCATCGTAATGGCTCGACGCACGAACAGCGGAATGTTCCACCCCAGGAAACCGCTCATCACCACCTGTCCCGCCATCGTCCCGACGGTTGATGAGGAGAGGCCCGACGCGAGCAGCGCCACCCCAAAGAGCATCGAAGCGCCGCTGCCGACGAGCGGGGTGAGCGTCCGATACGCCTCTTCGAGTTGGGCGATATGTGTGTGTCCGGTGGAATAGAAGACTGCGGCGGCCACAATCAGCATCGCGCCATTGATGATGCCAGCCAGCCCCAGCGCGACCCAGATATCGAACCGCTCCAGCGTGAAGATGCGCCGCATGTCTGATGCGTCACGCCGTGGAATACGGTTTTGGGTAAGCGCGGAGTGCAGATAGATGACGTGGGGCATCACCGTGGCGCCAAGAATGCCGACCGCGAGCAGCGCGCCACCAGTCCCGCCAAACTGCGGTACGACTGTGTGAAAGGCAATCTGCCTAACATCCGGTCGCGACATAAACGCCTCGATGACATAACTGCCCGCGATGACACCGATGAGCGTGGCGATGACCACTTCCATAGGTCGAAAGCCGAACCGCTGGAGCGCAAGGATGCCGAATGTGGCGACACCAGTCATGATGCCAGCAACGAACAGCGGCACATGCAGTAGCAGATTGAAACCGATAGCCGCGCCTAGGAATTCCGCCAGGTCGGTCGCCATCGCGGTAAGTTCAGCCACTCCCCAGAGGACATAATTGACCTTGCGCGGAAAGAAGTCATGCGAAAGTTGCGCCAGGTTCTTACCAGTCGCGATTCCTACCTTCGCGGAAAGTGTCTGGAGCAAAATCGCGATGAGATTCGCGGCGAGTATTACCCAGAGCAGCGTGTAGCCATACGCTGAGCCTGCTTGAATGTTCGTGGCGAAGTTACCGGGGTCAACATAGGCGACGGCGGCGATGAATGCGGGCCCCAGGAACGGGAGCGCACGGCGCAAAGTCCAGCGCCCAGAGCGGGAAAGCTCCGCATGGGCCTTGGCAACCGTGCGCTGTGAGCTTAGCGCACCACGCAGAGCCCCCCTATAACGCGGAGGACGTTTCACGAGCGCAGCATCATTCACTTGCCCCATCTCGGCCTTCATTCCTGATCCCTTGCCTTACCTGCCCGCCGCCATCAGCCAACCAGCGCGCCTACGCGAATGCCTGCCGCGAGCCGTGGCCCGACAGCGCGGGGCGTCGAATCCGCTGTCCCGACATGCACCAGGAGCGACCCACCGTATGGATCGCGCTCGATCAGCCGTACGCGCGTCCCTGGAGTGATGCCCAGCGTGGCGAGATAACGCAGTTGATCGGCATCGTCGTCGTTCACACGCACCACAACGCCTTCTGCGCCAGGGGAAAGCTCAATGAGTGGCTGTGTCTCTAGCGCCGTGACGACGCCCGCCTTGCTCGGAATGGGGTCGCCGTGTGGATCGACCGTGGGATGCCCCAACAGAGAGTCCATGCGATCCTCGAACTCCTCGGAGATGACATGCTCCAGACGCTCGGCCTCAGCGTCAACGAGATCCCAGGAATAGCCCATCACCTTCGTCAGGAAGAGCTCCAGCAGGCGGTGGTGGCGTACCAACTCCAGCGCGACGGCTTTCCGGCATCCGTTAGCTCCACGCCGCGATATGGCTCATGGCGCAGATACTTGTGCTTGCTCAGCCACTTGAAGAGTTGCGTGACACTCGCATCGCTGAGCTGTCCGCTCGGCTCCAGGGCGGCGAGCCGCTCGCGCATCATGGAGGTCGTCACTTTCTCGCCGCGTTCGGTGAGCTTATATACCTGCTTCAGGCAGTCAACCGCGCGCGGTGAGAGTTCACGAAGATCAGGAGCCATATCTCACCTCAAAACTGATTTTTACATCTCTAAAAATCAGTTTACACACAATTAGTAGCTACGTCAAGCGCATCCGCGCGTTATATACACGTGACTAGCTGCCTAGAGCGTTTGACAGCGCGTGTACGCTTGCGTACAATCGCGGGGCATATCGTTGGCGGTATTGCTAGAACTCATCCAGGACTCAATTACGCCCACTGCGCTGAACTACGACGTTTATGAACGCATCGCCGCACGGTTCCGCCGCGATGCGCTCCGACGCTCGGATCGAGTCGCGCAGCAGGGCTGGGGAGGATTCTCGCCGGCCCTATACGCAACTCGATCCGAAGCATCAGACGCATCGCGGCGGAAAACTGTGCGGCAATACGTTCATAAACGTCGTAGTTGCAGTGGGCGTAATCGAGTCCTGAGATAAGTTGTACACGAGATATCGCCAACGATATGCCCCGCGATTGTACGCAAGCGTACACGCGCTGTCAAACGCTCTAGGCAGCTGGTCCTATAACGCGCGGATGCGCTTGACGTAGCTACTAATTGTGTGTAAACTGATTTTTAGAGATGTGCTAAAAACAAGTTTGAGGTGACATATGGCTCCTGATCTTCGTGAACTACACCGCGCGCGGTTGACTGCCTGAAGCAGGTATATAAGCTCACCGAACGCGGCAAAGAAGTGACGACCTCCATGATGCGCGAGCGGCTCCGCCGCCCATGGAGCCGAGCAGAAGCAGCTCAGCGATGCGAGTGTCACGCAACTCTTCAAGTGGCTGAGCAAGCACAACTATCTGCGCCATGACATGGAGCTAACGGAGAATGCGGGAGGTCCCGTCGCGCTGGAGTTGGTACGCCACCACGGCCTGTGGAGCGCTTGCCTGACGAAGGTGATAGTCCTAAGAAATACATTGACGCTGAAGCCGAAGGCGCCTGGACAGTGTCATTGTCCGAGGAGTTCGAGGATCGCATCGATTCTGTTGGGCATCCCACCGGCAACCCCGGTTGCCAAGGCGGCATCGTCACGGCGCTGCAAGACACGGCCCACTAATTAACTTTTGCCCAATAACCAGGGACGCGCGTACGGCTGATCGAGCGCGATCCAGTACGTGGGTCGCTCCTGGTGCATGTCGGGACAGCGGATTCGACGCCCCGCGCTGTCGGGCCACGGCTCGCGGCAGGCACCGTAGGCGCACTGGTTGGCTGATGGCGGCGGGCAAGTAAGGCAAGGGATCAGGAATGAAGGCCGAGATGGGCGAGTGAATGATGCTCGGCTCAGTGAACCCTACTGCCGCGTTATAGGGGGGCTCTGCGCGGCGCGCTAGCTCCACAGCGCACGGTTTCCAAGGCCCATGTTGGACTTTCCGGCTCTGGGCGCTGGACTTTGCGCAGTGCGCCCCTTCCTGGGGCCCCGCGTCCATCGCCGCCGTCGCCTATGTTGACCCCGGCAACTTCGCCACGACAGCTGCAGCGTATGGCTACACGCTGCTCTGGGTAATACTCGCCGCGAATCTCATCGCGATTTTTGCTCCAGACACTTTTAGCGAAGGTAGGAATCGCGATTAGGATTAACCTGGCGCAACTTTCGGCATGACTTCTTCCGCGCAAGGTCAATTATGTCCTCTGGGGAGTGGCTGAACTTACCGCGATGGCGACCGACCTGGCGGAATTCCTGGGCGCGGCTGTGGCTTCAATCTGCTGCTGCCATGTGCCGCTGTTCAGTTGCTGGCATCATGACTGGTGTCGCCACATTCGGCATCCTTGCGCTCCAGCGGTTCGGCTTTCGTATGGAAGTGGTCATCGCCACGCTCATCGCGGTCATCGCGGGCCGCTATGTCGTTGAAGGCATTTATGTCGCGACCGGATGTTAGGCGGGTAGCTTCAGCGGATCGTTGCGCAGTTTGGCGGGACTGGTGGCGCGCTGCTCCGCGGTCAGCATACTTGGCACGGTGATGCCCCACGTCATCTATCTGCACTCCGCGCTTACCCAAAACCGTATTCCACGGCGTGACACAGATCAGGACGTCAAGTGTAAGTGTGCGCGTCAGGGCCTCTCCATCAACCGTCGGGACGATGGCGGGACAGGTGGTCATAGCGGTTTCCTGGGGTGGAACATTCCGCTGTTCATACATCGAGCCATTACGAAGAGATCGCCCCAGCGCGCTCGTCCTGAGGTCCCGTGGGTCCAATCCAACGCAGACGCTCGTCTAGGTCGGTGGTGCTGAGCTTTGCGGCTCCCCTTCGCGAGGATGTTTGCACTGTCTTCACAAGCCGCGCTGATGCATGGGTGGTCCCGGTCAATCGCCGCTGGACACGTCGCGTCGCCGTGAGGAGTAATCCTCCTGAATCTCGCGCTCTTGGGCAAGCCCTCGCATCTCAGGCATAGGTGTGGCGGCGGCGGCGTTTGACGCGCATGGGCGCGCGTGCTACTATCGCTGAGATGAGAGCATGCGCGGCCTGTCGTTGGGCGTTTTCGCCTCTCGCCGCTTCGTATAGCAAGGTTCTCACCACGTCGGTACAGGAACTGCGCTTCATGCTGTCATTTCATACGATTGCCCCAGTTCCTCGACGCGCGCTCTCGATGCGCGCTGTCGGCGCCGCGATTCTGCTCCGCGACGCTCGCTCTTGGGTTGACCGCGTGCGCGCCCAGCGCGGCAGGAAGTGATCCATGCGCCGCTATGCGGGTCAATGGGACGGCGGTAAGCCTTTCCAGCTATCAGCAATTGCTGGCCCTCTTCGACGCGAGCGCCACCCTTGGAGCCCTGGCACGACTAGCGGCGCTCGCCTGGCAGTCACCTAGCGACCGTCAGAACGTTGGGTTCGGCGCGGTCTGAGACGGGTGCCAACTTTTTCACCAACACACTGATCATCAAGCAACATCCGATGCTCAGCGTGTGGTCCTCTGCAAAGCGGACATCCAGGCCGCCACTGCGCAGCTTGATGCGCGGAGTTGCCAGGCGCAGAGCCCAGTATGAGCAATCCGTGGGTGCGGAGGGCTTTAAGGCGCTGCTCGAGATGCAATCCAGTGGCTCGCAGAGCAGCAGGCGTACACGGTGGCACTGGCGGAAAAAAGGTTCTGTGCCTACGGCAAAGACACTTGCACGTGTCCTAGTTCCAAGGCGCAGGCGGATGCGCTGATGGCTTCATCAAGCAAGGGCAGGATTTCGCGACGCTGGCCAAGACGCCGCTCGCACCACGGCGGCCAAAGGCGGCAAACGCGCACGGTCTATCCTGGGCAGTTGGTTGCGGGTTTTGATACCGCAGTCTTCAAGGGACTGGCGTTGTCATGGTGGCGCTGGTAGGGATATGGCCTATTCGACATCACGGCGCGCGATGTGTCGCCGCTGGCACAGTTCGCTGAAAAACAGCCGATTTGAGCAACAATACCTCACCAGTTGGGTGACAAATGTGCTCATGCCTGAGGCGAAGGTTGACCTCTATACACACTAGCGCTTAAATTGAGATGGAGCCTGGCGAAGATGACGGGAAGTTTCGCGCGGACATCAGGCTAGGCCATGGCCGCTGGCAAGATTTTGACCATCGAAGCGCGCAAACCTACCTTGCGGCCGCTCTGTGACGTCATCCCCGGACGCTGCCGCATCCACGGTGGATGCGCGCTCGCCGCCTCAGCATCCGACTGCGCATCGTCGTTCCAATGAGCTCTATCAACGAGCGAGAGCTTCACTAGATGTTTACCCAGATGGCACAGGCGGTAGGAACGCGCGTGAGGCGCCCGAAGGCGAGTCGTTGCTCTATGCCGTCCAGGTCATCCGCTGATGGGCGAAGAATCCGTACGCATTTTGCGGCAGGAGGCTGTAGCGCAGGGTGTGCGAGTGGAGTGCGTGGGCGGGGCTTTCCTCGTCGAGCCGGTATGCGCCGCGCTGACCTGAACCCGCTAGAGCCTTGCAGTTGATCGACGCAACAGCGCTTGCGTCCACACCCGCTGAAGCTGTGATGAGAGAGCTGCTGCCCAGCCAAGCCCATGCTCATCGCCCAGGTGTATAATCGCCGCCTCGCAAGTGGGGTCAAGCTCGGCACTGAGTGAAATGTACCCAGAAGATTGGGAAGTGACGCTTGTACGCTCAGCGGGAACTCTCGTGGGATCGCGAGAGCAGACACACCAGGCTGTGTCCTGGAGGATGAGGGTCGCGGAGGGCGTGCACGCCAAGCAGGCGGACAACTTGGCCGAGCGCTAGGCCCCTTGCTCCAGGTCTACCTCCAGGCCGAGTAGCCAATCAGGAAGATGCAT
>CAWIYP010000025.1:0-192457 GCA_963840335.1 uncultured Chloroflexia bacterium
TAGATTCGATTCTGTTCAAGTCGGCAAGCGCTGTATGGCCTAGCGATGAATGGCCTGACGGGGTAGGGCCTGATCCAGCAATCGTGGCCCTCTTCGATACAGCTGCGAGACATCTCAATGAAGAGCGCCCAGAGCCAGATAAAGCACTGGCGGCGCTGGATGCGATAAATCAAGCTACGCTACAACCTAGCCAGCAGATGCGCTTCGCGTTTCTTATGGGCAGGACTCTGGTCGTAAAAGGAATTATCAATGAAGGGGTCGCATTCTTTCATCAGGCTGAGTATGTCGCAAGGGAGCGCAAAGACCGCGACTCCGTATGTGAAATACGCTGAATAGGTCACACTGCCTACAATGCGCAGCGGCACCGAGCCGCCCTGGACTACTACAAGATTACCTACGATACCTGGCGTGACTACTTCCCAGACCCCAAGGCTAGACGTATCGACGCAGAGGTCATGCTCCGAGCAGCCATTGGAACGGAGCAGTGGTACATTTGCGAAATTGACAGATGCGCTCCAAATCCTTGCCGGTGTTGTGGCGCGTGCTGAGACAGCGCCGAGAGCGGAGCATACGCCTGAACTCGAAATCGAACACGCCAATGCGCTATGGACACTGGGGCTGACATTTCGCTCGCTAAGTGACTCTACGGTGGTGATACTGAATACCTGCATGACGCAATTTCACGATTCCGTAAAGCAATCAATCTTTATAAGCAGATCGGCGTTCGCGACTACCAAATGGGCCGCATCGCCATTCAGATCGCCGATATCTATCTCGACCTCACTGAACTGCATCTCCATGAAGATAAGCTTGAGTCTGCCCGCTCGATGCGAACTCAGGCAAAAGCATATGTGGAGCATGCGGCAGACTACCTACACCCAGCGGATGATCCTGAAGGTCGTGTACTGGTGCGCATCACGAAACTCCGCTTCAAAATGATCAAAACGCGCGTAATAGACTCCATATTCACCTATCAGAATATTGAAGACGACTTCGCCACTATTGAGCGCAATCCTATCACGCAAAAGGATGAGGCGCTCGTGGCCAAGAGTCTCACTCTGCGTGCGGAATGGCTCATAAAACTAGGAGATGCCGCAAAGGGGTGCGAGCTTCTGAAAATGGCGATCAGAACCTTCGGCGAGGACGGCAAAGGGATGGCGACGCGCGCCGAGCGGCTGTATCGCGCCCACTGCAAATCCGCCAATCCGGAAACCTCATACGGGCCTGAAACATACAGCCCCAATTGACCGTTTACGTCTCCGGCCTCGCCAACCTTGACGGCGCCGGAGCCGCGCCATACAATCCTTAACAGACCGTCGCGTCGGTTTGCGACGCATGGCCTGGAGAGGCGCTATGGCTACCCCACACGACATCAGCGATCAGACAACCCAGCAGAGCCACCCGCGCGCGCGCGACAAAGCGGCGACACGCCAGCGGCTGCTCGACGCCGCCGAGACGGTCTTCGCCGCCAAGGGCTATCACGGCGCGGCGGTAGATGACATCATCGCCGCCTCCGATAGCTCGAAGGGCGGCTTCTACTTCCATTTCACCAACAAAGAGGCCATCTTCCTCGCGCTGATCGAAGCGCTCACCCCCAAGCTGGAAGCGGCGGTAGACCGCGCCATCGCGGCGGAGGCCGACCCCGTGGCCCAGCTCGACGCGGCGCTGCGGGTCGCGCTGGAGACCTTCTCGCGCCACCGCCGCCTGAGCAAGATTCTGCTGGTGGAGGCGGTCGGCCTGGGGCATGGCTTCGATGAGAAGCTCATGCGCGTGCGTGGGCGCTTCGCCGCGATGATCCAGCGGCGTCTCGATCTCGCCGTCCAGGCCGGGAGCATCGCGCCGTTGGACACCGAGACGGTCGCCTGGGCCTGGTTTGGCGCCATCAACGAGATCGTCGTGCGCTGGCTCATCACTGGCCAGCCTGAGCAGCTAGAGAGCATCTTCCCCGCCTTGCGCGCGTTGCTGCTGCGCTCCATCGGCGCGTTGCCAGCGATGCCCGCTACGGAAGGAGACGTGAGCATATGAGCAGCCCACTGACCCCCTCCGCGCCACGCACGGGCGGGCCGCGAGGCAGCGCGCCAACGACGGTGCGCCTGGGCGCCATCAGCTACCTCAACGTGGCTCCCGTCTACGACTGGCTCACCAGCCGCCCCGCCGATGCGCTGGGCGCCGTGACGCTGGTGGATGGCGTGCCCGCGCGGATGAATCGCGCGCTGGAGGCGGGTGAGGTGGACATCTCGAACGTCTCCAGCTTCGCGTTTGGCCAGCATGCGCGCGAGTGGGCGCTGGCGCCTGGCCTCTCCGTGGCCGCGCACGGGCGCGTGGATAGCGTGCTGCTCTTTTCCTGGCACGCTGACTGGCGCGACCTGAATGGCCGCGGCATCGCGCTGACCAATCACTCCGCCACCAGCATCGAGCTGACCAGGCTGCTCGCCGAACAACGCTACGGCGCCCGCCCGCGCTATGTGACAATGGCGCCCGACCTCGACGCGATGCTGGCGCAGCACGACGCCGCGCTGCTCATCGGCGACATCGCCCTGCGCGAGGGCTACCTGCGCCGCGAGATCGCTGGACGCGGGCGCCCTTTCGTCTTCGACCTGGCGCGCGAGTGGCAGGACTGGACAGACCTGCCCTTCGTCTTCGCCGTCTGGGCCGCCCGCAGAGATCGCGCCGAGGCGGTGCGCCAGGCGGGCGTGGTGAAGCTGCTCCACGAATCGACAGCGCGCGGGCTGGCCGACCTGCCACGGCTTGCCCGCGAGGCGGCGGCGCGGCTCGATCTGCCCACCAGCCTCTGCGCCGACTACCTGCGCCTGCTGGACTACGCGCTGAGTGAGCGCGACCTGCGCGGGCTGCGGCGCTTCCTGGAGCTAGCCGTTCCCGGCTTCCGCTGGGAGGATGTGCGCCTGCTGGGCGACGAGGCAGGGAGCGCCCCCACCCCCTAGCCCCCTCCCCCGCGCGGCGGGAGAGGGGGAACCGGAGCCTGCTCCCCTCTCCCGCCGCACGGGGGAGGGGTCGGGGGAGGGGGCCGATGTTGACACGATGCGAATGGGAAATGAGCAAGAGTGATGCGACAGATAGAGATTCTCGAAGCGGCGTTCGAGCGCCATCCGAGCCTGCCGCGCGAGGCGGTCATCAAGGCCGACCTGCTGCGGCTGGGCGTGCGGTTCGCCCCCGGCGCGCTGGTGCGTCCACCCCAGGCGGGCGAAACGACAGCGCGCGAGCACCAGCCCAAGAGCTACTTCATCTTCTCCTTCAACATGGCGCCGATGGCCCAGCTAGACGAGGAGCAGAAGTGGCGCGCGCCCGAAGAGATCGCGCTGACCGGCGGCCCCTACGATCTGCGCCGCACCATCATCTCGGTGCGCCTCAATCCACGCTCGCCCTATCTGGTAGCGCCACACGATGGCGCGCTCTGGCTGCATGCCGACGATCAGCCCATCGCCCAGGTGGGGCTGCACGATCTGCCGCCCTACTACACCGAGATGCTGCCCGATGGCCGTTCCGTCGCCGAGATAGCCCCGACCATCGAGTGGGGCTATCTGCTCTACCTCACCGTCTTCCGCGTCTGCCAGTACTTCGGCGCGAAAGAAGAGTGCCAGTTCTGCGACATCAACAACAACTACCGCCAGCAGATTCAGGAAGGCCGCCCCTATACAGGCGTCAAGTCACCGAAAGACATCCTGGCGGCGCTGGAGCGCATCGACGCCAGCGGCAGTGAGAGCCGCGCCTACACCCTCACGGGCGGCAGCGTCACTTCCACCTTGCAGGGCAAAGATGAGGTCGAGTTCTACGCGCAGTATGTCGAGGCCATCGAGACGCGCTTCCCTGGCAGGTGGATCAGCAAAGTCGTGACGCAGGCGTGGCCGATCGAGTCGGTCAAACGCCTGAAAGCGGCTGGCGCGCAGATCTACCATCCCAATTACGAGGTCTGGGATCCGCAGCTCTTCCCGAAGATATGCCCTGGCAAGGCGCGCTACATCGGACGCGACGAGTGGATTCGCCGCATCGTGGACGCCGCCGATGTCTTCGGCCCGGCCAACGTCATCCCGAACTTCGTGGCGGGTGTCGAGATGGCGCAGCCCTGGGGCTATACTGAGGTGGAAGACGCGATTCGCTCCACCGCCGAGGGCCTGAACTTCTTCATGGCGCAGGGCATCAGCCCGCGCTTCACGACGTGGTGCCCGGAGGCGATGACACCGCTGGGTGACGCCAATCCGGAGGGCGCGCCGCTGGAATATCACCTGCGCCTGCTGGAGACGTACCGCGATACGCTGCGCGCGCACCGCCTCACGCCACCGCCAGGCTATGGCGAGCCAGGGCCGGGAAACGCGGTCTTCTCGGTCAGCCCATTCATGGATGTGCTGGAGCCAGAGCGGACGGCTACAGAAGCCTGAGCCGCGACGGAGAGATCACGCGGGACGCCCGGACTCGCCAGGCGACGCGCCGGGAGTCCCCTGGAGAAATGGAACCGACTGATGCACACGCTACAGACCAGCGACCTGCTGGAACGCGCCGTCGCGGGCGGCCGCCTCTCGTTCGACGAGGGCATGCGCCTCTATCAGGAGGCCGATAGCCCCTCTCTGTTCGCCGCCGCCGACGCCGTGCGCCGCCGCAAGCATCCCGATGGCGTCGTCACCTATCTGGTGGATCGCAATGTCAACTACACCAACATCTGCATCATCGACTGCGGCTTCTGCGCCTTCTATCGCAAGCCCGCCAGCCCTGAGGCGTACCTGCTAACACACGACGAGATCGGCAAGAAAGTCGAAGAACTGGTCGCGTGGGGCGGCACGCGCGTCCTCTTGCAGGGCGGCGTCAACCCCTACCTGAAGCTCGACTACTATACTGGCCTACTCCGCTACCTCAAGCAGCGCTTCCCGCAGGTGCGGCTCGACGCCTTCTCACCTGTCGAGGTACACAACATCGCGCGCATCGAGAAACGCCCGCTGGAGGAGATTCTCCATGCGCTGCACGAGGCAGGGATGGATGGCCTGCCCGGCGGCGGCGCGGAGATCCTGGACAACCGCACGCGCAACCGCATCGCTCCCCACAAAGGCACATGGGAGAGCTGGATCGAGGCCGAGCGGCTGGCCCAGCGCGAAGGCATGACGACCTCAGCCACGATGGTCTTCGGCTTTGGCGAGGAGACCGAGGAGCGTGTCCTGTCGCTCACCCGCCTGCGCGAGCTGCAAGATGAGAGCCTGACCCACAACGGCAACGGCTTCACCAGCTTCATCTGCTGGAGCTATCAGCCCGACAATACCGCGATGGGCGGCGAGCGCGCCTCTGGCGACGAATACCTGCGCATGGTCGCATTCGCTCGACTAATGCTCGACAACTTCGAGAATATCAGCGCGTCGTGGCCTTCCCAGGGACCAGAGTTGGCGGGCCAGGCGCTGCACTGCGGGGCAAACGACTTCGGCAGCACGATGATGGAAGAGAACGTCGTCAGCGCCGCCGGAGCCGATGTGGGCACATGCATGACCATCGAGCAGATTCAGGAGCAGATTCGCGCGAATGGCTTCCGTCCCGCCAAACGTGACAGCGACTACCACATTCTGGAGATGTTCGATTAGCGAACGGCTGGCGATTAATGATGTTTTAGAAACGAGAACGAGCTAGCTGGCGAATAAATTCGCGCCTGGAGGGCCCGCGGGCCGCGAAGCCCGCCTTCGCGGGCTGGGTCTCGGCGAACATGGTAGCGGATGGACAGCGGATCGTCTCACATCGCCCGGTTCCTAGTCCGCGCAGGCGGACTTTGTGGCGGTACGCCATCCAGGCGCGGTTTCAACCGCCAGCCGCCCCACGCGGCGCTCTCGTTATTTTCTAAAACATCATCAACCACTGGCGCCGTACATCCCGCCATTACGGAGAGAAAGGCCACGGCATGCGACAGACCACTGTAGCCGACGCGAGCCGTGAGCGCGCGCGGACAGGCGACCTCTACCACGAGTTCCTGCGTGTCCCGGCCATGAGCGCTGGCCTCTACGAGCTGGCCGCGGGCGCCGAGGATCCGCAGGAGCCGCACACCGAGGACGAGCTGTACTACGTCGTCAGCGGGCGCGCGACGATCACGGTAGCGGACGAGGAGATTCCCGTCGCCACTGGCTCATTGATCTACGTCGAGGCGAATGTCGTCCATCGCTTCCACGACATCACGGAGGCGCTGACGGTGCTGGTCTTCTTCGCGCCAGCGGAATACAGCCAGCGCGTCTCTGGTTCAGTTGGCTAACCCGACGAGCGAAAGACATCCCATGCCAGAGTTGACCCTGCTCACCGCGCGCTATGTCTACCCCGTCACGGCGGCGTCCATCACCGATGGCGCGGTCGCGGTCGCGGGCGAGCGCATCCTCGCGGTAGGGCCTGCCGCCGTCCTCACCGACCGCTACCCCGGTGCGCGGCGCGCAGACCTGGGCGAGGCGGCGCTGCTCCCCGCCGCCATCAACGCGCACACCCATCTGGAACTGACCGCGCTGGAGGACGCCATCCCGCCCGACCTCGACATGGCCGCGTGGATTCTCGCGCTATTGCGTGCGCGCGGCGCGCTGGACGACGCCGCCCTGCGTGCCTCCGCCGCCGAGGGTGTGCGCCGCTCGCTGGCCAGCGGGGTTGCCGCTGTCGGA
Source organism: uncultured Chloroflexia bacterium (assembly GCA_963840335.1). Lineage (GTDB taxonomy): Bacteria > Chloroflexota > Ktedonobacteria > Ktedonobacterales > JADMIN01 > JAKAIY01. The sequence continues at coordinate 6,624 of CAWIYP010000025.1, forward strand.
GAAATCTGCTCGGCGGGGCAGAGTGTCGGCCCCATCGTCGAGAGCGGCCTGCGCGGCGTCGTCTACTATGAACTATTGAGCGGCGACCCCGCCCGCGCCGATGAGACACTGGCGCGCGGCCAGGCGCAGCTTGCCCGCTGGCGCGCGGAGTACCCTGGCGCACTCGTCCGCTTCGGCATCTCGCTCCACGCGCCTTATACTGTCTCAGCGCCGCTCTTCGAGCGCGCATCGGCCTGGGCGCGCGCGGAGGGCATCCCCGTCAGCATCCACGCCGCCGAGTCGCCCGCCGAGACGCAATGGCTGCGCGACCGCAGCGGCCCCATCCGCGATACGCTCTATGCCACACTGGGCCTGTCCCCCGATCTGGAGGTGGCGGCGGGGCGCTCACCAATGCGCTACCTCAGCGAGCGCGGCGCGCTCGACCCCCAGACACTGCTGGCGCATGGTGTGCAGGTGGACGCCGATGACCTGGCGCTGCTGGCCGCATCAGGCGCTGCCGTGGCCCACTGCCCCCGCAGCAACACTCGTCTGCGCAATGGGCGCCTGCCCTGGGCGGCCTATCGCGCGGCGGGCGTGCGGCTGGCGCTTGGCACCGATAGCCTGGCTAGCTCGCCCTCGCTCTCTGTCTGGGACGAGGCCGCCTACGCCGCCAACCTGCACACCCGCGCCGCCGAGCCGCCCACTCCGGTGGAGCTGCTGCGGCTGGCCACGCTGGGCGGCGCCGACGCGCTGGGCCTCGTGGACGACCTCGGCTCACTGGAGCCTGGCAAGCTGGCGCGCTTCGCGTCGGCCCCCCTCGCTGCGCTCGACGCTGAGAGCCGCATCACCGCCGACGCCGCGCTGGCCGCCGTGATGGCGGGCCGCGCCACACCACGCGCCACGCAGGTATAGGGAGATTCAGCCGCCAGACGCAACAAACCGCGCGCGACGTGGTACGATAGCAAAATCATGCGCCGTCACAGCGTACCCCCAGATAGCGGCGCATCCCAACGACGAACTCCGGCGCTCCCCTCTCCCGCCGCGCGGGGGAGGGGCTGGGGGTGGGGGCGCGGAATGTTTCCCGATCTGCTGGCGCGCTACCGTGTCCTGCGCGTGCTGGTCACACTCGTGACCGTCATCGTCGCGATCTACGCGGTACAACTCATCTGGGCGAGCCTCGTCACCTTTGGCGATATCATCCTGCTCTTCTTCCTCGCCTGGGTCGTCGCCTTCATCCTGGAACCGCTCTCTACGTATCTGCGGCGTCTGGGCTTGCCGCGCCCGCTGGCCGTCTCGCTGATCTATCTGGCCCTCGCCATCGTCATCTCCGGCGTCATCGTTCTGACCATTCCGTTGATCGGCGCGCAGATTCGCCATCTCGCCGAAGAGCTTGCCGCCGCCTTTTCGCCCGCGAATCTGAACCAGTTCAGCGCGAACCTGACGCTCGCCCTCGAACGGCTAGGCTTCCGCCAGCGCGACGCCACGCATATTGTCTCGCAAGTCTGGGGGCAGATTCCCAACTACACCACCGCCGTCACGAATCAGGTGGTAAGCATCGCCACGGCAACGATCACCTCCGTGCTGACACTGCTCTTCGACGCCTTCCTGGTCATCATCCTCTCGTTCTACATGATGCTGGACGGCGAGCATCTGATCGGGGGCATCGTGCGCCGCCTGCCGCCGAAGTGGACGAAAGACGCGAAGATGTTCCGCACAGCGGTCACGCAGATCTTCGGCGGCTTCCTGCGGGCGCAGCTTCTCGTGGGGATGATCTACAGCGCCTTCACCTGGATCGCGCTGGCGTTGCTCGGCCAGGCGAACAGCCTGCCCGTGGCGCTGATCTGCGGCGTGCTCATGCTGCTACCCTTCCTCGGCGCCTTCCTCGCCATCATCCCGCCAGTCGCGCTCGTCCTGCTCCAGACGCCAGGCGACCAACTCATCGCCAAACTGGTCATCCTGCTCATCGTGCTCATCATCGCTCAGCAGATCACCTTGCAGATCATCGCACCGCGCGTCTACGGCTCGACGATGGGCGTGCATCCGCTGCTGCTCTTCGCCGGACTGCTCATCGGCGCGAAGATCGGCGGCGTCTGGGGCGCATTCTTCGCTGGCCCTGCCGTCGCCATCGCCTACTCGATGTTCGAGGTCTTCTACGACCGCTACCAGCGCTCCTCGCCACACTTCCCCAATAAGACGCCCCTGCCGCCATCCACCGAGGATGACGACAATGAACAAGGCGCAGCATCCGCTTAGCGGCGCCACCCCGCAGCCCGCCGAGGCCTCCGCCGTCGGGCGCGAATAACAAGAACTCTGACTGAATTGGTATGATAGCCGCTCGCGGCGCTGTTGCGCTTCCGTGAGCTTCACGACGCAGGCGACCTACACACTGGAGACATAGCAGAGGAGCCTCGACATTCGGCTGTCGAGGCTCCTCTGCTATAACGCAAGCTGCGGATCGCACGCGCTCAGGCGCCCTTCGTCGCGAGCATGCGCTCCAGCGCCACCTTGGCCCAGCGCGCCGTCTCCTCGTCCACGCTGACCTGGTTGACGACGACGCCCTTCACCAGCTCCTCCAGCACCCAGGCCAGGTACGCTGGATGGATGCGGTACATTGTCGAGCAGGGGCAGACGATGGGGTCGAGGCAGAAGATCGTCTTGTCGGGATGCTCCTGCGCCAGCCGCTTCACCAGGTTAACCTCGGTGCCGATGCCCCAGACCGAGCCGGCGGGCGACTGCTGCCACTGTCTTGATGATGTATTCCGTCGAGCCATTTTCGTCGGCGGCGGCCACGACCTCATGGCTGCACTCAGGATGCACCACCACGCGGATACCGGGGAACCGCTCGCGCGCCTCGGCGATCTGCTCCACGCTGAAGCGCTGGTGGGTCGAGCACCAGCCTTTCCAGAGGATCACCTGCGCATCGAGCAACACACCCTCATCTTCGAGGCCGCCCATGTCGTGACGTTGGTTCCAGACGACGATGCGCTCAGGCGCGATGCCCATCTTCAGCGCCGTGTTGCGGCCCAGATGCTCATCGGGGAAGAATAGCACCCGCTTGCCGCGCGCGAAGGCCCAGCGCAGCACCTGCTCGGCGTTCGAGGAGGTGCAGACGATGCCACCGTTGCGACCGCAGAATGCCTTCAGATTCGCGGCGGAGTTTACATAGGTGACGGGGATGACAGGCTGCGGCGCGCCATCCGCCACCGCCGCCCACTCATCGCGGTAGAGGTCGTCCAGAACGCCCCACAACTCCTCGACCTCGGCGATATTCGCCATGTCGGCCATCGAGCAACCCGCCGCGGGGTTCGGCAGGATGACCTTCTGGCGCGGCTCGCTGAGGATGTCGGCGCTCTCAGCCATGAAGTGGACGCCGCAGAAGACGATGTAGTCCGCCTCCTTCTTTGTCGCGGCGAACTGCGCCAGCTTGAACGAGTCACCGCGCGCATCGGCGTACTTGATGATCTCGTCGCGCTGGTAGTGGTGGCCCAGGATCACCAGCCGCTCGCCCAGCGTCGCCCGCGCCCGCGCGATGCGCTCATCCAGCTCGACCTGGCTCATCAGCGCATACTCGCGTGGAATCTGGTCGGCGCGCTCAGCGCCCGCATGACGCGGCTGATACGTCTTCAACGCGCCCGCCTCACGCTCGCGCCACTCGGCCAGTGCGGGCAGCGTCTGGCTTTCCTGGCTCTCGTCGCAGCCGACGATGAGCGGCTGATTCGGTGGGGTGAGCCAGTAGTCAGCGTCGTCGGCGTCGTCGGCGTTGGCGGCGTTGATGTCGTTTGTGTCGCCATTGGGATATTGCGCTCCTTGGCGCGCAGGTCAGACCTGCAAGGGTCGTTCGGGAATCATCCCGAATCGAATCGGGTAACAACGAAAACGGACAGTGCGCGCCAGCTAACGCGCGTCAAACTCCAGTGAGATATCGAAGACAGGCGCGGAATGGGTCAGCGCGCCGAGCGAGATCAGATCCACTCCCGTCGCGGCGACCGCAGCCAGCCGCTCTGGGTCAGGCCCAATGTTGCCCGACGCCTCGATCACCACGCGCGGGCTGCGCTCACGGATCAGCGCCACCGCCGCGCGCATCGCCTCCAACGGCATGTTGTCCAGCAGGATGGCGTCAACGTCGGTGGCCAGCGCCTCGCGCACCTGCGCATCTGTCTCGCACTCCACCTCAACCTTGATGAGGTGGGAGGCATGCGCCCGCGCCCGCTCGACCGCCGCTGTCAGCCCGCCTGCCGCCGCGATATGGTTGTCCTTGATGAGAATGCCGTCATCCAGGCCAGAGCGATGATTCGCCGCCCCGCCCATCCGCACGGCGTACTTCTCCAGTGTGCGCAGGCCGGGCGTCGTCTTGCGGGTATCCACCACACGCGCCCGCGTGCCCGCCGTCGCGGCGGCGCAGCGCGCGGCCAGCGTCGCGACACCCGAGAGCCGCCCCAGGAAGTTGAGCGCCGTGCGTTCCGCCGTCAGCAGCGCCCGCGCGTCGCCCTCCAGCGTGGCGAGCGTCTGCCCACGGCTCACCTGGTCGCCGTCCTGCGCCACCTGGGTAAAGCGCACATCGGGATCCATCAGGCGAAAGACCAGCGCGGCCATCGGCAATCCCGCGACCACGCCCTCGGCCTTCGCGAAGATGCGCCCGCTGGCGCGTGTCCCGGCGGGGATCGTCGCCTCGGTGGTCAGGTCGCCGCGCCCCACATCTTCCGCTAGCGCCCGCCGCGCCAACTCCGCATCAAAGATGGGGTCGAAGGCGAGAGCGCGCTGCGAGTCGCTGGCATCAGGCATGGACGACATGCGACGCCTCCAGTGCGGCTCCCGGCGTCTGTGATCGGCCAGAGCATCGTGTGTCGCCCATCGCGGCTCATGTCGCGCTCCGGGTAGTCGGTGCGATAGTGGCCGCCCCGGCTCTCGTCGCGGGCGAGCGCGGCCAGTGTGACGCCCTGCGCCACCAGCAGCATGTTCGCTGTCTCCGGGTCATATGGCCCGCCAGCGGCCAGCGCGCGCAGCCGCTCCAGCGCCGCCGTTAGCCCCTCCGCGTCGCGGCGCAGCGAGACATGCACCCACATCTCGCGCTGCGCCTCGGCCCGCACATCGAGCGCGAGCGGCGCGTCCGGGTCGCTGCGTGGCATGACCACGCTCGCCAGATCAACCCACGGCCCCGTCAGCGCAGGCGTCGTCGGCCAGCTCGCGCGCCCGTCCTCCGACTCCCGCGATCACGCGGGCGGCGCGGCGACCGAAGACCAGCCCCTCCAGCAGCGAGTTGCTGGCGAGGCGGTTGGCCCCGTGGACGCCTGTGCAGGTCACTTCACCCACTCCGTAGAGGTTGGGGAGCGTTGTGCGCCCCCAGGTATCCGTCACGACGCCACCCATGTAATAGTGCGCCGCCGGAGCGACGGGAATCAGGTCGGTAGCGAGATCCAGCCCGCGCTCCCGGCACGCCGCCGTGATGCTGGGGAAGCGCTCGCGCGTCTCCTCAGCGGGCAGACGCCGGAGATCGAGCCAGGCGGCAGGCGAGCCATCCGCGAGCATCTCGCTCAGGATCGCCCGCGCCACCACATCGCGTGGGGCCAGCTCCGCGTCAGGATGATAATTCGGCATGAAGCGCTCGCCACGCGCATTGAGCAGCCAGGCGCCTTCGCCGCGCACCGCCTCCGAGACGAGGAACGGCTCGCCCTCGTAGCCTTCGACGGCGAGGATGGTGGGGTGAAACTGGCAAAACTCCAGGTCGGCCAGCGCCGCGCCCGCGCGCCACGCCAGCGCCACGCCGTCCGCCGTCGCCCCAGGGGGATTCGAGGTGCGCAGCCAGAGCCGTCCGGCGCCGCCATTCGCCAGCACGACGCCACGCGCGCCCAGCAGCCGCTTCACCTCGCCGCCTACGCGCGCATCCACGCCGACGCAGACGCCATCCTCGACCACCAGATCGAGCGCGAGCGCATGCTCGATAACCTCAGTGTTCGGGCGGCGCCAGACCGAGGCCACCAGCGCCCGCTCGATCTCGGCCCCCGTCGCGTCGCCATGCGCATGCAGCACGCGGCGGCGGCTGTGCGCGGCCTCCAGCGTCAGGTCGTAGCGCGTGGCCAGCTCACGCAGGGGATCAGTCTCGCGCGGGGCCTCAGGCGTCCCGGCGGCGCGCTCGCGCTCATCGAACTCCGTCCCCTGGGCGACGAGCCAGGCGACCGCCTCGCGCGCCTCGCCCAGCATCGTCCGCGCGGCGCCCTCGTCCACGAGGCCAGCGCCTGCCTTCAGCGTGTCGCGCAACTGGAGTTCGGGATCGTCGTCCGGCCCGACGGGCGCCGCCAGACCGCCCTGCGCATAGCGGGTATTGCTCTCGCCCAGCGCGGCTTTGGTTAGCAGAACGACCCGCAGATGCGCGGGCAGCGATAGCAAGACAGCGAGGCCAGCGACCCCTCCACCGATGATGATGAGGTCAAAGGATTGCGCCTCGACAGGCGTTTGCCCTGTCGATCCGGTCATGTCCCGGCTCCTTTCGCGCCCGTGAGCGGGCCACAGCGCCCGACCCGTTTCGTTGCGCGGGAAACGAACCACCCGCGCTGATCTGGCGTTTAGTGTACAATGTACACTAAGTCTTTGTGAGGCAGATTATACCACGCCCATATCACGTCTTGCCAACCGTGAGACGGAGTATCCACTCGCCGGTTGCCAGGGTACAATAACAGTGTGACCATGTGCGTGACACAACGCGAACATGAGGAGGGTGACAAGATGATCCCTGCGCTGACGCATATCTGGCTCCTCGTTGATGACATGCCCCGCGCGCTCGATTTCTATCATGAAACGCTCGGTTTAGACATCACGAGCAATTTGGGTGAATACGTCGAATTTACGGTAAACGAGCAGTTTCATCTGGCGCTCTTCACCCGCTTAGCGATGCGGGCCGGTGAGCCACACATCGCGCTCAATCCTGTTAGCGGGCAGCGTGCCGTTCTTTCGTTCGAGGTGGCAAGCGTGGATGAGCTGGCCAACAGTCTGCGCGTCAAAGGCATGCGACTGACCAGTGAACCTGCCAATCACCAGGAGTGGGGTCTGCGCACGATCTTCCTTCAGGATCCAGATGGCGCGCTGTTATGCTTGTATTCGGGCATTCCAGCGGAGACACCTGCCTAGTGTTGTGTCTTTCGCCTGAGACTACGCCTGAGCAGACCAAACTCATATCAGGCGCTGTAGTAGCCGTGGTAGCGCTCAGGCAGCAGAGCGTGGATGTGGCGCGCCATCTCATCAGCAATGGGCTGTAGCGCAGCGGGGGAAGAAATGTCGGAGGGGTATTGTGGGTAATAGGCCTTGCCGATCCGTACATGAACCACTGGACGACTCCAGAGCCGCCAACCACGCTCAGGTAGCCATACCCTTTCGCTTCCCCAGACGGCGACCGGAACGACTCGCGCGCCCGTCCGCGCCGCGATCCACGCGGCTCCAGTCTTGAACTGGAGCATGGTGGCGGGATGTGGTGGCTTTGGGTAAGTGCCTTCAGGAAAAATGAGGACACATTGCCGGTGGTTCACAGCCTTCTGGAGGGCCGCAAACGCGGTGAGATCCCACTCCCCACGATGGATCGGCACGACCCCGCACATTCGCGCAAGTCCGCCGATGACAGGCCATTCAAAAAGCTCAGATTTCCCGAGAATACGCAACGGCCTCCGCAGCCGGGCGCCGATCACGAGTGGATCGACAGGACTGAGATGGTTGCTGACCAGCAGCGCTGGCTCTACGTGCGGCAGGTTCTGCTCGCCCGTCAGATTCAGTCGCACCTGCAATGGCAGCGCAAGGCGGACTATCGTCTGTATGACGCGATATATGCCAGCCATAAGTCGCCGTTCCGCCTGATCGACCAACACTGCGTATTCTCCGAGGACTCGTCCATCAACTGATTATATATTGGCATAACTGGGGCCCGGGTTATCACAAAGAGGGTATACGGCAGAGATGTGAGCCAGAAAGGCATCGTCAAAACCTCGCCGCCCGCTTATTGCGGTAATCGAGACGCTGGATAATGTGGCGTCTACAGCGCCAGCCGGTGAGGCTTCGCTGGCGCTGTAGGTCTGGGCCACGCGGGCTGTGGGGGCGGCGAGAGTGGCAATGACGCGAGCGCACCTCGATGGGGAGCGCTGGCTGATGGCGCACAAGTTGGTCGTGCCAGCGCGGCACTGGCAATCACTCCCCGACGCTCCCGCCAGTGATCGCGACACGCAGGTTTCGGCGGCCTTCTGAAATTCTTGCCACTCGATAGCCGTTTATACCCGCTCAGCGAATGCGCGCACTGCTGCGGCGAATTCGGTGGGCTGCTCGAAGTAGGTGACGTGGCCGGAGCCTTGCAGCTCGATCAGGCGCGCGTCTGGAATGTTCTGGGCGAGGGTGGCGGCGATCGTGCGGAACATGGGATCACTCTCATTGCCACGAATGGACAGGCATGGCACACGTATCTGCGCCAAATCCGCAGACGTAATCTGATACAGTGGCATCGTGAGGTCGCCAAACAGCTCCTCGACGTTGGCGCGATAGGGAGTATCGCGTCGTTCCTCTGAGAGCGCCCGCCAGAGACCCAGACATACCAACTCGAAGAAGGCGTCAACCGCAGCCCGTGGCCCACCTTGGGCCACCGCCGCTTCAATCGCAGGCTTCATCCGCCCTATAAACACGTTGCCCCCTTCGGAATCGAGCGCGAACAGTGGCGGCTCCGCGAGCACAGCACCCTTGATCAGGCGCGGATAACGTCGGACGATATCGACCGCGACGCGCGCTCCACCGCTCGACCCCACCAGGATGCACGGGGCAAGGCCAAGCTCCATGATCATCTGCGCGGCATCGTCGGCGTGCAACTCGACGGTGCGCTGACTGATGTGGCCGAGCGGACTGCGCGAGTGGCCGCGCCGGTCGTAGGCGATACAGCGGAACTGGGGTGAAAGCCGCTGCATCTGGTCAGCCCAGATACTGGCGTCGCCGCACATTCCATGGATGAAGAGCATCGGCTGTCCCTCACCCGCCTCTTCGTAGTAGAGCTGTGTCCCGTTGACGCTGACAGATGCCTTGGTCGCCATGTTTGACCCCTCCTATTGCGTGTGTGCGTTCACCCGCGGACTACGCACGCGACCGCGTGCGACATTGCCTCGACACCACCAAGGGTAGCTGGCCAGCGCGCAGGTCGCATCGGGCGAACGCCCTATTCCAGCGATTGAGTCCAACTATTGCGCAAGAGTTCGATACATCTGGCCAGATGCGGTCAATTGCGCTCAAGGCGCTCATCGCTGGCGGAGGGAATATCGGTTAAGAGATCGTGCTGGAGGGCAAAAAGCGTCGCGGCGGCGCGAGTAGAGACGCCGATTTTGTTATAGATGTGCTGGATATGGTGCCCAACGGTTTTTTCGGAGATGATGAGGCGCTGAGCCATCTCGCGGTTTGCGAGCCCACGCGCGACCAACCGCAACACCTCTACCTCGCGTTCGCTCAACCCCGCTGGCCAGGTGCGCCGCGTGAGAGCGGGGCGGTGCCCAGCGACGGCAAGAACCGCCTGCGCCGCGTCGGGGTCGAGCCGACCAGCGCGCGCTTCGGCCTGAAGATGCTCGGCGGCGGCTTCGGGAGGGTAGGCAGGGCGATGTGGGCGCGGCTCCAGCATGGCATGATAAACATCGGCGGCGGCCAGAATCCGCGCTGTCTGTGGGAGCAGGGCAGCCGGAACCCCTCGATAATAGCCGGAGCCGTCGAGCCGCTCGTGGTGCAGCGCGGCGATGGCGGCGAGACGAGCCAGGCTCGCTGGCCGGGCGAGGACACGATCGGTATAGTAGGGGTGCAGGCGCACGCGCTCCCATTCGCTGGTGGTGAGGGGGCCAGACTTGTCCCAGATCGCCGCTGAGACGCCAACACGTCCGAGATCGTGGACGTAGCCTGCCTGCCGCAGCTCTGTAATCGCTAGCTCGCCGAGACCCAGGCGCTTGGCCGCCGCTGCCGCGAGAAGCGCGACACCGCTGGAATGGCCAGTGGTAAAGGGGGACTTGAGATCGACAAAGTCCGCGATGGCGCGGGTCGCGGTTTCGCATGCCTCGGACGTGAGTCGCGGGCGTAGGCCAGGTTCGGCTGCCAGTACGGCTTCCCAGGCAGTGTTGGGCGTGATGGTGTGAAGAATGGAATCCGCGCGTTGGCAAAAGCATGTGGCGGCGACGGGGTCGTAGAGCGTCCCGGAGCGTTGGCGGATGACACTGGTCACGCTATCCACGCCACCGAGCCGAAAGAACAACTCAGCGTCGCGGGCAAGCGCCACGATGCGCGCTGGTCGCGCGATTTCTTCACCGCGCGCGTGGCCGGGGGAGCCCTTGCCATCCCAGCGCTCGTAGACCTGCGCGACCGCGAGGGCCACCTCATCGCGCATACCCAGTCGTCGCGCTAGCAGCTCCGCCACCTCGCAGTGAGCGGCGAGGATACCGTTGCGCTCATCAGGTCCTGCCGCCAGGGCCGCGAGAATCATCCGAAGACGCCGGAGCGCGGGCTGCCCTTCGCCGACATGACGCAACAGCAGGTTGAGCACATCAGTTGGTTGCGCGGTATCCATCAAGGAAATTTGGGCATTCGCAAGCATCTCGTCGCCAAACCGCGCAGCAACTCGATGCGCGTCTGAGACGCAGCCAATCCCTCGAAGCAATGCCACATAATAGACATCGCAGCGTTCTTGTTCACTCAGTCCAAGCTCGCCGCCCAACTCGACGGCAAGGAGGGAGACACGCAGGGCGTGTTCCAGCGGCTGGCCAGTACCGAAATCGGTCGCCAGCGAAAGCGCGGCGACAAGCTCGGCCAGGCGTAGCGGGGCAGGTGATGACTCCACGGGCATAGCGCCTCTCTGTTGCGCGGCCACTTACAGAATCTTGTCCGGCGTCGCGCGGTGTCGGACTATGCGGCGCAGGAGATTTCGTCCTCGGCGTGTCACAACAGCCGCATTATAGCGCCTGATGCGGCATTTTCAATCGGTCGTGTACATCGTGGGCAAGCGCGGAGGCCGAGGCGTCAAGGGGACATCCGATGTGATCTTCGCTGGCGCCGTTGGTCTGGGCCATGCGGTCGCTTCAGCCAACGCCATGTCAAGTCCTACCAACCGTGAAGCGGAGTGTCCATTCGCTGGTCGCTAGGGTACAATATGCGCATGACCATGTGCGTGATCGGAGGTGACGCGCGTATGCCTAACCAGCCAGCGAGTTCAACGCTAACGGCGGCCACAGCAGGCGCCGAGGAGCAGACGACCACCAGTGTTGTACGCCACGAGACGCTGGCGCACAATGAGATGCCCTGCCCTGTCTGCGGCTCGCCGATGCCTGACCTCAAGGGCGGCAAGGCGACCATCTGCCCCAACTGCGGCTTCAAAGATAGCTGCTGCTTCTGACGCAGCCAGCGCACCAATGTCCGAGTGAGGAGACACACCATGCCGCGCATCCCGTATCCTGACCTCTCGCGGATCACCGACCCCGAAATCCTGGGCTATCTGGAGGACGCCCGTCTGCACGGCGCGCCCCGTCCGGAGAGCCAGGCCATTCGCGCGCATGTTCCCGCCGTCATTCGCGCATTCTCGCAGGCGTGGATGACCACCTTCCGCACAGGCGTGCTCGACCACGCGCTCAAAGAGCTATGCCGCGTCTACGTTTCGCAGTCCATCGAATGCGAGTATTGAGGGACGCAACGATCGGTCCAGTCTGGATCGGGAAGCATCCCTGAAGCGAAATACGCCAAGCTGCTGCACTACGAAGACTCTGAGGAATTCACCGAGCGCGAGAAGGCCGCGCTCGCCTACACCAGCGCGATCATCTGGGACTCCACCCTCGCCGACGACGCGCTCTGGGAAAAGCTGCACGCGCACTTTTCCGACGAAGAGCTGGTCGAGCTGGGCTTCTTCGTCGGGCTGACCCTGGGGCAGCAGCGCTGGATCAAGACGCTGAACATCGGCCATCGCGAGATCATGGCGGAAACCAGAGGCGGCCTCGCGAACGAGGAGTGATGCGCGTATCGGAGGCTGGCGGCGATTAGAAGCCAGTCAGCGCCTCCAGCGCGGGCACATAGAGGAAGAGCGCCACGATCAGCAGCCAGAGCGCCACCGCGCCGAGGATCTGCGGGTCGCGATAGAGCAGCTCGTCGGGGCGCTCGCCCTCGCTCCGCACATAGATGAGGTAGAGGTAGCGGAAGACCACCAGCCAGTCGCGCGCAGTGAACTAACTGCGCACGAAGTCGCGCCGCTCCGTCGCATGGCTCATGCGCAGCCCGGCCTACTGGCGCAGGGCGTCGGTCCCCTACGCCTCAGCGCCGAGAGCTCCGTCGTCAGGTTGCCACGCTCCAGCGCGAGATCGGCCAGCCGCGCCTCGGCGACGCGCAGCCTCCGACGGAAAGGGCGCGAGCCGTTTTGACGAATGTGAGGAGCAAGTGGAAGGATGGCTGGGCGGCTGAGGCAAGCGGAGCTTCCCGGTTTCTGTTGGCTATGGCGCGCCGTTCTCCCGCGTCCTACCAGACAAGTGCGACTGTATTACTACGAAGTCGGCGCCGCCAACGCTTCGCGTAACCCAGCGGCGGCATCCGCAATGGCCTGGTTTGCCCGCGACATGGCGCCAGGCAGGCGGAAAAACCCGTGGATCATGCCGTCATAGCGGATCAGCCGCGTGGGAATCCCAGCCGCACGCAACCGTTCGGCATAGCGCTCACCTTCATCGCGCAGGGGATCATATTCGGCTGTCATCACCAACGCCGGTGGCAGCCCGCTCAGATCCGGCTGGCGCAGCGGAGCGAAACGTGGATCGTCACGATCCCGCGCGTCACGCAGATAGTGGTCAATGAACCACATCATGTTGTCGCGAGTCAGATAATAGCCCGCGGCATTCTCCGCATAGGAAGGCATGCCCGCCGCATAATGATCGGTCACGGGATAGATCAGAAGCTGGAACGCCAGGGAAGGATAGTCCCGATCGCGGGCCATCTGCGCGACCACCGCGGCCAGATTCCCACCTGCGCTGTCGCCGCCAGCGGCCACGCGGGCAGGATCAACCCCAATCTCTTCGGCATGTTCCACCACCCATATCACTGCCGCGTCCGCATCCTCGACGGCTGCCGGGAACTTATGCTCAGGCGCCTGGCGATAGTCCACCGAAAGCACCACGCAGGGCGTCTGATTGGCAAGCTTGCGGCAGACGTTGTCATGGGTGTCTAACGTGCCCAGCACCCAGCCGCCGCCATGGAAATAGATCAGCGCTGGCAACAGGTCGGCGCCGCGCCGCTCCGGCGTATAGATGCGCACGGGGATAGGGCCGCCAGGGCCGGGAATCGTCCGATTCTCGATACGAGCCACTGGCTCCGGCTCCCCCGCGAAGGCCAGGATCGCGAATTGGCGCTCTCGCACCGAGGCGAGCGTCTGCTCACGATATGGTGGGCGGCCCAGCGACGCAACGTAGTCGAGGTAGGCGCGCGCCTCGGGATCCAGGGGCATGCGTGGGGTCCTTTCTGCGGGATGCGCGCGGTCCGCATCACGTATGGGAACCGCGCTGTGAGCGTGGCTGCGCGCAATCGAGCGCACAGGCCAGCCATGGCAACGCCCTGGCAAAGCGCATCATAACGCATACTCACCCGGGCGGCGAGGCGCAGACTGCACACTCATATCGTACCCAGGCCGCTAATGCTGCCTTTCTTGACCAGCGTGCCCACCTGGTCGGAGAAATGGCACGCCGCGAAGTGACCATGGGCGGTCTTGTCCTCAAGCGGCGGCTCGATCTCACGACAGATTTGCTGCGCAAGAGGGCAGCGAGTATGGAAACGACAGCCGCTCGGGATGTTGATGGGGCTAGGTAGGTCACCGCTCAGAACGATACGGCTGCGGCGCTTCTCGGTCCTCGGGTCAGCAATTGGCACGGCCGAGAGGAGCGCCGCTGTGTATGGATGCAATGGGTTGACATACACCTCAGGGCCATCTGCCACCTCCATGAGCTTGCCCAGGTACATTACGGCGGTGCGCTGAGCGACATGACGGACGACGCTGAGGTCGTGGGAGATGAAGAGGTAGGTGAGTCCCATACTGCTCTGGAGTCGCTGCATCAGATTGAGGATCTGCGCGCGGATGGAGACATCGAGGGCGCTGACAGGCTCATCGGCAATGATAAACTGTGGCTCGATGCTGATGGCGCGGGCAATCGCGATGCGCTGGCGTTGTCCGCCACTGAATTCGTGCGGATAGCGGTCAATGAAGTCTGGATTGAGACCAACTGTGCGCAGCAACTCGTTGGTACGGCGCCGAATTTCATCGCGCGTGCCAACGTTGTGGATGACCATCGGCTCGGCAATCAGGGCGCCAACGGTAAGGCGAGGATCGAGCGAGGCGAACGGGTCCTGAAAGACCATCTGCACGCGGCGTCGAACGGCGCGCAACTGGCTGCCACGCAGCGTTGCGAGGTCTTCGTTTTCGAGGAACAGATGGCCACTGGTCGGTTTATAGAGGCGGACGAGCGTCCGGCCAATGGTGGACTTGCCCGAACCACTCTCGCCGACGAGTCCCACCGTCTGCCCGCGTGGGATCGAGAGGGAGACGCCATCCACAGCATGCACAGCGCCGATTTTGCGCTGAAAAATGATGCCCTGCGTGATGGGAAAATGCACGACGAGGTCTTCGATGCGCATCAGCGCATCGCTATCGGCCTGAGGTCCGGGTGTGGTTTCCTGCGCCACCATCTCACTCACCTCTCCAACTGCGTGCGGAGCGAGCTTGGATCGTGCGAATTACCACAGTATCCTCCATCATGCGTCACCTGCTGACTACTCTCCAATTGCCGTGTCGCCAACCGGGCGAAGTGGAATAAAGCCATTCAACTCAGCGCGTTGCTGCTCCTTGGGATTGGTCACGTCTACCCAGCACGCTACAACGTGATCTTTGCCCACCCGGAGATCGGGCGGGTAGGTCGCGCACTTGTCGATTCTGAAAGGGCATCGCGGCTGGAATGGGCAGCCCTTGGGAGGATGCAGCAGATCTGGTGGTGAGCCAGGAATCGTGACAAGTTCGCTTCCTCTTTCAGCATCAAGTCGCGGCACCGCGCCAAGCAGACCAAGCGTATAAGGATGACGTGGATTGTCGAAGAGCTCCTCGGTCGGCGCCCGCTCAGCGATATGGCCAGCATACATAACCAGGATGCGGTCGGTTACACCAGCGACGACTCCCAGATCATGCGTGATGAGGATCAGTGACGTGTTGAGATCGCGCCTCAACCGGGCCAGCAACTCGAGGATCTGGGCCTGGATGGTCACGTCTAGGGCAGTGGTCGGCTCATCGGCGATCAACAACTTAGGATTGGTGGAGATCGCGATGGCGATCATAACACGCTGGCGCATGCCGCCACTGAACTGGTGAGGGTAACCGCGCAAACGGCGCTCGGCGTCAGGGATGCCCACAGCCTCCAGCAGACTGCGCGCACGACCGAGAGCCTCCTCCCTGCTCAGGCCAAGGTGGAGCTGCAGCGGCTCCACGATCTGATCCTGGATGCGCATGACCGGATTGAGGCTTGAAATGGGATCCTGGAAGATCATGGAGATCTTGCCACCACGGATGCTGCGCATCTCAGACTCACTCAGGTCGATCAGATCCTGATCCTGAAAAAGCACCGATCCATCTACGATTTGGGAGGGTGGAGTAGGAAGCAGGCGAAGGATGGACATCGCGGTGACGCTCTTGCCCGAGCCGCTCTCGCCGACGATACCAACGGCTTCACCCTCGTCTATACTGAAGCTGACGCCGTTGACCGCCTTGACAGGCCCTTCGCGAGTGCGAAACTCCGTTCGAAGACCCTTTACTTCGAGTAGCTTAGGCACCTGCATCTCCTGATCTATCTGGTAGCACGCTTGCGCGCACCGGGCTCAGCGCTCAGTCATTTGCGGATCGAGGGCGTCGCGCAGCCCGTCACCCATGAGGTTGAAGGCGAGCACCGTGATAAGAATGGCGAGACCGGGCGCCCAAACGAGCAGCGGCTGCTGGGTAAAGTAGTTTTCCGAGCTAGCCAGCAGCACTCCCCAACTCGAAGCTGGCGGTTGCAGGCCAAAGCCGAAGAAGCTCAGTGTGGACTCCGTAATGATGTTATTGCCCACGAGCAACGTCGCGCTCACAACAATCGGCCCGACCGCGTTCGGGATGATGTGGCGCAGGATCAGCCGCAGATCGCCCGCGCCCAGCGTGCGCGCCGCTAACAGGAATTCGCGCTCTTTGAGCGCGAGAAATTCACTGCGCACGATACGCGCCGTATACAGCCAGGAAAACGATGCGATCAGGAGGACGATCTCCAGCGTTGTTCCCTGGGAGAAGAAGGTGGCGGACAGCAGGAAGAGGATCAGATAAAGCGGGACCGCGAGCAGCGCGTCAACGATGCGCATGAGGGTGGCGTCGATCCAGCCGCCATAGAATCCTGCCAGCGCGCCGACGGTGACGCCAATGAAGATCGAGGCGAGCATCGCAAAGAGGCCCACTTGCAGTGAGACGCGAGCGCCATAGAGCCAACGCGCGAGCTCATCACGACCAACGAAATCCGTGCCGAAGGGGTGCGCCCAACTGGGCCCCTGCAAGGACATGGCGAGGTTGGGGGTGGTGGCTGGATCGACCTGTCCGCGTACCGGCTCGATGGCGGGAGCCAGCAATGCCAGCAGAACGATAATCACCAGAATAACAAGACCTGCCACGGCGATACGGTTTCTGAGGAACCTGTCCGTGATAATGCGTAACTGTCCACGACGCTTGCGTGCCAACTCGGGCGTCAACTCCATGAGTTGGGGCGCTGATGGCAGGGTTACCTGCGGCCCTTCGAATTGTGTGGTGTCCATCGCTCTACCTCCCTGGCAAACCTGGATCACGAGTAGGTGATGCGCGGATCCAGGACTGCATAAAGCAGATCCGCGAGCAGATTGACGAGTAGGACCACGGTGGCGGCGAAGAGCAACAGAGTAAGCAAGACGGGATAATCCCGAGCTGCCAGTGAGTCATAAAACAATTTGCCGATGCCGGGTAAGCCAAATACGGTTTCGGTAATGACTGCGCCACCAGCTATGCCGGCAAAGTCAATCGCAACAACAGTGATGAATGGAATCAGCGCATTGCGCAGGGCATGGCGGAAGAACACCGCACGGTTGCTGAGGCCCTTCGCGCGTGCGGTGCGAATGTAGTCCTGCTTGACAGTGTCGAGCATGCTGGAGCGCAAATAGCGGCTCCAGGCAGCAATGAAGATCAACGAGAGCGCAATCGTAGGCAGCGTGAGATGCATTAACCGATCCCCAAGGAAATGTAGAGGAGAATAGGTGTCAGCATCGTTTGACGAGACGCCGAAGATCGGCCAGTTCGTTCCAAGCACCGTGAGAAAGAACGGCCTGAGGATGATGCCGAAGAGGTTCTGCAGCACAAGCGCGATGAAGAAGACGGGCATTGCGATGCCGAAGTAGGCGCCGATAGTCGCCAGATAGTCGGTGAGGGAGTACTGGCGAATGGCGGAAACCACCCCCAGCAACAGGGCGACGATGACGGCAAAAGTCAGCGCGAGCGCGAAAAGCTGAAGCGTGTATGGCAACCGATCGCCGATTTCGAGCTGTACCGGTCGTCCAGAGCTGAATGAGTCGAGATCTCCCTGAAAGAGATGCTGCATATACGAGATGTATTGCAGTGGCAACGGCTGATTCAGTCCATATTTGGCAGCCAGCGCATCGCGCGCGGCTTTCCCAAGACGCGGATTAAACAGCACTGCCTGCGGGCCGCCAGGAATCATGTAGAGCAGCAGGAAGAAGGCAATAGAGAGCATGAAGAGCATGACCGCTGATTGCGCCAGGCGCCGGATGATGTAGCGTCCCATCTGCCTCCCGCTCCTCTCGTTTGATCAGTTGGTGGCCATCACTCGCAAGGCATTCCGTGCGAGATACAAATCGGTAGGAGAGTCATGGCGTCTGCTCCGCGAACGCGTGGTCGTTGCAACTTCGCGTCCGCGGAGCATGGCCCATGCCGATACTGGTGAACGGAGGGCCAGATGTGCAAGGACGCGGCGACTTCGGCAAGACAGCCGCCGCGTGGTAGACGAAGGCGCGTTGTCCAGCGCGCCTCCGCGACGAATTTAACGACAAGTTTAGCTGAGCCACCAGTTCCACACCGCTACGGTCTCCTCTGGGCCGAACGGTCCGGGATTGTAGTTGTGCAGCTTGGAGGTGGACATCGCGATGTCCGGGTACGCATAGAGGAAGAACATCGGGGCCTGGCTCAGGATCTCAGTGTACAGGGTGTGGTACTGCTGCTTGCGGAAAGTCTGATCCGGGTTGGTGGTCGCGGCCTTGTCAGCAGTGGTGGCCGCCTGGTCGCACCAGTGCATCACATTGAAACCACCAGCCGCCGGGAACTGGTCGCAGTCCCACTGGGAGTTGTCGGCCGGGTCTCCGGCAGTCGCCGAGCTGGCATACTCGCCGATGTCGAAGTTGCCGTTCGGCAGGATCGAGCCGAAGTACGTGTCGGCCGGGTAGTTGACGATGTTGATCTTGACGCCGATGTTCTTCAGATCCTGCTGCGCCGACAGCTCGGTCGCCTCGCGGCGGGCATTATTGGCTGTGGTGCTCCAGCGCAGCGCCAGGGTTACGCCATTCTTGTGGCGATAGTTATCCGAACCCATCTTCCAGCCGGCTGTGTCGAGCAACTGGCCGGCTGCTTGTGGGTTGTAGCCATTGCACGGAATCAGATCAGTGGCGTGCGCGAAGGTCGCTGGGGCGTCATCGCAGGTGGCCTGACCGGTCCCTGCCAGGATGTTCTTGATCATGGCGTCCGTGTTGACGGCCATCCTGATCGCCTTGCGGACGTTGGCATCCTCAAGGATATGGTTCGTCGAACTGTACAGGTTGAAGAACGCGCCCTCCCATGTAGCAGCCTGCTTCGGCAGAGCGACCACATAGCCTGGGGCAAGCGCTTTGTACTGGGTCATCTTGGTAACATCAAGGAACCAGGAGGTGTCAATCTGTCCGCTCTGGAAGGCGGTCAGGATTGTGTTCTGATCCGTGATGATGTTGAAGACGATCTTGTCGAGGTAAGGCTTGCCTGGCTGGTAGTAGTTGGGGTTCTTGACGACCGTGATGTGCGACCCTGCCACGCGCTCACTGAGCTTGAAGGGCCCACTGGACACCGGCGGCTGGAATGCCTGTGGCGACGCTGTGATCTTGGAGGGATCCATGCTGCCGTACACAGCCTTTGGCAGCGGCGAGAAGTCGAGCACGTCGGTCAGGCAGTAGGAGACGAATGTGACGTCTACTTTATTCAGGGTGATGACGACGGTCTGTGGGTCTGACGCCGTCACGCTGGCGATCTCGTCGCCCTTCCACCCCGTCTTCTGGCCGTATGCCTTATTGCTCATCAGATTCATCGTGAAGACGACATCATCCGCAGTCAACGGCGAGCCATCTGACCACTTGAGACCGGGGCGCAGCTTGAGTGTGATGGTCTTGAAGTCGGCAGAATAGCCACCATTGGTCGTCGATGGCAGCACACTCAGCAGACCGGGCTGGAGAAGTCCCGCGCTGTCGGTGTAGACGAGCGGCGTCCAAATGGTATTCATCACCAACTGGGCATAGGTCTCGTTCGACTGCCCGACGATCAGGTTGTCGGGCTGTTCGAAGAGCGCATCGGTGACAGTTCCTCCGGACTTAGGCTGATTTCCTCCCGAGGTAGGGCCGGATGTGGAAGCACACCCTGATAATACCAGCGCGAATAATGCGCCGGCTGCGAACACAACTGACCAGAG
Source organism: uncultured Chloroflexia bacterium (assembly GCA_963840335.1). GTDB lineage: Bacteria > Chloroflexota > Ktedonobacteria > Ktedonobacterales > JADMIN01 > JAKAIY01. The sequence continues at coordinate 26,360 of CAWIYP010000025.1, forward strand.
ACCGCGGCGTTTGGGCATACTCGAAGCCTCCTGAGTGCATTGGAGTGCGCTGTCATACAAAACTTGCGTGCCAGCGCCCCCGTGCGTCACAACGGTCGACTACGCGATGTTACTCCAAATACGTCATGAATTTACACAAACTCTCACCAGGCAGGTGAAATCGGGCGAACCAAACGTGGGGCGACAAGCCAGCGCCCCTGACTACACCTGACAAAATCAACGCTAAACGGCAGATGAGAGCGTCAGTTGTGCGCTGTCCAGATGTTACCTGGTCCAGCATAACTATCGGACTCACCCCAAACAATCTGCGTGCTGTTGGTGTTGTCTACAGCCATCTCGAAGTAGTCGCCATAGGGCAGCCCGAAACCGTTCGCTGTCAGGTAGCTGTAGCCGGGCACATAGCCAGAGATGCGCGTCTCGGCGCTCCATGTCGCCCCGCCGTCTGTGCTGGAACGATACCAGACATTCCACTTGCCGCCGCTGCGAGTGTCCATCCAGCCGATGCGCACGTCACCCGCGGTAGCGCCCGTGGTGAGCGCAGGGAAGGCATGCTCCACGCCCTGCGGCGCAAGCGAGACATCTTGTCGCGCGGAGTACGTGGCGCCATGATCTGTTGATTTGGCGAAGAAGATGCGCTCTGGCGCATAGTCCGTCTGGTCCACCGTCGAGTTCCAGAGGATATACACGGTGTCGTCGCTGCCGATCGCCATCGAAATCTGCGCGCCCAGGAAGGCATAGCCGCAGTTGCTACAGGGGTACGGCGCGCCGCTGACGCCGATCTCGTTGATGATCCAGGTGGCGCCGCCGTCGTGCGAGACGCTGGTCCACAGGTTCACCGGACCCTTGGCCTGGCCGTTCTGCGTGTACCCGTCGAACGAGAAGTAGATGTTCCCCTGCGAGTCGATGCCGCCACCACCAGCGAGTGACCAGCCAAGCTGGTTGCCGCCATCGCTGATGAGCGAATTACTCCAGGTCTGGCCACCGTCATGCGAGATCGCCGCGTAGACTTTTTGCACGGCATTGTACGCAACGGCGATGGTCGAGCCGCGCACCGCGAGAATGTCTTTATCCGTGCTGCGCTGGAGATTATCGACGAGGGTTGGCCCACTCCAGGTCTGCCCGAAGTCGGTAGATTTCATCACTGCGATAGACGATTTGCTGTTCTGCAAGAAGGCGGCCCAGACCGTCTTGCCATCCACCGGATCGACGGCTATCTGCGAATCGTACTGTCCACCTTGCACCGCCTCTGGATCAATGGCGCGCGGCTGACTCCAGGTCTTGCCACGGTCGCCCGACACTTGCAGGAGCACATGCTGGTCGCATGAGGAGCAACTTGTCTGCCCCGACACATCGTAGTGCTTATAGAGCGCGTAGACGTGTCCGTAGCGGTCGGTCGCAGTCGCTGGCTCCCAATCGTCACCAGCGGGGAACCCCAGGCGCGCCTGCGTCGTGAATCCCGAGGAGCTAGCTTGATTCGCCGCGTCAGCATGACGTGTGAGGAAAACGAAACCGAGTGTGAGTGTGAGCGCGAGCGCGAGTATGAGGAAACTCGCCAATGATACGCGAATCGAACGAAAGCGCATACACCCTCCGAGTTAATTGATTCGAACGTTTGGGCATCCACGAGATCAATGAGAGTGGGGCAGCGTAGCGCCAAGTATAGCATGCCAGGCAAAGCGTGTCCTCTGAGATCACAAGTGGACGCATGCCAATCTGGCGTCCGCGTGGCCACTGGCTCCTCAGGCCCCACAAGAAACGCAACAGGAAAGGGTCGAAGAGATGGCAAAGGGGCCATGATGCAAATTAACAAATTGAGGCAGATACGACGAGCGAGCGCGGAGGCGTGGTGGCTGAAGCCGCGGCTAAGGGTGTCCTGCGGGCCACCACAAAGCCTGCCTCCGCAGGCTCAACCTCGCCCCGAAGTCCAGCCCGCGAAGGCGGGCTTTGTGGCCCACAGGCCCTTAGACGCGGGTTTACCCACCCCTGCGTCCCTGTTCTATCCGTCCTGTTCGTTAAATTGCATAAGGCGCCGCTACCTCAGTGGCGCCTTCGCTGAAGTAGAGCGGCGTGAGCGTTTTTCGACAAGTTCATTGGCGCGAATGCGGAGGAAGTGGTTATCGGCCCAGCGGCGCGCTACTTGTCCATGGCGATTGGCATGCTTGAATCATCGGGGAGCGCTGGCGCCTTCGCCATTGACCCCAACAACCGCTTCGCTCGCGACCATTCGTGGCGCATCAACAGAATCACAGCGACGACCACGAGGGTCAGGCTCGCCGCAAGCGCCCACTCAAGCGCGCCAGAGCGCATATCCGGGTCAACGCCGAACACGATCTCAATCCAGGCGCTGTGGGCGACCGTGATCGCGAATACGAGTATTGTGACGCTAGCGGCGCCCAACTCAATCCAGAACCGTCGTCGTAGAGAGTTCAGCATGTCTCACCACTTTGATTGACAGTAACCACAACGCCCAACGCGCCGTGTGATTGCCATTATAAACGGATGTGCGGTCAAATTGTAATCTGACGCCAATCAGCAAAGACTCGCGGCCAGACTGCGCTGGCGCTCACGTAGAGACAGCGCGTTGCGGATCATATTCGCCGTCAGCCGCAGCGCTTTGCCCCACTTGCCCCTTCAGCCATATAGCCCTTGAGCGCGGGGACTTCGCCGCTCTTCGTGGACAACAGTCTCCCTGATCACGCTCGCGGCGCCCGTTTGGGGGATAGCGTACCTCTGCTATTGTGAACATGTACGAGACATGCGACGTGTCTGAATCGTCCAGATAAGCGTGGAACAATGATGGTATGAGCGCATGAGGAGAACGAGTAATGGCTACGCGGCCGACATCGAGCAAGAGGACAGCGCCAAGCGCAAAAGGGACAACTTCGCCCATACCCTCCACGACACAGGGAGCGAGCCTCGGAGAGCGGGCTCTCACCTGGCGCAGCATCGGTCCCTTCCGGGGAGGGCGCGTCGTCGCAGTCGCGGGTGATCCCGCGCACCCTCATACGTTCTACTTTGGATCCACGGGCGGCGGTGTCTGGAAGACCACGGATGGTGGACGCTATTGGCAGAATGTCTCAGACGGCTTCTTCAAGCGAGCGTCGGTTGGCGCGCTGGCCGTCGCCCCCTCCGATCCCAACATCATCTACGCTGGCATGGGCGAGTCCACCATCCGCGGCAATGTCTCGCATGGAGATGGCGTCTACAAATCCACAGACGCTGGCAAGACCTGGACCCACCTTGGCCTGGCTGCTACACGACAGATCGCGCGCATCTGCGTGCATCCTGCCAACCCCGACCTCGTCTACGTCGCGGCGCTGGGCCACGCTCACGGCCCTAACCCCGAGCGCGGCATCTATCGTTCGCGTGATGGCGGCGCCAGCTGGGAGCATGTGCTCTTCCTCAACGAGGATGTCGGAGCCAACGAGCTGTCACTCGATTTCCACAATCCACGCATCCTCTACGCTACGTTCTGGCGAGCGCGCCGCCTGCCCCATAAACTGGAGAGCGGCGGCGAGGGCTGTGGCATCTGGAAGACCACCGATGGTGGCGATCACTGGACCGAGCTTACCCACAATAAGGGCCTGCCCACTGGCGTGCTCGGCAAGATCGGCATTACCGCCTCGCCCGCGCGCGCTGACCGTGTATGGGCCGTAATTGAGGCCGAGCACGCGGGTGTCTACCGCTCCGATGATGGTGGCGCCAATTGGGAGCTGACGTGCGATGACCACGCGCTTGGTCCGCGCCCCTGGTATTACCAGCACATTCACGCTGATCCCCAGGATCCCGAAACCGTCTGGCTGCTAAGTGTGCGCCTCTGGCGCTCGCACAACGGCGGGCGCAGCTTCCAGCGACTGGCCATTCCCCACGGCGACAATCACGCGCTGTGGATTGATCCCCGCGACTCCAGCCGCCTTATCGAGGGCAACGATGGCGGCGCGTGCGTCAGCTACAATGGCGGCGATACGTGGTCCTCACTGATGAATCAGCCCACCGCCGAGTTCTACCATGTGACCACCGATGCGCAGACGCCCTACCGCATCTACGGCGCCCAGCAAGACAACACCACATACAGCGTCCCCACTCGCTCGATCAACGGCGTCATCACCGAAGCCGATTACATGGAGGTGGGCGGCGGCGAGAGTGGCTACATCGCGGTGCGCCCGGACGACCCGCACATCATCTACGCCGGCAGCTACCAGGGCTACATCAGCCGCTACGACTGCCGCACCGGCCAGCGGCGCGATATTAGCGTCTGGCCCGAGCTGATGATTGGCTGGCCAGCCAAAGACGTGCGCGAGCGGTTCCAGTGGACCTTTCCCATCCATCTCTCGCCACACGACCCCAATCTGCTCTATGTTGGCGGCGCCCATGTGCTGCGCTCCACAGACGAGGGCGCAAGCTGGCAGGCCATCAGCCCTGACCTCACACGCAACGACCCCAGCCGCCTGGAGGATTCCGGTGGCGTGGTCACACGCGATAACTGTGGCACGGAATATTATGGCACGGTCTTTGCGCTCGCCGAGTCGCCTTGCCAGCGAGGCCTGCTATGGGCAGGCTCGGATGATGGACTCGTGCATGTTTCGCGCGATGATGGTCAGCGCTGGGAAAACGTGACCCCCGCCGCCCTGCCAGAGTGGGCGCTGATTAGCGTGATCGCGCCGTCGCCGCATGACCCGGCGGTCGCCTACCTCGCCGCCAACCGATACAAGCATGACGACTTCGCGCCTTACCTGTTCAAGACTGACGACTACGGCCGCCACTGGATCGCTATCACGAATGGTCTGCCAGCGGATGTCTTCACACGTGTCATCCGCGAAGATCCGGCGCGGCGCGGTCTGCTGTACGCAGGAACCGAGACCGGCGTCCATGTCTCCTTCGATGACGGGCTGAGCTGGCAGCCGCTTCAATTCAACCTGCCTGTCGTCCCCGTTCACGATCTGGAGATCAAGAACGACGACCTGATCGCCGCGACACATGGCCGCTCTTTCTGGGTACTGGATGATCTGAGCGTGGTGCGCCAGTGGGCAGATGTCCCACGCGATGGCGCCATCCATCTCTTCACGCCGCGCCCGGCTGTCAAGTTCGCGGGTAGTGGTGGATTCGATTCACCTCCAGTGGCCGGCGTCAACTTCACGCACACCGGAGTCGGCTATGTAGCCTACCGCGAAGTGACGAAGTCGGATGGCGAGAAGCATCGCGTCCTCCTGGATGCTGGGCAGAATCCTCCCGATGGCGTCACCATCAGCTATCTGTTGCGCGCCAAGCCCGAAGGTGAAGCGACGCTTACGTTCCTGGATGCTCAGGGTCACGAGATCAAGCGGTTTACCAGTGAGGAGCGCAAGACCTCACGCGCGCGCGCCGGCGATCTAAAGATCTTCACCGGCGTGGAGGTCGGCGCCCGCGATGAGCCGCGCGTGGCCATCGAAGCGGGTCTCAATCACTTCACGTGGGACATGCGCTACCCCGACGCCGGATGGGTGGATGGCTATGTCACCGACAGCGGCATCCTCTCCGGCCCTGTGGCCGCGCCGGGACGCTATCAGGCGCGGCTAACTGTCGGCGGCGAGACGCAGACAGTGACGTTCGAGATCGCCAAAGATCCACGCATCAGCGCAACCCAGGAGGATCTGGACGCGCAGTTTGCTCTGCTAGGCCAGATTCGCGACAAGGTCTCTGAGATCCATCAGGCAGTCAATCAGCTGACCAGCATCCGTCAGCAATTGCGCGAGTGGACAGACCGCGCGCGCAAGCTCGAAGCGCCTAACCACGGTGAGTTGGCGCGCCAGACCACTGCGCTCATCACGCAACTGGATGCCATCGAGACGGAACTGATCGAAACCCGCGCAGCCGAGGACGACGACACCCTTCGCTACCCCGTCAAGCTCAACGTCAAGCTCGCCGCCCTCATGAGCGTGGTGGCCAGCGCTGACGCCGCGCCGACCCGGCAGGCGCGCGAGGTCTTCGCCGCGCTCTGCGCCCAGGCTGATACCCAACTTGCTCGCCTGCGCGCGCTGCAGGATGGTGAACTGGCCGCTATCAACACCCTTATCCGCGAGTCGAGCCTGCCAGCGGTTGTGATCATTGCGCAGGCGACCGATGCCGTAAAGGGATAGTGTCCAGGGATGGGGTCTTCCGCAGTTTTGGTGAGAGCACGCGGCTCATCGAACATGGCGCGGCTCGGCGCGGCTCGGCGCGGCTCACTCGCCATCCTGCCCCGCTGGCAAGATGGCGGTCTGCGCGCCGAGCCGAGCGCGCTTGCGCGGGTCGGGGACCCAGAAGACGAAGCAGAGCGCAGTGAGCGCCCCGGCGAGCGCCGAGAGTATGAAGACCGGCTGGTAGCCCCACAGGTCGGCAAGCCAGCCAGCCAGGAGCGGCGTGCCGACGGCGAACGGCGCAAAGGCCACGGACGAGAGCGCGCTGTAGGTCGGACGCTTCACCTCCGGCCCGAACTCGGCGATGAAGGTCAGGCCGGCCAGGAATGTCGCCGAGAGATTGAGGCCCATCAGCAGGAAGATCAGCCCGTATGGGACAACGCCCTGCGCCCAGATGGCCAGCAACGCGGCCAGTCCCGCGCACGCCGCTCCACACGCCAGCACGAGCTTGTGTCCCCGCGCGTCGCCCAGCGCCCCCCAGAGGAAGTAGCCGCCGGTCGAGGCCAGCGCCAGCACCGGGGCCTCCGCGCCCACCTCAGCATTCGAGAGACCACCGAGCTTGAGCGCCGAGACGGCAAAGAGGGCCGCAGCCATCGTGGCGAACCCGCTAAGCGCATTGGTGACGAGCAGGCGACGTAGGCCGCGATCCTCGCGCAGCAGCGCCCAGAGCGCACCCATCTGCGCCGGACGGCTCGCGGGCTGGGCGATGGGCGTGCCTGGGAAGTCAGGGGGTTCAGCAGGTTCAGCGGGCTCCTCGCGCACACCGTCGGTTCGCGCGCCATCCATATCCGCGGCTGACAGCTTATCTGGCAGCTCATCCTCACCGACCAGCGTGCGGGGTGACTCGCGCCCGAACATGAGCATCACGAACGAGACCACCATCGCTACGAACGTGAGCAGGAAGCAGAGTGCGAAGTTGAAGGGCCAGTCGACATGCGCCAGTACAAACGCCGCGAGCGCCGCTCCGCCGATGCCGAGAAATCCGCCGAGGCCCTGCCAGAATCCCAGGAAGCGTCCAAGCCAATTCTTGGGCATCGCGCGCGCAATGAGGTCCAGCCAGGCGGGGAAGGTTAGCCCGCCACCGGCCAGCGCCAACAGGATCATGACGAAGAAGATGACGAGAAGCAGGCCTGGATTGGACCGCGCGAACACGACGGTGGCGAGTGCGAGCGCGAGATATGGCACGCGCTCAAGCACAGTCCAGCGCAGGATGAAGGGCAGCGCATGTCGTCGCCGCTCAACCAATGGGGCGACGAGGAGTTGGGGCGCATAGAGACCGAGCGCACGCAGCGCCATAATCAGGGCGACGGCGCTGTTGTCGGTGGTGAGTTGATGAACGAAGAGCGGGAGGACGACGTATGCTGAGGAGATGTTGAGCGCAAACGTGAAGAAAGCGACGTCAGCCCCGAGCATTACGAAGTTCCAGCGGGCATTGGCGGACCAACTGCTGCCCGGGCGCTGCCTTCCCCACCACCCCTGCCCGCGCCGCCGCACATTGACCATCGCTGCCACACCTGTCTCCTATCGCTTGTCGTTTGCGCCTACGCTTTCCCCGCGCACCTGAGTAGTCTACTATAGCATGGCCGGTTCAACATAGCCGCTTCTCCCACTGTCAACCGTTGTCGTCGGCGATAGAGAGACAGTCTGCCAGGGTACGTCGACCTGGGATGTGGCCGAAGAATCACGAGTCGAGACATAGGACGATGGAGGCCAGGACAACCATCGCCCGGTAGGTGGCGGCTCGCCTCTCGTAGCGAGTGGCTACGCCGCGCCATCATCTGGGATTCTTCCCTTGCCGACGATGCGCTCTGAGAGAAGCTCCACATGCACTTCACGGGCGCCGGAGGCTGGCGGCGATTAGAAGCCGGTGAGCGCCTCCAGCGCGGGCACATACAGGAAGAGCGCCACGATCAGCAGCCAGAGCGCCACCGCGCCGAGAATCTGCGGGTCGCGGTAGAGCAGCTCGTCGGGGCGCTCGCCCTCGCTCCGCACATAGATGAGGTAGAGATAGCGGAAGACGCCAAAGACGACGATTGGCGACGGTGACGATCAGCGCGTGGCCGCTGCCCTGGAACGTGTAGAGGCTGTAGGCCATCACCGCGCAGGTGACCGCCAGAATGATGAGCTGGTCGAGCAGTTGCGGGGTGTAGAGCAGCACGCTCGCACGGGCGCCGCTGCTGGCTGGGTCAGCGGTGACACGCAGCAGCTCGGCGCGCCGCTTGCCCAGCGCCAGGAAGAGCGAGAGGAAGATGGCGCAGAGATAGAACCACGGCGAGATGTAGACCGCCGCCGCGAACGCGCCCGCCAGCGCCCGCAGCACGAATCCCGCCGCGATGGCGAAGACATCCCACAGCGCCAGATGCTTGAGCCAGGTGGTGTAGGCGAGATTGAGCGCGACGTAGCCCAGCAGCGCCAGCAGGAAGAGCAGCCCGCCACCACCGAGCGCGGCGAATGGGTCTGGCCCGCGCGGCAGGCCGTGGTACAGGTCGCCCAGCGTCAGCCAGAGCGCCAGCGCCAGCGCGCCCAGCGAAGAGCGCCGCCGCCAGCCCTACCGCAAGCCCGACGCCCAGCGCGCCCGACGCGATCGGGCGGTTACGCTTGCGGGGATGGAGCTGGTCGCGCTGCCGGTCAGCCAGATCATTGACGATGTAGACCCCGCTCGCCGCCAGACAGAACGCCGCGAAGCCAATCAGCACGCGCGTCGCCGTCGGGCTATCGAGCATCGTCCGCGAGAAGATCGCCGCGAGCAGCACCAGGCCATTCTTCGACCACTGCGTCGGGCGCATCGCCCGCAGCGCCGCCCAGGCCGTCGCCGCCAGCGCCACCCGCCGCTTTCGCCGCTTGCTGGCGTCGCCGTTCATCGGCCAGCGCCGAGGTCTGTCCACGTCTCAGCCGCTCATCCATCTCTGGCGTCCTCTGGCGTCCCATCTACTGCGCACATACCGACTCATCGCGCCCCTATCGTACCGCATACGCCCACGCGACGCGCGCCACACGGCGAAGCGGCTATCCCAGCGCCGGACGTGTCGCGCGCAGCGAGAAGAGCAGCGGCAAGTCGTTCGCGGGATCGGGCCAGCGCCAGTAGCCATCGCCGCTCTCGACCAATTGCGGGAACTGCTCGCCAATGGGCATAGGGATATTCCCGCAGCGACTCGATGCGCAGGCCTGTCTCCGCCGCCGCCGTCACCACCTCGCCCAGGCCATAGCCCCAGGCGTAGACGGTCGGCTGATCGGGCGTCTCTTCCTTCACCGGTATATCGGTGTGGAAATACGGGCGATCTTTCCGCAGCGTCAGGCCGCTGGGGTCGCCGGGTCAGCTGTCGAGCGACATCCCCGCCGGGTGCAGGTCCACCAGCAGCAGCGTCCCACCAGGCGCGACGTAGCGCGCGGCGATGCGCATCCAGCCCGCCAGATCGGGCGCCCAGCAGAGCGCGCCATAGCTCGCGATGACGATCTCGAACGTCTCATCCAGCGACATCGGGCAGCGCGTAGATGTCCGAGCGGATGAAGCGCGCCTGCTCGCTCAGCCCGCCCTCCGCCGCCAGCTCGCGGGCATAGGTGATCGCCACATCGGCGATATCCACGCCAGTGACACGCGCCCCCAGCCGCGCCCACGAAAGCGTCTCGCTGCCCAGGTTGCACATCAGATGCAGCAGCGAGCGCCCCGACACGTCGCCCAGCTCCGCCCGCTCGATCGGCCGCAGGCTCGACCCCGTCGCGCGGTAGCGCGCCACATCCTTGAAGTGATCGGTCTCGGTATCGCGCGTCATCCACAGGTTCCACGTCGCGCGATTCGCCTCCGTATAGCGGGAATCATCCATCGCCGTGCTCTTCTCCTCGTTCCGTCTGGCGCCTCTGCCGTCCGGTTGCCAGTATACCGCGCTGGAGAAACTCAGACCTCGGGAAGCCACAGCGCATGTTCATAGAGAAACTGTTTGCACTGAGTTTGCGCACTGTTTGTCGCCACAAATGCCAGTTCGCAGCCAAATACGGTCAGGGTCTAGCCTGGCGTGATACGCTAAGGAAGAACGTGTTGACTACGCAATTACTCGTAGCGATGTGTGTGGATGAGGTCATGCTGTTTCCCACAGACGAGAGGGCGACGCGGCGGCGAACAGGCACGAAACGACAAGCGGAGGCATTGAAGCAAGACACCCATGAGTATGACAGTATCCTCGCAGCAGAGCGACGCTGACCGCGAGCGACGGATGTCGCTGGTGCGCCAGGCGGAGATCATGATCAGCAATGTGCTGCGCATCGGCGTATTGCTGAGCGGAGCCGTGATTCTGGTCGGCGTCGTGCTCTACTACACACATCCCCAGGCCAAGACCAGCGGCGCGCTCAGCTATCCGCACACCCTGGGCGCCGTGATACCTGGAATCCTGGCGGGCAACGCTGAGGCGGTCATCACGCTGGGGCTGCTGATCCTGCTGGCGACGCCAGTGCTTCGGGTAGCCGTCTCGATTGGCGCCTTCGCCCTGGAGCATGACTGGCTCTACGTCGGCATTACCACGCTGGTGCTGGCGCTGCTGCTCTCCAGCATCCTCGTCCTGGGTGAAGTCTTCGGCAAAGGCACGATCACCCCGCAAACGTCGCCATACGCTGGGCGTCTTCGCGTTGGTCGCGCTGGGCAGCGTGATCGCGGGCGTCGTCGGCTCGCTGGTGGGGCTGGGCGGCGGCGTGCTCGTCGTGCCGCTGCTGACCATCGCCTTCGGGGTCTCGCCTGAGGTCGCCGTCGGCGTCTCGATTGTCTCCGTCATCTCGACATCGAGTGGCGCCGCCGCCGCCTACGTCCGCGACCACATCACCAACCTGCGCGTCGGCATGTTCCTGGAGATCGCGACGACCATCGGCGCGATTCTCGGCGCTTTCCTGGCTATCCTCATCGCGCCTGGACTGCTCTTCATCATCTTCGGCGTCGTGCTGCTCATCTCGGCGGTTCCGCTGGTCTTCAAGATCGGCGAGGAGATTCCCGCGAATGTGCGCAGCGACATCTGGGCGCGGCGTCTGGCGCTGGCCTCCAGCTACCGCGACGACCGGATGGGCAAGACCATCGAGTATCAGGTCTCGAATGTGCCCGCTGGCTTTGGCATGATGACCATCGCGGGCGTGCTCTCCGGCCTGCTGGGCATCGGCAGCGGGACGTTCAAGGTGCTGGCGATGGACACGATGATGCGCCTGCCGATGAAGGTCTCGACGACGACCAGCAACTTCATGATCGGCGTGACGGCGGCGGCCAGCGCGGGCATCTACTTCCAGCGCGGCGACATGAACCCGCTCTACGCGGCGCCCGTGGCCCTGGGCGTGCTGCTCGGCGCGACGGGCGGCGCGAAGCTGCTCGCGCGCTTCACCAACGCCACCCTGCGCAAGATCTTCGTGCCGATTCTGGTGGCCATCGCCATCGAGATGCTGATTCGCGGCGCGGGCTACTTCATCCACTAACGCGGATGCGCGGGCCTACGTCGACCATGCAGCGCGCCCATCGTCCCATGCCAGCAGGAGCGCATGGCGGCTTGCGAACATGGTCGCTTTCCTATGCCGCTATCCGCTACGCCACCGCGTGTCGCGGGCGCAGCGCGGAGAACATGGCGATGACGGCAGCCAGCGCGGCGGGCGCGAAGATGGCGGCGGCGCTGATCTCGGCGCTGGCGGCAGGCGGAGCGCCCACCTCGACCCAGATATTATTGAATGCCAGCGCGACCACCCCACCGATGCAGAGGAGCGCGGCCAGAGCAAGCAGCATGGTCCAGACACTGCGGCCGGGCGCCCAGGCTCGAATCGCGCACGGCCGCGAAGCACGCCAGCAGCGCCGCCGCGACGGCCAGCCCCAGCGGCAGATACGCCGCAAGCGCGCTCGTGGCGCTATAGCCAGAGCCATACAGCGCCGAACCCGTGAAGACCTGCGTGACATGCTGCGAGAGCGCGAAGGCCAGCGCGATCAGCGCCAGACCCGCCGCCAGCACACCAAACCACCGTTCGACCCACCGCATAGGATGTCTTCCTTTCCCTGACGCCATGCGCCCGCGTGTCTCCAGCGCGAGCCGCCGCGCTCGCCCGTTGCCTGCCACTCTACACACCGCTAGCGGGCGCTGTCAATCGCGCGCGAACAACACGGCGCACGCAGATACGCATCCGAGATAATGCGTATCACAAGAAACATGCCTAACGTTAACGTTCGCTTGTCGTTCCTGCATCAGCGGTGGAGCGCCAGAACCTTCACCGCCACTGGCTCTGGCATCTGTTTCAGTCAGGCGTGAGACTGATCGCGCCAACACATGCCACTCCGCGAATTCGCGGAAGAGCCTGGTAGTCTAAACGTGGAGTGGGAGAGGGAGTTGTGAGCAGCGTTATCCATATTGGAACGCTCATCTTCGAGGGTGTGTTTGGTTTGTTCGCGGCGTACGCCTCCTATTCGCTGTTCTCGCTGGACACCACCAGCGCTAGCGAAATCGCGCAGGGCGATGAATATGCCGCAATGGTTCTGGCTGCTGGCGGGAACAGTGGCCGCGATTGGCGCGATCGGCCTCTTCGCGGGCTTCCTCAGTCCCAGCTTGTCGCTGGGCTGGCCGCCGTCTGGATGATCTGCTACTTCGTCGTAGCGACTGGACTGCATGTCGCGAAGCACTCGCTAAACGACATCGCGCCAGCAATCGTCTTCCTCGTCCTGGCCGTCGGCCTCACCGCCCTGCTCTGGGGCGACCTGACGCCAGTGCTGCACGCGCTCTAGCGCCTCCGCAAGCGCTGTACCCCGCGCAGCAACGCCCCGCCATCCCGACGCCACCCCGCGTTGCCGCTGGCGGGGCGTGTTGCATTAGGTGGTAGCTGGCTGCGTGGGGCCATATGCGTGGGCGTGGTATGCTTGCCCTCGATGGGCCGCGCAGGTGGCGGCATGAGCGCGCGTCAGTGTGGAGGAGCGCACGACAATGGAGCCGATGGAAGAGGTCATGGTTCACGGGGGGATGCTGATCGCCAAGACCCTCAAGCGCGAGGGCGTGGAGGTCGTCTTCACCCTCAGCGGCGGCCATATCGCCGCGATCTACGATGGCTGCGTGCGCGAGGGCATCCGCGTGATGGACACGCGCCACGAGCAGGTGGCGGTACACGCGGCGGAGGGCTGGGCCAAGGTCACGCGCCGCCCCGGTGTCGCCCTGCTGACGGCTGGCCCCGGCGTCACCGATGGCGTCACGGGCATCGCCAACGCCTACCTCAACGGCAGCCCGACGCTGATCTTCGGCGGCGCCGCCCCCGTCGAGCAGATGGATCGCGGCGCGCTGCAAGAGCTACGCCATGTGGATCTCGTCTCCTCCATCACCAAGTGGGCGCGCTCGGTTCCGCAGACGAAGCGCCTGGCCGAGTACACGGCGATGGCCTTCCGCGAGGCGCTGACGGGTCGCTATGGCCCTGTCTTCCTCGAATGCCCGATGGACACGCTGAACAACCTCATCCCCAGCGAGGAGGCGGTCATCCCCGGCCCCGGCTACCGCGCCGCTGGCCGCACGCAGGGCGACCCCGCCGAGATCGAGCGCGCGGCGACGCTGCTGACGCAGGCCAAACGCCCGGTGATCTTCGCGGGCACGACCGTCTGGTGGGATGACGCCGCCGCCGACCTGCGCGCCCTCGCCGAGAAACTCCAGGCGCCCGTCTTCCTGAATGGCTCGGCGCGGGGCAGCCTGCCGCCCGACCACCCGCTCTTCTGCTCGCTGGCCCGCCGCGCCGCGCTCGCCGAGGCCGATGTCATCCTGCTGGCGGGGGCGAAGTTCGACTTCCGCCTGGGCTACGGCCAGCCGCCGCTGATTCCCGCCACGGCGAAGATCATCTGGCTCGATACGCTGCCCGAGGACATCGGCGCGAACCGTGGCGCGGATGTCGGCCTGCCGGGGCATGTCGGCCTGAATCTCGCCGCGATCACCCGCGCGCTCGGCAAGGTCAGCGCGCAGGGCGACTGGCTGAGCAAGATTCGCGGCGCTGAGGACCGCGCCCGCGCCAAAGAGGAGGCGCTGATGCGCTCCGACGCCCAGCCCATCCATCCCCTGCGCCTCTGCGCCGACCTGCGCGACTCGCTCGACCGCGACGCCTGGGTCATCGGCGACGGTGGCGACATCGTCAGCTATGGCGCGCGTGTCCTCAATCCCTGGGAGCCGGGGCACTGGCTCGACGCTGGCCCGATGGGGACGCTGGGCGCGGGGACGGGCTTTGCCATCGCCGCGAAGATCGCCCACCCCGACAAGCAGGTGGCCGTCCTCTTTGGCGATGGCGCGTTCGGCCTCAACGGCATGGAGGTCGAGACGATGGCGCGGCACAATCTGCCCATCGTCGCGGTCATCGGCAACGACGGCCAGTGGGCGCAGATCAAGCACCCGCAGCAGGCGATGCTCGGCCACGCGACCGCCGCCGACCTGCGCCCCGGCGTGCGCTACGACCTGATGGCGCAGGCGTTCGGCTGCCACGGCGAGCTGGTGGAGCGCCCTGAGGACATCCGCCCGGCCATCGAGCGCGCCTTCGCCTCAGGCAAGCCCGCCGTCGTCAACGTCCTGACCGACCCAACTGTCGTCTACGCCCGCTCGACCCAGGCCGCCGTCTGACACGCCGCGCAGAAGATACGCAGGAAAGCAGGCTGCGGATGGACGCCGACGAAAAGCGGAGGGTCGCGCTCGTGACAGGCGCCAGCCGCGAGCGCGGTATCGGCATGGCGATCTGTCGCGCGCTGGCCCAGGCGGGGATGGACATCTACTTCACCACCTGGTCAGCCCACGACTCCAGCCTCTATGCGGATGAAGCCGCTGACCACGACGACGCCTGCGCCAGTCTCCGCGCGCTGGGGGTGCGCTGCGCCTGGTGCGAGTTCGACCTCGGCCAGCCAGAAGCGGCCAGGCGCGTGATGGATGCGGCGGAGGATGCGCTCGGCCCGGTCTCCGTACTGGTCAACAATGCCGCGCATGATGACACGACCGCGCCCTTCGACCAACTCACCGCCGCGATTTTCGACGCCTATTACGCTGTCAACATGCGCGGCGCGATGCTGCTGAGCATCGAGTTCGCGCGCCGCTTTCCCTGGGATTCCGGCGGTCGTATCATCAACCTCACCTCCGGACAGGGGATGGGGCCAATGCCAGGTAAGCTCCCCTACGTCGCGACGAAAGGCGCCATCGAAGCCTTCACCGTGACCCTCGCCGCCGAGGTCGCGCCACGCGGCATCACCGTCAACGCGGTGGACCCTGGCCCGACTGACTCCGGCTGGATCAGCGCCGATGCGCGACTGATGGCCGACCTGCTGGCGCAGGCGCCGTTTGGCCGCGTGGGGCAGCCCGATGACGCCGCACGCCTCATCGCGTTCCTGGCCAGTCCCGCCGCAAGCTGGATCACGGGTCAGGTCATTCGCTCACGCGGCGGCTTCTGACGCAGCGGCCACGCTCAGATGACGCCCTCGCTGGCCAGCCGCGCGATCTCCTCCGCGCTGAGGCCTAGCAGGTCGCCGTAGACGCTGCGCGTTATCGGCGCCCAGCGCGCCGCCGCTCCAGCGGATGGCGCCGGGCGTGCCTGTCAGCGTGGGGATGACGCCGGGCTGCGTGGCGACGCCCTCGGGCAGGCGCGCGTCTGGCACGCTGGCGATCATCCCGCGCGCCTGGTACTGTGGGTCGGCGGCGATGTCGGCGATGCTCAGCACTGGGCCAGCGGGAACGCTCGCCGCGTCGAGGCTGGCCTGCGCGTCGGCCAGCGTCTGCCCGCCAACCCAGGCGCCGATCAGCGCGTCCAGCTCCTCGGTATGGGCGATGCGCGCGCGGTTGTCCTGGTAGCGCGGGTCGTCCGCCAGCTCCGGCTGACCCATCACCCGCGCCAGCCGGGGGAAGACATTCTCGCCATTCGCGCCAATCGCCAGCCAGTGATCGTCGCTGGTGCGATAGACGTTGGAGGGCGCGGCGCGCAGGAGGGTATTGCCCGTCCGCTCGCGCACGAATCCAGCATGGGTATAGGCGGTAATCATGTCCTCGGTTAGCGCGAAGACCGCCTCAGTAATCGCCACATCCACCACCTGCCCCTGCCCGGTGCGCTCAGCCACCCGCAGCGCCATCAGCGCGCCGAAGACCGCCTGCTGCGCCGCCAGCGCATCGCCCAGGCTGACCCCCACGCGCACTGGAGGGCGATCCGCGAAGCCCGTCACATAGCGCACGCCGCCCATGGATTCGCTGACGGAGCCGTAGCCCGCGCGGTCGCTATATGGCCCCGTCTGCCCGAAGCCTGAGATGCGCGCCAGCACCACCCGCGGATTCACCGCACGCATACGCTCGTAGCTCAGCCCCCAGCTCTCCAGCCTGCCCGGGCGGAAGTTCTCGATGACGATATCCGACCGCGCGACCAGCTTCAGGGCCAGCTCCTGCCCGGCGGGCTGGCGCAGATCGAGGGTGATGAGGCGCTTGTTGCGCGCCGCCGAGAGCCACCAGGCCGCGAGTGGGCCATCGCGTCGTCTCCAGCAGGACACCCCACGCGCGCAGCTCATCGCCCACCCCCGGCGCCTCGACCTTGATGACCTCGGCGCCGAAGTCTGCCAACATCCGCGCGGCCATCGGCGCCGCGACGAATGAGCCAAGCTCCAGGACGCGCACCCCCGCGAGCGCGCCTTGGTTGCGGTCATCGGGCATGGCGACCTCCCTCACCCCGCGCGCGCGGCGATAGCGTAGGTGATGATCGCGCACACGACCTCACCCTTGGCGTCGGCGTAGTGCTGGGTATACTTCCAGACCCGCGCCGCCAGCTCACGCTTCGTTCGCGCGTAGCGGTCGCGGTCGTCGTCATGAACGCGCAGCCAGTCGCGGAAGAGCAGCATCCGCTCCGGCTCCTCGCAGCCCTGGCTGAAGACGTGCAGATTGACGTCAGGCGCCTCGCCCTTGAGCAGGCGGTGCTGATGCCACTCCGGCTCGCGGATGTGCAGCGTATAGCCCGCCGCCTCCAGCGCGGGAACATACGCCGCCTCATCCGCTGAGTCCGCGACAACCAGGATGATGTCGAGGCGCGGCTTTGCGGGCAGTCCCGGCACGGAGGTCGAGCCGACATGCTCCAGCAGCAGCGCCCGCTCGCCCAGCGCCGCGCGCATCTTCGCGGCCTCGGCGGCGTATTGCTCTGGCCACGCGGGATCGTAGTCGGCGAGGTAGATCGTGGCGTTGTGCTGGGTCAGCGCCCCGACATGCGCCGCCCGCAGCTCTTCCTCTGACGTTATCTCATGCACCGGCGGCGGTGTGAGCTTCCGCTGGTCATCGCGTTGGTTATCGCGTTGGGTCATGCGCGCTCCTGTCGTATGGCTGGCGGGCGCCCATTCTGGAACCCAGGCCGCGTCGGCGGCCTTCGTGGCCCGCTGGCCCTTAGACGCGGACACAGCCGCCCCCCGACTTCGGCTGTGTCCGCCGCCCCTGCTACGGGTTGGCCTGGCCGCGCCCGCGAATCGTCAGCTCACCGACCGTGACCGCCTCTGGCTGCTCGCAGACATAGATCACCGCCCGCGCGATGTCTGGCGGATAGAGCGGCGAGCCGCCTTTGATCATGTTCGCCACGATGTCGGGTGTATAGCCCGCGACCTGCTGGAACTCCGAGATGACGACGCCCGGCTCGATGGCCGTAACCGCGATCCCCTGCGACGCCACCTCCATGCGCAGCGCATCGGCGATGGCGCTGGCCGCCGCCTTCGAGCCGCAGTACGCGCCGCCGCCCGCCGTCGTCACCCGCCCGGCGATGGAGGACATTACGACGACATGCCCGCTCTTGCGCTCCAGCATCGGCTTCACGCCATGCTTCAGCGTCAGCAGCAGCCCATAGACGTTCGTCTCGATCATGTCCTTCCAGCGCGCGGTATCGCCATCCACGGTAGGAGCGCGGTAGCCAAAGCCCGCGTTGGCGATGAGCAGATCGAGCCGCCCCCAACGCTCCAGCGTCTTTTCCACGGCGTTCTTGACCTGCTCCTCCTGGCGCACGTCGCAGGCGACGATCTGTGTCTCGCCGGGCTGCGCGCCTGTCTCCGCGCTCTGGCGGATGCGCTCGGCCAGCCCCTCCAGGCGATCCACCCGCCGCGCGGCCATCGTCACATGCGCGCCCCGCAACGCGAGCGCCTCGGCAATCGCCTCGCCAATGCCAGAGCTGGCGCCTGTCACCAGCGCCACCTGTCCACGCAGGTCTCGCGTCTCACTCATCACTCGTTCCTCCTGGAATAGCTAGGCTTCTGGGAGTATCGGGATACCTCCCGGTCAATGCGCCAGAGGGCGTCGCATCCGACTATACCACGACTCCAGAGCAATTTGTCGGCGCCCATTGCGTAGTTAGAACATTTGTGCTACTATCTTCTCAGGCGAACGGCGCATCCTCTCCCGGCGACCAGCGGATGGGGAACCGACTGGCGCACGGAACCGTTCGCGGCTCTTATCCTGGCGCCACACGCAACATCGCGTGTGGAACGGCGCGGTTGCCTTCCTTCCGCGCTGGCCGGAGGTGTCGTGTCCTCTCGCGGCTCTCCGGCGTAAGCGCTCCCGGTGTGTTCACCCACACCGAGGCCGCACGCCCACAGCAACCTCAGCCGATACGCTTGCTCTGGCGCTGGACGGAGGCGCTACTCCTCAGCAGCGGGGTCTTCCAGTGGCGCCGTCCCAAGCTCCATCGCCAGCGCTCGCAGCTCCGCACGGGTCACGGCGTCGAGCGGAATCCCGGCGGCCAGGCGTTCCTGGCGAATCTGCGCGCGGCGTTCGCCGGGGATGCGTATCTGTTGGCCCGGCGCGGCAGGGCTGGCGCGCATCGCGTCGAGGAATGCGCTCATGCGCTGCGCGTAGAGCGGCTCTGGCATCAGCGCGGCCACGTTGAACGCCATGACCCAGAGACCAGAATCAGTCGGCTCGGAGGTATCCTCATAGGGTGAGCGTACCTGCGGCCCCCACGAAGCGCCAGAGATGATCGCCGCGAGAATCTCGACCATCAGCGCCAGCGCATAGCCCTTCGCCCCCGCCATCGGCAAGACCGCGCCCGCGAGCGCGGCCTGCGCATCGGTCGTCGGCTGCCCGCTGGCGTCGAGCGCCCAGCCCTCGGGGATAGCCTGCCCCTGACGCGCCGCCATGATGATATTGCCGCGCGCGACGATCGTGGTGGCCATATCCACGACGACCGGCGCCTGCTCCTCGCTGACGGGCGCGGCGAACGCGAGCGGGTTGGTGCCGAGAAACGCCTCCCGACCACCCCACGGCGGCATGGCGCTGGGCGTATTGCAGACCATCATGGCGATACAGCCAGCCTCGGCGGCGCGCTCGACATAGGCGGAGAGCGCGGCGGCATGGTTGGTATGCGCCACCGTCACCATGCCGATGCCCTGCGTACGCGCCAGGCTGATCGCCGCATCCATCGCCGCGAGCGCCGCTACCGGGCCAAGCGCGTTATCGGCATCGAGCGTCTTGATCCCCGGCGCGGGCTGACTCCACCGCAGGGTCGGGCGTGGATTGGCCAGGCCCGCCAGCGTGCGCCGCGCATACAGCCCCAGACGCGAAACGCCGTGGGTGTCTACCCCCTCCAGATTCGCCTGGATCAGCGCCCACGCGACCGTGGCGGCGTCGGCCTCGGATAAGCCAACTGCGCGCAACACCCGCCGCGCGAAATCTTCGAGCGCCCGCGCACTGACCCGCGCGCCCACGCCATCGCCCATCGCCCGCCCTTTCTCGCTCCTCGCCACGCCGCCGCGCCCAGCACATCAACGATACCACGGGCCGCGCCACTGAGAGCGGAGCGGTAAACCTCACTCAGCGGTGTAGCGAAACAATACGCCGCTTTCTCGTTAATAATACCGAATTCAAGCCGCATCACGCGCGGAACACCGACTTGAAACGCGCCTGTAGGCTAGCGGTTTTATGCATGGGATCGCCTCTCCGGCGATACCTCGTTCAACCTGGCGACTTCAGGGGGATGCTCGCGACGTAAAATGCTCGCGACGTAAAACGCTCGCTCTCACAGTCGTAACTGCTCCAGGAATTGCTGTGGGGTCGCAATCCGTAGCCCTGTTCGCTGGCCCAACTCAGCGCTCCAATGTTTCGAGTTCGTTGATAGCACCCAATCAGGTCGCGCCTGTAGCGCAGTCACTACCGCCGGGAGATCGTTTTCATGCCGCAGGGCTGGCATGATGTGCGTATATGCCGCGAGGATCGCATCTTCAGTGGGCATTGCGAACCGTTCAATCCGCACGCGCGCCAGCCACCCTTCAAAACCCTAGAGCACGATCGCCGCGCTTTCGGGAGGCATTGTGGCGGCTGTCAGGGCAATATCGCGTCGTAATTCGCGTTCGACCGCGTCGGCAAGCACGATATGGAAATCGCGTCGTCGTTGAGCGGCGAGCACCAGAACCCCTTTCGATGCTCCCCACTCACGGTAACAGCCTTCGAGAATGACACCGGAATCAAGAAAGACGCGCAGCGGTTCAGCAGAGCGAGCAGTCATATGGCTACTCACCCTGCTCTGGCTGCTCCGCTCGCTCTTCCTGAGCGGCGCCCGCATCAGTCTCTGCGCGTAGCGCCTCGCGCATGTGGCGTAATTGTTTGAGGAACTCCGGGCTGTATGCCTCTTGCGCCACCGCCGCGCGCGCCTCAGGCAGCCGTTCAAGCAGATCTTCTACGGACAGGCCAACCTCAGCCAACGCCGCAATGGCACGTTGCTGCAACTGCGCCAGATGGTCATCCTGAGGGATCAGCAACACCGCATGATCTACCATGATATAAGCGAGCGACGAACCAGCGTGAACGCCAAGCGATGCGCGCAACGCTTTGGGTAGTGACACACGACCCTTCTCGTCAACGGTACTGAACCCAGCCATCTCAGCCGCATCCGCGTCGTGGCTGGACATGCGTGTTTTCATCTTGCTCCTCCACTCGTCCGCTCACACTGCTTGCGAATCAGTGGGAATATCCCACTAAGCAATAGTATACTGTGGCTCGTGCCATGTCAAATGGGAGCGCTCATAGATATAGTGGTAAGACAGACATCTTGAGGCGGAGGACATCAGCGGCGCTCAACAAGCGATTGAGGCAAGCGCGGAGGGTGCGCGCAGCTGGAGGGCCAATTGGCTGATGATAGTTTTGATGAGGCGCCGCTGCCGCGCTTATCGCGCCTACAAAAACACCCCGGAGTATTTCCGGGGTGGAGGCTGGGCGGAAGGGGTGGGATTCGAACCCACGGAGCGGGAAACCCCACTCAGCGGTTTAGCAAACCGCCGCACTAGACCGACTATGCGACCCTTCCAGATGGCGCAAGCGAATCTAGCTGGCGCCTGGTGCCAAAGGGGGGACTCGAACCCCCATGCCCTTGCGAGCACAACGCCCTGAACGTTGCGTGTCTACCGGTTTCACCACTTTGGCGTATGGCCCCGCTTCCCCAGATGAGGCAGCGACGGCACATCACAATACTACGCTATGCCGAGCGCGCTTGTCAAGCAATCCGAACAAGCGCCGCAGCGCGCCCACAGCCACACCCCGGCTGCTTGCTCGCCAGCCACGAACCCCCATGCCGCGCAGGTTGACGTTCGCTGCCCCATGTGATATGCTCGTGAAGCGTTCGCAGTCGCACACCTGTCTGCGAATGCTCCAAGCGGGTGGTTAGCTCAGCCGGCAGAGCGCGTCGTTCACACCGACGAGGCCACTGGTTCAAGTCCAGTACCACCCACCACAGCAAGCGCACACCAGCGCGGCAAAGGATCATACGCGCCACCAGTCAGAGACCGGTGGCGCGTTCACTATCCGCTCGCCAGTTCCGCGCATCCATCGCCCTGGATGATACCCATGATACCCATGAGACACTTGGATGCGAAGTCGCAACTCGACGCTGGTGAGCGCATACTACAGGTCACGATAGTGTTGCCACCTTTAGGCGTGACCTGTTATGCTGTAGCCGACTGTTTCGTTCCAATAAGTGTGGAGAGACGCGACGCGGGCGCCTACAGTCGCTCGCGGGCACGTCGTCACCAGCATGGAAAGCCGCACGCTCCAGGGCGCCACTGATTCCCGACTGCGACCCGACAGCGTGACTGAGAGAGGTGGTATCGCGTGGGGTCTCCGCTGGAGCCAATGAGCATGAAACTTAGCATCGCCGCATCACCGCTTAGCTCGCTCACCGGGCTGATCGGCGTCGCAGCCTTCTTCGCTTTTGCATTCCTGGCGATATTCTGGATCGCGCTCGTCTTCTGGACGTGGCGCGATGTGCGCTCGCGCACCCAGGATGTCATCCTCCAGGTCACCGCGACACTACTCGTCGCCGTCTTCAGCATTGGCGGACTGTTCATCTACCTGATCGTCCGCCCGCGCCAGACACTCGCCGAACTGTACGAGCGACAGCTCGAAGAAGAATCACTGCTCGCTGAGATGACCGAGCGCCAGACCTGCCCGACATGCCACTATCGCGTCGAGGGCGACTTCCAGTTGTGCCCCTCGTGCGGCACCAAGCTGCGCCGTCCCTGCCCACGCTGCGACCATCTGCTCGAGCTCAAGTGGAATGTCTGCCCCTTCTGCGGCTATGGCGGTGGCGCGATGGAAGGCGGTCGCGCCTCATCACGCGCGCCATCACGCGCTGAACGCTGACCCACGCCGCGCTCAGTCACGCGCAAAACCGCATTCCTTGACTCACGCGGAAGACATCCCCCGACGTTTTGGGCAATGTCTTCCGCGTTTTCGCGCCACTCAGACTCCTGACAGGCGCAACCGCGCATGCCGCTTGCGAGAAACCGAACAGGGCGGGTACGATACGCATATCTGCCGACAAGCGTCTCTAACATGTGGGATGGCTCACAGACGACCAAGCGATTAGCCAGTATACTAAGGAAATCATGCGTCAGTGAGCGCTTTGCCATCGCCTCACGCGACCCGGAACTACATGAGGAGCAGTAGCGGATGAGCCGTAAAGTGGATAGGGCCAGTCGCACAGGCGGCCCATCGCGCAGCGCCGACACAAGCGCCCCCGACAGCGCGGGGAGCGTTACTGACGTCGCTCAGTCTGCCACCACAGCTCCCACGCCAGAGGTCGCCAAGCACACCTCTGCGCCGCAACGTGTGAAGGCCGCCTACGAGGATCTGGAAGCGCGGCTCGCTGAGCCACAGGTGATGGCGCGGCAGCAGGCGCTGCTGCGTGAGATCTCGACGACACTGCTGATCACGCTGGCGCTCTTCCTTGGCCTGCACTTCTCCGCCCAGGCCGTACCGCTCGATGGCCCCAGCATGCAGCCCGGCCTCTTCACCGATGAGCGGGTGCTGGTCAACTCGCTCGCCTACACGTTCCACGGGCCAGAGCGCGGCGATGTCATTGTCTTTCACCCGCCCTCAGCGCCCAACGAGCGCTACATCAAGCGTGTGATTGGGCTGCCGGGGGATACGATTACCCTCACACTCAACGATGTCATCGTCAATGGCGTTTCCCTCAACGAACCGTACATCACCGCCGCGCCCCCAGGCGAGTCTGAGAATCCGCAAGCCGCGACATTCAAGTTGAATGAAGATCAATATTTCGTCATGGGGGATAATCGCACCGACAGCCAGGATTCACGCTTCTTCGGGCCAATCACCCAGCGCGCGATCATTGGCCAGGCGGAGTTTGTCGTCTGGCCGCTCAGCGACGTCCACGCCATCGACACCTACACCAGCGTCTACAGCCAGGTGCCCGATGTCCGCATCCCCGCTGCGGCGCCTGTAGCCCTCACGCGCCACGATCCGCTCGCGGGCTGAAGCGATAGAGCGCGGCGGGGCGGTGCTGGCCTGTCTTGCGTCCGTGCGATGTCAGCTCCAGGATGCCCGTCGAGAGCACTTTCTTGCGGAAATTGCGCTTGTCGAGCGTACGGTTGAGTATTGCCTCGTAGACTTCCTGTAGCTCACTGAGGGTGAACTCTGGCGCGAGAAGCTGATACCCGATCGTCGTATACTCCAGCTTGCCACGCAGCCGCTGCATCGTGTAGTCCAGAATCTCCGCATGGTCGAAGGCCAGCGGTGGCAGCGCATCGATCGGGAACCAGGCTGATTCCGCCGCGTCACCCACGGCGATCCCGAGCAACTGATCGGCGCGAATCAGCGCGTAGTAGACGACCGTGATCACCCGCATGCGCGGATCGCGGCGTGGGTCGCCAAACGTGTAGAGTTGCTCCAGGTAGACATCGCGTACGCCCGTCTCGCCTTCCAGCTCGCGGCGCGCGGCATCCTCCAGCGATTCATCAGGGCCGACAAACCCACCGGGAATAGCCCACAGTCCTTCATAGGGCCAGCGCCTGCGCTTGACCAGCAGCGCCTCCAGGCGGCGTTTGCGCATCGTGAGGATCACGACATCCACCGTGACCGCTGGATGCTCGCTCTGAGGTGGCGCGTCTGGAACGCTTGCCGCTGTTGTTGAGCGCTGTTCATCCTCTGTCAACGCTCACCGCTCCTCTCCGCGTCAGAACAACCGCGCTCCGCTATGTCACAGGTCACTTGCGCCAAACGAGCGCAAGGCGCACAATCAGGTGTAGGGTACGACTGGTGGCGAGAGAACGTCAAGGCGACCGCTCGCTCCCTATGGCAGAGGAGCCAGAATCGTTACCCGGCCATATGAGCGCTCGTTTCAGATGAACGGATGAGCCGAGCGACTCAAGGAGTGGCGCGCATCGCCAGAGTCGCATGACTTGGGCGCGGAGGATGCTTGCAGATGATCGAGACGACAACACGAAACGAAGGCCCCGCGAAACAGCCGCGGCCAGCAGCCGCCCGCAAATCGCGAGGAGTCGTGCGGCGTCTCGCGATCTCCAGTGGCATCATTTTCGCGCTCCTCCTGACGGTGCTGATCGTCTCTATCTTCGCGCCAGACACCCCCGCGCCGACAAGTTTCTTTGTGACGCCGACACCCGCGCCACTCGCGCCACGACGCGCCCACAGCGCGCCCACGACGCCCCTGGCGCTGACCCTGCGCGAGCAAGCTCAAATGCACTACATCAATTCGATGATCGCGCACATGTCGCTCGACGAAGAGCTTGGCCAGATGATCATGATCGGCTTCTCCGAGACGCAGATGGATGCCTCGCTGGCCTATCAGATCCAGCAGCTACACGTCGGCTCGGCGATTATCTACGCCTTCAACATCAAGACTGGCCCACAGGTCAAGCAACTCGTGACCGGCATGCAAGCCGACGCCACGATCCCGCTTGCTCATCGCCACTGACCAGGAAGGCGGCATGGTCAACCGCATGTACACGATCGAGGGGCAGACGCCCAGCGCCGCGCAGATGGGCGCCACTTTCACGCCCGCGCAGGTCGAGCAGCGCGGCGAGACTGACGCGCAGGCGCTCTCGCAGCTTGGGATCAACCTCAACCTCGCGCCAGTGGTGGATGTGCTCCAGACCTCCGGCGGTGACATTCAGAGCCGCTCGTTCGGCTCGACACCTGCGCAGGTCACGAAGATGGCGGGCGCCTACCTCACCGGACTCCAGAAGAGCGGGCAGGTGGTCGGCACGCTCAAGCACTTCCCCGGCCTCGGCACTGTGCCGGTGGATCCTCACCAGACACTCTATACCGTCACGCGCAGCCTCGCTGACCTGGAGCGCATTGACTGGGCGCCCTATCGCGCGCTGCTGGCGACCGGCCATGTCTACGCGGTGATGTCAACCCATGTGGTCATCCAGGCCATCGATCCCACTCTCCCTGCCTCACTCTCGCAGCCCGTGCTGACGGGCATCCTCCGCGATCAACTGGGCTTCAACGGAGTCATCATCACCGACGGCATCTACATGAAGGCGCTCAAAGGCTATAGCCTCGACCAGACCGCCGTGGACGCTGTCATAGCGGGCAACGACATCATCTGCAGCACCTACTCCATCCAGTCAACGGAGCAGGTGATCTTCGCGCTGAGTCAGGCCGTCGCCAGTGGCCAGATCTCGAAGTCGCGAATTGACGACTCGGTGCGGCGCATCCTGCTGCTCAAGCTGCGACTCGGCCTGATCTCCACCCCCAACTTCGGCCTGAACAACGCGGGCTGAGACGCGTCCCACTCAGCGCGCCACATACCGCGACGTGTCGTAGATTACCCCTTGCTGCGCAGGGCCATACGGCTGCGGATAAGCTCGCGCCCGCTTGCCCAGAGGGGCCAGCCCGTTTGACGAACTGCCGCGCCAGCCGCCTAGACTGATCAGCAACGGAGAACGCCACTGCGATGACGCGCCCGAAGCAGCATGCGCCACTAGCGACAAGGATGACCCGCCCATGAGCCAGCGAAGCCGAGACGCGCGCCAGCCCAGCGAAGCCCAGGCGCATCCCTGGCGCGCGGCGCTCGCGTGGGGGGCCTATCTGGCGCTCTCGACGCTGGTGATGGTGGCGGCGTTGTTCCAGATGTCGCGCATCGGCGTTGTCTCGGCCAACGCAGGCCAAGCAGGCGCTGACCAACCTCTCGGCGGGCGCGGCCTCCACCACACCAATGACCAGCGGTGAGCCGCCAGTCGTCGCGCACGCGGCGTTCCTCTTCGACGCCGACACAGGCGTCATCTACTACTCGAAAGACGCCGACGCGAAGCTACCCCAGGCAAGCTGCACCAAGATCATGACCGCGCTGGTCGCCGTGGAACACGCCAATCTGGATCAGGTGATTACCGTCGGCGCCGACGCGCACGCGATGGTGAATTCCAATAGCAGCTACATGGGGCTGAGCGTCGGCGAGAAGCTAACCCTGCGCAACCTGCTCTATGGCCTGCTGCTACCCTCTGGCAACGACGCGGCGGTGGCCATCGCTGATGGTGTCGCGGGCAGTGTCCCCGCCTTCGTTGCGCTGATGAACCAGAAGGCGGCGCAGCTTGGCCTCACCCGCACCCACTTCGAGAATCCGCACGGCCTGGATGCCCCCGGCCACTACACCACCGCGCGCGATCTGGCGGTGCTGGCCGCCGACGCCATGCGTGTTCCCACCATCGAGCAGATGACCTCCACGCGGGCGTATAGCATCCCCAAGACGGCGACCCACAAGGCCTATCACCTCCGTACAGGCAACGACCTGCTGGCGGGCGGCCGCGCCACCTACCCCGGCGCTATCGGCGTGAAGCCGGGCTTCACCGGGCCAGCGGGCTACACGATGGCCTTCGCCGCCGTTCGCAATGGCCACATGCTCGTCGGCTCCACGCTGCACGACCCCTCCTGGCAGGTGCGCATCGTGGATATGCACACCATCCTCGACTGGGGCTTCACGCATGAGGGCCTGCCAGCAGGGCCGCCACCACCCACGCCACCCGCCGCCGTCCTCCCCTCGCGCCTCGCCTGACGCAGAAACGCCGCATCCCCTTGCCACGTCTTTTCGCGGCTGAGGGGGTGCGGCGCTGATCGGGCGCGAGCGAGGCTACTTCACCTCTGGATAGGAGATGAAGACCGTCTTGATGTCGCTGAACTCCTCGACCGCCTTGCGGCCAAGCTCACGGTGCCCGTTGCCGCTCTGCTTCGTGCCGCCGAAGGGCAGATGTGGCTCGGCGCCCGTTGTGCCAGCGTTGATGTAGACCAGCCCGGCGTTGATGTCACGCATCGCGCGGAAGACCGTGCGCGCGCTCTCGGTGAAGATGGCGCACGAGAGGCCGTAGATCGTCGAGTTGGCGACCTCGATGGCCTCCTCATATGACGCGACGGGAATCACTGAGACGAAGGGGCCAAAGACCTCCTCCTGGGCGATGCGCATCGTCGCCTTCACATCGGTGAAGATGGTCGGCGCGTAGTAGGCGCCACCGCCTAGCTCGCCCTCCGTCAGCGCGATGGCCGCCCGTCACCAGGCGCGCGCCCTCCTGCTGGCCGATCTCGGTATATTCGTGGACGGCGCCGACGCGGCCCTCGTTCACCAGCGGCCCCATGTCGGTCTCCGCCAGCAGCCCATCGCCCACGCGCAGCTTCTCCGCCGCCTCGGCCAGCTTCGCGGTGAAGGCCTCGGCCACCTTCTCGTGGACGATCACGCGGCTGGTCGCCGTGCAGCGCTGCCCCGTCGTCCCGAAGCCCGCCCACGCGACCGCCTTCACCACCTCATCGAGGTTGGCGTCGTCCATGACGATGATCGCGTTCTTGCCGCCCAGCTCCAGGCTGACCCGGCGCAGGTCGCGGCCACACAGCTCGGCGACATGCTTGCCCACCTCGGTCGAGCCAGTCAGCGAGATCATCGCGACGCGCGGATCGGTCGAGAGCGCATCGCCCAGCACGCCGCCTGACCCGGTGACGAAGTTGAGCACGCCCTTGGGCAGCCCGGCCTCAGTCAGAATCTCTACCAGGTGCGCCGATGAGAGCGGCGTGTCGCTGGCGGGCTTCAGCACGACGGTGTTGCCAGCCAGCAGCGCGGGGAAGGTCTTCCACGCGGGAATCGCCATCGGGAAGTTCCACGGCGTGATGACGCCGACGACGCCCAGCGGCTGCCGGATGGTGAGGCACATCTTGTCGCTGAGGCCAGAGGGAACCGTCTCGCCCTCGGCGCGCGTCCCTTCGCCCGCCACGAACTTGCCGAAGTCTATGGCCGTCTGCACATCGCCCATCGTCTCGCGCAGTGGCTTGCCCATCTCGCGCGTCATGTCGCGGGCCAGCGCCTCCTGCCGCGCCTCCAGCAGCAGCGCCGCCTTCAGGATGATCGCGCCGCGCTGGGGAGCGGGCATCGCGCGCCACGCGGGGAACGCCGCCTCTGCGGCGCGAATCGCGGCGTCTACATCCTCCACGGTGGACTTCTGGAAGCGCGCTACGACCTCACTGCGACGCGCGGGATTGGTGTCATCGAAGGTCTCGCCTGAGACCGAAGGGCGCCACTCGCCGCCGATGAAGTTGAGGTAGGTTCGTGGCTGCGTCTGCTCCTGCGTCTCCGTTGACGCTGGGGAAGAGGTGGTCATAGCGTCTGCTCTCCTGAAAAGGTCGTATTGGGTGAACGCGCCATCGCGTTCACACGCTGAGCGGCGACCAGGCGCCGCGACATGTGGTCAAGCTCGTTTGGCGCTTCAAAACGTCTTCGAGGCGCCCCACGCAGTATAGCACGCAGGCCCGCGCATCCCTGTCAGCCTACTCCTGCGCGAAGCCCCAGTTGAGCAGGGCGAAGGCGTCGGCGAGGCGCGCCTGGTCGGTGCGCTCGCCCAGGACGACCCCGACGAGCGTATGCCCATTCACGCGCGCCGAGAAGGCCAGGCAGTAGCCCGCGGCAGGCGTGTAGCCCGTCCGTACGCCATCCGCGCCAGGGTACGGGGAGTTGCCGCCAGGGAGCAGGTTGTTGTCGCCGTAGAGCGTGTAGGCCTTGTGGGTCGCCGTCTTGGGGATGACGATATGGCGGATGGAGGTGAAGGGCAGGACGCCTGGCTGCGCCAGGGCCAGCGCGGCCAGGCGGGCCATGTCGCTGGCGCTGGTCACATCACCACTGTCCGACGCCAGCCGCTGAGGCGAAGCGGGTGCGCCAGAGGCCGCGCTGCTGCGCCTGCGCATTCATCATCGCGACAAAGGTCGGCTCATCGCCACCAACGGCATCCGCAATCGCCAGCGCGGCGTCGTTGCCACCCGCGACGATCAGGCCATAGAGCAGGTCGCGCATGGAGACCCGCTCGCCCGCGCTCAGGCGCATGGAGCTATTCTGGCTATTGACCAGCGCGGCGGCATCGGGGCCAATAGTGACGGTTGATCGAGATCGGGAGTGTCCAGCGCCAGCAGCAGCGTCATGATCTTCGTCAGGCCCGCCGCTGGATAGACGGCATTGGCGTTTTTCTGGTAGAAGAGCGTCCCGCTCACCGGATCAAAGAGGAATGCCGCCCGCGCATGGATGACGGGCGCACCATGCGCGGGCGGTGTGCGCAGGTTGGGGTAGGCGAAGGCTGCGCCATAACCCAGGGTATAGCGCAGCGCGGGCGGCGTGTGCGCGTCGGGGATGGGCGAGGCCACTGGCGGGCGCGAGAGCCGTGCGGGAATTAGCAGCGCATGGGTCGGCGGCGCGAACCAGACGACCACCAGCAAGCCATCACCAGCACACTCCCCCAGCGCGCCCATGACTCCCGGCGCCGAATCTGGCGGCGCTGGGCCAGCGTCAGCAGCGCGCGGCGCTGGCGCTGGCGGGCGCGCGCCTCCGCGAAGGGCCTCCAGCGCCTCCTCCCAGCGTCAGGCGCCCCGACGTGAAAAACACGCCGCTTACCCTGCCGTAACGCCATCCATCGCTCCTCACCTCGTACCTGGTCAACGCGCGCCACCCTCGCGGCCAGGTCGGCTGGCGGCTCAAGCCGCGCCTGGAGGGCGTTCCGCCGCCAAGTCCGCCGACGCGGACTAGAAACCAGACGCCGCCAGACAAGATTGCGGTATGCCTCTGCGCATCAATGCCCGCCGAGACCCAGCCCGCGTCGGCGGGCTTCGCGGCCCGCAGGCCATCCAGGCGCGAATTCATTCGCCAGCCGTGTGCGTCGGCCTTTTCAAGGCCGCGACCGTCGAATATCACGCGCCCGTGTTCTCCCTCACCGCCGCCGCCGGAAGAGGCCCCGCGTCGCGACCCGCTCGCGCGCCTCCTGCTCGATGACCACGATCTTGGGCGCCAGCGGCTCGACCTCGTTGACCAGCATGATGACCGAAGGGCCAAAGCGGACGCGCCACGTCGCCGGAATCAAACGCATCTTCGCGGCGGGCGGTATATAGCCTGAATCCGCGCCTGCCTGCCGCGCCTCCGAGAGCGCGACATCCCCCACCAGCGGCAGCATCTCTTTCGCAAGCTCCGTCGGCTGGACGACATAGCCCAGGATCAGCGTACCCGCGCTATCGAGCAGGACATCCGCCAGGATGCCCAGCGACCGACTCGTCTTCGTAAGAATGGCGCGCTCGCAGATGTCGTTGAGAAAGAGCATCTGCTCGAACGGCCCCGCCTCCCGCTTCTGCCGGATGGGAGCGGCGTTGACCAGCGCCACATCGCCATCGAGCGCGACAATGTGGTCGAGCGTCGCCAGGCCATCGCGCCGTCGTCGCCTCGGCGCCCCGCGTAGCAGCGCCGCCAGCCCACGCGGATCATCCCCCAGCCGAACCGTCACACCAGCCAACTGGCCGCGCTCCGCATCAATCGCGACATCCGAGATGCGGCCCAGCGGGTTGAGGGTCGTGGCGTTGACCACCTGCCGCTCCAGCAGGTAGCCCGCCAGCCAGGGGCCGCGAATCGGGGCGGGCGCTACCGCAGGCTCGTGTGGCTCCATAGCGCGATCCCCCTTCCCGCTCACGGGTCAACGACAACGACGACGCCGTCAGCCTACTCAGCCGACGCACGGCGCCCCAGCCGCCCGCTGCTCCCACGCGCGCCCAAACGCCAGTCGGCGACCAATCGAGGGATGATTATAGAGCAGGAATTCGATGATGGGTGATGGCTCGACCTCAGAAAGGTTCTGGTTGGCCAGCCGCGTCATCGCGCTGATGAAGGGGCCGCTCTTGCGCGTCGTCTCCAGCGCGTAGACATCCGCCTGATGCTCGACCCAGCGGCTGTAGCCATTGGTCAGCGGCAGAATCACCAGCCCAAAGACGCCCAGCGTCGCGGCGATCAGCGGCATCGTCGCGGGGTCAGCCAGCCCATGATACTGCGGGACAGCGCGCAGCGTCGCGGAGAGGATCAGATTGACGATGTAGAAGCCGCCCAGCATCACAACCGATTGCACGGCGATCAGCTTCGGGATGTCGCCGTGTACCTGATGCCCCAGCTCGTGCGCCACGACGACCTCGATCTCATCCGGCGTGTAGTGGTTGAGCAGCGTGTCGCCGATCACGATGCGCCGCGTCGAGCCGAGGCCCATGACCATCGCGTTCGCGGCGGTCGTGCGCTCGCTCATGTTCATGCTGTAGATGCCACGCACGCGGGTGTGGGCGCGCTCGGCCAGCGCCAGCGAGCGCGCTTCACCTCGCCATCGGGCAGCGGCGTGAGCTTGTAGAAGAGCGGCAGGAAGATCACCGGAGCGAGGTTCGCCAGCAGCGCTGTGACGACGAGCAGCGCGCCACCCGCCCAGAGCCACCACCAGCGCGGACTCGCCGCCAGCAGCGCATAGACTCCCTCGATGGCGAGTACCTCGAAGACCACCGAGAGCGCCAGCCCCTTGACTTCATCGGCGATCCAGCCAGCGACGGTCTGCGTGGACATGCCGTTGCGACGTGGCAGGACGTGGCCGCCATAGTAGGAGAGCGGCAGAGCCAATGATGAAGGCGGCGAAGAAGAGCGCGAGGAAGTACGCGGCCACACGCAGCGGTAGCCAGCCCGCGAACGGCTCCCACGCGGGCGCGAAGGCCACCGCGTCACGCAGCCAGAAGCCCAGCCCGGTGAAGAGCAGCACGCCGATGAGCAGCGCGCTCAGGCCGAGGTTGATGAGCGAGAGCCGCTGCTGCTGGCGGGCATAGCGCCGCGCCTGCGCCTGGCGCGCAGCGTCGAGGGTAGCGGCGGGCAGCGTCTCCGCCGTCGTTTCAGCGACCGCGGCGGGCGTCGCCTGCCCCGCGTCGTCGTGGTGTCACAGGCGCCGCCACGGAATCATCCGCGGCGAACGTCCGTAGGCTAGCGGCGCGCTCGCCGCGATGGGATGAGAAGCGCACGGGCAAGCCGCCTTTCCGCGCCAGTTCGCGTCAGCCTGCGCTGCTCGCGTCAGGCCGTGGTGGGCGCCCCACGCAGCAGCGTCTCGATGCAAGCGGCGCCTTCAGCAAAGTTCGTCAACTGCGCCACCGTAAACGTGCGCACGCCGCCAAGGCTGGGATGCGACACTTCGTAGAGGCCCTCGCGATAGGGCGCTTCTTTGATCTCGAAGCCCAGGCGACGAAGCTGGTTGAGCGCCTCGCCCTCGGCATAAATGCGGTCAATGCGCATGTGATGAGTACTCCTGAGAAGCGCTAACGGGCGGTGTGATTATGAACGCACGGGCTTGCAGCGGGTGTAGACTTCGCAGTCCTCCATCACCAGCGCCTGGCAGGCGAGCCGCGTCTCCGGGCTGCGATTCTTGGCGAAGGTGCCGACCTGATTCATCGTCTTTTCGAGCACATTGCGCTCGGTGACGGCGCTCGCGGGCGAGACACGCACGCGATCTGTCCAGCAGAGACCGTTGCCGTGGCAGTTCGCTACCTTCGAGAGGCCAAACCACATGCAATAAAGCGGTATATCATTCTCAAGCGCGGCATAGCGCAGCGATGTGCCTGCCTCGACTTCGACCGACTTGCCTTCGTTGACAAAGGTGACTTTGGGCATGACGACCCTTCCTGTTCTCTGACCTCTGACGCCACGCGCTCAGGCCGCGTTGGCCGCGTCATTCAAGAGTCCCTGGGTACGCGCCGCCACACTGCGGCAAAATACCCTCATCGAGTGTAGCATAGGCCCGCCGAAAGGGTCAACGACTCACGGCTGGCGCCACGCGCGCCTCAGCCAGATAGCGGCCAACGCAACACCATAGAGCGCGCCTACCGCTAGCGCGACCACGTCCGCGCCAAGTCCCTGAGGCGTGACGAGCGGCCAGAGTGAAAAGGCGAGTCACAGGAGGGCGAAGACCATTTTCGACATCACGGTTGGTGACCAATGCTGTGCAGATGATCGCCACGTGACGCTGAGCGTGCCCAGAAACACGCTCAGGAGTCCGGCCATAGCGCCATAGAATCCGCTGGCGAGCGCACGAGGCTGACGCACGCCAGCGGTGATGATCCACCAACTTAGCGCCGCCGCTGGAAGGAACGGCAATGCGTAGGTACGCACGACGCTCCAGAAGTTCGCTGCCCCCGCGCACCACCTGAGCCTCAGCATGACGCGCGCCTTCCAGCTGGAACACCACGAACCACAGATACGCCAGCGCGACCACGCTCATCAGCGCGCCAAAGCCCACGCCCAGCAGTAGCGGCGTCAGGTTGTATCGTCGCAAGGCCATCCTCCAGTGTGTCGGCTATGCGGCTGGGGAAAACATCGTCGCGACCCAATGCACGGCGTCGTGCATCTCCTGCTCAGTGACGAGATGCGTGTGCGGATAGAGCATCAGCTTCAGGTGGTCGGGATGCTCCTCGTAGTGGGGCCTGGCCGCCTCGTAGAGCCGCAGCGCGCCCGCCACCGGCACCATGTCATCCGCCCGCCCATGCTGGATCAGCAGCGGCTTGGGGGCCAGCCGCGTGATGTTGGCGGCGGCGTCGTGCGCGCGCGCCCAGGCCACCGTCTCCGCGCTGGGCGGCGCCGAGCCGAAGAGCCGCACTGGCAGCAGGTCGCTCAGCGGCGAGCCAGAGGCGGCGATGACGCCCGCCACGCGCTCATCCTCCGTGCCATAGACCAGCGAGGCGATGGCGCCCATCGAAAAGCCGCCCGTCAGCGTCGCGTCGCCATCCACGCCGGGCTGGTCGCGCAGATAGTCGAACACGACACGCATATCCTCGACGGTATGGCGCACCACCTCCATGAAGAAATCGGAGGTGATGTGCGTCATCCAGTTCGGGCCGCTGGCGGGGAAGCGCTCGCCGTGGCCCCAGGCGTCCGGCAGCAGCGTGACAAAGCCGTGCGCCGTGAGGATGCTCGCCAGCGGCAGCAGGTCGGACTTCTCCGCGCCGTAGCCATGCTGGATCAGCACTGCGGGCATGCGCGGGACGCGGGAGGTCGCCGCGTGGCCGCACGAGCAGCGCTGGGATAGCCTGCGGGCCAATCTCCACACGCTCGATCTCAGGAGGGATGTTGTGGGGGATAAAATCAGTCGCCATACCGCTCCTCTCTTCCCCGGACTACCGCTGGAAGAATCCCGCAAGCTCTGGACGCGCCTGCGTCATCTCGCGCTCATACTCAGCCGAGATGGGCATGAACAAACCTTCAGCCTCGGCAAAGACCACCGCAGGATCGCTGGCCAACGAAATCGCGCCCGTCGCCGAGACCATCCGCGAGCGCACACGGGTAGGCTGGGCCGTCACCCGCAGCGCCTGCCCAACGGGCGCCGCACGCCGATAGCGAATCTCCAGCCGCGCCGTCATCATCCACTTGCCAGCGAAGACCGCCGCGCGGCTCAGCGTCTCGTCGAGCATCGTCGCGAGGACACCGCCATGCAGCACGCCGGGGAAGCCCTGGAAACGCGCATCCGGCGTGATCTCCGCCAGAATGAGATTGCCTTCTGTCTTGAAGACGAGGCCCAGGCCATTGAGATTACGTCCCCCACAGCCGAAGCATGCCTGATACTCGCTGGTGTCGTTCAGCATTCGCTCGTCTATCTGCTCGTGCGCCGTGTCGCGGTCGTCACTCATGCGTGTTCCGTGTCCTCTCTCTGGACGCTAGCTCACCCACTCGGGGGAAGTCTCTACAAATCAGTCTCACGTATCACGCTTCATCGGGCGCTGGCGGCTCAGGGGGCGGGCGGCGCGATCCGGCGCGCGACCTTATCGAGCGCCTCGCGCAGCGCCTCTTCCGCATCCACGCCGAGGCTATTCGCCAGGCCGAGCAGCGTATAGAGCGCGTCGCCTAGCTCCTCCCGCTCCGCGCTGGAGACCTCGCCCGCCTTGACCAGCTTCGGCCCATGCCGCTGATTGACCACGCGCGCCAGCTCGCCGCACTCCTCGAAGAGGCGCGCGAGATTCGCCAGCGGCGGCCAGTAGCCGCCCAGCGCCAGGATGGAGGTGTCCACCGCGCGCTGCGCCTCCGCCAGCGTCAACGGCGCAGCATGCGCTTCTGGCGTCTCTGGATGCTCGTCCATCACCGCATCTCCTCGCTATCGATCACCAGCCTCAGGCGTCGCGCCGCTCAGGGCAACGAGACGCGCAGGTCGCCGTCGCTCGCCGCGTCGTCAGGCTCCAGCCGCGCCAGGCCATCGCGCGCCAGCCCCTGCGCCAGGTCGCGCAGCCAGGGAATGTCCTCGGCGCGAAACTCTGGCTTGACCAGCGGCCCCAGCTCCGCCAGCCCCAGCGACGCCCCCGGCGCCAGCTCCCGCAGCGCATGGATGATGCGCCCCCGGAAGTAGCGCGACGTGCTGGTGAAGGGCTGCGCGCTCTTCCGCGCCCGTCGCGCTGGCGTCTGATACGCCGCCGCCGCCTCCGCCACCTGCGCCACGCCAGCCTGCCGCTCGCCCGCGCGCTCATCGCGGATGCGCGCCAGCGCCTCGCCGGACGGGAAGAGCGTCGCCGCGCTGACCTCCGCCCAGGCCGCGCAGACCTCGCGCAGCGGGCAGCGCTCGCAGGCGGGCCGCCGCGCGATGCAGACCGTCGCGCCGAGGTCCATCAGCGCCTGCTGCCAGTCGTAGGCGCGTCCCGCTGGCAGCGCCCACTCCGCCAGCGCCAGCGCCTCACGCGCCGCCGCCTCGCCCGCTGGCCACACAGGCGGCTCGATGCCACGGAAGATGCGCCAGAGCGTGCGCCGGATATTCGTATCCACCGTAGCGACCTGCGCCTCGTATGCGAATGCCGCCACCGCGCCCGCTGTGTAGCGCCCGACGCCTTTGAGCGCGAGCAGGCCATCGAGCGTCGCGGGCAGCTTCCCGCCGTACTCAGTCTGGGCCTGACGGGCGATCTCTTGCAGGCGCACCGCGCGCATATTGTAGCCCAGCCCGGCCCACGCGCGGATGACCTCAGCGGTGGGCGCCTCAGCCAGCGCCGCCAGCGTCGGGAAGCGCTCCAGAAAGGCGTGGTACTTCGGGATGACACGCTCGACCTGCGTCTGCTGGAGCATCACCTCCGAGACGAGGATCGCGTAGGGGTCGCGGGTGGCGCGCCAGGGCAGGCCCGCCCGCCCCTCACGCGCGTACCACTCCAGCAGGGCCGCGTGCGCGCGCGCGGGAGCGGCGTCGGTCGGCTGACGGACGCTCGCTTGCGGTTGTCGCGCTGTGGAGGATGTCTGCTGGTCGCTCACGTTGCCAGTGTATCACGCGCTGCGAGCGCTGGATGCGCGCATAGTCGTCCGGGTGGGCGCCCGACTCATCAGGCTGCGTGGGGGCGCTGGCGTCGTCGGCTAGCTCTTCGGATGGCTCCTCGATGATGCGAATGTGCGCACGGTCGCGGAGAACGCCACCGTTGAGCGTGTGTCCGTCATGGTGGCGCTCCTGCCGTGGCTCACCCGCGATGTCGCGCGCGACCGCCTGGAAGAAGCGGCTGACACGGTTCCAGCGCGGCGGGAAGGTCTCAGCCCAGAAGCGCTCATCACCCGCGCGCCCCACCGCGAACGCCTCGTAGTTGCGCCCCGCGAAGCTATACTCGATGCGCGTGACAGGTGTGCGGATGAGGCGCACGCGGCGCGAGAGCACCCGTCGCTCGCCCGCATCCGCCGCACTGGGCGCAGCGCCATCACTCGCCCCAGTGGGCGCCTCATCGAAGGCGCTCCTGAAGGCGAGCGCGGCGGCCCAGACCTGCTCTGGCGCGCCTGCGGGAGCGGCCCCGGCCAGGTCGGCCTCGCTGCCCTCCCAGACCTGCTCACCTTCGCTGCGACGCAACATCTGCTCGTTGACCCAGCCCGCCGCCTCAGTGTCGGTCGGCGGCAAGACCTTCGCGCGGATGCGTGTGTCGAAGCGCCGCACGACCTGCCGCTGGCGAATCACCTGGCCGGAGCCAGCGCACGCCGCGCATGGCTCATAGGCGCTGCCGTGGCAGACCGCGCAGACCACCTTGCCGTTGTTGCAGACACAGGGCATCGCGCCATTGACGCAATCAGGGCAGGCGATGGTCTTGCCAGAGGCGGGCGCGAGCGGCGCCCAGTCAGCCGAGGGGGGCAGCGGCGCGCCATAGTCCTGCCGCAGTCGCTCCGAGAAGTCCGCCAGCCGCTCGACCGCGTTCTGGGTGAGCCGCTCGACATGCACCTGCATGTAGCTCTTGGCGGCGCGCGCCTGACGCTCGGCGGCGGGATCGGCGATGCGGCCCCGCCCACGGCAGCGCGGGCAGACCTTGCTGCCACGCCCACGGCAATCGGGACAGGTGGTCATCCCCTTGCCCTCGCAGTGCGCTACAGTTGCGATGCCCTGACCCGTGGCAGCGTTCGCAGGCAGCGCGCATCGCCGACCCAGGCACAGCCTCGCGCCGCTCGCCTGACTCGATCTCTGGCGTCACCGGGTAGGTGTAATCCCACACGGGCAAGTTGGCGCTGGGAGCGGGCGGCTGCGTTCCAGTATACGGCTCCGTCGTGTCCGCCACCGACCGCGACTCCCCGCGCTCACGTAGCTCGATCCGCCAGACATCCGCGTCCTTCAGGCTGACATGCGCCATCGCGGCTGGCAGATCGGGATCCACCAGAAAATCACGCTTCACCCAGCGGCGCATCAGGGCGCGGGAGCGTAGCTCGTGCGGGTGTGGATCGTCGCTCGGCGGCGCGGGAGGAGCCTCAGCGGCCTCGTTCCACAGCGTCGCGGCATGTTCCGCCGCCTGGCGCACACGCTCACCCAGATCGCCCACATTCTCACGGAAGAGGCGCACCATCTCACGCGCCTGGCGCTCCAGTTCGTCGGTGAGATCGTCATACGCCTGTTGCGCTGGATCAGTGGATGCGCATCGCCTGCTGACGCCGCTCACGGTGCGCGTTCAGATCCACGGGATCAGGCATAGCGCTTTGCTCACGCAGATCATTGATTTCGTCTGTCCGCTCGCCATCATCTGACATGAGACACGCCTCCCTGGGCTGGATTCATCAAAGCTATGGTAGTGGGATTATGTATCGGCCTGGGGCGGCGGAGTGAGCGAATGAGCCTCGGCTTCCTGCTCATCGCCTGCCGCCTCAGAGGGAAACATCGCGGGCGCGCTCCACGCTACGCCAGAACTTGTACGCCTCACGCCCTTGCGCGGTTGCGCCCGACGCGAGACGGGTTGTAGGCGCGGAGCCGCGCCCGCCTGCTCTGGCGAGGCGGCAGCCAGCGCGTCATCCACCTCGGCGCGCTCAGGCGTCAGGGCCTCGGCGGCGAAGAGCGAGGCCCGCGAGACGCGCAGCCCCGCGCGTCCGGCCAGCGCCTCCAGCGGCGCCTCGGCCAGCGGCTCCCCCAGCGCGCCCGCATCGCGCAGCGCGGCGCCGAGCGCGGTCAGCGGCATACGCCCATCCGCCACCACCACCAGCGCCCGCGCCTGCTCCGCCAGCGCATCGAGCCAGGCGGGAGCGCAGAGGCCCAGTCCCTCCACCCACTCAGGCGCGGGCAGCCTCTCTGCGCCCGCGCGCTGGGCCAGCGCCGCCACCGCCGCCGCCACCTCCGCGCGTGTGAAGGCATGCAGCGCCGCCTGCGCCTCCGTCGGGGCGATGTGGCCGCGCCGCTCCACCTCCGCCAGCAGCGCGGCGAGATCGAGCGCCGCCAGCCGCGCCGGGAAGTCGTCATAGGCGCGCAGCAGTGTCGCCAGCAACGCGGGCGCGCTGATCGTCTCCTGCTGATACCAGAGAAAGGGATAGTGTTGCTCCAGCGCGCCAAAGACCCCGCGCGACTCCTCAGGCGCCGCCACCACCAGCGCAATCGCGCCATCGAGCGCCAGCAGCTTGCGCGCCTTGCGCTCGCGGTAGCCGGGACGCCAGTAGCCCGCCACCTCCAGATAGACGCGGCGCTGGTCGCGGGTCAGCGCGAAGTCTGGCACGAGGATACTCTCGCCAAAGAGCAGCGGCTCCGGCTCGCGCTCCAGCCGCCAGCCCGCCGCCTCGCCCGCCCGCTCCAGCGCGGTGAAATCTTCGTAGAGGCGCCGTTCGAGCTAGCGAATCGAAGGCCAGCGTGTCGCCTTCCATCGCTAGCGGCTCTTCGGCCAGCGTCTCGGAGCGCAGCAGCCGCAGCAGGCGATCATCCAGCGTGAAGGTGAACGGCTTGCCGCGCAGATAGATGGTGGCCCAGCCACTCAGCGCGCCACGCAGCGCCCCCGCGCCGCCATCAGCGCGCCGATAGCCGAGCAGCGCCCGCGAGAGCCGCGCCAGTCGCTCGCCATACTGGTTGGCCGCGCCCATCACCTCCTGCGGGCCATAGAGCGTGATGACGACGGGCAATCCCGCCTGCGCCAGCGAGCGCGGGCCAGGCTGCGCATAGCCCGCCGGACGCTCCGCCACCCGCGCCAACGGCGCGGGCGCCAGATCGGGAAAGCCATGCTCGAAGGCGACCTCATAGTTGACGCCCATCCGCCGCGCCAGGAAACAGACGCGCTTGACGACCGCGCCGAGGCCGCCGCCGGAGCCTTCCGCCGCCTCTGGTGGCACGCGCCACTCCACCTGCGACGCGCTCGCCAGCAGCGCCTCGACCGCCCGCTGGTTGTAGCGCGCCGCCAGCGCCGCCGCATCGGGCGCCGCACGCCGCCACGCGCGCCAGCCGCTCCTCGCGCGCGTCATCCAGCCGGAGCAGCGCATCCAGCGTCGCCCGCGCGATGCCCAGCGACGCGGCGAAGTCGTCGAGCCGCGCCTCGCGCTGCGCGGTGGGCAGGTAGCCGCCGCACGCCGTCTGCGCGAAGTCATAGAGCGCCAGCCGCAGCGTCGTTGGCGAGGTGACGCCACGCGCCGCCAGCGCCGCCGCCTCGGCCTCGCTCGCCGCTCCAGGCCACACGCCGCCCTGCCAGCCATACCAGTCCGTCAGGCAGATGGTGAGGCTGCGCGCCAGGCGAAAGTCGCCAATCACCTCAGCCGGGCGATCCTCCGGGAAGTCGGCGCGGCGCCGCCCAAGCGACGCTTCATACAGCGCGATCAGCGCCGTCAGCTCGTCGCGCAGGTCACGCGGGCGCAGCAGGCGCGGCGTGAGATAGACACGCCCGTCGCGCCGCGAAAAACTCTTGGGGACATCCGCCAGGGCCATTCTCATGCCTTCATCATCCTTGCTTTCGCCGCCGCTCGGCCACGCGCTCCTCAGTCGTGTCCTCGGAGATCAGCTCGTAGAGGATCGCGCGGCTGGCCTTCGGGACGCAGCACCCGCCCCAACCGCTGGATGTACTCGCGGCGAGTCGCGTTGCCGCTGACGATCACGGCGACGGCGCAATCGGGAATATCCACCCCCTCGTTCAGCACGCGCCCCGTCACCAGCTTGGTGAAGCGTCCCGTGCGAAAGCCCTCCAGGATGAGGCGGCGCTCCTCCGGCGGTGTCTTGTGGGTGATCTGCGGGATGGCGAAGCGCTCGCTGACCTCGCCGACGAGCGCGTTGTACTCGCTGAAGACCAGCACCCGCTCGTCGCGGTGGCGCGCGAAGATGTCTTCGAGCAGCGCGAGCTTGGCGGGCGCGTTGAGCGCGAGCGAGCGCGACTCGCGCCACGCCAGCATCGCCGCCCGCGCCTCCGGGTCACGCGCGCTGGCCCACAGCACCTTGCGCTGGAAATCTTCGGGCGAGGCGATGACCAGCCGCCGCCGCCGGATGAAGCCGCGATAGGTCGCGCGGGCGGTGTCGTAGCGCGCGCGGTCAGCCTCGGCGAGGGCGACGGGCAGCCGCTCGACGGTGTACTCGGCCAGATAGCGCGCGGCGGCCAGCTCCTCTGGCTGGCGGCGGTAGACCTCCGGCCCGATCAGCCGCTCCAGCGCGCGATGCTCCTGGTCGGCGCGCTCTGGCGTCGCGCTCAGCCCCAGCCGCAGCGGCGTGAAGGCGCCCTCCGCGATCTGGCGATAGGTGGGAGCGGGCAGGTGGTGGCACTCATCGAAGATCAGCAGCCCGTAGTGTCGCAGCACGTCGGGCCGCAACTGCGCCGACTCGTAGGTGATGATGGTGATCGGCGCGATGTCGTGATCGCCGCCGCCAAAGACGCCTATCGCGTCATCCGGGAGCGCCAGCGCCTCCGTCAGCGCGCGGCGCCACTGGCCCAGCAGATCAATCGTCGGCACGACCACCAGCGTCCACAGGCCCAGGTCGGCGATGGCCAGCGCGCCCAGATACGTCTTGCCCGCGCCCGTCGGCAAGATGACCAGCCCACGACTCCCGGCGGCGCGCCACGCGACCAGCGCCTCCTCCTGGTAGGGGCGCGTCTCCAGCGCGGGCTGCGGCGTGAAGGGCAGCGCGGGGCGCTCATCGAAGGCGACGACGACGGGATAGGCGCCCTGAGCCAGCAGCGCCGCCTTCACCTCGGCGAATTCGATTGGCTGGAAGCGCAGCGCATGCCCGCGCCGGTCGCGGCGCAGTCGTCCGCCCAGCCGCGCCGCCAGACGCGCGCCGAGCAGCGTCCGCGCCAGGGTGGCGTCATCCAGCGCGGCAAGCTCCGGCGGCGGCAGTATCGCCAGGTCGCGGCCACGCCACTCCAGCGTCACCACTGGGCCAGCGGGCGCCGCGACCTCGCGCGACACATCAGGCTCGCTCACAAGCGCCTCTTTCGCTGATGAAGGGATGGGGAAAAGGACATCATCTGCGCTTCATTCTACGCGATGAGCGGCGGAACGGTGATGGGCATACCACCCGTTGCGGCGTTCGTCGCTTGTATGCCAGGTATGCTATGCTGGGCACGGCTTCAGATGAGCGGAAGGGTTGAGAGCGATGGCGTGGCTCTTCAGGCGGCTAAAACCTGGCTGGTGGCAAGAGCCAGCGGGTGTGGCGCTCTTCATTGCGCTCGCGTTCCCCAGCGGCCTGCTAGCCATTCCAGTCAGCCAGTACGCCGGGGCATGGGCGCTCCCCGGCGGCGTTGGTCGGCATCGCCATCGCGCTCGCTGCGACGGTCGGATTTTTCGTGGTCAAGCGCCATAGCTGGTTGCTCGCCGCGCCGCTCTCCTTCGGCCTGTGGTTCAGCCTCTCTCTCGCGGTCATCGAGGGCTGGAACACCCAGGTCATTGCGGCGCTGTCGGCCGCTCAGGTCGTGGTG
This sequence comes from uncultured Chloroflexia bacterium, assembly GCA_963840335.1. Classification (GTDB taxonomy): domain Bacteria; phylum Chloroflexota; class Ktedonobacteria; order Ktedonobacterales; family JADMIN01; genus JAKAIY01. Next base: position 69,135 of record CAWIYP010000025.1, read on the forward strand.
GTGATTGGCGCGATTGGGCTAACAATCGCGGCGTTCGTCTTCATGGGGCGAACTCTGCGACACTTGAATAGCGTATACAGGAACATCGCTCGCGACCTGGGCGAGATTATCGCGAACGAGGGTCTATTCCGCGATGACGGCGAGCGGATTATCATCTACGCCAATCGGGGCAGAGTGGCGCTTCGGGCGCTCATGAATATCGCGATCCTTACGTTCTTTGCGGTCCTCGGCTGGTTGGCGTACATAGTCGTTCCAGACACCTTTTCGCAGGTCGTGATCATCGTATGCATTGCCTTCATACTGTCCTTTGGCGGCGTCATCACGCTGCTCCTGCTCATTCGCGTGGTGATGACCAGCCCTACCCTTGTCGTCAACGCCGACGGCATCCTCGACAACTGCTCGATGATCGTCACTGGCCGGGGGCTTTTGCGCTGGAACGAGACGCTGGAAGTCGAAGAATTCATCTACTCTCGCAGATGGCCCATCACATACCACTACTTGGACATCAACGTTTCGGATCGGCAAGACATCAACCGCCGCCAGCCGCGCTGGAAGGGCGCGCTGGCCATCTTTGTCGGCTATCAGCACTCAATGGGCTACCGCATCCTGCGCTCGATGCTCGATCGTCCGGTCGCCGCGCTGGTCACTGAGATCAACCGCTATATCAACACCCATGCGCCTGAAGAAAGCTGGCACAAGGCGTGGACTGGTGATGAGGCTGAGCTATCGGAGGAGGTAGACGAGCCAGCGCAGGCGTCTCTCCCTCGCGCTGCCCGCTTAGCGACGGCTACCATGCGGTACACTCTGGAACACTGAGGCGAAATCTGATACCCTTATGGCGGCGGGAGCGTCATCGCGCATCCGACAGCATGCCCCAGCTTACGACATCTGCGGCGCGCTCCCTATGGCGCGCAAAGGAGATAGGCTATGGCGACACAGCAAGAGCAAGAAGCGTTTCTGCGCGGCTGGAAAGCCGCTATGGAGGAGGCGCTGGCCGTGCTCGCGACCGAGGCGAGTGAGTGGCGGACAGAGGAGGCGGAGGCCTCGGCGTCGGGCGCATACAAGCTGCCGGGCAGTTTCGCCCTGGACGAAGTGCAAGGCTCATTCCGTGGCCGTCAGGATCTGCTCCAGTGGATCACGCAGATCGGGCCAGCCGCGAGCCGCAGCGCCGACCCCGCCCTGCGCGCGGCGCTCGAATCGCTCGATCAGCAATTCCGCGACCCCCGACGACCTCAAGCTGCTCGGCCTGACACCCATGCCGCCTGAGAGCGACGCCGCCGAAGGGCAATAGGCCACATCTCCCACCGCCGCTCAGCGTAGCGAGGCCAGCAGCGCCTCGCCCGCTGGCCAGGGGCCAAAGCCCGCGTCGGTGTTGATATGCCCCGCCGCCGCCAGCGCGACGAACTGACAGCCCCAGCGCTCAGCCAGCGTGCGCGCGGCGTCGAGCGCGATGTAGGGGTCATCGTCGCTGGCCACGAGGATGCCGCGAAATGGCAGCGGCTCCGTTGGCACGGGGGAGAATCCGCTGACGCCGGGGATGAGGCCGGGGCGCTCCATATCTGGCGGCGCGACGAGCAGGGCGCCCGTCACCTTCGCGCGGGCGGGGGTGGTCAGCGCGGCCCAGTGCGCCACCGTGACCGCGCCGAGGCTATGCGCTACCAGTGTCACCGGGCCAGGGACGCGGGCGATGGCGGCATCGAGTGTTGTCACCCACTCCGCCCGCTCGGGGCGCTCCCAATCGCGCTGCTCGACCCGCACGTACTCAGGATGCGTCCGCTGCCAGCGTGACTGCCAGTGTTCCGGCCCGGAGTTAGACCAGCCCGGCGCGATCAGAACGGTTCCCTGCGCCCTCATGCCGCGACCTCCCTGGCGTTCGCCGCGTCAGCCCGCGAATGGCGGTGGCAGGAAGTACGCCGTCGCCGCGAGCAACGCCCAGAGCGAGCAGAGTTGTACCCCCTCCAGGATGGTAGACTCGCCATCGCGGGTCAGCAGCATGAAGAGGAAGATCGCCGCCACGAAGATGATGATCTCCAGCGGCGCGAAGATCAGCAGCAGGGGATGATTCGTGAAGTGGCCGATGATCACCAGCACCGGCACGATCACCAGAATCATCTGAACGGAAGCGCCTGCGGTCACGCCCATCACGACTTCCATCAGGTTGCGTTTCGCCATGCCCATCATGCCGTAGATTTCGACCAAGCCGCCGACGATCGGAATGACGATCAGAGCCGACAAAGAACGGGTTGACGAACTGTTCATTCTGCCTCGCCAGCAGTTCCACCGAACCAGCGAACCCTTCGGACATGTTGACGACGCCCCACGCCGACACAGCCAGCAGCGCCATCGCAATCAACCCACGAACGGCGGGATGCAGGCCGAGGAAGCCTTCTTTCTTCTCACCCTCGGCCTTTCCTTCGTTACGCTTCTCCGCGCGCTCGCGCCGCTCCTGCCGCTTGATCTCGGCATACTCCGCCTTGGCGGTGCGCTGCGGGGTATCCTATGCTCCACGTGCTGCTGAAGCTCATACTCGGCCTGAGCGCGCTCCTGCTTGAAGAGCGCCTGCACACCCGGCGTCTGCTCGACGGGGCTGACGCCATAGAGATTCAACGCCATCGTCCAGGCGCTCTTGCTCGCGCTTCTTGCTCTTCTCGGAGAGATTCTCACCATCGCGCACACGGAAGATGGCGAAGAGGGTGTAGGCGAGATAGCTGCCCAGCAGCACCACCGCCACGAGCAAACTGAGGGAGTAATGATTGAAGACGACCAGGCTCGGCAGCGCCTCGTCCGCGCTGGCGTTGCTCCCACGCGCCAGGTAGGCCGCGAGCGTCGGCAGACAGACGCCAATGACGGCGAGGGCGAAGATCGTGGAATATTGCCCGGCGCGATCGGCGTTAAACTTCATGCGGCCATTGGTCATGGCGCCGAAGATCGTCGCGACACCCAGACCCAGCAATGAGTTGCGGATGATGACGCCCGCGATAGAGCCAAGGATGATCTGCGAGCCTGCGCTGTCTCCTGGCGTCTGATGCGAGAGGATCGAGAGCGCGATGGCAAGCTCCGCCACGTTGCCGAAGGTCATATGCATGAAGCCGCCCAGGAACTCGCCCAGCAACTCCTCAAGCTCTTCGACGGCGCTTTCCAGGAAGCCCGAGAGGGGAATCAGGCTGAGTGCGGATAGAATCGCGATGACCGGGCCTTCTTCGAGTTTGAAGTAGTCACGGAACACCACCACCGGAATGCAGAACAGCAGCAGGTTGACCCAGCGAAAGATGATCGACTTCTCCACGCGATTCCCCCCATGCCAATGTCGCGCGATCACGGTCACTCGCGCACGCTCTGCGCGTCTCCCACCACGCGGCGCGCACGCCGCGACCCAACACAGCGCCCATTATAGCAGCCAGTGGCTCATTCGTGGCCATCAATTTCGCGTACTCAGGCGCTCACGGAGACGAGTTACGGCATCAGGCGCTTTTCTGTCAGCAGCAGCGAGAGCGGCGCGGAGTGTGGCCAGCGGGTGGCCGTCGCCGAGGCGAGCGCGTGCGCCAGACCCGGCTGCCACGCGGGCTGCGCGGCTGGCCGCTCCACGGGCCGCTGAGTGGGGCGCTGAGCGGGTCGCTGGGCTGGCTCCTCCAGCAGACGCGCGCGGGGACGAGCGGGAGCGCGCTCAGCCGCGACCGCGACCGAGGCATCCTGGGCGCGCACGGCGGCGAAGGACTCCTCGACGATCTCAGCAAGAATATGCGCCACATGGGAGTTGTACGAATGCACGCGCTGGGTCAGAACCAGCGCATCGAGGAGCGCCAGCGCCAGGGGTATCAGCGTCCAGCAGAAGAGTAGCCGCAGCGCCGCGCTCCGCAGGCGTCCCATGTAGAACTCATGCGCTCCGAAGGCTCCCAGCGTCAGGCAGAGCGCCAGCGCGACCGCTGGACTGCGCCGCCGCCGCCCGTACTCCGCCTGAAAGAATTCCTGTTGCGCGCAGTCAAATCTCGCGGTCAGCAGGGCAAGCGCCCACTGCTCTTTGGCGATAGAATCCATACGGCGCTGTCCCCTCTCACGGCGTTGACCTGCCCGATCATGTCAGAACTGCCACATGCGTTCAACGCGGCTATATACATATAGGAACGGGCCAAGCGCCGTCTCGTTTCATCTGATTCTCAGCGCCCTATAAGCCGGAGAAGAAGAGCAGGGGCGACGTGACCCGTTCGCCACATCGCCCCTGCCATACTCGCGTCGCGCGGTCTACTCCCACTTGAAGGTGAAGGCCGCCGCGCCAAAGAAGATCACACCCCAGATCACCAGCCAGACCAGGCTCCCGACATGGAACGCCCCCGCCTGGGTCGCGCCGTACAGCGCATCGGAGAGCGTAGCGGCTGGCAGTATTGACGCGACAGGCCGCAGGAATTCCGGCAGGCTGCTAATCGGCAGCACCGTGCCGGGAAGCAGCACAAAGACCAGATAGAGGCCGTTCGCGCCCGCCAGCGTCGCCTCGGCCCGCAGCGCCCCCGCCATCAGCATCCCCAGCCCGCTAAATGTCGCTGTCCCCAGGATGAAGACCAGGATGAAGAGCAAGACCGAGCCAGTGGGTCGCCAGCCAAAGACGAAGAAGCCCAGCACAGAGAGAATGGCGATCTGCGCGATTTCCAGCGCCACCACCGAGAGCGACTTCGCCAGAATCAGCCCAAAGCGCGAGAGTGGCGAGGCGCCCAGGCGCTTCAGCACGCCGTAGTAGCGCTCGTAGGCCGTGGCGATGCTCAGGCTCACCATGCCCGCCGACATCAGCGCCAGGGCCATGATCCCCGGCACGATGAAGTTTGGCCCGACGCCACCGACCTTGAACAGGGTGAAGAAGATTAGCAGCAGAATCGGGATGATGATCGTGATGAGCAGGCTCTCGCCGCGCCGCAGCGTCATCATCAACTCAGCGCGTGTCTGTGACAGCACCATGCTCCAGAAGGGCGCCGCGACGGGTGTTTCCCCAGAGGTTCGCGAGATCGCCGAAGATGATTGAGCGCTCACTCGCGCATCTCCTTGCCAGTCAAACGGATGAAGACATCTTCCAGAGTCGAGCGGCCCACGCGCAGGTCGCTCACATCCACGCCCGCGTCACGCAGCCAGGTCGTCAGTTGCACCAGCATCTCGCGTGGATCGCCTGTCTCCAGGGCATACGAGCCGGGCGACTCTTCGTGGGCCGCGCGCACGGCGCTGAGCCGTCCCACCGCGACCATATCCAGCCCTGGCTGCGCATGGAAGCGCACCTCGGTGCCAGTGGTGGACTGGCTCGTGGTCAGCCCGGCGGGCGTGTCGAGCGCGATCAGCTTGCCGCCATCCATGATGGCGATGCGGTCAGCCAGCCGCTCGGCCTCATCCATGAAGTGCGTCGTCAGCAAGATCGTGACACCCCGCTCCTTCAACTCCTGGATGATGTCCCAGGTGGCGCGGCGCGCCTGCGGATCCATGCCCGTCGTCGGCTCATCGAGGAAGACGAGCTGCGGCTTCCCGACGATAGCCACGGCCAGCGCCAGCCGCCGCTTCTGCCCGCCGGAGAGCTGCCGGAAGCGGGTATCCGCGACGCTGGTGAGGCCCACCCGCTCCATCAATTCGCGCGGGTCCTCGGGCTTGAGATAGAAGCTGGCATAGAGGTGCCAGAATCTCGCGCGCGCGCAACGTCTGGTAGAGGCCCTCCTGCTGGAGCATGACGCCGATGCGCGCCTTCAGGCTCGCGGACTCGCGGCGTGGGTCCAGCCCCAGCACGCGCGCCACGCCGCTATCGGCGACACGATAGCCCTCCAGAATCTCGATGGTGGTCGTCTTGCCCGCGCCATTCGGCCCCAGCAGCGCGAAGATTTCGCCAGGCTTGACCGTGAACGAGAGACCATTGACGGCGACGGTGGATCCGTAGGATTTGACGAGGTTTTCGACGACAATCGCGGCGCCCGCGCTGGCTGTGGGCGACGGGTCGCCGCGTGAGAGGCGTGTATTCGTAGTGCTCATGAAGGCAGTAACCCTGTGGTGAATTGAGCGCTCTATCGGTGGCGCCAGCGACGCCCAGCGCATACCGCTTCCGGTGGGGCATCGCTATCCACCGAATAGCGTACCATACGCTACAAGACGCCACAAACGCGCCGCCATCGCGCCGACCGGCAGCCAGACGAGCGTGTATGCGATAATATCACCCAACGCGCACTGGTCGCGGAGTGTCGGGGATGGCAGAGGAACAACGCATGCATCAGCGCGTCACCCTTCCTAACGGCGTTCGGGTCTACACGTCGCAGATCACGTATGTCCGCTCGGTCAGCATCGTCTTCTATTTCGGCGTGGGCGCCCGCTACGAACCCGATGAGATTTCCGGCGCCTCCCACTTCATCGAGCATATGCTCTTCAAGGGCTGCGCGAGCTTCCCGAACGCGCAGGCCATCTCCGAAGCCATCGAGGGCGTTGGCGGTGCGCTGGACGCCGCGACCGACAAAGAAGTCACCGTCTACTCCGCCAAGGTCGCCAGCCAGCACTTCGACCTCGCGATGCGCCTGCTCTGCGATATGGTGCGGCGCCCCCTGATGGAGCAGGAGGAGATCGCCAAAGAGCGCGATGTCATCATCGAAGAGCTGAACATGTACCGCGACAGCCCAGCGGACTGGGTGAACGTGCTCGCGGATGAGACGCTGTGGGCGGGGCAACGGCTGGGGCGCGAGGTTGCTGGGACGCGCGAGACGGTCAGCGGACTCAATCGCGAGATTCTGCTCGACTTCAAGCAGCGCCACTACACGCCGTCGAATCTGGTGGTGAGCGTCGCGGGAAACGTCAGCCATGAGCAGGTGATGGCCGCGCTGGGCGACCTGCTGGGCGACTGGGCCGACGCGCCCGCGCCCACCTGGACGCCCAGCCCCATCCCGACGAACGGGCCGCGCGTCCGGCTGGAGACGCGCCCCACCGAGCAATCGAACCTCTGCCTGCTCACGCCGGGCATCCGCAGCCGCGACCCTCGCCACTACACCATGACGCTGCTCAACGCGGCGCTGGGTGACGGCATGAGCTCCCGTCTCTTCATCGAGCTGCGCGAGAAGCAGGGGCTGGCGTATGACATCGGCTCGGCGCCCTCGTACTACCACGACATCGGCGCCTTCACCATCGCCGCTGGAGTCGAGCCGAAGAAGCTGGAGGCGACGATCCACGCGTCGCTCGCCGAGCTACGCAAGCTCTGCGATGAGCCGCTGCGCGCGGAGGAGTTGGTGCGCGTCAAGGAATACATCAAGGGGCGCATGGCGCTACGGCTGGAGGATACCTACAGCGTCGCCGCGTGGATGGGCGGGCAGGAGATCATCTCCGGCGAGGCGCTGGAACTGGACGAGGTGATGGCGCTCATCGACGCGGTGACCGTCGAGCACATCCAGGCGCTCGCCAGAGAATGCTTCACCAGCGAGGGACTGCGCCTCGCCGTCATCGGCCCCCAGACCGACAGCGACACCCTGGAGCGTCTACTGAAGTTGTAGGAGGTCTGGCGGATTCACTCTCATGCCTCACCCGGCGCATCGCTCGCGGCAGCGGGCGCCTGCTCGGTGGGCGCGGCCTCCTCAGCGGCGGGCTGCTCGACCACGGCGTCAGGGCTGGGTGGCGCAGGAGGCGTAGTGACAGGCGCCGTCAGGTTCTGCGCGAATTGGCTGAGCTTGCTAAGGGTGGATGGCGTCGCATTGGACGGCGCATCCTCACCCAGCACGCTCCAGTTCATCTCCTTCACCGCCGCCTGTAGCTCACGCAGCATCTGGCCCAGGCGCCCTGCCATCTCGATCATCTTCTTCGGGCCGAAGATGATGAGGCCCAGCACGAGTAGCCCCAGCAGCAATGGCAGATGTTCCATGCCTCGCCCAGCTTTCTTCTCGCGGGCGCATACCGACGCCTCACCCCGCTATTGTAGCATCGCCATACACGCGGCGGCAGTCACGCAGTACGCCTTCCGCGGCGAAACCGTTCTCACCCCTGCCCGATAGTCGTCGCGGGATTGGCCTTGACCACGCACAGGAGCGCCCCTTCAGCGACGATGACATGGATCACGCGATACGACGGATACTGCAGGTTGTTGTTGAAGCGCGTGAAGCCGATGAAGAAGTCAGGGCGCTGAGCGCTGGGGTGAAGGGGCCGGGAAAGGTAGGGATAAATAGACTTACGCAGCAGGTTGGAGGTATCTACAGAAGGCGCCGGCACATCGGTATAGTGGCGATAGTTCTGGGCCAGCCACTGCGTGGCGGCTGTGCTGCATGCTCCATAGTAGTCAGTCTCATACTTCCCCACGGCGCCGCTCGGGCCGCCAACGAGCGGGCTGAAGTAGATGTATTCGTAGGGTGAGAGCGCCACCATGTCCACGACGACGAACGCATAGCTCACGAGCGTCACCGCCAGCAACACCCCAGCCAGCAAGCGCAGCCCAACGCGTCGCTGGCGCATGAGCGCGACCACGCTCCGTACGAGACCATAGGCCGCAAGCAGGATGAGCGGAGGAATCATAAAGAGAAACTGCCGTAAAGTGTCATACAGCACTGGATGCAGCAGCAGCAGCGCCGCCAGCGGTATCACAAACGCCAGGATCACGACACCCACGGCGGGATTGATGCGCCGCATCCGCGCCGTCTCGACCAACGCGACGCCAAGCCCTAGCACGGCCAGCGCCAGCAGCATCGGCGGAGAGCCAATCACGAGCCAGACAGGCACATAGCTCACTGGTATCTGGGTCGCCGGGTAGACCACACCGTTGAAGAGGTCTGTACCAGCCCACGGAAAGTGGCTCATCACCTGGAAGGCGTCAATCAGGTTGTGCAGCGGATTGATGAAGATAAACGGCCAGAGCGCCATCGTCGCGAGCAGCCAGACCGTGCGATCACACCCGCTATCATGCCCTGCCATGCCAGCGCCAAGGCGACACCACGCTCGCGCCACACGGCCTTCCCGTTGGCCAGCCACCAGCCCGCCAGCAGCACGACCAACACCGCGCTCCAGTCGATCGCCGTCATGCGAATCGCGGTTGCCGCGCCAAGAGACAGGCCGAGCAGCGCGCCGAATCCGAGCGCCCGCGCACGCTGCTTCCAGTACTTCAGCAGCAGCAGCGTGGCCCACAGAACGAACAGCATCGTCACAGTGGCAGGAATGTCCTTGGGATTGTTGTACATCGCGCCATAGTAGCGCGGGTAGAGCCAAAGACCCAGCGCGGCTACCAATGCGACCCACGGGCCACCCAGCTCAAATCCACACAGCGCCATCGCGACGACGCCCAGCCATCCCGTCAGCCCAGTGACGGTGTGGCGCACGATCCAGGGATCAGCCCATCTGAAAATATGCTGCAGCAGAACGACCATCGCATCGAAAATGCCGCCGTGCTCCGGGAGATGCGCGCCAAACGGGAATACCGTGAGGAAGCGCATGTCCTTACCGTGGGTCAAATACCAGGAGAGCACGTACCGTCCATACGTCTCCTGCAATGGTTCGTCTATCGTGATGCCATAGCGATACGCCTGCGTCAGAACCGTGACCAGGCTAGCCAGCAGGAATCCGGCAAGCAAGATCCAAGCGACGAAGTTGGGAGTTTGCGCGAGACGCTTCAGCCAACCATAGAACCGCTTCAAGTGGGTTCTTCCTTTCGCCACATGCGCCTGACCAGCCGCATTCCTCACGGCTTTTACGCAGCCCCATTCTCACATACATCGCCCCGTAAAGGCAATCGTGTTGAGTGCGCCTTATCCACCACGAAGAAAGCCCCGTCCACCTGCGCCTCAGGAGACGCACGCGAACGGAGCCTTCATCAGCAACTAGCGCTGGTTGGCGGCGCTTGTCGCATGCGGGTTCGGCTCATCCACCTCGATCATGCTCGTCGCCTCGACCGTCTCGCTCACGCCGATGGAGCCTTCCGCGAGGAGATCAGCGTCCTGCGCCGAAGCCAGACGCGCGGGGCGGGCCAGCGAGGCCAAGGCCGCGATGACGCAGAGCGCCGCCGAGAGATAGAAGACCGCGCGCAGCCCCTCCATGAACGGCGCGGCGATCAGGTTCGGGAAGAACTGCTGACTCAGCAGATGCGCCTGTGACGCGGCGGGCAGCGCCTGCAACACTGGCGCCGGTAGCAGCGTCCCCATCGGGTTGTAGCCCAGGAAGGCGGCGAAGAGCGCGGCGGTCGGCGGCAGATGCGCGATCTTCTCCACCAGCGCGCCAGGCAGCCCCGTCGGCGAGAGACCCGCAGTGAGCGAGGCGGGCAGCGCGTTCGCCAGCCCCGCCGTCACGATGCTGAAGAAGACGCCGATGCTGAGCAGACCAGCGGCATTCTGGAAGGTCGCGCGCATCCCCGACCCCACGCCGCGATGCTCCTTCGGCAGGCTGTTCATCACCACCGTCGTATTTGGCGCGGCGAAGAGTCCCTGGCCGATGCCCAGCAGCAGCAGCAGGATGAAGAACCACTTGTAGTCAAAGTTCGCGGGGAGCAGCGTCAGCCCAATGAACGCGACGGCGTTGAGCAACATGCCCACGACCATGAAGGCGCGCTGGCCCACGCGATCGGAGAGCCACCCGCTGACTGGCCCCAGCACGATGAAGCCCACCAGCAGCGGCGTCATGTAGATGCCCGCCCAGAGCGGCGTTTCCTCGAAGCTAGTAGCCATGCAGCGGCAGCCAGATGCCCTTGCAGCCAGATCACCAGCATGAATTGCAGTCCACCGCGCTGGAGCGACGAGAGGAAGCCCGCGATATTGCCCCAGGTGAAGACGCGGCTCTTGAAGAGGTCAACGCGGAACATCGGATCGGCGACACGTAGCTCGATCACGACGAAGAGCGCCAGCAGCGCCACGCCGCAGATCAGCGCCGCGATCACCCAGGGATTGCCCCAGCCCATCGGCGAGGAGCCATACGGCTCGATGCCATAGGTCACGCCGAGCAGCAGTGTGGTCAGGCCGCCCGCGAAGGTGACATTGCCCGCCCAGTCCAGCTTCTGCCCGCTGCGAATCGTCGCCGTCTCGCGCAGCTTCAGGTAGGCCCAGACCGTGCCAAAGATGCCCACCGGCACGCTGACCAGGAAGACCAGCCGCCAGTCGTAGGCCGCGAGCACGCCGCCCAGAATCAGCCCAATGAATGAGCCGATGATCGCGGCCATCTGGTTGATGCCCATCGCCATGCCACGCTGGTGCGCGGGGAACGCATCGGTGATGATGGCGGCGCTATTGGCAAAGAGGAAGCCCGCGCCGACGCCCTGAATCAGCCGGAAGATGACCATCTCCAGCGCGGCGGTGTCGCCAGAGCCAGGCGTCGATAAAGAGCAGAATGCTGCCAACGGTGAAGACCGCGAAGCCCAGATTGTAGAGCTTGACGCGGCCAAACATGTCCGAGATGCGCCCGAACGCGACGAGCAGCGTCGCGGTGACCACCATATAGCCAAGCAGCATCCAGAGAAAATAGTTCGTCTCGCCTGGCGCGAGTGGATTGATACCGATTCCGGTGAAGATGGCTGGCATCGCGATAAGAATGATGCTGGAATTGATCGTCGCCATCAGTGTGCCGAGTGTCGTATTCGAAAGCGCAATCCACTTGTAGCCGTCGCCGACCGGAGCCAGGCGGCTTCCCGCCAATCTGGCCGTGCGCTACCCATAGCAAAATCCCTTTCCCTGTTGACATGAAACGCCCTCACCACACGACATCAGCGGCGGGAGGGCACTGGTATAGCATAGTCCAGCATTCACGTTCGCGTCAATGTTTGAATGACATGCGACTGGTGGGCGTCTGTCGTCTGCGCTCACCTCACGCGGGCGGCAGATAGCGCGCGGTGATCTGCTCCGGCGTCGGGATGGCGGCGGCGCCGACGCCCTCGACCGCGAGCGCCGCCACGCGATTCGCCATGTCCATCGCCGTCGCGGGGTCGGCGGTCGCGGCCAGCGCGCAGAGGAAGGTCGCCGCGAAGACATCGCCCGCGCCCGTCGGGTCTACCTCCGTCGCGGGGAAGCCGGGGAAGCGCTCGACCGCGCCATCGCGCCAGAGGTCCGCGCCCTCAGGGCCGCGCGTGACGGCGAGCAGCGGAACCAGCCGCGCCCACTCCGCCAGCGTGCGCTCAGCCTGCGCCAGCGCCGCCGCATCGGCCCCCGCGCCCGCCAGGTCTTCGCGGCTGAGGATGAGCGCGGAGAAGCGGCGCAACGCTTCCGTCTCGGCGGCGTCGAGCGCGCGCGGGACGCACACGGCCATCGGCGCCCCACTGGCGCAGCCAGCCCTGCGGCGTCGCGCCGATGACGTCCGCCGTCAGCCCCGCCGCCAGATCAGGGGATAGCTCGCGCGCGACGGGCGCCAGCAGCGCCACCGCGCAGCGCCGCCACGCCTCCGGGATGTCCTCCAGCGTGAGTGGACTGCGCCCGCGCCCGCAGATATTGCCGCCGCCCATCGGCGGAGTAGACATTCTCGAAGGTCGTCGCCGCCTCGGCGGGAATCGCCACCAACGCCACGCTGCCAGCGCCATTCGCTCGTCCGGCCGCTCATCTCAGCGGCGACACGCGCGCAGACCTCGGCGGGCGCGCTCGTCACCACGCCCACGCGCAGCCCCAGACGCATCGCCAGAATGCCCGCGTAGTAGACGCGTGCCACCCGCGCGCCAGCCGCCGTCAGGTTGCAGGTCGCAGCTTACATGCCCCACCATCAGCGCCTCGATGGGCTGCCGATCTACATCGGGCGCGCTCAGCCACCAGCGGCCATCCTGACTTCGCGTCATCGCTCCGTCCTTCACAGTTGGCGTCCACAACGACAACGAGGCCGCGCCGACGACACGCCAACGCGGCCTCTCGCGGAACCCTGCGCCCTAGACGCGCGACCCCTTGCGCAGCGAGACGACGACACGCCGCTGCTCGCCCTCGCCAGTGCTCTCCGTCGCGATGTCGTCGCTCTCGGCCAGCGCCATGTGGATGATGCGGCGCTCGTTTGGCGGCATCGCCTCCAGCATGACGGGCGCGCCAGACTGCCGCACCTGATCGGCGATGCGCTGGGCCATCTGCCGCAGGTTCGCCTCGCGGCGCTGGCGGTAGTTCTGCGCGTCCACGATCACATGCTCGCGCCGACCTGCCTGCTTCGAGACGATCATGTTCACGACGAACTGGAGCGAGGCTAGCGTCTCGCCGCGCCGCCCGATCAGCACGCTCACGGGCTGCGAGCCGAGCGGCTGCACGTTGAGCGTGAGCGGCTCTTCCTCGGTCGCCGGGACGCACCTCGACCTCAGCCTGCACGCCCATATGCCCCAGGATCATGCGCAGCGCCTCGATGGCGACCTCTTCGGTCGTGGCGTCCTCAGGCATGACATCGGCGAGGGCGTGCGGTGGTCAGCTCGTCGGCGAGCCGATCATCCTCTTCGCCGAATTCGTCCTCCGGCTCGAACTCCTCGTATGCGCCTTCCTCGTCCTCGGCGTACTCCCGCTCATCCTCCAGGGCATAAGCCCCGTCACCCTGAGCGCTGACGCGGCGCGCGCCCCGCGACGACGAAGACGCGCACCCGCGCCTCGCGCACGCCCATCCCACGCGCGCCCCGGCTCGGCTCTTGCAGCACCTCGACCTCGACCTCATCGCGCGTGCGACCAAGACGGGCAAGCGCCTGAAGAATCGCGTCTTCGATGGTCTTTCCGGAGGCTTCTACGCTCTCCAACCTGGTCACCTGCTTCCCTTTTGGCCTTTGCGCCGCGCCTGCGGACTCTTTCGTTGGCCACTGGAGCTACTTCCGCCGCCTGGACGTGGCGTTGCGGCTGGCTTGCCCACGCCGTTCGCCTTCCCGCCCGCGCCATTGACCGCGCCCTTCGACTGCGATGTGTCGCCATTCAAGCGGGCGCCTTCATCGGCAATGATACCATCCAGCGGGGCTGCCGTGTCGCGCTTGATGCGATTTTCGGGCAAATCATCCGGCTCTTGCGCGGCAAGAGCACTCTCACTGATTGTGGAGCTTGGGGGCCGCACTAGCATCACGCCCGGCTTATTCGCGCGCGGTTTCTTGTCACGCGGCGCGGCCTGCGCCCGCTGTGGCCGACTTGGCCGCCTCGCTGCCGTTCGCTATCGCGCCAGAGCCCAGCGCCCGCCTCGACCACACGCTGGCCGCCAGTCTTCTCTGGCGTCGTCTGCGCCTGCTCCACCTGCTCGCGCGCCTGCTGGAACATATCGCGTATGGTCGCCATGAAGCCTTGCGGAGGCTGCTGAGCCGCCGCCTGCGCTACGCCCGCGCCTGCCCCGCCAGCCGCCCCGCGCGCGCCGTGGGCGTCACGGGAGTGAGATCGCGCGGCGGAGGCACGAATCGCTCCATGCCAGGGACGCCGAGGAAGAGCGATCCCCAGCCCGTCAGCACATATTGCTGCACCGCGGAGAAGCCCGTCGAGACCGTCCAGTAGAGCGCCAGGCCGGAGGCGAAGCGGGTGCCAATGAAAGCCGTGAAGAACGGCATGATCCACTGCATGTTCTTCGCCGTCTGCATGGTAGGGTCAACCGGCGCGCCAGGTCGTGTCACCGGGGCCGCCATGCGCAACTGGATGAAGGTCAGGATGCCCGCCAGGACGGGGAGGATGTAGAGCGGGTCGGGGCTTTTCAGGTCAGTCCACAGGAAATGGGTCTGTGGCAACTTCGCGAGCGGCGGTAGGAACGGATAGATTTGCGCGTTGATGTGATGCAGCGCATCTTTGGAGCTATCCAGCAGTGCCTCGAACGAGTAGAACAGCGAGTAGATGAATGGCATCTGGATGATCAGCGGCAGACAACCGCCGTACATGCTGACGCCGTGCTCCTTGTAGAGCGCCTGCTGCGCGGCCATCGCCTCCTGCGGGTTGCCGCGATACTTCGCCTGAATCTCCTTCACCCTCGGCGCCAGCTCCTGCATCTTGCGCGTCGAGGAGAGTTGACGGCGTGTCAGCGGATAGAGCGCGCCACGGATGAGCAGTGTCAGCAACACAATCGCCAGCGCAAAGTTGCCAACACCATGATAGATCAGGATCAGGATGTTGAAGACTGGCTCAAAAAAGACCCAGTGAAACACCGTCCCGATTGGCGCGAACAGGGTTCCGAAGAAACTTCCCAACCCTGAAAACAAGCTACCCACGCTGACTGTCCTCCCTGGCGGCCTGACGCCGACGCTGAGCCTCCCCGCTGATGCGCTGCTCGGCGTCCATCGGGATCGCATGCGCGTGACCACACACAGCGCCACGAGCGATGTTTACTGGATGATGACGGGATGATTGCTAGTTGAACATGCTCTGCGCTCAGCGCGGAGGCACGGCGCCTCACGGCACGGGATCGTACAGATTACCGTGATAGAACGGATGGCAGCGCCCGATGCGCTTGATGGCCATCAGGCCGCCCCGGAACAAGCCATACTTCTCGATGGCGGTATAGCCATACGCTGAACACGACGGCTCGAACCGACAGCTCGACGGCAACACCTGCGAGAGCGTCATCTGGTACAAACCGAATCAGTCCCATCCCGATATACTTCATGGCGACCGCGCCTTACCCTTGTCTCTGTCTCTGGAATCTAGCTGGAATACGCTTCGCGCCCCTGGCATGCGCCGCCTTACCGGAGTAGGCGCGCCCTCGTTAGCAGGTCATACAACTCGGCTGCGAGGTCGGCATACTCAGCATGAGCGGCTTCTGGGCGCGCTATCACTATCATATCCCACCCCGGCTGTGTCTTCCACAATCGACGCCGGACGGCCTCACGCAAACGTCGCTTCACACGGTTGCGGATCACCGCCTTGCCGACGCGCTTGCTCACCGAGAAGCCGATGCGCGATGGCAGGGTTTTCTGTGCCTCTGGAGCCGCTACGCCCTCGGGAGTTTCTGGCGCTTTCGGCGCAGGCTCCGCGAGACGGCGCACATAGCTTAGCGTCAGGTACGCGCCCTGCTGCCGACGACCACGCCGCCGCACCCACTGGAAGTCGCGCGATGAGCGTAGATGCGACTCCTTCTGGAATCGCTCCTGCCCAGTAGTACGCTCCACGCGCTCATCGTGTTCCACGTCGCGGACACCTCATGCCGCGCATACCCGGCGCCAGTAGACACACAAAATGCGCCTCGCGCGCCGCAGGGGCAATATTGCCCAGCCGCGAGACACCGCGAGACGCATTCCGCATGACCGGATGCGCGCCCTTACCATCTAGACGACGGTAAGACGCCAGCGGCCCTTGAGACGGCGCGCCTTCAGCACTCGGCGCCCATCATGGGTACTCATTCGCTTCATAAAGCCATGTTCGCGCTTCCGAGGAATACGCTTTGGCTGCCACGTTCGCTTCATGGTGTCGCTACTATCCCTTTCCGCCAGATGTTCCCAACGATTATACCTGTCGCGCCCCCATCCTGTCAAAGATTACGCGCGGAATGGATGGCGATTTCGCCCAAACGGAGGTCACATTCACGCGCCCCTGGCGCTGGTTTTCGCCAGAATGTGCGCCCGCAGCTTCTCGGCGTCATTCACCTTGCTCAGCGCGCCCTTCGCGTCCAGCCCGTGCTGGCGGATGATCGCGCGCAGCGAGCCGAGCCGCAGCGTCTCCAGCGCCTCGCGCAGCCCAGCCTCACCGAGCCGCGCACGCAGCGCGAACGGGTCGGGTACACCGGGGCCGAGCGCATCATCCACGCCCGTCACGATGGTCGGGTGGAAGCTGCGCCCGATTGTTGGCGGCGCGGGCTCCTCCGCTGGCTCTTCGCGCGTCCTGGGGCGCTTTGCGGCGCCGCGTGTGGAGTCACGCCTCTGCTCAGACGGAGCAGTAGTCGCTGAGGTTTCGCTGATCGCCTGAGCGAGACGCTGCGCCAGCGCTGGATCGCGCTCCAGCTCCGTCGCCACCGCGCGCAGGGCGCGTGCTAGCGCGTCTGGGCTGAGCGGCAGGCCTTCCATGCGCTCAGTCTCCGCCGCAGCCGCAGCGGGCGCCACGGACTTGCCCCGACGCGAGGCGCCGCCGTTGGTGGGCGCGGCGTTGGCGTCAGCCGCCTGAGCAGTCATCGGTTCCGCGCCGCTGCTACTCGGCCTGGCCGCCGCGCCGGTTGTATGGGCGCGAGTGCGCTGGGACACGACGCTTCACCTCCCGCGCAAGCTCCAGATACGCCAGACCACTCGAGCTGTTTGGCGCGAAGCTCAGCACGCTTTCATGCTCACGGTGCGCTTTTTCGATGTCGAGGTTCTTCGGGATGCGCGTCTCTAGCAGACGATCCTCGTACTTCTTTTCGAGGATGCCCCAGGTCTCACGCGCGGTCGTCGTGTCCTCAAAGAAGGTCGCCACGACACCCACGATCTCCAGATCAGAGAGGTCAAGCTGGTCGCGCAGATCTTCGATCACGGCGTCGAGCTTATCAATGCCAATCAGGCTAAACTCGGTCAGCGAGATAGGAACGACGACCTTATTCGCGGCGGCGAGCGCATTCTGTGTCAACACACCCAGCGACGGCGGCGTATCAATGACGATGTAGTGATACTCCAGCCCAGAGAGCGCCCGCGCCAGCCGCCACTCGCGCCCCGGACGCGCGGCCAGCTCGACATCCGCATTCTGCAGACGGCCATCGCCGGGCGCCAGCCAGACATTCTCCTCGTTCGTCTGCCAGAGAATCGAATCTATCTTGCGGTTGCCCACCAGCACATCATAGATGGACGGCGCCGGATGCACCCGCCCGGTCAGCGCGTAGGTCGCATTCGCCTGGCCGTCCATATCAACGACCAGCACCTTATAGTTGAGCCGGGCGAGACCTGCCGCGAGGTTGACAGCAGTAGTCGTCTTGCCGACGCCACCCTTGTTGTTGGCGATGCAGATAGCGGTCATGGAGCTGTCCTTCCGGGGAGAGATTCGCGTCGCGGGCAGGCGCAAAGGCACAACACTAGCGAGCCAGGGACGAACGCGAGTGTAGCATGGGGCCTGTGCGAGTGTCAAAGCGACATGACCGATAGGCCAGCCCGAACGGGCACGGTATCGCCCCCAGCGTACCAACGACGCTGGGGGCGAGACGATGGCGCAACGCCGCGATTAGAGGATGTAGACAGTGAGGAACAGGATAATCCATACGGCGTCAACGAAGTGCCAGTACATCTCCACCGCGTTCACCGCGAAGTGCTGTTCCGCCGTGAAGTGGCCACGCGCGGCGCGCAGGAAGACGATCAGCAGGAAGATGACGCCAAAGGTGACGTGCGCCCCGTGGAAGCCCGTCAGCGTGTAGAAGGTTGAGCCGAAGATGCCGGTGGACGGGCCAAAGGTATTGTGCACATATTCCCACGCCTGGCCGCCGAGGAAGATCGAGCCGAGCAGCGCTGTCAGCCCCAGGCCCGTCACCAGGCCACGCTTGTCGCCCTTCATGATGGCGCGGGCGGCGAAGTGCATCGGGAAGCTGCTGGCCAGCAGGATCAGCGTGTTGATGCCGGGGATCAGAATCTCCGGGCGGGTCAGATGCTCGACCGTTGGCGGCCAGGCGCCCGCACGCACACGCAGGTAGAGGTATGAGGCGATCAGGTTGGCAAAGAAGACGGCCTCCGAGGCGAGGAAGAAGACCATGCCATACCAGCCAAAGCTATGACCTTGCGGCTCGTGCTCATGCTCGGTGGCGGTCTCCTGCGAGAGTGCTGTGCTCATGTCGTCTCTATCTCTTTCCGGTGATGTGGTACTACAAGCGGGGCTAGTTGGTCTCCAGCGCCCAGGCGACGCCAGCGCCAAGCGCCAGCGCCATGCCCAGCGCCGTCACCAGCACGGTAGTCGTCCAGAACAGGATGCCTCCGAAGGTGATGCCCACGGAGAGCGCCAACGCCAGCGGCCAGTAGCTCGGCCCTGGCAGATGGATGCCCGCAGGGTGCGCCTCGACAACGGGCGCGGCGGCCACTGGCGCGCGAACTTGCGCAGGGGCGGCGGCCACTGGCAGGATGATCTCGCGCACACGCGCCGAGAACCCGATGGCGCCCATCTGGCTGGTCGCAAGCCCCAGGTCGCCTTCTTCGTTGCGTGCCAGCAGCGACTTCACATTCTTGAATACCCAGAACTGCTCGGCGTCGAGGCCCTTCGCCAGGGCGTCTAGCTCACCACTCTGTCGGGTGAACGTGGCAACCGCGCCGCCGGGATGCGTGTAGACGACTTCATAGTTTTCCAGCATTCGCCAGCTCCTGTATCGCAGGCGCCGCGTCCGCCACCGAGACGGACGAGACAGACCACAGCATCTTCCATCTTACCATGACGAGCAGCCCCTGATAAGAGGCGCGCTCGACGCTAGCCGTCGCTAGCTTTCCGTATGTTCCCGCTGCCGCTCACGCAGCAGCTCGCGCGCTGATTCGACATCCGCCCGCACCCCACGCATGCGCAGGACAATCCAGCCGAGATAAGCCATCAGCCCCAGCCAGACAATGGCATAGGTGATGATCAGAAAGTTCACACCCATCGTGCTATTCTCCTCCGAACGCGGATGCATCCAGTTCGCTCAGCTCCACCTGAATGCGCAGACGTTCGGCGTCGGCCTGCGCGCGCTCCAGCTTGTAGACCTCTATCGCGAGCAGCGCGTAGAGCAGGGTAAACGCGACCAGCGAGATCATCAGCGCGGTGATCATCGAGGCGGGTAGCTGCGGTGTCCCGCCGAGCGGCAACACCTGATCCGGGTGCAGCGTGCGCCACCACTTGACCGACATATAGTTGATCGGCGTGACGACGAAGCCGAGAATGCCGACGACCGCCGCCGCCCGCGCGCCCTGGGCCGTGCGCCCGGTGTAGGAGCGCAGCGCCAGATAGCCGACATAGATGAACCACATCAGCAGGGAGGTGGTCAGGCGCTCATCCCAGACCCACCAGGCGCCCCAGAACGCGCGCCCCCAGAGCGATCCGGAGATCAGCACCAGCGTCGTGAAGACCACGCCAATCTCAGCGTTCACCCGCGCGAAGATGTCCCAGCGCTCATCACGCCGCCAGAGGTAGACGACGCTGCCGACCAGCACGAAGAAGAACGCCAGATAGGAAATCCACGCGAGCGGCACATGCACGTAAAAGATGCGCTGCACCGGCCCCTCGACCAGCTCGGTCGGCGCGTAGATGAACGCCGCCCAGATGGTCAGCATCATGCCAAGCGTCGTCACGCCGAGCAGCGCCAGCTCGCCATAGCGGCGCACCCAGCCGAGCGCGACGCCCAGCGCGGGCGCCCGGCGCGCGATGTCCTCCAGCTTCCTCCTGGTCTGATTCTGGATGACTGATTGCATGCTTGTTCCGCCTATTCTTCGACGACGAACTGGAACGTCACCGCCGAGATACTCAGAAAGATGACATCGAAGGCCGCCAGCAGCCCTAGCCAGGGACGATCGCCCGGCGTAGGCAGGAACAGCGCTTCCGTCGCCCACACTGCGCCGATGACCACCGGAACGATCAGCGGGAAGATCAGCAGCGGCGTCAACAGCTCACGCGCCCGCGTATTCGCCGCCAGCGCCGCGAACTGCGTGCCAACCGCCGCCACGCCAATCGTGCCGAGCAGCGTGATCGGCGCGATCTGCGGCTGCAGGATGGGCAAATTATAGAGCAGCCCGAAGATGGGCAGCGCCACCGCTTCGATGACCGAGATGACGATGACATTGCCGACGACCTTCGCCAGGTAGACCACCGCGCGATCTACCGGCGCGATCAGCAGGCGATCCATCGGGCCGCGATCCTGCTCCGCCGTGATGTTACGCGAGAGGCCCAGGATGCTCGCGAAGATAAACGCGATCCACAGGGCGCCAGGCCCCACTGTCGCCTGATTCTCGACCCGCAAGTCGAAGGCGAAGTTGAAGACCACCAGCGTCAGCAGCGCGAATAGGCCCATGCTCATCCACGCCTGGCGTGTGCGGGCTTCCGCGCGCAGGTCTTTCCAGACGATGGCCCAGAACTGCTCCCAGGCGAGACGCGCGCCATCACGCATCATGCGGCGCCTCCATTTCCGCCGCGCCCTGCCAGCCGCTCCCCGGCGTAGAGCCGCTCGACCGCCGCCACATCCAGCGCGGAGGCCGCGCCCGCGTAGGCGATGCGCCCGCGCACGAGCGTTAGCGCCTCGTCGCCCAGCCGCAGCCCGCGCTCCAGATGGTGCGTCGTCAGCACTGTCGTCAGCCCGCGCTCGCGGCGCTCGCCCACCAGCCGCTCCAGCAGCGCCAACGCTTCCTGATCCAGCCCGGTATCAGGCTCATCCAGCAGCAACACGACTGGATCGTGGATGATGCCACGCGCCAGCGCCAGCCGCTGCGCCTGCCCGCGCGAGAAGGCGCGCACGCGGTCATGCGCCCGCTGCCGCAGCCCGACGCGCTCCAGCAGCGCATCCGCCCGCGTGGCGCCATCGCGCAGGCCATACATCTTCGCGAAGAAGAGCAGGTTTTCGCGCGCCGTCAACTCTTCGTAGACGTGTGGCTGATGACCGACATAGCCCACGCGCCGCCGCGCCTCATGCGCCTCCTCGCTGACATCGTAGCCCGCCACCCACGCATGCCCGGACGACGGACGCGCCAGCGTCGCCAGCGTGCGCAGCAGCGTCGTCTTGCCCGCGCCGTTTGGCCCGAAGATCACGAGTGTCCGCCCCGCTGGCAGCGTATAGGTCAGCCCGCGCAGGACAGGGCGCGCATCGAACGACTTCACCAGCGCGTCGAGGCGAATGGCCTCCGCGAGTGGCGTCATCGCTGGCGCCAACGCGCGCGCGTCGGCGTGGAGGGCGTGTGCGCTCATCGTGCGCCTCCACTCGTCGGCGTCGAGGCGTCCACCGTCGTCTCCGCCTCGCTGGCGACTGGCGACGGAGCGGACGCTGCCAGCATCGGCGCCTCCGCCATCACCGCGCGCAACCGCTCCCGCAGCGCCGCATCCGCCTGCTTGAACTGCTCCACGGTCAGCGCGCCCGTCTCGCGCCGCCGCTCCAGCGCCAGCAGGTCGCGCAGCAGCCGGTCGCGCTCAGCCTCGCGCGCGCTCGCCCCGGCCTCTGGCGCGGTGGGCAGCGCCTCACGCGCCGCGGCGGGAATCAGCCGGAAGACAACCGCCAGCGCGCCGCGCCAGAGATACAGCGCCAGCAGCAGCGCCAGCAGCGCCAGCAGCGCCCCGCCCAGCCAGTAGAGATGCGTCACATTCAAGTCTTGCGCCTCGCCTGGCTGCGGCAGATCGTAGAGTCGTACGCTCGTCTGCGCATTCAGGGCGAGGTTGTTCGCGGTGTAGACCTGATAGCGTGCGCCAAACGCCGTCACGATACCCTGCGCGCTCTCACCCGTCGCGCTGCGCACCAGCAGGTTTGGCGCAACCAGCGTCACCAATTGCCCAGTGGGATACTCCGCCTTGTACGGTACGCTGGCCGTCGTGCCGGTGTAGGGCAGATCATAGGCGAAGGCGAACTCCGTCTGCCCCGGCGGCACGGTCGCCGCCGCCGCAAAGCCTGAGCCAATCTGGATCGCGTCGGTGCCGAAGAAGCCAACGCCAGTGGTCACGTTCTGCGCGTTGGCGGGCAGCGAGAAGCGCAGCAGGCTGGGCATCGCGCCTGTGGAGCCGCCCGACGCGGGCAGGCTGCCGACAAACGCCATCGCCCCGCTATTGTGAATGGTGATGAACTCGCCAATGCCGATCAGCCCATGCTTCACATCCGGCTGGCGCACGAGGATGGTCGCCACGCTCACCGAGAGCGCTGCGCTATCCTGCGTGGCGTCGTAGACCATCAGCGTCGTCGTCTGCGTCGGGTTAGTCGCGAGGTTGATTGGCCCCGCCGCGTATGTGCCACCCTGGAAGGTCGTATAGACCGCCCAGGAGCCGCCCAGGGCGCTGCTCGCGCTGGCATCCAGCCCACTGAAGGTGAAGCGACCCTGCGCATCGCTAGTGGTCACAGCCATGTCTTTCGAGGAAGAGCCAATCGTCAGTTGCAGCGTGACCTGCTGCCCTGCGACCACCGCCGACGCATGCGTGCCATTGCGAACGACGCCGGAGATCGCGCCAGTCCCGCCTGCCGCATGCGCGCGGGGGGCGCCGAGGCCCAGCGCCAGCGTCAGCGCCGCCACCACGGCCAGCGCGGGAAGCCATCGGGCGAATCGAGGAGCGTATGCGCGCATGCTACGACTCCTTCCGCTTCGTCGCGCGGCGGGCGCGGGCGCTCGCGCCGCCCTTCGTCGCGCTGGGCCGCACAGTGGCGCGGGTCGGCTGTGGCGCCGCGTGCGCGCGTGGCGTGGCGGCGGGCGTCGGCGCGGCCTCGGCCTGGCGCAGGGCATCGAGGCGCCGCTCGATCTGCGCGTCTAGCTCCTGCTCGCGCACGTAGCGCGTCTTCAGCGCCGCCAGCGCCCGCTCCTCATAGCGTCCGCGCAACTCCGCGTAGTCGTCACCTTCCAGATTGCCCAGCGTGTAGTCAAACTCGACCTCGCGCAGCGCCTGGCGGGCCTGCCGCTCACGCTCGGCGGCGGCTGCCACCTGCCCCGGCGCGCTTTCGGGCGCGGCATTGCGCTCCAGCCCCAGCAGCGGATAGAGCACGATCAGGGCGGCGGAGAGCGCCAGCAGCGCGGCAATTAGCAGTGGCATCAGGCGCGCTCCTTTCGCGGCTCCAGCGAGCCAAAGGCGATGCCCTCGTCCTGCTCCATCTCACGCAGCAGCGTCTCGCGCAGGCGTCGCCGCTCGTCATCCGTCAGGCTGGCCGTCTCCTCGCCCTCAGCCAGCACGGGCGCAGCGGACACCGCCGCGCGCCACTCGCGCCCCAGCACGAAGACGACATACGCCCCCAGCGCCAGCATCAGCACGGGTGGCAGCCAGATCATCAGCGTGAAGCCTTGCGTGGGCGGGCTTTCCAGAATCGTGTCGCCGTAGCGCGCCTCGAAATACTGGATCACCTGCTGCTCCGACTGCCCCTGCGCCAGCTTGTGGCGAATCAGCGAGCGCATGTCACTCGCCAGCGCCGATGGTGAATCCTGCACCGACTCGCCGTTGCAGACGGGGCATTGCAGTTGTGAGGCGACCTCCTGCGTGCGCTGGTCGAGCGACTTCGGCTGGTTCGCCTGCGCCAGTGTCACGCCCCAGACAATCGCCAGCGCCAGCAGCAGCCCGCCCGCCACGATCAGCGAAGGGCGACGCAGCCAGCCTTTCCTCTGCGCTCCATTATTGCTCCTCATCGCGCCGCCTCCCCGCTTGCCAGCGCCACAGCGGGCCGCCGCGCGCGAGCCTGCGCGGGCGCCAGCCGCGCCGCGCCACGCCGCCGCTCTGGCCACCAGCAGAAGATGCCGCCGACGACCAGCAGCAGCCCGCCCGACCAGACCAGCGAGACCAGCGGATTGATGAAGACGCGAATCGTCGCCGAGGTCGAGCCGTCATAGCCCGACAGGAAGACATAGAGATCGTTGAGCTGGTGGGTCGAGATCGCCACGATGCTCGCGGGCTGGTTCGCGAAGCCCGGGAAGATGCGCTCCCCCGGCGCGACCTGCTCGATGAAGCGCCCATTCTGGCTGACATCGAAGTACGTCTGTACCGTCTCGATGCCATCCTTCCCGGTTGTATCGGTGATGCCGCGATAGGTCAGCGTGTAGCCCGAGACGCTCAGGCTCTGGCCGACCTTGAGCTGTCCCTCGCTCTGCGTCTGGAAGAACTGCGAGCCGATGATGCCGACCGCCAGCACGACCAGCCCCAGATGCACGACATAGCCGCCGTACCGCTGGCGATGGCGGTTGAAGAGCATCGCCAGCGCCAGCGGATAGCTCTCGCCGTGGCTGTGGCGCACCCGCACGCCGCGCCAGGTGTCATAGACAATCGTCACCGCGCTGAAGACACAGACCGCCAGCGCCAGGTCAGGCCAGAAGCCCGTCACGCCCAGCAGCGGCAGCGCAATCGCCGCGATGGCCGCGCCAAACGCGGGCCAGCGGAAGAGCCGCAGCAGGCTCGACGCCGAGGCGCGCCGCCACGCCAGCAGCGGCCCCACGCCCATCATGAAGATCAGCGCGATGAAGAGCGGGCCATTCACCTGCTTGTAGAAGTCCGTGCCGACCGTCATCGTCTGCCCGCGCACCTGCGCCGAGATGATCGGGAAGATCGTGCCCCAGAAGGTCGCGAAGGCGATGCCCGCCAGCAGCAGGTTGTTGATGAGGAAGCTGCCCTCGCGCGAGATCACCGAATCGAACTCCGCCTCTGGCCGCAGTTGTGGCAGACGATAGAAGAAGAGGCCGAGCGCGACCGCCAGCGCGACCGCCAGGAAGCCGAGGAAGAACGGCCCGACACTCGAATAGGCGAAGGAATGCACCGAGCTGATGATGCCGCTGCGCACCTCGAAGGTGCCGAAGATCGAGAGCGCGAAGGTCGCGATGATCAGCGTCAGGTTCCAGACCTTCAGCGTGCCGCGCCGCTCCTGCACCATCGTCGAGTGGAGGAAGGCGGTGGCCGTGAGCCAGGGCAGCAGGGCGGCGTTCTCCACCGGATCCCAGCCCCAGTAGCCGCCCCAGCCGAGCACATGGTAGGCCCACCACATCCCCAGAATCAGCCCGGTGGATTGAATCACCCACGCCGCCAGCGTCCAGCGGCGGATGGAGCGGAGCCAGCCCGCGTCGAGGCGCCCTGTCACCAGCGCGGCGATGGCGAACGCGAACGGCAGCGACCAGCTCATGTAGCCCATCAGCAGCATCGGCGGATGAATGAGCATGCCAGGGTCTTGCAGGATGGGGTTCAGGCCCGCGCCATCCACTGGCGGGATGGTCACGCGGGTAAAGGGCGGCGTCACGAAGTTCAGCATCACCAGGAAGAAGGTCTCGATGGTCATCAGCGTGACCGCGACCCAGGGCATCAGCTGCGCGTCGGCGCGGCGATGCAGCAGCATGGCGATGGAGGCGAAGACCGAGAGCATCGTCGCCCAGTAGAGCAGCGAGCCTTCCTGGCCGCCGTAGAACGCCGAGAGCGAGTAGTACCACGGCATCGCCAGGCTCGAATGCTCCGCGACGTAGACCGCGCCGAAGTCATGCGTGAGGAAGGAGGCGATCAGCGAGCCAGACGCGATCAGCAGGAACACCCCGACGGCCAGCACGGCCCGCCGCCCGCTCGTCGCCAGCGCGGCGCGGCGCAGCGTCGCCCCCAGCGCGGAGGCGGCCAGCGCGTAGAGCGCGAAGACCAGCGCGAGCGTCAGCGCAATCGCGCCGAGATCGGTGAATCGCACGGTTCCTGACTCCTGTGATCGCGAATGGATCGCTGGCGAACGTCCGCCAGCGCGCTAATTGCCTGTCCCCGCGGATGGTGTGGCGGCCTGGAACTTCGATGGACACTTGGCGAGCAGCGTGGACGCCTGGAAGACACCCTGGACGTAGTGGCCCTCGACGACGACCTGCGTCCCCGCGCGCACGGTATCTGGCACGACGCCCTTATAGATGACCGGCATCTTCAGCGTGTTGTCGGTGATCTCGAAGCTGATCGCCTGCGCCTGGTCGATCGGTCGTGACCCCCGCCGGCGAGACGAAGCCCGCTACGCGCACCGCCTGCCCGCTGCACGACTGAGCAGGTCTGTAGCTCATGGATGGTCATGTAATATTCCGCTGAGGTTCCGGTATTCGCCACGACCAGATAGATCACCGCCGCGGCGATCGCCAGGCCCGCGACCACGAAGCCCCAGCGCGCCCCGCGCCGCTTCGGGCGCGTCGCGGGCGCCTGCGCGGGCGCCTCGACTATCCCGTCTGTCAGCATATCCGTACCCTCCAACCGCGAGTGACGTGTCTCTATCGCCACGATGTTAGCGCACGAACTCCAAGCGCCACATCGAACAGTCCGCTCAACACCGCGCCGAGCAGGAACACCACCACGCCCAGCGCCAGAATCAGCCGTGGCGCCAGCCGCCACAGCCGCCCACGCAGCCGCGCGGGGCGCCGCGCCTCCTGCGCCTGGAAGATGGCCAGCCCGAACATCACCAGCGCCAGCGCCACCTTCACCGCCAGCGTCACGACGTAGGCCACGCCCACCGTCGTCGTGTTCAGCCGGTCGAAGATCAGGTAGACGCCGCTCACCAGCAGGGTCGTCATGCTGATATTCACCAGCCGCCGAAACTCCGCCGCGATGCGCGCTCCCACCTCTGGCGGCGCCTTGCCCAGCCGCAGCGCCGGCATGATGACCAGCAGGTACACCACACTGCCGCCGATCCAGACACCGCCCGCCAGCGTATGCGCCGTTCGCATCAGGATGCTCAGGACTAGCGAGCAACATGTGGCGCGCTCGCTCATCGCATCAGGCCGCCAGCAGCGACGCTGGCGCGAAGCCAATCGCGAACCGCTGCGCCCAGACCGAGATGACCGTCACTTCGCCCGTCAGATAGAGCAGCGAGACGAGGATCAGCACGACACCGCTCACCCTGCGCGATGATGACGTTGTAGCGCTTCGCCCAGCCGAACGCGCGCAGCCCGAACGACCCGCCAATCCCAATCACCAGGAACGGAATCGCGAACCCCAGCGAGTAGAACGCCAGCAGCAGCGCGCCCTGTGCCGCCGACCCACTCGCGCTGACAAAGACCCAGAATCGAGGCGAGCACCGGCCCGATGCACGGCGTCCAGCCAGCGGCGAAGATGACGCCCAGCGCGACGGGCGCCGCCATCCCCCAGCCCCGCAGCGACGCGCCCGTGAGATGGAAGCGATTCTCGCGCATCAGGAACGCCATCACCGGACGCGGCAGCAGCCCCAGCAGGAACGCGCCCATCACCAGCATCACGATCCCCGCGATGGTCTGCATCACCGGGCGATACGCCGCCAGCAGCGTTCCGAAGCCCGCCACCAGGAAGCCCAGCGCGATGAACGCGAGCGAGAATCCCGCGACGAAGAGCACGCTGGCAATCGCCGCCGAGCCGAAGATCTTCGAGCGCCACGTCGCCACGCCGCCGCTCACGCTCACCTCGCTGTCGCTGAGCGCGAGCGAACTGATATAGCTGATGTAGCCCGGAGCCAGTGGCGCGACACACGGCGAGAAGAACGACGCCAGGCCGCCCAAAATCGCGATGAAGACCGCGCCAACGCTCAAATGTGTCATCGAGCCTCCAGCTTACGTCAGAATCGCCCGCACCGAGCGGTCGAGGGTCGCGCTATCGGAGACGCTGTAGATCTTGTTGACCACCACGCCCTGCGCATTGATGAAGACCGTCTCTGGCACACCAGTCACGCCATAGGCGATGGCGATGTCGCCGTTGGGATCGCCTACGATGTCATAGGGAATCGTGTACTGCCGCGCGAAATCGAGGCTGTTCTGCTCGGTGTCTTCATACACGACCCCGATGAAGACGACCCCTTGCGGCTGATACTGCGCGCGCGCCCGCCGCCAGCAGCGGAGCCTCCGCCACGCACGGCGTACACCACGACGCGAAGAAGTTGATGACGACAGGCTTGCCCTTCAGCGCCTCCAGATGCAGTGTCTTTCCCGCCGCGCCGTTGTAGAGCGAGGCGGTGAAGTCAGGCGCCGCCTTGCCCGTCAGCGAAAACGCGGGCGTCTTGCTCACCGCCTGCCCCGCCGCCAGCAACCGCGACGCGAGCAGCGCGATCAACCCGAGCAGCGCCACAGCGGAGAGCGCCAGCATCAGCATCCCACGCCGCTGGGACTTCGACATCGTCTGAAACGCCATGCTAAACCTGCCACCTGAGCGACCCGATCATCCCGCTCATTCCAGCGACGTGCGCCGCGCGCGGGATGACCGGGCCAGGGATTGCTAGTGCTCCGTCTTCCAGTCGGGAGCTTCAGGATGCTTCAAGTCATAGAAAGGCCGCCGACTGCGCACGACCGGAATCGTGACGAAGTTTTCGACCGGTGGCGGCGAGGTCGTCGCCCACTCCAGCGTGAAGGCATCCCACGGGTCGTTGCCAGCCGTGCGGCGCTGCGTCATCATCGTCCAGAGGAAGTTGACGAGGAAGACCAGCACGCCGACCGCGATGAAATAGACACCGATCGTCGAGAGGAAGTTCAGGTCAGTCCAGCCGAGTCCCGCCGGATAGGTGTACTGGCGGCGCGGCATGCCCAGCAGCCCCAGGATGTGCATCGGGAAGAACGCCATGTTCAGGCCGATCATCCAGAGCCAGAACTGGAGCTGGCCCATGCGCTCGTTGAGCTTGCGCCCCGACATCTTCGGGAACCAGTAGAAGATGCCCGCGAAGAGCGCCATCACCGACCCGCCGAAGAGCACATAGTGGATGTGCGCCACCACGAAGTAGGTGTCCGTCACCTGATAGTCGAACGGCACCACGGCCAGCGCCGCGCCATTCAGGCCGCCGATGAGGAACATCGAGACGAAGCCCAGCGCGAAGAGCATCGGCGCGGTGAAGCGTATCTTGCCGCCGTAGACCGTCGCGACCCAGTTGAAGATTTTCACCGCGGTCGGGATGGCGATCAGCGTCGTGCTGGAGGCGAAGAACGCCTGCGCGATCGGCGGCAGCCCGACGGCGAACATGTGGTGCGCCCAGACGGTGAAGCTGAGGAAGCCAATCGCCACGCCCGACCACGCCACGAAGGTATAGCCGAAGATTGGCTTGCCAGAGAAGACCGGCAATATCTCCGAGATCATGCCGAATGCCGGCAGGATCAGGATGTACACCTCAGGATGGCCGAACGACCAGAAGAGGTGCTGCCAGAGCAGCGGATCGCCTCCCTGGCTCGCCTGGAAGAAGTGCGTGCCCAGGTGGCGGTCGAAGAGCAGCATGAAGCTGGCGACGGTCAGGCTCGGCAGCGCGAAGATCAGCAGGAACGACGTGATCATCGTCATCCAGGAGAAGAGCGGCATGCGGTTGATCGTCATGCCCGGCGCGCGCATCCGCAGGATGGTCACGACGAAGTTGATCGCGCCCGTCAGCGAAGCGAGGCCCAGGATGTTGATGCCCGCGATCCAGAAGTCGGGATTCTGCCCCGGCGAGAAGCAGCCCTGCGCGCCGCTCAGTGAGGCGGACGCGGCGGCGGCGGCCTGCGCCTGCGCGCTCCCCAGCGCCTGCGTCAGGCAGGTGGGGGTCGCCTCGGTCAGCGGCGCATAGCTGAACCAGCCAGCGTTCGGCGCGGCGTTGAAGACGAAGCTGAGGCTCAGGAGAATGCCACCGATGAGGAAGAGCCAGTAGCCCAGCGCGTTGATACGCGGGAACGCCATATCACGCGCGCCGATCATCAGCGGCACCAGATAATTACCGAAGCCCGTCCAGATCGGCATCATGAACAGGAAGATCATGATGGTGGCGTGCATCGTGAAAATCTGGTCGTACTGCTCCGGCGTCACCAGATTGTTGTTCGCCACGGCCAACTGCGTCCGGATCAGCAGCGCGAGCACGCCGCCGAAGAGGAAGAAGAAGAACGCCGTGTAGATGTACATGATACCGATCTTCTTGTGATCGGTCGTCGTGACCCACGACCCGATGGCGGATTGGGTCCAGGATCGTCGCGCTGCGCGACTGCGTGTCGCGACACTCCCTACTGCCATGTGACAGTCCTCTCAGTTCCAGTCCGGGATTGCGAGGCGCCGCTCGGGCGCTGGCGCAGTCGCCTCGCTACCGTGTCGTGTGGTCGCTACTTCAGACTATCCAGATATGCCACGAGTTCACTGATCTCAGTGCTCGTCAGGTTCAGGTTCGGCATGTCCACGCCATCCTTCACCGCCTGCGGATTCCGCAGCCAGGCCGCGAGATTCGACGGTGAGTTCTCCAGCACGCCACCCGCGATGTACTGGCGCGAACCGAAGTGCGTCAGGTCAGGGCCGATCAGCTTGGATGGGTCAGCCGTCGTGACGCCATTGACCGCGTGGCAGCCGACGCAGGAGTGCGTCGCGAAGTACTGCGCGCCCGCCTGAGCCAGCGCGTCGGTCGGCTGCGCGGCCACCTGCTGCTGCTGTGTCAGCCAGGCCTGATAGGCGGAGGCGGAGACCGCATGCACCAGGAAGTCCATGTGGGCGTGCTGTGTGCCGCAGAACTCCGCGCACTCGCCGCGATACCAGCCCGCGTTGTCCGCCTGGAGCCACATCGAGTTGTCGTGGCCGGGAATCACGTCGGTCTTGCCGCCAAGCTCCGGTACCCAGAAGCTGTGAATGACGTTATCCGAGATGAGGTTGATGTGCACGACGGTACCCGTCGGAATCCACATCTCATCCGCCGTCACGAACTTCTGGTCAGGATACTGGAACTCCCACCACCACTGATGCCCAATCGCATTGACGGTGATCGTGTTCGCTGACGCTGGCTGCTGCACCCCGAACATCGTCACGAGCGTCACGGCCAGCACACCCGCCAGAATGGCGGACGGCACGATGGTCCAGGCAATCTCAAGCTTCGTGTTGCCGTGCGTCTGCCTCGGCTCAGGCATGCCTGGACGCGCGCGGAAGCGGATGATCGAGTAGAGCAGCGCTCCAATGACGAGCACGAAGACCACCGTCGAGATGATCAGGATGACCCAGAAGAGGTTTGACTCCTTGAGCGCGATTGGCCCCTGGGGAATCAGAATACTGGGCGTGTGGTTGACATCGTTGATGTTGGTGTTGCCGCATCCTGCCAGGACGAGCGCGATGAGCAGCGGCAGCAGCGATGCCGCACGCCGTCGTGTTGGCTTCAATGGCATACGAAGAATCCTCGGCCTTCCCAGTAACGCACATCGGATCGCGTTCAGAGCGCGCCAGCGCCAGAGCCTTCGCTCTGGGCCAGACACGCCGACAGCGCCCACCCACGGGCGCGCCGGGAGAACAATGGCGAATTACTCCGCCGCGTATCTTCTGATGTGAAACGAACGACGCCCGCATTTGGCCGCATACGCATGCCGCGTGGCGCGCGTCATTCCCGATCAGCTATCGCAGCACATGGTCAATCGCCATCACCGCGAAGAGCAGCGCCAGATAATAGTTCGAGAACCAGAACATCGTCCGCGCGCTCTTGAGCGTGCGTGTCCTGGCCAGATGTATCGCCAGCGCCAGCAAGCCGATGCCCAGCCCAACGGCGAAGACGAGGTACAGATACCCCATCCCACCCGTCACGAAGAGCAGCAGCGTGGAGGCCACCAGCACGATGGTATAGAGAATGATCTGCGTGTAGGTGTGCGCCTCGCCCTTGACCACTGGCAGCATCGGCACACCCGCCCGCGCGTAGTCGCGCTTCAGCACGATCGAGAGCGCCCAGAAGTGCGGCGGCGTCCAGAGGAAGATGACGGCGAACATCAGCAGCGGCGTCCACAGCGCAGGCCCCCAGCGCAGCGGCGCCACTGCCGCCCAGCCGATCAGCGCGGGCACAGCGCCAGCCGCGCCGCCGATCACGATATTCTGCGTCGTCGAGCGCTTCAGCCACATCGTGTAGACGAGGACATAGAAGAGAATCGCGCCCAGCGCCAGCGCCGCGCTCGCCAGATTGACGAAGAGCGCGAAGAGCAGCGTCGAGAGCGCGCCAATCGCCAGGCCAAAGATGAGCGCATGCGTCGGCTCGACCCGCCCGGCGGGCAGGGTGCGCGACTTCGTGCGGCTCATCATTTCATCGATGTCGCGATCCCAGTAGCAGTTGATGGCGTTGGCGCTGCCAGCCGCGAGCGCGCCGCCAAGCAGGGTCGCCAGCGTCACGCCGAGGGGCGGCAGGCCGTTGAGCGCGACCACCATCGCCGCAAGCGTCACACCGAGCAGCAGGACGGTGACATGCGGCTTCATCAGATTGATATAGGCTCCGAGAGTGGAACCCACGCCGCGCTGCTTGCGGACTTCGAGCGGGAGGGCTTTCTGCATGCGAATGGAATACCCTTCGGCTGAGGATCATGAGGATAGGCGATATCACAATCTCGTCACATAATGGTGATTGTACTGCGACCGCCTGAACATGGCGCTTGCAATGGGAGTCATCTTCCTTACAATCGCCTGAACGTTTGCGTCACTCCCCCATAGCGCCTGGCCTGTTGTCGCGCGGTACGCCCGCCGTTTATACTCTTAGCTAAGGGTGTACGCCCGGCCAGTCGTTCAGGCGTCCGTCAGGTCAACGAACGTGCCACAATCGCCATCTTCATCCGATTCACCAGCGCGATCAGCCAATGCCAACCGCCCGCGTCGCGCCCTCACGCGCACGCCAGCGGCGCTCCCCACACCCGTTCCCGCGGCCACGCCGACCAGCAGCGCGACAGCCGCGCAGGTCGCCGCGACGTTGCGCGTGGGGCGCCTCCAGCTAGGCGGACGCCTCGACGCCATCGAACGCGAGTTGATGGCGCTGGCGGCCCACCCAGAGCAGAACCCCACCACGCGCCGTGTCACCAATGCCGCGCAGACCGATCTGGAGCGCGCCCGCAGCGCCCTCGAAGCCTTCACGCGACTCGTCGCGCTGCCACACGAGCCGCTGCGTCTGGCCCAGGTCGAAATCTCCGACCTGCTGATGCTGACGCTCGCGCGCTGGAAGAACCGCGCCCCACGCGGCGCCTTCGAGCTGGCGCTGCCAGGAGCGGAGCCGACGCTGCTCGGCGATAGCGCGCTCATCGCGCTCGCCATCGAAGGTCTAATCGCGTGGGCCGCCGCGCACAGCGGGCCGGGCGACATCCGCGTGAGCCTGCTCCCCGCGCATGCCCCCGACGTGAGCGGCGCCATCACCATCGCCGTGCGCTGCCCCTACGCCGCATTTGAGGACACACGACCAGAGCGCCTCTTCGAGCCGCACGACGAGCCGCAAGCCGATGGCGCTGGCGATGTCGAGCTGACCCTGACGCGCGCCATCGCCGAGCGCCACGGTGGACGCGCCTGGGCGCAGGTTGATCCGGCGGAGCAGGCGATCACGCTCTCCCTCGCGCTGGCCGCGACGCCACCCTCCTCCCCGCCACACCGCTGCGCAGCGCAGCGGAGGCGGCGCCTGCGGCGCTCCCTGGCGAGGCGCCCGCGCTGGCGCGCACGCGCAGCGTCGTGCTGGTGGCGCATGGTGATGCCCGCATGGCGCGGTATCTGCGCGCCAATCTGGAGGAAGCGGACTACAGCGCAAAGACAGCGGCCACCCTCGACGCCGCCATCAAGCTGATCGAACTGGAGGAGCCAGACCTCATCCTGCTCGACCTGGCGCTGCCCGACGAACGCGGACGTGAGCCACTGGCCCGGGCGCTGGCGCGGACGCTGGCGCCCGTCATCGCGCTGGGGCGCAGCGCCGATCCCGCCGCCTGCGCGACGACACTGGACGCGGGCGCCGCGGACTTCATTCCGCAGCCGCTGAGCATCGAGGAGACACTGGCCCGTGTGCGCCGCGCGCTGCGTCCGCAGCCTGGCCAGGAGTCAACCCCAGCCGCGCGGGTCTACACCTGCGGCGATCTCGTCATTGACGACACCCAACGCCTCGTCACCATCGCGGGTGCGCCCGCCGCCCTGAGCAAGACAGAGTACCGTCTGCTGCGCACCCTGGCGCAGAATCCTGGCAAGACGCTCTCGCATGAGGCGCTGCTGGCGCATGTCTGGGGGCCTGCGTATCGCCAGGAGATCGAGTTCGTCTGGGTCTACATCCGGCGGCTGCGGCGCAAGATTGAGCCTGACCCCGCGAATCCACGCTACATCCTGACGGCGCCCGGTGTTGGCTATCGGCTCGCGCAAACGCCTACGGCGTGAGCCAGCCGGAGCCATGACAGCGCGCAAAGCGCAGGCAGAGGAGCAGTCCGTGGCAGGCACACCCCCTACGAAGCGGCGCCAGCAGGCCATCGCCCGGCGCGAGCAGCTCGTGCAGACGGGCCTGCGCCTCTTCTCGGAGCAGGGCTACCGTGGCACGTCGGTGCGCGACATCGCCCGCGCCGCTGGCGTCACCGAAGGGCTACTCTACCACTACTTCACCAGCAAGGCTGACCTCTTCCGCGCAGTGCTCGACCAGTATGCTCCGGTGCGCGCGTTCGGTGACTTCCTGCACGCGGCGGCGAGTACGCATCCTACCCAGCGCGCATTTGACGAGGCGTTGCGCGCGTTCGGACGCGAGTTCGTCGCCCGCATCCACGAAAACCGCACCTTCCTCGTCACCATGTTGTCCGAAGCGCCGAGCGATCCGGAACTGGGCGCGATTCTTAGCGACTTCCTGCGCGCCACGAATACCGACATTTCACAATTCCTCGCCGAATATCGTCAGGCGGGCCAACTCAGCGCCCAGGTCCCAGTCAACGCGGCAGCCCGTGTCCTCCAGGGCAGCCTGATGTTTCACTTCCTCATGGAAGCCCTGCGCGCGCCCTCTGCGCCAGCGGAGCATGATACGGCGCTCGATGATCTTGTCACCGTGCTGCTCTCCGGCCTCGCGCCACGCTAACCCATCCGCCGAGACTTGCCGCTCCTCTTGACGTTTCCGCACTTTCGCTATACAGTGTTCACTAATCACTGTTTAGCGAAATTGAGGAGTCTCACATGCGTGTCCTTCGCAACCCGTTCTACCTGATGGCGAGCGTCTATCTGGCGCTCGACGTGCTGGCGCTCGCCGCCATGGCGCTCGTGACCGCTGGCGTAATCGCTCCCCTGCCCGATCTCGTCTGGGTACGCATCCACCTGCTGACCATCGGTGTCGTCGTTCAGATCATTCTGGGGTCGGCGCCGGGGCTTGTGGCCTCCAAACTAGGCGCGCGGCCCCCAGGGCGTCTGGTGAACACCACCCTCTGGCTCCTGGTAAACGCCAGCTTCGCGCTGCTGCTCTATGCCATGCCACAGGGCCTCTCACAGCTTGCGGCCATCGCCGCCGGGGGCATCTTCCTGGCGATTGTGCTGCTGCTCGCCACCCTGCATCGTCGCGGCGCATGCCCTCCGGTGGGCGCCCGCGCGGGTCTGAGCTTCTTTATCGCGGGGCCGATGTTCTTCCTCTTAGGTATCTTTATGGCCGTGAGCATGTTGCTGGGCTGGCCCGCCCCCGGTGGATTCTTCGGTCTGATCGAAGGTCATGTACACGCGAACGTCTGGGGGTTCCTGGCGCTCATCGTGGCGGGCTTTCTGCTGGAGCGCATCCCGGCGGCGCTCGGTCAGCCGCTGCGCTGGCCACGCCTCGTCTCAGCTACAGCCTTACTGCTGATCGCGGGCGCGCTCGGGCTGGTGGCCGGGCCGTGGCTTGGCGTCCTCCCGCTCACGCTGCTAGGCATCGTCACCTACGTGACGGGAACCGCGCTGCTCATCGCCAATCTTGCGGGTACGGCGCTCGCCGCGCATCGCCTGACCGCAAACATCGCCCACCTGCTGATCGCATATCTCTGGATGCTCGTTCCCGCTGTCATCGCGCCGATCATTCTGGCGATTACGGGAAAGCTGCCCACAGGCAAGGTGGAGGCGGCGGCAGTCTCTGGCCTGATCGCCGGATGGGTGCTGCAGATCGTGCTCGGCGCGCTGCCGCTGCGACTACGCGACCTGCGCGGTCGCGTAGTCGGCTGGGACGGTTGCTGGGGGTCCGTGGCGCTGCTCAACGTGGGCGTGCTACTCATCTGGGTCTCCGCGTTTGTCTCCACGATTGACCTCACATCATCCCTGACCGTCGCGGGATATGCTCTGATGGTCGTCGCGAGCCTTCCGCCAGTCTTCGCGATTCTGAAGCTCCTGTTCATTGGCCCGAAGCGTGAAACGCCCGAGCAGCCTGTCCAGCTTTCGGCCCACGAGTAGGCGGCAGGAGTGGCCGTCGGGCAAAGACCTGATGAATGAATCAGGCTCACTCCCGATTGAAGACATGCGCGCGCTCTGCTATACTCTGCGATGGCATTCTTGCCACCTCCAGTTCGCTCGCCACCCTGTGAACACCATTTGGGAGAGCGGACGCCTAGCCATACATCTCACATGCCAGGCGGCGTAGGCTGCGGATTGAAATCGCGTGTGAACAGCCTGTACGCGCGCTGAAAGGATCAACAAGCCGATGAAGAAACTGTTGTTCGCGATTGTGCCACTGGCGCTCACGCTGACCCTCGCCCTCGGCGCTTGCGGCAAGCAGGCGGCGGATGGCGGCCCCGGTGGTGGCGGCTCGACCAGCGCCGCCTGCTCCACCACCCAGACGATCTCACTCACTCAGACTGATTTCGCAATCAAGTGCGCCAATGTCTCGGCCAATCAGGCTGTGACCTTCGACGACCCCACGGCCACGTGGCGGCGTGCATATCATCTGCACCGGAAAAGATGGCCAGTGCGTCGCCGCCGCGAATGCCCCGACGGATCTTGGCTCACCCGGCTTCCAGATTCAGCCCGGGCAGCAGCATCAGGTCACCTTCACAACACCCGGTACGTACCAGATCGCCTGTACCGTCCATCCGGCCATGAACATGACCATCGTCGTCAAGTAGCGACACGCGGCTACAGCCAGCACTGTCCACACCAGGCCCACTCCGCGCGCGCTGAGTGGGCCTGCGCGCATCCTCGGCTGGTTTGACGTCGTCGCAGCCGGCGCGGCATACTGAGCCATAATCACCGTCGTCTGAGCCACCGCAAGGAGCGCCAACATCGCTATGGGGATTGATCGTCCGCAGTATCAACGTCCGCTGGCGAGACGCGGGACGCGATTGAGTAGGTCGTTTGGTCAGTGGCGTCGCACACATCGCCGGTGGGTAACTGTCTGCGCGCTCATTGTCGTGGCGTTGTTCGTTCTGGTAGAAGGCGGTGTCCGCGTCGTGACGCCTGACCAGATGGAAGTGCTTGACTACGACAGTTCACCTGCCCACCACCTCCTCTCAGACCACAGTATCTCCAACCCCGCCGCCGTCGCCGCGACCTACGACGAACTCACGCGGGCGCCCTTGATGCCCAATCCGCAAGCGTTTTGGACCGGTCGTGACAATTGTGGGATGGGCAACTCGTCGGGCGTGATGTAAAGCCGGTTGGGCGATGACCTCACCCTGCGATTTACCTGGCACGGTATCCCGGTCGCAGTGTTCATCTCCAACGACTTCTACAATCCCTATCCCGTCTGGAAATGTAACGCCACGGCTTCCCGGGTGTTGTGGTTTTGGAACGCGGGAGGTATCCCTGACCCAGAGCCGTACGCAGACGATAACGCGGCGGTACGATGGTTCCCATCAGTGGTACACCCCGCATAGTGACCGTCTGCGCGGACAACTGAATACAACAACAAACGGACAACAAAACGAACTAGCACAACTCCCACTATAGCGATAGTATTCACACCAGGCCCACTCCGCGAGCGCGGAGTGGGCCTACGCGCGTCTTTGCGCTGGTTTGACGGTCGCCGCAGCCTGCGCGGCATACTGAGCCATAATCGCCGACGTCTGAGCCATTGTACGGAGCGCCAACGCCACCATGAGCCTGCCACCGACACCCTGAATCACCTACCGAATCACTCGACCAGCGCTACGATGTCATCGTCGTGGGCGCGGGGCACGCGGGCTGCGAGGCGGCGCTGGCGGCGGCGCGCATGGGCCAGCGCACGCTGCTGCTCACGATGAACCTGGATAGCGTCGCGCTGATGCCCTGCAACCCCGATCGGCGGGCCCGCCAAGGGACATCTCGTCCGCGAGATCGACGCGCTCGGCGGCGAGATGGCGCGCAACACCGACCGCACCTTCATCCAGATTCGCCTGCTCAACACGAGCAAAGGCCCCGCCGTCCAGGCGCTGCGCGCGCAGTGCGACAAGCAGGCGTATCGCCTCAGCATGAAGTACGCGCTGGAGAGCCAGCCTGGCCTGGAGCTGAAGCAGGGCGCCGTCACCGACCTCATCGCCACCCGCGACGACGACGGACGCCCGCGCGTCACTGGCGTCATCACCGCCACCGCGCGCTACTCCGCCGCCGCCGTCATCCTGACGACAGGCACCTTCATCAACGGGCGGCTGGTGGTCGGCGCGCGCACACAGGCGGGCGGCCGCGCGGGCGAGGGGCCAGCGCTGGGCATCTCGGATGCGCTGGTGCGTCTCGGCCTGACCGTGCGCCGCTTCAAGACGGGCACGCCGCCGCGCGTGGACGCCCGCACGATTGACTTCAGCCAGACCACGCCGCAGCCCGGCAGCCCGACGCCGCTCTACTTCTCGCATGCGGGCGCCGCGCTGGAGGTCGCGCTGCCACCAGGGCGCCCGCATCCGGTCTACCCGATTCCGCCGGAGGCCGAAACGACCTGGCGCGCGCAGGCGCCGTGCTATCTCGTCCACACCACCGAGCGCACCCACGAAGTCATCCGCGCGAATCTGGACCGCTCGCCGCTCTACAACGGCGTCATCGAGGGGACTGGCCCGCGCTACTGTCCCTCCATCGAGGACAAGGTCGTGCGGTTCGCCGAGAAGGAGCGGCACCAGGTCTTTCTGGAGCCGGAAGGCTGGCGCACCAGCGAGGTCTACGTGCAGGGCATGAACACCAGCCTGCCCGAAGATGTGCAGCTTGCCATGCTGCGCGCCATCCCTGGCATGGAGCGGGTCGAGGTGACGCGCTGGGGCTATGCGGTGGAGTATGACTACGTGCCATCCGACCAACTCACGCCTGAGCCTGGAGACGAAGGCCGTCGCGGGCCTCTTCCTCGCGGGGCAGATCAACGGCACATCGGGCTATGAGGAGGCGGCGGCGCAGGGCCTGATGGCGGGCGCCAATGCCGCCCTCAGCGCGCGCGGTGAGGCGCCGTTCATCCTGCGGCGCGACGAGGCGTATATCGGCGTGCTGATCGATGATCTGGTGACGCAGCCGCCGACGGAGCCGTACCGCCTGCACACCTCGCGCGCCGAGCGTCGGCTGCTGCTGCGCCACGACAACGCCGACCTGCGCCT
Organism: uncultured Chloroflexia bacterium; assembly: GCA_963840335.1. Taxonomy (GTDB): domain Bacteria; phylum Chloroflexota; class Ktedonobacteria; order Ktedonobacterales; family JADMIN01; genus JAKAIY01. Next base: position 108,673 of record CAWIYP010000025.1, read on the forward strand.
GGCCCAGCACGCCTGGCGCCTCGGCCTCATCAGCGCGCGATCGCTACGCGGCGGTCGAGCGGCGGCGCGACCTCGTCGCCACGGCGCTGAGCCAGCTCGACGAGACGAGCATCACGCCGACGCGCGCGACCCAGGAGCAAGCCACGGCCCTCGGCATGGACCCGGTGACGCAGCCGATGTCGGGCAGCCAGCTCTTGCGCCGCCCGACGACGCGCTACTGGCAGGTGGCGCAGGTGGCCGCGAGCGCGAGCCTGCCCCGCTGGATGAGGATACGGCGACGGAGGTGGAGCTGCGCGTCAAATACGCGGGCTACGTGCGCAGGGAAGAGGCGAGCGCGCACCGCTCACTGCGCATGGAGGAGAGCCACATCCCCAGCGAGATCGTCTACACCGAGCTACGCGGGCTGCGGGCCGAGGCGCGGCAACACCTCCAGCGGGTGCAGCCGCGCACGGTGGGGCAGGCCTCACGCATCCCCGGCGTGACCCCCGCCGATGTCGCGCTGCTGCTGATCCACATCGAGCGGCTGCGACGCGCCGGACGCGGGGCGTGAGACGAGCGTCCGCAGCTCCTCCACCGTCATGATATGCGTGGCGCTGACCAGCGGCGTCGGATTCAGCATGAAGTCTATCGCCATCCAGAACGCCTTGGAGTACCAGTAGAACAACATCGGCGTCAGGATGGCCACCCCGATGCTGATGCTCAGCGTGACGATGAGCGACGCCTGCAAGATGACCGGAACAAGCACCGCCGCCAGACACCAGCAGCTCCGTCACGACGAGGTTGACGGCCATCGCGCCCGTCCAGTAGCCTTCCTCGCGCTCGAACTTCCAGCCGCAGGCCTGACAGCTCTCGTACATGGAATAGCCATGCTGATAGAGCTTACCCGCGCCGCAACGTGGACAACGCAAGCGCGCCGCGCGCCACAGCAGCATTCCCAACATAGCTCTTCGCCCTCCTCTGGGCGCCACGCCATCAGCGCTCGCCCGTCGCGGAATCCCTCACTTCTATTGTACCGCGCGGTGGCAGGGGTGACGGGACTTCCCCGCTCAACCGTATGTCGCTTGACAGGGCGCGACTCGCGATTTTATGCTGCGCTTGCCACATCGCGCAGTTGCGCGGATCCAGCGTTCCCCTGCCGCACGGTCAATCGGCGCGGATTGCGACCACTACCAGAGATATTGGAGGCTTGGGCATGGGTAGACTCACCGGACGAGTCGCATTGGTAACCGGCGCGGGACGCGGTATCGGCGCCGCGACCGCCAAACGACTCGCCGAGGACGGCGCGCGCGTGACGCTGGCTGACCTCGACCTCGAAGGCTGCCAGCGCGTCGCGGAGGAAATCGCCGCCCTCGGCTCTGAGGCCGTCGCTGTGCGCTGCGATGTCTCGCAGGATGCGGACGCGCAGCAGGCCGTCGCGACCGCCATCGAGAAGTTTGGCCAGCTCGACATCCTCGTCAACAACGCTGGCATCCTGCGCGACAACCTGCTCTTCAAGATGTCTGAGGACGACTGGGATAGCGTCCTCGACGTCCACCTGAAGGGCGCGTTTCTCTGCTCCCGCGCCGCGCAGAAGCATATGGTGGAGCGCAAATATGGACGCATCGTCAATCTCTCCTCGACCTCGGCGCTGGGCAATCGTGGTCAGGTCAACTACAGCGCGGCCAAGGCGGGGATGCAGGGCCTGACGCGCACGCTGGCCATCGAGCTTGGCCCCTTCGGCATCACCGCGAACGCCGTCGCGCCGGGATTCATTGATACCGACATGACGCGGGCCACCGCCCAGCGTCTCGGCCTTACGCCAGAGCAGTTCCAGGCGGGCATGGCGAACATGATCCCGCTGCGGCGCGTGGGGCAGCCGAGCGAGGTCGCCAGCGTCATCGCGTTCCTCGTCTCGGAGGACGCCAGCTATGTCAGCGGACAGGTCATCTACGTCGCCGGCGGCCCGGCGGGCGTCCTGATGTAATCGCGCGAAATGGTCGCGCTATGCGTGCGCGGAGAGCGTCTGGCCCATCCGCGCCAGTCTGCCCGATAGTCTCCCTCAGGTCTGGAGGCATGCCATGAATGTAGGCGATCTGCTTACACACTCCGCGGAAACATCCCCCGAGAAGACGGCCATCATCTTCCGCGACCAGTCGATCAGCTACGGCGAGCTTAACCGGCGCGCCAATCAGGTCGCCAACGCGCTCATCGGCCTGGGCGTGGAGAAGGGCGACCGCGTCGGCCTCCTCATCCACAACATCCCCCTCTATCCCGAGGCCTACTACGGCATCCTGAAGGCCGGGGCGGTCGTCGTGCCGATGAATGTGCTCTACAAGACCAATGAGGTCGCCTACATCATGCAAGATAGCGGCGCCAAGGCGCTGCTGACCTTCGCGCCGTTCGCGGCGACCGCGCTGGCGGCGAAAGCTGAGGCGCCCGACCTGAAGCATGTGATCGTCGCCGCGCCGATGGACGTGCCTGGCGCGCGCTCGTGGGCGCAGACCGTCGGCCCAGCCTCGGCGGCGCAGCCAAACGTCACTGTGGATGAGGCCGATCTGGCCGTTCTCTCCTACACCTCCGGCACAACGGGCCGCCCCAAGGGCGCCATGCTCTCCCACGGCAACCTGCTGGCGAACTGCGAGCAGAACAGCCACATTCCCGCCGATCAGCCTCCAGTCGGATGATATCGTCTGGCTCGCCCTGCCGATGTTCCACATCTACGGCATGAATGTTGGCATGAACAACACCGTGCTCTACGGCGCGACCATGCTGCTCGTAGAGCGCTTCGAGCCAGTAGCGACACTGGACGGCATCCAGAAGAACAAGGTCACGGTGATCTACGCCGCGCCGCCGATCTTCATCGCCTGGTCGCAAGTCCCGAATATCCGTGACTACGACCTGAGCAGCGTGCGCTTCATCGCGTCGGGCGCCGCCGCGCTGCCCGTGGCAGTCATCAGTCTCTTCCAGGATCTCACGGGTGCGCCGATCTCCGAGGGCTACGGCCTCTCTGAGTCCTCGCCCGTGCTGACCGCCAACGCCGCCGGGCAATTCATCAAGCCCGGAACGGTCGGCCCAGCCATCCCCGGCGTGGAGATCAAGATCGTGGACGAGAACGGGAACGAGTTGCCCCACGGCCAGATGGGCGAGCTGATCGCGCGCGGCCCCAACATCATGCAGGGCTACTGGAACCAGCCGCAGGCCACCGCGGAGACCCTGCGCGATGGCTGGCTCTACACTGGCGACCTCGCCACCGAGGACGACGACGGCTACTTCTCGATCGTGGACCGCAAGAAGGACATGATCGTCGTTTCCGGCTACAACGTCTACCCGCGCGAGGTGGAGGAGACGCTCTATCGGCATCCCGCCGTGGCGGATGCGGCGGTGGTACAATTCCCCGACCCCTACCAGGGTGAGTCGGTGCTGGCCTTCGTCGTGCTGAAGGAAGGGGACGACCGCGACAGCGCAGGAGTTGATTGACTTCTGCCGCAGCGAAATCGCCGTCTTCAAGTGTCCGCGCCGCATCGAGTTCGTTCCAGAGCTGCCCAAGAACAATACTGGCAAAGTGCTGCGGCGCGAGCTACGCGACAAGGCGGCGGCGCTGGCGCAGGCGTAGCGGCGCGGTGGCCCCCACCCCCAGCCCCTCCCCCGCGCGGCGGGAGAGGGGAGCGCTCGGTTCCCCCTCTCCCTGTGGGAGGGGGTCCCCGCGAGCTAGCGGGGCGGGGACTAGGGGGTGAGGTCATGCCAGGGAGAACACGATGATTACGGCACTGGTTTTGATGAATGTCGAGCGCGGCGGCATCAACGAGACCGCGCAGGCTCTGCTGGGCATCTCTGGCGTGGCGGAGGTCTATTCCGTGACGGGTGAGTGGGACCTCGTAGCGGTGCTGAATCTGCCCGCCTACGAAGACCTCGCCACCGTCGTCACCGAGAAGATGGTCGCGCTATCTGGCATCCGCCGGACACAGACGATGATGGCCTTCAAGGCCTACTCACGCGAGGATCTGGAGCAGGCCTGGGACCTCGGCGTGCAGTAGCGGCGCCCGCTTCAGATGCGCGGCTCTACGCTTGCGTCTCAATGCGATGGGCCAGCGCCACGTCTTTTTCCGTGACACCGCCAGCATCGTGGGTCGAGAGCGCCATTGTGATGCGGTTGTAGTTGATCGTGATATCGGGGTGATGACCCAGCTCTTCGGCCACCAACGCCACACGATCTACAAAGCCGATGCCCTGGGGAAAGGTCGCAAAGGTGTAGATCTTTGTCAGCGTCTCGCCATTGCGCGACCACCCCGGCAGGCTCGCCAGCGCCGTCGTGATCTCCTCGTCTGTAAGTTTCGCCATCACTATTCCTCGCTTTCCGCGCTTCCTCAGATGCGCGGCTCCTGGCGGCGCTGGTTGCGCTTGCGGGGCGCCCGCCTGGGGTTGCCCTTGTCGCGGCGCTGCGGCTCGTCGTCGTCCTCATCCTTGCCCGCGAGGTAGCGCTGCTCTGCCAGTCGATCCTTGAAGCGCTTTTCTATCAGGCGGGGCGTCTTCTCCATCTGCCGTCTGGAGGTCGCCCACGCGCGCCGTCGCCGCGCCATGCCTGCCCGCGCCAGTCGCGCACCTCGCGCATCGTCGCTGATGACGCTCACCTCATGGCCCGCCCCACGCGCCTCCGCAGCCATCCGCACGATCACCGCGTCGGCGCTCTCGCCCGCGCGTGAGAAGATCACCCGCCCATGCGCGAGGCCGGGGAAGGCTGCGTGCTCTCCGCCGTGTTCGCGCCATCGAAGACGACGACCACACGATAATACGGTTGATGTCGATAGCGCGTGGCCAGTCGCACCAGCAGCGCCGAGCGCCCAGCGGCCAGGCCACCAGCGCGCTCCGCAGTAGGCCAACGCTGGCGTATTGCGGATGACGTTGTAGCCATCAACCAAAATCGTGCGGACGCCTGACATACTCCTCGCTCTCCCTTTCCCGCGTCGCTATGGCGACACCGTTACGCGATAGCGTACCGCCTGGGCAAGCGTGGACGCAAGCCATTCCACCGCCCGCGCCGCTACTCCGGGATTTCGACGGAGAGGGTCTCAGGCATCTTCCACTCGCGCTGACGCCAGATCTCGTAGAGCACAACCGAGCCAGCGATGGCGGCGTTGAGCGAGCCGACATGCCCGCGCATCGGCAGATTCACCAGCAAGTCGCAATGCTCCCTGACCAGCCTGCCGATCCCCTTGCCCTCGTTGCCGACGATCAGCGCGATTGGCCCCTTCAGGTTCGCCTGGTCGAAGCGGGTCTTGGCCGAGCCTTCCAGCCCGATACACCAGAGACCGCGCTTCTTCAGGTCATCCAGCGTGCGCGACATATTCGTCACCTGCGCCACCGGCATGAACTCCACCGCGCCCGCCGATGTCTTGTCCACCGCCGGGGTCAGGCCCGCCGCGCGATGCTCCGGGATGATGACGCCGTGCGCGCCGACCACCTCCGCCGTGCGGATGAGCGAGCCGAGGTTATGGACATCCTGAATGGCGTCGAGCACCAGGATCAGCGGATCCTCGCCCAACTCCTCGGCGCGACGCAGGATGTCGTCCACTTCGGCATACTCACGCGGCGCGACCAGCGCCACCACGCCCTGATGGTTCGCGTTCTTCGAGAGGTCATCGAGCTGGCGGCGCGTCGCTGGCTCGACTGGCACCCCCACCCGCCGCGCCTGGTCGAGCAGTTGGCTCAGGCCAGCGTCGCGCGGCCCCTGCGCGATCAGGATGCGATGCACCCGCCGCCGCGACCGCAGCGCCTCCAGAACGGGGTAGCGCCCCCACACATATTCCGCCATGCCTGTCTTCGCCTCGATTTCATCCACGCCGCGCCACGACTGGCCGCGCTACTCTTTTACTGACCAGACGGCGCCCTGCGGCGTGTCTTTCACCGTCACATGATACCGCTCGTCCAGCTCTTTGCGGATGCGATCCGACTCGGCCCAGTCGCGCCTGGCCCGCGCCTCGTCGCGCTCGCGCACGAGCGCCTCGATGGTCGCGCGCTCCTCCGCCGTCGGGCCGCCGCTGACCTCCTCCGCCAGCGCGATGCCGAGCGTATCGGTCAACTCGGTGAGCGTGGCGAGCGCGTCACGTAGCGTCTTCGCGACGCCCTTCGCCAGCGCCTCCGCGCGCAGGGCGTTGGCGTAGTCGTTGATGCGATGCGCCAGCTCGTCGATGACGCTCAGCGCCTTCGAGGTATTCAGGTCGTCGTCCATCGCCTCGATGAACTCCGCGCGGGCGGCGTCGAAGCTCTTGCGCAGCTTCGCGCCCTCAGTGTCGCGGCCCTGGCGGTAGTCGGCGCGCTCTCGGCCCAGGTGATGAGGCGGCGCAGGTTGGCCGCCGTCTCGACCCAGCGCCGCCAGCGCACCACCGTCCCACGCAATTGCTCCTCGGAGTAGACCAGCGTCGCGCGGTATTGCTGCCCCAGCAGATACGTGCGCAGGGCCATCGGCGGAATCTCGCCCGACGCCAGCACCGACGCAATGGTGACGAACCTGCCGGAATGCGCCATCTTGAGGGCCAGCGCATCCTCCGCCTCGGCGCCTTCTTCACGCGCCTCCGTCTCGGCCTCGGCTTCGGCGTCCAGCTCGGTCTGCGGCGCGGGCTGATCGCTGGCATCCTCCGGCAGGCTCAGCATGCCGGTGTGGAACCAGTAGCGCACGAAGGGAACCGTCTCCGTGAAACTCTCGGTCTGGGCGATCTCATTCTCGTGGTGCGGGAAGATCAGGTCAGCGCCGCCGCCGTGGATGTCGATCTGCGGGCCGAGCGCGTGCAGCGCCATCGTCGAGCACTCGATATGCCAGCCTGGCCGACCTTTGCCCCACGGACTCTCCCACCACGGCTCTCCCGGCTTGGCCGACTTCCAGAGCGCGAAGTCGCGCGGGTCACGCTTGCGTGGATCCTCTTCGATGCGCGCTCCCACTTTCATGGCTTTCTCGTCGCGCCCGGAGAGCCGCCCATATGCCGGGAAGCTCGGCACTGAGAAGAAGACATCGCCATCCACTGCGTAGGCGTGGCCCTTCTCGATCAGTCCCGCCACCATCTCGATGATCTGCGGGATGTATTCCGTGACCAGCGTGAACTCGTCGGCGGGTCGAATGCCGATGCGCCCCATGACATCGAAGTAGGCGTCAATGTAGCGCCGCGCGGCCTCAGAGGCTGGGATGCCCTCGCGCAGGCCCGCCGCGATGATCTTGTCGTCCACATCGGTGAAATTCTGGATGTAGCGCACCTTGTAGCCGCGATACTCCATGTAGCGCCGCGCGACATCGTTGATGGTGAAGCTGCGGGCGTGCCCCAGATGCGGATCATTCTTCGGCGTCAGGCCGCAGACGTACATCTTGACGACATCGCCCATCGGCTGAAAGGTTTCTTTGCGTCGGGCCTCGGTATTATAAAGCTGCATAGCTTGGCTTGCTCACTTTCTCGCGCGGAGCCGTCTGGCGCGGCTCCGCTGACGCCAGGCGTCGCTCCACGATACCACAGTGGCAACGAGCGGCTGGCAATTCCCACGCGGGGAACGAGCGATCAGGGGGATTCGTTTCGAGATGCGCTTTAGGGGGAAGCGTCCATCAGTGCGAGCGGGCGGCGCGACGATATGTCGGCGCAGCGCGGCGCTACCGATGGACGCGCATACAGGCGCAGCCAGCGGAACACAGCATGCCCAGGGAATGAGGAAGTCTGAGAGCCAGGGCGAGATGCGGTGTCATGGATGTCTTACTCCGAAACGTACATGAAGGGCGCGCTCAGGCGCCTCACCTATGCAGTATGGCGCCGCGGTGAGGGAACTGTCAAACGACACGGTGTCCGCTCGCGGCACTCCTGCGGACGCATCCACAGCGCTACCTGATGTGGACGTTTGTTCTAGATTGTCGTATGCTCGACAAGGGCGATCGAGATGCATAATAAATGTCGCCCCTCACTGTTCAGGAGCGCTCGATGAACACACCAGCAGCCTGCATGTTCTGCGATGAAGCACATCTGAAGGCGCAAAGTCTCGCACGTGTTGTCTATGAGGATGACGACTTTTACGTGATCCATCCGCTCGACGAGGCAGAACACACCTATCTTGGCTCTCTCATGACCGTGGCAAAGCGGCACATTTCGGATTTCGCCGAGCTTAGCGTCAATGAGGCGCAAGTGCTGGGATTGTTGCTCGCCCGTGTCAGCAAAGCGTTGAAAGCCACGACTAGCGCGGGACACACCTACACCTACTTCTTCGGTGAGGGCTTCCATCACTTGCATGTGTTTACAGTGGCGCGCTATGATGCGATGCCCAATGAGTACGTACGGCTGGATGTTGAGCGCTGGCCTGCGGCGCCGCGTGGCGATGCGGCCGCTGTGGAAGCGCTGTGCGCGCGAGTCCGCACTGACCTGCCAATCGCCGCCGCTGAATAACCATACTGCTAATCTCGTCGGTTTTCATCCTCCTGCGCTCAGCCGCTCGCCGCATGCTTCAGAGAGTCGGTTCTATCAAAAACCGGGGGTTAGCAAGCTGGCGAATAAATTCGCGCCTGGATGGCCCGCGGGCCGCGAAGCCCGCCGACGCGGGCTGGGTCTCGGCGAGCGTGGGCGCGCAGGGGTAGACGGATCATCTTGCGCCGTCTGGTTCCTAGTCCGCGCAGGCGGACTTTGCGGCGGAACGCCCTCCAGGCGCGGTTTCAACCGCCAGCTTGCCACCAAACGCTTGCGGCCCTGCGGCGCGTATGCTATCATGTCCGGCGGAAGGGTGGCCGAGTGGTTTATGGCGTCGCTCTCGAAAAGCGGTGCGCTTGAATAGAGCGCCGTGGGTTCGAATCCCACCCCTTCCGCCACGACAGGCCAGGCAGGCTGGCGAACCGGCGTTCGCTGGTCGCCTGGCCTGCGCACATTGGCCTGATCGAGGAGGAGTCCCATAGAGGCCTAGTGGGCGCGCCTGGAAAGCGCGTGCGTCGGCAACGGCGCCGTGGGTTCGAATCCCACCTCCTCCGCCATCCAGTTCCCGCACAACGAGAAACGGCCGTAGCGCAATGCTACGGCCGTTTGCTGTGCGCGCTGAGTACGCGCAGTGATCGGACATACTACGCGACGTTGGCATACTGTGGCACTCGGACACCAAGTGGCCCAACATACTGCGAGCCACCAAACGCCAGGATTGGGAAGAAGATGATGCCCAGGAAAACCAGCCCTAGCGTGAAGCCAATCCTGTGCCCGAAGGACTTCGAGAGGTCGTTGAGAACGACGAGGCCGACCACCGCGCCAACGAACGGGATGAGAAGCAGGATGAACCACCAGAGAGGACGACCAACGATCTGAAGAAAGACGATCGTGCCGTAGATCGGGATGATCGACGCCCAGCCTGGTTTGCCAGCTTTGGCAAAGATGGCCCACTGAGCGGCGATCATGAGAACGAGAACCGCAAGGAACACCACAAAGGTAATGAGCGAAACGGCACTGCTCGAACTTGAATCGAGCGCCGGTCCGTTCGCCAGGAGCGCTGCCAGCGTCATAGGGTAAACTCTCCTAAACAATCCAACAATGCGACAAATCCGAGATGCGCTACGACACCGATCCTAAACACGTCAGCGACGATATTCTTTCTTTGCGATCAATTCCGCCGCCGATGCGAGCCACGCATGGTTGAAAAGCACGATGCGCACTAGCCTAATTGGCTACCAACCTTCTAAACAGAAGTGTCAGCATTACTTCGAGCATGGAGCCAATCAACCGATTTGCTTTGCCAGTTTAGCACAGTGGAGCAAGCATCGATAGTAGCCCGCTTTTCAGTGTCACCAGCGCCATGTGGAGCGGGAAATTTACGGAGGGAGCGGCGCCACCGTCCAGACTTCGCCACGCAACCCCGCGCGGCGCCGCTCCGTATCACTGGCAGGCGATGGCGCCACTCCCCCCGCGCTGGATGCGCATCGGTGGGTACTGTTGTGGCGCGGCTCGCCGAGGAGAACAACGACATGGGTCAGCCATATCCCCCGACAGCGCCAACGCCGCAACGCGGCGCGGGCTTCGATCATAGCCTCGTGACGGGCGCCTTCGAGCTGCCCAACCACGCGACCGTCCGCAACTTTGGCATCGTGCGCGGCATCGTCGTGCGTTCACGCGGCGTGGTCGGCTCCATCGGCGCTGGACTTCAGCAACTCGTCGGCGGCAACATCTCGCTCTACACCGAGATGTGCGAGCGCGCCCGTGGCGAGGCCTACGAGATCATGATCCAGCATGCCGCCGCTGCGGCGCGAACGGCGTCATCGGCGTCCGCTACGACGCCACCGAGATCAGCCCAGGGGTCACGGAAGTGCTGTGCTATGGCACCGCCGTCTACGTCACCCCACGCGCACGCCGCACAGTAGCGGTCGTCGGCGCCAGCGTCTGTTTGACAGCCCACGCGGCGGGCGATAGAATGCCGTGAGCCCAGCGAAGGGCCGAAGGTCGAAGTCGCGCCGCCTCACCTTTTGCGCTCGCGATACGGAGGCAGGGAGTTCGCTCCCCAGCCTCCGTTATTCGTGACGCGACGAGGCGGCGCCAGGGGGAGTAGCAGCCATGGAAACTAACAAGGGCGCCCAGAAGGATCGGATGCAGGACATCGTTTCGCTGTGCAAGCGACGCGGTTACATCTTCCCCAGCAGCGAGATCTACGGCGGAGTCAACGCCGTCTTCGACTACGGCCCACTTGGCGTCGAGTTCAAGAACAACGTCAAGCGCGCCTGGTGGGACGCCATGACCCGCATGCGCGATGATGTCGTCGGCCTCGACGCCAGCATCATCATGGCGCGGCGTGTCTGGCAGGCGTCCGGCCACGAAGAGGTCTTCACCGATCCGCTGGTGGACTGCACCAAATGCAAAGCCCGCTTCCGCGCTGACCACGTCATCGAAGATCAGGGCAACCTCGACGTCTGCCCGAACTGCGGCGAGCGTGGCACGCTGACCGAGCCGCGCCGCTTCAACCTCATGTTCAAGACGTTCATGGGGCCAGTGGAAGAAGACGCGGGCCTCGTCTACCTGCGGCCAGAGACCGCGCAGGGCATCTACGTCAACTTCCTCAATGTCCAGAGCAGCATGCGCAAGCGGCTGCCCTTCGGCATCGCGCAGATCGGCAAGGCCTTCCGCAACGAGATCAGCCCAGGCAACTTCACCTATCGCATGCGCGAGTTCGAGCAGATGGAGATGCAATTCTTCATCCCGCCGGAAGAAGAAGACCGCTGGTACAACTACTGGAAAGAGCAGCGCCGCCAGTGGTATCTCGACCTGGGCATGAAGCCGGAGCATCTGAGCTGGCACGAGCACGGCGCCGATGAGCTGGCGCACTACGCCCGCGCGGCGGTGGATGTCTACTACGAGTTCCCCTTCGGCAGCAAGGAGATCGAGGGCATCCACGACCGCACCGACTGGGATCTGCGCCGCCACACCGAGTTCAGCGGCAAAGACATGTCCTACTTCGACGACATCGAGAAGCGCCGCTACCTGCCCTTCGTCATCGAGACCTCGGTCGGCGCCGACCGCTCGGCGCTGGCGTTCCTCTGCGACGCCTACGACGAGGAGGAAGTGAAGGGCGAGACGCGCGTCGTCCTGCGCCTGAGCAAGCGCCTGGCGCCCGTCAAGGTCGCCGTGATGCCGCTCTCGAAGAAGGAGGAGCTTGTCGCGCTCGCGCACAAGGTGCACGACAGCCTGCGTCCGCTCGGTCTGGTCCAGTACGACGATACCGGCGGCAGCATCGGCAAGCGCTATCGCCGCCAGGATGAGATCGGCACGCCGTACTGTGTCACCGTGGACTTCGACACCCTCGAAAACCAGCAGGTGACGATCCGCGACCGCGACACGATGGAGCAGCGCTTCGTCCACATCTCCGAGCTACGCGACGTCCTCGCCGCCGAACTCGTCTAGCCAGCGTAGCTGGCGGGCGCGCAACACAACCGCGCGCCATCGCCAGATCGGCGTGCGACGACGCGCGCCAGGAGCAACCTCATGAGTCTGGATGAAGCGTTGAGCTACTACGCCGAGGCCGCGCAAGACCTCGCCAGCGCTGGCCTCGCGAATGCGGCGGGCATGAGCTACAACTGCGCGGATCTCTGCAATCAGGCGGCGGAAAAGACACTCCAGGCCGTCTACACCGCCAGCCACGACGCCCGCGCCCCCTACGACCACGACCTGCGCAAGCTCGGCGTCCTGGTCGACGCGCCGGACGACGTGCTGGCCGCCCTCGACGCGCTGACACCCTACCACCCCAGCATCTTTCTGGAGCATGTAGACGCCGATGTGGCCGATGAGGAGGTAGGTGACGCCGCCAGCGACCTCATCGTGAAGGCGCGCGCGGTCATGCGCTGGGCGCGTCCCATCCTCCTTTCGTACGCAAGCGCCTGCGCATTCTACGGCTCGCGCCCCTTGCCAAGCCGCCTCGCCTGCCATTCCGTCAGCGCGTAGCAAGCGTGTATTTACGTATCGCAGACTGCGACCTACTATGCTATACTGTCGCTTAGGTAGTATGGCGTATCTGCACAGGGGCAGAGCCGCGGTCGGGTGTTCACGCCGGCAGCCACGAGCTGATCCTGTGCCAGACAAACAGGAGTGTGCGACGTGGCCCAAGAATCGTATCCAAAACCCGAAGTGCAGTTGTGGGGCCTCCCAGTTGGTCTCGCGTTCATCGTCGGAGCCATTGCGGCGACATTCTGGGTCAACCAGGGTATAGACGATATGACCAACACGATTATTGGTATTTTGGCGTTGCCAGCGCTTGGCTTTGGCATTGTGAGTCTCGGCGCGTTCATCTACAGCCTGATCCGCCGAGGTGTCTACAAGCACGAGGTCACGTATATCCACGCCTCGCACTAATTCATCCGCGCAGACACCCGTCGGACGCCTCCGCGTGAGGAGTCCAACGGGTGTCGCCATCTTCCCGTTCTCGCCCGCCTCTCACGTTGTGAGCGCCGCGCCACCCCTCATTGCGCGGTAGAGCGCTCCCTCAACCTTGCGCGTCCAGCGCAATGCCAGCGATAATCTGTGCGGATAGCCTTCTAAGCTCAGATACGCGCATCTCCGCTCGCGCCACCGTATGCTTGACGCGCAGAGCGGTTTAGGAAGAGGGAGAGGGTTCAGACATGATTCTCGTTACAGGCGGCGCGGGATTCGCTGGCAGTCGTATCATCACACGACTCGTCGAACAAGGCGAAAAGCCTCGCGCGCTCGTACGCTCCAGCGCCCAGGCGGCGGCCCGCCTGCCCACAGCGGCCATCGAAGTGGTCGTCGGCGACACCACACAGCCAGAGACGCTGAAGGCTGCCGTCGCGGGCATCGAGACGATCATTCATTGCGCCTTCATCACCGCCGAACGCAAGCAGGGGCCAGGCGTCAACTACTACGAGACGAACGTGACGGGAACTCGCAACCTGCTGGCCGCCGCCAGAGAAGCTGGCGTCAAGCGCATCGTCGAGTTGGGCGGCCTGGGGACACAGCCCTCCACGCCAGAATCGTATATGGAGACACGCTATCAGGCGGATGTGGCCATCAAGGCGAGCGGGCTTGCCTGGAGCATCCTGGGGCCATCTATCCAGTTTGGCAAAGGGGCGCAATTCTTCAAAGGACTGGCGGACCTCATCCGCGCAATGCCATTGGTGACGCCCGTGATTGGGTCTGGCAATCTGCGCTTCCAGCCGATCTGGGTCGAGGATGTCGTGACCTGTCTCCTGAAGATGGCCCAACAACCCGAAAGCTACGACGAGCGGGTAATCGAGGTCGGCGGCCCGGAAATCTACAGCTACAATGAGATTCTGGACATGCTGATGCAGTCGCTGGGCAGGCGTCGCATCAAGATCCCCAGCCCCAAAGCCCTCGCCTCGCTTGGCGCCGCCGCGATGGGCGCCGTGCTGTCCAGGCCTCCCGTCACGCCCGCCGCCATCGAACTCTTTGATTTCGAGAATACGACCGCGCTCGACTCGGTCGTCTATAATTTCGGGTTCCAGCCGATGTCCTGGCGGGTCTACCTGCACGAGCATGGCGTCGATTAGCGAGGCGAAGGGATACCCAGCGCGCCCGCGTCGAGTGATACGCTATGATAGGCGTGAGAAGTCGGCCAGCGCAATCGGCCACGCCACGCATTCTGGAATCGCGACTCGATTGAGTATCCCTGGAGGTTGTTTCGCATGGCGGAGCAAGTGTGTCTGCGCTGTGGCGCGCCGTATGATGATGGCGCGACCGTCTGCTTCACCTGCGGCGCGTCGATCGGTGAACTGGAGACGCCAACCCAGCCAGTGCGCGCGCCGCGACGCCCCGCGCAGCCCGTGGCCGCCGTGGCGCCGCAGCCCGCCACACCCACCACATCAGCAGGCGCTACACCCGCTCCAGCCTCGCGCCCGCTCACTGTGGGCAGCGCCCACTACCGTGCGCCTGTCGCGCCTGCCCCGCGCCCGATCCGCTGGCCGCTGCTCATTGGCGCGCTCGTGGTCATCGCCGCGCTTGGCGTGGGCGGCTTCATCGCCGCGCGCGCCCTACTCGCCGCCAAGCCAATCTCCACCGTCACGACCTACCACGACCCGCAGCGCCGCTTCTCCTTCGCCGAGCCTTCCCTCTGGAAGCTGACGCCAAACGCGGATGGCGCGCTCTTGACCGATAGCAGCGGCGCCAACACCGTCACGATCAGCGTCACCGCCGCGCAGACGGGGCTGGCGGCAGGAACCACCGCCGACAAGCTCGCCACACAGCAGGGGTTGCACAGCGCGCCCGACGCAACCATCGGCGGCGACCAGTGGCAACAGCGCACGGGCAGCGTCACGGGCCAGGACGGCGCCACCCGCATCGTCACGCTCTACGTAGATGTGCATGGCGGCGACCTCTACACCATTGAATCCTCCAGCCCAACCTCCGTCGCCGACTCCATGACCTCGCTCGTCTATCAGCCACTTCTGGCCTCCTTCAGCTTTAGTTGAAATGCCAGTGATTGCCTGCAACCTCACACCGCTTCTTGCGTACTAATAATCGATGGAGCCACTGGAACAAGCCGCACTGATTCGCGGATAAGCGCCAATGCTCCAGGATGAAGCAACGGGTCACATCCCGTGGAGGGTAGCGAGCGTGGATACTCAGCCGACCGGTCGGCGCAACCTCTTTTATACGGTCGTGCTCATTCTGGTGTGTCTCTTTCTCCCACTGATTGGACATATCATCCTGACCGTGATGATTGCGCGCGATTATCTGACGTTCCCTGAAAAGGTCATCTGGTTGATCGCGGTCTGGGCGATTCCCGTGCTCGGCCCACTGCTCTACCTCCTGGTGGGGCAACGCAGCAACCGCCTCTTTGGCGGCCACCCGCTCTTTGAGCGGCGCCCGCCCGAATACGGGCACTACTAGCCGTCAACGCGCTATAGATGCGACAAAGCGCCTGGGATATCTCTCTCGGGCGCTTCGTCGCGCTATAATGAGGCGTTGAGTGTACCCGCGCCGCCAGACGATTCGCTACTATGAGAAGGGAACCGCTGTGGTCGAAGAATCCACCGCGAACAGGATTGTCGTCGTTACCGGAGTCTTCGACCTGCTCCACATCGGCCACCTGCGCTTCCTCGAAGCCGCGCGCCACCTCGGCGATGCGCTGCTCGTGGGCGTGGAGTGCGACGAGCGTGTCCGCCGCTGGAAAGGCCCCAACCGCCCCATCCAGACGGAGGATGACCGGCTGGCGCTCGTCCGCGCCCTGCGTGTAGTTGACGATGCCTTCCTGATTACTGGCGAGCGCATTGATCCCGCCTACTACGCCGACTTCCTCGCCCCATACCACGCGCGCTATATCGCCGTCACCGCCGATGACCCCTTCCTGGAGCAGAAGCGCGAAGCCATGCGCACGGTTGGCGTAGAGCTACGGGTCGTCACCCCCCGCATCGAAAACTACTCCACCTCCCACCTGGTGCAAATACTGGGCTTGCCCTGAGACCGCGCTGACGCCCTGCCTCCACCCCCAGCGACTAAACTTGACAAAGTTGGTCGCCTTTGTGTTGACGTGGCGCGACGCGGGTTTTATGCTGTGGATGGCGTGACCTGGCCGAAGCGGCGTTGTTGTTGTGGGTTGCGCGGGGACACGATTACCATGCGAGTGACCATGAAGGGCGACTATGGCCTGCGCGCGATGATTGACATGGCCGCGCGCTATGGCCACGGCCCCACACCGAGCGCCGAGATCGCGCGTCGTCAGGCGATTCCAGAGCATTTTCTCGATCAGGTGCTCATCACCCTGCGGCGGGCGGGACTCGTGAAGAGCCAGCGCGGCCCCCAGGGCGGACACATGCTGGCCAAGCCGCCCGCGCAGATCTCCATGTTCGCTGTGCTCCAGGCGCTGGAGGGCGCGCCCGCCTCGCTGGACTGCGTGCCACAGCCGGGCGCGTGCCAGCTTTCGCCGGGCTGCGGCATGCGCGACATCTGGGCGCAGATCGACACCTTCGCGCGCGACCTGCTCAGCGCGACAACCCTGGAACAACTCGCCACTCGCCATCGCGCCCTCGGCCAGGAGGTCGAGGAGATGTACTACATCTAGCGCCAGTGCGCCCGGCCCACACCTCAGGCGGACGCGCTGCTCAACTGCTCGCCCACGCCGACATTGCTCCTCCGCCTCCCAGAGCGCCTCGGCCAGCGCGCCTGTCGGCAGTGTGCTCTCCGCGACGCGGCCGCTTTCCATCCGCAGGGTGTAGTCGAAGGAGCGCGGCTCGATCACCTGGCTGTGTGAGATGAGGAAGACCTGCGCGAACGCCTGCGCGATGGCGCCCGTCGTCAGCACGCGGGCCAGCGCCAGTGAGCGTTCCTCGTCGAATGCGCTCAGTGGCTCATCCAGGAAGATGAAGCCCGGCGTGGCGCCAAGCTCCTTGGGCAGCGTCGCCAGCGCAAAGGCCAGCCGCAGCGCCAGCGACGCCTGATCGCGTGTGCCGCCGGAGTAGAGATTCTTGCGCACGTAGCGCCCCGCCTGCTGATCCCACATGCGGATGGCGAGGTCGGTCTCGCCGCCACCGCTCGCGTCATCGCGCAGCAGCGAGATGTCGTGGTAGCGCCCCGCTGTCAGCTCCGGCAGGATGGCGCGCATGTACGCCTCGGTCTCTGGCAGCGCGCGGCGGATGATGACCGCGCGGACATCGCCCGCCAGCCGCGCGGCAAGCTCGCGCTGGCGCAGGTCGCGCTCCATCTCCTCCACGCGGGCGCGTAGCTCGCCCTCATCGAGCGGGCCGCTTCCCAGCGCGATTTCGCGCTCGCGCTCCGTCGCCGTCTGCTCTGAGTGATACGTCTCCAGCCGGGCGTCCTCACGCGCGGTGCGTAGCTCGTCCACCTCACCCGACGAGACCTCGCCCAGCAGCGGCCACGCCTGTATCAGGCGCTCCAGTGGCTCATCCCCCTGGACACTCAGCCCGCGCGCGCTCATCCGCTCGCGAATCTGATCGCGCAGGCGTCGCGCCGCCACGAGCAGTTCATCGCTGCGGGTCACGAGGCGTTCACGCTCGGCGATGATCCGCGCGTGCAATTCGCGCTCCTCGGATTCATCGAATCGCGAAAGCGCATCCTGTGTCTGCGCTACGAGTTGGCCGTGCAGCTCCTCCAGCGTGGCGACGTCGAGCGTGTCGGGCAGGGCGAAGTCTTGCGCCAGCCCCAGGGGCGCCAACGCCCGCGCGACAATCTCTAGCTCCTTCGCCCAGGCGCGCACATCGTTGTCGAGGCGTCGCCTGGGTTTCGAGGAGGCGCGTATGAACCTCGTCGCGGTTTTCCTCGCTGGTGAGCACCCTGGTATACGTGACCTCCGCCGCGCCGCGCGCCGAGGCCAGGCCCGTGGGATCAGTGGGCAGGCCAAGCGAGCGCGCCTCATCGGTGAGCTTCGTGATCGCCGAGGCGACCGCCTCTTGCCGATAGCGCAGTTGCTCTGGGTCGCTGGAATAGCCGAGTGTGCGCAGCGAAACGAGAATCCTGTCCTTTTCGACCTGGGATTGCTCGATATCCGCGCACGCGCGCGCCCGCATCGCTTCGGATTGGCGCATCTGCGCCTCCGCCTCGGCGAGATTGCCCATCGTCGGAAGGCTATGCAGTAAGCGGTCGCCCTCCTCGACGCTCGCGGGAATCGGTAGACCGGCGGCGCGCAACCCAGCCTCCAGGCGACCAATGTCGTCGCTCACAAGCCGCTGCGCGAGGTTGACCTCAGCCCGCACGGTGGTGATGCCTTGATCAGCCTGTGAGATCCTCCAGGCGCGCGCACGGCCCGCGGCGATCTCCTGCCGCCACCGCACGCCTAGCGCGATGAGCGCCAGGCCCGCCAGCGCAGCGATGCCCCAGAACACGCCAAGACGCAGGATGATCGCCAGCGCCGCCATGAGCGCTGTCACCCCCGCCGCCGCTCCCGTCAGCGTCAACCACTGCTTCGCTTTCACCGCGCTCTCGGCCATCTCGCGTTCATATTTGCCACGCTCACTATTGAGCGCAATGAGCTGCTGCGTGCGCCCTTCGCGCAGATCCGCACGCTCACGCGCGAGAATCCAGTTGGTGAGTGTTTCACGCGCCTGCGCGCGCGCCATCAGTCCCACAGACTCTGTGCGCAGGCGCTCGGCCTCGCCCAGGGCGCCCCGCGCCTGAAGCTCGCGCTCCTGCGCCTCACGCAGCAGCCGGAATTGCACGGCGGCGTCTTCCACCACGCCACGCTCGGTGAACGCATCGCGCAGGCCCAGTTCCAGGCGGCGAATGTCCGCGAGCCGCTCCTGCGCGGCGGAGCCTTGCGCGTCACCGAGCGCGTCTAACTCGACGAGGCGCGCGGTGAGTTGCGTCGTCTCGCGTGTGGCCTGCTGTGTCTGCCAGTTCCAGCGCGCCGCATCGGCCAGCCGCCGCTCGTTCGCGCGCACCGTCGCGATCCGCGCGAGCAACGCCTCATGCTCGGCGCGCTCCAGCTCTTTCTCGCGTTCAGTCGCGGCGAAGGTCTCCAGCTCTGCCGCCAGGGCGTCGCGCTGCTCGACCCAGCCGCGCACCTCGGCGGCATGCAGACGCTGCTCGACATCCCCCTCGCGCAGCGTCGCCTCCTGGGCGAGCCGCCGTC
This sequence comes from uncultured Chloroflexia bacterium, assembly GCA_963840335.1. Taxonomy (GTDB): domain Bacteria; phylum Chloroflexota; class Ktedonobacteria; order Ktedonobacterales; family JADMIN01; genus JAKAIY01. The sequence goes on from CAWIYP010000025.1 coordinate 127,684, forward strand.
GCCGCGCCACCTGCTCCTGTGCGCGCAGCCGCTCGGCCTGGCGCCGCTCTTCGGCGGTCGGAGCCAGCGAGCGCTCGATCCGTACCAGGCGCTCCAGACCGAGCAGCCGCGAAATCGCCTCCTCGCGCTCATCGCGCTTCAGCGATTCGAGGCGCTCCAGGCCCTTCTGCTCCATGAAGCAGGAATTGCGCAGGGTATCGCTGTCCAGCCCGCGCAACTCCGCCACGATTCGGTCGTTGACCGCGCTGACCGAGTTGATGCGCTCATCCGAACGCCCCGGCGCGCGCACCACCAGCGACGCCTCGGAGGTTGGCGAGCCGCCATTGCGCGAGCGGGTGAGCGTGCGCGTCACCTCTAGCTCGACCTCGCCCGTCAGCAGCGTCAGGGCCACCTGCGCCTGCGCGCCATCATGCGGGATGAGTGAGGCGAGGGTCGCCTTGCCTGGCTCCTCGCCGACCAGCGGACGGCCATAGAGCGCGAAATAGATCGCCTCGAAGAGCGTTGATTTCCCCGATTCATTTGGCCCTTCGATCAGCGTGGCGCCACGACGCGGCAGCCAGAGATCGACATCGCGCAATCGCTTGAGCGCATGGCGCCGTCAGCCTTTTCAGGGTAATCATCCTTTACACGCCCTCCTCGTTGCTGGCCCGCAATCGCGCCAGCAGCAGCTCTGCCGCCGCGCGCACATCCGCTGGATCGGGAAGTCCGGTCGCGCCCGACCCACTCTCGCGCAGCGTCTCCTCCACCACCTGCGCCAACACCTGCGTCGGCGAATACGCCTCGGCGCGCGCCTCCGGCGTGGGCAGCGCGAAGGCCCGTTCCTCCAGGGTCAGGCCGGAGGTGTCCACATCCAGCGAAAACGCCACCTGCTGCCCCAGCGCGATCACATCGCGCAGCGCAAGCTGATGGTAGCGCTCGCGACTGAGCGCGCCCGTCAGCCGCAGCCGCGCCATCGTCTCTGGCGTGCAGACAGCCTCCAACTCCGCGCGGATGATCCCCAGCGCGCGATTGGCCTCGTCCTCATCACCAGCGGACGCGTCGTCCTCTGGCCAGAGTTGGCTGGTGTGCAGCGATAATGTCGGCGCGGGGCTGCGCTGGTGTGCGGATATGCTCGACGGCGCCGACCCCTGCGGGCGCCAGCTCGGCCCAGACAAAGCCAGGCTCGCCCGCATGTCCGCCAAACTCCATGCGCTCCGTCGCGCCGACCACCACGACCTCACGCTCGCCCATCCGCTGGCGGGCGAAACGATGGATATGCCCCGCCACGACCAGCCGGCAGATGTCGGGCAGCGTATCGAGGCTGGCCCGCGCGACGATGCGCTCGCCCTCGTTGGGTCGCGACAGCCCCTCGATGGCGGCATGCAAGACGACCAGCGCCACATCCGCCTGCGCCAGCGTCTCCACGGCGCCGTCGCTCCACCGCGCGCCCGCCAGTGGGTCGCTCCCCGGCGCCGCCACAGGATTGTTGCTCAGGCCAACAATCGCCACACTGACCCCATTCAGCGTCAGGAGTTGCGGCTCAAGGAGATCGTTGGCGCCGATGTAATGGAACTCATGCAACGCGGCGTAGACCTGCTGGGGAGCTTCGCCACCATGCTCAGTCTGCATGCGTGGGGTATCGTGGTTGCCACTGATGGCGAGGCAGACGATGCCAGCCGCGCGCAGCCGATGCAACTGCGCGGCGACAAACGCGCGATCCTGGTTGGAGGGAGCGGGCGAGTCGAACAAATCGCCTGTATTGATGAAGAGCGCGGCGCCCCGTTCGATGGCGCAATCAACCGCCGCCCGGAATCCCCGTTGCAGCCAGGCGCGGCGCTCCTGCCGCCGCAACGGGGAAAGACGCGGCAGCGCGGGTGACAGATGATTATCACCCGTGACGACCAGACCCACAGCGACATCTTGTGTGTCTGACGAATGATGATCCATTGCGCACTCTCCCAATGGCAACACGTTCCCCGATCGCCTCCACGCGCGGTGGCGGCTTGCTCCCTGGCGCCAAGCCAGTGTAGACCGACGACAAGCGCAGCGTCAAACCAAGGGCATATGCACAGGACTATCTGCCCGCTCCTGCGCAAGATTGCGGATTATTGCGGGTGGGCGGCGCGGCGGCATACAATGCGCCTATGTTTCTGCTGCTCTATGGCGAAGATGAATTCTTGGCGCGCGAAGAACTGGCGCGCCTGCGCGAAACCGGTGGGTTCGACTTCAACCAGGAAACCTTTACTGGCGAAGAAGCTGACATTGACCAGATTCGCGTGATCGGCGACACGCTGCCGTTCCTGAGCGAGCGGCGGCTGATCGTCGTGCTCGGCCTGCCCAAGCCCAAGCGCGGCGCCAGCGAGGATGGCGAGGAGGATGGCGAGGCCCCGCTGGAGGAGCCGGAGCCGCAGCCTACGGGCAAGGGTAAAAAAGGCAAGGGCGCCCTCTCACCACGCGCATTTGCCCTGGCCCTGGCGGAGTATGGCGCACATGTGCCAGAGACGACGACGCTGGTCGTACTGGTTATAGAGAAATATGTGAAAAATAAACCCTCCGCAACCCTCAGCATCCTGATCAAAGCCGCGCAAGAGCACGGTCGCGCGCGTGAATTCAAGAAGCGCAATCGCGCCCAGGCCGAGCAGTGGGTCGTCGAGCGCGCGGCGAGCTTCGACGCGAGCATCTCTCCGGACGCGGCGCAGCTTCTGGTCGAGCGTGTTGGCGACGAGCTTCGTCCACTGCGCAACGAGCTTGAAAAGCTGGCCATTTCCGTGGGGCGTGGCGGCGTGATCGGCGTCGAGCAGGTGCGCGCGCTGACACCATTCACCGCCCCGACGAGCGTCTTCGAGCTGACCGACGCGCTGGCCCGCCGCGACCAGCAGCGCGCCCTCGCCCTGCTGCACGAGTTACTGGCGAATGGGGTCGCCCCGCTGGCCATTGTCGGGTTGACGGCGAACCAGACACGCTCGCTGATGCAGGTGAAGGCGCTCTCGGAGCGCGGCATGCGCTCGCAGCAGATCGCCGAGACGGTGGGGATGGCGCCCTTCCTGGCGGAGAAGGCGCTGCCTCTCGTGCGCCGCTTCACATTCGAGCAACTCGAAGCCGCGCACCGCGCCCTGCTCGGCGTTGATGTCACGCTGAAGAGCACCGCCATGCCAGCCGATCTGCTGCTCGACATCCTCACCTTGCGCTTCGGAGAGCCAGACGCCGACCCGCGCCTCTGAGGCAATGCGGCGACACGCGGGCGCGACACGCCTTATAATGCGAGAGCGCGTGTCGCCTCAACCCGCTGACCGCGCGGCGTCTTTCTGGCGTGTCCGATCCGCCACAACGACCGATTGGAGCCGATTCGTGTCCTCAGCCATGCGCGCCCAGGAGGCGCCACAGTCCCGCGCCTCGTCGCTCGTGCGTCTCGTCGCTGGCTCGGTGGAGAGCCGGCTCGCCGCGCTACTCGCCCTGGTCTCGCTGATCCTCATCCTCTGGCCGCTCAATGGCCTGGAGCGCGACTACGACGAGGGCGTCTACTGGCAGTCCCTGCGCGCGATGGCAAGCGGACACCCGCTCTTTACCTCGGTCTTCTCGTCGCAGCCGCCCTTCTTTCTGGTGAGTCTCTATCCGTTCTACATGCTCTTTGGCCAGAGCATCGCGGCGGCCAGATTCGGCATCGCCGTCTTCGCGATCATCGGCGTCGTCGCGATGTACTGGCTGGGGCGCATGCTCGCGCGGCCACTGGGTCGGGCTGGCCGCCGCCGCGCTGCTCGCCTTCGACCCCACCTTCCTCCATGAGGCGCGCACCCTCCAGGCGGAGGCGCCCGCGCTCGCGCTGGAGATTCTCGCGGTGGCGCTGGCCGTCGCGGCCACCCAGCGCCCCGCTGGACGCGCCCGCACGGCGCTGGCGCTGGCGTGCGGCTTCATCCTCGCGCTGGGCACGCTCATCAAGCTGCTCGATGTCGTCGCCGTCGTCCCCATCATCCTCTATCTCGCGCATCCGCTCTGGGCTACGTTCGACGCTGGCAACAGGCGAGTTGCGCCTTCCCACCCGCGCCACGGTACGCCCGGCGCTGTTCGCGTCGCTGGCGCCGCTGGGCTGGGTCGCGCTGGGCGGCGTCATCGGCTGTGTCGTCGTCCTCGCGCCTTTCGCGGGGAGCTTCGGCGCGATGTGGAATCAGGTCGTGCAGCTTCCACCTGGTCGCCGCCAGAGTCGAGCCAGCTAATCTGCCCACCAACCTCGCGACCATCGCTGGCGGCATGAAGGTGCTGGGGATACCGAGCGTTGCTGACGCTGGGGCTGGCGATATGGCGGCGCGCCTGGCGGCTGCTCCCGCCGCTGCTCTGGCTGCTGCCTCTGCACTGCTCCTCGTGCGTCAGGCGCCGCTCTTCGCCACCACGTCGTGCTGGTCATCCCCTGCCTCGCGCTGATCGCGGCGCTGGCGCTGACCTTGCCGCCTCTGCCCTTCCGCTCCGCGTTCCGCCAGTTCCAGACCCCAGTGATCGGCGTCATCCTCGCCGTCTGCGTCCTCTACGGTATCGGCAGATGGCGTCACCACGGCGAGACTGCCTGACAGCCGCCCCCAGCAAAGCTACCGTGCGCGTCGTCAGCGCCATCGCCACCTTCACCGCGCCAACCAGCCCGTCGTCGGCGACGATCAATATCTGCTCGCGCTCGCCAACCGCAGCACGCCGCCTGAGCTGGTTGATACCTCATTCGTCCGTATCGCATCTGGGTATCTGACCGCCGCCCAGCTCGAAACGATTCTGGAGCGGCCCGACACACGCTTCGTGGTACTCTCCTCTGGGCGGCTGGAGCGGACACCGGGGTTCATCCCCTGGCTCACCGCGAACTACCGCAAGATCGTTGACCTCGGCGGTGGGAGCGCCATCTACGAGCGCGCGCCCTCCACCACACCCATCGTTTGATGCGCAGCGATCCTGGCGCGGCAAATCCTGGGATCGGAGCTCTGGCACTCAGCATGGTATGATGCGGAAACAATCAGGCCGCGAAAAACACTTGCGCAGGGCCGCGCTGGCGTGCTATACTCATCTGCGCCTGGGGATGTAGCTCAGTTGGAAGAGCGCGACAATCGCACTGTCGAGGCCAGGGGTTCGAGCCCCCTCATCTCCACCAATTACTTCCTGGAATCGAGCGTGGCTACCGAGCGCATCGGCAAGTCACGCTCGCTCTGTATGTGCGCCATATGTGCGCGTCCACAGCCGACACAGGGGCGCCGGGAGCGTCGCTACGTTCGCTGTTCAGAGAAGTTAGTGAGGCGAGACAAGTCCATGACAGCCCCTCATTTTGACCCCGCGAGCTTTACGCCACCACACGAGGATATCGAGGAACTGAGCATCGCCGAGGCGCAGGCGCAGATGGCGAGCGGCAGTCTCACCGCGCGCCGCCTCACGGAGATGTACCTGGCGCGCATCGCCGCGATGAATACGGCAGGGCCAGAACTGCGCGCCGTGATCGAGACAAATCCGCACGCCCTCGACATCGCCGACGCGCTCGACCGCGAGCGTGCGGCGTCCGGGCCACGCGGCCCACTCCACGGCATCCCCATCCTGCTGAAGGACAACATCGACACAGCGGATGAGATGCTGACGACGGCTGGCTCGCTGGCGCTGGCGGGCAGCCGTCCCGCCGCGGACGCCACGGTCGCGGCGCGGCTGCGCGCGGCGGGCGCCGTGCTGCTGGGCAAGGCCAACATGAGCGAGTGGGCGAACTTCCGCTCCAGCCACTCCAGCAGCGGATGGAGTGGGCGTGGCGGGCAGGCGCGCAACCCCTACGCGCTGGATCGCTCGCCGTCTGGCTCCAGCTCTGGCTCAGCGACCGCCGTCGCGGCCAACCTGACGCTGGTTTCCCTGGGCAGCGAGACGAATGGCTCGATTCTCAGCCCCGCGAACGCCAATGGCGTCGTGGGCCTCAAGCCAACCGTCGGGCTGACCAGCCGCGCGGGCGTCGTCCCCATCTCGCACACGCAAGACACCATCGGCCCCTTCGGGCGCTGTGTCGCGGATGTGGCGGCGACGCTGGGCGCGCTGACAGGCGTCGACCCGCGCGATCCCGCGACCCAGGCCAGCGCGGCCTCGCCCAGCGCGACTACACCCAGTTCCTCGACGCCAACGCCCTGCAAGGCGCGCGGATCGGGATTGCCCGCGAGACGTTCTTCGGCTACAGCGAGAAGGCCGACCCGCTGGCCGAGGCGGCCATCGCGGCGCTCAGGGCCGCCGGAGCCGAGGTCATCGACCCAGCAGACATCCCCACGGCGAAGGCGCTGGGCGAGACCCCCGCCGAACTAGAAGTGCTGTACTACGAGTTCAAGGCCGACTTGAACGCCTATCTGGCCACTCGCGACCCAGCGGGCGGCATCCAGACCCTCGCCGACGTGATCGCCTTCAACGAGGCGCACGCCGCCCAGGAGCTAGCCGTCTTCGGGCAGGATCTGCTCATCACATCTGAGGCCAAGGGGCCGCTCACCGAGTCCGCCTATCTCGAATGCGCTGGCGGAGATACAGCGCCTCTCACGGCGCGAAGGCATTGACGCCGTGATGGACGAGCATCACCTCGATGCGCTCTTCATGCTGACCGGCGCGCCCGCGTGGAAGATCGACCACCTCAACGGCGACTCCGTGCGTGGCGGCAGCAGCGCAGGCCCAGCGGCGTTGGCGGGCTATCCGGCCATCAGCGTCCCCATCGGCGCGGTGGCGGGGATGCCCGTCGGCGTCACCTTCACCGGGCGCGCGTTCAGCGAGGCGCGGCTGCTCGCGCTGGCCTACGCCTTCGAGCAGGTCACGTTTGGCCGCTCGCGCCCCACCTACGCCACCGACGAGTTCTGAGCGCACGTCGCTCACAGGAGCATGTGCGGATCACTCCTGTCGTAAGGGTCACAGCGTCATCTGGCGACCCATCATCATTGGCTCCAGAGACGATGGCGCCCGCAATGACTCGCTCGCCCAGCTCGCTATCGGCGCCCAGCGATGCTCGCCGACATCCCACCAGAGCGCATCTAGCGCGCGTCCACGCATCTCGCTCGCCTGCCGCAATCCATCATCAATCATTCGCGCCAGACTCGCCACACACGCGGCGATATTATTGTCAGTCGTCACATCTTCGATTGTTGCTTCAGATCATCCTGGGTGAAGTCCATCCCCGCCATCCGCACGCTCACTGAGATGCCATCCGATCCGTTCGAGACCAGGTCGACTGCGGACGGAAAGTCACAGGTTCGCCTTCCAGATAATACTCACCATTGAGTTCTGACGAATACGCTCCACATAGGCGCGGACATCAATTTGCGCCGCCGTCTTGCCGCTCATCGTGAATGAGCATGACAAACCGATCAGCATAGGAGTGATACAGCTTCGCCGTAACGCCTACGCGCGCAAATACTGCTCTCCATCCGTTGTTTCGCCCGCATCCCCAGCTCACGGGTCAGGATACGCGCTATCTGTTTTCCACGTTGCGTCTCGATTGTCGTGTAATCATTGATATCGAGTCCGACGATCATAAGCCTGCGCTTCACCTCAGCCGCGGCAGGCTCAGTTGTTGGGCCTCTTGCTGCTGAGAAAGCTGATCCTTGGTCTCACCGAACATCCGCATCAATCCGCTTGTGAAATCAGAGTCAGAAGGAAACTCAGAGAAAAATGGATCAACAATTTCCGGCTTGACCAATGCGTCTGTCAACACGCTTGGACGATGTCCACGACTGTTATAGGTGACGACAATTTCGCCAACGAGCCGTCCCATCGCGCGAAACAGCAGCATGTCATCATGCTCGAAACCATCTTCCTCCTCAGATGTGATGTACAGGATCGCGGGTGACTGGCTATGCCCACCTCCAATCCCTTCAAGTGTCGGCACAGCGACAGCGGACTTGATTGGTTCTTCAATTTCGACATAGGAAACGGCGGGATCGAGCGGCGTCAACTCCTTCCGAAGGACGATCCGGCCACTGCTGAAGGCGCGGAACGTCAAACCGCCATTGCGCTCATACGCAGTCGTCGTCACATTGATACGGTGTGGTGACTCACTACTCTGCGCCCGCACGACAAGCTCTTGATACTTGAGCGGACGTGTACGGCTCTCGCGGCGTCAGGACACACGCGAAACGCCAGCGCCTGCGCGATGAATCTTTTTTAGAGGCGCCGCCAAGCTCAACCAGCGTCTCGGTGAGCTTGATTGAGCAACATATCTCCCAGAGCGGGGTTCGTCAACTCAGGGGCAGCATAGAATAACGTTTTCGCCCCCTCAAGCTCTTCGTCGCCTACCTGCGCCAACCGCCGGCCAAAGATGCGCTGCGCCTGTGAAATGAGTCGGGCCGCGACCACTCGCGGATTCGCGTAAATCATCTCCTCTGCTCTGGCGGATAGTAAAGGTTCGTGTCGCTTCGTCGAGTTCACGCTCGACCTGTGGCTCAAACGCGATGAAGATTTGCGACGCTTCCCGGCGGCAGACATGCGGCGCATCCTGCGGCAGCAGCTTCGCGAGCGGTCGCAGGATGACCCGCTGCTCGCGCTCGAACGGATCCCCAGAGGTCAGAATCGAGATCAGCGGCCCGCTCGCTGGACGCCACGCGAGCAGCATCTGCCCGAGCGGCCCCAGGTCGCCAGCGGTGATGTCGGCCAGCGCATCCTCCATCACATCATCCGCTTCGGCGCGGCGCAGGCTGAGCTGTTCGAGTTGCGCGGGATCGGCGCGCACGGGAAAGACGATCCCCGCATTCGCGATGGTGTCCCGCTCGAAGATGAGCGAGAGCGCGTAGTAGAGCATACGCGGGACGACATAGCGGCTGAACTGAATCGCATCAATCGCTTCAATGGCGCTCTTCAGGCGTACAGTGCTTGTCTGGAGGACATCATGGATCACATGGGGATTACTCTGCATAAACGCGGCAATTTCAGGAAAAGAATAGTCACTGTCTAACAGAAAGGCGATCAGGTGCGCGCGCAAGAGATGATCCACCGAATAGCGTCTTTGGCCCCTGCCACCGTCCGCGTCTGGTAGGTCAGAGCGATTAGGAACGAGCATCCCACGCTGTTCGACATACCGTAGCTGCGCCTCCGATAGATTGGTAAGGTCTGAGGCTTCATGTATCGTCGTGGTGAGGTTGTCTTCGATGTAGCGAAACGATGTCGCAAACGTTCGAGCGCATCAGGCTCTAACAACAACTCCGTTATCGTCTTCCGCAGTCGATTCACTGCCATAGAACCGCTCCTTATCTGTATGTATGTGGAGATGAACAAACCAGAGGAACATCTGGGGCCGAGGCCAAATCAGAGAATGCGGCGCCGGAAACTTGCCTCAGCCATGCGAACACAGCTATTGAAAGAGGCGTAGTAGCGGAATTGGGTGGTCCGAAGAGGCCAACACAGACCAACTGGCTCATACACACGATCCCTCGCCATGCCTGCTTCCATGCGATTACCACTGCGAGCGTGGCGCCTTCGACCCTGGGTGACGCAGGCATGTCCCACCTCCAGGCCACGCAACACCGCGACGCCGCGCAACGCCGCGCACGCTTCACTTCTAAGACGCGACAACGCGAGTCGTATTTACAAAAGTTCATTCGACGACGTGTAACACGATTGCCTTGCTCAACGTATAGATGAGAAAGTCTCGCTTAGCTAGATATGGTTTTTATGGCTACATGAATATTCTGACTACAAATGAAACACATATAGTATGAAAGCGCAAGTTTTTATCTGGCAATACGCTTAAAATCAGGGTTTGGCCACTGCGGGTGTTTTCGATAAACGAGCAGCGTGAGCACGCGCGCGGGTATGGAATCCGTAAATTCGAAGAAGCGAGTTGATTAGGCTAGTGGATCGCGTTGCCCTGAGTTGAGGCGCAAGATTTTCTGAGCGATTATACTACTGTGTCTCAGCTACTCTGGACAAACGTAAATCTCGTGTTATACTACATCCAGTACACAAGCGCTGCCGATGTAACATGTACAAATATGGACTACACAACATTGAAATAGTACTTTTGTTCTAATCGCAGACTGGAATCCCTCCGGTCAGCAGGCCAGTAGAACGCTCAACAGGTAGCCGTTGAGCCAGGAAGACAGCGAGGTCAGAGATGATGAGCGCGCCTCCGATGCAGCCGTCGCACCAGTTAACCAGAATCATACCACGCGAGCCGCTGGATCTTGAAGCGAACGCGCTCCTCGCGCAGCGGGTGGTGGGGAGTCTACCGCGCTATTCGCCAGGCCTCTTCGCTTCCGCGGTCACTTCTATCTGCGTCGTCGCCCCCGCAGGGGCCGCGCAGGGGCAGCGCGCGTTTGCGGCACTTCGTTCGCACCGGCGTTCTCTACACGCCAGATTCGAACGCTAACGAAACGCCTGGCACAAATGGGCGCATCCACCAGCAACTCCAGCGGGTTCGCTCAGGACATCGACCACGCGCTCAGCGTGGCGTACGATGTCCATCCAGCCGCGCATGGCGATGTTCGGCAGGCGCTGGGTTGCGACCTCAGCGACACTGACCTTTTTGGTCAGCAGCATTTCGCGATCTGTCCCCAGCTTCAGCATTGGGTACGTCCTGTTCTGGGTTCAGCCGATTCTGGATGCGATGCTCGAACCGCCCAGGACGCTCAGCGCTGGGCTTCCGGATAGTCAAGACTCTCGTGGAAGCCGGGCAATTCCCACTCCGCGCGCTACTGCCCAATCGTGATGACGCTCGGTCTGGACACTGACTCGCATGCGATAGCAAAGCTGCGGGAGGAAATGCTGGGCGCGGGCGTTGTCGTGATCGATAAGCCCGCGCCCAGCAACAGACCCACATTCACCATGACTCCCGTTACGAGCCTGAGCCAGCGGGAAAAGATCATTGACCTGCGCGCGCACCTGCCGGGGAGTGGCGCGTTGCTCTACCGCCTTACCAGCGATGACTGGCGACATGGCGGCGCTCCTGCTAGGCTTGCCGCAGCACATCTTCGAGGAGTAGGCCGCTTGGGCGCGCGCTGATTCTCCCAGCGCGCGCCCGCCCCCGGAGCCGTAGAGCGTTCGACGGGACTGTATCCGCCAATCGTTCAGGTATCTTGCTGTGAAAATGTTGCACTGTGAATGTAGTATATCATATGAGAGGCTTTCTGATATGACCCGGCTGCTCTTCTCAATGATCGCCTGCCATACTGTCGTCGTCAGGGCGCGGGAACAGCCCTATGCGCGGGGTAGCAACCAAGCGCCAACCAGACGCCTGTCGCACACGTAGTATACAGCAAAGGGTCGCAGGACGCGGCGCCGCCATCGTCTGACTCACGCCTGTCGCCACCCGACAAGCCAACAGCGCGCGTGAGCGGACATCTAAAGCACGAGTAGCGTTTCGCATGCGCAGCACATAGCCGCGAATGCGTCACGAATGAACAGTAGAGGCCTTACGATGGGACACAGCATCGCCATGCACACGGCCGTGGAGCCGCTCGTCTCCGACCCAACAGATGTTCGGCCACGCTCAGATAGCGCGCCTAGCGAGAACAACGCCGAGCATCTCAAGCGCATCCATACCTTCTTTGCTTTCTTGCTTCAGGCCCAGGCAGGCATGACACTGCTGCAGCGCCTGGAAGCGCAGACGCAGTTCATCGCGCGTTTCCCTCTCCTCGTCGGCGCCACTCCTGGCGCGCGCGCCGCCTTCGAGTTGCGCGTGATCGTCGATCCAGAGCCAGCGCGTGGCGCGACGGAGCCGCTGACCGAGGTGTATCTGGTGGGTCGCTTCACCAGCTATGCCGTCGCGCCGTCTGATCTGCGGACGCAGGCGCGCGCCTTCGCCAGCGATCTCACCGACACCTTGCATGGCAGCCTGCCATCCTTCCGCTTCATCCCCGTGACAGAAGGGCGGCAGCTCACCCATGCGCTGCGGCCTTTTAAGATCGCTGACACAGTTGAGTTCAGGCGTCGGCCCGCTCGGCTGATGGACGCTCCGCTTGCCGTTGCCGTTCCAGGGCGCGCCAATGAGTGAGGCTATCGTCGACGAGATGCAGCGGCACCGCAGCGCCTCGATGCTCTCCATCTGCTTTGCGCCAGAAGAGCTGGAGGACGGGCCACTCTTCCCCGAGCGCGAAGACCCCTTCGCCCTGACTGGCTCCATGCGCAATGGCCAGCAGGAGCGAATGGAGGAGCGCCCGCAAGGCTCCGATGGCCAGGCAAGCGAGACAGAATCGCTGGTCTCAGCGTATACCGAGCAATCGCAGCGGCATGTGGTCGCCGCGCGCTATGCCGCGTTGCGGATGCGCGCCTTTCGCGTCCGCGCACAGCTTGCCGGGGCTGGCCCACTCTCCGGCGCGCTCATTTCGCGTATCGCCAATGAGATCGCTGGGCCAGGTGAGGCGACGGCCCAGGGCGCGTGGTCGCACCCCGAGCTGCCCATCGCGGGCGGCGCGCTGGTGGAGCGCCCGCGCACCTCGCGTATGCGTGATGAGCCGTGCAGCGCCTTCGACATCGCCGAGCGCAACCTGTCGCTGCTGCTGCATGTGCCGTGGGGATCCACCGCCGATGAGTCGCAGACCTCCGCGCTCTCCGACCTGGCCGACCTGCGCGAGGCCGCCAACCTCTTCGCCCTGCCCACCGCGCCCAACTGGCTGCCGGAGCGCGGCGCCGCGCTGCCGCTGCCCTATCGCGCGCGTGTCGCCGAGCCAGCGATTCAGCTTGGCGTCAACCTTGTCCGCGAGCGCGCGGTTCCTGTGCGCCTGAGTGTCGAGAGCCGCAACCAGCATCTCTGGGTGCTGGGCAAGACGGGTGTGGGCAAGTCAACGCTTATCGCGAACATGGCCCTCCAGGACATCAAGGCAGGGCGCGGCGTCATCGTGATCGATCCACACGGCGACCTCATCCGCGACATCGCCGGGCGCGTGCCAGCCAATCGGGTCGAGGATGTCATCCTCTTCGATCCGGCGGATACCGAGTTCCCGGTGGGCATGAACATGATCGAATGCGAAAACGATGAAGAGCGCGCGCTCATCGTCAGCTCCTTCATCGACATGATCGTCCAGATCTATGATCCACACAACCAGGGCATCGCGGGACCGCGCTTCCAGCATGGCGCGCGCAATGTCATGCTGACCGTCATGTATAGCCCTGGCGGCACGCTGGTGGAGGTCGTTCGCGCCTTCCAGGATGACGCCTATGTGCGCAGCATCCTGCCTTTCGTCACCGATCCCATGGTTAAGCGGTACTGGCAGGACCAGATCAGCAAGACCAACGATTTCCACCGCTCAGAAGTGCTTGATTGGTTAGTCTCGAAGTTCTCCCACTTCACGGTGGATATGACGATGCGCCGCATTCTCGGACAGTCCAAGAGCGCGTTCCGCTTCCGCGACGCGATGGACAGCGGCAAGATCGTCCTGATCAGCCTGGGCAAGGGCAAGCTCGGCTCCGCCAACGCCAACTTCATCGGCTTCAACTTGCTGCCGATGATTCTGCACGCGGCGCTCTCGCGCGCGAATATCGCCGAGACTGAGCGCCGCCCGGCCACGCTCTACATTGACGAATTCCAGAACTATGCCTCGACTTCACTGGCGAGCATGCTCAGCGAGGCGCGCAAATACAAGCTGGCGCTGATCCTCGCTAACCAGCACATCGGCCAGCTCAGCGCCGATGTCCGCGACGCGGTGATCGGCAACGCGGGCAGCATCATCTCCTTCCGCACGGGCGCCGCTGACGGGCGCACCGTCGAGCAGGCGCTGGAGCCGTCGCCGGTCGCCGCGCACCATCTGATGGATCTGCCGCGCTTCACCGCCTACTCCCGGCTGCTCTCGGATGGCCAGCAGACGCCAGTCTTCACGCTGGAGACGGAGCCGCTGCCGATTCCCTTCGATCAGGCGCGCTACGAGGAGGTGCGTGAATGGTCGCGCGCCATCTATGGTCGCCCAAAGGCCGAAGTGGACGCCGAGATGGAGAAGCGGGCGCAGTTCGGCGGAACAACGGGCCGTTTTTGAGTGGGGGTGGGCTGGCTAGTCTCTTCGGCTCCGCGCGCCTGACATTCCCGTCCACCCCCTCCTCCGACGACGACAGACGACGACGACGACGACGACGATACCTGGTTGAAGGCGCCCACTTTGGCGACGCCGCCCGATGCGAGCGATGACGCCGCCAGCTAGCGTGCCATCGGCCCGTTCCAGCCCCCGCGCCTGTTGCCATGTAGGCGAGAGGCGCGGGGGCTTCGTCGCGTCAGCCGCTCGGCGAGCTATTCTAGCGCGGCAAGGCTTGGCCTAATCTTGCCGCGCGCCGGGGATATACACCAGCTCAGGGATGAACGCGTTCCACCACTGGGCGCCTACCCGAAAGCTGATTTGACTGATGAGCGCGCCATTGAACTGGATGAGCGACGAGACCGCCGTAACCCCGCGGCCACCCGACGCCGTCTGCTCGCGCCAGCTTCGCACGTAGCGCACCGCAAGTCCATTGGTCTGCGGATAGATCAGGAAGTCGTCCAGGCGTGAGTCTGGCGTCCGCTCCAACAGACGCAGGATCGCAGCCCGCAACTCCGCGCGCCCGATGATCGGCGTTACTGGCGCATCCAACTCATCGGAGGAGGGATACACACGAGCGCCATCGGCGCAGAGGGCGACCATCGCATCGGGATCGTGCGTATCGAACGCGGCGCAGAGTTGGGCCACTAGCTCGGCCTGGCGCTGCTGCTCTGGGGTGTATGATCATCTCCACACTGGCAGCCACTGCGTCGAGCAGTTCATCCAGGTCAAAGGGCTTGGGAATCAGACGAACCAGCCCTTCCCGCGCCACCTCCTCGGCGGAGACGTTCCAGCCAGTCAGCGCGGCCACTGGCGTTGGGTGTGCGAAGTCGCGGAGCGTTAGCGCCGTCCGTAGCGGATCGCTCGGCGAGTGTGCCAGCAGGTCGGTGATGATGAGATGATAGACGCGCGTCTCCAGCAGGGCCAGCGCTTCGTCGAGCGTCGCGCTGAGATCAACCTCATAGCCCTCTTCAGTCAGCAGATCGCGAAGAAAGAGGCGCAAATCACCATCATCGTCAATCACGAGAAGGCGAGTCGGTGGAGTGACAGGCTCGGCCATGTCCACCACCCCCTTTCTCTTTTTGCCGCATCTCCAGTTTGGGATACGGCGTCGCGCGATTGTTGCGCGGACAAATAGTTCACATTGCAGGCAACACTTCCAGTGTACGGTGATAGACCATCGATTGCAATAAAAAACCGATTCTGAGACTTAGCTGTGACCTGAGAAACAATCGCGGCTCGCTGGCGCTCTCCGCCCAGCCAGCCCCGCGTGATACACTCTCTAGTGGCTGGTCGGAGGCGACTTCGGCAAGGATGGGAGCGACGCCGCTCCCCCACAGGAGACGAACGTATGAGCAATCAGGATAACGCAGCCGGTGAGATGCGCAGTGAGCGCGATTCGCTAGGCCCTGTCAACGTACCGTCGAGCGCGCTCTGGGGCGCGCAGACCCAGCGCGCGGTCGAGAATTACCCCATCAGCGGCATGCATGCCCACCCCATGATGATTCGCGCGACGATCCTCGTGAAGAAGGCCGCCGCGCTCACCAACCGCGACACGGGACGCCTGGAGCCACGCATCGCCAACGCCATCGTCGCGGCGGCGGATGAGATTCTGGCCGGGCAATGGCGCGACCACTTCGTCGTGGATGTCTATCAGGCGGGCGCTGGCACGTCGCATAACATGAACGCCAACGAGGTGCTGGCCAACCGCGCCATCGAGCTGCTCGGTGGGCAGCGCGGCGACTACACGCTCGTCCACCCGAACGACCATGTGAACATGGCGCAGTCCACCAACGACACCTTCCCCACCTCCATGCGCGTCGCCACGGCGCTGATGATCGAGGAGACGCTGCCCGCGCTGGAGCGCCTCGCCGCCGCCTTCGAGGCGAAAGGCCGCGAGTTCGACCACATCGTCAAGTCGGGGCGCACCCATCTGCAGGACGCGACGCCGATCCGCCTGGGACAGGAGTTCGCGGGCTACGGCCTCACCCTGCGCCGCGATGTCGAACGGCTGCGCGCGACGCTCACCACGCTCTACGAGCTGAACATCGGCGGCACCGCCGTCGGGACGGGCCTCAACGCCGAGCCAGCCTACATCTCTGGCATGGCGAGCAAGCTGGCTGAGCTGACCGGCATGCCCTTCCGCAACGCTGAGTCGCTGACACAGATCGCGCCGAGCATGGCCTCGTTCGTCGAGGTGTCGGGCGCGCTGCGCGTGCTGGCGACCGACCTGACGAAGATCGCCAACGACCTGCGCCTGCTCGCCTCCGGCCCGGCGACGGGATTCTACGAGATCGTGCTGCCGCCAGTGCAGCCCGGCTCCTCCATCATGCCCGGCAAGGTCAATCCTTCGATGGCCGAGATGCTCAACATGATCTGCTTCCAGGTGTTGGGCAACGACACCTGCGTCACCTTCGCCGCGCAGGCTGGCCAGTTGGAGCTGAACGTGATGATGCCCGTCATCATCCACAACGTCCTCCAGTCGCTGACCATCCTGAAGAACGGCATGGACACCTTCACCACCCGCTGTGTCGTCGGCATCACGGCCAATCAGGAGCGCGCGGAGGCGTACGCCTTCAAGAGCGCCAGCCTGGTGACGGCGCTCGCGCCCTACATCGGCTACGAGCAGTCCGCCGCCATCGCGAAGGAGCAGGTCAAGACGGGCCGCGACATCCGCGAGATCGTCCGCGAGATGCGGCTGCTGCCAGAGGCCGACCTGAACATCATCCTGGAGCCGAAGGCCATGACCGAGCCTGGTGTCGCGGGGCAGGGCCGCACGCAGTCGCCCATCCTCGGCCACACCAGCGCGGGGGGCTGATGGTGGCGCCCCCTCCCCCAACCCCCTCCCCCGCGCGGCGGGAGAGAAGGAACCGGAATCTGCTCCCCTCTCCCGTCGCGCGGGGGAGGGGCTGGGGGAGGGACGGGGGCTGGCGTCGTTTGCTCTCATACCACAAGGGAGGCCAACACAATGAGTGATGCGATGTGGCTCTGCGTGACCTGCGGGACACAGTACCCCACCGAGGACGCGCCGCCCACCCACTGCGTTATCTGCGAGGATGACCGCCAGTATGTGAACCCGCGCGGCCAGCAGTGGACGACGCTGGCGCGGCTGCGTGGTGACCACGCCAACCACTTCACCGAGCTGGCGCCAGGGATCACCGCCATCGCGACGGAGCCGCGCGTGGGCATCGGCCAGCGGGCGCACTTGCTCCAGACGCCCGCTGGCAACCTGCTCTGGGATTGCATCGCCTACCTCGATGACGCGACCATCGCGGAGGTTCAGGCGCGCGGCGGCCTGGCCGCCATCGCCATCTCCCACCCGCATTTCTTCACGACGATGGTGGACTGGAGCCAGGCGTTCGGCGGCGTTCCCATCTACCTGCACGCCGACCACCGCGACTGGGTGATGCGCCCCGACCCGGTCATCCGCTACTTCGCTGAGGAGAGCGTCGAGCCGCTACCTGGCCTGCGCGTTATCCGGCTGGGCGGCCACTTCCCCGGCAGCGCCGCGCTGCACTGGCCAGCGGCAGCCGAGGGCGCGGGCGCGCTCTTCACCGGCGACACGATCAGCGTCGCGGCGGACCCACGCTGGGTGGACTTCATGTACAGCTACCCCAATTACATCCCGCTTGGCCCAACCGCTATCCGCCACATCGTCGCGGGCATCGAGCCGCTCGCCTTCACTCGCCTCTACGACGGCTGGACACAGGCGCAGGGCGACGCTCACGCCGCCGTCCTCCGCTCCGCCGAGCGCTACCTCACCCACATCGCGGAGTGAGGGCCAGTGGGGAGCCATACTTTGAAACGTGGACGCGCCGTACCGCCATTGCATGCGTTGCGGATACCGCAAGGCTGGCGCCAGCGGGAATCGTTCTCCGCGCACCGCACCCCTTGCATTCTGGGCGATCCCCGGCTATTGTTGTTCCAGCAAGCGATCAACAACAGCGGCGCGCCACGCGAGAATGGCGCCGCGTCGGGCGATTGGTCAGCGCCACCAGGAGGCCACAGAAGGCGCTGACCAGCACCGCGCCGATGTGTGGAGAGAGGAATCTCCGGCTGGCAGGTGTCCAAGCAGATCGCTGAGCGCGAAAGGAGCACGCGCGTGTCACAGGTTCTGGTTGTCTACGAGGCGCTACTCGCCAACGAGCAGAGTCTCGCGCGGGTACATGCCGCACGCCGCGCCATCGAGCATGTAGGTGGCAGGATCGAGATCGAGCGGCAGCAAGGGAGCGCGGCGCATGTCGTCACGATCTGGCTCCCTGCGCCCTACCATCCCGATGGCGTGCTACCAGGGCTGCCCTTCTATCCCGTGTGAGTGAGAGGCGCGACTCGCTGGTAGACATGCGCGAGGCCAGAACGCAGCGGAATCGCACCTGGCGCTGCTATGTCATCTACGGCCAGAGCCTGTAGACGGAGCCATCGCCTCCAGCGCCAGATACTCCTCGGCTGCGCGGCGGATGAGCTGGCCGTCGCGCAGTTCCAGCGTGTCGCCGCCGAACCGCCGGATGAAGTAGCGGTCGTGCGAGACGGCGATGACGGGGCCAGGGAACTCCGTCACCGCCGCCTCGAAAACATCGAGGATGTCGAGGCTGACGTAGTTGGTCGGCTCATCGAGCGCGAGCACGGTGGGTCGCTCCGCCAGCAGCCGCGCGATCTCCAGCTTGCGCCGCTGCCCAGGGCTGAGCGCGCCGATCGGCTTCTGCGCGTCGTCGAGCTGGAACAGCCCATAGCCAATCAGCCCGGCGATGAAGGTTGCGTCTGGCCCCTCGAAGCCCTCGCGATAGACCTCCAGCACCGTGCGCGCGGGATCGCAGGCCGTCGGCTCCTGCGCGAGATAGCCGATACGCGCGCTGGCCGCCACCCGCACGGAGCCACCATCCGGCGCGATGTGGCCCAGCAGCAGCCGCAGCAGCGTCGTCTTGCCCGCGCCATTCGGGCCGACCAGCGTCACGCGCGTCTCTGGCGTCACGATCAGGCTGATGTCGCGCGCCAGATCACGCCCGCCCAGCCGCTTCGTCAGTCCCTCCGCGCGGATGATCTGCGCGGTGCGAATCTCCTCTGAGCGAAACCGCTGATGGAAGCGCATCAGCTTCGGTGGTTTGGCGATTGGCTCCGCTTCGATGCGCCGCAGCCGCTCCTCGGCGTTGCGGATGTTGCGCGAGGCGCCACGCTGGGCCGCCGCTCCATGCGCATCGTAGGCCATCTTGCCATAGCGCGTCTGGGTGACGGATTTGGGATGCGCGGTGGCTTGGCCCGCCTCGCGCATCCGCGCCCGCAGCGCCGCGATTTCCTCCTGCTGGCGGGCGTACTCCTCCTCCCAGCGCAGCCGCGCCGCCGTTTTGGCGCGCAGGTAGGCGTCGTAGGCGCCCGCATAGGAGGTCAGGACCCGCTCGCGTTCATCCACCTCCACGATGCGTGTGACGGCGCCGTTCAGGAACTCGCGGTCGTGCGAGACGATCAGCGCGGCCCCCGCGTAGCCGCTGAGATAGCGCGCCAGCCAGTCGAGGGCGGCGCTATCGAGGTGGCTGGTCGGCTCATCGAGCAGCAGCGTATCGGGCGCGCGGAGCAGCAGCGCGGCCAGCCCGACGCGCGCCCGCTCGCCGCCGGAGAGCCGCTCCACCAGCCGCTCCGTTGGCAGCGCGGCCAGCCCCAGGCCCGCCAGCGTCGCCGCGATGCGATGGTCGAGGTCGTAGCCGCCGCGCTCCTGAAAGCTGGCCGCAAGCAGACCATATTCGTCGAGCAGCGCGTCGAGCGCGGGGCCAGTCGCCACGGCCATCGCCAGCCTCCAGTTCACGCATGCGCGCCTCCATCACGCGCAACGGCCCGACAGATTCAGAGAGCAGGTCGCGGATGGTCTGGCCTGGAATTGGCGCGGGCGACTGCGGCAGATAGCCCAGCGTCACACCTGGCCCCAGCATCACCTCGCCCGTGTCTGGCGCCTCGACGCCCGCGAGAATGCGCAGCAGCGTGGACTTGCCCGCGCCATTCGCGCCGACCAGGCCGACGCGCTCGCCCCGGCTCAGCGCGAGCGTGGCGTCGCGCAGAACGAGCTGCCGCCCATAGGTTTTCGTGATCGCGCGCCCGGCCAGCGCAAAGGTTGATAACGACATAATGGCGCTCACCTCATCCCAGCGAAACCGACAACAGGAACCACGGCATGAGCCGTGGCGAGCGCGGTCAGTGGACGGGGAGTGTGACGCCAGAATGCCAGTGAGAGCGTTCGCTGTGGGGCGCGTGCGAGGAGCGAGTGCTTCGGAGATGGAGGATGATCGCGCAACCAGCAAGCGGGCACGGCGTAGCGTCGCTCCGGCGCCCACGCTGACGTGGCGCTCAGAACAACGGGCTTACTGGCGCGAAACGCGCGCAAGCCCTTTCGCTACGCGATTGATGCCATGTCTGCTTCTTCCTCCAGGCAAGATGATACGCCATCTCGCGGCGGCGACGCAAGGAGGGGAAGCGTCTGCGCCCGCGACCACATCCCACCCCGCCCACTGTTAGCATTGCGCTAGAATTCACGCCTTCAGCCGCCGCTCCGTGCAACCGTATGGCCAGAATCAACGTAGATACGATAGAATTAATTGTGTAGATTAGCCTGAATGATCTACACAATTGGTTTCCGAAGCCCTTGACAGACGCCGAGGGTTTGCGCTAATAATGTGTAGGTGAGTGACGTGAGTATACACAATATTCCGCCGGACGCGGATGAGACGTGGAGCATCACGTATCACTTCGTGTGGGGGCCGATGCGCTCCAAAGCCTGCCTGACGGGCGATGTAGCCGAACGACTGCGCGCGCTCATAGAGGAACGCGCGAGTGAGGTCGAGTTTCATCCCTTGCTGGTGGTAGTCCTGCCCGACCGGGTGTATGTCGCGGCAGCCGCCCCGCCGACGCTCGCGCCACATCACATCATCTGTCAGATCAAGGCGCACACGTCGCGTATCTTGCGCGATGAGTTCCCAGAACTCACGCGGATTCCGACACTTGTGGACACGCGCATACATGGTCATGGCTGGAGATCAACTCACGGCGGATCAGGTATTCGAACGCTTCGAGGCGGCGCAACCGCCCCGCAAGCCACGCGGACGTCCGCGAAAAGTTCAGCCTCCCCAGGGTGAGGAGACTGGCGACGACGAGTAGCGCGGCGCCCTGAGCACAGGGTCACCCACCACGCAAGACAATAACATACCAACCAACGTGCGGAGAGGCGTAAGCCCCGTGTAGAGCCTGCACGTACGCCCTATAACAAGGGGGGATAGATACACACATGCAAAAGTGCGAACGCTGCCACATCAATGACGCCCGCGTGCGACTGAACTCAGTCACCAATGGCCGCCGCGAGCAGCACTTCTATTGCAAAGAATGCGCCCAGGAACTGCTCACGCAGATGAACGGTGAGACGAGCGAGACCGACCTGAACAACATGTTCAGCTCGTTCTTCAGCGGCAACGGCGCGGGGCGTCTTCGGCGGCAGTGGCCCGACAGCGGGCGCCGGTCGGCCCCAGGGCACGACCACCGCCCAGCGCGAGCCGAACAAGCACAGCAAGACGCCGACGATTGACCAGTATGGCCGCGACCTCACCCAGGATGCGCGCGATGGCAGGCTCGACCCGGCCAGTGGCCGCGAGCGTGAGATTCGCCGCGTGCTGACGGTGCTGGGCCGCCGCCAGAAGAACAACCCCGTGCTGATCGGCGAGCCAGGCGTAGGCAAGACCGCGATTGTCGAGGGCATCGCCCGCCGCATCATCGAGGGCGCCGTGCCACCGACCCTGCGCAACGCGCGCATCGTCGCCATCAACATGGGCGGCATGGTCGCTGGAGCGATGTTCCGTGGCCAGTTCGAGGAGCGCGTGAAGAACATCATCGAAGAGGCGCGCGCGAATCCTGAGGTGATCCTCTTCATTGACGAACTGCACACCGTCGTCGGCGCGGGCGCGGCGGAGGGCGCGGTCGGCGCGGCTGACCTGCTCAAGCCCGCCCTGGCGCGTGGCGAGCTGCGCGTCATCGGCGCGACCACCCTCGATGAGTATCGCAAGCACGTCGAGAAGGACGCCGCGCTGGAGCGGCGCTTCCAGCCCGTGAAGGTGGGCGAGCCATCGGTCGAAGAGGCCATCGTCATGCTGAAGGCGCTGCGCCCCAACTACGAGGCGCACCACAGCGTCAGCATCACCGATGAGGCCATCGAGGCCGCTGTCAAGCTCTCTGATCGCTACATCAACGACCGCTTCCTGCCGGACAAGGCCATTGATGTGATGGACGAGGCGGCTGCGTCCCTGCGGCTGGAGGCCACCGAGAGCGGGCTGATTGGCCCGGAGGCTGTCCGCGACCTGGAGCGCGAGCTGAACGACCTGCAACAGCAGAAGGAAGCCGCCGCCCTGGCCGAGGAATACGAGAAGGCCGCGACACTGCGCCAGCGTGAGCTGCAGCTCCAGCAGAAGCTGGACGAGGCGCAGGCCAGGACAAAGGGCGCGCCGACGCTGCTGGTGACGCCCGCCGAGATCGCAAAGGCGGTCGAGAACTGGACGGGCGTTCCCGTCAGCCAGATGCTGGAGTCCGAGCGCACCAACCTCATCAACCTGGAAGGCGACCTGCGCAAGCACGTCATCGGCCAGGACGAGGCGATCAGCGCGGTCGCGCGAGCGATTCGCCGGTCGCGCGCGGGGATGAAGGACCCGCGCCGCCCGATTGGGTCGTTCCTCTTCATGGGGCCGACCGGCGTCGGCAAGACGGAGCTGGCCCGCGCGCTGGCCACCGAGATTTTCGGTAGCCCCGAGGCGCTGATCCGGCTCGATATGTCGGAGTACATGGAAGGGCACACGGTTTCGCGGCTCTTCGGCAGCCCTCCAGGGTATGTCGGCTACGATGAGGGCGGCCAGCTCACCGAGCAGGTGCGTCGACGCCCGTACAGCGTGGTGCTCTTCGATGAGATCGAGAAGGCGCATCCCGAGGTCTTCAACGCGCTGCTGCAGATTCTCGACGACGGGCGACTGACGGATGGTCAGGGGCGCACGGTGGACTTCAAGAACACCGTCATCATCATGACCAGCAACGTCGCCAGCGACGAGATTCGCCGCGCGGGCATCGGCTTCATGGCCCCGCGCTGGGGAGACGCCGAGACCGTGCAGGAAAGCGAGGAGGCCCAGAAGCAGGCCAAGGCGCTGGAAGGTCTGCGCCGCGCGTTCCGGCCTGAGTTCATCAACCGGATTGACCAGATCGTCGTCTTCCACTCGCTGGGCCGCGACGAATTGCGCCAGATCGTTGACCTCCTGCTGGAGCAGTCCGCGATTCGCCTGCGCGAGCAGAACATCACGCTGGCCTTCGGCGACGACCTGCGCGAGTATCTGATGCGCGTGGGCTTCGACCCAGAGTTTGGCGCGCGGCCCCTGCGCCGGGCGATCCTGACGAACGTGGACGACACGCTGGCCGACGCGCTGCTCAACGGCGCGCTGCAGCCAGGCCAGACGGCCACGATCACGGTCGAGGGCGAGCAGGTGAAGGTGACGGCGAGCGGCGAGCCAATCGTGCGCGGCCCCGCCAACCCGCAACTGCACTCACAGCAGGCGTAAGCTTAACGCCGAGACGCCATCGCAGAGGCCCCCATTCCCAAGACGCGGGAGTGGGGGCCTCGCTGTGTCTCGGCCGATGCTGCTCGCGCTACGTAAACTCTTTCATGCCCCCGCGTCACAGAGAGTGAGGCTATCAGAACGTGGCGTATGGAGGTGGATGACGTGCGCGAGATCGTAAATATAGGAGAGCGGGTCATCATCGCGCTAGTTACCGGGGCTGGGCTAGTGGCCCTGGCAAGCGGCGCCAGCCTTCTGCTACCACCGAGCGGGCTGCTCGATACGTTGGGCGGTTGGCCGATGCTCGCGGCGCTGGTGGCGCTACTCTGCGGCGTCTGCGCGCTATCAATGAGCCTCGCGCTGCGTTGGTCTACAGGTAGCATGTTGCGCCTCATCATTACAGGGCTGGTGGGCAGTGCGATCACCTGGGGCGCCTGTCTTGCTGCGGCGACCTCCCGCATTGGCTGGGCGCGCACACTGGCAAGCTGGCCGGAGCTGGTCCAGGCGCGCCCGGCGCTGGCGGCAGTCGGCGGCGCGGTAATCGCCTGGTTGTTGTTCTTCGCGGCGCTGACAGGCTTGCTGGCAGGGCATCGCCAAACGAGCGCCACGCGACGCGCGCTTACGCCCCTCTGGCTCGCGCCGCTCTGGGGCGCGGGCGTCGGCCTGGCCTATGGGCTGTTCAACGCCTTCATCTTCTATATTCCGCCTTGCCCGCCTCGCTATCACTGCTACAGCCTCGACACGACCCCCTGGGATGGCATGCGCGCGGGCCTGGGGCTGGGCGTAGGCGCGGGTCTGCTGCTAGGGCTGACGCTGGCACTCTCGCTGCGGCTGGCGCTGGCCTTGTGTCCCGCTCCCCGAGATGATTTGGTTGCGCCACACGCTATCCCTATGCGCCCGTCAGGGGCATAGCGGAGCGCTGCATGTCTCCTCTACGGTGGCGAGCAAGTGATCACTCAGGTTGCTCAGGTTTACCTCCGACCGCAGCGGCGCGCTGAAGCTGGCCACCATGCGCGCCACATCGTATTTTCGGCGGTAAAACCACTGATCCATCAACAACGATTGCAAGCGGCAGCGGAGTGGATCAGCCCTCGACCCTCAGCCCTCCTCCACCGGGCAATAGCGGAGGATCCACTCCTGCTCCAGCTCCCACGCGCGGATGCGCTGGCGGGGCGAGGCATGGACGCCGTGGCTGGCGCCAGGCATCCGCACGAAGTCCACCGGCGCGCGCCCCAGCTTCTTCAGCCAGGTGTAGAGCTCCTCGCTCTGCGCGATGGGGCAGCGGTAGTCGTTCTCGGCGGCGATGATGCGCGTAGGCGTCGTGATGCGCGGGGCGTAGGTCAGCGGCGAGCGCTCACGATAGAACGCCTCGCGCTCCCACGGCCAGCCATAATCGCCCTCAGCCCAGACGCTATCAATATCGCCCGTGCCAAAGCTGGTCACCAGATTCGTGACGCTGTTGACCGTGACGGCGGCGCGGAAGCGGTCAGTGTGGCCGATGATCCAGTTGGTCATGTAGCCGCCATAGCTGCCGCCGAAGACCGCCAGCCGCGCGCCATCCAGGCCGCCACGCGCCAGCGCCGCATCCACGCCCGCCATGATGTCGCGGTAGTCGCCGCCGCCCCAGTCGTGGTCGCAGGCCTGCGCGAACGCCTCGCCGTAGCCCACGCTGCCACGCGGATTGGTGTAGAGGACGGCATACCCCTTGCCCACCAGCGTCTGCACGCTGAAGTAGAAGCTCTGGCCATAGGCGCCGTGCGGGCCGCCGTGAATCTTCAGGGCCAGCGGCGCGCCTCCCTCCGGCGCCTGACGCCGGACGATAGAGCCAGCCTTCGATGCGCCAGCCATCGAACGAGACATACTCGAAGCGCTCCGGCTGGCTCAGGCGGCGCTTCGCCAGCAGCGTGGCGTTGACCTCGGTAAGCTGGCGCGCGCTGGACTTGCCGGGTCGTTGCGCCCAGATATCCCACGGACGCGCAGGGTCGCAGCGCAGCGTGTAGAGCGTGGCGGCGTCGGGCGCGAGCGCGAACTGCTCGGTGTGCGTGTCATCCCCCGCGGCCACCGTCTCCACGGCGTCGCCAGCGGTCGCCGCGCGCACGACAGCCACGCCGCCACGCCGCTGCGCCAGCGCGTAGACCCATGCGCCATCCGCCGACCACGCGGGCAGGAAGTCGTCCGCCGATGGCATATCGTTGTACACCCCAGTCTCGGCGGAGAGGTCGCGCCCGGCGAGCAGGTCGCGCGGCGCGGCGCCATCCACGCCGACCACCATCAGCGCGACATTGTAGGCGGAGTGGTCGCGGATGCGCGGCGATCGCGACACAGGCGAGCCGCGTCCCGTCTGGCGACCAGACCGGCTGCCCGAAGGCATGGGTCGCGGCGGTCAGGCGGCGCAGGGCGCGCGTCTCCAGGTCGAGCAGCCAGAGGTCCGCCGTCATGTTGGCGTCGCGATCTGGCTCGCGGTCGCTGATGAAGGCGATGGTTCGGCCATCGGGCGAGCAGGCCGCATGCTCGTCGTCGAAGTCGCCAAAGGTGAGTTGCTCGGCGCGGCCATCCGCCAGCCAGACGCGGAAGAGCTTGCCGCGCCCCTCGTAGTAGCCGTGGCCATCCCAGCGATATTGCAGGCGAGTGATCTGGCGCGGGCGGTCGGCTTCCTCCTCCTTCTCGCTTCTCGCGCTCGGCCTTGCTCAGCGGCGCAGCGAGCAGGGGCCGCTCGCCTGCGCGCTCCTCGCTGGTAAAGCCGATCCACGCGCCATCTGGCGACCAGAACGGGTCGCCAGCGCCGCGCCGTGTCAGCGTCAGCCGCCGCGCCTCGCCGCCATCCAGCCGCAGCAGGTAGACCTGCGCCGTCTCATCCTCGCGGTCGCTGATGAACGCCAGCGACTGACCGTCCGGCGACCAGCGCGGGCTGGTGTCGCGCGCAAGGCCTGTAGTGAGCGGACGCGAGGCGCCGGTGCGAGTATCGAGCAGCCAGATCGCCGAACGAACCTTGTTCGCCGCGCGGTCGTTTGTTTGCAGGACATACGCAATGCTGGAGCCGTCAGGGGAGAGGCGCATGTCGGTGATGAACCGCAGCGACCAGAAATCGTCGGGAGTGAGGGGCATGCGCGCAGGCATGGAGATTTCTCCTGTGGTGTAGTGGGAGCCAGGCAGTGACGACAGGAAGCGTGGGAGACGCTGATAGGTATTGAAACGTATCTGTGGGCAAACGGGCGCAAAGAGGTGGCGCAAGCTCAAGAATGGGGCTACAATCAAGTATACGCTGCGACATAAGATCGAGGTGGCGCTATGTCACGAACCGATCCGCTTATCGAGCGCGTGGGTGGCGCGGTGATCCTGCTCTTTGCGCGGGTGACGCTCCCGCTCTACGTTGACCTGCGCGTGGAAGGCGCCGAGCGGCTGCTCCAGCGCAGGCGCCACCGTCATCGCATCGCGCCACTACCACTTCCTCTTCGACGCGCTTGTCCTGCTCCGCAACACCCACCCCCCCGCGCGCATCTGGGCCGCCGTTGACTGGACGAGCGCACGCTGGCAGCGCCTCGGCATGGAGCTACTCTGCCGCCTGGGTGGCTGGCCCATCACGCTGCGGGTAGACGAGTACTCGCGCGACCGCTTTGCTTCCGGCGCCACCGCTTATTCGCTGAGTGAGGCGCCACCGATGCTGCGCGCCGCCATCCGCCGCGCGATCCAGATCCTGCGTGCGGGCGAGACGCTGCTGATCTTCCCGGAGGCCTACACCAACGTGGATGTCTTCCCCACGCCGAAGCAGAACGGGCCAGACTTCCTGCCATTCCGCCCGGGCTTTGTCAAGCTGGCGCAGTTGGCCGAGCGCGACGGCAAGACGCGCGTGAGCATCGTTCCCGTCGGGCTGGCCTATGAGCGGCTGGCGGGCAGGCGGCGTCCGCCCTGGCTGCCCTCCTGGCGCCCGATGTGGCGCGTCACGATGCGGTTCGGCGAGGCGCACAGGCTACCGCCTCACGCCACGCCCGCCGAAATCGCGGCGCTGCGGGCGGCGGTGGAGCGTGAGGTTCAGGAGCTTTCGCGGATCGCCAGCGCCCCGCTGATGGTATCACGCGGGGCGCTGGCCGCTTCGGAAGATCGCGGCGCGTCCTAATGCCGCCCGGAAATCTCCATGCGCGGGGTCAGATCGCGCTCGAAGGCCGAGGCGTCGGCGCCGCAACTGGGGCAGACGACAGGCTGCGCGCCCGCCTCCTCCGCGCCACAGATCGCGCAGACCCAGCGACTTGCCATCATCCGCACGATGTCGGAGCGGCTGACGATGCCCACCAGACGCTCATCGCGCACGACAGGCAGCCGCTTGAAACGATTGCTTGTCAGAATCTGCGCGATCATCTCGACAGGGGTATCCTCACGCACAGAGGTAACACGCGGCGTCATGATCTCCGCCACGGTCTTGCCTTCCTTGGCGAGCAAATCGGCCTCGGTGACGATGCCGATCATCTGCCCAGCTTCGTTGACCACGGGCAGGCCGCTGATTCGGCGCTCCGAGAGCAGCCGCGCTACGTCATGAATACTCGTTTGCGGGCTGGTAGTAATGACGCGTTGTGTCATAATGTCTCGCGCGCGCACCATGGGATGTCCTCCTTCAGAGGGGGGCAGGCCTTACGGGAAGCAATCTCCATTGACGACTCCCACGCAGACGGTGAAACAGCCACCGATTGCGGCATACCACTCGCACGTCTGGCGCCAGGCGCGCGAACTTGAAACACCGCTAGCTCTAGTGTAGCGCGTCTGGCGTCCAGAATGCATGCGCCTGAGTGTGATCTTCGCCGCACACGAAACCCACCATGCGCTGTTACGATGTCTGCGCGAGGAATGACGGGAGCGGGAGGCGCGACTTCCCGCGCCGCGATGTGAAGGAGAGCCAGATGCCCGGAACGCAACCACCCGCGCGCGACGATGACTGGCGCGCAATGCTGACCCCGCCAGCGCCCGACCGCCTGGGAATCCTCACGGCGACGGCGCGCGTCATGCGCGAGGCGCGGCTGGTCAGCCTGGCTCCTGGCGCCATCGCCGCGCTCGCCGAAAGCTGGAGCGCGAGCGCGTGGCCAGAATCTACCGCGACGCTGGCGGAGTTGCACGTCCCCGGCGCGCCCGAACACGCCCCCAACTGGATTCTGCTGCTCGACGCGCTCAACTTCTGCTTCTGGGGTGAGCCAAACAAGCCGCGTTGGCGGGTGACCTGGCGCGGGCGCTCGCACGATGGCTACGATGCGCTGGCGGCGGCGCTCTCCCGCGCGACGGAAGCTGGCCTGCCGCTCTGGGACGCCGAGTGGCTGGCCGACCTCGAAGCCGATACCCTCGCCGAGATCCTGCGGCCAGAGGCGGGCTGCCCCTCCATCCCGCTCTTCGCCGAGCGGCTGACCAATGCGCGTGAGGTCGGGCGTGTGCTGCGCGACCGCTTCGACGGGCAGTTCGCGAACGTCGTCGAGGATGCGAGCTATGACGCCGCGACGCTGGCGCTGGCGCTGGAACGCGAGTTCTCGTCCTTCGCTGATGTGGCGATGTGGGCGGGTCAGCCTGTCCCCTTCCTCAAACGCGCGCAAATCTGCGTGGCCGACCTGCGCGCCATCACTGGCGGCGTCGGCGCGGGCGCCATCACGGGCATGGAGCGGCTGACCGCCTTCGCCGACTACAAGCTGCCACAGCTGCTGCGCCGCGTCGGCGCCATCGCCTACGCGCCAGAGCTGGCCGCACAGGTGGATAGCTACACGCTCATCCCCGCTGGCTCGGCGCCGGAGGTCGAGATTCGCGCCGCCACCATCTGGGCGGTGGAGTTGCTGCGGCGCGAGCTGGCGCAGCGCGGCGTGGCCCGCGACGCCGCCGACATCGACTATCGCCTCTGGAGCGAGAGCCAGACCAAGGCGCCCGACGAGCGCCCCTATCACCGCACCCGCACGATGTACTATTGAGGAAAGGCAGACAAAGGCAGTCGTCTAGCTGTCAGCGATCAGCCGTGATATGCTGGCGATACTCAAGATATCCGCGGCGAGAGCGAGCCGAGGCGCGCGGAAACCGGTGAAGAGGAAGCGCAATGTCGGGTGGAATGGAATCTGGAGCGCCGGTACAGCGGCGCGCAGCCGACTTCTGGACGTTCTTCGTGGGCCAGACAGCCTCCAACCTGGGAACATCATTCACACTCTTCGCCCTGCCTTTGCTGGTCTTTAAGCTGACGCGGTCACCGCTGAACCTGGCGATCACCACAGCGGCGGACATGCTGCCGTACCTCCTCTTTGGCCTGCTCATCGGCGCCTGGGTAGACCGCGTGGATCGCAAGCGGCTGATGATTTTTACCGACCTGACGCGGGCAGCGGTCATCTCGACAATTCCACTCATGGCCGTGCTTGGCCATCTGACCGTGTGGTGGATCTACGGCGTAGCATTCACGCATGCGACACTGGGCATCTTCTTCAACTCAGCCGAGTTCGCGGCGATTCCGAGCCTCGTGCGTACTGATGACCTCGTCGCCGCGAATGGGCGCGTGCAGGCGAGCTACTCGGCGGCGCAGGTGCTCGGTCCCTTGCTGGGCGGCGTGCTGGTGTTTCTCGTACCCGTGCCAGCGCTGATGCTCTTCGACGCGGGCTCGTTCCTGATCTCGGGTCTCTCGCTGACGCTGATCCGCACGAGCTTCAACCAGGCGGGCGAGGAGCGCGAGCGTACGCAGATCATGCGTGACGTGGTGGAGGGGCTGCGCTACGTGCTGGGCCATCCAGTGCTGCGCAATATCTCGGCGATGATGGCGCTGGTCAATTTTGTGGCCACGACAGCGGGCGCCCAACTCGTGCTCTTCGCGACGGTGCGGCTGCATGCCAGCTATTCGCAGGTGGCCTGGCTCTACGCGGCGGGGAGCCTTGGCGTCGTCGCCATGGGTCTGCTGGCGGGCGTGTTTCGCAAGCGCTGGTCCTTTAGCCGGGTAGCGCTTGGCGCGCTGATGGTGGAAGGGCTGCTGACCGTCGCCTTCGCCTTCACGCAGATCTACTGGGTTGGGCTCGTGCTCTGGGGACTCGCCGGAGGCCTGGGCATTCTCTTCAACATCAACACCGGTAGTCTGCGGCAAGTGATCGTGCCAAACCACTTGCTTGGGCGGGTCATCAGCATCGCCAGCGTGCTCGCGTGGTCAGCGATTCCGCTCGGCTCGCTGCTGGGTGGCTATGCCATCGAGCGCACAGGAAATGTCGCGTTGGTCTATGCCGTCATCGGCGTCCTCACATTCCTGATTCCGCTCGGCTTCTCGTTCACCGCGCTAGGTCACGCCGAACGCTACATCCCCGAGGGAGCTGGCGCAATCGAGATGACTTCGCGTGTGAAGAGCGCATAGCTGGACGAGCGCAATAGGCATGACCATCGCATGATGCCGTCAAGGCGCCACATTCACGCCATCTGGCGGCGTGGTTTCCGCTGGCGCTGAGGAATGTGGGAATATGCTGGAGATGAGCCAGCCAACCTGGCTACCCACGACAGCGTTAGCCGAGCGCGCGTAGAAAAGGGGTTCTCAAGCAATGCAAGCGACCTTCATCCATACAGCGGATAACCACCTCGGCTACGAGCAGTATGGCTCACGCGAGCGCTTCGATGACTTCGCGCGGGCCTTTCTGCATGTCGTGGATGACGCTATCGCCCGCAACGCCGATTTCTTCGTCGTCTCCGGCGACCTCTTCAACAAGCGCGCGATTGACGCGCTCACGCTGATTCAGGCGCAAGAGGCGCTGCAACGGCTGGCAAACGCGGGCATCCCCGCCATTGGCATCGAGGGGAACCACGACCGCAGCTATTACCGCGATGGCGTCTCGTGGCTCCAGTACCTGAGCTACTTCGGCGTCCTGAAGCTGCTGAATCCGCTGGTGCATGAGGGCGCGCCGGAGGTGACGGAGTGGTCGCAGAGCACGATGCGCGGCCTCTATGTGCCGCTGCGTGATGGACGCCTGCGGGTCTACGGTCTGCCGTGGTATGGCGCCAGCACCGCCCGCGTGGTGCGTGGCCTCGCCGATTCGCTGACCGCCGCGCGCGCCGAGGAGGATGCGGCGGGCGTCGAGTATCGCGTGCTGCTGATGCACAGCGGCGTCGAGGGCATCCTGCCGCAGTTGCATGGGCTGCCGACGCGCGCCGACTTCGAGCCGCTACGTGGCCTGGTGGACTACGTGGCGCTGGGGCATGTCCACAAGCCCTACGAGATAGACAACTGGCTCTACAATCCCGGCTCGACGGAGACCTGGGGCGCCGAGGAAAGCGCCTGGGATCGCGGCTACTACACCGTGCGTGTGGACACCGATGTCGCACCCGGCGAACCGAAGCATACCGCCGAGCATATCATCAACCCGCGCCGCCCCTTCGTGCGCTTCAACTTCAAGGTGGACGGCCTGAACGACCCCGCCGCGTTCTATGACCACTTCGAGCGGATGGTGCGCCAGCAGGCGCGCGAGCACGCCGACGCGCTGGATCGCAAGGCCGTGGTGGATGTCGCGCTGACGGGCGTCTACGCCTTCGACGGCGCCGCCATCGAGCGCGGGCGCCTGGAGGAGATGGTCATCGAGCGCTTCCACCCGCTGATCGCCCGCATCCACGATTCCGCCCGCGCCAACGCCTACGACCTCGACGGGATTGACGATGAGGACGGCGAGGAGCGCGCCGACCGCCAGGCGCTGGAGCAGCGCGTCTTCGAGGATCTGCTGGCCCGTGACGCGCGCTATCTGGAGCATGCGAGCGAGTGGGCGAATGCGCTCGCGGCCCTCAAACGGATGGCGCTGGACGACGAAAGCCCCGAACACATCGCCCTGGCCCTGCGCGACGCCCGCACGCGCCTGCTGCCTCCAAGCTAGGCCATGCGCGCCTCTGCCCTGATTGACCCAGCATGTTATGCTACTGACAAGCTGGCAATACCTCATCGCCACGCGATCATTCACGGAGGCCCGCGTGGCGGTAATTTCATGGAAACGCTACCGATTTCTCGCGGGCTGGGGCGCGACCACTGGGGCTTTCATCATCGGCATCGGCTTTACCCTCACGCACGCCATCGCGGGTGGCTCTGATTTCGCTATCTATCTCACCGCCGCGAATGCGCTGCGCCATGACCCGCATGCCACGATCTACTCCATCGCTACCCTCGCCAACACGCACGCGACCTATGGCGGCTGCGCTCCCCGGCCTGGCTGGGGCTACCTCTACCAGCCATTACTCGCGCTGGCCCTCACGCCGCTGACGCTGCTTCCGTGTGGCGCCGCGACGATGCTCTGGCTCGCGCTCAACATCGGCGTCCTGCTCTGGTGCATCGCCTGGCTCGTCCGCAGGATGGGGCGGCGGCATGGCGCAGGCGCGGCGCTGGCGACCGCCGCGCTCTGCGCGCTCGCGCTGCCCGTCTACGAGGGCCTCTACTACGGGCAGTCGCACATCCTCATCCTGGGCGTCTGCCTGGGCGCCGTCTCGCTCATGCGGCGGCGCCATCCACGCTGGGCGGGCGCGCTGCTGGCCCTTGGCGCCTTCCTGAAATATCTGCCCACGCTCTTGCTGATCTACTATCTCGCGCGCCGCCAGTGGGGCGCCGCCATCGGCGCCGCGCTCGCCACCGCCGCGCTCGGCCTGCTGGAGCTTGTCATTGTGGGGCCAGCTACGCTCTATGCCAGCGTCTTCGGCGGCTCCAGCGACCTGCTCGCGCACATCCCCTGGTCGAGCGCGAATCCGCTGAGCTATGCGCCCTATGCCATGAGCTTGCTGGCGCTGGCGATCTACGCGGTGGTGACACTGGCGCTGCTCCGCCGGGGGAAGCGCCGCCGATCACCGCCGCGCTGGGCCTGAGCGTTGGCGAGGCCTGGGCAATCGGCGCGATGGCCTTTGTCTCGCCGCAGACGTGGTACCACTACCTCACCTGGATGCTGCCCGCAGCCGTCGCGCTGCTCAGCGCCACGCTGGGCATGCGCGGCGCCCGCGTCCGCGGGGCGGCTCTCGCTGGCCTCGCCATCCTCTGCGCGCTCACCTTCGTCAATGTGCCAGAACCGCCGCCCATGCTGATGGGCCTGCTGCTCTGGCTTGTCTGCACGGGTGTCTTGCTCACGCAAGTGATTGCGCAGCCCGCGTATAGACGCGCGCTACCCGTACCCGCTGGCGCGCAAGCGGGAGCGCTCCTGGCGCCAATCGCGGCGGAGAATTAGCAGCGCGGGAGGTGGGATGTGGTCAGGGGGGTGGAGCAGAGATGGGAGTATTGGGGAGTATTGGTGGGCGGCGAGGGATTTGAACCCCCGACCTTTTGCGTGTAAAGCAATTGCTCTGCCGCTGAGCTAGCCGCCCGCTCGCCGCCGACGCATCACGACAAAAACACCACGACGCGCTGGTGAGCGCGCATTGGGCCAGCATCGCTGGCGAGCGCTTCAGCGCGTCGTGTTTGCCGTATACCTCGGCAAGGCGCCACAAATGACGCCCCTGGGTGCCTCCGAGTGGACTCGAACCACCACGCCCTTGCGGGCACAGGCCCTCAACCTGCTGCGTATACCATTCCGCCACGGAGGCTTGTCGCTGCCAAGCATTGCGCCCGTCAGCGAAATGAAGTATACAAACCCCGTCATACGAATGTCAAGGGCTGGCAAGCGGCCATCCGCCACATCAGTAGCCGTTGATCCACCATGTCCCCTGGATCAGCGCGAACTGGAACGCCAGCGTTCGTCCGAGTGGCGCGCCGCTGGCCATCATGATCGGCGCCGCATACGAGGCTACGCCGCCCGCCACCACATAGCTCCCGCGCGCGGGCGCCCCGCAGCGCCAGGCGCCGCTGGAGGCTGGCGGGAGCGCGGCGGCCAGCGTGGCGGGTGTCGTCCGCGCCCGCAACGTGCCACTGAGCAGGACATTGGCCGCGCGGTAGTCGCCCGCCGCGGCATCGGCGCAGAACCGCAGCCCCACCTGATATGGCCCGACATCCACGCCCTCGATATTGGGATCAAGATCGCTGATATACCATGCCCCGCCCTCTGGCTGTAGTTGCATCTCACCCCCCAGCCGTGGCCCCGTCGCACGGGTCACGCTGACGAGCGCCTGCGCCGTCTGGCTATCGGCCATCGTCAGCGCAGCCATCGCGCACGACGTCACCCGCCCCGTCAGCGTCGCGCGCTCATCCTGTGTCGCCACATAGTCCACTTGTCTCTGCGCGCCTTGCAACGTCGCGGAAAAGAGCGCATACGCGCCCGCATAGTCGCCCGCCTGGAGTGCGGCGCAGTAGCGCGTCACCACCGCCACTGGAGCCAGCGGCGCGCCATAGAGCGACGTTGCGACCGAAGCGACCCGCCATTCGCCGTCCACTAGCGCCAGCCTCAGCGTCCCTCGCAGCGTCACATGCGCCCGCGTGAGAATCACCGCATCGCTGGCCACCGTCTGCCCTGGCGTATACGCATAGCCCGCCAGCGCGCTCACCACGCACGACCGCGCATCGCCTTGCGTCGCGGCCAGCCCCCGTAGCGCGCCCGCGTACTCCGCCTCGGTCAGCCCACCGTGCGCCTCCGCTCGTCAGCAGCGCATACGCCGCCGAGGGATCATTCGCCTGGAGCGCCGCGCAGAATGCCGCCGCCACACGCTGCGCCGCGAAGTAGCGGGGAGCCGCCAGCCCAGCGCCCAGCCCCGCCACCAGCAGAAACACCAGCGCCGCGAGCGCCAGCAGTCGCCGCGCCTGCCCCTGGCGTCCCGCCCGCGCCGCGATATACGCCCGCCGCGCCCGCGTCTCCGCCCAGTGGAAGGGGCGCTGCCCACCGCCTGTGTCCTCGCGTGGGGCGTCTCCCTGGGAAGCTTTATCTCCAGCCGCCTCGCTCATGGCCGTGTGTCTCCGTTGAGCCGCCGCTATGCGCCCTCGCCGCCGAGTTGGGGCAATGTCCTCTCATGCGCCCATGCGGCGAACAGCTTGCGCCGCATGCGTGCGAAACCGCGCGCGAGAGCATTGTAGAGCGCACGGTCGGCTCCCTCAACCACCAGAATAGCGTAGATGACGTCGGGCAAATCAAACCAGCTACGCACGGCCAGATAGCGCGGCGTCCACACTGGTAGGAACTTGTTATTGAAGGTCTCCAGCGAATGCGTCTGGAAGGCCATTCCGCCTAACCGCACCAACGCAGCGCCGCCCAATTGCGCAGGGACGCCAGAGAATGTTGAGAAATTGAGGCTGACCTCGCCAACTCCGCGCGCTTGCAACGCCTTCAGCGTCTCCATCAG
Organism: uncultured Chloroflexia bacterium; assembly: GCA_963840335.1. Taxonomy (GTDB): domain Bacteria; phylum Chloroflexota; class Ktedonobacteria; order Ktedonobacterales; family JADMIN01; genus JAKAIY01. The sequence goes on from CAWIYP010000025.1 coordinate 163,385, forward strand.
CAGGAACTCCATGGCAGCGTTCGGCGCGGCGCGGCGCCTGCGCGTCAGATCGAGCGAATAGAAGCCATCGCCGCCAGGCAGCAGGGTCAGATAGGCCAATGGCTCGCCATCTGGATCACGCATTAGCCCAATGAGGCAGGCTGCGTCTTCCTCATTCGGAAAACGGCCCAGCGTCATGCAACAGCCATAGCTCTGTCCGCCACGGGCCGCGCGCCACTCGGCGTCTATCTGCCCCAGGGCTGACCGCAACGCCCCGGTAATCTCCGTCGCTGGGAGCAACTCACAGCGATAGCCGCGCTTCGTCAGCGAGCGTTGCGCCCAGCGCATCTTCTTGTTCAGTCCATCCACCGTGAACGTCGCCAACGGCACAACCGCCTCGCGCCCAATCATCAACGAACGCATGCCAGCCGCCACCGCCGCCGCACGCTCCTCGCGCGAGAGCGCCACTGCCGCAGGGATCAGTCCTTCAGCCTTGAGCCAGGCGCGATACTCCTCGTAGACACGCCCACGCTCGCTGGCTGGCCCCAGCGCAGCCCCAATCTGCAGCGCCACTCGCCCAACTAGTTTATAGCTTATAGCGCCACCACCCTCCGAGGCGATGAACGTCAGTGTATCGCCGCGATTGGCGAGATAGGCGAGCGAATTGTGCGAGGAGCGGCCAAAGCGCAAATAGAGGTCGCCAGCGTCAGGGCCGTGTTCGATGTGCGCCAGCGCCGTCCACGAGACGACGACGAAGACGCAGACCAGGAACACCGGAAGCGCCAGATTGGCCTGCCGCAGAAAGGCATGCTCAAGTGGCGCATGCGTGGTGAAGAGCGAGATGAACCGCACCTTGCGCGTGGAGAGCGGCGCGCGCCACGCCGTCATGCGATCCTCCAGCAGATGCAACAGCGCCAGGATACCACGCCCGCTGAGCGCATACACCCGCTGAATTACCACCAGCGCGATGCCCAGCCGCGCCAGGTCTACGACTGTGTAACGGAGCGGAATGCTCTGGAGACGGTTACGCGAGCGCCAGAGCAGCGCCATCAGCGCCAGATTGACCAGCGCCTCCTCGACATCCAGCCCTTTGACGACATTCATCACCGAGGCGAGCAGCGCGCAGGTCATCAGCGCCCATGCCGCGCGGCGATGACCCCGCGCCACAGGATAGGCCAGCAGCAGCATCAGCACGCCCGCGAAGAGCGTCAGGTGTTGCGCGGCCAGCACGAGTCGAATGGGAAAGAAGCTCGTCAGAATCAGATAGCGTTTCGGCCAGATAGGCAAGAGTGTCGAGGCGATATTGATCAGCCCAACCAGATAGATGAGCAGCGTCCTTACCGTCGTCCGCAATGCGTTGTCCCTCCCTGTGAGCGCGCCATGGCGAGTATACCAATCTCGCTCGCCGCTGACCACACCCGCGGGAGGAATGGACGAGGAGCCGCGCCTATGCCAGCGCGTAGCACGCCGATGGGGCGGCCACCCATCGCTGGATGACCGCCCCACCACCGCAAAGTAGGCCAGGCGCATGACACGCCACAGCCGCTATCCCGCCAGCTCGCGGCGCTGCGCCTCCAGCCGGGCGAGGGTGTCCTGCCCGGCGGCGAGGGCGTCGCGCTCCTTCTGGACGACTTCGGGCTTGGCGCGCGTGACGAAGTTCTCGTTCGCCAGCATCGCCTGGGTGCGGGCGATGGCCGCGTGCGCCGCCTTGATCTGCTCATCCATCCGGACGACTTCGCGCTCGATGTCGAACAGCTCCGCGACCGGGATATAGATTTCGACGCCGCCCGCGATCATCGTCATCGCCTTCTCCGGTTTCGCCGCCAGCTTGCGTTCGATGCGCGGCGTCTCCGTCTGCGCGAGCTGCTCGATCAGCGCGGCCTGCTGTTTCAGCAGCGTCGTGCGCTTGCCGCCCGCCAGGATGACCCCAACGCGCTGCAGCTTCGGCGCCTGCTGCTCCTGCCGGACATCGTTGATCTGCTTGCGCGCGTCGCGGATGCGCGTGATGATCTCCTGGAGCAGCGCGAACTCCTCCTCGGCCTCCGCGTCGGTCAGCCGCGCCGTCGTCGCCGCGTCGAGCGTCGGCCAGCGCGCGATGATCAGCGCCGTGGCGGGTCGCGCCGCCGCTGGCTCATCGGCCCAGAGATGCTGCCAGACCTCCTCCGTCAGATACGGCATGAAGGGGTGCAGCAGCCGCAGGGCGGTGTCGAGCGCCGACCGCAGAATCTGCGCGGTATTCTCACGCAACTGCGCGTCCTGAAGCTGGCGCTTGGCGATCTCCAGATACCAGTCGCAGTACTCCGACCAGAAGAACTCGAAGAGCTGGCGGCCAGCCTCGCCAAACTGATACTCCTCCATCAGGCGGGTCGTATCAGCGGTTAGCCGGGCCAGGCGGCTGAGAATCCAGCGGTCGGCCAGCGTCTTCGCCCGCAACGCCTCTGGCGCCGGGATGCCGCCGCCCAGGCCCTCCGTCTGCCCCATGACAAAGCGCGAGGCATTCCAGATTTTGTTGGCGAAGTTGCGGTTGCCCGCGATGCGCGTCTCGTCGAGCTTGGTATCGTTGCCCGGCGTGCTGGTGGTGAGCAGCGTGAAGCGCAGCGCATCGGCGCCGTACAGCTCGATCATGTCAATCGGGTCAATGCCGTTGCCGAGCGACTTGCTCATCTTGCGCCCCAGCTTGTCGCGAACCATGCCATGCAGGTAGATGGTATGGAACGGCGCCATGCCCATGAAGTGCGTGCCCGCCATCATCATCCGGGCGACCCAGAAGAAGATGATGTCGTAGCCCGTCTCCAGGACGCTCGTCGGATAGTAGCGGCGCAGGTCGTCGGTATCCTCCGGCCAGCCCAGCGTGCTGAACGGCCAGAGCCACGAGCTGAACCACGTATCGAGCACGTCGGGGTCCTGCTCCAGCTTCTCGCTGCCACACGTCGCGCAGGCCGTCGGGTCTTCCCGCGCGACCGTGATCGCGCCGCAATTCTGGCAATACCACGCCGGGATGCGGTGGCCCCACCAGAGCTGGCGCGAGATGTTCCAGTCGTGGATGTTCTCCATCCAGTCGGTGTAGGTCTTGGTGAAGCGCGGCGGGACAATCTGCGTCTGCCCATAGCGGACGGCGTTGAGCGAGGGCGTCGCCAGCGGCGCCGTCTTGACCCACCACTGCATCGAGATCAGCGGCTCGATGACATCCCCGCTGCGCTCGCAATGGCTGAGGGGGATGGTGTAATCCTCCTCGTGGTCGAGCAGGCCCAGCCGCGCGAACTCCGCGATGATGTTCTTGCGCGCCTCGTAGCGGTCCTGTCCGGCGAACGCGCCCGCCGCCTCGGTCATGCGCGCGTCGAAGCCGATGACCTGGATGCTGGGCAGCTTGTGCCGCTGGCCAATCTCGAAGTCGGTCGGGTCGTGCGCGGGCGTGACCTTGACGGCGCCCGTGCCAAAGCCCTGCTCGACCGCCGCGTCGGCGACAATCGGGATGCGCCGGTTCATGATCGGCAGGATGGCATAGCGCCCGATGAGGTCTTTGTACCGCTTGTCATCAGGGTTGACGGCGATGGCGGTATCCCCGAGAATCGTCTCTGGCCGGGTCGTGGCGACCATGATCGTGCGCGGCTGCTTCTCGCCCTTGATCGGCTCCAGCGGATAGCGGACGTAGTAGAGCTTGCCCGGCGTATTCTCCGCCTCGACCTCCAGATCGGAGATGGCGCGACATGCAGCCGGGGCACCAGTTGATGATGCGCTCGGCTCGGTAGGCCAGCCCCTCCTCATACAGGCGGACAAAGACCTCGCGGACGGCGCGCGCCAGCCCCTCATCCAGCGTGAAGCGCTCGCGCTCCCAGTCGCACGAGACGCCCAGGCGCCGATGCTGATTCTGGATGTTGCTCTTGTATTCGCGGACCCACTCCCAGACCCGCTCGACAAACGCCTCTCGGCCTAGCGCGTGGCGGTTCGTGCCCTCTTTCGCCAGCAGCTTCTCGACGACGGTCTGGGTCGCGATGCCGGCGTGGTCTTCGCCGGGGACCCACAGCGTCTCATCGCCGAGCATGCGATGGTAGCGGATCATGACGTCTTCGATGGCCGCCGTGATGGCATGGCCAAGGTGCAGCGAGCCGGTCACATTCGGCGGCGGCATGCTGATGACGAAGGGACGACGGTCGGGGTTCTCGCTGGGACGCGGGCGGAAGTAGCCCTCGCTCTCCCACCACTGGTAGAGGCGCTGCTCGACTGCCTTCGGCTCATAGGCCTTGGGGATCTGGTCGAGCCTGCGAGGAGTCGTCTGCTCCTCGATCTTGGTGGCATCGGTACTCATCGGAAAAACTGCCCTTTCCTCCAGACAAAAGCGCCTTCCCTTGTCAAGGACGAGGGAAGGCGCTCGTGGTTCCACCTTGGTTCGCGGGGCGCGCTGGGGAGAGATCAGACGATCAGGGCAAAGCCAGACGCCGCCGCCTCAAACGCGCGTTAACGGGCGCAACCCGCGCGAGACTCACCGCCGTGACGCGCTCACCCGTTGTCGGGGAGTCAGCGCGCGTGCGCTCACCTCGCAGGCTACCCAGTCACTTCGGCGGTCTGTCCATCGGAAGCTCGCACCTGAACGCTTCCGTCTCTGCATGGGCCAGCTAGTCGCCTACTCATCCGGGTCTTAGCCGAAGTATACGCGCAGTATATGCCGCGAAACGCCGCCTGTCAACGCACGCTGGCGGCTCAATCGCGCCTGAGGGCTTACCGGATACCGCGCGCTGGACGTAGACATTCCTAGCACTGCGAGCCCCGTGCAGCAGGCGGAGTACCGAGCTTGCGTGTCGTACCGGATGCCGCGCTGAACGTAGTTCCAGCGTCGTCAGCTCGTCCACGCAGCCCACGCGTCCGCTTGCCCTTGCGCATGACCAGCAGGGCGCCATTGGCGAAGGTCACGCGATCCAGGTCGCTCCACGGCAGCGTCTCCTGGCCGTTCGAGATGCCCGCCTGGCTCAGGCTGAGCTTGCCGAAGGGCAGAACCGCGCCGGAGTTGTACGCCGCGATGGCGCGGGGCAGCAGCGCGTTCGCCGACATCCGCTGCACCGCCTCGCCCAGCTTGCCGATCTTGCTGAATCCGTTGTTGATGAGCATCGCAGTCGCCGTTGTTCAGCGTCACGGTGTACTTGTACGATGTCCAGACGGGAATGAAGTTGTAACGAATGCGGACGATATTCTGTGTGACGCTGGCGACGTCATCCCAGCGGGCGGACATCGTCTTGCCCGCGCGCGAGATGACAAAGCCACGCTCGAACAACTGGGCATTGCGCGCCACGCCAGGAAAATACCGTCCAGAGGCTATACACCGCCCCCGCGATGAAGACCGCGCCGACAAATAAGTCAATGCCCAGACTCGATGGGTCGTTCGAGAGCATCGGAACCGCCACAGCGAAAAATACCCCGAGCGCCAGCAGCGCCACGCCGCAAATGATGAGGAAGATGCTCGCCTTGCTGCCGCCGTACTCACTAACGGGCGCGCCATACTGCGTCGTCGCGACTGAAACAGCGTTTGGCGCCGGATTGAATGCCATGCCTGATGTCTCCTTACCTATCACCCGCCACCAATGCGCGGGCGCGTAGCTAGCCGTTCTGCCCAGCCATTGTAGCAAGCTCCCAACAAAGCGCAATACCCTATTTCAAAACACAACGCGCTGATGGATGGCGCCGAAATGTGAGCTACGAGCCTTGCGCGCCGCCTTCACAACGCGGTAGGGTAGGCAAGAGTGGTCATGTAGCCTACGCTCGCCTGCCAGGGAACCCGCCGGAAAGGATTATCCACGATGCCATATACTCCTGGCCCACAGAATGATGGAGATGGCTGGGACTCGCCGACGCTGCCAGCAGGGCGCATGGGCGAGGCTCCAGCCCGCCGCGCGCCGCTGGGGGTCTTCGGCCCCGATGCGCCGACACAGGTCGCCCCGCGCCGCGCGGGGCGACCTGCCCCGCAGCCAGCCGACCCATCGCCGCAGCCACACCTCCGCGCCGCGCCGCGCACGACGCGCGTGCGTCGGCCCCCGCCGCCGCATCGTCGGCCGTGGTCGCGCTGCTGCTGCTGATCGCGCTCATCGCCGCGCTCATCTCGTTCGCCAACCGCGCGCTCGCGTTCGGCTCGGCGATTTCCTCGCAGGCGCCGCTCTCGACGCAGACCGGCCTCATGAGTGGCATGGGGCGCGTCAATGTCCTCGTGCTGGGCTACGTTGGCATCCCGAACTACGGCGGCACCTACCTGACCGATAGCATGATGGTCATCAGCTTCGTGCCCGGTGACCACGCCACCACGCTCATCTCGGTGCCACGCGACCTCTGGGTGCAGGTGCCGCCCAACTCCGGGAACTACAACAAGCTGAACGACGCCTACGAAAATGGCTTCTACAACGGCTACAACAATCTGCCGCCGGGCCGTCTCGCCGCTGGCGCCGAGGCTGACGCGAAGGTCAGCGAGATCACCGGCCTCGATATTCCCTACTTCATTTCGCCCTCAACTTCACCGGCTTCGGCCAGTTGGTTGACGCCGTCGGTGGGGTAGACATCAATGTGCCGACCACCATCGTCCTGGACTATCCCGGCAGCGTCGCCTGGGTCAAGCAGTTCAACAAAGGCCCGCAGCATATGGATGGCAAGCTGGCCCTCGAATATGCCCGCGCCCGCCATGTCCTCTCGCCAGCGAGCCAGGGTACCGACTTCGCCCGCGCCGCCCGCCAGCAGCAGCTCATCCACGCCATCATTGACCGCCTGCGCAACCCGACTGTCTGGCCCACCTTGCCAAACGCGATGGACGCGCTGCAGAAGACACTCTACTCCAATCTCTCGCTGGCCGACCTGAGCGCGCTCGGCCTCAAGCTCGACTTCAGCAACGCCGCGCGTGTCGGCCTGACCACCAGCAATGTGCTGGTCAACGCCGTGAGCAACGACGGCCAGGACATCCTGCTGCCCGAAAACGGCGACTGGAACGTGATCAAGCGTACGTCAACAGCCACCTGAAGCAGTAGCGCCCACGCCCCTCCATCCGCCAGCAGGGTGTACAATGACCTCCATGCGGGTGGATGGCGCGGAGGCCATTCCGCGCATCACGACGCCGCTCTCCGCAACATTGGGGAGCGGCCAGAAGGGCTTGCTTCTTCCCATGAATCTCTCTCGCTCTGAGGAGCTGTTCGCTCGCGCCCGCCAGGTCATCCCCGGCGGCGTCAATAGTCCCGTGCGCGCGTTTCGCGCCGTCGGCGGCCAGCCAGTCTTCATCGATCACGGCGCGGGCGCGTACCTCTACGATGTGGATGGCAACCAGTACATAGACTACGTTGGCTCCTGGGGGCCGCTGATCTTCGGCCACGCGCACCCGCGAGGTGGTGGCGGCGGTGACGGCGGCGGCGCAGCGCGGCACAAGCTACGGCGCGCCGACCGAGGCGGAGACACGCCTGGCGGAGCTGGTGATCGAGGCCGTGCCGAGCATCGAGCTGGTGCGCTTCGTCAACTCCGGCACCGAGGCGACGATGAGCGCGCTACGGGTCGCGCGGGCCTACACGCGCCGCCAGAAGATCATCAAGTTCGCGGGTGGCTACCACGGCCACGCCGATATGCTGCTGGTGGCGGCTGGCTCCGGCGCGCTGACGCTCGGCGCCCCCGACAGCCCCGGCGTGCCACCCGCCGCGACGGCCGAGACGCTGGTGGCGCCATACAACGACATCGCGGCGGTACGCGCGGCCTTCGAGCGCTATCCCGACGAGATCGCGGCGGTGATCGTCGAGCCGGTGGCGGGCAATATGGGCTGCGTGCCGCCAGTGGACGGCTTCCTCCAGGGGCTGCGCGACCTGACGAGCCAGTACGGCGCCGTGCTGATCTTCGATGAGGTGATGACGGGCTTCCGCGTGGCGCATGGCGGCGCGCAGGCGCTCTATGGCATCACGCCAGATATGACCTGCCTGGGCAAGATCGTCGGCGGCGGCCTGCCAGCGGCGGCGTATGGCGGCAAGCGCGAGATTCTCTCGCTGGTCTCGCCCGCTGGCCCGGTCTATCAGGCAGGCACGCTCTCCGGCAATCCGCTGGCGATGGCGGCTGGAACGGCGCAACTGGAGATGCTGAAGGAGCCGGGCGTCTACGAGCGGCTCGACACGCTGACGACGACCCTCTGCGATGGCATCGGCGCGGCGGCGCGCGAGGCGGGCGTGCCTGTCTACCAGACGCGCGTCGGCTCGATGTTCACCACCTTCTTCACGGCAGGGCCAGTGGTGGATGAGACGACGGCCAAGACCGCCGATACGCAGGCATTCGCGCGATTCTTCCGCGCGCTGCTGGAGCGCGGCGTCTACATCGCGCCATCGCAGTTCGAGGCGGGCTTCGTCTCGCTGGCCCACAGCGACGCCGATATCGCCCAGACCATCGCGGCGGCGCGCGAGGCGATGCGCGCGGTGGCGGCGGGCTAGCGCGCGGAATAGGCCGCCCACGAGATAGACGCCTTCAGAACTACGCCACTGGAAAGACATCCGGTGGCGTAGTTCATGCGCTGGATGTCAGGATTCCGCGAGCGGCGACGATACTGCCCCGGATTCGGCTGCCTGTTTCAGATAGCGGTTCCTGGCGAGCAACAGGCCTTTCATATATCGGGTGAGGAACAGCGTCTCAGCCACTCGGCCCAGGACGCCCAGCGGCGCCCGAAACGTGAACGTGTCAATCATGAGTGTCCCGGGGTGCTGAGGAACAAAGACATGGGTATGATGCAGTTCCTGGAAGATTCCGGAGACCATCTCATCGGTAAAACTGGCTGGGCGATCATACGCGGTAATGTGTGTTGTCAGATGCTGCTTGACGCCGAAGTGTACAGCCTCCCACGTCACTGTATCCCCCAGCCGCATCTCGCCCGATAGCACCCCCGCAATCGGGCGCTCACGCGCGTGCGTCTGGGACTGCGCATGCGCGTCAACACTGATCGAGAGGTCGAAACAACGCTCTGGTGGCGCATGGATGTACGTTTCCAGGCGGATGGTTGGCATTCCCTGAGACCTCTTTTCCTTCAGCCAGGGACGGGATGAGCTTGTATCGGTACAGACTGTAGCACAACATTGCGGCAGCCGCCCGGAGTTATGCGGGTGCGCCTATGCTCTAGCGCCGGGAGAGCGGCGCCTGAGGTTAGCGCGCACAGTGGCGCGTACATCTTTCCTCCAGTCAGGCGAGGCTGGGGCTAACGTGAACCCTTCCTGCCACGACCATTCCGACTTTCCACCACTCTGCGCGACCATGCGAAACAGAATGGCCCGATTTCTGCGTTTATGTGGGCAACGCCGACGGCGCGGCCTTTCACGCCCGTCTGGCCTGGCAGGAGAATGCGCTATGACAACATCAGTATGCCCACGCGCGCGGGGGCGACCCCGCAGCGACGTGATATTCAAGCCGAGCATCGCGGCGCCACTTCCCGCGCGAGTGCGCGCCCACCGCTCGATCCTGATCGTGGATGACGACCAGAGTATCCGCGAGACGCTGCGCATGGCCCTGGAGGATGAGGGCTATACCGTGTGCGAGGCGGGAGACGGCGCCGAGGCGCTGGACATCTTGCGGGCGAGCGCGCAACCGCTGGTGACGCTGCTCGATCTGCGCCTCCCAAGGATGACCGGCGATGCGCTGCTGCGGCGCATCCAGCGCAAGGAATATCTGTCCGCGCGCCATATCTTCCTCATGGTCACGGCCAACCGCGAGCAACTCTCGCCCGCCAGTCTGCGCCTGCTCCAGCGAATGCATGTCAGCGTGATCCCCAAGCCCTTCGAGCTGGACGATCTGCTCGACCGCGTGGCGCTGGCCGCCGAGGCGCTGGAGGATGCGGAGAACTAGCGCCACCTATATTTTTACCCCGAAACCGTGAACATTTTTCGGAACGTGTCTTGTGCCCGGCGAAGCTCACAGAGCATACCGCATGCTATTGCTTTAAAAGTCCATGCGCTGGTTTTCGCCAAAAGCTATTTCTCCCAATCCAGCCTATCAGCCGCCCGGTGGTAGAGCATGGCATTCCATTTTCTCTTAAACAGATAGCTTGACATTATCTATTACACTGATTGGGAAGATGAATTTAGAATCGCTCCAAAAAGCGCTGTGCAGGTTTGGTGGTAACCCGCCTGGATAGAAAGAAAGAAGCGGTAGGCAATTGATGCAGATGGCGATGAATGTGGCTCAATTCGTACAGAGCATTATTATTTCCTTGGCTTTTCTTGTAGGTGGTATATGGGCGATCTTTCGCTACAGGCGTCTGAGAGAAGAGAAACTAAGCATTGAGACTGATTTCAACATGCAAACGAGTTCCACCTACACGCATGGCATGGCAATGGTCACACTGAACTACCTCATCAAGAATGCTGGAACCCGCGCATTAAGACTTGCCATGGAACCAGAAGGCCCATTTAACACACCATTCTTTGTTCGGAATCGCGGAACAAAGTATGAAAAACCCGCTTATCGTAATTGCGAGTTGCGGCTGTGGAAACTCAATATGCCCAATAATCCCTCCAGCGCGCTTGTGCAACTCAGGGACACATCCACATCTATTGAGGTGCCGCTTGAAGGACTGTCAGGCAAACCTATAAACATCATTGAAGAGAATAATGTCGCTCCAAATAGTTTCTGGCTTGAACCAGGCGAGATCGTGCATTTCGCGACCAACTTTCGCCTGGCTCCAGGATACTACGCGGGACGAATTCAGACACTCTTTGACTTCGCCTCGATTACGAGCACATCACGCAATGAGAAGAAATACACATTTGACACCTTTACCTTTGCCTTCGAGGTGCCATCTACAGAGCCTAGCTATAACGCAGTCCCCAGTTATAGTACAGCGCGTGTACTTGGCGTGACTACAAATGGTGAACGATAACGCAACCGCCTGTCACCAGTGACATCGCCCCGGCTCAATGCCCCATATGCGCGCCAATATAGGCAAGGACGAGGTAGGCGACATACGCCAGCAAACACACACCAATGATGGAGCCATAGCAGCCCAGCAGACTGCGCCGCCGGATGTCGAGCGCCTGGCCAAGCTGCTCATCCATGTCGGGTGGGTCAACCTCGATCTGTGGGGCCACCTCGCGCAGCTTGCGCAGCAACACGCGGAACTCGGCGACGCTGCTCATCCCCTCGGCGACGATTACCGTCGCGCCATCCTCTAGCTGGAACATCAGCACCAGCTTGCTCGGATTGGGATCGCCCGGCGTCAGCATCAGGCGGCGAATCTCCGCGAGCGCGTAATGATCCGCCCCGGCTTCCTCGCGCCGCACGACAACGAAGCTATCAGGATAGAGCAGCAGCTCTCTGCCCAGGCCATAGCGCACACGCGCCAGGGGCTGCTCCTCGTCATCCCCCTCCTGCCCGGCGTCGCGCGCCTCTGGCTCTTCGTCGCTGCCGTTCGTCTCGTCGCGTTCGTCTTGCCCCATGAGTTGTCGTTCCCGCTTTGAACCACATCCGCTGGCATGCCCGACCCCACCGCCGGGAATGCGCTACTCGCGCCACTATTGTAGCACTGTCGTTGACATGCGGACTGCCCGCCGTCGCCTTGCCGCGTGGGCGACGGGGGGCTATACTCGCAGGTGAGCGCGCCGCGACAGGCTGCGCGCTAGATGACCTCAGCGTCGAGGGAGGAACCTGCTCAGATGGCCGTCCTTGAGAGCCACATCGAGCGCGAGAGCGCCGCCTATCGTGAAAGCCGCGCGCACTTCGAGCGCCTCGTCGCCGAGTTGCGCGAACGGACTGAGTTGGCCCGCGCTGGTGGCGGCCCCGAAGCCATCGCCAAACATCACAAGCGCAACAAACTGCTCGCCCGCGACCGTATCGCCCTGGTCTGCGATCCAGATACCCCCTTTCTGGAGTTCAATCCCCTCGCGGCCTGGGGCATGTATCACGACGAGGCGCCATCGGCGGGCATCGTCACGGGCATCGGCGTCATCGAGGGGCAGGAGTGCGTCATCGTCGCCAACGACGCCACCGTCAAGGGCGGCACATACTTCCCCATGACCGTCAAGAAGCACCTCCGCGCCCAGGAAATCGCCGAGCAGAACCACCTCCCCTGCGTCTATCTGGTGGACTCCGGCGGCGCCTTCCTGCCACTCCAGGCTGACGTTTTTCCCGACCGCGACCACTTCGGGCGCATCTTCTATAATCAGGCGCAGATGTCCGCCAAGCGCATCCCGCAGATCGCGGCGGTGATGGGGTCATGCACGGCGGGCGGCGCCTATATCCCCGCGATGAGCGACGAGACGGTGATCGTTCGTGGCACTGGCACCATCTTCCTTGGCGGCCCGCCGCTGGTGAAGGCCGCGACCGGCGAAGTGGTCACCGCCGAGGAGCTGGGTGGCGCCGATGTGCATAGCCGCCACTCCGGCGTGACCGACCACTACGCCCTGAACGACGAGCACGCTCTCGCCATCGTCCGCAGCATCGTCAGCAACCTCAACCGCCGCAAGACCTATCCCTGGGATGTCGCGGAGCCAGAGGAGCCGCTCTACGACCCGATGGATCTCTACGGCATCATCCCGACCGACCCGCGCCACACCTTCGACGTGCGCGAGGTGATCGCGCGGCTGGTGGATGGCAGCCGCTTCCACGAGTTCAAGGCGCTCTACGGCGAGACGCTGGTCTGCGGGTTCGCGCGTCTGATGGGCTATCCCGTCGGCATCATCGCCAACAACGGTATCCTCTTCTCCGAGAGCGCCCTCAAAGCCGCCCACTTCATCGAGCTGTGCGCCCAGCGCAAGACGCCGCTCGTCTTCCTGCAAAACATCACGGGCTTCATGATCGGCAAGCAGTACGAGAACGGCGGCATCGCCAAGGATGGGGCGAAGATGGTGATGGCCGTGGCCAACGCGCAGGTGCCGAAGTTCACCATCATCATCGGCGGCTCATTCGGCGCGGGCAACTATGGCATGTGCGGGCGCGCCTACAGCCCCCGCCAGCTCTGGATGTGGCCGAACGCGCGCATCTCCGTGATGGGTGGCGAGCAGGCGGCCAGCACCCTGCTGACAGTGCGCATGGATGGCATGGCGGCGCGCGGCCAGACGATGACGCCTGAGGAGCAGGAGCAATTCAAGGCGCCGACGCTGGCGAAATACGAGGCGGAGGGCAACCCGTACCACAGCACCGCGCGCCTCTGGGACGACGGCATTATTGACCCGCTCGACACCCGCCGCACGCTGGCGCTGGGCATCGCGGCGGCCCTCAATGCGCCCATCCAAGAGACCACGTTCGGCGTGTTCAGGATGTAGGCGCAACAAGTGTTTGGGACACGCGGCAGCGGAGGCGTTCGCGCAGAGCAAACGCCTCCGCTGTCGCACTTCTATATGTCAGTGGCTCTCCACCAATGCGCCAACCTCGGTCGGCCTTCGCACGGCGCGCGCCTGGCTCACCAATGCGCTCCCAATCGGCAGCCAGGCCAGGCCCCACAGCGACTCAGTGACCAGCGTTGGCCCTTGATTCGCGATAAAGAGTGGGAGCAGCAAGGCAAGGAGATAATAGAGGCTATAGAAGAGTACCGTGAAGCGCTGCCACCCCTTCCAACGTCCAGCCACGATTACGGCGACGCCAGCGAGCAGGCCACCCAACGCCGCCGACAGCCCGCCGATCGGAAACAGCGCGAGGTTATTGTCGCGTGTAATCCACGCGAGTGGCTGCGCTACCAGTATCACGATCCACCCAAAAGCGAAGAGGCCAAGCGCGATCTTACCAAACCACCCATTCCCTGCCGCACGCGCCCACATGAGGCCGAAGATGCCTATGACATATCCGACTTCCGCGATGAAGAACATGCCCTGATTGATGGCATACAACGTACCGTGCCCTGGTGGCTTCAGGCCATAGCGGTACTCGATCAGAATAGCGACGACCCAAAGCAGTCCGGCGCCGAGCAGCACGAAGCCTGCGCCACGAACACGACCATTGGTCTCCATGATAGTCTCCTCCCCTGGCATCAACAAACCATCTCGCATGACAGAAATTGGCGGAATAGTCAGGCGCCTACCTGGAGCAAGACATCACCCTGCTCCCGAATCCGCTTCTGACGGTGTTCCGGCTATAAAAGGTCTGGCGCCTGGCTTTCCGGTGGGGTAGTCACCCGCTGTTCCGGTTCCAGATGGATGAACTGGTCGAGAGGTGAACGGCTCGTGACGCGCAACCAGAGTTGGACATGCTCTGGCTGCATCGTCCGCTCAACCACCTCCACAAGTTGCTCGCAGAGCATCTCCAGGTTCGTCTCCGTCCGGAGACTGGCCCCAAAGGCGCTCAGCGTGGCGGCCATATCGTACTTATTCCGATAGAATGCGCGGTCGATCACCGCCTGGACACGGCGGCGTAGGGGCGCGAAGAGCGCCGCGATGAGCAATGTCGTGGCGACGATGATGAGCTGCGGCTGCTCCGACGCTCCAGTCAGCCGCTGTGTCACCGCCTGCGCGCTAATCACAATGCCGAAATACAGCCCCGCCAGGATCGCCGTCAAGACGCCATAGACGAGCGTTCGGCGAATGATCACGTCGATGTCATACAGCCCGAAGCGCAGGATGGCGATCCCGAAGGCGCTGGCGATAATGGCGATCATCAGCGCGAAATCGGGATACACCAGAAGCGAGTACAGCGAGTCTTTACGCTGTAGCGCAGGTATCCAGGCATTGGGCTGCCAGAAGAGCTGATTCACCAGTACAGCCAGAATGAGGCCCGCAACCGCCCACTTCGTCTGCTGGCGCTGCATGGGAGTGGACACCGAACGATACCGATAGATTTGGCCGCCAATGAGGCTCAACACGGACCCCAGCGCCAGCAGTACCACGAGTATGCTCGGCAGATTCCCGACGCCAGATCCAATCACTCCCAGCGCCAGTAACGGAATCCAGTTCCAGCGCGGAACGAAGCGTCCACTGGGAAACAGCCCGAGAAGCAGCAGGAAACTGACGCCGCCAAGAAGGTTGATGACAGTGCCCGCTATGTGCCACCCGCCACTCAGCGAAACGTACATGGGGGTAAAGAAGGCTGGCAACAAGACCAGTGTCACGGCAACCAACAGCGCCATCGCGTCATCAGAACGGCGCCAGAGCAGCAGCGCCGCCACGCCATTGGCGAGTGCGATGACCACGCAGAACATCGCGACAATGGCGAGGGTCAGGGCATAGGGTGTGATGCCCAGCCGACTCAGTGGCGCCACCTGTTCAGGAGTGAGTAGACACGAGTTGAGCGCATCTTCACAGGGAGTGGCGAGACGTGGCCAGAGCGTCAGCGCATAGACGCCAAGCCCCACAGTAACCGCGATCACCGCCAGCGCCACCGTACGCGCCAGCGTCAGGCGCCATCCAGTGAGGCGCGACTCGCTAGCATCGGCGGTTGCGCGCTTTTCGCCACCTGGTTGATCGCGCTCGTGTGAGGGGGAGCTTTGATTCAAGGTCAGCAATTTATCCCCTTTGAAGGAGCCTGTTCATGTAGCTCTCGACAGCATGAGCATAGCAGAACTGCGTCTCCCAAGCGTTACGAAGAGCGTTACGACGCGCCACTCAGCAAGAATGCCCTCGCCCGCGAGAGTGAAACTTCATACCAGCCTCAGGCTGGTTGCAGCGCCATCGCCAGCGACCTGCCCAGTATAAACGCTGGCAGTACCATGATAATGCCGTTGCGCGCCGCCGCTGCCCAGGGGTTGCCCCATTGCCCTATCTGCCCCAGGCGCAGCGATTGCTGAACGATGGCGTTCGCTCGCTTGAGCCGCTGCGCCTCATACGCTTGCAGGGCGGACGCTATCGTGCCGTTCTCACTGAGCCGCGCCGCCAGCGCCACCGCATCCTCGATCGCCTGGCACGCCCCCTGCCCCATGTTTGGGGTCGTCGGGTGGGCCGCATCGCCCAGCAGCGTCACTCGCCCCCGGCTCCAGGTCGGTAGCGGCGGGCGGTCGTAGATGTCATTGCGCAAGATCGCCGCTTCATCTGTCGCTTCGATCATCGCCGGGATAAGGTACTGCCATTTCGCGAAGAGGCCGAGCAGTTCTTGCTTCTTTCCGCCGGGCTTGTCGCGGGCGCCCTCTGGCGCGTTCTGGGTCGCAAACCAGTACACGCGCCCATGCGAGAGCGGAACCAGACCGAAGCGCCTGCCAGCGCCCCAGCTTTCAGTCGCCGTCGCCACGTCTACCTTGGGGAGCGTGGCTTCGACCACCCCACGCCACGCGGTATAGCCAGCATACCTCGGCGGAGCCGCGCCGAAGAGTTGCGCGCGGACGGTGGAGCGCAAGCCATCCGCGCCGACCAGCAGATCGCCCGCGACCTCTTCGCCACTGGCGAGATGCGCCCACACCCGCGTCTCGTCCTGGTGAAAGCTCGTACAGGTGGCGCCCGTCCGCACGACGCCTGGGCCAAGCGCCGCGAGCAGGGCGGCCTGCAAGTCCGCGCGATGCGTGGCGACCAGCGGGACACCATAGCGCCGCGCCAGCTTCTCGACTGGCATCTCGACCAGCGTGTCGCCCCGCCACGAGAGGATGCGGCTGCGCGACACTGGCTTCCCTACCGTTTCGAGGAGACCGCCGTACCCTATCCGTCGCAACGAGGTGATCGCATTGGCCCAGAGCGTCAGGCCCGCGCCCACTTCTACCAGTTCGTTGGCGCGCTCGAACACGGTGACATCAATCCCGTTGCGCCGGAGGGCAAGCGCCGTCACCAGCCCCCCGATTCCCCCGCCGACGATGAGAACCCGCCGCGCCGCTGAGCTTCGCATCACGCTACTCTCCCTTCATTGAGACGCCGCCACAGAACACTACGCATGCAATGTTCCCAGCCGCACATACAGTGTATCCGCGACCCGTTCTGGAGGCGTTACGACGAGGTGGGCGGCACGCCACGAAACGAGAGGGCGCTATTGTAGAGGGAGATGCGGAGAGAGACGACATCCCCTGCCCGCGCCCCAGTAGTGGAGCGGCGAAACAGGGGATGGAGGGGGTTAGACCGCCGCGCTGTCCGCGACCTTGAGATCGGTGATGACGACGCCGCGCACGCCGGGGATACCCGCCGCCGTGTCCTTCGCCTTGAACTTGGTCTTCGAGTCAGGCACAACGCCAGCGAGGGTGATCAGCCCATGCTCGCAGAGGACAGCGATCCCCTCGACACCCTTCTCGCTCAACGCCTGCTCCACCTGATCTTTGAGCATATCGGTGTAGATGATGTGGTCGTCGATGTCCACGACGCCAGGCGTCTGGGAGAGCGCCGCACGCGCCTCCTCGCCGATGCCGCTGAACTCGGCGCGCCCGTAGAGCGAGACACGCCCCGCCATGATCTCATAGATGATGGCATGGCGCGCGACTGGCGAGAGGATCGCCTGGTCGAGGGCGCGCCCGACGTTGCGGCTCAGCGGGACATCGTGCGTGTAGGCAGGCGCCGACGCCACCTGCGCGGGTGTCAGCCGCAGATCGAGCTCGGCCTCGGCGCGTGTTCCCCGCTCGACATAGGCGCCCAGGATCATCGCGCTGATCGGCAGGACGAGCGGCGTGGAGCGCCCCACCGAGGCGATGCCGCTGGTCACCCGCGCGACGAGATGGCTGGCGTACTCGGCGCCATCCATCCGCACCACGCGCACACCCAGCAGCGCGAGGCTATCCGCGCCGTGCGGGTCATGCGCCAGGCCAAAGGCGGTCTCACGTGTCAGCAAGAACGCGCCTTCGACCTCGGTGCGCAGGTCAGCCTCGCTCTCGACCAACTCCGCGCGCCAGACGCCTTCATCGGGCGTCAGGCGGACGGCGACACCGACCATATTTTCCGGCGGCTCAGATGATTTTGTATCTGGAGGCCAGTGAGCCACCTCTTCACGGGCGCCACGCGCTCGCCGGAGAAAGAAGTAGCGGGGTGGGCCTGAGAGAACACGCATGGGTACTCCTTTCACAGGGCGCACGCCCCGTAGTCTCAGACATTGTACTACTACTCCCCATTTTCACGCTAGCCCCGAAACGCCTGAATGCTTGAGACCACAACGCTCAGGCGCCGGGCGTCGCTGTCGCTGTCGGCGCTGGGGTGTGGCTCCAGACCTGCATCCAGTCAACGCGGAACTGGTTGGGGAAAGGCGTGTACTGATCTGGATTCCCCGACCAATAGCCGCCCACCGCTGAGTCGAGGAGGAGATACATCGGCTTGTGCGGAATCTTCGCGTAATCGGTGACGCGATAGACAGCTTTGCCATCTTCGTACCAGGTGATGCTATTTGGCTCCCAGTCCACGGCGACAATGTGATAGCCCGTGGAGAAGTCCGCCGCCGTGTAGACGCCGCCCACCGAGCGATGCGCGCCATTCGTGAGAAAGTGCAGCGCGGTGTTGAGCGTCTGGGGCCGATCACCCAGAATCTCGGCGATATCAATCTCCGTCGCGGGCGCGTGATCTTCTGGCAGCATCCAGACTGCCGGCCACACGCCTCTGCCCTTGGTCACCCGAATCCGCGCCTCGACATAGCCGTAGAGGAACGCAAACTTCCCCACGCTCGTGATGACACCAGACGTGTAGTTGTAATTACCCAGCGATGTCGTGACATGATCGTGCCGCGCTGTGATAGCGAGCGCGCCACCGCTCACGCTGACGTTCTCCGGCAGATACCACTCCAACTCCCCGTTTGCGGCGCTGCCCTCGCAGCCGTTGGGCGCATTGATGCTCCACCAGAAACAGGTGCTCCAGTGGGTCGTATCGAGCGCGCGCCCGTTAAAGCTCTCCACGAAGATCGGTCGCCACGTCCCAGGAGCAGTCGGCGTGCGCAGGGGGTCAGCGGGAATCGTGGGCGTCGGCTTGACGGCAGTCGCCACGGGATTGTGCGCGGAGGGTGTCCCCGATGCGGAAACCGTACTCGTATTTCCGCTCTGATGCGGAACCAGCAAGATACTCGCGGCCAGTAGCCCGACCAGGGCTATCGCGCCGAGCGTGTACTTCCCCGCCTTCAGGAATTGAAGCAATCCGGCCATACCGTTAGCGCCTCCGCATGCTCATCTGTCACCGCGCGTCGTACCGATCGCTCATCGTGAGCTGGCGAGCGGCGTCCACCCACACCGCTTGATAGCGCGGCAAGGAGGCTGCGACCGCTTCCTCCTCAAGTATGCGCTGCTTTGTTGTTTTTTCACACCCCACCAGACCGTACCGCGCACTATGTACTACTCTTGCGCCAGATGAGGTAGTACGAACGGCCATAGGAGTTCGTGTACGGTATCCTGGCGATGAGCTGATACTGCGGATTCGCTTTGAGCGCCGTTTGCAGCGTCGTATCCAGCGAGCCATTGACGAGGCTCAGCTCTACCACATCGAAATAGCCGCTCGCTATCGCGGCGGTATAGGCGGCGTCGCCAGTCAGGAGATTGCCGTTGGGATCGGTATACTGAAAGAACCCCAGCCCAGTATATTCGGGAGAGGTCGTCTCGCCCGCGAGATAATAGCGCACGACCTCCATGTCTTCGCAGAGATAATGCCCTGTGACTGGGCGCACCTGCGTTCGCATGGTCGCCACAAGCTGTGTGCTATTCGGCCAGGTGTGATACCACCACGACGCGCCAGTAATACCAGAGACGAAGCCCACTACAAAGAGCATCAGCGCGGCGACCCAGCGGATGTCGAGCCGCACGGCCCCGACCCTGCTCACCATCTCCGCCAGGGCATGTCCGGCCAACGGCGCGATAAAGAACAGCCCAAATCCCACATGCTTCTGCAACGAGACAGCCTCGCCAGTGTAGAGATGGTAGGCGGGCATCGCCAGCGCGCTCACCAGCAGCCCCAGTGAGATGAGCCGGTCACGCTTATTGCTGAACAAGACACCAATCAGGCCCAGCGCCCAGACCAGACCGCCAAACGAGGCAATGATGGCCAGCAGCGTGAATATCGAATCTTTCGTGATCGGTGTTCGGTTCGTCGTCGAGCCAGTCAATCCCGCGAGAAAATCATGGTTGAGCGAACGGTAAAGCACAAAAGCCAGCGCCGCGGTCGTCGCAGTGGTCAGGAAGACGTGCAGCAGCGTGCGCCCCCAGCCCCGCGTTTCGAGGGTGCGGACAGCCATCAGGCCGATGACCAGCGGAATAAAGATTAGCGCGGCGTACTTCGCCCCGAAAGCGAGAATCAGCAGCGGGGCGAGCATGACGGCGCCAGCAGGCTCGCGCGCCTCGCTGACCTGGATCGCCACCGCCGCCGACAGCGCGACCAGCATCAGGCACAGCGCGTCGAACGTGGCAAGGCGACTCAGGAAGAGTGTCGGCCCCAGGAAGGCGAACAGCCCCGCCGCCGCGAATCCACTCACCCGCGAATAGAGGCGGCTCGCGATGGCATAGACGCAGACCGTCACCACGACCATGCACAGCGTGCTGAACCAGCGCACGAGTTCCAGGCCGCCCAATCCATTGAGAATGCCCGCGAGTAAGGGATACTCATAGGGATAGCCTGAGAAATACTGCGCGTAGTTCTCCGGTGGGGGTGGCCCGCCCATCAGGCTATGCCATATCTGCGCGCCCGCATAGATATAGAGCGACTCATCCTGAAAGGCGGTGTTACGAAGCAGCAGCGCGCCCTCAGCTACCTGAAGCGCCAGAATCAGCAGCAGCGGCGCGTAGGTTGTCCAGCGAGCGGCGCGGGCCTGCGCGGTTCGCGGTTTCGTCAGCACCTGCGGAACCCGCATGACAATGGTTATATCAGTGCCCATGTCTATCCTTTTGCGCCGTCTCGCGGAAGCACACCTTCATTGACACTCCGCATAGGCTAAAGCCTTAGCGGATGTTCGGTTCAACCCCGCAGATTATCCCGCGAGTCCCCGAAGGGCCTGCCAGGCCCATTGGATATTCCGCGCCGCGTTCTCGTCGCGGTCGAGAATCAGCCCGCAGGATGTACAGACGTGGGTACGCACGCTCAGACTCTTCGGCACGCGCGTCCCACAGCTGCTACAATCCTGGCTGGTGTAGGCGGGTGGCACAGCGACGACTCGACGCCCGGCGCATGCTGCCTTGGCTTCGAGGATGGAGCGAAACTGCGCCCAGCCCGCGTCCGCGATGGACTTGGCGAGGTGATGGTTTCGTACCAGGTTGGCGACCCGCAAATCTTCGAGATAGATCGTATCGTAGTCGCTGAGCAACTTCAGCGCGGTCTTGTGATGGAAGTCGGCGCGCTGGCGCTTCACCGTCTGATGCGCCTTGCCGAGCAGCCCCACGGCCTTGCCACGCCGCCTGCTGCCCTGCTGCCGCCGTGAGACGCGCTGCTGCGCCTTCTTCAGGCGCTTCTCACCCCGCTGGTGGAGGCGCGGATTCTCGACCACTTCCCCAGCGGCGGTGATGAGAAAGACCTTCAGCCCCACGTCGATGCCGGTCTCACGTCCGGTGGGCGGCAAGGGCTGGGCTGGCACGTCGGCGCAGGAGAGGATGACATACCAGCCATCCGCCTCTTTGGCGATGGTGACGGTCTTGGGCGTCCCTGCCAAAGGACGCGACCAGCGCACGGCGACGCGCCCCATCTTGCTCAGAACCAGAAAGCCATTGTCCAGACGCGCGCCGTTGCCGTACTCCTTGTAGGTGAAGGAGTGGTAGCGAGTGCGCCCCTGAAAGCGGGGGAAGCCGGGTGTCTGTCCCGCCTTCACGCGGCGAAAGAACGCCTGATAGGTCTTATCGAGCCGCGCCAGCACGTCTTGCAAGACATGGCTATGAATCGCCGCGTATTCGGGCAGCTCAGCGCGGAGGTCTTTCAACTCCGCTTGCTGCTGATAGCAGGTAAGCGTGACGCCACAGCGACGGTAGGCGGAAATGCGCTGTTCGAGCGCCGTGTTGTAGAGCGTGCGACAACGCCACAAGACAAGCTCAAGCTGGCGCTCCTGGTCGGGCGTCGGCTTGAGCTTGTACTTGTAGGCTTTGCGCAGACTCTCTGGCATGACTACCCTGCGTCCTTCTCACCCTTATGCTGCTCGGCATACGCGCGTAAGGCCCAGATCACTTCCCCGTTGAACGAGCGTTCATGCTGCTTGGCGAGCGTGCGTATCACGGCCAACACGTCCAGCGGGAAACGTATCGAGATGCGCCGCTCACGTTTCTCTGTATCTTCCATGTATTCATTCTAGCACGCATCTGAATACGTGGTAAGGAGAGAGGACTTCCGGCTAAAGCCGTGCGCGCCTATCCGCACGCCCTCAAGGGACGGCGGCTTGCGGCGGGCTAAAGCCCTTCTGCTGTCAGCGCCACGCGCGAATGCCGCCTCATGAAACGCCGTCTTGCCGCGCGGGCGGCGCCGTCAACGCGGTAGCTGAAGGGTTCGCCACCATCTGCCACATCGCCCGAATAGCCTCCGCATCCGGAACAAACGCCCGATCCCAGGAGGAAGCTCCCGGCAGGCCATCGAAATAGACGAGGCCGGCGATGTGCGCGGTATCGCGCACCTGCGCGGCAATCTGCCGCAGCCAGTCCTGCTCGCCGCTATCGCGTGTGGCAGTCGCCACCTCGACCAGGATGCGCTTCCCTGGATGATTCGACGCCGCCTCACCGATGATCGCCGGATCATCGGCGAAATGGCTGGAGGAATACGTCATCGTGACGAGCACAAAATCAATCGCGCTGTCAGGAGGGGCGTATGGCTGGTCGTGCGCGGGGTCTTGCGGCGACCAGACCCAGGCGACGTTGGTCGCGCCCACCGCCTTGAACACCGATTGCGCATGCTCCCAGGCGCGCGGAGTATCCGATGGAACTGCCCCATTGGCGACTGCGGAGTTCAGGCTCCAGTCGCGGTCCACATACGGGAGGATGGTGACCAGCACTGGCTTCCCATAGGCGCGGATTTCGCGCGCCATGCGTGTCAGGTCGGCGTCGTGGCTCCCGTTGGCGATGGCCATGAGGCTCGCGTCGAGCGAGGGCTGCCCATTCGCCTGGAATCGCCCAAACTGGATGGTGATCCACGGATACTCGCCCTGCGCGCTGAGGCTGCTGGCCCACTGTGTATCGAAGTTGTCCGCGACATTCAACGTGCGCCCGACCAGCCCGAAGTGAACGCCAAGCCGCGACTCCACCATCGGCCCATCATGCTGTATCGCCTCGGTCTGTCCAGCGAACCCCAGCGTAGGCGACATGCTGAGCAACGTCGAAGCCGGAACCACCGCGACCGCGCGCGGCGCCAGCGGCGCGAACGCATACGTCTGGAGCAGCCCGCCGAGCGGCGAGAAAGTGAGTGATCCCCACAGCAGGCTCAGCAGCGCGAGGCCGCTCACCGCTGGCGCCAGGCGGACACCCCACGCCAACCAGACGGCATTGCCCTGCTGGCGCATCCGGCCACGCGGCACGAGCTTCCACACCGCCTGAAACACGCCGTCATGCAGCGCCAGCCAGAGCGAACAGGTCAGCATGACGGTGATGTACGCCAGCCAGACCTCGACAAAGAAGCCCGCGCCATGCAGGAAAATCCCATTGTGTGTGTTGATGACGAGCGCCACCACGCTCGCCGCCCATGCGACCACATGCGGAATGATCGCGAGCAGGTGCGCGTTCCCCACCTGCCGCCGCTTCGCCGTCACCGCGAAGGTCGCGCGGCGCTGGGTGATGGCTGAGATTGCCGCCGAGACGAGAATCGGAAAGCTCGCGAAGCCAATCACCACGCCACGCCAGCCCGTCCGTCGCCACGCGGCGTAGGCGAACGCGCTCATGGACAGCACCCAGTACGGGAGGAAATGCCAGAGATAGAGTTCGAGCGATCCATTCTTGACCGCGGACACCCCAACGTACACATACGTGAGCGGCGCCACGACATAGATCAGGTCGCGCAAGCCGCTGAAGTAGTGGGTGCAGCCCAGCGCATATTGCACGCGCTGCTGGAAGCTCAGCCCCCCACGTTCGGGGAGGAAGATACGCCGCCACTGGGTTCGCAGGACGGAGAGCGTCCCGATGGCCCAGCGGTTCTGCTGCTTGAAGTAGGCCGCCAGGTCCATCGGCCCCAGTCCCGTCGCCAGCACAGTTGGCACATAGACGCTGCGCCAGTGGGCATGCAGCAGGATGGAGGCGGCGAAGTCCTCAGTCACGGAATCCTGTGGGAAGCCACCGATCTCATCCAGCGCGGCGGCGCGGAGCATGAGGTTCGTGCCGCACATGAACATCGCATTGAGGATTTCTTTGCCGGGGCAGAGCAGACGATAGAAGAGCGCCTGCTGGTCATCCGCCCAGCGCGCCACGGGATTGTCGGTGTTCCGGTAGTACTGGCCCGACTGTACCCACCCCACGCTGCGGTCTCTGAACGGCGCGATCATCTCGACGAGGAATTCACGGGAGGCGACCTGGTCAGCGTCGAAGATAACGATCAATGCATCGCCCACCGCCCCCACCTTGCGGCGGGCAAACTCAATATTGCCCGCCTTCGCGCCCCCACCGACTTCGCGGGTGACACAGGCGATCCCCATCTTCTTCGCAAGCTGGATGGGTTCCTGATAGTTCTTCGCGTGCGCGACCAGGCCATCGTTGCAGAGCACAATCTCCACATGGCCATGCGGGTAGCGCGCCAGGTAGTAGTCGCGCGCCGCGAGGCTCGCCCGTACCGTCTCCTGAAGGATTTCGCGCCCCTCATTGACGGTGGGGATAAAGACGAAGATCGGGCGCTTTGAGGGGTCTTCCTCGTGGCGGAGCCGCTGTCGCTTGCGCGGCCAGAGCGACCACTGCAACCCCGGCTCTATGCGTCATGCCAAAGAGTTCCGCGAGGAGCAGCGGGATGGCGATATACCCGGCGGAGAGGTTACGTCATCGGGATGCGCCAGAACGCGTAATCGATCGCGGCGACCCAACTGGCGGTGGCGAGGACGACGGTGATCGTCCGTGCGCGGTCGACCGGTACTGGAGGATGAATGCCACGCCGACAATCGCGGTTGGCACAACTACAATCGGGCCAGGCCTGCTCGATGGCCACGCTCGCCACACTCACCACCAGCGCCGCCACCATCATCAGCGAGGTCAGCGCGTGCGCACCCGCGTCACGCTGGCCCATGAGGATCGTCTCATCGCGTGAGGTCGCGGCGTTGGTGTAGAGGACTTCGCGTCGTGACTCACTCGTATCGAGCAGGCGCACCGCCGCCAGACTGGCCAGCGACGCCAGCCCGAAGGCGGCGACAGCGGAATGCAGCGGCTTCGCGAGGAGCACCGTCGGCGCACCGCGTTGAGCGCGATCGGGAGTGCGAAGGTCCATTGGCCTACCATCCACCGCACGAACATTGCGCTGATCCGTATCTGGTGGTCGGAGTTGAGCATGGAACCGAACGCGACACAGAGCAATTGCGCCTCGATGGCGATTGCCCAGGTCTCCCAAAGTGGCGCGCCAAGGAACCGCAACGCGCCGATCACCGCCAGCGCGGGCACAATCGCCATCAGCCACAACAACGTGATCTTCCAGGACACGGCAGCAGCCGGCAGCGAGAAGAACAGGCGCACCACCTGATCGAGGAGCAGCTTGGCGTTGGCGCGGTCTTCCGCGTCTGGAGTGGCGGCGGATTGCTCGAAGGCATAGGGAACCTCGACGAGCTTCTTCCAGGGCGTTCATCATATAGTCGAGGCTGGGCGCATAGCCCGTTCCCCAGTTTTCGCCGCTATCCGCCAGCAAGGCGCGCTGGAAAAGCATCAGGTTATTGAGCGGATCGTAGACATGCGCGAGGCGTTCGGGAAAAATCGCTCTGACCGCATGGCTGAGCGCCTGCCGAGACAAGGCGCGCCGGGCATTGATCGCGCCAACACGCTGCGAGCCTGGACGATAGCGCGAGCCGATGACCATATCTGCGCCGTGGACATGCGCGACATCGTAGAGGCGGATGAGTTGCGCGGGTGGGTGGGAGAAGGGTGGGCGACGATGCTGGTGTAGGGCGCACGCGCCTCGGCGACGCCAGCGCGTATGGCGGCGGCATGGGTGGTGGTGAGGTCTGTCTCTTCGGGCCAGGGGAGTGTGCGCAGTCGGAACGCAGGGGCGTCAGCGCCAGGCGCACGCCTGACGAATACGCCGATCCGCGCTGCCATCAACGACAAGAATCTCGGCGGGAATCCCCTCGCACGCGACCTTGAGCGCCTCCAACAACGGAAGCGCGCGCTCATCGTAGGTCGCGATGGGCATAATGAAGGACAATTCAGGCGTAGCGCTCGCGCGGCTCTGTTACTACGACAGCGCCACTCGCTAGCGCCGCTTCACGGTCATCCCCAGGCATCACTATGCTATCCCCACCTACGCAAACTCAGTCGACTGGCGGTTGTAACCGCGCCTAAGGGCGACTGGCGCTCTCCACAAGACCCGCCGACGTGGGTCCAGATGCGGGTACCGATGCAGGTCCAGATGCGGGTCTGCGGAGGCGGACCTTGTGGGCCGACAGGCTCTTCAGGCGCGAATTTATTCGCCAGCCGCGCTTGCCGACTGTTAACATCCGTGTAGCAGTAGCAGGAAAGTGCAAACGAACTGCCAGGCACAAAGTTATCAAGAGCGGACGACTGTCATACCCGGCAAGCGCGCACGATATAGTTGCGTGAAACGGTCGTTTGCCGTTTAGTCAAGATTTCAGAAGTTTCAGTATTGACTGAAACTTCTAACGGGCCTATAGTCTTCAGCGGCGATGCGAGAGCGGAGGTGAGCGACGCGCCATGGCTGATCCAGAACCATTGACAACGCGACAGCGCGAGTTTATCGAAGCGCTGGCGTCTATTTCGCGCATTATGGCATGCCACGTCTAGCTGGGCGACTTCTGGGGCTGCTGATGCTCGTGGAGCGACCGCTACCCTGGACGACATGGCGTAGGCGCTGCTCGTCTCGCGCGCCTCCATCTCGAACAACATCCGCCTGGCGTTGACGTTTGGCTATGTCAATCACGTCGGTGTTCCTGGCGACCGCCGCGACTTCTACAGCTTTAGCGACACCCTCTGGGAGCGCCGAACAAGATCAACATCGAGGGGGCGAAGACGACACGCGGGATGGCGATTACCGGGATGTCCGCGCTCTTCCTGAGGATGTCCGCGCCGGGAACGGCTGGAAGTCATGCTCGACTTTAACGACTTTTTGCTGGAACAAGCCAGGCCATGGCGGAGCTGCTCGCCAGCGCCAGGGAGGCCGCGACATGCAAAGGCGCAGGCCGCGCAGGCCGAGGCCACGGCGCCTGGTGATCGCGTGCGCCCTCAACCAGTGATAATGACCGCGGTGATGAACGGCGTCTCAGACGGAGGCGTCCACGACCGTGCATACTGCGTGTGTATAGACGGATCCGCGCAGGACGATGGTTGATGTTCAGTCTGTGCGTTGGAGAAACGGATGCATGGATATGATGATGGGGGATGGTGCCACTCTGTCCAGAGGAGGGCTTGCGAATTTAGCGTGACGGCTCCAGCCGTGGCATCGACGATGCGCAGCTTCCACGTACCGATGGCGAGGTCTTCGGCTTCCTGGGGCCACGCGCTGCAAGACCACCACCATCCGCACGCTCCATGGCTCCTGCCACGCCCCACAGCGGGCAAAGCCACCATCGGCGGATCCTGCACTGCTGGAGCAGGCGCCCAGGTGAACGGCCTGGCCATCCTCCGCCAATTCCAGCTTCGACCTCGGCGACGAACTCCATCGGCGGATCATCACCTACTGCGAATTCGGTGATGTTGACCAGATGCGCACCATGAGCCGTATCCAGCGGCTGCTCACCGAGCAGGCGGTTCCGCGACGGTTGCGCGGCAACAAGTAGTAGGTTGGGTGGCGCAAGCTTCATGGAGGCCACGCTGCTGATTTCTCGATGAGCCGACCAGCGGCCTCGACCCGCTGAACGAGCAGGAATTCGACAAGACGGTCGCCGAGGCGCGCGCCGACGGACGTCTACTCTCCTTCTCCTCCTCCGCACTGTGAGGTCGACACACCCGCCACGCGCTTGGGCATCATCCGTGGACACTGGCAAGTCTGGTCAAGGTCGTGGGGGGGCGTCAGCCAGCTGAGGGCATGCGCCAGCGTGTGCTGCAGGTGCATGAGTGCGCAAGGCGCAGGCGGCGTGGTTCTCCGGGCTGCCCGGCGTCATCTCTGTCATCAGAGAGAAACTCCAGCGAGAGACTGCCTGGTGTGACACTCACCGGCGACATGGGTGATGCCTCTGTGGTGGTGGAGCATGGTGCGTCACGATGCCACCCATGAGCGAGCTCCGAAGAGATTTCCGCGTGGCACGATGAGCGAGTAGCTGTGCCTGTCTCTACTCTCACCGTCCACATCTCGGCGACGCACGGAAGAGAGGAAAAGAGAGGAGAAAATAACATGGTGAGACCAGCGCAACGCCGGACACGACACTGGCGCGGGTCTCGCCATCGCACGGGCCTGGAACGCGACCCTGGCGCGCCTACCGCATCCCGATTCTCGCCTGGGGCATCGGCCGGGGGCGGACGACGATGGCGGCAGCGGCGGCCTCACCAGAACAAGCAAAAGTGACCGCAGATTTAGGGCAGGCGCAACAGTATTTCCGCTTCCTCGGCGATACTGTTGCGTTTAACACTCCCCTAAGGCTACACCACATTTAAGGCGCTTGGCTGGCTCCCGGTTTTACTAGGGGTCTGGACAGCCATAGCTGGGGCACATCTGACAAGGGGCGATGAAGAGAGCGGCTCGTTCGACATGTTGTTAGGTGAGCCAGTTAGCCGATATCGTGTGCTAGGGGAGAAACTGATTGCCTTCGCGATTGGAACCTTGCTCATTGGGCTACTGGTCTCGTTGGGGCTAATGTTGGGGCTGGCTGCGGCCAAACTGCCCGCTGATCCCGGCGGCTCGATACTTGCGGGGCTGAACCTCAGTCTGAGCGCCTTCGTCTACGGTGCGCTGGGGCTGGTCTCCACAATTCACGCGAACGGCGAACGCGGCAGCGGGCATCGCGGGCAGCTATATGGCGTTCGATTTCGTGTTGGCAGGCACCGCGCGCTCCTCAAGTGACCTGAACTGGCTCGGCTACTTCTCCATCAACTACTATTCCGAGCTGAAGAAGCCGATCATTCCCTCCTATGGCGTAAACCCAGGAGCGATGCTGATCCTGCTGGCGCTGAGCGTGGCGCTAGTTGCCGCAAGCTACTGGCTCTTCCTCCGAAGAGATGTCGGCGATGTCATACCCTTCTTGCCACGCGCGCGCACAACGACGGCGTACAACTCAGGCGCGGTGACGGCT
>CAWIYP010000026.1:0-6628 GCA_963840335.1 uncultured Chloroflexia bacterium
GCGAGGCCGTCCTGCCCGGCGCGAAGCTGGCCCATGTCGATCTCGCGCGGCTGCGTCACGATGGCGATGCTCGGCCCGGTCGCTGTGCGCGCGACGGCGATGGCAGCATCCCACGCCGCCGCGCCGGGTGATTTCGTCGCGGCGTTCGGGTTCAACTGCTTCTGGATGGCGGCGGCGCCTGCGGCTGCGACGCCAGCCGTGACCGCGCGCCTGGCGGTGTCAATTACGACGCCCGCTATGCCGGGCTGGATGGATGGGCCAGCGCCCGCCGCGCCACCTGGCCGCGCCGCTCTGCCCTGTGCTGTGCGGCCCTGCGCTGTGCGGCCCTGCGCTGTCGCCCCGGCTGTGGGCCGCTGGCGTGTCTGGGTGCGCGCCTGCCCCTGCGCCCCCGCGTTCGTGGAACGCGCCCCCGCCTTCAGATCAACGCCGAGCGCGCGGGCGAACTCAGCGGCGCTGGCGAAACGGCTGTCGCGGTTGAGCTGTGTCGCGCGCTCGATGGCCGCCGCCGTGCTGGCCGAGATGGCGGGATTGCGGGAGCGCACTGGTGGCAGCGCGAAGGGCGTCTTGCTGACATCGTAGTTGGTCAGCAGGTGGTAGAGCGTGGCGCCGAGGGCGTAGATGTCGGCCCGCGCGTCGGTCTGCGCGTTGCCGTATTGCTCTGGCGGGGCGTAGCCAGGCGTGCCGAGCGCCTGTGTGTCGCGGGTGCTGCGCGGGGAGAAGACACGGGCGATGCCGAAGTCAATCAGCTTCACCTCGCCCTTCTTCGTCACCATGATATTCGCTGGCTTGAGGTCGCGGAAGATGACGGGTGGCCGCTGCCCATGCAAGTAGCCCAGCACATCGCAGAGTTGGCGCGCCCAGCCCAGCGTTTGCGCCTCCGGTAGTGGCTTCTTCGCGGCTTCGAGCTTGGCCTCCAGCGTCTCGCCATCGATGTATTCCATGACGAGGTAGTGGCGTCCGCTCTCCGCGAAGCTCTCGTAGACCAGCGGCAGGTTCGGGTGCCGCAAGCTCTGGAGCAGTTGCGCCTCACGCCTGAAGCCCTCGATTGCCTCGCGCTGCTCCTCGGGCGTCAGGTCTTCCTGGCTCATCTCTTTGATGGCCACCACGCGATTCTTGCGTGTGTCGGAGGCCTGATAGACAGCGGCCATGCCGCCCTGCCCGATGCGCTTGAGGATGAGGTATTGCTTGCGCAGCATCGTCTGTGGCGGCAGGCGTCCCGTGCCGAAGTGCGCCCTGGCGTGGACGGTCGCCTGCTGGGCGGTCGCCTGTGCGCGGGCGGCGTGGGCGGCGGCGAGTTGCGCCTGCGCGTCAAGCTGCGCCTGTGATGCGGCGGACGCGGAGAGCGCGGCCCCGCAGCCATCGCAGAACGATGCGCCAACGGGGTTTTGCGTCTTGCAGGATGGGCAGGTGATCATCGCGCGCTCCCGGACGATCCGCCGCGGACACAGCGGCTCCTCAACGTCGTTACGTCGCATTCTACTTTACGCCAAGAGCGGCGTGAAGGTTACGCTTCACGCCGCTCTTGCCATATATTCCGGGATGCGTTGTCTCAGAGGCGCACTGATCGCGGGAAAGGCCGGAGATGGCAAGCCTACCGGGAAGCGATAATTCCAGCGAGCTTCTGCTCTAGGGTCGCGTTCGATGGCTCGACCAGCACGCTGCCATCAGGGAAGATGATTGTCGGCACGCTCTGTGAGCCGTGATTGATCTCGCGGACGATCTTCGCCGCCTCGGGGTGCTTCTCGATGTCAATTTCCTGGTAGGTGACACCCATCGCTTCGAAGACTTTGCGCGAGCGACGGCAATCGCCGCACCATTTCGTCGTGTAGAAGGTGATTTCGTTCTGGCTGGTCGTATCGCTCATGATGCCTGTGAATCCCTTGCTTGTGTGTCTACTGAAGAGCGTGCGTCCCGCGCTCCTTTGCAATGCTACACAAAGTATAGCGACTTTGCGGTCGGCGCGCAACTCCACAGGATGTTCGGAGTTTTGCGCAGAATTGCTCAGAGGTAGCCTGGGAAGGAGGTCACGTTGCAGGCGACCGCTGCGTGTATCATCTGGTATGCTGTGTGAGGGTCGCTTCCTCCCAGGAGTCTCATTGAAGGGCAGCGGCGCAAATGACAATCTCCCCCTGGACAGGTGTAACCGATGGAGCCATCCACTCGTCCCTACAATCCGAATCGTCAGCGCGCTACTCGTGCGCGCGGCAGCGATTCCGCCAAGCTGCGCGGAGACCGCGCCCGAGCCGAAGGCGTCAGGCGCGACGCCCGCCAGCAGTGGCGGCAAATCGCGTACGCGCCGCGCCAGCGAGAAGCGGGTCGCGGCAGTTGCGGCAGTCGAGACGCTGGAAAGCGCGCAGACGGCGCCAGAGTCACACGTCGAGAGCAGCGATGTGGCGACCGCTGTCCAGTCGCCACGCGATGAGGCCATCGCCAAGACGCCCGATGAGGAGCAAGTTGCGGAGCTCGTCGAGCCTGGCCCAATGGTCGGCGTTGACGATTTCGAAGATCTTTTTACCCGATTCCAGACGCCCATCACGAACTTTATCTACCGACTTGTGGGTAATCGCGAGCAGGCGTATGACTTAGCCCAGGATGTATTCGTCAAAGCATATAGGGCGTTGTCGGGCGGAGCGACGATTCAGGCGGGCGCGCTCTCGTCGTGGCTCTATCGCATCGCATCGAATACCGCGACGGATGCGCTGCGGCGGCGGCGGTTGATCTCGTGGCTGCCGCTCTCGCTCTTCAACGATGATCGCGGCGTCGGCGCGGGCATGCCCGGCTCCGATAATGGCTTTAGTCAGCAGACGCTCTCGGAGGAGCATCTGGCGAGCGCGATGGGCGCGTTTACGTCTGGGTACGATGGTGGCCGGTTCGAGCAGCGCGTAGCTGACCGGGAGGTTGTCGAGCGAGTGCTCCATCGTCTGCCGGAAAAATACGCGGCCTGTCTCTTGCTCTACGAACACGAAGGTTTCTCATGCGCGGAAATAGCGGACGTTCTTCACGTGACGCCATCAGCGGTCAAAATGCGACTGATGCGGGCGCGCGAGCGATTTATCAGCATCTATCAGCAGGAGATGGAGGGTCGCCGATGACGTGCCATCAAGCCCGACAGCAACTCGCCGCCTATCGGCGCGATGACTGGACGGTGGCGGAGATGCGTGCGCTCGCTGACCATCTGGCGGGGTGCGCCGAGTGTCGCCAGGTCGAGGCCAGGTTCCGCAGAGTGGGCGAGTCGCTGCGGCTGTTGCCGACGATCACGCCCGATGCGGCCTTCCGCGAGCGTGTCTTCGCCGCCATCGCGGCGGACCAGCGTAAGCTCGGCCCCGCGGCCATGCGCGCGAGCCGCGCCGAGACGGAGCCATCGCTGCCGGTCGTGCGGGCGCCAGTGGCGCGTGTCACGCCGATGCGCCCCCGCACGCAGCGCCCGGTCGCGCGCGCTGCCCTGGCCATCGCCGCTGTGCTGGCGCTGGCGCTCTTCCTGTCGCAGTTCATCCCTGGCTTCGATATGGGTGGAGCGGCGGCGAGCTTCTTCCACGGCGTCTCGCACCTGCTACCCTAGCAGCTAAACACTGAGACTGAGGGCCGACTCTGTGGTGACACACCGCGAGGTCGGCCCTCAGTCTTTGCGGGCGAAGAGGAACGGCGCGCCCGCGCCTCTGAAGATCGGGAGGTGCTCTTCTGGCACACCAGCGTCGCGCGCGTGCGGTTCGAGGTCGCGGCGCTCGACGCGCGGGCTGGTGAAGCCTGCGACGACAGCCAGATCACGAAAGGCGACATCGTCGTAAAAGCGCAGGCGCGAGGCGGCAGGTTCAGGCGCCGCTGGGGTTCCGCGCCACTCTGGGTCGCTGCCCATCACGATGAGCAGACCGTCCGAGGCGAGAACACGGCGAATCTCGTGCAGCGCGGCAACGGGATCGGACAGATGACTGAGGACGCCGGTCATCACCGCATGGGTGAAGGTTGCGTCAGGGAAGGGCAGTTTGGTGGCTTCGACTTGCTGTATGGTCAGGCGGCCCTCTGCGATGGCGTCGTGATTCTCTTCGCTGGCGAGTTGAACCATATCTCGGCTATGGTCTATCGCCGCCGCGCGGCAGCCACTCTTCAGCAGCTCTTTCAGCAGCGCGCCGCCCCCACATCCCACTTCGAGCAGATAGTCAGAAGAGCTGAGATGCAGCTCAGCGATGATGACTCGGAAGTTGGGCAAGTGATAGAGCGGATCGCGATAGAAGTCGCGCGCCTGGGCGCCTGAAGGACGGCGGCCACTCCGATCAATGAGCCAGTCTCCCAGGGCGGCGGGAGCGGCGCTACGCAGGAACGGCGCGGCAGTCTCACTGGCGAACCAGCCGACCAGTTCAGCGGGATCGCCGATGAGGCTACCCCAGCCGTGATGCGCCAGCGAGATGCGCGAGCCAGTCCCCATCGGCTCGATGTGTACTTCGACCTCGGACAGGATGTCTGGCTGCCAGTCGGCCTGGCGCCGCTGGAGCCGCGCGCGTTCTCCCGGCGTCCATTCGGTGACGTGGCCCACTTCGAAATCGCCTTGTGAGATTCGTCCATCTTGCCCTGGGATGAAGCTCATGCCCGCACGGTCGAGCGCGCCAACCAACTCCTCGATGAATGTCGCGAACGCCTCGGCCGGGGCGAGCGCGCTCTCCAGACTGACTGTGACGGTGGCGCTCGTTTCATCTGGCATCAGGAACCTTCACTTTCGCGTTAAACTCGCTTCTCATCACGAACGAACCCGCTCAGCTTGGCCCGATGAGCGTGTGGCGGATCAACATCAGTGGGGTGAGCGGGCCAAGGCCGCCGGGCGAGGGGGTGATGTAGCCCGCCAACTCCCGTACCCCGGCGAAATCCACATCGCCGATCACCTGGCCATCCACATTCGTCATGCCCGCGTCGAGGACGATGGCGCCGGGCTTCAGCATCTCGGCGGTGATGGCGCCGGGTCTGCCCATGCTGGTGAAGAGGATGTCCGCCTGGCGTGTGACCGCCGCGAGGTCGGGTGTGCGCGAGTGGCAGAAGGTGACGGTGGCGTTCTCACGCAGGAAGAGCAGCCCCGCAGGCTTGCCGCCGACGTTGCTGCGCCCGACGACCACGGCGTCCATCCCTTGCAGCCGCACGCCCGCCAGACGCAGCAACTCCAGCGCGGCGTCGGCGGTGCTGGGGACAAAGCTGGGGAAGCCTAGCATCAGCCGTCCGGCGTTCTGTGGGCCGAGGCCATCCACATCCTTTGCGGCGGGCAGCGCCTCCATCACCACGCGCTGCCGGATGTGGCGGGGCAGCGGCAGGAGCAGCGCCACGCCATCCACGTCGCCACGCGCGCCCAGCGCCGCGATCTCTGTCCGCAGCGCCGTCTCCTCGATCTCGGCGGGATAGTCGCGCAGGGAGAGCGTCAGCCCCACACGCGCGCACGCTCGCCGTACCTGCTCGGCGTAGAGGCGCGCCGTGGCATTCGTCCCGACGACCACGAGCGCAAGCTGCGCGGCACGGCCATGTCGCTCCGAGAAGAGCCGCGCCTCGTGCGCCAGCTCGACTCGCAGACGCGCCGCCAGGTCGCGCCCATCCAGCAGAATCGCGCTCACCGTCTTCTCCCCACTGCCGTAGCGTTCGTCGATCAGGCGTAACTATACCACTGGCCCGCGCTCTGGCTCCTGTTCTGCCGCTGGAGCGCGGGCAGACCGACGATTTCCATCAGCTTGAGCGCGTTGACGCTGGTGGCGACTCCCGGGCGCAGGCGATAGTCAAATGTCATGCTGGGGCCGCTGGCGTCGCGGGTGAAGCGCTCGGTGAAGTGGACTGGCTGGCTCAGCGGTGTCAGGTCGGGGGCCTGCGCCAGGGTCAGGTCGTGCGTGCTGACGGCTCCGGTCGCGCCGAGATCGAGCAGGTAGCGGATGACACTGCGCGCCGCGATCTGGCGCTCGCTGGTGTTGGTGCCGCTGAGAATCTCGTCCAGCAGAAAGACGGGTACGCGCTCACCAGCCCGCGCCACGACGCTTAGCTCATCCACGATCTGCTTCAGTCGCCGTAGCTCGGCCATGAAGTAGGAGACGCCAGCCTCCAGCGAGTCTTGCGCGCGCATGCTGGTGGCGAGCGCGACGGGCGGCAGCGCGAACGCCTCGGCGCAAACGGGCGCCCCAGCCTGCGCGAGCGCGACATTCACACCGATGGCGCGCAGCAGCGTGCTCTTGCCAGACATATTCGAGCCAGTCACCAGCAGGAACGTTCCCGGCGGCCCAATCGTGACGTCATTGCGTACGCAGCCGTCGGGCGGCAGCAGCGGATGCCCCAGCGCACGCGCCTCCAGCCGGGCGGCGCCCTTCTCCGTCGCATCGGTGACGGTGGGAAAGGCCCAGGTGGGATTGTCATAGCTGAGGGTCGCCAGTCCGGCCAGCGCTTCGATCTCGGCGAGCAGCGCGAACCACTGCGGGGCCTGCGCCCCTGAGCGCGCGCGCCAGCTTTCCAGCATCCGCAGCGTGTGGACATCCCAGAGCAGCCCAAGCTGCAAGGCGGGGCCAATGACTGAGCGCCGCGCATCGCCGAACATCATGATGCGACCCAGTACGCGCAGCCGCTCATCGGCGAGACCGCTCGACCGCTGCCAGCGCATCATGCGCGTCACGGAGCA
>CAWIYP010000027.1:0-97756 GCA_963840335.1 uncultured Chloroflexia bacterium
TGTCCGAGCAGGTCGGGCTGGACTCCTGGGCCTGGCTGACCACCTGCTCGTGCGCCGCACTGAGGACGTGGACGTGGATGAGAACGGCACGTGGGAGCTTCACGTTTCTGAGCGCGCTCGCCGACGCCACCGCGCGCATCCAGCTTGGCCCGCTGGTGGCCGCCACCTCCTTCCGCATCCCGCGCTACTCGCCGAAATGGCCGACACCCTGGACGAGATCAGCGATGGCCGCTTCATCCTGGGCCTGGGCGCGGGCTGGCACAAGCCAGAATACGACGCCTTCGGCTATCCCTTCGACCACCTCGCCAGCCGTTTTGAAGAGGCGTTGAGCATCATCCGACCCCTGCTGCGCGGCGGTCGCGTGGACTTTGCTGGACGCTATTACGAGGCCCGCGACTGTGTGCTGCGTCCACGCGG
Source organism: uncultured Chloroflexia bacterium (assembly GCA_963840335.1). Lineage (GTDB taxonomy): Bacteria > Chloroflexota > Ktedonobacteria > Ktedonobacterales > JADMIN01 > JAKAIY01. The sequence goes on from CAWIYP010000027.1 coordinate 418, forward strand.
CCCCACCCCCGGCGGCCCGCGCATCCTCATCGGCGCCAAGCGGCCACGGATGTTGGAGCTGGTCGCGCGCTACGCCGACGCCTGGAATACCGCGTGGCATCGCACGCCCGAAACGATTCCGGCGGCGGTCGAGACGTTGCGCATCGCCTGCTGAGACGGTCGGGCGCGACCCCGCGAGCATCGAACTGACGGCGGGAACGCTCGCGCACGTCTACGCGCCCGGAGAGGCGCGCAAGGCCGACGAGCGCATCATCGCTGGCTCACCAGAGGAGGTGGCCGACGGCCTGCGCGGCTTCGCGGCGGTCGGCGCGCGGCGCCTGATCATCATCCCTGAGCCAGCGGACCTGCGGCTGGTATCTGAGCGGCTGGGGCGTGTCGTGGGAAGCCGCTGGCGGCAGAGTGAGCGTTGCTGCGGCGCGCTTGGCTGCTGCTCGATCCTCTGGAGCCTTGACGATACACAGGGTCAGCATGTGGAATCCATAGAAGTAGATGGCGGGCGCGCCACGAGTGATTCAACAGGCGCTATCTGGGCGAAAGGTAGCCGTCGCCTACTACGCATCATCGCCGGGTCGCGTGCGCCTCTGCTCTGGCTTGCCCCAGCCGCCCCCACCGGGTGATGCTATCTTGAGATGGTCGCCAGGCGCGGCGGTAAAGCGCACCTTGCCCGGCAGGGCGCGCTCAACACCGTCATGGATCAGGAGATTCTCACCGGGTAACCCTGTATCCCCGCCCTGCAACCCGTACGGAGGACGGCGGCGGCGGTCGGTCAATAGCGTCACCTCCGTGGGTGTTTCGAACACCAATTCGCGCTCCAGGCCGTCGCCTCCACGGTATTTTCCCGCCCCACCCGAGCCGCGACGCAGACGGTACGCGTGTATGCGGATGGGGTAGGCGTATTCGAGCGCCTCAACGGGTGTGTTCATTGTGTTGCTCATGTGGGTATGCACGCCTGAGAGTCCGTCGCTCGTCGGCGAGGCGCCCATGCCGCCCCCCATCGTCTCATAATAGGCGAATGGCTGGCCGGTGCGTGGATCACGCCCGCCCGCTGTAATGTTGTTCATCGTTCCTGCTGGCGGCGGGTATGACCTGGGGCAGCGCCTGCGCCAATGCGCCGAGAATGACATCAGTGATGCGCTGCGATGTCTCAACGTTCCCGCTGGCGACCGCGCCGGGGGACAGCGCGTGGACGATGGAGCCGGGCGGCGTGATGACGCGCACGGGTGTGAATGTCCCGGCGTTCGTCGGCGCGTCTTCTGGCATGAGGCAGCGGACAACATAATAGGCCGCTGACTTGGCGACCGCTTCCACGGTGTTGACGTTGCCGGTTGTCTGCGGACTGCTACCGGCGAAATCGACCATGAGGCTGGAGCCCGCCACCGTTACGGTCGCGGAGATAGCCAATGGCTCCGACAAAGCCGAAGCCATCGTCATAATCGGTCATGAAGTAGACACCGTCAGGTATCGTCTCGATGGCGGCGCGCGTAATGCGTTCGGCATAGGCGATCAGCGCCTCGGTGTGCGCCTCCACGACGGGCAGACCCCAGCGGTGATCAGCTTGTCCATGCGCAGTATCGCGGTGCGGTTCGCGGCCATCTGGGCGGCCAGATCGCCGCGCCGCTCGGTGTGGTGTGCGCAGATTGCCGAGAATGAGCGCCAGCGCCGCTTCATTCACGTCCTGCCTCCCACAATTTGATCGGCGGGATGATGATGCCTTCCTGATAGATCTCTGTCGCCGTGGGCATCGAACCGGCGGAGATGCCGCCAACATCCGCGTGGTGCGCCCGGTTGGCGGCGAAACCGACGAGACGCTGCTCGCCCGCCATGGTGACGTGAACCGCGTGACCAGTGTGATGTCTGGCAGGTGAGTACCGCCCCGATAGGGGTCGTTGAGCGCGACCACATCACCGGGCGCGAAGCTCGCAAAGCTATCGAGCGCCGCAGAGACGGAATCTGGCATCGAGCCGAGGTGTACAGGCATGTGCGCGGCCTGCGCGATCATCCGCCCACTCTGGTCGAAGAGCGCGCATGAGAAGTCCCGCCGCTCTTTGATGTTTGGCGAATAGCTGCTGCGCGTCAACACCACGCCCATCTCTTCGGCGATGGCGGTGAGCGCGCTGCGGAAGATTTCGAGGGTAATCGCGTCTACCACAGGGCGAGACGACATGAACGCCTCCTCAGTCTGCATGGTTGGGCGTCATTCGGCGCCTGTTGTTGGGTGGCTCTGTCGCGCCACGATGGCCCCTGCGGGGTCTACAGTGGCGCTCCAGCCGGGTGGCAACACCGATGTCGTATCGTACTGCGCGACAATGGCGGGTCCAGTGAGCACGGCGCCTGGCGCGAGCCGCTCGCGCAGGTAGACGGACGTATCATGCCAGATGAGTTCGCCGCCCGCGCCGCTCGACGCCACCTGATGTGTGCGTGGCTCTGCGGCGCTCGCGCCCACCGCTTCATCGGTCTGGCGCGGCAGGTGCGGCGCATCCACTTGCCCACGCGCCTTGACGCGCACATTCACGACCTGGACAGGCTCGCGCTGATCGCTGTAGCCAAAGCGCTGCGCATGCGCGCGGTGAAAGCGCTCGCCATATCGGCGCCGTCGTCAAACGGGACGGTCAATTCGTATGATTGGCCTACATAGCGCAGGTCCAGGGCGCGCTCGATGTTGACTCGCTCCTCGGCGCAGCCCTCGCCGATGAGGTCGCGCCGTCCATGCTCCGCGAGGTTCGCCAGCGATGCCGCGATGACATCGCCGCTACTGGCGAGTGGCAGCATGACCGTGCGAACGTAGTCTTTGATGACATCCGCCGCTAGCATCCCGAAGGCTGAGAGGACGCCCGCGACCGGAGGGATCAGCACGCGTGGAATGTGAAGGGATGCGGCGAGGCTCGCAAGCGTGCGGCGGGCCAGCGCCACCAAACGCTACCAGGGCGCACTCGCGCGGGTCGTAGCCGCGCTGCACCGAGATGACACGAATAGCCCCTTCCATATGCGCGTTGACGATGCGCAGCATCCCCAGCGCAGCCTCCTCAGGCGACAGTGCGAGCCGGAGTGCGATCTTCGAGACAGCCGCCCTCGCCGCGGCAGGGTCGATAGGGAGCGCGCCGCCAAGCACATGTTCGGGGATGAGACGGCCCAACACGATATTCGCGTCCGCGACGGTGGGCTCGGTTCCGCCACGCCCATAGACCGCCGGGCCTGGGTGCGCGCCCGCCGAGGCTGGGCCAACGCGCAGCGCGCCGCCAGTGTCGAACCAGGCGATGCTACCGCCGCCCGCGCCGACCGTGTGAATGTCGATCATTGGCAGGCGCATGGGATAGCCGCCGATGCTGCCCTCAGATGTTTCCGCGATTGCTCCGGCGACATGCGCGACATCGGTGGAGGTGCCGCCCATGTCGAACGAGATGATCTGATCGAGGCCAGACGCCTCCGCCACATACGCCGCGCCCACGACACCCGCCGCCGGACCAGAGAGCAGTGTGCGCGCGGCCTCGCGCCGGGCAGTACCAGCGGAGATCGACGCGATTCGATTGCATGATACGCAGCGGGGTATCTGGCGGTAGGCCGCCCTCCAATTGTCCGAGGTAGCGATCGATGATTGGCCCGACATACGCATTGAGCGTGACCGTGCTGGCGCGCTCATATTCGCGGAACTCGGCAGCACATCGGCTGACGCTGAGACATGCAGACCCGCCGCTCGCGCCTGCTCGGCGATGATCCGCTCATGTTCAGGATTGACGAAACTGAACAGCAGGCAGATTGCCACCGACTCGACCTGCTCGCGCTCCAGTGTCGCCAGCGCCTCAGTCACTGACGCATGGTCAAGCGGCAGGAGCGTGTGCCCGCGTTCGTCGAGCCGCTCGCGCACCTCCAGACGCAGCTTCGCTGGTACCAGCGGCGCCTCACGGCGCATCTCGAATCCGTAGATGCGAGGACGAGTCTGCCGCCCGATTTCGAGCACATCGGCGAAGCCCGCCGTTGTGATGAGGCCGACACGCGCGCCTTTGCGCTCGAGGACGGCGTTTGTCGCGACGGTAGAGCCATGAATCATGGTCATCCGGCTCTCCAGGACACCGAGCGCGGCCAGGCCATTCAAAATGCTGCGCGAGGGATCATCTGGTGTGGACAGCTCTTTGTGGATACGAATGACGCCATCCTGGATCAGGACGAAATCAGTAAATGTGCCGCCAGTATCAACGCCGACGAGTGTCGTGGCGCCTGCGAATGAAGCCCGCATGCCTGATACCTTTCCCAGTTCAGCCCGCGCGCGGAACGGCTCATGCGAACAGGCGTATAGACGAGACTCAGGCGCCCGCCCGCCGTATAGATGAGCCAGTACGACGGATAGTACAACGGACAGGCGTCTGGATAGGCGCGTGATGCGCGCTAGACCACCACCGCGGGAATTTTGGCGGCGCGCGCCTTAGCATTGAACGCGGCGACATCCTCGCTGAGCAGGCGGTCGAGATCGGCCCGCCGCTCGCGTGTCTGCTGGTCGAGTAGCGCAAAGACCTCCTGGGCTCCGCATGTCGGCGCATCGTCTGACTCGTCAATCATCGAGCTGAGATTGGTGAACCGTTCCGCGAGTTGTCCAGGCCCAGGCTTCAGCTTCTCTTTGTCCAGATTCACCAGTTGACCTTCCAGCGCCTTCAGCTTCTCGCTCAGCGCGTCAGCCATCTTGCGCCATTGCGCCCAATTCTCATGTGACTTGGTCCGCTCGCTCCAGTCCACCACTTGCTTGCGAATGCGACGAAGCTGATTCACCATCTGATGAATCTCCTGCATCCGCTGATAGATCGCTTGCTTCAAGGTGAACTGTTCCTGGAGCGCCGCGGCTGCGACCCCCAGCCGCTCATCAGGTACGATGGTAAAGCGCTGACTCACCATTGTCTTGCCCAGGCGCAGACGGGCCTCGTACTCACCAGCCAGCACGCGTGGGGCAAGCCCCGCCAGCGTCTCGCGCGTGTCAGGCTCATTCGCCTTCGGATCATCAACCAGCGGCTCGACCGGCGTATAGCGCATGTCCCAGACGAAGCGGTTCGCGCCCTGGCGCGCTGGGAGCTGCGGCTTCTGCTCGCCCTTGCTACTGAACGTCCGAATCGTCGCGCCGTCAGCGTCGTGAATTGACAGTTCGATGGGCTTGGACTCTTTCGCGGCCTCGCTGAGCGCATAGTGGAAGATGACCCCGTTCGGCGGATTGGCGCCTGCGTCAAGATACTTCTTTCGCATCGTCCCATCAGCCGCTTTCGCCAACCGGTAGGCGACGGTGAGCGGCCCTGTCATCTGATACAGCGTAAATGCCGCTGACTCCCGCCACCCTCCTTGCGGTTTTCGAACCGCGAGCGTACCGTGGGCCTTGGCGCGAACAGGGAGAGCGCCTGTTGCGGCTGCGTGTCGCGCATCTGATAGAGTGGACTGAGGTCGTCCAGAATCCAGAAGGCGCGCCCATGCGTCGCCGCGACAAGGTCTGTCCCATGAATGACCAGATCGTAGATAGGTGTGACTGGCAGATTGCATTGGAAGGGCTGCCAGTTGACGCCATCGTCGAATGACAGAAAGACGCCGAGCTCTGTACCGACATAGAGCAGGCCGCGCTGGTTCGGATCCTCACGGATGACGCGCGTAATCATCTGTTCCGGTAGGCCAGCGGAGATGCTGGTCCAGGTGGCGCCGTAGTCGTTGGTCTTGTAGAGATAGGGCGCTGTGTCGTCATGCTTATAGCGCGTCGCGGCTACATACGCTGTCGCCGGGTCGTGCGGAGATGGCTCGATGATGCTGAGTGAGCGTCCACTCGGGCAGCGTGGGTGGTGTGACATTGCTCCACGTCGCGCCACCATCGCGCGAGAGGTGGATGAGCCCATCATCTGAGCCAGCCCAGAATACTCCCTGCTCATGCGGCGACTCGCAGAACGCGAAGATCGTACAGTAGATTTCCGCGCCGCTGTTATCGTGGGTGATGGGGCCGCCAGAAGGGCCGAGCTTATCGGGATCGTTGCGCGTGAGGTCCGGGCTGATGGTCTCCCAGCCCGTTCCTTCGTCGAAGGAGCGATGCACGAAGTTCGAGCAGACATACAGCGCATTGGGGTCGTGGCGCGACACCTCGACCGGAAAGGTCCACTGGAAGCGGTACTTGAGCTGGTTCGCGCCGACGCCACCAACGTTGACGTTGATCACTTCCGGCCAGACGGTTACATTGCGCGCCTGCCCTGTCTGCGGATTCCAGGCGAGGAGGCGTCCGTGGCCAGCGCCAGCTGCCGATGCCGCCGCCGAACACGGTGTACGGTGGCTTGCGGCTCACAGCCATGTAGCCGCTCTCGCCGCCGCCCGGCTCCGTGTAGTTGCGCCAACTGATCGCGCCCTCGGCCTCGCTGCTAGGCAGACGCATTGCCCAGTTATCTTGCTGCGAGCCGTAGACGTTATAGGGATTCTGGTCATCGGTCGTGACATGGTAGAACTGCGCTGTCGGCTGATTGAGCACGGATGACCAGGTATAGGCGCCATCGTAGGTGACGCACGCGCCGCCATCATTGCCCTCGATCATGCGGTTGGAGTTGCGCGGGTCGATCCACAAGCCGTGGTTGTCGCCGTGTGGTGTCGGAACCTCGGTGAACTTGACGCCACCGTTGGTAGACTTCCAGCATTTGAGGTTGAGGTTCCAGATGGTATCGGCGTCTTGTGGGTCGGCGTAGAGGTGCATGTAATACCATGGGCGGCCGCGCGAACTCGCGCTCGCGGGTTGATGCGCTCCCAGTTCTCACCCCAGTCGTCCGAGCGGAAGAGGCCGCCATCGTCCTCGCCATCCTTGCCGCCCGCCTCGATGATCGCCCAGACGCGGCCAGGGCGCGCGGGTGAGGCGGCGATGCCGATCTTGCCCAGCAGTCCAGTTGGTAGGCCAGGCGCCCGGCTGATGTCTTTCCACGTCACGCCGCCATCTGTGCTCTTCCACAGGCCGGAGTCTTCGCCACCGCTGACCAGCGCATGCGGGTAGCGCTGCGTCTGCCAGATCGCGGCATAGAGCGTATCTGGGTGATTCGGATCCATCGCCAGGTCGTTGGCTCCTGCGCGCTCACTCTTGAAGAGCGCCTGCTCCCAGGTCGCGCCGCCATCTCGCGTGCGATAAACACCACGCTCGGCGCTCGGCCCCCATGCATGACCGAGCGCTGCCACATAAGCGACTTCAGGTCGTTGTGGGTGGACGACGATATCGCCGATGTGGCGAGAATCCGCCAACCCGCTCTTGCGCCAGGTGCGGCCACCGTCCATCGACACATACACGCCATCACCATGGGAGACGTTACCACGAATGGTCGCCTCACCCGTGCCAACGTAGAGGACATCAGGCGCGGATGGCGCTAGCGCAATGGCGCCAATAGCCGCGGTCTGAAAGAATCCGTCCGAGATGTTTTCCCATTGCGCGCCACCACTCGTGGTCTTCCACACGCCACCTGCGCATGCCCCAAAGTAAAAGGTTCCCTGCTCCGTTGGGTGTCCTGCGACGGCAACTACACGACCACCGCGATGCGGCCCGATGCAGCGCCACTCAAGGGACTGAAACAGTGCGTCTTCCAATTCTCGCTGTTCCTCTCTCTGTGTGAAGTTACTGAGAACTACACGATGATTGACTGCGCGTGGCGCATCAGTAGTGGTAGCGTCAGAGCGGGCCAAACCCTCACACGCTGCCGTGACGCGCCAGAGCGCTTACCTGATTCGAGAATTGGCACGTCTCAAGGTGATTATAGTCAGTCTTGTCCCGAAAGTAGCTACCGTCATGGGCAAACGAACTGAAAGACATGCGCCGCGTATGTAGAATGCTGACGCCTGGAATACCGCGTGGCATCGGTCGCCCGAGACGATTCCGGCGGCGGTCGAGACGCTACGTGTCGCCTGCGAGAAGGTCGGTCGCGACCCCACAAGCATCGAGCTAACCGCCGGAACCCTCGCCCATGTCTACGCGCCGGGGGAGGAGCGCAAGGCCGACGAGCGCATCATCGCAGGCTCGCCGGAGGAGGTGGCCGACGGCCTGCGCGGCTTCGCGGCGGTCGGCGTCCAGCACCTGATCATCATCCCTGAGCCAGCGGACCTGCGCGGGATCGAGCGGCTAGGGCGCGTCGTGGAGCTGCTGGCGATTGAGTGATGCACGCCCAGGAACGATGTATCACGGTTGTCAACTGAGCAACCATACCGCATACTAGCAGCAGGGCGAGAACTCAGCGACATTGTTCACAGCGATTATATGGCTGACTTGGACGCAGACCATGAATACAGTGGATAGACGGATGTGAGAACTCATGGGCGCCGATTCGCAGGCAGAGCCTGACACAGCGGTAACAATCTACTCGGTCGGACACTCAAATCAGCCACGGGACGCATTCATCGCGCTGCTTCAGCGCCACGGCATCCAGTCGCTGGTAGACGTGCGCTCGGCCCCCTATTCGCGCTATGTGCCCCACTTCAATCGCCCAGAGCTAGAGTATGTGGTCGAGCGCGCGGGCATGCGCTACCTCTACCTTGGCGACGAGCTAGGAGGGCGCCCTCCTGGCGACGAGTTCTATGACGACGAAGGCTATGTCTTGTATTATCGCGCGGCGCGGGCGCCCTTCTTCCTGCACGGGCTGGAACGCCTGACCGACGAAGGCGCGCTCTACCGCACAGCGGTCATGTGCAGCGAAGAAGACCCGACAAACTGTCACCGCCGCCTTCTCATCGCGCGGGTGCTAGAGGAGCGGGGCGTATCTGTGCTGCACATCCGTGGGGACGACCGCATACAGACCGCCGACGACTTCCGCCACGATCAGCAACTCTCACTGTGGGATGTTCCCGGTGATGCGACATCTGAGGAGAGCGAGTGGAAATCTATACGACCGGTTTCACGAAGAAAACCGCAGAGCAATTCTTCGAGTCTCTTCGACGAGTCGGGATTCGACGGCTTTTAGACATCCGCCTGAACAATTCCTCGCAACTCGCAGGCTTCTCCAAACGCGACGACCTCGCGTATTTTCTGCGCGTGATCTGTCATGCGGACTACCAGCACGAGCCGCTGCTCGCCCCGACGCAAGACATCCTCGACGCCTTCAAAAAGGAAAAAGGCGCCTGGGAAGTCTATGAGCAACGCTTCCTTGCGCTCATGCGCGAGCGCCGCATCGAAGAGCGTATCGCGCGTAATCGGTTCGACATCCCCACCGTGCTGCTCTGCAGCGAGGCCACGCCCGAGCATTGCCACCGGCGGCTCGTCGCGGAGTATCTGCGCGAGCACTGGGGCGATGTCACGATCACGCACTTGTAGGTTTTGTTGTCGCTTGTAGCTGTGACATCTGGGTGCCGCCTTCCCCAGCGGCTCCCACCATACGACAGTTGGCTCTGGAGCATCCGCGGAAAAGAGGCTGCTGTGGATATGCGCATACCGCAAAAGCAGGCGCCCGTGCAGACGGCGGCGCTGCCACAGCTCTCCGCGCAAGGAGCGACCGATCATGCGTATCGTCATCAACCATCTCACGCGCATGCAGCCTGGCTATATCTGTGTCGCAGGCCTTGATCCCCACACGCTCCAGCACATTCGCCCCGTCCTGCGGGGACGGCTTCCCCGCAGCCTGTTGCGCGCTGAAGGTGGCCCATTCGACATCGGCGCACTGGTTGATCTCGGCGCCGTAACTGGTGGAGGCGTCGCGCCAGAGGTCGAGGATCACGCATTCACACATTGGATGGCAAGCTATCTAAGTGACTACGAGCCATCCAACTTCTGGATGTTGCTACGCGAGGCCGCGCAACCAAATCTCGCGGCGATCTTCGGGCCAGAGCTACAGCGAACGCACACTACCTGCACGCTCGATGCGGGCGCCGGTAAAGCGTCGCTGGGGTGCCTGATTCCCACTGGCAGACCAAACCTTATCGTGAATGGCCAAAACGCCATCCGCATGCGCTTCAGCGACGGAGTGTTCGAAGTCGCTGCGGCTGTCACCGATCTGCGGCTCTACCACGCCGATCAGATAACGCCGCGGCTCGACGCGGTCTCCGATCTGAGCGCGCGTCTCGCTCGTGGGGTTCCTGTCGTGCTGAGTGTAGGCGTAACGCGCGAGTGGCTAAAGCCTGGAGACGAGGCGCCGCGCCACTGGCTGCAGGTCAACGGCATCCACCTGGGCGACAAGCCCGTCTGGACGCACCTGGAGATCGAACGAGCCGCTGGCCGTGCGCCCCAACCCAACGGCCTCGACGGCATCCCGTTTTAAAGTCGCGAATCTATGTGAAGCGCGGCTGGCGACATGCTGCGCGCCGTATGGCAAGGGGTTAGGTAAGCGGTGGTGGTTGGGTGGCCCCACTGGGAATCGAACCCAGATGCTCGGTTTAGAAGACCGATGCTTTGTCCATTAAGCTACAGGGCCGTGATATGTAACATGCGCTGTGTCATTGTAGGCATATCGGCGCACGGGCCGCAACCAGCGCGGGTTATGTCGCATCCGCGCTACCGAATCAGCGCGTGGCCCAGCGGCGTGAGCAGCAGGATGAAGAGCAGCGCGCCCAGCCCGGCCACGATGAGATAGATCGCGCGCGTCCAGCGATAGTAGCGCTCGAAGTGCGCCTCGGCGTCGCGCGCGGGCAGGCGCAGGCGTTCGCGCTCCGCCTGCGTCAGCTCCGCCATCGTCGCCAGCGTATCATCCAGTCCCTTGCGCTCCAGCTCATAGCGCGCACGCCGCGCGCGCAGCAGGTAACAGACGATGAAGAGGACGTAGACGGTGTAGAGCGCCGCCGCGATGCGCAGCAGCATTAGCGATGCGCTTGGCTGAATCAGCCAGGCGATGGCGACCCCAACGATCAGCCCAACGGTGCGGAAAAGATTGTCCGTCACATCGCTCGTCAGGGCGGTCACGGCGGCGCGTGTCGCCTCGGCGAAGCCGCTCACCGTCTGTTGCGCCGTGGCGCGTAGCTGGAAGTAGCGCTCCGTCGCGCCGCGCACATAGATGGCGAAGTTCGCGTGGGCGGTGTCGAGCGCGGGGGGCGCCGCGACGCAGAGCTGCGCCAGGGTCAGCGTCGCGCCAGTGGCCAGCGTATCGGCCAGCGCCTGCCGCGCGATGGCCAGCTTCTCGGGCGAGGCGTCACGATAGGCCCAGGCCGCCAGCTCGATCAGCGCATCGCGTGGCTGCGCCTCCAGATCGCTGGGCGGCGCCGCGCTGGCCAGTCGCGCCAGCGCCGGGCGCGCCCCCGCGAAACGCAGCGTCACATCGCCCGCGCCGCCGCCACTCGCCACGCCCTCCACATGGCTGGCCAGGGCGCACGCCGCCACCTGCGCCCGCAGCGCCTGGAGCCGCTCGGCGATGCGCTCCAGGCCCGGCGCGCGCGGGACAACGCGCAGGTGGTCTGGCAGCAGCGCCAACGCAAAGCCACTCCATGCGCTCTCCGCGTCACGCAAACGTCGCTGCGCCTGCGCGCGCTCCACGAAGCGCCGCCAGGATGCCCGCGAGATGAGCAGCGAATCGTCGAGCGTGGTCTCTGCCCCCGCGCCAAGAACCTCCAGCGCGATCCCCGCCAGAGCGCCCGCAGCATCGCAGATGATCACGCAGAGCCGCGATTCGTCGGCGCCTAGGCCACGCTTGCGCCAGAGATCCGCCGCGCGCAGTGTCAGCGTTCGCGCGCAGGCCGCCGCGCTATAGAAGACCACCGCCGTCTCTGGGGCGAGCGCGCCGCCGTGTGTGTGGCGCGCCGCTCGGCCAGCGCCTGTTCCGCCAGCCGTTGCGCTTGCGCCTTGCCAATGCCCAGTTGCGCGCTCACATGCACGCTCTCGCCCTGCGTCTCCGCCACAGCCTGCGCCGACCGCTGAAAGGCCACCAGCCCGCCCACAGGATCATCATCCGCTGCGCGCAGCTCCGCGCGCACTGGCTCCAGCGTTGGATCCAGGCCCTCCAGCGCGAGATCAATCGCCAGGTCATCGCCTAGTGTCTCGAACCAACGCCGCGTCTCAGCCTCTGATATCGCCGCCGCTTGCTCCACGGTGAGCGTGGCGAGCCGCTCGACGCGATCGAAGGCTTCACTCGCCGCCAGATCATCCTGGCTCAGATGGAGGGCGGCGCCCACCGCAAGTATCGTCGTCTGGAGCAGCCGGAGCCTCGCCAGCGCGCGTGTCAGCCCCTGGCTGCGCTGGCGCTCAGTCGCCGCAACGCTGGGAGTTACTTCCGCTTCCGCGACATCGGGGAGATCCGCGCGCGGCGCCGACTGGCGCTTGCGGCGCGCTGGCAGAGAGTCGTCGGCGCTCAACTCGTCACCTCTCGCATCACCAGCGACTCCAGCGTGAGCGTCAGCTTGCCGTCGCTGGAGCGCTCCTCCGCCACGCGCACCAGTTCCTCGAAGCGGGCGGCGCTAACAGTCAGACGCATGCCGCCATCCAGGTCGAGCGTCACCTTGTCGAGATAGGCTTTGGCCGCCGCGCGCTCCACCGGGAAGAACGGATGCGCGCCGCGTAGCGCGGGATCATCCAGCACGACGGCGATGAGCCGCTGGAGAAGATCGTCCACCAGATCAGGGCGCGTGGGCAGCGCCGCCACGGCGAAGTCTCGCAGGGCGACGTCCTCTCTGGCCAGCGCCGCACGCCGCGCCGCAAAGAATGTAAGTAGCTCACGCGGCTGGAATTCGGCGCTCCACTGATTGAGCCAGGCGCTGGTTTCGGAGAGGAAGAGACGTGTCTGGCGACGCGCGGAGGCGGTGAGCGTGGCGGCGAGGAAGTCGCGGTAGAAGAATGCCGCGACGCCATCTGAGCGCGGCCCCGCCTGGGTGTCGAGCAGGCGCACGCTAAACGCATGGGTGGCGTCATCCAGCGAGATGAGGGCGCATTTTTGCAGACTGCGGGTCTCTGGCAGCAAGTTATCAGCGAGACTGATGGCGACCCGCAAGTGGCCGCCCTGGCGCGTGAAGGCGCGGGTGAGACGCTGCTGGTCAGGATCCATCTTGAGCAACGCGACGTGGCGGGCTGGCTCTTCGCCGAGGCGATAGGCAATGGCGACGAAATCGCCCGGCGCGATGTTGCCAGAGCGTTCGCGCATGTAGGTGTAGAGTCGCTCGGCCAGCGCCCGCGAGGCGGCGACGAACTGCGCGGCGTCGCCAAGCAGCCCGCTCAGATGCGCGGGCACGGCGTCATCGTCATCGCGGAAGCGCGCGTGCCAGTCGGCGCGTTCGGCGGCGGAGGCGACATGCCCGGCGAAGAACCGTGCGCCTGTCTCATCGAGCGTGGCCGCCTCATCCACCAACTCACAGACATTCGCGCGGTGATCGAGATGATGCAGGATCAGGCGCTCGATACGCACCTCAGGCCCTGCCGATGATGGCGCGCTGGAATTGCCATCCTGCGCAAGATGCTGCGGCGCCTGTCCCGCTGTCGTGGTTTGCCGTGCGCGTGCCGCGGAGGCCTGTCGGCGCCCCATAGCCACTGCCCTCCTTGCGCGCCAACCCGCTCATCTGTCTGCTGCCAGACTGTGAGCGTTGGGTGGCGTGCGCTCTCTTTGCTCATTCTCGCCCAGTGTACAGCAAGCGGAATGGAGCGCAAAGCGCCGCGGCGAAACGGATGAGACGCCCCACACATGCCTGGCGTCCACGAGTGCGGAGGGAGTAGGACTTTCAGGCGATGTTTCGGCGCGCTTGTGAGGCATTTTTGGATTTGGCGCGTAGATTGCTACAAAGGAACAGACAAGGCAGGCATATATATGCCAAGCGCCGCTGTGTGGTCAACGACAGAGGAAAGGCACCTGGCCACACGCCATCCAGACACCTGCGGGACTGTTGGCGCGACCGTTACCCGCTCTGGCATATATCGTCTTTGCCTGTGAGTGGCTCGCTGCGCACATAGTTCCAGTGAACTGATGCCCGCGCATGCGAACAGGAAGGTAGAACTGCGGTGGGGTTCGGCGTAACAGAGTATACAGTGGTGTTCCGGCGTGCGCTGCGACAGCGCACGGGCCAGCGAACCACGCGCGCCGTCTGGACGGTGGTGCGTCCGTTCACCCACCCAGGGATGGATGATCTGGCGGCGCTGGCCGACGAGCGCGCGGATGTCGCGCAGGTCTTCGTCGTGCCGATCTGCTCGACCCTCGCCCTCGATACCGCCGCCTACGAGAAGTTCCTCGTGCAGAGCGGCGCGCTGAACCGCGCACTCCGCGCCCTCAACGGCCTGACCTTCGCCCAGCCCCAGACGGCGGAGAACGCCCGCAAGCAAATCCAGTCCATCGTGATGGCCGCCGAGGTCAACCTCATCGTGCGCAAGATGTCCGCCTAGCGTCGGCGCGGCTGCCACGCTTCTCATGCCACTCTCCCACCTCTACGCCGACCACATACGTCTCACTCCACCGCGGTGTATCCGCCATAGACGGCGTGTCCGGCGCGCTCCCAGAAGACGTTGACGCCGACGAAGCCTGCCGCCGTCAGCCAGTCCAAGTGCTCTGGCAGGGATGAGGGTTTGTCCATCGGGTCGTGGTAGTCGTACCAGTTCCACTGGTCGTCTGTGAATTGCTGATACGCCTGGAGCGAGCCGCTCAGCGCGAGCGATTGGCGTCGCACCTCGGCGTCCCACTGCCGCGCCAGGTAGCGGCGCTCCCGCTCACTGCGCGGCGCGACGAGGTCGGCGATCAGCACGGCGCCATCAGGGCTGAGGCGTGCGTGGAGATCATGGTAGAGTGTCTGCTTGCCCTCCGCGTCGAGATGGTGGATGACGAGCGAACTGACGAAGCAGCGCGTGTCGCCGTCGATTCGCTCCAGCCATGAGCGATCTTCGAGCTGGAACTGGCGCGTCTCGAAGCGGTCCGCGTATGACCGCAGCCGCTCCTCCGCTGTCCGCAGCATCGTCGGCGAGCCATCCAGACCGAGGACACGCGCCGCCGGGAAGCGCTCCAGAATCGCCTCGCTCAGCCAGCCTTCGCCGACACCCAGCTCGACAGCGAGAAACGGCTCATCGCGCTCCGCGGGAATGAGAGCGAGAATGGCTTGCTGAATCTCATCGCGCGCGGGCGTGAAGATGCGGCCCAGAATCGATGAACTTCGCCGAACTCTCTTCGCTCCAGGCGTTGTCCGCATGGGCTGCGTGTCATCGGAAGCCATCGCGCGCGCTCGCTTTCATCCCGCGCATCAATCTAGGCGAAGCCAACGGCTCCGGGAAATTACCGCCTGCGCCTACCGCCCCTCCGCCCGCCGCAGCGTCAGCACGCCGCCCTGGCCACCGTAGAGGCCCGCGCAATAGGCGACGAGGCGACGCAGCAGGGGCGCCTGCTCCAGCTCGCGGCGGTCGCCGAGGATCAGCAGCTTGCGCTGGGCGCGGGTCAGCGCGACGTTCAGGCGGCGCGGGTCGGCCAGGAACTCCAGCCCGCGCCCACCCCAGCCCGTGGCCGCGCTGACACCGCCGAACGAGAAGAGGATCACCTCGCGCTCGGCCCCCTGGAAGCGATCCACTGTATCCACCACGACCTCCGTCACGCCCGACGACGCCAGCCGACGCCGCAGCGCCGCCACCTGCGCGCGATAGGGCGCGATCACGCCGATGCGCTCAGGCGCCACGCCGCCACGCAGCAACGCCAGAATCAGCTTGCGCGCCGCCTCGCCCTGCGCCTCGCTCACCTTGCCGCCACGCTCCGCCGCGAAGGGCGCCACGTCGAGCAGCGCCACCGGACGCGCCGGATCGAGCGCGGGCGCCAGTGGCTCAGCGGGATCCAGCCGCAGCGCCAGCGTCGCCGTCCGCGCCTGCCCCTCCGCCACCAGCTTGCCCTCATAGAACGTCTCGCTGGCGAAGCCACAGA
The DNA here is from genome assembly GCA_963840335.1 of uncultured Chloroflexia bacterium. Classification (GTDB taxonomy): domain Bacteria; phylum Chloroflexota; class Ktedonobacteria; order Ktedonobacterales; family JADMIN01; genus JAKAIY01. Next base: position 16,173 of record CAWIYP010000027.1, read on the forward strand.
TGGCGGGATGCATCCGATACTGCCGCCGCAGCGCGACGCTGGCCTGCTCGCCCCAGCGCGCCAATAGCTCGGCGAAGAGCGAGCGGCCCAGCCCCGCAGCGCCTGCCTCCGCGCTCATCACCAGCGGCGGAAGCTGTCGCTCGTCGCCGACCAGGATGAAGCGCCGCGCGAACCGCAGCGCGCCCAGCAGCGCGGGCGTCGTGAGCTGGGTCGCCTCGTCAATGATGGCCAGATCGAAGTCCAGCGCCTCGCCGACGCCATCGTAGCGTTCCGCCGACCAGGTGGCCGTCGTCGCCGCCACGACCGGCGCCCGCAGCAGCGCCGCCCGCAGCTCCGCGGGCTGGGGCCGCCACGCCGCATCCTCGGCCTCGGCGCGCCCTTCCGCCAGCGCCGCCGCGCGCGCCCGCTCGGCCAGTCGCCAGCGCCGCATCTCCGGCGCCACCGCCTGGTCGTGCCCCAGCCGCACCGCCGCCAGATCACCCTGCGCCGTCACCCGCGTCAGCGCATTGTCTACCGCCTGATTGGTGAAGGCCGCCAGCAGCACACGCTCGCCGCGCGCCACCGCCCGCCGGACGATCTCGGCGACGACCGCTGTCTTGCCTGTCCCCGGTGGCCCCTGAATCAGCAGGAAGTCGCGCGCCGCCAGCGCCCGCGCCACCGCCTCGCGCTGCTCCTCGTTGAAGCTGGCCAACGCAGCATGTGGCGCAGCAGCAGCCAAGGGCGCCTCATCGAAGGTGGGGGCGCGCTGCCCAGCGACCAGCGCGCGCAGCCGTGGATCGGCGTCGAGCCAGCGCCAGAGATTGCGCACGGTACGATCATGGGTGATGTCGCTGCCGTAGCGGTCGATCAGCGCGGGCCGCTGGATGCTGCTCCGGCGTCCAGACGGTGACGCTGGTATCGTCCAGCCGCAGGATTGTGCCGCTCACGATGGCGCCAGTGATGGGGTCGCCATCACTCAGCAGGATGGCGTCACCCTCGCGCAGCTCCGACTGATTGTCGCAGGCGAAGGTGTACTCCCATTCACCGTTGGCTGTCTGGACGCGGTTCACCCACCTGCTCCAGACCGCCTAGCGCCAGGCCCGCCGCGCGACGCTGCTCGGGCGTCTGGCGCCAGAGCGATTGCCCCTCGCCCTCGGAAGCGCGCGCCTCCATCCCCAGCAAGCCATACATCCGCGCGAACCATGCGGCGTCCTCCGGCGCCACGGGGACGGGCGGTGTCTCGCTGGGCGGCGCCTCCCAGCCGAGCAGGGCGGAGGCGCGGGCGCAGGATTCATGCAACGAGCAGCGGGCGCACTTGGAGCCGCCGGGGGGCGCGGGAACGACGCCGGTGGCATGCGTCAGGGCAAGCTGGTTGCGCAGTTCCAGCACACGGCGCAGGTCGCGCGCGGTGAAGGGTATCGTGTGCCCCTCGGCCTGCCCAGGCGTGCCGCTGTAGAGCAGCGTCGCGGCTGGCTTGCGTCGCTCTGGCGGCTGGCGCACGGTCAGCAGTGTCTGGTAGCCGTAGACCTGCCAGCGATGCTCGCGCTTGGGAAGCTGCGTCCGCGCCTGCCCGGTCTTGAGCTCCAGCAGCGAATCACCGCCGACGCCGCGCATGTAGATGTCGAGCCGCCCCTTCAGCCCGACCTCCGGCGCCAGCAGAAAGGTCTCGGCGCGGATGTCGGGCGCGCTGGCCCAGAGGTAGGCGCGCTGGCTGCCATACCACTGCGCCAGCGCCTCCATGTGCGGCTCGGCGTCGGCGCGCAGGGCGTCGGCGTCGAGCTGGCGCAGGCCAATCTCGGCGGCCTGCCCGCGCAGCGCCTGCTCCAGCGGCTCGGCGACATCGGGCTGCCCGGCCTTCAGCATCTCTTTGAACGCGGCGTGGATGACGCTGCCCTTGATGGTGGCGGCGTTCGGCGTGGAGGGAACCATGCGGCGCAGGGGATATTGCCGCACGCAGTACTCGGCGTTGTTGATGTCGGTGATGTTGAGGAGCAGGTCTGGCTCCAGCGTGACCACGCTCAGCTCATCGGTGAGGTAGCGCGTGTATTCGCCCGACTCGACGGGCAGCCCGCGCCAGAGGTGATAGATGCGCAACTGTAGCCCGCGTATGCGCTCCGGCTCGATGGCGGCCAGCGCGCTGATGAGTGGGCGGGCATGCTCATTGAGCCGGACGACGGCCTGCTCGCCCGACGCCAGCCGCAGCCGCACGCCAGGGATGCGCTGCCCGCCGAGCCGCTCCGTCACGCTGACCAGCGCGCCCTCCAGCGCGGCGACCTCACAGGCGCGGGTATCGAGCTGACAGATGAAGCAGTGGACGCCCACTGGCTCCACATCAGCCGCCATATCACCCGCGACATCCACCGCGACATCTGGCGCAGAGGCGCGCTCGAAGGGGTCAGGCATGCGCTCCTCCATCCACTCACAGCCAACGCAGGTGAGCTATGCAGCGCGACACCAGCGCGACACTAACAGCGCGACACTAACAGCGCGACACTGCCAGCGTTTCGCAGTCTAGCCGCCAGGTCGCCCATGCGTCAAGGAAGGATTTGCGGGCGCCACGCTCCTGCTCACACAACCCGCACGTTCTCGCGCACTGTGACCGCCTGCTGGATGATTTCCGGCGCGAAGGTGGTCTTGATATCCTCTACACCAGTCGTCTAGCGCAGGCTTTAGCCTATCTGCCATCGTTCACAGTCGCATCCGCCAGTCGAAAAAGTGGTGGCGGCTGGCGCCGCAGCATAGACCATCAGCGCGAGCGCACTCCTCCAGCGACATCACCCGACCTTCGGCCCACTCGACAGTGAATGCCTCATCGCCCAGGGCCGCGCGCAACTTAGCGATCTGGGAGGTGCGGCGCGCCTGATCACTGGGCAGGCGCCGCACCTGATGTTTTTCGCGAAGCGCTGTCGCCAGGGCAAAGAGCCGCGTCGCCTGCGCGGCCTGCTCCTGCGTGTACGCCACCTCCGCCGCGCCTTCGAGACCATCTGCGGCGGCGCTTATCGAGCCAGCCTCATGGGCAGTGGCGATGCTCCTGGCATAGAGTTGAAGTCGCGCGCGCCAGATCACCCTGATCTCGCGTGGCGTCACCCAGATTGCAGAGCGTGAAGGCCATTTCATCCTTATCGTCGAGGGCAGCGTACCGCGCCAGGCTCTCCTCCAGCAGCGCCACCGCGCGTCGAAGTCGCCCTGCGCGCGCGCTGACTCGCCCAGATTGCTGAGCGTCAGGGCAATGCCCCAATGATCATCCACAGCGCGATGAAGGGTCAGACATTCTTCGTACAGTTCAGCGGCGCGCGCATACTCCTCTTTATGGTAGGCCACCATCGCCAGGTTGTTGAGGACGCCCGCAAGGTGTGTCAGTATCGGCGATCTCACGATAGAGCGCCAAAGATTCTTCAAACAAAGCGTTAGCCTGCGCATAGGCGCCATTTCCATCCGCGATCAGTCCCAGCGTATTAAGCACGTGCGCTATTCCGGGAACATCGCTCAGTTCGCGATAGAGGGCGAGGCTCACTTCGAGATGCGCTGCCGCTGGCGCAAGGTCGCCCTGGCGCCACGCGAGGTTGCCCGCGCCTGTGTGCGCGCCTGCCACCAATGCCGCGTTGCTTTCACCAGGGGCTGACTCCTGGAGCGCAAGGAATCGCTCCAGCCACGCGCGCCCTTCGGAGAGATGTCCGCGCACCTGCCAGAACCACCACAGCGCGCGCGTGAGTCGCAACCCCACCTGGACGGCGCCGCTCTCTTCCGCCCAGTGGAGCGCCGCCCGAAGGTTAGCATGCTCGCGTTCGAGGCGATTGAGCCAGGTGATCTGATCGCCTCCGTGCAGCTCAGGCTCGGCTTGCTCCGCCAGCGCAAGGTAATAGGCGGCGTGTCGCTGCCTGAGCGCGCGCTCCTCATCACGCTCGACCAACAGTTCCCATCCATAGGCGCGGATCAGTTCGAGCAGGCGGAAGCGCGGCTCACCCTCAGCGTCCTCTCCCTGCGCAACCAGACTCTTATCAACCAGCGACGCCAGCATATCCAGGATAGTGGCCGCCTGAGCATCGCCCCCGCCGCAGACCGCCGCCGCCGCCTCTAGCGTCCATCCTCCCGCGAAGATCGCCAACTGACGAAAAAAACGCTGCTCAGGCTCATCGAGCAAGTCATAGCTCCACTCGATAGCGCGGCGCATCGTCTGCTGCCGGTGTGGCAGGTCAGCAGGCCCATTGGTGAGGATGGCCAGGCTGGAGTCGAGTCGCGCCAGGAGGGCCTGGGGCGAGAGGAGCTTGATCCGCGCAGCCGCAAGCTCGAGCGCGAGCGGCAATCCATCCATGCGCGCGCAGATTGCGGCGATAGTGGGGGCAAGCTCAGGCGTGAGCGTAAATGCGGGTTTTACCGCTCGCGCCCGATAGACGAAGAGCGCGACAGCGGCGTACCGCGAGATATCTTCGACGGGCGGGAGCTGGGCCAGATCGGGCATCTCCAGCGCGGGGAGCGCATACTCCTGCTCGCCGCGCACCCGCAGGGTCGCACGACTCGTCACGAGCGCCTTGACCCGCGGGCAGCCCGCAAGCACATCGGCGACAGTGGCGGCGGCGCGCGTCACATGCTCGAAGTTGTCGAGCACCAGCAACACCTCACGCTCACTGAGGTAGGCTTTTACCTGTTCACAGGCGGACTGGCCTGCCTGCTCCTGCAAGCCAAGCGCCTGCGCAATCGCTGGCAGCACGAGGGCATGATCGCTGAGCGGCGCGAGCGAGACAATCACCACGCCATCGGCATAGCGCCCCCGCAGCTTCTCAGCCACATGCAGGGCCAAGCGCGTCTTGCCGATGCCAGCAGGGCCGGTCAGCGTGAGGAGTCGCACATCGTCGCGTTCGAGCAAGTGGGTGATAGCTTCCTCATCACGCTCACGACCAATCAGCGGCGTCAGCACAGCGTGGATGACGTCTCGTGGCAACGCAGCGCGCACAGCGGTGGTGGGCGTAGGGATACTCGCGCCTCGTGACTTGCGGGCAACGTCCATGAACAGCGCGCGGTTGCGCTCATCCAGTGACAGCGCCTCCACGAGCAGCGCAAGCGTATCTTTGTGCGGCGCCCGGCGGACTCCGCGCTCCAGGTCGCTGATGGCGCGCACACTCAGGTTTGCGCGCTGGGCCAATTCATCCTGTGTCAACCCGGTGGCGACACGCCACCGCCTGAGGAGCGCGCCGAGCGAGAGCGCTGGGGGTACGGACATCGCGGCTGCCCCTTCCATATGTCAGGCGAGCGAGGAGTGGCCGTATCTCTTGCCATGATAGCACATCCGCTTCACAAGTCGTTTCGCATTTCTGCCGGACATCGCGTGGGTGAAACTGCCGGTTCAGCGTAGCGACGCAGCCATACCTGAGGCATACTCGCAACAGCGAGTTTGCATGGAGAAACACTCGCCATTCATGTAGCGCGACAGACTGGCGCGGAACGACGCTCGGAAGCGCCACCAACCCTCGTGGACGGTTCTTCTTGGAACCTCCTACAGCGTGGAGCAAGGAACATCGCCGCCTATCCATGACCCGGTTCATGCAGTGGCAACAGCGCGGAAGCGCAGCGAGAGGCAGGAGCGATACCCCATGAAGCAGTCTGATGCTGATTCAGAAGAACGGGCGACATCCTTTCTGGATAAGCCCGTCAGCAGGCGCGGCGCCCTGCGCGAGCTTGGTATGCTCGGGTTGGCGTCAGCGGCGTCAATGAGCGCGTTGGAGTCGCTGACCTGGATGCCCCAGCGGCCCATTGAAGCGGCGGGCGCGTATCCCGATATCCAGTTCGATACGGCAGCCGCGCACGCGTATATTGATCCCGCGACAGGGATTCAGTTCAATCTTCCACCCGTCTACACGATGTTCCTCACGGCGCGCCTTACAACAGCCCCCACCAAGACCAACCAGAAAGTGCTCGCCGACGCCCTCGCGAGTATCGAGGCCGCTTATCCATTCGGCCCGCGCGGCGTCATCACCCTCGTCACCTACGGTCTGCCGTACTTCCACAAGCTCCCCGCCAGCCTCGTCTCCGCGTATATGCCGCGCCTGGCGAGTGACAGATCGCGCTACGCGCTGGAAGAAGCTGTGCCAGGGCCGACCGATGCGCCAGCGGTCAGCAAACCAACCTATAATATACCCGTCTCGATCGAGTCGAACGACATGGTGTTGATCTTCCGCAGCGACAACCTGCAAAATCTGCACAGCATCATCGCCTGGCTGCATGGCTCGAATCGGCTCAACGACACCCATGTGACTTCACCTGGGCTGGGCGCTTTCCTCAGATTCACGTCGAGCCGCCTGATGTTCGTTCAGATTGGTTTGCCGCGCAAGCTAGCAGATCAACATCACCTTCCCTACGCGAGTCTGATCAACTCCAACAGCCCCATGTGGATGGGCTTCTCCAGCCAGCAGGCGGACAGCTCCGCGCCTGCGCGGCTCGTGACGTTCCAGGGCATCCCCTCAACGGCGAACGGCGTGACCGTCTATGCCACGGCGCCATCTGGGGCTGCGCTGGCGGCAAGCGATTACTTCTGGAATGGTTCGATGATGCACCTGGCCCACGACATCGTGGATCTGCCACACTGGTATTCCCGTCCGCATATGCCCTACGCGCAGCGCAGCAAGCAGATGTTCCGCGAAGATCCGCAAAAGTTCCAGAGCTTGTTCGCGGGCAACACTGACCAGTACGCCAATGGTGGCGGCACAGCGTATCTGCCCAACGAGTTCCTCGGCACAGGTGATGCGCTCGCCAACGCGCAGAGCGGGGTGATGGGCCACGTGCCAGCGCTGCAACGTGGCACGCGCGTCGCGGTAGACGCCTACACGTCGGACGGAACCAACCTGAAAGGCTTGCCGCTCCATGTCCGCATGGATGGGCCTGGCTTCGACGACATGGATGTGCCAAACGGCTCGGAGCAGCCAAAGCTCCAGTTCGCTGCCTTCCTGCCCACATCCGAAAAGTTCCGCGCGGGCCGTGTCCTCGCCGCCTCGCTGGATCTCACCCAGCAGTACAACATCCCGCTCAGCCATAACGGCCTGGAGGGGTTCATCACGGCGACCCGTCGGCAGGACTACCTCTGCCCGCCACGCGCACATCGCGCCTTCCCGCTGGTCGAGCTGACCTGAGCGCGGGCAGCGCAAGATGATGCGCGCCACGGGGCTGTACGAAAGGCGGGACTGCGCCTCTCGTACAGCCCCGCCTACATATTCCCCACTTCGACGCCGTATTGGATGATTTCGGGCGCGAAGGTCTGCTGGATGCGCTCCAGCACAGCCAGACACCGCGGGCGGCTGGCCCAGGCCAGCAGGAAGGTGAACTGCGCGGAGAGCGCCACGCCCTGGAAGGTTGGGGCTTGGGTATCAACGAAGCGCCGCGCGCTCGCTGAGGGGTTGTAGCGCTCGCGGTCGCGCGCGTAGACCAGGAGCATCGAGGAGGAGGAGCTACGGCCATTGCGAATCGTATGGATGCTGATGCGCGTAATCTCTGGCCAGGGCACGAAAGCCACTTTCCAGGGCGTCAGCGGCTGGCGCGCGGTGATGCCCGTCGCGTCAATAGCGAGCAGGGGTTGGCGCGCGACGACGGCCAGAACGAGCACCGCCAGCGCCACGAGCGCGCAGAAACCGAAGAACACTATCGCCAGCCAGGCGATGACCGCATTCGCGCCAGAATTCCGCATACCGTAGCCCAACACGACAAACACGCTACTGCCTATGAGCAGCAGCAGAATCTTGGGGATGCTCGTGTAATAGCGAATCTCGCGGCTGTCGCGCATGATGGCTCCTTCACTTGGCGCAACGATAGCTGGTAGACGCTGTCTCGTGATCGCCAAGTATACAGGAGCGCGGCGTCAGACGCAACCGCCGTGACGCCGCGCTCCCGCGAGAAGACTCAGGCTAGCCAGCCTTATCTATGCATGCGCGCCGCCGCCTTCGCCCGCACTGGCCACGGGGGCGGCGGCCAGCGCGCGGGCGAGAATCTCCGCGATGTCCTCCACCTCGAAGCGGTCGCTGGCCTCGACGGCCTTGATGCCATCCTCGAACATCGTGATGCAGAAGGGGCAGGCCGCCGCCATCGCGTCGGCGCCCGTGTCGAGCGCCTCCTGCACGCGCGTGTTGTTGATGCGCTTGCCGATCTTCTCTTCCATCCACACGCGGCCACCGCCGCCGCCACAGCAGAACGAGCGGTTGCGGTTGCGCGCCATCTCCGTCACGCCATCGCGGTTGATGACGTTCAGCACGCGGCGCGGCTCGTCGTAGACATCGTTCCAGCGGCCAATGAAGCAGGGGTCGTGGTAGGTGAGCTTGCGGCGGTCGAAGCCCTCCGGCAGCTTGAGTTGTCTGGTGGAGATCAGCCGGTCGATGAACTCAGTGTGGTGCATCACCTCGAAGTTGCCGCCCAGTTGCGGATACTCATTCTTGATCGTGTTGAAGCAGTGCGGGCAGGTCGCCACCACCGTCTTGACGTTGTACGCGCGCCCCGGCTCCGGGCCGACGCCACGATACGCCGGGCCATTCGGGACGGCGGCGCCGTGCTGCCCCTCGGCTGGCCCCTTGTCGAAGCCGTAGCCCTTGATCGTCTCGATGTTCTGCGTGGCGAGCATGTAGTAGAGATACTCGTTGCCGATGCGCCGCGCCGGGTCGCCCGTGCAGCTTTCCTCTGGCCCCAGGATGCCGAAGTGGACGTTCGCCGCCTGCATCACCCTGGCGAAGGCGGTGGCCACCTTGCGGTTGCGCGCGTCGAACGACCCCATGCAGCCGACCCAGTAGAGCACGTCCACATCGGGATCTTCGGCCAGCGTCGGCACGTTCAGACCAGCGGCCCACTCCGCGCGGGTATCGTTGCTGATCTCCCACGGATTCTGGTTGCGCTCCAGATTGTTGAAGAGCGGCGTCACTTCCTGCGGGAAGCGGCTCTCCTCCATCACCAGATAGCGGCGCATGTCGTCGATCTTCTGCACATGCTCGATGGAGACGGGGCAAATCTCGACGCAGGCGCCGCAGTTCGTGCAGGCCCAGAGCGACTCGTCTTTGATGAGGCCGCCGACCATCGGCTCGCTTTTCGCGGCTTCCTCTGCCGCGCCCGCGCCCACCAGCGTCATATTGCTCTTGGCGAAGAGCTCCTCCTTGACATTGAGGATGATCTCCTTCGGCCAGAGCGGCTTATCGGTCGCCAGCGCCGGGCAGACGCTATTGCAGCGCCCGCACTCGGTGCAGGCGTAGCCATCGAGGAGCTGCTTCCAGGTGAACTGATTCACCTCATGCACGCCGTAGTCTTCGCGCTCCTCCAGATTCTCGATCGGCTGGAGCGCGCCGCGCGGGCCGTAGTTGCGGAAGAAGACGTTGAAGGGGGTCGCCAGCAGGTGCAGGTGCTTCGAGTAGGGCAGATACATCAGGAAGCCCAGCACCGTCAGCGCGTTCGCCCACCACGCCACCGAGGCGATGGCCACCGCCGAGTCGACGGGCAGACTCATCATCATGAGCCAAGCCAGGCGCCGATGGGAGTCCAGTCCTCGCCGCGCGTGGCGACATAGGCGAAGATCTCGAAGGCGGCCAGCGAGACCAGCACCAGCGTAATCAGCGCGAGGATGACGAAGGCGTCGGCCATGCCGTGCGACTCGCTGCGGAGCTGGCGTGGGCGCAGGAAGACGCGGCGGAAGGTGAAGTAGAGCATGGCGAGAAACGCCATGACAACGAAGAAATCCAGGATGATGGCGAACGGACGGCTGGTGAGCACCGGCAGCTTGAAGCCGAGGCCCATCGCCCAGAGGTTCAGCGCATCGAGCTGGATGATGATGAAGCCCCAGAAGGTGAAGAAGTGCGCCAGCCCCGGCAGCGGATCGCGCAGCACGCCCCGCTGGCCCAGCACCATCAACGCGAAATACTTGATGCGGTCGCCGATGCGGTCGAAGCGATTCTCCGGGCGACCGGCGAGCATCAGCCGCACGAGCGTGCGAATGCGCAGCGCGAAGACCACCCACGCCGTGACCAGCACGATGGCGAAGATGATCGCGCCTACTGGCCCGCCCGACGGCCAGAACTGGAGACCCATGTATGTTCCTCCGACTATCGCCGACTATCGCCGACTAGCTGCGCGAGGGCCGCGCCGCCTCGTCTCTGCCGATACGCGTTTCACGCTGGAGCACGCCTGCGGCAAGCACGACGCGGGGCTGGAGATGACCTCCGCAGCCCCGCGTCGTGCTTGCCCTTAGCTCCCTTTGCGCTGCTTCACCTTTTCGGTGAGCTGTGGGATGATCGTGTTCAGATCGCCGACGACACCCAGGTCGCAGAAGCTGAAGATGGGGGCTTCTTTGTCCTTGTTGATGGCGATGATGAGGTTCGAGGAACCCATGCCCGCCTTGTGCTGCACGGCGCCGGAGATGCCGACAGCGATGTAGACGGTCGGTTTGACGGTCTTGCCCGTCTGCCCCACCTGATGGCCATAGGGAATCCAGCCAGCGTCCACCGCCGCGCGTGAGGCGCCCACGCCAGCGTCGAGCGCCGTGGCCAGCGCCTCGATCTGCGCGAAGCCTTGCGGGCCCACCCAGGCCACGCCCGCCGGAGACGATGATCTGCGCCTCTTCCAGCTTGGCGCGCATGGCGGCGGGCATCCAGATGTCGTGGCCATCGGGCGGCCTTGCCCAGGTGGCCCGCCTCAGCCGCGCCCTCCGTGCCGAAGGGGCCGCTGAGCTTCGCGCCATTCGCCGGAGCCGCCGGCCGCTGGCACGGCGACCACCTCAGCCGCGCCGCCGACCCGATTCGTCGGGAAGGCGTTGGAGCGCGCACCGATGAGCTTCGTCCCGTCGCCCTTGAAGGTCGCCTTGACCGACTGCGAGCCGCCGAAGGCTGGCACGGTCATCACCAGCGAGCCACCATCGACGCTGACCTCGCTGACGTTGTATTCCAGGCCCAGGCCGAGCCGCGCCGCGAGCCGCGCCGCCACATCGCGCCCATAGTTGGTCACGCCAAAGAGGATCGCCGCTGGCTGATGCTGCTCGTACCAGCGCGGCCAGGGTCTCGACATGCGGCTGGATGAGGTATTCATCGTAGACCGCGCCATCGGCGGCGTAGACCGTCTTGACGCCGACACGAGCCGAGGTCCTGCGCGGCGGCGGCGGTATTCGTCCCCATCGCCACAGCGGCGGATGAGCCGCCCATCTGGCCCGCAAGCTCGGCGGCCTTGCTCGCCAGTTGCAGCGAGATGCCCGCCAGTTTGCCATTGGCGATTTCCGCCAACGCCCATACATCGTTCGCCATGGCTACAGCACCTTCTGCTCTACGAGGTACGCGACGATGCGATCCGCCGCGCCATCATTGCCCATGTAGATCTCGCCTTTGCGCTCCGTCGTGATCGCCTCGGCGCTGAGGGCCTGCTCGCGCGCGCCCGCCATGCCCACCTGGGCGGCGTCGAGGCCGAGGTCGGCCAGCGTGAGCGTATCGATGGGCTTCTTCTTCGACGCCATGATGCCCTTCATGGAAGGGTAGCGCGGCTCGTTGATGCTCTTCATCACGCTGACGAGCGCGGGCGTGGCGGCCTCGGCCACCTGATAGCCAATCTCCGCCTGCCGCTCGATGCGCGCGGTCGCGCCTTCGATGTCGAGCTTGGTGGCGAAGGAGAGCAGTGGCGCGCCAAGGAACTCGGCCACCGCCGCTGGCACGACGCCGCCGTAGGCGTCCGCCGCCGCGCTGCCAAAGAGCGCGAGGTCGAAGTTGAGCTTCTTGAGGGCGGCGGCCAGCGCGCGCGCGGTGGCGATGGCATCGGAGCCAGCCAGCGCGTCATCGTTCAGCAGCACGCCACGATCGGCGCCCATCGCCAGCGCCTTGCGGATGGTCTCCGACGCGGTCGCTGGCCCCATGCACAGGGCGATGACCTCGCCGCCATGCTTCTCCTGTTGGCGCAGTCCTTCTTCAATCGCATACTCGTCGAAGGGGTTGATGACCGCGTCCTCTTTGCGCCGTTCCAGTCGCATATCCGCGCCGAAGCGCTTCTGCACCGTGGTGGACGGCGTCTCCTTCATGCAGACGACGATATTCACGAGGTGTATCCTCTCCCACAAACCAGACCACAAGCCATCGCATCGCAGCGAATAGCCTACCATATCATCACGCCGTCCTGAGCGTGCGCGGCGCCAGACCCACTGCCCGCGCGCAAGCGCAAGGTGAGGAGTGGGAGGAAGTCGCCGAACGCGCTCGCTCATGGCGGCCTGCTTCTGTGTTAGCTGGCCCCCACCAGCTACATCCGGTGAGCTGGCGATGGTCATCGCGCGAGGGGAAAAAGAGTGGCGACGCGACGGGCAGCGTCACAATGGCTCGCATCAGTCTACGCCAGCAATCGCGGGCGTCAGGAGGCGAACACCTTTGTCCCCTCGTATCATGCTAAGCCCATTGTAGCCGGGCATTCTTGGCAGTGTCAACGTGTAGCTGGCTGACGAGAAGGGGGATAGGCGTGTCCGCAGGGAAGGAATATCGTAGGGCGAGTGCCACATGACGCCGCCTGATTGGCTCTGCCTCACGATTCGTCGGCAGCCTGCTCTTGCGTCGACGCGCTGGCCCGCTTGCGCTTCGGCTTCGGCGCGGGCGCGATGGGTGGCGTGTCGAACTCGCTGACGGCGGGCGCATACTCCTGCTCGCCCGTGGCGCCATCCACCGCACCCGCGCGCAGCGGGGAGCGTGGGCCGGGCACGATCTCGACTGAGCCGAAGAGCGTCTCTTGCTTGACGATGAGCCGCGACTGATGCCACATCTCCAGCACCGCGAGGAACGTCACGACCACCGCGAAGCGTGAGGTCGCCAGCAGCAACGCCTCCTCCAGCGTCACGCGGCCACGCTCAGCCAGCAGCCGCTCGACCTCCTCCATCTTCTCGGCGACAGTGACGAGGGGCAAGCGTCAGTTGCTCTGGCTGGGAGAAGCGCTGCTCTGTCAGCACCCGCTTGAAGACCGCCGCCAGCGCGTTGACATTCAGGCCAACCAGCTTCGGTGGCGCCCAGGTCAACATCATATCGGCGTCTACGAGGCGCGTGGAGCGAGTGAAGCTCTGGAGTCCAGCCAGCTCGCGCGCCCGCAGCGACCGGGCGATCTCGCGGGCAAGCTGATACTCGCGCAGACGTTGCGCCAGCTCCTCGGCGTCATCCAGCGGATCGTCGTCTTCGAGAGCATCCTGACGAATCTGGCGCGGCAGCAGGCTCCGCGACTTGATGAGCAGCAGCCGCGCCGCCATCGCCACGAACTCCGCCAGACGCGGCAGTGGTGGCTCATCCCAGATCCGCAGGTACGCCACAAACTGGTCGGTGACAGCCACCAGCGATATGCTGGTAATCTCCATCTGGTTCTTCTCGATCAGGTTCAGCAGCAGATCGAGCGGCCCCTCGAAGCCGGGCAGATGCACGGTATATGGCTCGTCCTCGACCTCAGCGGCGGGGTCAGGCGCCAGCGGGAGTTGTGTCAGCGCATCGGCGGCTGGGGTGTCGTGGACACGGATCGCCGTGGGCTTGTTGCGTGTCTGGCCCATACCTCGCGCCTCCCATCTACCGCAGCGCTAACATAATCGCTTGCCCCATTCTACGAACGCCCGACAGAAGCGGTCAAAGAACGACGCCGCATGGGCTAAGACGCCGGGGCGCCGCTTGCGTCGCGCGAAGCCTCGCTGGATAATCACAAAGGCGCGGCGAGACGCGCAGTGGAGGAGATACATGCTGTATATCGCATTCCTGCGAGGCATCAACGTTGGCGGCCATCAGGTGAAGATGGATCACCTGCGCGCGCTCTTTACCGAGCTGGGGCACACGCATGTCCGTACCTATATACAGACGGGAAACGTGTTCTTCGAGGCGCCAGAGGGCGACCGCGCGGCGCTAACCGAGGCCGCTGAGTCACATCTGCGCGCGGCGCTCGGCTACGCCGTGCCTGTCTGCCTGCGCACCGTCGCGGAGGTCGAGCAGACCCTCGCGCGCGACCCCTTCAAGGGCGCGGTGGTCACCGACGACATGCGGCTCTGCGTCGTCTTCGCGGCGAAACCTGTCCCACAGACGCTGGAGTTGCCCGTGTGGTCGCCCCGGCGCGACATGGAGATTCGCGCCGTCACCGAGATGGATGCCTTCGTCGTCTGGCATCTGCGCGATGGCAGACCGCCCGCATCATCGAAGTTTCTGGAGCAGACGCTGGGCAGCGATGTGACGACGCGCTTCGTCCATACCACCGCGAAAATCCTTGATGCGGCGCGGGCGGGCTGAGGCATGACAGCTCCCGATAGCATGCGTAGGTGGCATCGATATTGCGTACGGTTAGTATTGCATAGTCAAGCTCATCGGGGTAGCGCCTCCGCAAGGGGCTCCACCGATGAGCGCAGTATCGCGCAGCATGTCCCTGTAGTATGGATGCGGATGATGCGCAGTACACACCTGGCGTGACGCCGCCTTTCAGCGCAGCCACCTTCTATTTCTTACGGTGCGGCGACGCTGGGAACTGCGCTCGGCGCGTAGTGTTACCCTAATGGACAGAGACTCTACACTACCAGCGGCTTTGATTCACACGTTCTCTTGTATGCGGATTGCTCCAGCGGGTCTCCATGTGGAGGCCATGCCGCGCATCCGCGGTTGGCGACCTTTGCAGCCGCCGTTCCTCGCGTTCGAGCCGCGCACGCGCATGAGAGCGCGGCCGCCATCGGCCACGGTAGGACTCGTGGTCGCGCTGTGGCGAAAAATACCTATTCACCACAGCGCGAGGAGCGCTGAACATGAACAGCCTGGTAGGCTTCGACTGGATGAGTTATTTTCAGAGTCTTTCAGATGACGAGATGCGTAATCTCGCGACCTGGCTTGTCGCCGAATGCCTTCATGTCGGCGAGTTCATGGAAGTTGTAGACCGGGTGTACTCCCGGACAGCGGATGAATGGCGTGAACAGCCATCGGTTTTCGTAGTCTGGCATGGGCTTCCTGGCGCTGAGGACTATGCCCACCGCAAACAGCGATTTGCCGAGCTCATTGCCGCCCTCGAAGAAGCCTGCATGACGGGCGCTTTACCTGGCGACGTTGCGCCTGACGAGCTCGAGTTATCGCAGCCATGCCCGTTGGCAGCGCTGTCTATCGGCGAAGTGCTGGGAGCGCTCGAATACGCGCGAAACGGCGCTGACTGAGCGGGGTGGAGCGCCTCACAGCGCGGAATGGCCGTGCTGCGACCGCTCGCATGGCCCGAAGCCACAATCGTTGACATGCGTCATTGACGTGAGCGCGGCCACCAGCCGCGGCATGCGTGACGCAGGTATTTGTAGCGTGTGGCCCACGCGCGATCAGGTCTCGATCAACGTGTGGGCATGAGCTGATGCATCTCGCGGAAGCAGACGACTGCTGAAGATACTGGCAGCGCCCGGCGCAGCGCGCTACACCGCGCGACATTGGCCCACAAATGAGGAGGTACCTCATGGACAACCAGCAGGAAGTTGCTGAGGCGCAGATCGCCGTCCACTGGAGAGAAGAAGAGTATTACTCTCCCCCGCCGAAGTTCATCGCCCAGGCAAATGCCGGCGATCCAGCCATCCTCGAGCGCTTCCGCGAAGACCGGTTTCCCGAATGCTTCAAGGAGTATGCCGATCTACTCACCTGGGACCAGTATTGGCATACCACGCTCGATACCAGTAATGCTCCCTTCTGGAAGTGGTTCGTCGGTGGCAAGCTCAACGCCTGCTACAACTGTGTCGATCGCCACCTGGCGAAGAACCGCAACAAGGCCGCCTTCATCTGGGAGCCAGAGCTGGAAAATGAAGCGAGTGAGACCATCACCTATCAGGAGCTCTATATCCGGGTGAATGAGTTTGCCGCGCTCCTGCGGGACTTCGCCAAAGTGCAAATGGGCGACCGCATCACCTTTCACCTCCCGATGCTCCCGGCGCTCCCAGTCTCGATGCTCGCATGCGCTCGGCTGGGGGTCATCCACTCAGAGGTATTTGGTGGCTTTAGCGGCGCCGCCTGTGGTGATCGGATCGTGGACTCTGGCAGCCACATCCTGGTCACGATGGACGCCTACTATCGCAATGGCGAGCTGATCGACCACAAGGCAAAAGCTGACCTGGCGGTTCAACTGGCTGAGGCAAATGGCGTGAAGGTGGATAAAGTCCTGGTGTGGCGCCGCTATCCCGGAAAGTATTCTTCTCCCACGCCGATGGTGGAAGGACGGGATTTCTTTGTGGACGACCTGCTGGGAGCCTATCGCGGGCAGTTGGTCGATCCCGTTTCGATGCCCGCGGAAGCCCCGCTGTTCCTGATGTACACCAGCGGGACGACAGCCAAGCCGAAGGGCTGCCAGCATAGCACTGGCGGCTACCTCTCCTATGTCGCGGGAACGTCGAAGTACTACCAGGACATTCACCAGGAAGATACGTACTGGTGCTTCGCTGACATCGGATGGATCACTGGCCATTCGTACATCGTGTACGGCCCGTTGGCGCTCGGCGCTACGAGCGTTATGTACGAAGGCGCGCCAACCTACCCGGACGCCGGGCGACCCTGGCGCATCGCCGAACGCCTGGGCGTCAACATCTTCCACACCGCGCCGACGACGATCCGCATGCTACGAAAAGCTGGGCCAGATGAGCCAAAGAAGTATCACTACCACTTCAAGCACATGACGACCGTGGGAGAGCCGATCGAGCCGGAGGTCTGGCGCTGGTACTACCAGACCGTGGGGAAAGGTGAGGCGGCCATCGTTGACACCTGGTGGCAAACAGAAAACGGCGGCTTCCTCGGCAGCACACTGCCCGCGCTGCAGGCGATGAAGCCGGGGAGCTGCGGCCCTGGTGTCCTGGGCATCTATCCTGAGATCCTGGATGAAGATGGGAAGCCCGTCGAAGCTGGAAGCGGCAAGGCGGGGAATATCTGCATCAGGAACCCGTGGCCCGGTATCTTCCAGACGGTCTGGGGGCAGCCCGAGCGGTACGTGTCGACGTATTACGCGAAGTACTGCAAAAACCGGGAGAGCAAAGACTGGCATGACTGGCCCTACTTCGCTGGAGATGGCGCCATGCTAGCCAACGATGGCTATTTCCGGATCCTGGGGCGCGTAGACGACGTGATCAACGTGGCTGGCCATCGCCTGGGCACGAAGGAACTGGAGTCGGCGGCGCTCACCGTCGAAGAGGTTGCGGAGGCCGCGGCCGTTCCTGTGGTAGATGAGCTGAGAGGCCGCGCTGTCGAGATGTACATCGCCCTCAAGCCGGGTTACACGCCGAGCGATGCCATCGCCGCGAAGGTTCAGGGCGCCATCGACACGCTCATCGGCAAAATGGCGCGCCCAAAGAATGTCTGGATTGTGCCAGACATGCCCAAGACCCGCTCGGGGAAGATCATGCGCAGGGTCATCGCCAGCGTATCGAACTTCATGCCTGTCGGAGATATCACCACGCTGGCGAATCCAGAGGTGGTCGAGAGTATACGCGGTGAGGTACAGGGAGCGAAAGTCGCGCGAGGAGATCTACCGCGAGAGCTCACACCGCAGGAGCTGGAGGAAATCAGCAAGTTTGGGCATGCCGAATAGCCCTGGATGGTCTGCTGCTGGTCTGCCGCCACGCGCGTAGCGTAGCGCGCAGCGCGCTCTCACCCCTCCTCGCACCCAACAAGCGCGAGGAGGGGTGAGCTTCGGCCTGCTAGCGCCGCTTGCTGCTGGCGACGACGACGCGCACGGACGCCTCGGCGACGACCGGCCCGCTGGAGCCGTCGCGAATCAGTCCGACGCGCACATTGGCGCCATCAGGCAGGCGCTCCAGGTGTTTGCGCATGTCGTCTACGGTGCCGACCGGCTTGTCGTCGATCTTGAAGATCACGTCTCCTGGGCGAATGCCCGCATGCGCCGCCGGCCCGCCTGGCGTCACCTGCATCACCGCGACCGCCGTGGGCTTCTCGATGCGGAGCGCCCGCCGCGCCGCCTGGGTGAGCATGCCCGCCTGCCCCGCGACGCCAATCATCGCGCGCCGCACCTCACCATCGCGCATCAGCAGCGCCGCCACCCAGTTCACCGTATTGATCGGGATCGCGAAGGAGAGGCCCTGCGTCTGCTGCAGGATGGCCACGTTGATGCCGATGACCTCGCCGTTCGCGTTCACCAGCGGCCCGCCGGAGTTGCCAGGATTCACCGCCGCGTCGGTCTGCACGATGTCTTCCATCAACCGACCGCCGTAGCCGGGGAGCGTGCGGTGCAGCGCGCTGACGATGCCCGCTGTCACGGTACTCTGGAGGCCCGCCGGGCTACCAATGGCGATGACGAGCTGCCCAACATGCAACTGATCGGAGTTGCCCAGCTTCGCCGCTGGCAGGCGCTGGCCATCGGGTGGGGAGATGCGCACGACGGCGACATCTGTCTCCGGATCATTCCCCACCACCTCCGCGGAAATCTCGCGGCCATCGGCAAGGGTGACCTGAATGCGCAGCGCGCCATCCACCACATGGCTATTCGTCAGGATGTAGCCATCGGGGGTGAAGATGACGCCAGAGCCTGCGCCCTCCACGACGCGCCCGCCCATGCCTAACGGCATGTTCGAGGGGGCCGATTTCGCTACACCCACCTGCACGACCGCTGGCCCGACTCGCTCCACGACGCTCACGATCGAACGCGAATACGCGTCCATCGCCGCGAGCTCATCCGCCGGAACCTGCTCCGGGTGATCTTTCTTCGTATTCCCAAACCATGTCATTCCGTCATGCGCCTTCCATACTTCGCCGGGGTGTCGCTAGCGCTCGCCAATGTTGCGCGGAGGCCTCGCCTGGACAACCAGAAACATCGCGCCTCAGGATAGTAGCGGCGTAACGCGCATCTCCTCCGCGACTGGCCGCTCCACCACACTGAGCGCGCAGGGAGTCAGCGACGCGCTCACATGGCCAGAGACACGCGGCGCTACTCTCCCAGTTGCTATAATGATGTACGCGCATGCGCATTGCAAGGTTGAGACGCCGCCTCGCACAAAGATTGCGACACGGCGCGAGCGAAGGGAGGAGAGACGCAATGCTACGACGTTTCAGTGACGCGCGCTCCTATACCCTGCTCTCCATCGCCGCCGCGCTGGTGACGATGGCGCTCAAGCTTGCCGCCTACAAGCTGACTGGCTCGGTAGGGCTGCTCTCCGACGCGGTGGAATCGGTCGTGAACCTGATCGCGGCGCTGGTGGCGCTCTGGGCGCTGTGGCTCGCGAGTCGGCCAGCGGATAGCGACCACCACTACGGCCACTCAAAGGCGGAATATTTCTCCAGCGGGCTGGAAGGCGCGCTCATCTTTGTCGCCGCCGCCAGCATCGCCATCGCCGCGTGGCCGCGCCTGTTCCATCCGCAGCCGCTGGAGCAGGTGGGGCTGGGGTTGTTTATCGCGGCGGTCGCCTCGGCGCTCAATGGCGGCGTGGCATGGCTGCTCTGGCAGGGAGGCAAGCGCTACCGCTCGGTGACACTCAACGCCGATGCGCGCCACCTGCTCACGGATGTCTGGACAACCGTGGGCGTAATCATAGCGGTGGCGGCGGTCAACCTCACCGGCTGGCTCATCCTCGATCCGCTGATCGCGCTGGCTGTGGCCGCGAACGTGCTGTGGACAGGGCTGCGGCTGATCCGTGAGAGTGGCTACGGCCTGCTCGACACGGCGCTGCCCCAGGTCGACCAGGATACCATCGCGCGCGTGCTGGAACCCTATCGCAGCGAAGGCATCGAGTTCCACGCCCTGCGCACACGCGGCTCAGGGGCGCGGCGCTTCGTCTCACTGCATGTACTGGTCCCCGGCTCGTGGTCGGTGCAGCAAGGGCACGACCTCTGCGAGCGCATCGAGTTTGCCCTGCGCCGCGCGCTCTCCGACACGACCGTCTTCACCCACCTGGAGCCACGCGAAGATCCCGCCGCCTGGGATGACCAGGGCCTCGACCGCCAGCTAGAAGATAGCGGCACGCAGGTCTGAGCGAAGCCACGGCACGCGCCCCAGCGAGGGAATCATCTCCCGCCGGGGCGCGCTGGGACGCTCGCGCGTCACGAGGCGACTGGCGCCGTGATGTGCGTCTTGCCTGCCTCGGTCAGGACAAACCGCTCACCCTCTTCGCGCAGCAGCGACGCCTGGACAAGCTCGCGCAAGCTGCTGCGGATGCGATAGAGGGGCAGGCCCGTCGCTGCCGCGATTTCCGCTGGCGTGAGCGGCGCTTGCGCGGCGCGCAGGATGTTGCGCGCGGACGGCGTCACTGTGCCATCAGGATTGATGCAAGCCATAGGGATGCTCCTTACACCGATGCGGGTTGCCGCTGCGCTTCTTGCGGCGGGGCCTCTACTGGGAGCGTCTTCTTGCACAGATACCAATCAACGCACTCGTAGCCATCCCGCTCGCTCATGCGCTGCTCGGCCATCTCAGCGGTATTCGGCGCTGGAACGACGACCTTGTCACCGGGAACCCAGTTGGCCGGAGTCGCGACATGGTACTTGTCACTGGTCTGCAAGGCGTCAATGACGCGCAAGATCTCGCTCATATTCCGCCCAAGGGAGAGCGGATAGTAGATCATCGCGCGCAGAACGCCATTCGGGTCAATGATAAACACACACCGCGACGTCTCCGTCTTGCTCTCGCCAGGCATCAGCATGCCATAGCGCCGCGCGACATCCATCGAGAGATCAGCGATGATCGGGAACGGAATCTTCACACCGTTCTTCTCTTCGATGTTGCGCACCCACGCGATGTGGGAATAGACGCTATCGATGCTCAGGCCCAGCAACTCCACTCCGCGCTTTCGCAGCTCTGGGTAGATCTCCGCGAAGGCCAGGAATTCTGTCGTGCATACCGGGGTAAAATCCGCTGGATGCGAGAACAGAATCAGCCAGCTTCCGCGATAATCCGCGAGGCGAATCACGCCGTGGGTAGTCACAGCTTCAAAATCGGGCGCGGCCTCATTCAAGCGCGGCAAGCCATAGGCCTGCGTGGACGTTTCTACAGGGTCAGACATGGGAGCCTCCTCATCCTTCGTGGCAGATGCGCACGGCGCGACTCTGGCGCCTGCGCAATGTTGAGTGGATCATGTCCGTTGTCCACTCAGCTATCAGCATCGCTCTTCCGACTCACGCGCACATCTCGATCGCCAATGGGCGCGTCCCAGCCACATCTCGGCGCGCTGATAGCTATATCGCGTAGACGCTGGCGCCTGGGACGCGCGCTAGCCTGGTCGGTAGTTGGCGCACGGTTTGCGGCATCCGTACCGTTCTAAGCATTGATTGACACACCCTTGACTGCATGCTACAGTGTAGGCAATCGATTGTTCACTCGTCGTGCCCCTGCCGCATGTGGCGCCTGAGAACGGCAACAAGCATGCCTATTACCCTAAAACAACTCAGCCAACTCGCGGGGGCGCACCCCTCGACGGTCGCGCGCGTGCTGCACGCCGACCCTCGACAACGGGTGAGCGCGGAACTGCGCGAGCGCATCCTGACGCTGGCGCGTGAGCATGACTACCGACCGAACAGCGTGGCGCGTTCCCTGCGCACGAAACGCACCGCCGTCTTCGGCGCCCTCATCCCCGACATCTCCAATCCCTTCTTCGCGAGTGTGCTGCGCGGCATGGAAGACGCCGTCGCCGAGCGCGACTACAGCATCATTCTCGCCAACACCGACGACCTGCCCACGCGCGAGGCGCATAGCCTCGCCATGCTGCGTGATCGCCAGGTGGATGGCCTCCTGCTGGCCACCGCCCGCCTGCATGACACCGCTATTGAGCAACTCGCGGCTGAGCGCGTGCCATTCGTACTCGTCAACCGGCACACAGACCCGATCACGCCCAACTGTGTCGTGCCAGACGACTATGCGGGTGGCGTGGCGGCTGTCGAACACCTGCTCGCGCTCGGCCACCGACGCATCGCCCATATCGCTGGCTCCAATGACGCCTCCACCGGCTATCTGCGCCAGAAGGCCTATCTCGACACACTGCGTAAGCACGCTGTCTCCGACCTAGATGCGCTGCTCGTCAAGGGGTCATTCCGCGAGAGCGGTGGCTATGAGGCGATGACGACGCTACTCAACCTCGCTGAGATCCCCACCGCCGTCTTCGCGGTCAATGATCTCGCGGCGCTCGGCGCCATCCACGCGATTCTCGCGGCGGGGCTGCGTGTGCCACAGGATATTTCGGTCATCGGCTTCAATGATCTGTTCCATGCGACTCACATGATGCCGGGCCTCACGACCATGCAGGTGCCGCACCGCGCAATGGGCGCGCGTGCGGCGCGGATGCTGCTCGATATGGTTATTGATGGGGTCATGCCAGAACATCCAATGCTCTTGCCCGCGACGCTGATCGCACGCGAGAGCACCGGGCCAGCGCCTCACCGCCGACACGGTGTACGCGCGCGGCGAACAAACGTGGCGTCATCGCGGTAATACAGCGACACATCCACGTCGCAACATATACGCAGACATAGAGGAGAATCGCTGGGTGAGTTGGATCACTCGTCTACTGACGGCTAACCGCCGATCAGGCCAGCCAAGCTCCGGCGCTAGCGCGCGTCATGACGCGCAGGAGCAGACTGAACCTGCGATCGCGGATACTACCACTCCATCAGAGCGTCTGGAAGACACACCGAAATTAGCCGCAGAGGGGAGAGAACACATGCCAACAGTCGGATACATTGGACTCGGCGCCATGGGTGGTCGTGTCGCCAAGCGCCTGCTCGACGCGGGCTTCACCGTCACGGGATACAATCGCACGGCATCCAAAGCGCAGTGGCTGGTTGACCTGGGCATGCGCCAGGTGGCGACGCCGCGCGAGGTCGTCGAAGCTTCCGACATCACCTTCTCGATGGTGACGAATACGAAGGCGCTCGAAGCCTGCTTCGAGGGGCCAGATGGCATCCTCAGCGCGCTTGGCCCTGGCAAGACATACATTGACATGAGCACCGTAAATCCCGCTGTCTCGCGCGCCCTGGCCGAGCGGGTGGAGGAACGCGGCGCCGACATGCTCGACGCGCCTGTCTCTGGCAGCGTGGTGACACTGGAGCAGGGCAAGCTCTCGATGATGATCGGCGGCAAGCGGGAAGTCTACGACTACGCGCTGCCTACCCTGAACGCCATCGCGCCGACGGTGCAATATGTCGGTGACCACGGTCAGGCCGTGCTGATGAAGATCGCCATCAACCTCAACCTGCAAGTGCAGATGCAGGCCTTCAGCGAGAGCCTGCTGCTCGCGGAAAAGGGCGGCATTCCGCGCGAAGTGGCGATGCGGGCGCTCCTCGATAGCGTCATCGCCTCGCCCTCGCTGAAGTATCGCGCGCCTTTCATTACGCAAGCGCCCGACGAAGTATGGTTCAACGTCGGTATGATGCAGAAAGACATGCTGCTCGCGTTGGAGATGGGCCGCACACTCGATGTGCCGCTGCCCACCGTCGCCATCAGCAACGAATATCTGACGGCGGCCCGCGCGATGGGTCTGGGCGAGCACGACTTCTACATCACCTTCCAGGCGCTGGCGAAGATGGCTGGCGTCGACCGCGATGTGGACGCGCTGACCCCCAAGCAGGACTAATCTCGCGACCAGCGTGTCATCGCACGGGGCGCCTTCACCACCAGTGATATTCTGAGTGAGGGCTGCCCCGTTTTTGTTCTCGCACGCAGACAACATTCCCACCAGGAGGCCGCACATGACCAGCGCACCGCTTACGCCGCTCCGTGTCCGTACCTTCCAGGGCTTGCAGAATCTCCCCATCGTGGCGGCGCAGCGGCGCGGCGCCTTCGCCAGCGCCGGGCTGGAGGTGACGCTGAGCTTCACGAATAGCTCCGCCGAGCAACTCGCGACCCTGGCGCGGAACGAGGTCGAGTTGATCCACACGGCGCCGGACAATGTGGTGAACTACAACACCCAGCCCGCCGCCTTTGGCATCGAACTCGCGATGGCGCCGCAGATCGCCATGCTGCTCGGCGGCAGCAATGGCCCGCTCAGCCTCGTCGCCCGACCAGAGTTCGCCCACGCCGCCGACCTGCGTGGACGCGCTGTTGGGGTGGATAATCCCGGCTCTGGGTTCGCGCTGGTGCTGCGCGATCTGCTGGCGCGCGCGGGACTGACACTGGGGACAGACTACAGCTTCACCGTGGCGGGGGGCACGGGCGCGCGGGCGGCGGCGCTGGCGCAGGGGACGCTGGCGGCGACGATTGTCTATCCGCCGTTTGACATCATGCTCGCGGCGCGTGGCTGCCAGACGCTGGCCACCTCGACCGCGGTCTACGCCGCCTACGCCTCGCAGGCGCTGGCGGCGACGCGTCCCTGGCTGAGCGCGCACAGCGACCTGGCCACGCGCTACATCAGCGTATTCCTGGAGTCGCTCGCCTGGATCTACACTCCCAGCGAGCGCGCGGCGGTCGAGGCGCTGCTCCAGGCGGAGCCAGGGCTGGGCGTGAGCGCCGATGTCTCCGCCGCGCAGGCATATGCGGCGTTCACTGATCCGGTGATGGGCTATGGGCGCGAGGCCACGCTCAGCGACGCGGGTCTGGCGCAGGTCATCGCGCTGCGCGGGCGCTATGGTAACGCGGCGGGCAGCCTGGGGCAGCCAGCCGACTACTGCGATCTACGCTGGTATGAGCGCGCCCGCGCCACCAGAAGTTAGGCGGAGCGGGCGCGTAAGGGTGTGTTGTCGCGAATCGCGAGCTACTGCGCGGGCGCGCGATTCGCGGAGACGCTACCACCGAGGTAGAGCGAGCTGATCTCGGGATTGTTGAGGACACCAGCGCTGGGGCCATCGAGGCGCACCCGCCCACTCTCCATCACGATGCCGTGGTCAGCCAGGCGCAGGCCAGCGCGGGCGTTCTGCTCCACCAGCAAGATGGTGCGTCCCGCCTCTTTCATCGCGATGATCGTATTGAAGACTTCTTTGAGCGTCTTCGGGTCGAGGCCCATCGAAGGCTCATCGAGCAGCACCAGCTTCGGATCGAGCATCAGACAGCGGGCAAACTCCACCAGTCGCTGCTGGCCGCCAGAGAGGGCGCCTGCCAGCTCATCGGCGCGCTCGCGCACGATGGGGAACATCTGCTCCACTTCGGCGTAGCGTTGGCGAACTACCGCGCTATCATGCACCATATAGGCGCCCAGCTCGACGTTCTCGTGTACTGTCATCGTGGGGAAGAGGCTGTGATTCTGCGGCACCTGCACCAGCCCGCGCATCAAGATTTGCCGTGGTGAGAGGCCCACGATGTTCTCGCCATTGAAGATCACCTGACCTGTGCGTGGCTTGATGACGCCACTAATCGCGGTGAAGACGGTGGACTTGCCAGCGCCGTTCGGGCCGACGATGCAGGTGATCGTCCCCTTCTCAATGCCCATGTCTACACCGCGTAGCACATCGCCACCGCCATAGCCCGCGACAATGTTGGTGAGTTGTAGTAGCATCAGGTCAGTCTCCCAAATAGGCTTCGAGTACGGCGGGATTAGCGCGCACGGCCTGCGGCGTCCCCTCGGCCAGCTTCGTACCTCGGTGCATCACCATGACGCGGCTGCACAGGCCCATGACGAATTCCATGTTGTGCTCAACGATCAGAAAGGTCACGCCCTGGCTATTGAGTTGGCGGATGCGGTCGCCAAGCTGTCCGATCAGCGTCGGGTTGATGCCGCCCGCAGGCTCATCGAGCAGAATTAGCTGTGGCTCGGCGATCAGGATGAACGCTAGCTCCAGCAGCTTGCGCTGGCCATAGGAGAGGCTGCCCGCTGGAGCGTTCTTCAGGTGCGTGAGGCCAACGAACTCCAGCAGGTTGAGCGCGCGATCATGCTCGCTCGACGCGCTCCAGCGCCCCAGAAGCGAAGAGATGCCCTTGCGCTTGATGGCGACGTGCATGTTCTCGGTCACCGTGAGGCGTGGGAAGATGCGTGTGAGCTGGAACGTGCGCCCGATGCCCAGATTAAAGATCTTGTCTGGGCCAAGATAGCTGATGTCCGTATCGTTGAAGCGCACGGCGCCTGTGTCCTGGCGTTCGTAACCGGTCATGACATTGAACAGGGTCGTTTTGCCAGAGCCATTCGGGCCGATCAGTCCAGTAATGGATCCTTTCTCGACCGAAATGGAGCAGGCATTGAGCGCCTGGATGCCACCAAACGCTTTCGAGATATCCGTCGCTTGAAGCAGGCTCATCGAAGTCTCCAGTGAACGTGAATCGCGTAGGCGCGCATTGCGCGCCCTCTATCGCGCGCGGGCTACTTGCGCTCACCAGCGCGAGCAGCCGTATCAGGCGCCGCAATCGGCGCCCCAGGGGCGACTGGCGTCTCCGTCTCGGCGGACTTGCGCTCAAAGAGCAGCTTGCTGACGGCAGGCACGATGCCCTGTGGGAGCAGCAAAATGACCGCGAGGAAGATGATCCCCTCGAAGATCAGGTACAGCCCGTTATCGGCGAAGGAAAGCGTGAAGTATTGCTGTACTGGTACGATGAGAAGCGCGCCAAGCAGCGGGCCAGAGATAGTGCCCAGACCACCCAGGAAGGCCATCAGCGCAACCAGCACATCGAACAGCGGATTGAAGGCGAACGCCGGGAAGATCGCGCCAAGGAAATACGCCCAGACGGCGCCGCACATGCCAACGAAGAATGCGGAGAGCACAAACGCGCTCAGCTTCACAAACTCTGTGCGCACGCCCAGACCACGCGCGCGATCCTCATCATCGCGAATCGCGAGCAGCTCCAGCCCGTACTTGGAATTGCGCACGTACCACGATGTCGCAATCGCGAGGATCAGAATCACGACCATTACGTAGTAGAACGGCAGGTTGAACAGCACGCCGCCCGCGCTGGTCCATTGGAGGGGAATCGGCAGACTCAGGCCAGCCGAACCACCCGTCACCCCGCGCAAATTGAACGCAGCGAGCTGGAAGATGAAGAACAGGGCGATGGTGATGACCACGAAGGTATGGCGCCGGGTGCGCAGGGCAATCGCGCCGAAGGGAACCGCAGCGATGGCCGCAACGACGCCCGCCACTGGAACCAGCAGAAACGGCCGCCAGCCAGCAGAGAGATTCAGCCACTCCGAACCGAGCGCGATGGTATAGCAGCCGAGGCCGAAGAAGGCCGCATGCCCCAGGGCGATGTAGCCCGTATAGCCGGAGAAAATATTCCACGCCGTGCCTGCCGCCGCGAACACCAGCGTAAAGACAGCGATGCTTGTATACGCAGGGTTCGTGATGACCAGCGGAAACACGCCCACCGCGACCAGACAGGCAAGCCAGAACACGATCTGGATCGGTTTCCACCGACGGGAGTCTGACTGCCCTGAAGTTGTCCGTGAATGCGCCACTGTTGCCATAATCTGAGGCTGCTCTTTCTTCTCGTTGCGCGCGTTGCTACGCCGTGCGCTTCATCGTTCTAACTTGCTCGCCTACTGGTTGCGGGTTCCCAGCTTGCCAAAGAGACCCTGTGGGCGGAACAGCAGGAGGATGACGAGCAGCGCGTAGAACACCGTGCTGGCCCACACGGGCGACCAGACCACCTCGGTCACGTCGTAGATGACGAGCATGCTGATCGAAGCGACGAGCGCGCCACCAACGCTCCCCATGCCGCCAAGAATGATGATGACGAGCAGGCGAGAGATGAGATCATAGTGACTGCTGGAGTTGAATGCGTTCGTCGAGCCGAAGGCCATGCCACCGGCTGCCGTCAACGCCACGCCGATGCCAAAGGTCAGCGCCGCGACCCGCTCGACATCGATGCCGATCAGCAAAGCCGCTGTGCGGTTCTGCGTGGTCGCGCGGATGCTGCGTCCAAATTTCGTGCGATAGAGCAGGAAGTAAAGAGCCGACAGCAGGACGACGCTCATCGCGAACGCCATGAGATAGATGTATGGCAGGTAGAACGAGCCGATGTGGAGTGATTGCGTGGTGTACCAGGCCTGGAGCGTGACGACGTTGTTGGTGAAGATAAGTCCAAGCGCGCCCTCGATGATGATCGCTATCGCGAAGGTTACGAGGATCGAGAGTTGGGTGCGGTCGCGCTTCAATGGGCGAATCAGTGTCCATTCGAGGATCACACCCAGCACGAACATGACGGGAATGGTAATGACCAGGCCAAGAAAGAGGTCCAGACCCAGGTATTGTGAGAGTACGTAGCTAAGATACGCGCCAAGTATAACAAACGCGCCCTGAGCAACGTTGATGATATCCATGACACCGAATACGAGTGTCAGGCCAGATGCCATAAGCGCGTAGACAGCTCCAGTCAGGATGCCGGCCACGACAGCCTGTGCAATGAGCGCCATATCAAGCCTCCATCAGGATGTCCTCGCGCGCCTGGGATATGTCCGAGGTCGGCGTATGGGAGCAACACAGCGGGAGAGGCCAACGCCGCTCCACTATGCTGTATAGGTGTGAATTAGGAGGGGGCGCAGTCGGAGCGGTTCGCCGCTCCGACTGCGGGTAGGTGACTGGAGGCTTAGGAAGCCCAACCAGCCTTCGGATACTCGAACTGAGCGGTGGCGGCGTTGGTCGGGAAGACGACCTGCTGCGCATTGCTCTGCCACTGGAACAGATACGCGACAGACAGTGTGTTCTGGCCAGTCGAATCGAACTTCACCGAGCCCTGGATACTCTGGAAGGTATCAGAGTGCAGTGTCTTGATGAGAGCCGCGTTATCGAGGCTGTTGTTCTTCGTGACCGCCTGCGCGACCACCTGACCAACCGAGTAACCCTCAGCCGCGTCAATCGAAACCGCATCCACCGTGCCGCCGTACTTGGCGACGTAGGCGCTGACGAAATCAGAGTTGCCAGAAAGCGTTGAGTCGCGGATACCAGCCGTTCGGCACCATGATGCCTTCGGTGTTGCCCGCGCCGACCGCGTCGCTGAACTGGCTGCCCTGGTCGGGGCCAGCGGTGGCGACCAACATCTTCGGGCTGTAGTGCTGCTGGCGGAAGTCCTGGATGAAGGCTGTGATGTCGGGCAGGTGCGTGCCAGCGATCACGAGATCAGCCTTGGAGTTGATCATACCAAGCGCCATTGGCTGGTAGTCGGTCGTCTCAGCCGGGTAGACCTTGTAGTAGACCGTCTTGAGACCGGCGCTCTCCAGCAGGCCCTTCAGGCGATCAACCTGCGGCTGGGTGAAGGGATCATCTTCGGTGGCGTAGGCGACCGTCTTGGGGCGCTGGTCGGCGGGCATCGAGGCGATCAGACCAGCGACCGTATCCAGGTTGTTCTGGACGGGCAGCGACACGTCGAAGATGTTGTTCAGGCCGCGGGTGAACACGGATGGGCCACCACCGGCGCCCTCAACCATCGCGTAGCCGTAGCGAGCGGCGACGACCGAGGCGGGCTTGGTCAGCAGGGTGGAGAATGGGCCAAAGACGAGGTCGCACTTATCAACGGTAATGAGCTTCTGATAGTTCGTGGCGACCTGCTGCGGATCGCTATTGTCAGAAACGATGTCAAGCGTCACCTGGCGACCGAGCAGGCCACCATGCGCGTTGACGTAGTTGGCCCAGAGTGTATAGCCCTGCTGGAAGCCTTCGCCGTCCGACGCGAAGTCGCCGGAGAGGGAAAGAGAGATGCCGATCTTGATCGGCGTCTTGTTGGCGCTTGTGGTGGTGGCTGGCCCGCAGGCCGCCAACGTCAACCCCAGGCACCCGAGGATACCAAGGCTACTTAAGACCCGATGAATGCGCGTGGAGTATCGTCCAAACATGGCTCTGCTCCCTGAGCTACACCCATGTAGCTCTCTCGTCTTCCGAATTGGGGCCAGCATACCTCTGAACAGTCTCAGAGCGCGTAGCTGACCCGCTATGCCATTTCCTCCGCGCCATGCGTCCCTGTCGCCATTCAGGTGGCGCCCTAGTGGCGATACACATCGGGGGACAAGGTGGCGTGGGGCGCAGCCCACAGGAAGCTCATCACTTCCATCGAGAAGCGTAGCGCTACGCTTCGACGCCTGCGCGCAATTGCTGACGCATCCAGTCAGCCATCTGTGGGCGATGCTTGTAGGGGATGTTGTTGCAGACATGGTTGCCGTCATCGAACATCCACAACTCAGCTACGTCGCCGATTTCTCGCGCCATACGCTCCGCATCGTGTGGGGGAACCACGCGATCCTGGCGGCCCATGATAACCAGGGTGGGAACGCTGATTCGCTGGAGAATGCCCTCCAGCGTGAACGAACGCAGACGCACGAGCGCGTCGGCGTGTGAGGTGGCGCCACTGCGATGGATGAATGCCTCTTGAGTGAGGCTGGGCATCTGGTCGAATGCGTCAGGAACGGAATAGGGTCCCGCGACAGCGATTACAGCGCGAATACGCGGCTCAAAGGCGGCTGCGCGTGGGGCGTAGAAAGCGCCCAGGCTCACACCCAGCAGACCAATGCGGCGCGCGTCGAGGTCAGGTCGGCGCTCGAGCGCATCGATCGCGGCCCGCGCAACGACTTCGTAATCGCTACGCATCGGTCGCTCGAACTCCATCTCGCCTTGCCCCGGCCCGTCAATCGCGAGTGTCGCCATGCCCCGACGCAGAAACTCGTCGGCGTATGCGTGCAGCTCTTCTTTGACGGAATCGAGACCAGGGATGAGGATGACAACGGGGGGCCGTGTCACGCCCAGGGGCGTCCGCAGGATTCCCCACATGGTCAGCCCATCCTCGTACGGGATGGCGAATCGCTCGCCCGGCACATCGAACCAGGGAAGCGCTTTCGCGTAGCAGCCGACAGCGAGGTCGTGCGCTACACGCAACCGATCCGGAAATTCAACGGCCAGGAACTTGCCAAAATGGTAGGCCATGGCAGCATGGTAGAAATGGTACGCCATGGATTCATGTTGGCCCGCGCGCTCAGCCTCCTCGCCCATTGCCTGGTGCATGGCGCCGCAGTCAGACCATTTGCGGAGCCAGTCAGACCAGTCCTGGACGTCAGCGGTCACTCGCTGAAAATCGTTTGGGTCAATGCCATTCGCGAGAAAGCGGGGCGCCCAGTTGGCGATAGCCGTCTCTACACGTGCGTCACCTGCCATTGACTTACACTCCTTCACATACCCAGTGAACCGACTCTTCTCGTTACTTCGGCTCATCGGGCATGCCCGCGAGGTATCCGCAAGGGGCATCTCGTGTTGCGCAATCGTTTGCCTACTTAGGACAATCGATTGACGCAACAATATCACTGAGCCGGACACGTGTCAATACCGAAAGGTCAGCAACCGCGTCACCAGAACATAAGAGACCTGGCGACAAGCAATGGTTCTACCAAAAACCGGGGGTCTGGCGGCAGGCAAGCTGGCGGCTCAAGCCGCGCCTGGAGGGCGTTCCGCCGCGAAGTCCGCCAACGCGGACTAGGAACCAGACGGCGCGAGACGATCCGTCTGCCCCTGCGTGCGAATGCTCGTCGAGACCCAGCCCGCGTCTGCGGGCTTCGCGGCCCGCGGGCCATCCAGGCGCGAATTTATTCGCCAGCTTGCCAACCCCCGGTTTTGGGTAGAACCGCAAGCAATGCGCGTAGTTGACACCTCCTTTGACGACCACTAGACTCCTCTGCGATGAGCGAGCGGTCGCTGGCCTCTCAGCGAGCGCCGAAAACACAGACGACGATAGCTCAACAAGGAGCGCTACACCTATGGCGACAACTCCGTCTGACGAGCGAGCGACCCAACGAGGAGCCGCTCTTTCCGCGCTTTTCCGATGACGAATTCGCGCGGCGACGGGCCGCGACACGCGCGATCATGGCTGACCAGGGTATCGAGGCGCTGCTGCTCTATGGGCTGGCGGGCCTCGACAACGAGGTGAGCTATCTCTCCAATTTTCTGGTCACCCGCGAGGCGCTGCTGCTCTTTCCGGCGAACGGCGAGCCGCTGCTCCTCGTGGAATACTTCAACCATCTCCCCGCCGCGCGGCGGGTCGTCCACCAGTGCGAGATCCGCTGGGGCGGCGACGACATCGCCACGACGGCGGCGGAAGCGGCGCGGGCGCTCGGCCTCGCCAGCGCGCGGCTGGGCTTCGCCGGGCCACTGCCCGCGCGCCAGTACCTCACGCTCCAGCGGGCGCTGCCCCAGGCGACGCTGGTGGATTGCTCCGCCGCGCTGCGCCAGCTCCGCCTCGTGAAAAGCGACGAAGAGCTCGCGTTCTTGCGCCGTGGCGCCGCGCTCACCGACCTCGCGGCGGTCGCGCTGGAGCGTGAGGCGCGGCCCGGCATGACCGAGCACGAGCTGATCGCGCTCATCGAGAGCGCCTATGTCGCGCAGGGTGGGCAGACGGGCATCCACTATCTGGCGACGACACCGATGGCGCAGCCCGATCGCTGCGTCCCCGCGCAACGGCCCACGAACCGGCGCGTCGCGGCTGGCGACGCGCTCATCTTCGAGATCAGCGCGCAGTATCACGGCTACCCCGGCCAGCTCCTGCGCACCTTCACGCTCGCCGCCGAGCCAACGCCCGCCTATCAGCGGATGTATGACCTGGCGGTCGAGGTCTTCGACGGCATCGCCGCCATCCTGCGCGCGGGCGCGACCAGCGACGCCGTGCTGGACGTGGCCGAGCGCATCCACACCGCTGGCTACACGATCTGCGATGACCTCCTCCACGGCCTTGGCGGCGGCTATCTGCCACCGATTCTGCGGACACGGCAGACGAGCGCGGCGCCGAGCGCGCCCTTCACCTTCGCCGAGAACATGACGGTGGTCATCCAGCCAAATGTCATCGCGCCCGACGAGCAGAGCGGCGTGCAGGTCGGCGAACTGGTGCGGGTGACGCGCGATGGCATCGAGCGGCTGCACAGCTACCCGATGCGCTTCACCCGCTGTGGGTGACAGCGCGCCTCGCCCGCCAGGGACTATTCCAACAAGGCCAATGGTTCTTCGAGCAGGTCGGCGAGCGCGCCCAGGAACTCCGCCCCACGCGCGCCATCAATGACGCGGTGGTCGCAGGAGAGGCTCAGCGCCATCATCGGCTGCACGGCAGGCACGCCATGCAGCGGCACGACCCGCTCAACGATGCGCCCGACCGCCAGAATCGCCGCCTGGGGCAGCGGGACAATCGCATTGAACGCATCCACGCCATACATGCCCAGGTTGCTGATCGTGAAGGTCGCGCCCGCGAGGTCATCCGACCGCTGCTTGCCCGCTTGCGCCCGCTGCACGAGCGTCTGGCGTCGCTCGGCGATCTCGGCAAGGGTGAGATGGTCAGCCTGGTGGATGACCGGAGTGACCAGCCCATAGTCGGCGGCCACGGCCAGCGCCACGTTCACGTCAGGATGCTGAATGATCGCGCCATCGCGCCACGAGGCGTTGATGCGCGGGTGCGCCCGTAGCGTATGCGCGGTCGCCATCACCAGCAGGTCGGTGTAGGTGACGTTGAGCTGGCGCTGGCGGCGAATCTGCTCGCGCCAGGTGATGAGCCGACTCGCGTTGATCTCGCGCATCAGGAAGAAGTGCGGCGCCTGCTGCCAGCTCTGCGTCGTGCGCTCGGCCATGATCCGCCAGATGGGATGCAGCGCGGACGCGGGCTGACGCGGGCGCGGAGGCGCGGGCGGTCGCGGCGCCGGAGCGCGCGACGAAGGCCAGCACGTCGCCCGTGACGACCGCGCCACCGGATGCGCTGCCCGCCACATAGCGCCAACTCCACCCCCTGCTCACGCGCCAGCCGCCGCGCCTTCGGTGAGGCGGGCAGCAGACGCGCGCCAGGAGGCCACTGGGAGCCGCTGGCTGCTGCGCGTCGCGCGCATCGAGGAACGCGATGACATCGGCCTTGCGCGCACGGCGACCATTCGTCGGGATGCTCTCAGGGGGACGCCACGCTCCTCAGCGATGCGGCGGGCGAGCGGACTGATGGCCCCGCCAGCGCCATTCGCGGGAACGGTGATGATGGGCGGCGTGGGCGCGGCGACGATCATCGGCGTCGGCGCGGAGCCGTGCGCCGGAGCGGGCGGCTGACTCGCCTGGCGCCAGAATCATGGCGATGACCTGCCCGACTGGCACATCATCGCCCTCGCGCGCCAGCAGGCCGGAGAGCGTGCCGCTCGCGCGCGCCTGTAGCTCCTCGGTCGCCTTGTCGGTCTGGATCTCGGCGATTGGCTCGCCTTCTTGTACGGCGTCGCCTTCACCTTTGAGCCAGCGCACCAGCATGCCCGTCTCCTGGGCCATACCCAGGGCTGGCATGAACACCTTTGTAGCCATCGAAAACTGTCTTCCTCAGGGGCTAGCTCTGCCCATTCGACGAATGCGCGCTGCCCGTCAGCTTATATTCACGGGTTCCGGCAGCCGTGTTGAGATGCGACTGACTGTCGCGGGTCGTCGTGAGCGGGCCGGTCGCGGTGTAGTAGCGGACACCCGCCACCATCAACTCCTCGGCGGGGAAGCGGGTGATGACCTCGCAGCCCGTCTCGGTCACGATCAACTGCTCCTCGATGCGCGCGGCGGACCAGCCATCCGACGCCGGCCAGAAGGTTTCGAGCGCGAAGACCATGCCCTTCTCGATCACCTCAGGATGGTCGAGCGAGACGAGGCGGCTGAAGATCGGCTTCTCCCAGATGGAGAGGCCAACGCCGTGGCCATATTGCAGCGCGAAGGCCGCCTCTTCGTCGGTGAAGCCGAACTCCTCCGCCTTCGGGAAGCTGGCGACGACATCGCCTGTGGTCACGCCGGGGCGAATCATCGCGATGGCCGTATCGAGAATCTCGCGGCATTTCTTGTAGGCTTCCACCTGCGCATACGAGGCGCTGCCAATGGCGAAGGTGCGATAGTAGCAGGTGCGGTAGCCGTTGTAGCTGTGCAGGATGTCGAAGTAGGCGGGGTCGCCGGGACGCAGCGCGCGGTCGCTGAAGACGTGCGGGTGGGGGCTGCAGCGCTCGCCAGAGATGGCGTTGACGCCCTCGACATGCTCCGAACCGAGGTCATAGAGCGTCTTGCTGACGAGGCCGACGCACTCGTTCTCTTTCACGCCGGGGCGCATGAAGCGATACAGCTCGTCATAGGCCGCGTCCACCATCATGCAGGCGGTGTTGAGCAGGGTCATCTCATCCACCGTCTTGATGATGCGGGCGCGCTGCATGAGCTGCTGCCCATCAACGACCGTGATGCCCTCTTTCTGCAGCGCGAAGAGCACTGGCAGCTCGATCACGTCCACGCCGAGCGGTGAGCCGAGCAGGCCGCGCTCCTCCAGCTCGATGCGAATCTTGCGCGCCACATTCTCGGCGCGGCCCGCCTCGGGGGCCATCGCGCCGCGCTGCGTCGAGATGCCCGCGCGCGAGCGCTCGCCCAGCCAGGGGGAGTAGAGCTGGTGGTGGCGCGCGGCGGAGCCGAAGTCCCAGAGGATCGGCTCATCGTTCTGCGGCAGCAGCGAGAAACGCGCGACCTTATCCATCGCCCAGGTGCCGATGTGCGTCGCGGTGATGTAGCGAATGTTGCTCATGTCGAAGCAGAGCAGCGCGCCTATCTCCGACTCAGCCAGCAACGCCTTGATGCGATCCAGCCGCTGGGTGCGCAGGCGGTCGTAATTTACCCGCTCTTCCCAGTCGACGCCCATCGTGCCGTATGTCTTGGTACCCATGTGATGATGCTCCTTTGCCGCGCTTGCGCGTGGCCCACGGCGCCGCTGTCGTGACGCCGTGGCGCAGTGATGGGATGGGCGGGCGCCTATGCGCGACCGCAGAGTGTCTTGGCCAGCTCCGTCACCTTCTCCGGCGTGGGGACGGTGAGGTCTTCGAGCGCGGGCGAGAACGGAATCGGCACGTCCATCGCGCCCATACGCTTCACCGGCGCATCGAGATAGTAGAACGCGCCGTCGCTGATGACCGAGGCGAACTCCGCCGTGACGCCGTAGCGCTCGTAGCCTTCGTCCAGCACGATGGCGCGGCTCGTCTTGATCGCGGACTGGATCATCGCGTCTTTGTCGAGCGGGAAGGTCGTGCGCGGGTCGATCACCTCGGCGCTGATGCCGAGGCTCTGGAGCTGCTCGGCGGCGGCCAGCGCGACCTGCACCATGCTGCTGGTGGCGACGATGGTGATGTCCTCGCCGACGCGCTTGATGTCGGCGACGCCGAAGGGAATCGTGTACTCCTCCTCAGGGACAGGCCCCTTGAGGGTGTACATCATCTTGTCCTCGAAGATCACCACCGGGTTGTCGTCGCGGATGGCCGTCTTGAGCAGGCCCTTGGCGTCGTAGGGCGTGGAGGGCAAGGCGACCTTCAGGCCGGGAATGTGGCTGACCCAGGCGTGGAGGCTCTGGCTGTGCTGCGCGGCGCTGCGGCGGGTGGCGCCCAGCGTCGTGCGGATGACCATTGGAACCTTCAGCTTGCCGCCGGACATGTAGTGAACCTTCGCCGCCTGATTGGCGATCTGATCCATGACGATGCCCAGGAAGTCGCCGAACATGATGTCCACGACGGGACGCATGCCCGTCATGGCCGCGCCAACGCCGATGCCCGTGATGCCCGCCTCAGAGATCGGCGAGTCAATGATGCGGGTCTTGCCGAACTCCTCGACGAGGCCGCTGAGCACCTTGAAGGGAGTGCCAGCCTCGGCGACATCTTCGCCGATGACGAAGACGGAGGGGTCGCGGCGCAGCTCCTCGGCCAGCGCCTCGCGGATCGCCTGGCTGAGCGTGATCTCGCGGGTGGCCTTCGCGCCAGTGCTTCCGGCGGGGGCAAGGCTAGACGTAGACATCTTCAGTGACCTCCGACGGATCAGGATAGGGAGCGTCGAGCGCGAAGTCCACGCCCGCCAGCACCTCGGCGTCAACTTCAGCGCGGATGGCCTCAAGCTCATCGTGGGTGGCCACGCCCTCGGCTTCGAGCCAGGCGGTCATCAGCTTGATGGGGTCGCGGTCGTTGCGCCAGTGCTCTTCTTCCTCGCGCGGGCGATAGTAGGCGCGCTGGATGTCGCCGACGTGGTGGCCATAGTAGCGGTAGGTGTCGGCGAGCAGGAAGGTCGGCCCCTCGCCAGCGCGGGCGCGCTTGACGGCCTGCTCCGCCGCATCGTAGACCGCGCGGATGTCCTGGCCGTCCACATGCGCCACGGGGATGCCGAAGGCGGCGGCGCGGGCGCCCATGTCGCCAGCGTGGGTCTCGGTGTAGTGGGTGTACTCGCCGTAGAGGTTGTTTTCGCAGACGTAGATGATGGGCAGCTTCCAGAGCGAGGCCATGTTCATCACTTCGTAGAGCAATCCCTGGCCGAGCGCGCCATCGCCGAAGAAGCAGACCGCCACGCGGTCGAGGCCCTTCGCCTTGTTGGTGAACGCGGCGCCCGTGGCGATGCCCGCGCTGCCGCCGACGATGGCGTTGGCGCCGAGGTTGCCAGTGTTCTGGTCGGCGATGTGCATGCTGCCGCCCTTGCCGTGGCAGTAGCCCGCCTCTTTGCCCAGCAGCTCCGCGTACATCAGGTCAATCGCGGCGCCCTTGGCGATGCAGTGGCCGTGGCCACGGTGCGTGCTGGTGATGTAGTCATCCTGCCGCAGCGCGCCGCAGACGCCGACGGCGACCGCTTCCTCACCGCTGTAGAGGTGGGCCAGCCCGGGCATGCGCGCGGACATATACAGTTCGTTTACCTGTTCTTCAAAGAGGCGGATGCGCTGCATCTGTCGGTACAGATACAGCCAGCGCTCTCGCGTCATCGCGGGGTCGGTCTGGCCCGGCGATGACGCCTGCGTGACATCAGTCTGCGTCATCGCGCATACCTCCAAATCACTTCTGTCGTATCAGGAACGCGACCACCAATGGTCGCGCGTCGCCAGCATGCATGAATAGGATCGGATTATTCCTGGTCTGATTCGGCTATGGCCACATCCACGCTGACCTGCGTGAGGTGCGCGCGCATGGCCGTGCGGGCCTGCTCCACATCGCGCCGCTCAATCGCTTCGAGCAGCGTCTTGTGATAGACCTGGCCGCGCTCCGGGCCACCCGGCACGGTGAAGATGAGCGAGCGCTGCTCGGCGAGCAGGCCGACGATGGAATCAATCAGCGAGACGATCAGCGGATTGCGCGTGGCGAGGGCGAGTGTGCGGTGGAAGCGGTTATCCGCCGCGATGTAGTCCGTGGCCTGCTGGAGCGAGCGCTCCATCGTCTCCACGGCCTCGCGCAGCGCGGCGATCTGCTCGGCGCTGGCGCGTTCGGCGGCCAGCGCGGCGATCTCCGGCTCGATGATCGCCCGCAGCTCGACCAGCGCATCGGGGCTGCTCAGCACGCCGACGCGCATCATCAGGCCGAGCGAGGAGCGCATCGCGTCGGAGGTGTTGTCGGTGACGATCGTGCCGCGCCCTGGCCGCATATCCACGAGTCCCATCTGCGCCAGCGTCTTGAGCGCCTCGCGTACCGCCGTCCGGCTCGCCCCGAACGACGCCGCCAGCTCGCGCTCCGGCAGCAGGCGGTCGCCCGCGCGCAGTTCCCCACGCACGATCCGCCCCTGTATCTGCTCGACGATCTGCTCGTAGAGCTTGCTCCGCTCGACGGGTGTATACATCTGCGCCTCTTCGCTGACGCGCGCCTCAACCAGCTCTAGTCAATAGGTATGATGGTCATACCAATTGCCCTGATGTGAAGTATACGGATGCCGGACGGTTGTCAAGCATCAATCAGCGCGGTCAGCCGAACCCGCCGCCAGCGCCTCCTTCACGCGCGTTGGGGTGAAAGGAACCTGCCGCAGACGGACGCCCGTCGCGGCGGCGATGGCGTTGGCGATGGCGGGCGCGATGACGACGGTGGCAGGCTCGCCCGCGCCCACTGGCGGCTCATCGGGTCGATCGATCAGAATGACCTCGATCTCAGGGATTTCCGAGAACTTCAGGATGGGGTACGTCTCCCAGTCGCGGCTGAGGACGCGCGTGGTATCGAAGCGCACCTCCTCTTTGAGCGCGCGGCTGGCCCCCTGGATGATGTTGCCCTCGATCTGGTTGCGCACACCGTCGGGATTGATGATCAGGCCGCAGTCATGCGCGACGGTGACGTGGCGCAGGCGGGTCGCGCCGCTCGCGGGATCGACGGCGACCTCAGCGACGACGGCGACATACGCCTCGTCGTTTTCGTAGCGCGCGAAGGCGATGCCACGCCCCACCCGCTCGCCCGCGGCGCCTGGCTCCGGCGGCTCGTCCCAGTGGGCGGCGCTGGCGACGGCCTCGACCACGGCGCGGGCGCGCGCATCCTCCAGGTGGCGCAGGCGGAAGGCGACGGGATCAGTCTCCGCCGCCAGCGCCAGCTCATCCATCAGCGACTCGTTGGCGAAGGTGTTGGCGGTCGCGCCGAGGCTGCGCATCGAGGAGACACGCAGCGGCGCGCGGGCCAGCGCGTGGACGGTGACGCGGGTGTTGGCGATGGCGTAGTTCGTGGGCGCGTTGCGCTCGCCGCCGAGGGAGAAGCGGCTTCGGCGCGGGCCGCTCGCCGCGTGTAAGCTGCCCGGCGAGCAGGTCAATCGCGCGGCGCGGGCGGTTGGCGTGCGACGGCGACCAGACATCGTACTCCCAGGCGATGACGCGCCCCTCGCCATCGAGTCCGGCGCGCGTCTCCATCACCATCGCGGGCGACTTCGGCTCCCAGACGAACTCATCCTCGCGCGACCACTGCACGCGCACGGGGCGCCTGGTCGCGCGGGCCAGCAGGGCGGCGTCGGCGGCGGCGTCATCCCCGCCATTGTGGCCGTAGCAGCCCGCGCCCTCCTGGAAGATCACGCGCACCGCTCTTTGGGTAGCTCCAGCAGGTCGGCCAGCGCGCCACGCAGCGCAAAGACGCCCTGCGAGGTCGCCCAGACCGTCAACGCGCCGTCCTCCTCGAAGCGCGCCACGGCGCAGGACGGGCCCATCGAGGCGTGCGCCTGGAACGGCTGGTAGTAGCGCGCGGAGATGACCCTGGCCGCGCCCGCCAGCGCCGTCGCCGTCGCGCCGCGCTCCTGCGCCACCTGATCGGTCGTCGGCTGCTGACGAATGTTCGTGTAGAGGTCGTCGTAGGCGGGGAGGGTCGGCGTCTCGTCCCACTCGCAGCGCAGCAGCCCCGCCGCGCGCACGGCCTGCTCCTCGCGCTCGGCCACCACGGCGACGAAATCACCGATGTGGATAGCCCGCGCGCTGGGGATCGCGGCGAGCGGGGCATCGTCGAGGGCGCGCAGGGTGGCGCCGGGGCTGGGCGGGCGCACGACGCGGGCATGCAGCATGCCGGGCAGGCGCACATCGTGGACGAAGCTGGCGGCGCCGAAGAACTTCTCGGCGAGGTCGAGGCGCGGCGCAGCGGCGCCGATGGCCGCGTAGTCGCTGGTAGACTTGAGGGGCGCCTGGCCCGTCACCACGCGCTCGCCGAAACCGCCGCCGCCCAGCAGATCGCCATAGCTGACACGGCGCTGGGGATCATCGCGGCGCGCGACGGCGCCATCCGTCGTGAGCAGGTCGGCGGGGGCGGCGTCGAGACGCTCCGCCGCGAGCGCGAGCAGCGCCTGCCGCGCCTCCGCCGCCGCGACGCGCGCGGCGCCCCAGAACGTCTGGATGCTCTTGCTGCCAGCGGTGTAGCCTTCGTTGGGGCTGCGGTCGGTGTCGCCCATGACGATCCGCACGCTGACGAGGGGGACATCCAGCTCGTCGGCGATGACCTGGGCGAGGGCGGTGCGGATGCCGGTGCCAAGCTCCACCTTGCCGCTGAAGACCGTCACGACGCCATCGGGCGCGATGGCCAGCCAGTCGTCGAGGCGGGTGGTGGACATCGGCTGGAGGGGGGAATGGTTCTCGCCAGTGACTTCGGCGTTGCGCCAGGCGGGAGTGGACATCAGGCTTCCTCCTCTCCCAGAGCAGCGCCGCCGCCCGCTTGACCGCGCGGAGAATGCGCTGGTGCGAGCCGCAGCGGCAGAGGTTGTCGTCGAGCGCCTCGCGGATCTGCTCATCGGTGGGATGCGGCGTGCGCCAGATGAGCGCGGCGGCGGTGATCATCATGCCATTGGAGCAGTAGCCGCACTGCGCCGCCTGTTCTATAAGGAACGCCTGTTGCACGGGATGCGGCTCGTCGGGCGTGCCCAGGCCCTCCAGCGTGGTGATCTGCGCGCCGACGGCCTCGCCGACGGGCAGACGGCAGCTCGCCACCGCCTCGGCCCCGCGCAGCACCTTGCACGCGCCGCACTGCTCCAGCCCGCAGCCGAAGAGCGGGCCGTTCAGCCCCAGCTCATCGCGCAGGACGTAGAGCAGCGGCGTTTCGGCGGGCGCCTGCGTCTCGTACGGCTTCCCGTTCACGGTGATGACCAGCCCAGCCATCGGCATTCCTCCTGATACGACCCGCGCGACGACCTTACGACATAGACAAGTGTAGCGACTGCGCAATCGTTTGTCCATAGGGTAGCGCGCGTCGCGGCCATGAATGGCCGGCGCACGGTGGGATGGGCATAAATGCCCTGCGCGCTGCATTCGGCGGTGTCGTCGGACTTCAGTCCGCGTCCGCGTGCGCCGGCCTTTTCAAGGCCGCGACTGCAGCCATTACTTGACATAATGTTGACATTGCGTCAGTCTGCTTCTGCCTGTGACAGCCCTGTGTGCGCGGGTGGGCGGATGTGACAGGGGTGTGAGTGGCGCGCCATACGCTGCTGTACAGGAGCGGAGTTTCTGGCGCGATCTCGTGGGATGCGCGCGGAAGCGACCGATGAGGAAAGGA
Source organism: uncultured Chloroflexia bacterium (assembly GCA_963840335.1). Taxonomy (GTDB): domain Bacteria; phylum Chloroflexota; class Ktedonobacteria; order Ktedonobacterales; family JADMIN01; genus JAKAIY01. The sequence continues at coordinate 57,658 of CAWIYP010000027.1, forward strand.
GTGGGTGCGCCATGTTGAGCACACCACAGACACCACTACCTGAGCAGCCGACGACGGGACAGGAGCAGGTTCAGCAGCCGATCCCAGCAACCGGTTCAGCAGCAGGCGCAGCAACCGATACCACAGACCGGTGCAGCAGCCGATACCGCAGGCGCCCATGCAGCAGCCGAATGTCTGGCAGCCGATGCCACCGATGGGCGGCTATGGGACAGTGGCGCCGCCGATCTCGCAGGCGAGCCTACCTGCAGCCGACGGGCGGGCAGCGGATGGGGCTGGCGATTGCCTCGCTGGCGCTGATGATCCCGCTGATCGCCATCGCGCTGGGGATCATGACGAGCCTGATGCAATATGTCGCGTCGGGTGTCGCGATTACCGTGGGGGTCTTCGCGTTCACGCTGGTCTGTCTGACCGTCTTCGCCGTGAACCTCCTCTTCAATTGGGACGCCCTGCGCCGCCGACGGTAGCCGACGGTAGCGCGGAATAGCCGGAGCGCCAGCGCGTACACGAGCGCTCTGCCAGCGCTCGAATATAGAGCGCCGCTATCGGAAGCGCACTTGTTCTTCCGCTGGCGGCGCATCCACTCCAGCGTCGTCACAATCATCCCTGCGTAGTGAGACGCGCGCTGAAGTCTTGCGCTGTGACCGCATGGTGATGCCGAGGTGGTATGCTGACAGTGTCGCGTGGCGGCGAGCGAGACAGGAGATGCGCGCCGCGGCCAGCGACGGACAGGATGCTGTGGAGCGCTCGCATCAGGGGATGTGAGTGTTTCACGTGAAACAGTCCCGCCCCGCCACCGTGGGAGGCGCCGCTCTCTCCCTCAGCGCGCCTGGCAGGTCGTGTGAAAAGAGGGCGCAGTGGACACAGATACGTCAACAGCCGCCGCGCAGGTGGCGTCGCAGGCGGCGCGAGCGATGAGGCCATCGCCACCACGCTCAGCGGCGCGGCGCTGCTGGGCAATCCCCGGCTGAACAAGGGCAGCGCGTTTCCGGAGGATGAGCGGACGGCGTTTCACCTGCATGGTTTGCTGCCGCCCGCCGTCATGACCATCGAGCAGCAGCTCACCCGCACCTACGAGAGCTTCCGCGCCAAGACGACCGACCTGGAGCGCTACATCTATCTGGCGTCACTCCACGACCGCAACGAGACGTTATTCTTCCGCCTGCTGCAAGAGCACATCGCCGAGATGAGTCCGATCATCTACACGCCGACGGTCGGGCTGGCCTGCCAGAACTTCAGCCACATCTACCGCCGCCCCCACGGCCTCTACATCGCCTATGAGCGGCGCGACGCCATCGAGGAGATTCTGCGGGCGGCGCCTGTCCCCGACCCGCGCGTGATCGTCGTGACCGATGGCGAGCGCATCCTGGGGCTGGGCGATCTGGGCGTCGGCGGCATGCTCATCCCCATCGGCAAGCTCGCGCTCTACACGCTCTGCGCGGGCATCGCGCCCAGCACGACGCTGCCCATCATCCTCGACGCTGGCACAGACAACCAGCAGCTCCTCGCCGACCCGCTCTACCTCGGCTCGCGACACGAGCGTGTACGCGGCCAGGAGTACGACGCCTTCGTGGATACCTTTGTCGCGGCGGTGAAGCGTGTCTACCCGCAGGCGGTGCTGCAATGGGAGGACTTCGCCCGCGACAATGCGCGGCGCCTGCTCGACCGCTACCGCGACCAACTCTGCACCTTCAACGACGACATCCAGGGGACGGCCGCCGTGACGGTGGCCGGGCTGCTGGCGGCGGCGGACGCGACGGGAACGCCACTGCGCGAGCAACGGGTGGTGTTCCTCGGCGCTGGCTCGGCTTCCACGGGCATCGCCGACCTGCTCATCATGGCGATGGTGGAGGAGGGCGCGAGCGAGGCGGAGGCGCGCGGGCGCATCTGGCTGCTGGATCGCCACGGCCTCGTCCACAGCGGACGCGCGGACCTCGACGCCGAGAAGGCCAGCTTCGCCCAGCCCGCATGGCCGCTGCCCGATGGCGCGACGCAGGGCTACGACCTGCTGGAGGTGGTGCGGCATGTCCGCCCGACGATCCTGATCGGGGCGGCGGCGCGCAAGGGCGCCTTCAGCGAGGAGGTGGTGCGCGAGATGGCGCGGCACGTCCAGCGCCCGGTGATCTTCCCGCTCTCGAATCCGACGGAGAAGAGCGAGGCGACCCCCGCCGACCTGCTCCGCTGGACGGATGGGCGGGCGCTGGTCGCGACGGGCAGCCCCTTCGCCGATGTGGAGGTGGACGGGCGGCCCGTGCGTATCGGCCAGTGCAACAACATGTTCATCTTCCCCGGCATGGGGCTGGGCGTGCTGGCCTCTGGCGCGCGGCGTGTGACCGATGGCATGTTCCTCGCGGCGGCGCGGGCGCTCAGCGCGGTGGCCCCCAGCCGGAGCGATCCGCAGGCGCCGCTGTACCCGCATGTGGCGGATGTGCGCGCGGCCTCGCGGACGGTGGCGCTGGCGGTGGCGCATGAGGCGCTGCGGGCAGGGCTGGGCCAGCTCGAAGGCGGCGCCAGCATCGAGCAGCGAGTGGATGCGCTGATGTGGGAGCCACGCTACCGCCCGCTGATCCGGCAAGAGGCGGTGGGGGAGGTGGAGAGGCACGCGGTCGCGGCCATGAAAGGCCGGAGCACGCGAACGCGGCCTGAAGGCCGATACGGCACCACGATCTGGGGGATGGAGCCGCGGCCTGAAGCGGCAGGTGGCTTGGACGCGGCCCTGCAGGTCGATCCCGACGCACGACTGTGGCCGCGCCTCCAGGGGCTTCAGCCCCATCGTCCCGCATCGCGCCGCCTTTCAAGGCCGCGACCTCTCACCCACAACAAAAAGCGGCAGCCAGCGATGGACTGGCTGCCGCTTGCGGTGAGGCCGGTGGGATTTGAACCCACGACACGAGGCTTAAAAGGCCCCTGCTCTGCCCCTGAGCTACGGCCCCTCAGTGGGGGAAGCGACGATATTGTATCACCTGCGCCACTGTCGCCGCCAGTAAGCCAGGCGACTACAATTGCTCGTGGTGGTTTTGCCCGGTGTTTCACGTGAAACACTTCCCCTATCGACGTGGCGTCGTCGGGATACGCTAGCGCTGTGAAGCCGCCGCGAGCGCCTGGTCGAGGTCTTCGATCAGGTCGTCGGGATGCTCCAGGCCGATGGAGAGTCGGAGCAGGTTCTGCGGCGTGCGCGACTCTGGCCCCTCGATGCTGGCGCGATGCTCGATCAGGCTCTCGACGCCGCCGAGGCTCGTCGCGCGGGTGAAGACGCGCGTGTGCGCCGCCACCGCCAGCGCCGTCTCCGCGCCGCCGTGCGTCTGAATCGAGAGCATCCCACCGAAGAGCGCCATCTGCCGCGCCGCGATCTGCGTGGCCGGGGTGGTCGGGCAGGCCGGGATAGTGGACGGCGGCGACGGCGGGATGCGCCGCCAGGAAGCGCGCCACCGCCTGCGCATGCTCCGTGTGGCCGCGCATGCGGTAGGCCAGCGTGCGGACGCCGCGCATGGTGAGCCAGCTATCGAAGGGAGCGAGGACGCCGCCGACGCTGCCCTGAATCTGCCGGACGCGCGCGAACCGCTCATCGTCCTTCCGCGCGATGACCGCGCCACCCAGCGTGTCGCTATGCCCGCCGAGGTACTTCGTGGTCGAGTGGACGACGAGGTCAGCGCCCTGCTCCAGGGGTCGCTGCCCGACGGGAGTCGCCCAGGTGTTGTCGGCCACCAGCGATCGCGCCTGCGCCATGCGCTAGCGCCGCGACGCCCGCGACATCGGTGATCTTCAGCAGCGGATTGGAGGGCGTCTCGATCCAGATGAGGCGGGTGTTGGGACGCAGCGCCGCCGCCACCGCCTCCAGGTCGCTCATGTCCACGAAGTCGAACGCCAGCCCCCAGGGGCCAAAGACCGTGCGCAACTGTTTCGCTGTGCCGTGGTAGACATCGCTGGGCGCCAGCACATGGTCGCCGGGCGCGAGCGACTGGAGGACCGCCGCCGTCGCCGCCGAGCCAGACGCGAACGCCGCCGCCTCAGCTACATCCTCGGCCCCAGCCTCCAGCGCCGCGAGCAGTCGCTCCAGCGCGTTGCGGGTGGGGTTCTCGGTGCGGATGTAGATGTAGCCGTGGGGATAGGTTCCATCGGGCGCGCGCTCGAAGGTGGTCGCGAGGTGCAGCGGTGGCGTCACCGCGCCCGTCGCGGGATCGCTCTCATGGTCAGCGTGAATCGCCAGTGTCTCGAATCGCATCTCGTCAACCTCCTCGCGCCGTTCGCGCCTGGTCACTCAGCTAGTCATCCGCCGAGCGCTCCCAGAAGCGTCGCAGCAGCAGATTCACCTTCAAGATACGCAGGGCAAGGGCCAGCGCCAGCAGCGCGTTCAGCGGCGCGATCAGCCGTATAGTTCCGTGCGCCTGACGGCTGAGCGCCCAGCGCGAGCGCGCCCCAGAAGGCCAGCCCCGCAGCCGCGAGCAACTGGGGTGAGGGATTGTTTCTCGTGCTCCAGCGCCTGCCGCAGCGCCTCATACTGGCGCAGCGCCCACTGGCTTTCGGGGTCGCCGCGTCCACTGGCGGCCCGCGCCCGGCGCAGGGTATCGGGCAGGCTATGCTCACCGGGAAGCTCGGTCGCGCGGCAGAACGCCCGCCAGACGGCGCCAGGCGCGCCCACCACCGCTCCCAGGCTCGCGCTTCAACATGACGCATTCCTCTGAAATCTTGCCGCATACGATCACTTCACCAGTGGACGAAGTAGCGCACAGGTGTGATGCGCTGGGGCTAGCCCTCGCGGCAGGCCTGCGCGAAGGCGGTGAAGAGGCGCCGACTCAACTCGTCCGTCGCTACAAGCTCCTCGGGATGATACTGCACGGCGACGGCGAACCGCTGGTCGGGTAGCTCCATGCCCTCGGCGACGCCATCGCTCGACCACGCCACGATACGCGCCGAGGCCCCTGGACGCTTCACGGACTGGTGGTGCAGGCTGTTCACCTGAAGCTCCGTCGCGCCGAGAATCTCGCCCAGGCGTGAGTCGCGCTCGACGAGGACGCTGTGCGCGCGATAGTCGCGGGGCATCTCGCTGTGCGCGTGCGGCGCGGCGCCCGGCTGCAAGGCCTCGATATCCTGATAGAGCGTGCCGCCAATCGCGACGTTGAGGGTCTGCATGCCCCGGCAGATGCCCAGGATCGGCAGGTCGCGACGCAGGGCCATATCGGTCAGCGCCAGCTCCAGTTCGTCGCGCTCCGGCTCGATGTGGCCGCACTCCGGGATGCGCGCCTCACCGTAGCGGGCGGGGTCAATGTCGGCGCCGCCAGGGAGGAGCAGGCCATCGAGACGCGCGCAGAGCGCTTCGAGCGCCGCCGTGGAGAGGCCGGGGGGAATCAGGAGAGGGGTCGCGCCCTCCGCGATCAGGGCATTGGCATAGGTTTGATTGACGCCATAGATGGGGCGATGGGTTCCCGTTAACGCGCCGCTAAAGCAGGGCACGCCGATCAGTGGCGCCGCTCCAGCTCGCATGGTTCCACTCTCTCGCGCGTCTGGATGAATGCCTGACTCGCTAGACGCCAACACCCGCCGACGCCTCGTCCACCGCGCCCTGCGGAGCGCCCGCTACTGTCGCGGATTCCTCCGCCCGCGCCTCTTCACTCTTCCCAGAGAATACTGTTAAAATCGCTATAACGCCAAACCAGCCCAATAACATGCTCAAGACGATCGTGCCCATCATCCGGCGCAACCCCTTACAGTGGACAGCATCAGAGAGACAGCATCAATAACTGTGTAGACGGCCCATCCCTGGGTGACGCTATGCGCCATGCCCTGAGGAAAGGTATTCAAAACTGGCAACGGGCGCCCCCCGTCCCAGTAACGGACGCCGGGACGTTCATGCGTCCCATGCGCTCATGGCGCACACACGGCGCAGACCGCTCCTATGTTTCACGTGAAACACAGTGATGCGCAGACACTAGTGGTGGTGAGTAGAACGGCCACCTCCCCGGTCGCGATCTGAGCGCAAGACATGTATATGCGACTCCGGCGCATAACGGAAAGCTGTGGCGGATGGCGGCGCCGCGCGGGTGTGGCGAGGCTCCGGCGCTGTGAAGCGCGCGCTTGGGCCAGCGCTCTCCGGTCGCGGCTGCTCATCAAGCTCCAGCGCGAGCGGCTGCGAGACCCGTGTCGGATCCGTCGCATCCGCCAGCGCCGCGCCATCAGGAGATCGCAGCACACGCGCCTCGCGGGGACGTCGCTGCGGCATATCCTCCAGCACCGGAACGATCTTCACCGGCGGCGCGGATGGCAGCGCTTCTATCGGCGTGGGTTGCGTCGTGGCCTTCAGTGGCACTGGGCGGCGCGACAGGCGCGACGATGGGCGCCACTGGAGCGGCCTGCGCGGTGCGAGACACCGACGCCACCTGGGGAACTGGCTCATAGCGTGTCACACGGCGGGCCAGCCAGCGATGCAGGGTATGGACGAAGAGCGTGGGCTGGTCGAGAAACACCGTCTCGCCCGCATTCGCGATCACTTCCAGGTCGGCGCGCGGGTTCAGCGCGACCAGCCCCTCCATCGCATCCAGCGGGCGCTGCGGGTCGCGGGCGCCGACGATGATCAGTGTGGGCGTGCGCATCAGCGGAAAGACCTGACGTATTGGCAGATCAAGCTCGCCCGTCAACAGCGCGAGCGCGGCATACTCGCCACCGAACTGGTGCGCGCTGGCGTAGAGATGGTCGATGGTCTGCTCGTCAACCTCCATCGGCCCCACGGCGCTGCGCCGACTCGCCGCGAGACGCAGCGCGGGGCGCAGGGTGAGGATGGCGTAAGGGGTGACGCCCAGCGACACCTTCTGGAAGAGACGCGCGACCGTCTGGCCCAGCGTCGGCTCAGGATGCGTCCCCAGCTCCGCATCTGGCGCGACCAGCGTGAGGCGGTCGAAGAGCGCGGGCGTGTCGGTGGCGACCCGAGCGGCGATGTTGGCCGCGCGCCCATACGCGACGACCGCCGCTGGCGCCTTGACGACATCGCGCAGGAATCCTGTTAGCATCGCGGCATAGAACTCGCCCGTGTGGCTGAGCGCGGGGCGCTCCGACATCCCGAAGCCCAGCCAGTCTGGCGCATAGACGCGATGCGTCTCGGCCAGGCGCGCGAAGATAGCGTGATATTCATAGTTGGAGGCGCCAGGGTAGAAGCCGTGGAGCAGCACGACGGGGCGGGCGTCCACTGGCCCGGCGACGGTGTAATACATCTCGCCGCCATGCGCCCGATCAACGCGCCCTTCGCCCGGCAGTCCATTTTCGAGCGGCTGCGGTGTCATCAGCAGATGGCGCGCCGTCACCAGCGCCGCCCCACCCGCCAGACCAATCCCAGCCAGCGCCGCGCCACGCCAGAGCGTGCGCGCCACACGCATTGGTCGCATCGTCCTCCGTCCTTCCCATCTCTCGCCGCCCGCGTCTCCGCTAGATAATCGCACTCTAGCGCCACTCACCGCACACTCCGGGCCAGAGCCACACGCGACGCGGCAATCTTCGCATATCCAGACGAGTCAGCGAGCGCTCTGGCGACACTTTCACCCACCCAGCCGGACAGGGCGCAGGTGGTAGAATCTCATCACTACCGCGGACGAACTTCGCTTGTCCGCGGTCCTTGATACCACGACCACCAACGGCGGCGCTGTCAGCCGCCTGTTCAATGAGGACATCCACCATGCGTCTCATCTCCACCCTCGACGAGCTACGTCACGCGCGCCTCGACTGGGTTCGGCGGGGCAGTGTCGGCCTCATCCCGACGATGGGCTATCTGCATGCGGGGCATCTCTCGCATGCCCGCGCCGCACGCGCCGAGAATGATACGGTCGTCGTCAGCATCTTCGTGAACCCGACGCAGTTTGGCCCCCACGAGGATCTGGCGCGCTATCCCCGCAACCTGCCCCGCGACATGGAACTGCTCGCCGATGCCCAGGTTGACGCGATCTTCGCGCCCGAGGCGGCGGAGATGTATCCGTCAGGCTTCGCGACCTGGGTCGAGCCAAACGGCCCGCTCACCGAGAATCTCGAAGGCGCGCGACGACCGGGGCATTTTCGCGGCGTCGCGACGGTGGTCGCCAAGCTGCTGCTGCTGATCTGTCCGGAGCGCGTCTACTTCGGCCAGAAGGATGCGCAGCAGGTCGCCGTCGTCCGTCGCATGATCGCCGACCTCAACATCCCCGTGGAGCTGCGGGTCGGCTCGACTGTACGCGAGGCGGATGGCCTGGCGATGAGCAGCCGCAACGTCTACCTGAAAGGCCCTGAGCGTGCGGCGGCAACGATCCTCTATCGCGCGCTGCTGGCGGGCCGCGACGCGCTCGATGTCGCACTACGCATGCCAGCGCCTCCCAGCCGATGTGACAGCGGACATCGAGCGACTGATGGCGGAGGTAGTCGCGACTGAGCCGCTGGCCACGCTCGACTACGCCGCGCTCTGCGACCCCGACACTTGCGCGCCGCTCACCACGCTCCAGGCGCCCGCGCTGCTCGCCATCGCCGCGCGGGTCGGCGCGACCCGCCTGATCGACAACCTGCCGCTCCACGCCGACGGCGTATGGGATCTCGGCATCACCAGCGAAGACTGAACGCGATCCCCCGGTCAGTGACAAAAGCGAAGCGTCCGATGTTTCACGTGAAACATCGGACGCTTCGCGCATCTGTGGCGCATGCGGGAACCGCGCGCTATGGCGCTGGGACGCTGGCGAAGATGCTCGACCAGTTCGTCAGAATATGCGCCTGCGTGATGGGCCAGTAGACAAACTCGGCCCTGCCGATGATGTCGGACGCCGGAACCGGCCCCCATGCGCGCGAGTCGGAGCTATCGCCACGGTTATCGCCCAGAACGAAATACTCGCCTGCTGTCAGCTTCCAGGTTTCGGGGCCATAGATGTTGGTGAGGTCGTTCGTATACGGCTCTGTCAGCTTGACACCGTCAACGCTGACGATTCCAGAGTCGGTGATGGTGACCGTGTCACCTGGCACCCCAATGACCCGCTTCACAAAGTCTTTGGAGGGATTCTTTGGGTAGCGGAAGACAATCACATCGCCACGACTCGGCCCATGGAAAAAGTAGTCCGCTTTGTTCACCAGGATGTATTGGGTATTGAGCAGGGTCGGCGTCATGCTGGGGCCGTCAACCTGGTAGTTCTGGACAAAGACACGCGCGATCAGAAAGACCAGCATCGTGATGATCGCCACTTCCAGGGTATCGAGCAATAAGCGCCCGGCCCACCCTTCGCCCTGCTCGTCCTGGTAATTATAGGTCTCATCACGAGACGCCACACTGCCGCGCGCCATCTAATTGTCCTTCTCGCTCGCCATTGTCCGTCTCTCAATGACACTATACTGACCTGGCCCCCAATGCGCAAATACCGCCGCCGTCTCTACCACGCGCCAGGCGAGAGGTCCTGTCCGTCATGACGCATCGCGCCCACGCTTCGTATCAATACCAGGCGGTATACCGCGCATGGATAGCGCCGAGACGACACGCCAGACGGATAACTTCAATTGTAGGCGCTGGCGACTGATGATAGAATAACCTGCGACCTGCCATGTCGCAGACCCCAAGATGAGCGCGGCGGTGAACCAGAGCCTCGGCGCCCGCCGGAGACGGAGGATAGACGACCTTGGATCAGGATTTCGCGCGACAGCGTCAACAAGCCGGGTCGCAGGAGCGGCAGGCGCAACCGAACCAGTCCAATGCCTTCCCTTCCGATGACGACGAGTTGAATCCACCCTGGGATCATGCGAGTGGGCGCTGGCCGATTCCACCCCAGCCGAACGTGGCGCGCGGCGAGGATTCCTCGTCGCTGGCTGATCCGTATATGGCGCCGCTGGTGGAGCGCTCGCTGCCAAACACCAGCATGCAGGACTTCACGGCGACCGGCAAGATCAGCGCGCTGCCAACGCTGCGCCCTGGAGTCTCATGGAGTCGTGGGCTAAAGGCGCCCAGGGCTAGCGCCAACGCAGTGAGCGCGGGCCGCGTCAATCGCGCTGGCGTCGAGATGGACGAACAGCCCTCAATGCACATGGCTGCGCTCAGGAGCAGCACACTGCTGCGCGCCACCACCATCGTCTCGCTGGCGCTGCTCATCAGCCGCATCTTTGGCATGCTGCGCACGTTCCTCTTCGCCTATACCTTTAAATATGGCGCGACCACCGACGCCTATACCCTTGCCTTCACCTTGCCCGACGCCATCTTCAATATCATCGCGGGTGGCGCGCTGGCTTCGGCGATCATTCCGGTCTTCAATGACTACATGGTGAAGAAGCGTGACCGCAAGTCCGCCTGGTATATCGCCAGCGCCGCCATCAATACCTCGATGATTCTGCTCGTCATCTTCTGCGTCATCTCGATCATCTTTACTGAGCCCGTGATGCGGCTGGCGTTTGGTGACATCTTCCGCAACTGCCCCGACGGATCAAATTGCAGTGGGCCACTGGCGGTACAGCTCACACGCATCATGCTGTTGCAGCCGATTTTCCTGGGCGGCGCGACGGTCGCCATCGCGCTGCTCCAGGCGCGGCAATCCTTCCTCGCGCCCGCGATCGGACAGGTGGTCTACACGCTGAGCATCGTCGGCGGCATCGGCGCGACCCTGCTCGATGGCAAGACGGCATCTTCGGCGGACACCTCGGCATCTACGGCCCCACGTGGGGTGTCGTCGTCGGCGCCGTCCTGCAGTTGCTGATCCAGATTCCCGCGCTGGTACGCGCCAAGATGGAGTATCGGCCCGTCGTGAGCGTCAGCCACCCCGGTGTGGTCGAGATCGCGAAGCTGATGGGGCCGCGCGTCCTCAACGCCGCCGTGCTCTATACCTCCGTCTTCATCAACCGCTTCCTGCTGATCGAGACGGCGGGTGTGCTGACGGGCTACAACACCGCGATGACGCTGATCTTGCTGCCCAACGGCGTCATCGGGCAGGCGCTCGCACAGGCGGCCTTCCCGACGCTCTCGACGCTGGTCTCGGCGGGCGAGTGGGATCGCCTGCGCCAGACCGTCCTGCGCAGCATCCAGACGATCATCTATCTGGCGATTCCCGCTTCGCTCGGGACGATGGTGCTCGCGCAGCCGATCGCCACCGCACTGCTCGACTATCATAACTTCGACCCTAAGGCGCTGCCTCTGGTCTACGAGCCGCTGATCTTCTTCGGCATTGGCCTCACGGGGCTGGCTCTGGTAGAAATCCTCACGCGCTCCTTCTACGCGCTGGAGAACACGCGCACACCTACCCAGGTAAGTCTGCTGCAGTTTATGTTCGTCATCGGCATGAGCATCCTGCTGGATCCGTGGGGCGGCCCCGGAATCGCGCTGGCGTCGAGCATCGCGTGGACAGGCGAGGCGATTGTGCTGCTGGTGCTGCTCCGCCAGGAGATGGGCGGCCTCGACTTCAAGGCGCTGGGCATCTTCACGCTCAATGTGCTGGCCGCGAGTGTCGCCGCGAGCCTGACCGCGCTGCTGGTCTACATGCTCGGCGAGTTCCTGCTGCCAGCGGGAACGCACTCGATCATCGAGTCAGCCAAGATGCTGGTGCGCCTGATCATGGCGATCATCGTCGGCGGCGGCGTCTACTTCAGCTTCGCGCACTTCCTCAAGATCGACGACGTGCTGCCGCTGCAACGCATCCTCCAGCGCATGCGGCGTCGGTAGCGGCGCGACAGCGAACGACGAAACGCCCCCTGATCTGGCGAGAGGCGTCAGATCGTGGGGTGTTTCTCGTTCACCAGTGCGACCATTGCGCTACTTTCAGCATGCACGCTGCGTCTACACATCAAAGGCGTCGTAGCGGAGGATGGGCTGATGGTAGCAGGCGCACTGGACAACCACCAGCGCTCCTGCTACCATCAGGGTACATGGCATCAGGAGCTGTCGTCGCGCCGGGTCATCACAGCGCCTCCCGCTGTCCCTCCTCTGGTAGCCGCGCTCCCGACGTCGTCGCGCTCGCTCTCGACGCGGGGAGCCATGCGCGCCATCGAATAGCGCCGCTCGTCATCTCGCACCAGGCGTCATAGAAAAGGAACGCTGCTCCATGACCCACGAGAATGCTTCCGTTGATACCGCGCTCGCTTACATTGATAAGCACCAGGATCGCTTCCTCAACGAACTGTTTGACTTGCTGCGGATTCCCAGCATCAGCACGTTGCCCAGGTACAAGAAGGATGTGCGGAAGGCGGCCCGGTTTGTCGCCGCCAAGATGGAGAGCATCGGCCTGAAGAAGGTCAAGGTCATCAAGTCCGATGGGCATCCGCTGGTCTATGGTGAGTGGATGGAGGCTGAGGGCAAACCCACCGTCCTGCTCTATGGCCACTACGACGTGCAGCCAGTCGATCCGCTGGAGCTGTGGAATAGCGACCCCTTCGAGCCTGTCGTGCGTAACAACAACATCTATGCGCGCGGCGCCGTGGACGACAAGGGACAGATGTTCGGGCTGCTCCAGGCGCTCGAGGCCCTCATGCGCGCCTACCACGGCTTGCCCGTGAACGTGCGTTTGCTGATCGAGGGTGAGGAAGAGGCTGGCGGCGAGTCCATCGAGGAGTATGTCCGCACGCACCCGCAGAAGCTCAAGTGCGACGTGGCGTACATCGCCGATACGGGCATGCCCGCACCGGGCGTCCCCGCGATCATCTATGGCCTGCGTGGCATTACCTATACGGAGTTCGTGGCGAAGGGCGCCACGCATGACCTGCACTCTGGCGCGTTCGGTGGCGTGGCGCCCAATCCGATCCACGCGCTGGCGCTCGTGCTGGCCGGGCTGAAGGGCGCCGATGGGCATATCACCATCCCGGAACTCTATGAGCGGCTGAAGGGTGTCACTGAGCAGGAGCGGGCGCTGTGGAATCGCAGCCCGGTGGACGTTTCAGCTATCCTGAAGAAGGAAATGGGCGTGGATGTTCTCCCTGGTGAGGAAGCAGATCGACCCACGCGAACGGCTGGCCGCGCGCCCCACGCTGGAGGTTCACGGCATTCGCGGCGGCTTCGTGGATGAGGGCGCCAAGACGGTCATCCCGGCGGAGGCGGTAGCGAAGGTCAGCCTACGCCTGCCACCCGAGCTACGCCCGCAAGAAGTGCTGCCGCTGCTGCGCAAGCGGGTCGCGGAGCTGTGCCCGCCAGGGGTGACGATCGAGGTACGCGAGGTACATAGTGGCGATGGCGTGAGCGTGCCGCTCGATAACGTCTATGTCCGCGCGGCAGAGCAGGCGGTGGAGCAGGAGTGGGGCGTCGCGCCAGTCTTCGAGCGCGAAGGCGGCTCCATCCCCATCGCGGCGCTCTTCGACCAGGTGCTAGGCGCGCCTGTCGTGTTGGTTGGTGTCGGCCTGCCCGACGATAACATCCATGCGCCGAACGAGAAGATTCACCTGCCCAACTACTACCACAACATCCGCCAGGCGACGCGCTTCCTCGACATCGTGGGGCGCGATCCCGCCATCCTGGCACGTCCGAAGCAGATGGGCATGGCGTCACAGGCGGTCAAGGCGAAGGCCACGGCCAATGGCGCCAAGGCAAACAACAAGGCGAACAGCAAGGCGAGCGCGAACAATACTACGCATGGCGCTCACCGCAAGCACGCGACGGAGAACAAGGCATGACAGCAGCGCGCGCGTCCCTTGATGTTGGCGGCATCTACCCACCCGTTCCCACCTTCTTCCATGAAGATGAGTCGCTGGATCTGGCGACGATGCGGAAACACATCGAGCGGCTGCGTGAGCAGGGCATCGCGAATATCGTGGCGCTTGGCTCCAATGGCGAGGCGGTTCACCTCGACCGTGATGAACGGCGCGCGGTGATCGCGGCGATTCGTGAGGCGGCAGGCGCGGAGGCGCAGATCCTCGCGGGCGCGAGCGGGCAATCCACCCGCGAGACGATCGCGCTCTGCGAGCTGGCCGCGGAGGCGGGCGCGATGTGGCGCTGATCCTGCCGCCGAGCCACTATGGCGGCAAGATGGGCATGCCAGTCCAACGCGCGCACTTCCTGGCCGTCGCCGACGCCAGCCCGCTGCCGGTGATGATCTACAACATGCCAGCCAACGCGGCGGGCGTTGACCTGGACGCCGAAACGGTCATCACGCTTTCGACGCACGCGAATATCATCGGCGTGAAGGATAGCTCCGGCAATGTGACGAAGATGGCCGAGATCGCCGCAAACGCGCGCGAGGGCTTTGCTGTGCTGGCGGGGAGCGCCGGATTCCTGCTGCCAGCGATGGTCGTTGGCGCGCGGGGGGCGATTGCGGCGCTGGCGAATGTCGCGCCGCGCGAGTGCCTGCAACTGATGAACCTCTACCAGCAGGGCGCGCTGGATGAGGCGCGGGCGCTCCAGGCGCGGCTGATTCCAGTGAATACCGCCGTGACCTCTGGCTATGGCGTCGCGGGGCTGAAGGTGGCGCTCCAGTTCGTCGCGCACTATGGCGGGGATCCACGCCGACCGCTCGCGCCACTGGGCGAGGGCGAGCGTGTGCGTCTGCGCTCACTGCTGGCGCAGGCTGACCTGCTCCCACGATGCGCCCCGGCCACTAGCCCGCCTGCTCACTACCAGCGCACCAAGAAACCGCGCGCCTCCAGTCGTGAGACCGGAGGGGCGCGGTTTGCCGTTGTGTTTCACGTGAAACACCATTTGGACGATTGACCTGGGCGCGAGCGTAGGTTATAGTGCCTGCGACCGCTCAGCCGTGTTGGCTGTGGCGCTACCTCCCCAGCCCGATGCAGCGCTCTATACCAGCGCGTCGTCGCGCGGATGAAAGGTCTTGAGCAATGACAGTCTTCTCTCTGTGTGACGTAGCGGCATCGCTTGGCGCCTGTGGGGCGTCGCTGGCCAATCGCACTCGGAGCTAGCGGACGCGCGACCTTTCCCTTTCGCCCCCCAACCTCTCTGGCGCCACGGCGGCATGATCTCCCATGCCGCTGTGCCTGCCGCTGCGTCCATCCCACAACACTAAACTCATCGATGTGAGTGAACGGGAATGGAACGTATGCTTTCGCGTATCAAAGACCGCCCTATGGCCGTGTACCTGTCGCTGGAGGGCGCGCTCGCGCTGCTGATGTCGCTCTATGGCACGGTGACAGCGATCTATCGTGTGCAGACGGCGGGGCTGAATCCGCTGCAACTGACCCTGGTGGGAACCGCGCTCGAAGGCTCCGTCTTCCTCCTGCAAGTGCCGACAGGCGCGCTGGCCGATGTCTTCAGCAGGCGCGGCTCGGTCATCGTGGGTGTCGCGCTGACGGGCGTGGGCTTTCTGGTGGAGGGACTGTTTCCCAGCTTCGGGCCGATCTTGCTGGCGCAGGTGCTCTGGGGCGCGGGCTACACCTTCATCAGCGGCGCCGAAGAAGCCTGGATCAGCGATGAGGTCGGCGTCGAGCGCGCCAACCGTGGCTTTTTGCGCGCGCAGCAGATCGGCATGATCACGGGGCTGGCGGGCGTGGCGGGCAGTGTGGCGCTGGCGAGCTGGCGCATCAACGCGCCGATGCTGCTGGCGGGCGTCCTGGCGCTGGCGCTCACCGGCGTCGTCGCCCTGACCATGCGCGAGACTCCACGGCCACACGCACGGCTGGCCTCGAGTAGCGGAGGAACGTATCAGCACGGCGCGGCTGCGTGACCTGCGCGCGACCATCGGCGCGGGCTGGCGCCTGCTGAGGAGCCGTCCAACGCTGTTGCTGATCCTGGGCATCGAGCTCTTCGTCGGGCTGTCGAGCGAGGGCTTCGACCGGCTCGGCGACGCGCACATCCTGCTCAACATCGGCCTGCCACCTCTCGGCCCGTTTCAGCCTGTCGTGTGGTTCGGCGTCTTCTCGGCGAGCATCCTGCTGCTGGGGCTGCTGGCGACTGAGCTGGCGCGGCGGCGGGTGGACGTGAACAGCCACCGCGCGGTCTCGCGGGCGCTGCTCGCGCTGACCATCGTGATCGTCGTGGGGATGATTGCCTTCGGGCTGACGAGCGCGTTCTGGTTCGCGGTGACGACCTATCTCGTGGTCAATGTCGCGCGCCGCGTCACCGGGCCGCTCTATACCGCCTGGCTCAATCAGCACACCGAGTCGGCGACCCGCGCGACTGTCCTCTCGCTGGAGGGGCAGGCCGACGCGCTCGGCCAGATTCTCGGCGGCCCGGCGGTCGGAGCCATCGGCTCGGCGGTGTCGCTGCCCGCGGCGCTGGTGGTCGCTGGCCTGGCGCTCACCCCCGCGCTGGCGCTCTTCACACGGGCGACGCCTCAGTCGTGCCGCTCCCGGCGCCCGCTGGCGAGAGCGCGGAGCCAGCGGAACCCACGGAGACCATTCGCGGATAGTTCGCCCCAGCGGGAAGCGTCGAGCGCCGCCCTGCCCAGGATATATCTGAGTATAGGCGGCGCTCGTGTTGTCCTGCTCAATTGTAGCGTGCGCTAGCGCACCCCCGGCGCGGCAAGGTCATGCTTGCGGGCGCGCTCGGCCAGCGCGAACTTCGGCGATGGATGGCGAATGGGCGCAATGCGGCTTGAAGGGGCTGCGAAGTAAACCGCGTGTCCAGGCGGTCAGCTTCTCCAGCGACTTCCTCACGATACACGGTGAAGTCGTGCCGCTCACCAGGGAAGATGACCAACTCTTTGGGATCTGCCGCGCGGGCGTAGAGGTCACGGGAAATCGCGACAGGGGCGATGGTATCAGCCGACTCCATGCAGCAGTAGCAGGCGACGCGGCGCGACATCGGCGACAAACTCGATGGCAGTGATGTTCGGCGCTACTCCCGCCACACACTGTCACCGCATCGCAGACGGAGCCAGCGCCAATCGCCAGCGAGGCGCCCGAACCCATCCCAATCAGCGCCATCCGGTCAACACCCTGGCGGCGCAATGAGGCCAGCGCCGAGAGCAGGCAAACCAGCCCATCATAGAATTCTCGCGGACACACATCCAACTGGAGTGTACTGACACCCGCCTGTTGGAGCCGCGCGCTCAGATCGTCGAGTAGCGGCGTTTCGTCGGTAAATGGGCTGGCAACGCCAGGCAAGAGAATCGCCGCCGCGCGTGTCACGCTGGTGGGCCGCCATGTGCCCTGAAGAGTACCAAGTGAGGTGGAGATTGTCATGGAAACAGATGGCATAGTAACAATTCCTGGCACGGAGTCTTCCTTTCGACGCATGGTCGCGCGACCAGCCGCGCCCGACACGCTGGCCTCCACAGAACGTGCGCTGCACCGCGCCCTTACCGTTTGCGCTCATCGACATTGAGCGCGCCAGAGCTATCCCCTGAGCGAGCAGGCCCAGAGCCTGCGCAGGGTGATCTCCTCAAATGCCCGCGTCTGTGCGGGTACGCCGAACCACCAGCGCAAACTGGAGGCCAACATCTACGGGATGTCGCGGGAAAAATCGTCCTCGCCGCTCTCACTACCTTGTCGCGTCGCATGCTCGCGCCCGCCAAGCCACGGCGTCTTTCGCGCGAGCGATCGCATCAGAGCGGCTACAATAACGCCTGATAGCTCAGGCGTTTCTGATGTAATTACTTTCTCATTGTACCTGACTGCCATCCCAGACGCTAGTGCGCAAGACCTCTTTCGCGCCAATCTTAGCTTCGTCTCAGTAGCATTGCTGGGAGGCGACGATGCGCCGTTGCGAGCCGACCGCGACATCATCAATTGCGCAGCCAGCGTCACACTTTCACTCACCTGATCGCGCATGCTATTCTACGTTACTCACCACATTCGCCAGCAGAAAGGGGAAAGTCTGTCAATGCTTGATGCGCCCGATTCGTTCTATCCAACGCTCATCCCTGTCGCCGAGGAGTTGCGCGGGCCGCGCATCGTCCTGCGGCGCCACCGCGCGGACGACGCCGCCGACCTCTTCGCCGCGCTGAAAGCCTCGCGCGAGCGGCTGGCGCCCTGGCTGGGCTTTCCGAATCAGCTCGTAAGCATCGAGGCGACGCGCGATTTTCTGATCCGCCGCGAGGCAAAGTGGCTGCTGCGCGAGTTATTGGGGTACGCTATCTGGCACGGCGAGACACAGGAGTACTTGGGCGGCGTTGACTGCACTCCATCGCATGGGAGCGGCGCTTCTTCGCGCTCGGCTACTGGCTGCGTGACGGCGCCGAGGGACAGGGCTATATGAATGAGGCGGTGCGGCTCGTGACGGACTACGCCTTCACCACACTCAGCGCCAACAAAATCGCTCTGTGCTGCGACGCCCGCAACACCCGGAGCGCCGCGGTAGCGGAGGCGCTGGGCTTCGTGCTTGAGGGACGGCTGCGTAGCGAGATGCTCGCGAAAGATGGGACACTGGCCGACGAACTACAGTATGCGCGCATACACGACGATCCCCGCTGGTCGAGCGCCAACATCCCACATGGCGCCTCGGTGTGACGATGTTGGCGGCAATGAGTTGGCGGCGCTACTCCAAAGAAATTTTACATAATTACAGAAAAAGTCAGCCAAAGTCGTCCACATCTGGCGGAGTTGTCCACTGGTCAAGTGGATAACTCGCACGCATGACGCTGACGCGGATCACCTGGCGGCGTGGTGGCGCGCAACGTGTTAGCTGGCGCCACCACATCGCCTTCGCCAGCGCATCGAGCAAATCACGCGATTCGTGGATAAATGGCCAATTCTTGTGGAAAAGTGACCGCAACTGTAGATAACTATTGGCGAAGTCTGATGTTTCTGGACTCCACCTGGGGCCAGCGCTATCCTACTTTAAGTTGTGGATAACCCTGTGGATAACTTTCTGTGGATGTGGATAACTGGTGGGAATGTCGGGGCGCCGCTGGTGGACATCTGGATACCCTCACGTTGGCTGTGTGGATGAGTCTGTGGAGAGGTTGGGGATGACGGTGGATAGTTCTCGCGCCATCCACATCCGCTGTGGATGGCATTGGGGATAGCCTGGGGATGCTGTGGATGGCGCTCAGGAGTTATCCTCAATCATCCACAAAAGGGCGGCGCCTATCCCCGCGTTCCGCAGGACTTGCCCACGAGTGGAACGGCTACCAGTCAAGCGCGTGTAAGTGTGCCATCCTGACAGGCTCAGGGCTTGCACCCCCACACACAGACCCCTGCAAGCGGTTATCCCCACTATCCACCGGCCCTAATACTACGACTACTATTCTTATATCCTTCTATTAAATATAAAGAAAGAGAAGAAGAGGAGATGACGACGCTGATGACTTATCCCCAGACGTCATCCACAAACGGACACCGACCGCTTCACATCTCCCGTTGCCTGATATGTCTCCTGCCCAGATGGCCAGGGTGGCGCCTGCTCCAACGCGGGGCGCACACACATCGCCATTCGCGGTACCGTTCTGAGGGTAACACCTGGCCGCTCCAACTCAGAGGCGGCGTGGAGATCATACCCCGTGGCTGCGGCTACGCGGGAAGGAGTAGAGCAAACAATGTCAGATGAGACGACACAGGCAAGCGCATTGAGCGCATTTTCCGATCAACTCGCGAATGCTGTCGAACAGGCGTCGCGTTCGATTGTCTCGATCTCCGCGCGTCCGCGCCAGTCGGCAAGCGGCGTTCTCTGGCAGGCGGATGGCGAAGTGGTGGTGGTGACGGCGGATCATGTGGTCGAGCGTGAAGAGGACATTACGCTGACCATGCCCGATGGCCGCGTGCTGCGTGCGACCCTCGCAGGGCGCGACCCCAACACCGACCTCGCCGTCCTGCGCCTGCCGAGCGCCGACCTCGGCGCGAACGCTGCCGCCATCCAGCTCAACGAGGGGCTGCGGGTGGGGCATCTCGCCCTCGCGGTTGGCCGACCTACTGAGGGCGGGCCGCGCGTCTCCTTCGGCGTCGTCAGCGCCATCGAGGGGCCACGGCGCGCGGGCCACGGCGCCCAGATCGAGGGGATTATCTTCGCCGATGTGACCCTCTACCCTGGCTTCTCCGGTGGGCCACTGGTTGATCTCGATGGCAAGATGGTTGGCCTCAACAGCTCCCGCCTGACTCGCCAGAGCGCCGCGTTGCCGCTGGCCACGGTGCGTCGCGTCGTCAGCTCACTGCTGACCCATGGGCGCATGCGGCGCGGCTACCTCGGCGTTGGCACGCAGCAGGTCGCTCTGCCTACCGCTTTCGCGCAGAAGGTCGGTGGCTCGCAGGAGAGCGCCCTGCTGGTGGTGACAGTCGAGACGGACAGCCCTGCTGAGCGTGCGGGCATGTTCATCGGCGACCTGATCGTGGGGATCAATGGGCAGAACGTGAGCGGCGTGGACAGCTTGCGCAGCGCGCTCGCCGCCTCGCTTCCCGGCCAGGCGATCACCTTGAAGGCGCTGCGCGCCGGTGAGCCAACCGACATCGCCGTCACCGTTGGCGAGCGCGCGTAGGTGGGTCTCGCCCTCAGCGACAGTTCCAGCCGCAGCCTCACGCACGTCTGTGGATGATCGCGTGAGGCTGCGGCGCCTCTGGAAAGGACATCATCGGCAATGGCTGATGTGAGAGATACGAGTGGCATGTCGGCGCTAGGCGCCCTCTCGGAGGCGACCGCGCGGCTCGCGGAGCAGGCGAGCGCCAGTGTGGCGCAGATTCGCGCGGGCGCCCATGGCCTTGGCGCGGCGATCATCTGGGAGGTGGGCGCCCCAGACGCGACCGGTGAGGCGGATGCGACCGTCATTACCAATGCCCATGTCGTCGCGGCAGGCCGTAGTGAGCAGGTGACGCTGCGCCTGCGCGATGGCCGCGAGCTAGCGGCGCAGGTCGTGGCGCTGCACCCTGAGCACGATGTCGCGGCGCTGCGGACGCGGGGGCGTAACCTGCAAGCGGCCACCATCGGTGACTCCAGCGCGTTGCGCGTGGGCGAACTGGTCGTCGCGATTGGACATCCGTTTGGAATCGAGGGCGCGGTGACGACTGGTGTCGTGGCGGCGCAGTCACCGGCGGATCCCGATCTCGATCTGGAGCCAGCGCTCCCGCGTGGGCCGGGCTGGCTGCCACGCCGTTTCGCGCGGGTGGACCTGGTGCAGGCTGACATCCGCCTCTACCCTGGCAACTCTGGCGGACCGCTGCTCGATGCGCAGGGTCGCGTGGTCGGCGTGAACGCGATGGTGGGCGGTGGTCTGGGCTTCGCGATCCCCAGCAACACGGTCAGACGCTTCCTCGATGAGACTGCTCGCACCGGCCAGCGTGTCTACATCGGTGTGCAGGCGCAGACGGTTCCGCTCTCGCCAGTCCAGCGCCAGCGCGTCGGCGTGGAGCATATCACCGTGCCACTGGTCATCGCGGTGGAGGCGGATGGGCCAGCGGCGACGGCGGGGATGCTGGTCGGCGATGCGCTGCTCGCGGTGGATGGCCGTCCGACCTACACCGCCGAGACGCTCGCGCGTCTGCTCAATCGCCCCGGTACGCCAGGCCAGGCGCGCACGCTGGAGATTCTACGTGGTGGCCAGCGCATCATCATCACGCTGACCCCTGCGCAGCGCGCGGCGGCCTGATTGGGTCAGCAGGGCGGGGCCACATACGCGCCCTTGCCAACCCGATTCCTTCGCTATCCCCTCCTCTGGCGTCGCTGCGGCGGCGCTCAGGCGAGGGGGTTGTGTATCATGTGCCCACAGGAATGTTCACGAACTCGCGTTGATCTCGCTGTGGCTAGAGGCAAAGGTGCTCCATCATGCGCATCTATATCATCTCGCCATATCCCACCGTGCGGGCGGGGTTGGCGGCGTTGGCGCGCGAGCAGCCAGACTGGGTGGTCGTGGGAGCCAGCGCTCCCTCGGCGCTGAGCGCAGTCACCGTAGCGGGCGAAGCGAGCGCGCCGCCAGCGTATGATCTGGATGTGGCGCTGGTTGATCTGGAGCCGGATACCAGCGTGGAGACGGTGGCGGGCTGGATGGAGCGCCTGCATCCTCACGGCGGCCTGGTGGCGCTTGGCGTGAGCGATTCGGCGGGCGGACGCGACGCTCCAGAGCGTCTCCCACGACAGGCGCTAGAGTTGGGGCGGCTGGTCACGGCGGAGGGCCTGGGCTTTGGCGCGCTGCCACGCGATGCGGCGACCGAAGAAATCGTCGCGGCCATTCAGGCGGTCGCGAGTGGGCTAACTACGCTCGACCGTGAGCTGGCGCGGGCGGCGTTCGCTGGGCTGGCGCACGGGCGCGCGCAGGCGGAGCCAGTCGGTGAGCGTGAGGAGCCACTGACGGCCCGCGAGCGTGAGGTGCTTCAGCTACTAGCCCAGGGTATCCCCAACAAGCAGATCGCCCAGCGGCTCAGCATCAGCGAGCATACCGTGAAGTTCCACGTTTCCGCCATCATGACGAAGCTGGGCGCGGCCAGTCGCACCGAAGCCGTCACTACCGCTGCGCGACGCGGTCTGCTGCTGCTCTGAGCGCCGCCGCATCGCGCGGGCATGGATTGGGGCCTGTGTCTGCGCGTAAGCGGGGCGTGTTAAAATACCTGCGAAGAAATGCGTAGCTGGCGCAATCTGGCCATGAAAGAGGATGCGAGCTTCCCATGCCCAAGCAGCGGAACCACCAGCATCATCGTCAGCGCGGGGATCGCCCAGCGCATCTACAATTGCCGCAGACGTATTCTCATCTCTCCCCGTTTCAGAGCAATATCTATCCTGAAGGCTGGACGACGAACGCGCCCAATTTCAGGAAGCTCGCGCTGGCGTACCTCGGCATAGGGGCGGGCTTCCTCGTCTTCGTCCTGCTCGTGACGCTGGTGATCTATCTGCTGGGCCAGCGCTGAGCATGAAAGAGCGCCCAGCCGCGACTTGCGCGGCTGGGCGCTCTCGCTGGGGTTCGTTAGTTGCCGCGTCCGAAGATGCGCAGCATGCTGATGAAGAGGTTCACGAAGTCGAGGAAGAGTCGGAAGGCGCCGAGCAGCGCGACGCGGTGAATCATCTCATCGTTCGCTCCGGAGCTAGCCGAGAGCGAGAGCGCCTGGCGCTTGATCCACTGCGTGTCGTAGGCCGTCAGCCCGCTGAAGATGATGACGCCGCCGACGCTGACGATCCAGTAGAGCACGCTGCTCTGCATGAAGAAGTTGACGACGCTGGCGACAATGAGGCCGATCAGCGCCATCAGAAAGATCGCCCCCAGCTTCGAGAGGTCGAGGCGGGTTGTGAAGCCAATCAGCGACATGGCGCCAAACATCGCCGCCGTCGTCAGGAACGCCGTCCAGATGCTAGACGAGGTGTACTGGATGAAGATGGTCGAGATCATGAAGCCAAAGAGCGCCGTGAACACGAGATAGAGCGCAGCGCCAGCGGTTGGCGAGGCGCGGCGGACGACAGGGTAGAAGGCGAACCCCACGGCGATATAGGCGATGATCGAGCCAAACATCACGATGGGATTCTGCTTGAGCGCGACGATAGCTGGCTGCCCTGCCGCGAGCTGCTGCCCGATGCCCAGCGCGACCCCAAAGCCAAGCAGAAGGCCCACGGCTAGCCAGAGATAGACTTGCCGCATGACTGCCGAGAAGTCCACACCGCCGGCGTAGGTTCCCGGCGCCGCGCCATATCCCTGACCATATCCCTGACCATATCCCTGACCATATCCCTGATTGTACGGATTCACCTGTCACTCCTTCACTGTGTCTCGCACGGTGTCTCGTGGCGCTGCTACATGGCGGAGGCCGCGCTAGCTGGCAGCCTCCGCTCTACCGTCAGTATACACCCGCGTATATCGCAACGCAGG
Source organism: uncultured Chloroflexia bacterium (assembly GCA_963840335.1). Taxonomy (GTDB): domain Bacteria; phylum Chloroflexota; class Ktedonobacteria; order Ktedonobacterales; family JADMIN01; genus JAKAIY01. The sequence goes on from CAWIYP010000027.1 coordinate 81,213, forward strand.
CGCCATGTGGGATGCCCCCAGCGCGCCATCTCGGGCGTAGCGCTGGGGGCTATCCGTTCGCGGAGGCGGCCTGACGCTACTCCGCGCCGTCGAGCTCCTCGTCGTCCGTATCTTCGCTGGCAGCGACCGCCACAGCGGGAGCCATCGCGGCGCGAATCTGCGCCTCGATGCTGTCGGTGATTTCAGGATGAGCGCGGAGGAACTCCTTGGCGTTCTCGCGGCCCTGGCCGAGGCGGGTGTCGCCCATCGAGAAGAACGCGCCGCTCTTCTTGACGATGCCCGTCTCCAGCCCGATGTCAATCAGACCGCCCTCGCGCGAGATGCCCTCGTTGAACATGATGTCGAACTCGGCGATGCGGAAGGGCGCCGCGACCTTGTTCTTCACCACCTTCACGCGCGTGCGGTTGCCGACCACATCCGTGCCGATCTTGATGGACTCGATGCGGCGGATGTCGAGGCGCACCGAGGCGTAGAACTTCAGCGCGCGGCCACCCGGCGTGGTCTCCGGGCTGCCGAACATCACGCCGACTTTCTCGCGAATCTGGTTGGTGAAGATCACCGTCGTGCGCGAGTTGTTGATGGCGCCCGTCAGCTTGCGCAGCGCCTGGCTCATCAGCCGGGCCTGGAGGCCGACGTGCGAGTCGCCCATCTCGCCTTCGATCTCGGCGCGCGGCACCAGCGCGGCCACCGAGTCCACCACGATCACGTCCACCGCGCCGCTGCGCACCAGCATCTCCACGATTTCGAGCGCCTGCTCGCCGGTGTCTGGCTGCGAGATCAGCAGCTCATCCTTCTTGACGCCCAGCCGCTCGGCATAGTCAGGGTCGAGCGCGTGCTCGGCGTCCACGATGGCGCAGACACCGCCGTTGCGCTGCGAGTTGGCGATGACGTGCAAGCAGAGTGTCGTCTTGCCGGAGCTTTCCGGCCCATAGATCTCCGTGACACGTCCGCGCGGCACCCCGCCGATGCCCAGCGCGAGGTCGAGCGCGATGGCGCCCGTTGGGATGGAGCCAACACGCACATGCGCGCGATGCTCACCCAGGCGCATGATCGCGCCCTTGCCAAAACGTCGCTCGATCTGGCCCATGGTTGAGTCGAGCGCCTTCTCGCGCTCACTGGCGCTGGCCCCGACTCCGCTCAGGATAGTAGCGCTGCTCGTGCTACGATCTGCCGCCATACTTCTCTCCTCATTCACGGCGCTCGTCACGTATCCGCATGCGACGCGCAGGCCGTCTTTCCTGTGGGTTCGCTCCTCCGCCCGCGCGGATGGGAGATTCTCTGAATGTGTCGTGTCAGGGGCGCCACGCGCCGATCATTTGGATGTTGTCTGGCTCGCGCGCGGGAGGGTAAGTAGCATCTGTGTGAAAATAGTCGAACATACGTACTAATTGTACGCGATTGTCCCCCTGTCGTCAACGCTCTATTCTGACGCGCGCGCGCTGAAACGGAAAGCGAACAGGACGTTCAGGCGGACGGCGTGGCCGCGCCTCACGCCTGGCCCTGCGCCCTGGGTTCGCCGGTGAGATCAGCGCGCAATTGTTCCAGGTCTACCCGCACATCAAATGCCGCGCTGATTTCCTCGCCATGCTCCTGTTCGTGCGCGCGCATCAGCCGCAGCAGCCCGCCCACGGTTGGCCCACGCGAAGGCGGCGCGTCGGCGGGCGCATCCCGTGGCGGGGCGGCGCTAGCTCGGCGATGCGCCGCTGCGCCCACTCGCCGCCTCCGACGGCAAGCGCGCTGGAGGTGACACGCATGCTGCTGCCCTGGAGGCTCGCCATCAGGTCGTCGCGGCTGATATGCGCCAGGCGCGCGATCGAGCGCGCGTTGAAGCCATCCACATCGCGGTAGGCGGCGATGAGTCGCGCTGGCAGCTCGCGCACGGCGCTGACCTCCAGCGCGGCGATCAGCCACTCATCCCAGCCGAGCAGGTGCGAGAGCAGCGCGTGCAGTGATCCGCCACCCGGCAGCGCAGGCTCATCCCAGCGTGCGCCCGCGATCTGGTCGGCCAGGGTGAGCGTCACGAGCCGTTGCTCGCGCGACCGCTGGATGGGATCATCCTCTGGCATGGGATTGACCTCCTTTGCGCTGGTGGCTGGCGTGCGGCGCTACAGCTCACGGCGGCCTTCGAGGGCGCGGCTCAGTGTCCCCTCGTCGGCGTATTCCAGGTCGCCGCCGATGGGCAGGCCGCGCGCCAGACGGGTGAGCAGCAGCCCAGGCCGGGCGATGGCCTGCGAGATGTACGTCGCGGTGTAGTCGCCTTCCTGGTTGGGATTCGTCGCCAGGATCACCTCGCGCACTGGCTCGCCCTCGGCGTTGGCGCCCACCCGCACACGCGCCGCCAGCTCGTCGATCTTCAGGTCGCGCGGGCCGATGCCCTCCAGCGGCGAGAGCGCGCCATGCAGCACATGGTACACACCCTTCAGCACGCCCGTCTTTTCCAGCGCCAGCACATCCAGCGGCTGCTCGACGACGCAGATGATGGTGTGGTCGCGTTCAGGGCTGGCGCAGATCGGGCAGGGGTCCGACTCGGTGATATTGCAGCAGATCGAGCACTGGATGGCGTTCTCTTTGACCCGCGTAATCGCCTCCGCCAGACGCCGCGCCTGATCGGCGGGACTGCGCAGGATATAGAACGTCAGCCGCTGCGCGCTCTTGGGGCCGATGCCGGGCAGTTTGGCCAGTTCCTCGATGAGCGCCGTGATGGACGCGGATGTTGTCTGCATGACTCGGTATCGTCCCCACGATAGTCGGACAGTGCGCCGACCGCGTCTGGTCGGGCGCGCGCATACGTGGCGCTAGAAGCCCATGCCTGGTGGCAGCTTCATGCCACCCGTCATCGCCTGCATCATCTGCGCCTGCGCTGCCATTACTTTCCCAAAGCCGTCCTTGAAAGCGGAGAGGACGAGATCTTCGAGCATCGTCACGTCCTCAGGATCGACCGCTTCGGGGCTGATCTTGACAGCGGTGACCTCAAACTTGCCGTTGATGGTGACGGTGACGACGCCGCCACCTGAGACGCCCTCGAATACGCTGTTATGCAGGTCGTCCTGCATCTTCATGAGTTGGGCCTGCATCTTCTGCAGATCTTTCATGTTAAATCCCATGGCGGTCTCCTGTGAGATGTCGTCTGGCTCTGCGCTCACGGCAAGCGGGCGCGCGGCCATCGGGTAAATGTGGCGTGATCACTGCGCGTATTATACGCCAGAGGGTGTTCATGGTCGCTATGCGCGCCATATATCCACCCATCGCGTCTCACATGGAAGGATTGTCGCTGATGCTTGCTGCGTCCTGAGTGGCAGGGCGCGGCGCGTGGCGATACCTCACGGCGCGTGCTATACTCTCAGCCTGATGGGCGTGGTGGGCGCATGTGGGGCCGCTCGCGTGGCTACGCGCCTGCGGAGGAGGATGCGCTCCTGGCCCCAAGGGGTTGTGGATGAGCGCGGGAGTCAATTGTGGCGAATGACGGGGAGCCGATCGAGGAGTCATTCACGGTCGGCCTGGCGCCGACTGTCGGCGCGACAAAGACACTGACGCGCGCGCTCTCCGAGGCCGATCTGGCGCTCTTTGCGTTGGTGATGGGCGACGCCGAGCTTGACGGCGAGGCGCATCTGGACATGGAGCCGCGCTACCAGCGAGTGGCCTCGCCAGCGCTGCTCGGCGCGCTGCTGACCTCCTGCGCCGCGCTGCATAGCGGTCAGCCCGCGTCGGCGCGCTTCGCCAGCGCGCAGATGCGCTTCATCGCGTCCGCCCTGGCCGAGGAGACGGTACGGGTGAACGCGACGGTGACGGGCCACGACGAGCCGACGGGCGCGCTTCAGATCGCGGCGGTCTGCGAGGCTGAGGATGGCCGCAAACTCGCCGAGGCGGAGTTCCTGCTGCGCAACGACTAGCGCGTCTCAGTCGTCAGCGGCGCACGATGAGCAGATGTACGGCGTCACACGGGCGACCCCATCGGCGTTCGCGCAGGCCCGGCAGCGCGGCGCCCCGCATAGCTCGCAGGTATCGGCAAGCTGGCCGCGATCAACCTGCAAGCCGCACTCAGCGCAGATGAACGGCTGCCCCTGAATACGTTGTGGCGTTTGGCTAGCTGGGTTGAGTGCTCTCTGACATGGCGACGCCTCCCGCGCGTCTGGCTCGCTCCCGCTGCCAGCCAGTGTGGCGCCGAGGGACGAGCGGCGATGCGCCAAACGCTCCGCATCTCTGGCGCCCAGGAGTGAAGCGGCCAGTGTTCAGTCGCCAAATGTGACACTGAAGAAGATGATCTCATGGAAGGATTCTCCGTCGAGCTGGATGCCGTAGCAGCCGGGCGTCTGCATCCGCAGGTACGACATCCAGTTGGCCCAGGGCGCGCCGAAGTCCGGCGCCACCCTGCATGCGCATCTCGCGGAGCAGCGTGGGTGTGGTGAAAGTAAAACCCGCCTGCTGATCTATCCCCCCGTTGAAAAGGAGTGGACGTCCGTCGTCGAGCCGCGCGCCACGCGCCAGCACTGGCCCGCTATAGGTCGGCGCGATGATGAAGAGGCTGAACTGATAGCCCCAGGAGCCGACTCCGTGCGAGGTCGCCAGGCGTCGGGCCGACCGCGTGCAGCACGCCATCTGTCCCCATGCCGACGATGTAGACGGGGCCGCCGCCGATGGCCGCGCCAAACCCTGCCTGCACGCTGCGTCCCTGCGCGGCGGGGCAAGCGGCGCCGGGCGCCAGCGTGGGCAGCGTCAGTGGCTGCGCGCGGAGCTTATCCCACACGGCGGGCGCGATGTCTGAGCCACCACTGGAGGCATCCGTGATAGTGATGGCGCTGGCGGTTGGCGAGGCCAAATCAATCGGCGTGGGGCTGCCAGCGAAGAGCGCGCCAATGGCCCCGCGTGTGGGCGAGAGGCTGAGGAGCGGAACGGCGACCGCGCAGACAATCACGCAGACCGCCAGCGCCACGCGCCGACGCCTGCTCAGCCGGGGCCAGCCACCCATGCGCCGCGCTGTGGGCCGCGCGTCGAGCGACGTCACCTCCAGCCCGCCATCGTCCATTTCGTCGGGAGATCGCATCGCCAGCCCCTCCCTGCCCGCGCTCAGGCTGTTACTCGTCGCAAGATGAAGTGAGTTGGCCCAGAACCGGTATGCGATTCATACCGAAATCGTCCCTCATAGCGAAAACCTGCGCCGGGATGTTCGAGTTTCTTTGTTCGGTAGAACACGAGCAGTTCTTGCCCATGACGTTCATGAGCGATGATACTTTCATCCTTGCGACCAGAGATTTGCCCGTCCCAGTACAACATATCCCCAGACAGCATATCACTGTACTCTGTCATATCTCCCGATTTCCGCTCGGTCACGAAGAGCCAGATTGAATCATGATTCTTTGGTTTGAATATGCCAGTGTAAATAGTTTGGTCGTTGATGTTGAACATTTGACGAAGTGATTCACGAGTGTAGATGTCGCCTCGGCACAATTTGGATGAGGTGAACACAGAGCCTCCTTTAGCGCGACAACTTTCTCATCATTGGCGGTTATCCCTCAATGCTGTGTCCCCATTCAATCACATCATGGGATGCGCGTGTATCGTCGTGTTGTTGTATACTTTGTCACTGATGTAGGTGTTGTGCATGAATGGCGAGAGAGGAGCGCGGGATGTCACAGGTCATCAGTCTGCGCCTGCGCGACGAGCAGATGGAGCGCGTGCGGCGGATCGCGCGGCGCATGAACAAGAGCGCCAGCGAGACAGCGGCCATGCTGCTCGAAGAGGCGCTACGAACCGCGGAGTTCGCGTTCATTCAGTTTCATGCCTCCCCGGTCGGGCGCCAGGCCTATATCCAGGGGTCGGGACTGGCGGTGTGGGAGGTCGTGAAGTTGGCGCGGGCCTACGGCGGCGACGTGGCGCGCACGGCGGAGAGCCTGGACTGGCCGGAGGTGAAGGTGCGCGCCGCGCTCAACTACGCCGCCGCCTATCCCGAAGAGATCGAAGCCGCCATCGCCGACAGCCAGCCCACCTATGAATCGCTCGCAGCCTTGCTGCCTGGTCTGGAGCGCTTCGGAACGCATGAGCCGGAGCCAGACCAGTGAAGTTGCTGCTCGATGCGCATATCTCGCCAGCCGTCGCGCGCAGCCTGAGCAGCGCCGGAATTGATGTGACGCCGCTGCGCGACTGGCAGGGTGGCGCCTATCTCGAAGCCGTCGATGACCTCATCCTGCAAGCGGCGCATGGCGCTGGCTGGACGCTCGTGACCTACGATCTACGGACAATTCCGCCGCTCCTCAAGCTCATGGCGGAACAGGGCGCCAGTCACAGCGGCGTCGTGCTCGTGGATGAGCGTAGCCTGGCGCAAAACGACATCGGCGGCCTCATCCGCGCGCTCACCCGCCTGGCCGCTTCCCTCGGCGCCGCATCGTGGGAGAATCGCGTCGTGTTCCTCTCCCGCTGACAGGCGCCCGCACGCCGAATGTGCGTCGCGTCACAGACGCTCCCTCGCTGTGACGCGACGCACACTTTTCCGATTCATCCCCACTGTACACTCTGCGCAAGCTCAGACGCCTGATTGTTGGCGCATAGCCAGCGGTGTCATCAGCCACAACCGCAGTAATGGCACGAGACGCAACACCATTCGCTGTGAGCACATGCTTATTGGGGGGATGTATGGAAATCAAAGGCGCACACAATGGATTCCCAGCAAAAATCGTTCTGTTGTTGCTGTTGAGTGCGGCGGTTCCCATCCTGGGCTGTTCCCTGGGGACGGTCACAGGCGCCAGTAGCTCCGCGACGGGCGGCGCCACGACTGGCGGCTCCTCATCCAGCGCGCCGACCGCCACGGCGACGCACGCCAGCGTAGCGCCGACGGCGACCACGGCGCCCGCTTCGGCGCCAGCGCATGCTTTTGCCTGGTTTCAGTACGACAGCCACAACGCGCCGCAAATCTGGGCGAGCCTGAATGGTGGCGCTCCCCAGCAGATCACGCATATCGGGCCGCCATCCACGACTGGCTGTAATGTCGAAGTCGCATGGAGTCCGCCGGTCTTTTCCCCCGATCTGACGCATATCGTCGCGGCGCTGGGCAGCTATCAGTGCGGTGACGGCGATATGTATGGCCCGGCCAGCATCATCTCGGTCTCCAGCGGCACGATCACGCAGCTACCGGGTGGCCCCTCCGCCAACGCGATGCGGGTGACGGAGCGCGACGCGGGCTGGCTCAACAACTCAACGATCTGGTACATCGGCGACAACGGGAACGCCTACACCTACCATCTCGGCGCCGCCAGCAAGGCGCAGCTACCAGGCATCGCGAACGCGGTCGAGGGGGCCGTGCGCGGTTCGACCCTCTTCTGGGACAGCATCAATACCTCGAACAGCGCCGCCTGGTACTACACCCTGCGTCGCTATAGCCTGAGCACACATAGCGCGCTCAGCGGCTCCGTCAATCTTGGAGGGGTGGGAACCTGCAAGTGCTCGCCTGGCGACTTCCACACGCCCGGCTGGGACGCCTCGCCCAATGGCGCGCATGTCGCCTACCAGGTGGTCACGCCAAGCACTTCCATCAATGGCGGCATCGCCAGTTCGCACATCTACTACGCCAGCGCCAGTTTCTCTGGCGTGACACATATCGCGCAAGCCATGATCACCAACCAGCTCGTAAAGATGCAATTCTCGCCGAATGGCCAGTGGCTCGCCTTCACGAATGCGCTGCCCTCGCCATCGACCCTGACGGCCAGCGTCTCATCCTCAGGCGGCTCCGGCGACCCCACGTTCCACGGCTACTCGCCCGAAACCTATAACTACCCCGTCTGGAAGTGGGATAGCACGCAGTTCTGGGCAGGCACGGTGGACGCCGCGGACACCAATCCGCCGTCGATCACCGGCGTTCTCTACCGCTTCAATCGTGGCGCGGGGAGCGCGGTCGGCGTCAGCGGCGGCTACAACCCCTGGTACACCATCGGTTAGCTGACCCGAACGACACGCATGGATAACACGGGCGCGGAACGAAGAGCCGCGAGGCTCTTCGTTCCGCGCCCGCGCATGTGTGGAGGTGGCGGGCAGCGCCTGAGATACGCCCGTTCACCGCCCGCTCAGTTGTGTGACGCGGTTCACAAGTGACCAGGATGATGCGTTACCAGGCGCGTCCGGCGCGTGTTGTACTCAAAAGAGCAGCTTGCTAACAGGCGGCGCACACGCGAATGTCCGCTCACATAAGGAGATGATATGCGACACATGCGGCGGCTACCGCTCAGCGCGATCGGCGTGGCGACACTCACGCTTGGCCTGCTGCTCAGCGGGTGTGGCGGAGCGGTCGAATGCGCCGACGGGGCAGGGAACAGGCCAACTGAGGGCTGGGAGTACCGCGACAGCAGGGGCGGAGGCGACGATGGTGGCGGGCGAGGATAGCACGGCGACGGCAGTAGCGTCAAACACCTTCCCAACCGCGACAACGATTCCAGCCACCGCCGCTGATGTGGAAATGCCAGGATGCCCATCCGTCCAATCAGGGGCTGTTGCGACTCACTATGGTATGGTAGGCGCCCTGAATGTCTCGATTCCCCAGATCTATGCCGCGCTCAACTATCCTAGCGAATTGATGCCAAACAACGCGCCTGACGCGCCCTTTCAGGTTCCGCTGACCGCGAGTGTGGCGCAGCAGCCCATCTTGTTTCACCCCAATCCGCCCGTCAATCCATCTCTTGATTTGGGCTACGTGATCCAGATATGCAACCAGACCAGCGCGGCGCATACTGTCACGAGCCTCAGCGTCAAGATCGCCAGTTTCACGCCGAGCAGTGGCCCGGTCACTGTCTGGCATCTCTGCGCAGGACGGCCCCTATGACGCGGCGACCGGGCAGACCACGGGCGGCTGTGGCGGCGCGATGGGAGGGGTCGATTGGCTGGCGGCGACCTTGCCGCACGATAGCACAGGCGCTTCAGCCCCTGCCAAAGCCAACGCCAAGGTAAGCTCTCGTGGGCCGAATCCACCTGTTACCATCAGCCCAGAATAAGTCAATTGAATTTCTCATCGCGGTGAATGGGCTGACCAGCCAGGGCACGTATGCGCTCACCTTCGGCGTGGGGGTGGATGGCGCGACGCCTGCGACGCTGACCCCCAGCGATGGCTCGTTCCTCATCGCGCCCGCACCGATCGTGTGGACGGGTACCGCATGCCAGACACCGGCGATGCGGGCCAAGATTCCCGCAACCACCAAAGACATCTTCTACGTCTGCCCGCCCGCCGCTTGACGGGAACACGCTGCCCGGCGCCGCTTATCCCACGCCACTCATAGGCGATTGCAAGGTCTGGGTGATGGCGCAGGCGAGATGACGAAGCGCCACTGGGGCGAACATGCCTCGGTGGCGCTTCTGTTTTTGGCGCTGACCTGAGCGACGTTCCTGAGGGGAAGCTCGCGAACTCCTCAGGAGCACGCCGTTCAGGACGCGCGGATTGTGGTTAGAAATGGCCCGCGCAGGTTCCACCGTTGGCGTTGCTGTTCGTGCCATCCGGGCAGATGGTGTTGCTCCAGGTGACGCCAGACAGGTTCGCCGTGCTCATCCCGGTCGCGCCCGTCAGGTTGCTATTGGTGAGATTGGCGCCCTTCAGGTTGCTATTGGTGAAGTTGACGCCCGTCAGGTTGACACCCGTGAAGTTCGCGCCTTTCACGTTGCTGTTGCTCAGGTTGACGCCCACCATGATGGCGCCTGTGAAGTTCGCGCCTTTCAAGTTGCTGTTGCTCATGTCAGCGCCCGTGAGGTTCGCCCTGAGGAAGACCGCGTTGGTCAGATTCGATCCGCTCAGGACAGCGTACTTGAGGGACTGGTCAACAAAGTAGCCGCCGGACAGGTTGGCGTTGGCCAGGTTGTACGCGCCATTGGGCAATGTGGGATAGCTACTGAGATCGGTGTTGATGTACTGCGTCAGCGCCGAGCTTGCGCTGCCGAGGAAGTGGCCATCGCCGCCATAGCTGGCGGTGATGCTGTGCGCGCCGACCGCGAGGCTGCTCGTGGTGAAGGTGGCCGTCGTCACCCCGCCACTCGTGCTCAGGCTTCCAGTTCCCAGCGCGGTTGTGCCGTCATAGAACGTGACCGTGCCTGTCGGCGTCCCCGCGCCAGGCGCCACCGCCGCGACCCTGGCCGTGAACGTCACCGACTGGCCGTGCGTCGCGGGGTTGTTCGCCGAGGTGACCACCACGCTCGTGTTGGCTTTAGTTACTGTCTGGGTCAATGCCGAGCTGGCGCTGCCCGTGAAATCGAGACCGCCGCCATAGGAGGCGGTGATGCTGCGCGCGCCGACCGCCAGGCTGCTCGTGGTGAAGGTGGCCGTTGTCACCCCGCCACTCGTGCTCAGGCTGCCGGTTCCCAGCGTGGTCGCGCCATCGAAGAACGTGACCGTGCCTGTCGGCGTCCCCGCGCCAGGCGCCACCGCCGCGACCCTGGCCGTGAACGTCACTGACTGACCCCAGACGGAGGGATTCACATCGGAAGACAGCGTTGTGGTGGTTGACGCCTGCCCCACGCTCTGCGACACGGTTGGGCTGACGCTCTTGGTCGTAGACGCTGTCGCCGCTGTACTCAGCGGTGATCGAATGGGGGGTTGGGAAGAGAATGTCGCCGTTGGGCAAGACACCATAGGTGACGCTCAGCGCGGAGGTGACGCAGGTCGCGGTCTCCGTGTGCGCGTCCACCGGCTGCGCGCCACACCCGCTGATAACACTGCCATTGTCCTTGAACGCGACCGTCCCGGAGAGGCTTCCAGCGATTGCGCTGGAGATGGTGGCCGTCAAGGTCACTGGCTGGCCCCAGACGGAGGGGTTCACGCTGGAGGATAGCGCCGTGGTAGTCGGGATCAGGATGTCCTCCGAGAGCGTCTTCGTGCTCGACGCGCCGGATTGATCGGTCGTCTTCACCGTCACGGTGTACACACCTGGATTGGCGTAGGTGTGGGTCGCGGTGAACGGCAGATGGATTTGTCCCGAAGCTGTGGTGATGCCAGAGATATTGAACTGGGCTGGGAGTATCGCGCATCCCAAATAGCACAGTGTATTGGTGACGCTATCGTCCCTCGTGCCATCGCCCCAGTTGACATCCAGCGTCTCTACGTCTTCCGCGCCAACGTGCGCCACGTCGCCACCAATGGTCGTCGCGGTTCCTAATGGCGCCGCCAACGTATTACACGGATTGGCCGTACCGTCGCACGATGGATTGAGCGAGAGCGTGGGCGCGATGTCTCTGACAAAGACGGTAAAGCTGCTCTTCGCGTACTGTCCGGAGGTGTTCGTCACCGTGAGCGTGACAGCGAAGTTCCCACTGGTAGGGAACGTGTACTGAGCTGAGCTGCCCGTAACGGTCACCGTTGGCGGAGGGCATGGGACTGGTTGGAATTGCGAGTTGAGGCAGGTGGTGATGGAGGCGCTCAACGGCTTGTCCTCGATCTGCCACTGATAGCTGAGGGTGGTGTTGACCGGGGATGAGGCGGTAGCCTGAAGCGTCGCCGGGCTTCCCTCGATGGGGTTGATGACCAGCGTCTGCGAGATTGTTGGCAGGGGCGGCGGAATGGCTTTCGCCGAGTACTTGGCGCCGCTGCTGTCAACATACTCGAGGGAAGTGGAGATCGTGCACGTTTTGTCAGTTACGCAGGTGGCGGGGTTCAAGGCTGTCGTGCTCGACTGCTGATTGATCGAGACGAACTCATAGCCCGACGCCTGGAATATTGACCAGGTAGGCAGCCTGCTCATTGCCCGCCCAGTCTGTGTAGTGGATACGGAGGTACTGCAGCAGCGTGCGTGTGACGTTATCGGAGTCCTTCGCCTGCAACACTGTGCCGTCGCTCGTTGTCACCGTATCAACAAACCACGTTCCGTGCAGATATGCCGTGTTCGCGAGCTTCGTAGCTTTGTCATACCAGTTGATCGTTTTTTGCAGCGTGCCCGTCCCCGAATTCTCGCTCACGATAAACGCCGGGTCGGTTTGCGGGCTATAGGCTGGCGGCGCGGGCGGATCCAGGCAGATGTGGATATAGTTGTAGCTGTCAGCGTAGGTTCCCGCGCAGTCGGTCTCTGGGAAGGGCGCAACCCCGGTGTCCGCGGCTGGCGGAGGTGGTGGCAGGGTGGCGTCCACAAAGAGACTATATAGCTCCCCAGCGCTGTTCTGGTCGTTGAGCATGGACGCCGGGTTGTAGCTGTTGTTCACGGCTCCTTCGACATATCCCGCGACCTTACCAGGCGCATCGAGATAGTTCGCGAGATTGATCGCCTGAATCGTGGTGCCGATGATAAACAGGAGGACAGCGCCGACGATGGCGCCCACACCCGAGGCGGCAACAGCTCCGAATTCTGGCAAGACGTAGGCTCCCCCTGTACCAACCGCAAACCAGGGTATGCTGGCGAAGGGGAACACGGCTGACTCGAAGGCAGTGCCCGCCATGACGCCAGCCATCGTAAGGGAGATGCCAACGCCAGCCGCGACCGAGGCGGCGACGCCGCCCAGGCCCAGACCGAGCGCGATGTTCTGCGCCGTCTGTGTGAAGCTGGGATTGCTGGTAATGGTGTTGTTCGCGTCTGTCGCGCCCCACTTCTCGAACAGGCTAAGATCCGGCGTGGCCGGAATGCAGCCAGCCTCGCAGGTAAGCGCGGCGATTTGTTCGCAGGTCGGCGAGCTGTTCTGGATATTGTCTGTGTAATCGGACTGATACGGGGCTGGCGGCACGTAGGCGCAGTATCCCCCGGTCGCCGTACTGACGTTCGTGCTATTGAAGGCGACGGGCGGCTGTTTGAGGAAGTTTTCGAGGTTCGTCTTGTCGGTGGTTGTGTCATTACCCGCGGAAATGTCGCTGTCTAACTTGCTCACAAGGCTGTTATAGGTATTCACACTGAGTCCGGCCCACTTGGTATATTCCAGGCCGGCGTCATTGGCGCTTTGTACCCCTTCCCGATAGGCGACGGCGGCGAGCCAGGAGGTGGCTGCCTTCTGATCCGCGGTGGGGGTTTGGGCGGTCGCGGCTTGACGCAGAAGGTTCCATAGCTCGGCTTCGGCGTCGTCCCGTCCCCAGCTTAGCACGGCATTCTCGTCAGCGGCTGGAAGGTTGTGGTCCGCAAGCGTGTTCGCGACGGCTTGTTGCTCAAGATCACTGAGCGCCGTTAACTGCGTAAAGTTCGCGTAGAAGAGCCCATTGGTCTGCGAAAGCTCCTGAATGCTGAGCAATGGTGGTGGAAAGGTGACCACCTGAAGGGGGCCGCTATCCGCATGCGCGGGGGCCGCATTGAGTCCGTAGACTCCCACCGTAGCCAGCGTCAGAAGTAACGTTACCAGTACACGCATTGCTCGCCAGCGCCAGCCAGGCCGCTGTTGCGCGGCGCCTGGCCCGCCTTTGGAGTGGAACACCCGTCGCCGTCCTCTGTTCACCCACATGCTGCTCTGCTCCTGTTCTCGCGTATCTTTCCCTATGCGCTCTGATGGGCGCGTCTCACGGCGGCGCTTTTTTCTGACGCTCCCACACCTGGCGCTCATACGACATGTCATCCCAGCGGAAGAGAGCACGCCCGCGGATAGCGCCGCTGGGAATGTTTTGACCTGAGTGTGATAGGGTGTCAGGAGTGGACAACGCCAGAGGGGGAGACATCCCATAGTTCGCCATGAAACCAATTACAGCGCGTTGAGCGCCTCTCGAAAGAGGACGCTTCCTTTCGACTGGTCAGCGCGAATACTCGCAAAACGCCAGGCGCGGACTTTATCTTCATACTAGGATGCGTCGCTACAGGAAAACGCGCATAGGCGCCCCTGCCCATTTTTCTACCTAATTTTTGCGTAGCGTCGCTGATGAGAAAATGCCTATTGTTTGCTCGTTGCGCCGGTTCAGGCGCCTACTTCGAGCGGGTCAGGAGGATGCCATCGGGTCGAGGGGAGGATGGAGCGCGCGAACAGCGTAGTGGCGTCAGAGCAGGTGCCCCTCCAGCGCCGCGCGGGTGGCGGAGGCGCGCGAGGAGACGCCGAGCTTGCTAAGATGGCCGCGACATGGTGGTTAACAGTGCGCGTGACTGATCACCAGTCGCGCGGCGATCAGCGCGTCGCTCCAGCCCAGCGCCAGCAGGCGCAGCACCTCTAGCTCGCGGCGGGTCAGCCGCTCGGCGCCGACGAGACTCCCTGCGGCTGGGTCGCCGCTCGCAAGCTGGTTCTTCTGCGTCGGCGGCTGCTGGCGGGCCAGCGCCTCGGCGCAGCTTGCTCCAGCGACAGCGACTGGCCTGCAGCGAAGGCCGCTGCCCAGGCTCCTTCACTCAAGGCACGCGTGGACCGGGCCACCAGCGCGTCGATGCGCGGGTTGCTCGGCTGGTGGGTAGGGTGCTTGGTGGTCTGCGGCTGGTCGCGACTGCCCCAAAGAGACGCGCTGCCCGCTCCTCCTGACCCATCCGCGCATACGCCACCGCGAGCAGTTCCAGTGCGCTGTCAGCGCCCACGAGGTTCCAGCGGCACAGGAACGTCTTGATGGCGTCACGCAGCAGGGCTCGCCGCGCGTCGCTCGTTGCTTTGCTTCAGCGCCAGCTCGCTCAGCCGCCGCAGGATGCCGCCTACGTGGTCCCGGTGGCCAGCCGCCCGCGAGACTGCCATCGCTTCAGTGAAGCGCGCCGTCGCTGCGGCCAGATCGCCACGGTCAAGCGCGATTTGTCGCCAGGCTCGCCAGCGGCGTGTAGATCGAGAGCGCGTCGCCGTTCGCGCGCCCAATCGCCAGGACCTCTTCAAAGCATGCCTGCCGCCCGCTCGATGTCGCCAGTGATGCGCAGAAGGCTCCCGAAAATTGCAGTCCCATCGCTGAGGGCAAGCCAGTCGCCGCCGCGCGCCCGAGCGCGATCGCTTCCTTCGAGCGCGGCCACCGCCGGGCCGAACCGCCGCTGTGTCGCTAGCAGCATGCCGAGGTCGGCATACGCCCGCGCTCGCAGCCACGTTGGCAGCCTCGTCTTCTCGGCGTCGGCCCGCGCCAGCAATGCTTCGATCCACTGTTGCCCTTCTGAGAGATGGCCACTTTCAAACCAGAAGCGCCACATCGCCGTGGCGAGGCGCAGGCCCAGTTCCACCTCGCCACGCCCGCGCCCAGCCAAGCGCCGCGCGCACGTTGCCTAGCTCCGTTCGACCATCGCAGCCAGGCCGACACTTCGGGCCACGCAACTCTGGCTCGATCCGTTCGGCCAGTCGCGGCAGTAGTGCGCATGCGCATGGCGCAACGCCTCCGCCTCCTGACGTCCACCGGGCGCCCCACGGCCTCCATCTGCTCCAGCGCGTACTCACGAATGACGTGCAGCAGTTCGAAGCGCGGTCGTCACCATCCTTGCGTTCGCTTCACCTGGAGATCAGGCTCTGATCCACCAGCTCGCCCCAGTCCTTGCAGCGCGTCCAGGCGCAGCGGCGCGGCCCCCGCAGGCGCCAGACAGACAACCTCCACCGTCGCCAGCGTGACGCCACCGACGAACACCGCCAGGCGATGGAAGAGTCGGCGTTCCTCGGCCTCCAGCAGCTCCTCGCTCCAGGCGATGGACTGGCGCAGCGTTTGATGCCGTGTCGGCAGGTCTACCGGCCCATCCGCAGGCAGCGGCAGTCGGCGCTCCAGCCGCTCTAGCAGCGCCAGCGGGGGCAGCACCCGCATGTGCGAGGCCGCCAGCTCGATGGCCAGTGGCAACCCATCCAGCCGCGCGCAGATGGCGGCAATGGCTGGGGCGGTCGCATCCGAGACCTGGAAGCCAGGCTGGGCCGCCCGCGCCCGCTCGACAAACAATGTCGCCGCCGCATACTTGGCGAGCCGCTCCGTAGAGAGGGGGCGGGCGCGGGTGGCTGGAGGGACGGCGAGGGGCGCGATGGGATAGTTGTGCTCTGCCCGCAGGCGCAGTGGCGCCCGGCTCGTGACCAGGAGCGTCAGGCCCGCGCTCTGTTCCAGCAGCTCTCCCACCTGGGGCGCCGCCGCAGCCACGTGCTCGAAGTTGTCCAGCAGCACAAGCAGCGATTTCTCGCGCAGGAAAGCGCGCAGGATGTCCGTGATGGGCGCGCCGCCGCTCTCGCTCAGGCCCAGCGCCTGGGCGACGCTGGGGATGACGAGCGCGGGATCAGTCAGAGGCGCGAGCCGCACGAGCCAGACGCCATCAGGGAAAATATCGCCATCGCCAAACAGCGTCCAGGCGGCCTCGATCGCCAGGCGTGTCTTGCCGACACCCCCTGGCCCGGTCAGCGTGACCAGCCGTGTCTCGTGGCGACGCAGCAGCGCCGACACTTCCGCCAGCTCCCGCTCGCGCCCGAGCAGCGGGGTCGGTGGCAGCGGCAGGTTGTGTGGTCGCGTATCTGGCGCCATAGTCGCGGAGTCGGCGTCTGCCGCTGGGGAGAGCGGCGCTGGTAGCAGGACGAGGGTACCCATGCCTGGCCGACGCCGCTGAAGCCCAGCCGCCTCGAATGCGGCGCGGTCATCGGGCATAAGGCCCAGGGCGTCGGCCAGGCGAGCGATGGTGCGCTTGCGAGGCGCTCGTCGGTAGCCCAACTCAAGCGCGTTAATGCCACGCAGGCTCACGCCAGCGCGCTCGGCCAACTCCCGTTGCGTCAGGCCTGCC
>CAWIYP010000028.1:0-12998 GCA_963840335.1 uncultured Chloroflexia bacterium
ACGCACCAGCCAGACTGTCGTGCCGGTGCTACCAAACGGCGTGGCCACCAAGACGCCGCTGGTCATCCTGGTGGATGGCTCGACCGCCAGCGCGGCGGAGATTACCACCGGAGCCATCCAGATCAACCGCTCAGATGTCCATGTGGTCGGGCAGACAACCTTTGGCACAGGCACCGTCTTGCAGACCTACCTGCTTGCCGATGGCTCGGCGCTGGTGCTGGGTACCCAGGAGTTCCTGCTACCCAATGGCGAGTCCATCTATGGCAAGGGCCTCACGCCAGACGTGCCCGTGGCGCTGCCCGCCAACGTCGCGGCCCTCTCACCACTCGTCGCGCAGGAGTCGGGCATCGACCAGCAGGGGTTGCTAGCGTCCGGCGATTCGCAACTGCTGAGCGCTATCGGCATCCTGGCGCCCAACAGCATCTACGCCAAGGCCGCCGCCTGATCGGGACGCGTTCACGCCAGCCACCGCCTGAGCGCGTCGGCCACCGCCTGAGGCTGCTCCACTTGCGCGTAGTGGCCAGCATCGGGAATGATCGCGAGCGCACTGTTCGCAAGCTGCCCGCGCAAGAACTCCGCGTATTTCGGCGGTGTCATGAGGTCGCCCGCGCCAACGATCAGCAGGGTTGGCGCGGCGATCCGACCGACATCCGCCATCACGTCGAATCGGTCGCAGGCGGCGAGGTCACGATAGAGAACGCCTGGCGCGGTGGGCGGTCGAGTACGCCTGATAGGCATCGGCCTGCGCGACGTGATCTCCCGCGAAGGCCACGCGCGTAATCGCCTCCACGCCCTGTGGCCCGGCCACCCGCGCCTTCTCCAGAAAGGCGGGAGCCACGCGCAGCCGCGCGCCCGACCCGATCAGCGCCAGCCGTCCCACCGTATCCGGCGCATCGAGCGCCAGCCGCAACGCCACCGCGCCACCGAGTGAATGGCCGATCAGCGTCGGCGCAGCTATTCCTCGGTGAGCTAGCTCATCGCGCACATAGGCGGCATACTCGCCAACACCCATCTCTGGCGGCCCCGGCTCATCCACCAGTGCGCCATGCCCGGGCAGATCGAGGGCGACGCAAGTGTACTCCGGCAGCAGCGCGATGAGCGGCTGCCAGACCTGCGCTGAATCGCCCGACCCATGCACAAACACCAGCGTTTCATTCGCGGTAGCCATACCGTTCGCTTTCCCTTCAACCTGTGTCACATCACCGCTTGCAACCACAGCATACACGCTGAGCGCAGGTCATGGCGATGATGCTACACTGAGCGCCAGAGCAAGCGGAGACCTATAGGCGCCACTTTCAGGGCGCACTCAACGTATGAGAGGGCGAGGAGGAGCGCATGGCGGACGACATATCGCGCCCAGCGGCGGCGTCACGTACACGCAGCGGCGCTATTGGCAAGCGCGGCGAAGACCTGGCAGCCGCGTGGCTACAGCGCGAAGGCTATGCCATCCTCGCGCGCAACTGGCATTGCGCCTATGGCGAGCTTGATCTCATCGCCGAACGCGAGGGCGAGATCATTGGCGTCGAGGTCAAGACCCGCACCAGTGATGCGATGGGCGCGCCAGAGGAAGCCGTAACGCGCGCCAAGCAGCGCAAGCTGCTCTTGACCATCCAGTCGTATCTGATGGAGACAGGCGCGGAGCAGCGGCCTTATCGGCTGGATGTGCTGGCCGTACGGCTGTCTCCGAAGGGCGCGCATCTGGAGACACGCCATTATCCAGCGGCCATCCAGCCGGAAGAATGATCGCGGGATGAGACGAGCGGGTACACACGAGAGTGTGAGCGACGAGGAGGAACCGATGCAGGATATGTTCGATAACGCCAAGCGCGCGGCTGGAGCGATGATGGGCCGCGCCGCCTGGGAGGCCGAGCGCACCCAGCGCATCGCCGCCATCCAGCGCGAGCTAGGGCTACTCCAGCGCGAGCGCGCCGCCCTGCTCGATCAGCTCGCGACCACGGTGACCGAGCTTTCCCGGCGCAATGAGGCGATGCAGCCCGCGCTCAAGGCCATCGCCGACCGACTCGCCGCGATGGAGCAGGAGGTCAAACGCGCCCAGTCCGCCATTCAGACCATCCAGTCGGAAAAATATCAGCCGACAGCGGCGCCCTATAGCGTCGGCCCTGCTGGGCCAGAGAAGTCGTGTCCCACCTGCGGCGCGCGAATGGCCACATCGGCGCGCTTCTGCTCGTCATGCGGCGCGCGTCTCGCCTGACGTCTCAGTCTCGCGCTACAGCAGTGCTATAATGCTGATTGAATACGTTGGCAGCAGTAGCCATCAACGGACACACGTGCAAGCAGAGATGGTAGATATGTCAGGCCCAGGGACGAGTATCGGAGAGAGCGGAGCGCAGCGCGGCGCCGTCAGTGTCGTTCACCTGCGCAGCGCGAGTGTCGCGGAGACGCGCCGTCTGGGTCAGGCGCTGGGCAAGCTCCTTGCCCCCGGCGACATCATCCTGCTCGAAGGCGACGCTCGGCGCTGGCAAGACCGCGCTGACACAGGGGATCGGCAAAGGTCTGGGCGTCAGCGTGGTCATCAACAGCCCCACGTTCACCATCCTGAAGGAGTATATCGGGAAGCTGCCACTGTATCACTTCGATCTCTACCGCATAGACGATCCCGAGGAAGTCTATGCGCTCGGATTCGAGGACTATTTCACGGGCGACGGTGTCTGCGTGATCGAGTGGGCCGAGCGCGGCGCCCTGCCGATGCGCCAGATGCGCCCTGGCCACCCAGCTATCTGCGCATCCGCCTGCGCGCCGCGGAGGGCGCCGCCAGGGAGGAGCGTCTGATCGAAGCGACAGGCGTCGGGCGGCGTGGCGCCGAGTTGCTGGCCGCCTGGTCGCACGCTGTGGCGGAGGAGTCGTAGGCCAATGCTACTCGCCATTGATACCTCCACAAATTTCGCCGCCATCGCGCTTGCGGACGGCGAGACGCTGCTCGCTGAACTGAACTGGCGCGTCGGTCAACACCACGGCTCCGAGACACTGGAGCGCATGCGCTGGTTGCTGAGCGGCCAGGGTGTGACGATGGCGCAACTCGATGGACTGGCCGTCGCGCTGGGGCCAGGCTCGTTCAATGGCGTGCGGGTCGCGCTAGCCACCGCGAAGTCGCTGGCCTTCGCGCTCGACATCCCGCTCTATGGCATCCCGACACTCGACATCTGCGCCTGGGGAGCGAGACTATCGCCCGATCCTATCTGGTCGCTGCTCGACGCTGGGCGTGGCGAGGTCTACGCCGCCCGCTATCAGCCAGGCGACCCAGCGCGCACCTGGGCGCCACAGCCTCCCAGCGCGGAGTTTGGCGAGCATGCGCACATTGCGAGCGGCTATCTGATTCTCGCGCCAGAGGCCCTCGCCGCGCAGATCACCGGGCCAGTGCTTTTCACAGGGGAATGGCGACCAGCCACACATGAAACGCTCACGGCGGCATTAGGCGACCGCGCGCGCTTCACCTCGCCGCTGACGGGGCGTCGTGGCGCGTGGCTCGCTGAGCTAGCCCAGGCGCGGGCCACTCGTGGCGCAGCGGATGATCCCCGCGCGCTGGAGCCGCTCTACCTGCGACGTCCCGCCATCACGTCGAGCGCCCGCGCAGTGATGTCACCAAGTGGTCTAGCGAGCGACGGGCAGCAGGAACAGAGCGTGCGGATTGGAGGAGAGGAGGCGGCGGATGCGCTATAGGGTAGATGACATGACGATGGCCGATCTCCCACGCATCGTGGAGGTCGAGCGGCTCGCCTATACGACCGCATGGCCGCCCAGCGCATATCGCCGCGAGCTTCAGGAAAACCGCATGGCGCACTATATCGTCGCGCGTGACACCTGGATGCAGCCGCCCGACCCCGCCACAGTTCCGCACGAGGACCAGCGCAAGCCATTTCCACTCTCGCTGCTCCCGACGCGCGTCGCTCCCGCGATGTCGCCTGACATTGCCAATATCATCGGCTTCTGTGGACTCTGGCACATGGTCAACGAAGCGCACATCACTACCATCGCCTCCCATCCCGACTACCGGGGACGTGGCGTTGGCGAGTTGATGCTCTCCACGCTCATCGGCATTGCCTATACCGTCCACGCGCGCTATGTGACGCTGGAAGTGCGCGTCTCGAACTACGTCGCCCAGAACTTGTATCGCAAGTATGGCTTCTCGCAGACGGGCATGCGCCGCCGCTACTACAGCGATAATCACGAAGACGCCTTCGTGATGTCCACCAACAGCATCGTCAGCGAGGAATACCAGGAGCGCTATGCGGAATTGCGCGCCCGACTGAATCGCGCGGCTGGAGGTGGACAACACACCGCCATCCGTCAGAGGAATAACGTCACCCATACCATTCAACCTCGTCGGGTAAACCGACGGCACGGCCACAGGAAGGCGCGCAGATGCGAGTTCTGGCGATTGAAAGCTCGTGCGACGAAACAGGCGCGGCCATTGTCGAAGATGGCCGAATCATCCACGCCAACATCGTCGCCTCGCAAGCCAGCATTCACGAACGCTATGGCGGCGTCGTGCCGGAGGTAGCCTCGCGCCACCAGTTGAGCGCGCTCATCCCCGTCGTCGAATCCGCGCTCGCCGAGTCTGGCGCTTCCTGGGATGCGATCGACGCCATTGCCGCGACCTATGGCCCCGGCCTGGCAGGTTCATTGCTCGTGGGGCTGGCGGGCGCCAAGGCGCTGGCGTTGGCGCGTGATCTGCCCTTCCTCGGCGTGAATCACCTCGAAGCGCACATCTACGCCAACTGGCTGCGTCCCGTGGGCAGTCCGCCACTGGTAAAGCGACCCGACGACACGCTCTCGATCTGGCCCGACGACCCAACATTTCCGCTGCTGGCGCTCGTCATCTCAGGCGCCCACACCGAGCTTAGTGCATATCCCTCGCCACGGACGTGTACGAGTTGCTCGGCCAGACTCGCGACGACGCCGCTGGCGAGGCCTTCGACAAGGTGGCGCGGCTGCTGGGTCTGGGCTATCCCGGCGGCCCAGCCATCCAGGCTGCCGCGGCCGCGCGCGACGCCAGCAAGTCCAACCCCTACACGCTCCCCCGCGCATGGATGCGTGGCTCCTACGATTTCAGCTTCAGCGGGCTGAAGACGGCGGTGCTGGAGGTGACGCAGGGCGGGCGCGACCAGAGCGCACAGCCGGGCGCCAGCCGCTATCGGCGCATCGGCGAGGCAGTCGGCGCGGGTGAGGGCGCCGCCACCGCCGATGTGGCTGCGGCGTTCCAGGACTCCGTCGTGGATGTGCTGGCCACCAAGACCGTGCGTGCGGCGGAAGCGCTGGGTGTGCGGCAGGTCGTGCTGGCGGGCGGCGTAGCGGCGAATCTCGCCCTGCGCGAGCGCCTCACACGCGACCTGGCGCGGCTCGACGTTGCGCTGAGCTTCCCGCCAGTCGCCCTCTGCACAGACAATGCCGCGATGATCGGCGCCGCCGCCTGCTTCCACCTTGCGCTAGGTGAGCGCAGCGGCCTCGACCTCGATGTGCGCCCTGGCCTCCAGCTCCCCTTCGCCAATCGCACGCCAGCTAAAGCCTGAGCCACCGCGCTCAACTGGACAAAGCGCGCGTGGCAAGGCTAGAATTGGAGCATGCCAGCAGGCGATATCGTTGTCGCGCAGTGAGTCATCGCACTCACCACCATAGAGGATGAAATGAGCGCAGATTCCGCATCAGGAGCTTCATCGGAGCAGCTCCTGCGAACGCCACTCTATGCCCAGCACCAGGCGCTCGGCGCCCGCCTCGTCGAATTTGGCGGCTGGGAGATGCCGGTCCAATACAGCGGCATCCTCAATGAACACCGCGCGGTACGTGAGCGCGCTGGACTCTTCGATGTCTGCCATATGGGCGAGTTCATGGCGGAAGGCCCGGCGGCGCTCGATTACCTCCAGCGCCTCATGCCGAACAATGTCGCGCGACTGGTTGATGGTCAGGCGCTCTATACGCAAATCCTCAACCTCGACGGCGGCACGCGCGACGACCTCATCATCTACCGCGAGAACGAGAACCGCTATATGCTCGTCGTCAACGCGGGTACGACAGCGAGCGACTGGGACTGGTTCGATGAGCACGCCCAGGGGGTCGCGGGCCTGACGCTCACCAATATCGCCAACGAGACCGGGCTGCTCGCGCTCCAAGGCCCACGCGCCCATACGATTCTCCAGCCACTCACCGAGACGCCGCTACCAGAGATCGCCTATTACCACTATCGCGAAGGCGACGTCGCGGGTATCCCCTGCAAGATCTCACGCACAGGCTATACAGGCGAAGACGGCTTCGAGCTGTATTGCGCCAGCCAACCAGGCGCCCGCGCTCTGGGATCGCCTGCTGGATGCGGGCGCGGCGGAGGGACTGCTGCCAGCGGGCCTGGGCGCACGCGATACGCTACGCCTGGAGGCGGGCTATTGCCTCTACGGCCATGAGCTGACAGAGGAGATCACCCCACTGGAGGCTGGCCTGGGCTGGACGGTCAAGCTGGACAAAGGCATAGACTTCATCGGGCGCGACGCGCTGGTGGCGGAGAAGGCGCAGGGACTACGCCGCAAACTCGTCGGCGTCGAGCTGACCGAGCGCAATGCGCCGCGCGCTGGCCACCGCATCCTCCAGAACGGCGAGGTCGTCGGCGAGTTGACGAGCGGTGGCGTGACACCCACCACTTGGCAAGCCCATCGGCATGGGCTACATGCGCGCGGGCGACATGACGCCTGGCAGCGAAGTCGCCATCGAGATTCGCGGCAAATCCGTTCCAGCGGTTATCGCGCCGCTGCCGTTCTATAAACGCGGGCGCTAGTCCAAGACGTGCGCACTGTGACGAGTTGAAACAGGTGAGAGGAAATCGCATATGGCCACCACAGATAGCTCCGCAGGCCTGAAATTCGCCCGAACGCACGAATGGGTGCGGCTGGACGGCGACATCGCCACGATCGGCATCTCGAATTACGCGCAACGAGAACTGGGCGATGTCACGTATATCGATCTCCCGTGGGACGATGTCGGCCAGCGCACGTATAAGGCGGGCGATCACTTTGGCGACATTGACTCTGTGAAGACGACGTCTGAGTTGTTCACCCCTGTCAGCGGAACACTGATGAGCGTCAACGAGGCGCTCCGCGATGTTCCAGAAATCGTGAATAGCGCGCCCGATACCGACGGCTGGATGCTGACGATCAAGGTCAGCGACCCCACTGAGCTCGATCAACTCATGGACGCGGACGCCTACACACGCATTCACCGACTCGCTGCATTAACCTGAAGCCTGTGGCGTATGCTCTCAGACATGGAGAGTACGCCAGGTGGGCGGCGCCCGCCGCCGACTTGTATAATGCGAATGCCACCCAGACGTGACTCAACGCCCCTGGGCGGAACATTGCGCACGCGCAGCGAAGAGCGTTCGTGAGGCTAAGCGCACTTAGCGAGGGCGGATAAGAGCATGAGCTACGTCCCGAACACACCCGCGGAGCAGCAGGCGATGCTACGGGCAATTGGGGCTACGTCAATCGAGGATCTCCTGGCGACCATCCCGCAAGAGGTGCGTCTCCAACAGCCACTAGCGCTTCCTCCGGCGCTGCGCGAGACCGATGTGCGGCGCTTGCTGATGGGGTTGGCGGAGCAGAACGCGGATCTCGATCACTACTCCTCATTCCTTGGGGCAGGCAGCTACGACCACGTACAGCCAAGCGTCGTGCCACATCTGGCCAAGCGCGCCGAGTTCTACACGTCGTACACGCCCTATCAGCCAGAATTCAGCCAGGGCGTGCTCCAGGCGACGTATGAGTTCCAGACGATGGTCTGCCAGATCACCGGGATGGACGCCGCCAACGCCTCCCTCTACGATGGCTCGACCGCCGTCGTCGAAGCGGCGCTCATGGCTGTCGGGCCAGGTGGGCGCGGCGAGGTGCTTGTCTCACGCGCGCTGGATCCGCAGTATCGCGCGACCCTGAGCACGTATGCCCCACGCGCGGCTTTACCCTGCGGGAGATCGGCCTGGAAGGCGGCATTACCTCCGCCAGCGAGCTACGCGCCGCGCTCAGCGCCGATACGAAAGCGGTCATCATCCAGCATCCGAATTTCTTCGGCGCGCTGGAAGATGTGCAGGCAATCGAGCAGGCTACACATGAAACGAAGGCGCTCTTCGTCGTCGCGATCACCGAGCCAGCCTCGCTTGGCACGTTGCAACCACCTGGCGCGTACGGCGCGGATATCGTCGCCGCCGAGGGCATGAGCCTGGGCAGCCCGATTGGCTACGGTGGCCCCGCGCTCGGTCTCTTCGCCACCCGCAACGAGTTCGTCCGCCGCATGCCAGGACGCATCGCTGGCAAGACGGTCGATGATCGCGGGCAGACAGGCTACGCGCTGACACTCCAGACCCGCGAGCAGCACATCCGCCGCGAGCGCGCCACGTCCAACATCTGCACCAACCAGGAGTTGCTCGCGATCTTCACGACTGTCTACCTGGCCACGCTCGGCAAACAGGGATTCGCTGAGCTTGGCGCGCAGTGCTTGCGCAAGGCGCACTATGCGCAACACGCTATCTGCGCGATTCCTGGCTTCTCGCTCGCCTTTGACCGCCCATTCTTCGATGAGTTCGCGGTCACTTGCCCGATCTCTGTCGAGCGGCTCAACGCCGAGTTGCGCGACCGGAGCATCATCGGCGGCTATGACTTGAGCCGCGACTATCCTGAGATGGAAAACACCGCGCTCTTCTGTGTGACAGAGGCGCGTTCACGCGACGAGATAGATTCGCTGGTCTCGGCGTTGAAAGAAATCGTGGGGGCCGCCGAATGAGCGTTGAATCACTGATCTTCGAAAAGGGAGCGCCTGGGCGCGTTATCCCGATTCTGCCTGAGATGGATGTACCTGAGCGTCCACTCGACCAACTCATCCCGGCGAGCTATCTGCGCGCCGAGCCTGCGCCGCTGCCGGAGGTGAGCGAGATCGAGGTCGTGCGTCACTACACCAGCCTCTCAAGGCGAAACTTTGGCGTTGACCTTGGCTTCTACCCACTCGGCTCCTGCACGATGAAATACAATCCCAAGATCAACGAGGATATGGCCTCGCTGCCGGGGTTCGCACGCCTGCATCCGCTGGTGGATGACAGCCTCGCGCAGGGCGCGATCCGCTTGCTCTATGAGCTGGAGCGGTACATCGCGGAGATCACCGGCATGGCGCGTGTCACGTTGCAGCCCGCCGCCGGAGCGCATGGCGAGATCACCGGCCTGATGATCATCAAGGCCTACCATGAGAGCCGTGGCGATAGTAAGCGCAATGTCGTCCTCATCCCCGATGGCGCGCATGGCACCAATCCCGCGAGCGCGACGCTCGCTGACTACATCACCGCCGAGCTCAAATCTGACGAGCGTGGTGGCGTTGACCTCGCCCATCTCGAAGAGACGCTCAAGCAGTATGAGGGCCGCATCGCCGCGCTGATGATGACGAATCCCAACACACTCGGCCTCTTTGACGAGAACATCGTTGAGATCGCCAGGAAGGTGCATGCGGCAGGCGGCCAACTCTACTACGACGGCGCCAACGCCAACGCCATCATGGGCATCACACGCCCCGGCGATATGGGCTTCGATGTCGTCCACCTGAACCTGCACAAGACCATGAGCACACCACATGGCGGCGGCGGCCCCGGCGCTGGCCCCATCGGCGTGGCGCCTCACCTGACGCCATTCCTCCCTGGCCCACTCCCCGCGAAGGATGAGTCGGGCTACTTCTGGGAGGATGTCGGCCCGCAATCCATCGGGCGGGTGCGCGCGAACTGCGGCAATTTCCTCGTCCTCGTCCGCGCGTACACGTATATCCGCAGCAATGGCCCCGATGGCCTGCGCCTGGTCAGCGATACCGCTGTGCTGAACGCGAACTACATGATGCGCGCGTTGGAGGAGGACTATGATCTGCCCTTCAACCGCGCCTGCATGCACGAGTTTGTCTTCTCCGCTGATCGACAGAAGAAGTTGGGTGTCTCCGCGCTCGACATCGCGAAACGCATCCTCGACTTCGACATGCACCCACCGACGATCTACTTCCCGCTCATCGTACATGAGGCGATGATGATCGAGCCAACCGAGACGGAGACACGCGAAACGCTCGACAGCTTTATCGCGGTGATGAAGCAGATCGCGCGGGAGGCGCGCGAGACGCCGAACATCATCCTTGAGGCGCCTCACAATACCCCTGTCGGTCGACTCGATCAGACACAGGCGGCTCGCAAGCCCGATCTCCGCTGGACGCCCTCACGCGAAACAGCGAACGTCTAGCCAGCTGAGCCACGCCAGCATTCCAGCGCCGCGCGCCGCCACATCACCAGGCGGCGGGCGGCGCGCATCCCTGCGGGATGCTGGCGTCGTGACGTATGGCTGGGGTACCATAAACCCGCAAGGGCGCCGAATCGCTGCGCGCCACACCACGAGGAGCTAGTGAGCATGCCACCCACAGTACCAGAGATAGGCCAGCAAACAGCGTCTCAATCCGGTGAGATCACCGCCGAAGCGATCGGTCAGTTCGCTGATGCGGTCGGCGACACGAATCCCGTGTTCCGCGACGAGGCCGCCGCGCACGCGGCTGGCTATAGCGGCATCCCCGCTCAGCCAACCTTCATCACACGCTTTCACATCTCCTTCGGTGAGGCGGGACTCGACCCCGAACACACGCAGGTGCTGCATGGCGAGCAGGAGTACGCCTACGAGCGACCGCTCATCGCGGGGGAGCGAATCAGCGTGCGCTATGTCGTCGCGGGTGTCCGGCAGTCACGCCGCGCCGACGGCATGGCGATCATCACGCTGGAGCAGGTGATCGAGACGGCGAATGGCGAGCGACCCGCCACGGGCAAGGCCATCGTCATCGTCCGCGACATGGCGCCTGGCGGCGAGGGCGAGACCACCGCAGGCAAGCAGCAGCCCGATCCTGAGGGTCAGCGTATCCCCGACCTCAGCAAACGCGTCACGCAGGAGCAGATCAACGCCTACGCGGATGTCAGCGGCGACCACAATCCCGATCCACATGAACCCTGAGGCGGCGCGCAACGTTGGGCTGGAGGGAACCATCGCGCATGGCATGCTCAGCATGGCATTCCTCGGCCAACTGGTGACGGACTGGCTCGCCACGCAGCCCGCGCGTGGTGGCTGGGTGAAGCGTCTGCGCGTGCGTTTCCAGGCGATGGTGCGTCCCGGCGATACGCTGACATGCAGCGGCGCGCTCGGAGCCAGCGAGGGCGCCGAGCAGCACATCGAGCTGTGGATCAATAACCAGCGCGGCGAGCGAGTGACCACTGGCTCCGCCGACGTCGTCTTCGCGCGGTAGCTATTCCGCTGGCTCAGGCTCAGGCAGCCCGGCGTCACGCGAACGTCGCCGCGCCAGGCTGCCGAGGGTCAGCGCCGCCGCGCCACCCACCAGCAGCACGCCGCCCGTGACAGGCAGCGCCGGGAACGGCTGAGCCACATGCGCGGGCGGCGTCGTCTTGGCGGGCGTATTCACTGGCGACTCGATACCACTGTTCGCGCCAGGACTCGTCGGCGGTGGAGTAGACGGCGAGGCAGCCCCACCACTATTCGGGTTCCCGTTCTTGATGTCGCCATACGATGTGCTCGACGCATACGATGCGCCGCCACTCGCGGTGGGGAAGACATGCGGGAGCGCCGCTGTGATGAGGAATCCCAGCCCAATCACCGCGGCAAGGCCGCCAAGCGCCTGAAGTGGCCGCGACCAGCGTGGCTCTGGAGCGCGCCGCGCAGGCAGCGGGCGCAGCGTCTCTGGCAGCGCGAACGACCGGGGCAGCGCCGGGGCGGGCAGCGCGCCGAGCAGCGCCTTCATCTGCCGCAGGGAGGCTAGCTCGCGCTGGCACTCTGCGCAGCCAGACAAGTGCGCCTCTAGATCAGCGCGCTCCGCCAAATTCAATTCGCCATCGAGGTATGCGGAGAGACGCTCACGCTGCGCGTCCCAATCAGTATGCATCACGCTTACTCCGCTCCCCGAGCCCATTGCTCGTCTAGTCATCTCTGCTATCACGACGCTCTCCGCTGGGGAAAAGTTCCGGCTGACCCAGCAAAATCTCCCGCAAGCGTAGCCGGGCGCGGGCGATGCGCGACTTCACCGTTCCCAGCGGAATACCCGCGACGCGCGCCACCTCGTCATAGGAAAAGCCCTGAATGTCGCTGAGGATGATGACGAGACGCTGATCAGGAGGTAGCCGCAGCAGCGCAGCCTCGATGGCGGCGAGCGTCTCAGCGCGTAGCGCAACACCCTCTGGACTCCAGGTGGGGTCGGTGAGCGAACGCGCCAACTCCGGCGCGACAGCCCCTGAACCGCCGCCCGCGTCATCTCCCGCAAGCAGCGCATCCAGCGACTCGGAGGGCCGCCGACTCTGGGAGCGCCAATAATCGTAGCAGCCATTGCTGACGATGCGCAGGAGCCAGGCGCGAAACGAGGCGCCTCGAAACGCGCGAATGTTGCGATACGCCGAGAAAAACGCATCCTGCGTGACATCCGCGGCGCTATCTGGATTCCCCAACATGCGCAATGCGAGGCTATATGCCGCTGACTCATAGCGCGTCACGAGCAGATTGAACGCACTAGCGTCGCCGCGCTGGCTCCGCGCGATGGCGTCACGCTCCTGCGCGTCGTCGCTTCCTGGCATGCTACCCTCGTTCGCTCCGCGTTCAACCTGTCATGACATCCGCTGGCCCACGACCAGGCGCCGCTACCCGAGACTACGCCGCCAGGATGCTCACCGCTCACAGCGTGGCTCCAATCGCCGCTCGCCGTCCCATAACCCTACGGCATGCCCATGAAATCGAGGTCAGCGGGCGATTCCACCAGGAAGCGCCACTCGATGCGACGCTCTTCACCAGCGGCAAGCTGCGTCTCCCAGGTAAGCTGATCGAGCTTGGTCTGGTTATTGGGCTGAGGCCGTATCTCTAGCAGTTTGACCTTGATGCGCTCGTGCTTCGGCACAGGCAGGCGGTCGAGCAGCAAAACCCGCTGCTGCGCGTCAGTGTGGTTGCCGAGGC
>CAWIYP010000029.1:0-24938 GCA_963840335.1 uncultured Chloroflexia bacterium
AGCACGCAGCGCGCTCAACCGCCACTTTCCACTCATTCCATCCGTGGCGGGCGAAATCGCGTACATTCGTGCCATGCCCCGGCAACAATAGAATGCGCACATCGTATCCCTGCTCGGTGAGTTCGGCGCCCAGTTCTTCCAGGTCGTCAGGCGACCCGTTGATCCCGTGGATGAGAATACAGACACCAGGCGCCGCTGCTGCTGGCATACGCTGAAACCTTCCTATCTATCGCGCCCTGTTCGCGTATATCGCTCTACTAGTATCTACGCGCGAACATCACTATAGTATAGCGCGAACCGCCGTCTCATCGCTGTTGCATGGCGCTGCGTACCCGCTGCGGCCAATCCACCTGTCGCCAGCGCCGCGCCAGCGCTCGAGCGCGCGTCCACGGCGCCACGCCAGCACGCGCATCGCGCCAGAGCCAGTAGAGCAGCAAGGCGACCGCTGGCCCGAAGGCGATCAGCGAGCGGTAGCCGTAGACTGGCGACGACTGCAATGGCAGGAAGCCGTAGATCGTCAGCGCTCCCCCCGCCAGCGCCTGAATCACCGCTTGCAAGCGGCCCCACGGCGCGAAGGCGGCTACCGCGACCCCCCAGGTGACATACCACGGCCAGAACCAGCCGCTCGCGACCAGCGCATACCAGACGAGCGCCCAGCCCCACGCCGACCAGGTTTCCTCCAGCGTGCGCGTGCGACGCATCTCCCAGAGCCAGAGCAAGCCGAACGCCAGCAGCGCCAGCAGCTTCAGCCCCGTCTCGACAACCGTGCGCGCCTGCGCGAGACTCATCCCCAGCGCCCCCTGCGCCAGCCACCGCAGCGGCCACGAGATAGACTCCAGCAGTGAATTATCGAGTTGCTGCGCGGGCGGCGAAAAGAGCAGCGCGCCGAACGTTTGTGGCCCCGCCCAGAATGGCGCGATCAATGCCAGCGAGACCAGCCCG
This sequence comes from uncultured Chloroflexia bacterium, assembly GCA_963840335.1. Classification (GTDB taxonomy): domain Bacteria; phylum Chloroflexota; class Ktedonobacteria; order Ktedonobacterales; family JADMIN01; genus JAKAIY01. The sequence goes on from CAWIYP010000029.1 coordinate 943, forward strand.
ACCAGCCCCACGCGCCAGGCCAGCGCCCACGCGACCGTGCGCCAGCTCGCCCCAGCCGCGCGCAGCCGCCGCGCGCAAAACAGCAGATAGAAGGGCAGCAGGGCGACTGGCACGAGCTTGGTCGAGATCGAGAGCGCAATCGCGATCATGCCCAGCGCATCGCGCCCCCGTGAGAGGGCGTAGACTCCCAGCAAGAGGAAGAAGATCATCACCGCGTCATTGTGCGCGCTGGCGGCAAACTCCAGCAGACAGAGCGGATTCCAGCCGTAGAGCAGCGTGCCCGCCAGCCGCCGCTGTGGCGCGAGCCGCCCCAGAATCAGCCAGACCAGCGCCGTATTGGCCAGGTGCGTCACCAGCCCCAGCGCCTTGAAGAGCGCGACATAGATCGCCAGGCCGCCGCCGAGCGCTTGCGCCAGCAGGGCGACCCAGCCCGAGAGCAGCAGCCAGACTGGCCCATAGACCGAGCGCGTCTGTTGCCAATAGACCAGCGAGAGAAAGGGGTCGTTGGGGAAATCCGCTGGCGTGGAGACGAGCGGATTCGCATGGTGCAGCGCGCTGATGCGGCTATAGAGGATATAGGCGAAGACATCATCGGAGGGGAGGGTAGGCAGCAGCGCGAGCGTCAGACCCAGCGCGGCGGTCACGCCCAGCGCCAGCCAGAGCCAGCGGCGGTCGGCGCTCCGCTCCACAGCGCGCGCGACCCAGACGGCGGCGGCGGCGGCGCAGCTCGCGCCCACCAGCAGCGTCGCCAGCGCGGCCAGCTCCGCCCAGCCCTGCGCGGCGGGAATGCTCGTCTCCACCAGTGTCGCGCCGAAGACCGCGCGCGCCGGAGCCAGCAGCCAGGGCCACGCCGTCACCAGCGGCGAGACACTCAGCGAGACGCCCCCCAGCGGCGCTACCAGATAGAGCGCCAGCAGGAACGCCTCGATGGCCAGCGCCCAGAGCAGGAGCCGTCGCGCCACACCCGCAGCCATGTTCTCGCCTAGCGCTGCTGTGGCCAGTCGCGCCAGGGATCAGCCCCGGCGTCAGGCGCTGGGCGTCCATTCTGCCCAGCGCCTCCGTTGGCGCGCGGATCAGGCGGCGGCGCGGTGGGCGCACGCCACTCCTGCCCGCTCGGCTCGGCGGGCCACAGGGGACTGGAGGCGCCCGGCTGCCCCGGCGAGACGCTCGGCCCGCGTGGCGGCGTCGCGCCACCCATCGGCGGTACACTCGCGCGCGACTGCCACGGTGGCGGCCCCATCTGCGCGGCGCCACGCGGCGGCGCGGGTGGCGTCTGGCCATAGCCATTGGGCTGTGGCATGGGGGATGGGCCAGGCTGCGGGCCAGGCTGTCGGGCCAGGCTGCGGCGCATTCGGCGGGAATGCGCGCCAACCTGGCTGCGACTGTGGCTGCTGCGGGGACTGCGATGCATTCGGCGCGAGTGGCTGCGCTGGCCGCGCGAACTGGCCCGCGCCCGCTGCCGCTGCCGTTGGCGCCATCGCGAACGCCGCTGGCACGCCGTGGCCGTTCATCGCGTCAGCCTCCGGCTTGCGCGCCCGCATCCGCGCCCAGACACCCAGCGTGAAGAGCGCCATCAGCGCCGTCTGCGTGACGCCCAGGGTCAGCGCGTCGAGACGACCGACGCTCTTCAGCCCGACATATTGCGAGAGGGTCGCGGCGACCAGCGAGAAGCTAATCGAGAGGATAGGCCAGCGCCAGACGCCAGCCACCCGATCTTGCAGGGTCGAAAGCTCCCAGATGACGATAAAGACCAGCGGCTCCAGATAGTAGTAGGGCCACACCTGCTTGCTCAGCATCGGCGTCGCCAGCATCGCGATGGCCAGCACGGCCCACATATCGCGCATGTAGATGGTCAGGCCCAGACGGCGCACCGCGAAGAACGCCACTATGGCCACCACCAGCATTACCGAATACATATCCAGCCGTTTGGCCACCGAATCCATCAGCGAGAAGAGATGGCTGGTTCCCGTATACGAGAAGATCGTCCAGATGGAGTCGCTGCCAATTGGCGCGCCGCCCCGCCAGGTAAGGAAGGTGTACTTCACGTCGGTCGCGTCGAAGAGGACGAAGGGCGCGAATCCCAGGCCCGCAACCAGCGCGCTCACCCCGCCAAACTTCAGCAGCGGACGCCAATCGCGCGCCAGCAGCAGCATCACCCCCAGCGCGATCAGCGGAATCAGCGCCGTCGTGCGCGAGAGGAAGGCCAGCCCCGCCAGCGCGCCCGCCAGCCCTTCGCGCCGATCTTGCAACGCCAGCCCCGCACCCAGCAGCAGGCAGAGCATCAGCGGCTGCTCGACGTGGTACCAGATGCTATAGGTTTGCCAGGTCAACGGCGAGAGGGTGATGAAGGCGTAGAGCAGCAGGCGCAGCGTCTCTGGCGCATTGGGATAGAGGCGACTCATGACCCGCAGCCCCAGGTAGCCCATCAGCGGCACGAGGAAGATGAATGGCAGCGAGACAAAGGTGATCTGCTCGCCATAGTTCGCCGCGAAGCCCAGCGTCCGCGCCAGCCCAAGCAACGGCGCCAGCAGAAACATCGTCAGTGGAGGATTGAAATTCGGGTAGCCGCCCAATGCGCGCACAGCGTACATATGCCACGGATCGCCGCGCAGAATATAGTCAGCCGATTTGAAGAAAAAGTTCGTCAGATCACTATCGGCAATCGTCACAACGCCCCGCGTGCCACGCACAATTGACGTGGCGCCCAGGAGCAGTGACGCAACGGTCACCAGTGGAAACGCCCACTGCGGTAGGCGCACCGCGTCGCGAGCGGATGGCAAAGGCGTGGCGGGTGTATGATCGCGCATTGAGTCGTTCCTCAAGTTCTCACACCCATCCGAGCAAGTTCTCGCTCAGACCGGCGCAGGAGTGAAGCGCAGCGCGCGCATCCACAGAGCGCACGCTACGTAGTGCAGCGCATGTCACAGCGAGTGTAGCATACCTGTCGCCGTTACGGCCTTAGAGCTACCATAGTTGGGGGAGGCGGTCGGCCAGGGCGCGGCGCAATTCCTCAGAGGCGTCGGTGCGCGCGAACCAGGTGAAAGCGGCCAGCGTCAGCGTCGCCCCAGCGATCCACACGCTCCATGCGATCTCGTCTGGGCCGGGCGTGGCGAGCAATTGCAGCGCATTCGGGAAGATATGCGCTGTGACGCCAGAGAGCAGCGTGGGTGTCGTCGCCTGCGCGAAGATGATCAGCGCCACCAACCCGACCGCCAGCGCCAGGACGCGCCGCAACCCGACGCCACGCCACATCTGCGCCCGGCGCTCCGCCCGCCTCGCCGCCCGCTGCCGCGCCAGCGCGGCCGCGCTGGCGCGCTGGGCCTCGTAGGCTTCGATGCGCCGCATGACGGCCTCGTTCAGCCCTGTTGGCTCGACCACCATCGGCTCTTCGCGCAGCGCCGCCTGCGCGAGATACAGCCGCGCCAGATCGCTCCGGCACGCCGCGCAAGTGACCAGATGGCGCTCCAACTGACTCAGCCGACGCACATCCAACCGCTCATCGAGATAAAGACTCATCCAGCTACTCGCCTGCCCGCACCGCATGCTCAGCCCTCCCCATTCGTCGGCTCAGCGCCGGAATCAAAGAGGCTGCGCACGGTCGCCTCCAGGCTCGCCTGCCATCCCGCGCGCAGATCATCCGCGCGGGCCAGTCCTTCATCACGTACTCGCTCCAGATCAGTCAGTCGTTCCTTGAGCAGCGCACGAGCGCGGAACAGATGCGTCTTCACGGTGCCAATTGGCGCGCGCATCACATCGGCGATTTCTTCGTAGCTGAGATCCTGGATATGCCGCAGAATCAACGCCGCGCGATATTTCGGCGGCAAGAGCGCGATCTCCGCGCGCACCGCCTCACGCACCTGCGCCTCAGCATCGCGGGCGAGCGCTGTCGCCATCACGCTCTCTGGGCGCTGCGCGCGGCTGACCTCGGCGGCCAACTCCGCGCGGGCGGCGGCGTCGCGGCGCCGACTCTCCGCCACCTTCAGGCAATGGCGGTAGGCGATGCGATAGAGCCAGGTGGAGAAGCGCGCCTCCTCGCGGAAGTGACGCAGGCCTTGCCACGCCGAGAGGAAGACCTCCTGCGCCGCCTCGTTCGCCTCCTCAGGATCGCGCAGCATGCGCAGGGCGAGGTTGTACACTTGCCGCTGATGCAGCCGCACCAGCACGCTGAAGGCATCCTGATCGCCTGCGCGGGCGCGCGCGATCAGCGCCGTCTCCTCGCCCGTGACAGTCGCCCCAGACGGAGATTGCGCGCCGAAGCCTGGGAGCGAGACGCCCTCCAGGCTATTGCTGGTAAGTGAATGCGCTGACCAGTCATCCATATGCGGTTGGAGCGAAGAATCACCCCAAATGTTTCGCACGTTTCCCTGCCTCTGAATTGCATCGTGCGCAGTCGCGCCTATCCACATCGCCTGCAGTCCGTGATTAGGCCTAAGTATACCATCTTGCCCTGTGTACGCCATTGTGCCGACAAATGACTACATACCACCGCTCGGCCATGCCGATTTTGACGCTCGCGCCCGATGGGCCGTACAATGACGGCAAGCGCGCACACATGCCCCCGCGCGCCGTTGAGATCGGCCCCAGTGAAGGACAGATGAGAAGCGATGGCTCCAGGCAGACAGGTACGGCTGACGACCCTCGCCAGTTGCGCTGGCTGAGCGTCTAAGATGGGCGCCGACGCCCTGGCGCACGTGTTGCGCCCGCTCACCAGCATCTTCGGCGATGCCACGCCCGACCTGCTCGTTGGTCTGGGCGCGGCTGACGATGCCGCCGTCTACCGCCTCAGCGACACGCAGGCCATCGTCGCCACCGCCGACTTCTTCCCGCCGATCGTGGATGATCCCGCGACGTTTGGGGCCATCGCCGCCGCCAACGCGCTTAGCGACATCTACGCGATGGGCGGGACGCCGCTCTTTGCGCTCAATCTCGTCGCCTTCCCCGACGACCTCGACCCCGCCATCCTCTCCGATATTCTGCGCGGCGGCGCGGAGAAGGCGCGCGAGGCGGGCGCGGTCATCGCGGGCGGCCACACCATCACCGACGCCGAGCCGAAGTATGGATTGGCGGCGATTGGCCTCGTTCACCCCGCGCACATCCTCACCAAGGGCGGCGCGCGCCCCGGTGACGCGCTCATCCTGACGAAGCCGCTGGGGACAGGCATCCTCTCCACCGCGCAGAAAGACGGCGTGGATGACCCGGCATTCGCCGCGCGCCACGCCGCCGCTGTCGCCAGCATGACCACGCTGAACGCCGCCGCCGCTCGCGTCTTCGTCAGCCTCGGCGACGCTACCCACGCCTGCACCGACATCAGCGGCTTCAGCCTGCTGGGCCACGCGCTGGAGATGGCGACGCAGAGCGGCTGCGCGCTGCGCCTCGATCTCCCGCGCATCCCCTGGCTCGATGGCGCCCGCGACTACGCGGCGGCAGGGCATACCCCCGGCGGTACCGAGCGTAACCTGCGCGCCGTCGCCGACCACACTATCTATGATCTGGCGGTGAGCGACCTCGACCGGACGCTGCTGGCCGACCCGCAGACCTCCGGCGGGCTGCTGGCCGCCATCGCGCCGGAGCGCCTCGACGCCGCCGTCGCCGCGCTGACCGAGGCGGGCGTCACCGCCAGCGTCATCGGCCACGCCGAGGCGGGCGCGGGGCTGATCGTCGCCGCCGCCGCGCGCCAGCCCGCGCGAGCGCCACGCTCCGCCGCGCAGTCCACCGCGAAGAGCAAGAGCGACAGCCGCGAGCGCCCCTTTGTCGCCCCCGCCGATGCCACGCCAGCGCAGACGCCCGCTGATCCGCTGGCTGCGCTGGAGGCTGCGCTTGGCCATACCTTCGCCAACCGCCAACTCCTGCTCGATGCGCTCACCCACCGCTCCTACGCCTACGAATTCGCCGCGCCTGGCGTCGTCTCGAATGAGCGGCTGGAGTTCCTCGGTGACGCGGTGCTGGCCCTCGTCAGCGCTGATCTGCTCTTTCAGCAGCATCCCGACGCGCCAGAAGGCGACCTGACGCAGCTCCGCGCCGCGCTGGTGCGCGCCTCGACCCTGGCCGATTTCGCCCGGCGCATCCCCCTTGGCCCGCATCTGCGTCTGGGGCGCGGCGAGGAATCCACCGGCGGACGCGACCGCGAGACGTTGATCGCGTCCGCATTCGAGGCGGTGATTGGCGCGCTCTACCTCGACGCCGGACTCCCCGCCACACAAGCCTACCTGGAGCCGCTGCTACACGCCGAGGCCACCAGCGCCGTGCGCCAGCGCCGCGTGAAGGACGACAAATCGCTACTCCAGGAGCTTGCGCAGGGGCGGCTGGGCGTGACCCCGCGCTACGTCGTCGTCGAGCAGGAGGGGCCGTCGCACCTGCGCATCTTCACCGTCGAGGCGCTGGTGGGCGAGGTAGTCATCGGACGCGGCCAGGGCCACAGCAAGCGCGAGGCGGAGCAGGTCGCCGCCCACAACGCCCTGCAAGACCCCGGCTGGAGTGTCCCGGAAGGCGAGGCGCCAGAAGACTAGCGCCCACGAGAGGAGACAGTACGATGAGCGATCCCGCGCCGTTCGGTGTTTCCGCGCCAGAGGGCATCGTCTCGCGTCCCAGCCCCTGGCCCCTCGCGCAGACGGTCGCGCGCATCGAGCAGGCGCTCACCAGCCACGACCTCACGCTCTTCGACATGATTGACCACAGCGGCGAGGCCGAGCGCATCGGCATGGCGATGCTGGAGTCGAAGCTGCTGATCTTCGGCTCCCCCAGGGCCGGGACCCCGCTGATGGCCGCCGCGCCGCTGCTCGCGCTCGACCTCCCGCTCAAGGCGCTGGTCTGGCGCGATGCGCATGGGCAGGTGTGGGTCAGCTACACCAGCCCGGCGTGGCTTGCCCAGCGCCACGGCATCCCCGCGCGCCTGCTGGGCAACATCGCTGGCATGGAGCCGCTGATCGCCGCCGCCCTCCAGCCCGAAAGCTGAGTGGCGCGGCGTCATTGATGGGATTGGGGATGTTTCACCGATTCCGCCAGGAGGACATCGTGTATGAAGATCGAGGCGAAGCTGGCTGAGCGCGGGCTCATCCTCCCGCAGCCCATGCAGGCGGGGGTACGCTTGCCGTTCGCGCAGGTGCGGATCTATGGCGACCGTGCCTTCATCTCTGGCCATGGCCCGCTCAATCCCGATGGAACCGTGGCGCCGCCACTGGGCAAGGTGGGGCTGGATGTCACCCTCGACGACGCCTACCTCGCCGCGCAACGAACCACGCTGGCGATGCTGGCCAGCCTCAAGCGCGAGCTAGGCGACCTCGACCGCATCACCGCCTGGCTGCGCGTCTTCGGGATGGTGCAGACGGCGCCCGGCTTCCAGACGACGCCTGCGGTCATCAACGGCTGCTCTGACCTGCTGCTCGATCTCTTCGGGCCAGAGGTCGGCGCGCACGCCCGCAGCGCCGTCGGTATGGCCGAGCTACCGTTCAACATTCCCGTCGAGATCGAGGCCGAGATTGCCATCGCGCCGAAGTAGCCCGCTGAAAGAGCGGAAGTAGAACGAAATAGGAGGTCTACGACGTGAGCGCGCCAGCATGGCTTATCGATGAGCTATCCCACGCCGGGCCAGAGCATCGCGACCCGGCCTATGTCGCTACCTATGACCAGAAGGCAGCGACAGACCCAACCGCTGACGTGGACCTGCTGCGCGCGGCGCGGCTTGGGGATACGAGCGTCGTCGTGGACCTCGGCGCTGGCACAGGAACCTTCGCGCTTGCCGCAGCCGCGTACTGCGAGCGCATGATCGCTGTGGACGTCTCGCCCGTCATGCTATCGGCGCTCCAGGAGAAAAGCCAGGGAATGGGGCTCCGCAACGTCGAATGCGTACAGGCCGGCTTCCTCAGCTACCAGCACACAGGCGCGCCCGCCGATTTCGTTTACTCGCGCCACGCCCTGCATCATCTGTCCGACTTCTGGAAGGCGCTCGCGCTCACCCGCATTTTCGACATGATGCGTCCGGGTGGCATATTCGTCCTGCGTGACCTGATGTTCTCCTTCGCGCCAGACGAGGCCCCGCAGCGCATCGAGGCCTGGCTGGCCAGCGCGGACGAGCGCCCACGCGACAGCCAGTTCGGCTGGACGCGCGCGGAGCTGGAGGAGCATCTACGCTCTGAGTTCAGCACGTTCACCTGGCTGATTGAGCCGATGCTTCAGCGCGCGGGATTTGACATCGAACAGGCCCAGCACAGTCCATCGGGCATCTATTCGGCTTACACCTGCATCAAACCCCAGACAAACCGCTAGCGCGCTGGACGATACGCACGAGCCCATCTGGCCCGCGCTCCATAGGGTACAAACAGCCCCCAGCTCGACGCCCGCCTCTGAGGCGCCAGGCTGGGGGCAAGGCGGCGGCGCAACTAGCGCCGCCGCCTGATCACCTCACATATCCGCATGTCCTACGGCACATATGGTGAGGTGTCCGTGCTACGACCTTCAGGCGTAGTCCAAGGGGCCGTGCGCCAGGTGTCCTCCGCGCCGTTGCGCAGCAGGATTTCACGCGCCTCAACGTCGTGACCATCTGGATCGACGGTTACCAGAACACCGCCCGCGCGGACGCGCGTCTCATAGTAGTCGGCCTCCTCGCGCGGAATCCCCAGGCCTACCAGCCCACCGGCGATAACACCCACGGCCCCACCAGCGATCGCTGTGGCCAGAATGCCAGCCGACACAAAGGGGCCGATACCAGGAATCACGAACGTCCCTGTCGCCGCCAATATGGCTCCAATCGCGCCTCCAAGCGCGCCACCCACGACGGCTCCCCCGACAGCATGGACGCCAGTATCGCTTGCTGCCTGCCTGGTTTCCTCGCGATTCTGCATCAGCAGGCCCATCCGACTCGTGTCGAAGCCTGCGTCCTTGAGATCTGTGATAGCCTGCTCAGCGGACATACGATCCGCGAACACACCTACGATTGGTCGTGCCATGCAAACTCCTTCTACTGCGTAGCTCCGCCGCGCCCTCCCGGGCCACGACAGCACTACATCTTGCGGGACGGGAAATCAAAAGTGACTGGCCCACAAACACGCCAACGCATCGTGTGGGTCGGTCACGTCCCGTCCCTGCCGCATGGAAGGACGAAAAGCATGAACCGTGCCAGAGCGTAGCCGAGGTCGCCATCAGCGCGCCCTAGTAGCCGCCACCGTAGCCACCGCCAGGCGACTTCGTTGGCGATGAGGTCGCGCCCGCAGCCGCCAGCGCCGGCGTCGCGACAAACCACTTGCCCAGGATACCCTCGCCGGTTGCGTCGCTCTGGCTCTTATCGCCAGCGTAGCGATACAGCGGATGTCCGTTGTATTCGACCTGCTCGCCATCCGCGCCATTGAACGCCGTCAGCGACCCCGACAGCCCCGTTCCGGTGACACTGCCGCTCGTCGTGGTGAGTGGCGGCCAGTTCTGCGCGCACGATCCTGTGCAGGCGATGGTCGTGGCGCTATCCGGCGTGAAGTAGTAGAGTGTCATCCCCGCTGTATCGGCAAGCGCTGACTGCGACTTCCCGCTCACGTTGACCGTCTTGGCGCAAACCGTCGCGCCCGACGCGCAGTGCAGGTTGACGGCGACCGATGATGTGCCGCCCGACGTGGATGTGCCGCCGCCATACAGGCCACCACCGCTACCAGTGCTGCCACACGCCGCCAACGCCAGCGTCGCCGCCAGCGCCAGCCCCACCAGCGCGCCCAGCCGCGCCCGCGTTCCTCTGAAATTCACCATGCGTCATCCTCCATAGCGGCAAGCTTAGAAGCTCCCGCCTGGCCTACGAGTCATTCCGCAGGGGATGCGCATCCCTGTATCACACAGGGGAGTACGCGGGCGTGTTACAGTGGTTTCCGCCTACACGTCCTGCTTGCGCGCGCGTTCGCGCTCGCGCAGCTCGACACGGCGAATCTTGCCGCTAATTGTCTTGGGCAGCTCAGTGACGAACTCGATCTCGCGCGGGTATTTGTACGGCGCCGTCACCGTCTTGACATGCTCCTGCAGTTCCGTCGCCAGCGCCTCCGACGGCTGGTAGCCAGGGGCCAGGATGACGAACGCCTTGACGATTTCGCCGCGCACCGGGTCAGGGCTGGCGACCACCGCCGACTCCATCACCGCTGGATGCTCCACCAGCGCGCTCTCCACCTCGAACGGGCCGATGCGATAGCCCGCCGAGATGATCACGTCATCCGAGCGCCCGACGAACCAGAAGTAGCCGTCGGCGTCGCGGTAAGCGCGGTCGCCCGTCAGATACCACTCGCCCTGGAAGGCGCGCTCCATCGCCTCCGGATTGCGCCAGTATTCCTTGAAGAGACCCAGTGGGCGCTCTGGCTGCACGCGCACTGCTATGTCGCCTTCTTTGTTCGGGCCAAGCTCCGCGCCATCGTGATCGATCACCGCGACCTCGAAGCCCGGCGAAGGCTTGCCCATCGAGCCAGGGCGCACCTCTTCCGTCGGGAAGTTGCCGCAGAGCAGCACTGTCTCCGTCTGGCCATAGCCATCGTAGATCGTCAGGCCCGTACCCACGCGCCAGGCGTCGATCACCTCCGGGTTCAGCGGCTCGCCCGCGCCGACACAATGGCGCAGCCCCGCGAAGTGGTGCGCCTTCAGATCCTCCTGCACCAACACGCGGTAGGCGGTCGGTGGCGCGCAAAAGACGGAGATCGGGTAGCGCGCGAGCATCTCCAGCGTCGCCTTGCCATCGAACTTGCCCCGCGCGTCCTGCACGAAGATCGCCGCGCCATTGCCCCACGGCCCGAAGAAATTCGACCACGCCGCCTTGGCCCAGCCCATCTCCGAGAGGTTCCAGACCAGATCGTTCGGCGTCAGGTCGAGCCAGTAGCGCCCCGTGACGACGGTATGCCCGACGGGATAGCTGGCGTGCGTGTGCGTCACCATCTTGGGGTAGCCAACGGTGCCGCTGGTGAAGTAGATCAGGCAGGGGTCGCTGGCCAGCGTGCGCCGGTCGTACCACGTCAGCCCCGCGATATCCACGGCGGGATGGTAGCCGACGCAGCCTTCCGGGCAGGCGTCGCCTGGCTCGCCTACCGCGACGACCACCTTGAGCGATGGGCAGGCGTCGCGCACCTGCGCCAGCTTCGCCACGCCGCTCGCGTCGCTGACAAAGGCCACCGCCTCAGCCATCTCCGCGCGATAGGCGATGTCCTTGGGGGTGAGCAGCGTCGTGCAGGGGATGCCCACGGCGCCGAGCTTCATCAGGCCGAGCATCGTCTCCCACCACTCCACCACGCGCGGCAGCATCAGCAGCACACGATCACCCTTGCCCACGCCCAGCTTCTCGAAGGCATGCGCGACCCGGCTGCTCTGCTCGTCGAAGTGGGCGAAGGTGTAGCGTTCCTCGCTGCCATCCTGCCCGACCCAGAGCATCGCCGGCTTGTCAGGCTCTTGCGCCCACTTGCCGATGGTGTCAATCGCAAAGTTGTAATCGTCCGCGACCTCCCACTTGAAGTCGCGCCGCGCCTGCTGGTAGCTGGTCATGTTGTGCTGGCCAGACCCCGGCGTCTGATTCGCGCTGGTCATTGAGCCGCCTCCGCTTCCTCGGCGCGCAGCCACATCGCTGCGCCCACGTCTCAGCATGCCATGCGCCCGCGCGCCTGCGCCGCGCGCAGCGTACGCCGTCAGTATACGCCACGCCTACTTATCCTTGAGGTATAGCAAACTCGCCGCGTGCCGCTCCAGGGCGCGCTCGATAGCCGCGCGCACATCGGACGCGACAGGCGTAGGCTTCCGCTCCACTTCACGCAGCGCATCTTCGAGAGTCGCCGCAAGCGCTTCCTGCTGGTCTGGCGGCAGCTTCGCGACCTGGTCTTCATGCGCCTTGAAACGATCGATCAGCATTGTTGGCGTCTCCTGAGCGACTTGCGCGCACGCGCCGCGCAGCGTACGCCGTCAGTATACGCCACGCCGCGCCTGGCAATGGAGCCAGCCCATTGCGCCGCCTTCCCCGACATGGCGCGCTACCCACCGGGCGGCTATAATCCTTCCCTGAGATCAGCATTTCAAGGGAGGCGTACCGTATGGATTATCAGCAAGAACATACTCTAGCTATTCTGACCCGCACCCCAGCCACATTGCGGGCGCTGCTGATGGGTCTGCCCGAGGCATGGGTACGCGCCACAGAGGGCGAGAATACCTGGAGCGCCTATGATGTCGTGGGGCATCTGCTCCACGGCGAGCAGAGCAACTGGATTCCACGCGTTCGCACCATCCTTGAACAGGGCGAGGGACACCCCTTCCCCTCGTTCAACCGCACAGCCATGTTCGAGGAGTCAGCGGGCAAGTCGCTGGAAAAGCTGCTCGACGCCTTTGCCGTGGCGCGGGCGGCCAACCTCGCCACGCTGAGCGAGCTTGAGATTACGCCAGAAAAACTAGCCCTCAAAGGGACGCATCCATCACTGGGCGCCGTCACCCTGGGCAACGTGCTGGCCACCTGGGCCACCCATGACCTGAACCATCTGGGGCAGATTGTCGAGGTCATGGCGCACCAGTACGAAGCCGCTGTCGGCCCCTGGAAGACCTACCTGGCCATCCTCAACCGCCCCGTGCTCACCGAATAGCCCGCCGCGCTGACGCCATGCTCGCGAGACACGCAGACGAAGAGGCCCCGACACGCACGCACGCGCATCGGAGCCTCCTCGCCAGGTTAAACGCTGTACCCTTAGCGCTGGGCAAGGCTCACGCGAGATTCTGGAACGCCATCATGCGCTGGCTCGTCATGGCTGCCGCTGCCGTCGTGGTGACATATCCCAGCCCGAAGCGTGTGCTCGTCGCGCTGGGAACGCCATCCGCCCAGTCGATCTCCACCAGCAGGCGCGTATTTTGCAGCGCCGGGAGTTGCGCGACCATCGTATCGGTGGTCGTGTCGAACACGTCCCCAACGTCCGCGACGTAGACGTACCGCCCGGAGAGCGAGTGGAGCACCCAGCCCTCGCGCTGACACCAGCTCTGGCAGGGACTCTCATAGCCCGCAATCGAGGTCAGCGGAAGGGTTGCCACGAAGACGGGCGCCGAGGCGGGGAGACCGCTCACGTCATAGACCTCGACGGCATCCTGGGCGCCGCTCATGATCCAGACCTGCTTTTCGTCCGGTGAGAGCGAGATGCCATGTGACGCCCCGGTGCTCACCGTCCACACGCACGTACCGCTGAATTTGACGGTATAGAGCACCACGCCGGTCGTCAGGCTCAACACCTGGAAACCGCACGTACTCGAAGACGTGGTAAGGGCAAGCGTCTTCGTGCCATTGATGGTGAACGGGCGTACCCCATTCACCGTCGGCCCAGCGTTGAGGGTTATCTACGCCTCCGTCTCGATTTGGAGAGGAAAAACACCTCGTCTTGGGTAGAAATAGCCGCGACGGTCGAGCGCCGATCGCACATAGACCAGCCATCGCGTTGCAGCGCATTGACAGGCGGTGGCGGCGCGGCTATCATGGGCGGCGCGCCGGGGACTGATCGCCACCGAGTAGGAGCGGCGCGGTATCGAGGAAGGATGTCATCGCAGCATGGCCACAGACACACATTCCGCGCCGAAGCCGCGCCGCCGCGCTCCACGTTGGGTGGTCGGCGTCGCGGGCGCCGTGGTGGCCCTCGTCGCGCTGGCGGCGCTGGTGATCGAGGTCGTCGCGCCGCTGAGTGCGGGGCTGCCCATCGGCTGGGGTCAGTACAACAACGCGCGCTTCCACCTGCATGTTGGGGAGCCGCCACTCTGGAATATCACCGCCGACGGGCAACCCTACCAGGCGCTGCCTGGCGACTGTGGCTTCGTCGTGCTGGCCACACCACTCAACGTTGGCGTGCCGCACTCATCGCTAGATAGCATGAAGCTGCCGCGCTGGATGGCCCTCTATGTCGCCGCCCCATGCGCCGCCCAGGCGCCCGCCAACGCCACACAGCAACCCGCCTGGCAGGCCACAGGGCAGCGCGTCACCGTCGCGGGCCAGAGCGCGCCGCTGGAGGAGCTTACCTGGCCAGACGCCCAGCAGATCTCCGACGTCTCCTATGCCGTCAGCGTGACGCTCCACGGCTACCAGTACACCTTCCAGCTCCAGGAGCCATCGGCGGCGCAGGCGCGGCAAGACCTGCCCGACTTCCTCACCTTCGTCCAGAGCTTCCGCTATACCAGCTAACTGGGGATGGAGCCGCGCCACTATCCCCCGCCCATACGCCGCATCCCGCAGCCTGCGGTTGACAGCGGCGGCCTACCCCGCGTATCATCCTGGGCAAGGCGGCGCGCGACTGATGCGCGCCCGATCCGCACCGCCGACACGCTGGAGGTTTCGCATGCGCGCACTCGACACCGCGCCACGCGCCGCCGCCAGCATCCTCCCCACACACGCCACCCGCAGCCTCATCGTAGTCGTGACGCTCATTCTTGCGATTATCTCGCTTAGTGGCCCCGTCGCGCATTTGGCCTCTGGCGCGGCGGGGCGATAGCCGAGGCGCCCCCGCGCGACATACAGGAGCATCGGGAAGAGCGACGCCGCTCAAACTCCCCAGCGACAGCCCAATGACGGTCCATCCTGACGCGAGCCAGCGCAGCTACTGCGCGCCCCCGCTGATGTGACGCGCCCCCCAGCAGAGGCTGTCCTTCCCAGAGATCGTATCGCGATCATCCATCTTCCCAACCGCCGCGCACGGGTCATCCTGTGGCGCGCGCGCAATGCTCGAAAGGTCGCCGCACATGGTACAGCAACGTACACAGTCCACCACCGCTACCACCGCCACCGACGCCCATCCCGCGGCCACGCCCAAAGCCGCAGCCCCCGTCATCCCCACCATCGGCTCGGCTGAGAGCCTGGTCTACTTCAATGGCCGCATCGCCCCGATGAGCGAGGCCAACGTCAGCGTCACGACCCACGGCCTGCACTATGGCACGGGCTGCTTCGAGGGCATCCGCGCCTACTGGAACGAAGACCACCAGCAGCTCTACCTCCTCAAGCTGCGCGAGCACTTCGAGCGGTTCGCCCGCTCCCGCCGCATGCTACGCATGGGGCCAGGCGAGTCGGTGGACGAGCTGTGCGACGCCACCGTCGAGCTGCTCCGCCAGCAAGGGACGCGCTCCGACGCCTACATCCGCCCGGTCGCCTTCAAGTCGTCGCGCACCATCAAGCTCACCCTCAGCGCGCTCGACGACAGCATCTACATCTACGCCTTCCCGATGGGGAACTATGTAGACATCAGCGCGGGGCTGAACGTCTGCGTCTCCTCGTGGCGGCGCGTCAGCGGCAACGCCGTTCCCGTCCGCGCCAAGACGACAGGCGCCTACATCAATAGCTGCCTCGCGGTGGATGAAGCCGCCGCCAACGGTTTCGACGAAGCGATCTTCCTCACGCAAAGCGGCAGCGTCTCGGAGGGTAGCTCCTGCAATATCTTCGTCGTCAAGCAGGGGCGCATCAGCACCACCCGCGCCGCCGACGACATCCTGGAGGGCATCACCCGCGACGCCGTGATGGGGATGCTCGCGCGCGACATGGGCCTCTCCACAGAGATTCGCGCCATTGACCGCACGGAACTGTACGACGCCGACGAAATCTTCTTCACAGGGACAGGAGTGCAGGTCTCGCCCGTCACCCAGGTAGACCGCCGCGCCGTCGGCGGCGGGCAGCCCGGGCCGATCACGATGGAGTTGCAGCGCCGCTATCTCCAGGCCGTGCGCGGCGAAGACCCCGCCTACAGCGACTGGCTCACCCCCGTCTATCCGAAGTAGGCGGTGGGGGGCGTGGTCGCGGCCATAAATGCAATTTAACAAAATAGGACGGATAGCCGCGCATCGGCGGGGCGAGGGGCGGGTAAACCCGCGTCTAAGGGCGCGCGCGCCACGAAGGCCGCCTTCGCGGCCTGGGTTTCGGCGAGGTTCGAGCCTGCGAAGGCAGGCTTCGTGGTGGCCCACAGGCCACCCTTAGCCGCGGCTTCAGCCGCCACGGCTCCGCGCCCGCCGTATCCGCCTCAATTTGTTAATTTGCATATGGCCGGCCCACGCGGACGCGGACTGAAGTCCGTCTACGCCGCCGATGGCGGCGTACAGGGCATTTATGCCCCGTCTCACCGTGCGCCGGCCATTTATGGCCGCGACTTCCCCCCGCCTACGTCGCCGCGCTGGATAGCTCTTGCCGCGCGAAGGCCACCTGCGTCACGATCAGCGCCGCGACGATCAGCGCGATGGTCGCGATGACCGATTGCCCCAGGTGCGGCGGCGCCAGGCCGAGCGCCAGCGCCTGCGCCGGGTCGAACAGCCCATTCGGCGTATTGGGCGCCATCTGTGGCCAGATGCCCAGCAGCGCCAGGATGAGCCATCCAGCGAACCCCAGCGACGCCGCCGCCACCGTCGAGCGGGTCAGCGCGCTCGCCAGAAACGTCAGCGCCATGAAGGCCACCAGCGCGAGCCAGGTGAGCAGCGCCATCCCCGCGAAGGCCGCCAGCGAGGTCGCCCCGAAGAAATAGACCGTGTAGGCATACGCCACGACCGTCGCGACCGCCACCCCCAGCCCCAGCGTTACCAGCAGCCCCGTGAACTTCGCCGCCAGAAAAGCCAACCGCGAGACTGGCTTGGTCAGCAGGAACGCCGCCGTGCCGCGCTCTTTCTCGCGTGCGATAGACCCCATCGCCAGCACAATCGCGATCAGAAAGCCATTGCCGCCAACGTTCTTGATGTACTGGACGATAGCGTCTTTCAGCGTCGGCGTCAGGCCGATGACCTGAATGCCGCTCGACCCGGTCGCGTTCTTCAGCAACTCTGGCGTATAGTATGCCGCCAGCGGTGAGAGCGCCCCCAGGATGAAGAAGACGATCAGCGTCACGGGCAGCCGCCCCGTGCGCCACGCCTCACGCAGCTCCTTGCCGAGCATTGTGCGAAAGCCCATGAATGAGAACGTCGCCATCTATGCCACCTCCTCTGGGGTCGCCTGCGCCGTCGGCTCACCCACCAGCCGCAGGAAGATTTCTTCGAGGCTGGGGCGTCCGCGCTCCAACCGCGCCACCGCGACACCTGCCTGCGCGCAGAGCGGCGCCAGCGCATAGCTCGCCGCCCGCGTATCACGCGCGCCGAGGCGCAGGATGTCGCCCGCGCGGGTGACGCCTTCGGCCCATGGCGCCGCGCGCAGCAGCGCCTCCAGCGTATTGGCGGCCTCGCCTTGCTGTGGCTCCAGCTCGATCTCATACGTCGGGCGGGCATAGCGTTCCTGCAGGTCGGTGACGGTCGCGGAGACGACCAGCTTGCCGTGGTTGAGGATGGCGACGTGATCGCAGATGCGCTCGACATCCGCCAGAATATGCGTGGACATGAAGACCGTCGCCTGCCCCCGCAGCTCCGCGATGCTCCGCAGAATCTCGTAGCGGCCAGCGGGATCGAGCGCGCTGGCTGGCTCATCCAGGAATAACACCTGCGGGCGGTTCATCAGCGCCTGCGCCAGGCCCAGCCGCTGCCGCATGCCACCAGAGTAGCCGCCGATCGTGCGGTTGGCCGCCTCGGTCAGGCCAGTCGTCGCCAGCGTCTCATCCACGCGCGCCCGCAGTTCCGCCCCGCGCAGGCCGAAGAGCTTGCCAGTGAACTCCAGTAGCTCGCGCCCCTTCATCCAGCCGTAGTAGTTCGGCTGCTGTTCGAGAACGCTGATCCGCTGACGCAGCGCCATGCTCACCGTGCCGATGTCGTAGCCCACCACCGTCGCGCCGCCAGCCGTCGGACGCGCCAACCCCGTCAACAGGCGCACCAGCGTCGTCTTGCCCGCGCCATTCGGCCCCAGCAGGCCAAAGACCGCGCCCTCTGGCACATCGAGGCGCAAGTCATCCAGCGCGGTGATGGCTCCGTAGCGTTTCGTCAGCCCCGCGCACTGAATCGCATTCTCCATGTCGCTACATATCCTCCCGGCCAAAGAAGAGGTAGGCCAGCGGCCCCAGCGTGCCGACGAAGAGGACGACGAGAATCCACACGAGCTTGTTGCCCCCGCGCACCCGCCGTTCCGGGCGGACGATGTCCACCAGGCAATAGGCCAGCAGCGCCAGCTCGGCAAGCAGTAGTGGAATCAGGATTGGCAGCATCGCCACAAACTGATCGAAGCCATGAACGCTCATGGAGTACACTCGCTTTCATCTGTATTGTTTGCGCGGCGCATCGCTCTGCGCCAGCGCGCACTTCATAGCGTAGCCCCCAATGGTCAACAGGCGTGCGTGAGCGGGTCAACGCTAGGTTAACAGCGCGTCACAGTTCGGATACGCGGGCGCGGCGCCATCGCGCGCGGCGGGCGCCATCGCCTACAATGAAAGCAAAGCGATGGGGAGATGAGGAGCAAGCGCATGAGCGACATGGCGCCACAGGCCCGCCAGACCGTGCTGGTGGTAGACGACGACCCGGCGATTGTCGAGCTGCTGCGCGATTTCCTGGAGGCCAGCGGCTTCCACGCGCTGGAGGCGACCAACGGCCAGGAGGCGCTGGACATCGTCGCGCGGCGCCCGGTCGATTGCCTGGTGATGGATGTGATGATGCCGGGAATGTCGGGCTTCGACCTCTGCCGCCAGATTCGCGTGCGGCATGACGCACCGATCCTCTTCCTGAGCGCGCGCGCCGATGAGACCGACAAGATTCGCGGGCTGATGCTGGGCGGCGATGACTACATCGTGAAGGCGACCGCCACGCCGAACGAGATCGTCGCGCGGGTGAAAGCTGTGCTGCGCCGCTACGATTCCGGACGCGCCGGGCGCCCGGCGCGCTACGACTTCGGCCACTTCACCCTCGATCCCGTCGCGCATGAGGTCTGCGTGGATGGCGCGCCGATCACGCTCGCGGCCCGCGAATATACCATCCTGCTGCTGCTGGTCGAGCATCCGCGCCAGGTCTTCACGCAGGATGACCTGTTCGAGCGCTTCTGGGAGGGCATCGGCGACCACCACGCCGTCGCGGTCTACATCAACCGCATCCGCCAGAAGATCGAGCCAGACCCCGCCACGCCGCGCTATATCGTGACCGTTCGGGGCGTCGGCTACCGCTTCGAGGGAGGCGCCGCGTGAAGACACTCTCCAGCCGCCAGTGGCTTGGCGTTCTCTGGGTGGCGTATGCCGGGCTGCCAGCGCTGCTGCTGGGGCTGATGCTGGGCGTCGCCGCGCTCATCTGGCCAGGAGAAAACCCCAGCCTGACCATCAATGCGCACCCCTTCATTACGGTTCTGCCCGTCATCGCGCAATTCTCCGTGCCCGTGCTGGCGGTCATCTTCGCGGGCTGGGCGGTGCTGAAGCCGCTGCGGGCGATGAGCGCGGCGGCGGCCAGGGTCGGCAAGCACGACCTCAACTTCGCGCTGCCCACATCGCGGGTGCGCGAGGTGAACGAGGCGCTGACCGCCTTCACTGCGATGAGCGAGGAGCTGCGAGTGGCGCTGGCGCGGCAAGCGGAGCTGGAGCAGGAGCGGCGATTCTACATCAGCGCCATCGCCCACGACCTGAACTCGCCTATCTTCGCGCTACGTGGCTACCTGGAAGGGCTGGAGTCCGGCGTCGCCGCGACCCCGGAGCGCGCCCAACGCTATATCCAGGTCTGCCAGGCGAAGGTGAGCGAGCTGGAGCGCCTGACCGCCGACCTCTCTGCCTATACACAGATCGAGCGGCTGGAGCAGACGCTGCGCCACGAGCCATACGACCTCGGCGCACTGCTGCGCGACGCGGTGGAGGGCATCCAGCCGCAGGCCAGCGCCAAGGGCCTCACCGTTACGCTGGCCCCAGCGGCCTCCGCGTGCGCGTGCGTCGGCGATCTACGATTGCTGGCGCGCGCCATCACGAATCTGCTGGAGAACGCTGTGCGCTATACCCCCGCTGGCGGCAAGGTTAATGTCGCGTGGAGCATTGAGGGCGGCCAGTGGCGCCTCACCATCGCCGATAGTGGGCCAGGCATCGCGCCCGAAGACCTGCCCCACATCTTCGCGCCATTCTATCGCGGCGAGGCGTCGCGCAATCGCGCCACCGGCGGAACGGGGCTGGGGCTGGCCATCGCCCAGCGCATTTTCCGCGCCCACGGCGGCGACCTCACCGCCGCGAACGCCCCCGACGGTGGCGCGGTCTTCACGGCGACGGCGCTGGTGGCGGCCTAGCGGCTCAGCGCGCCTGCCCCTGGGCGACACGCGCTGCGCGCTGCTCGCGAAGTATGGCGCGCATCAGTCCAACACCGCCCACCGCGAATGCTCCCGTGCCAACACCGCTCAGGGCGAACCCGCCCACATAGAGCGGAACCCCAACAGCGTCGCCCAGACGTGCATGCAGGAGTGCGACCACCCCTGCGCCGCCCAGCCCCACGACGACCAGCAGGAGGCCGAGCGGGATGGCGCGCTGCCACCACGCGGGCGGGGACATGCGACAGGCGCGCCAGTAAAACGGCACAAAGATGAGCGATAGATTTCCGCCAAATATGACATACAGCAACACCTGAAGCGCACTTGCGAGCGTGATACCAAGCCAGAGTCGCTGTGAGCCAAACGAGGGAACGAAGTCCGCGACCGCATATGCTGGCAGGAGAATGAAGAAGACGATCCAGTAGTATCGCAGGTTGAATCGCCACACGCGTTCCAACTGCGGTGTCGGGTTAATAAAGAGGGCCGCATAATAGCTATCGTGAGATGTCTGCGCGCCGACCGGCTCACTCTGAGTCTCGCTCATCGCATCGCGCTCCTCATTCCATGCGAATTTCCGCTTGTATAGAGTATATCTGACTGGGCAAGCGCGCTGCGGCAGGAGCTATGAGCAGACACGCCCAGCCGTGACACGCTGTGGTATCATGCCGCCAATCTGCCGCGAGCGCGGCGGCGATAGCCCGCGAGGGGCGGCGCGCCATGACGGGCACGGTCACGCTTGCGCCGGTGGATGCGGCGACGGTCACGATTCTCGTTGACAATTTCCATGATAGCTTGCTGGCCAGCGACGAGGTCGTGGCGCGCCCCGCGCTGGCGTGGGACTACTTCGCGCGTGAGCATCTGCGCGCCGAGCATGGCTACTCCCTGCTGCTCACCGTGCGAGTGGGCGGCCAGGAGCGCTCCATCCTCTACGACGCCGGGCTGGGGCGCGACACCGTGCAACACAATATGGATGTGCTGGAGATCAACCCACATGACCTGCGCGCGGTCGTCCTCTCGCATGGCCACGCCGACCACCACGGCGGCCTCGAAGGCATCATCCAGCGCATCGGGCGGCGCGACCTGCCGCTGATCCTGCATCCCGACGCCTGGCGCGAGCGGCGCGTGGTCTTTCCGACGGGCGCCGAAATCTTCATGCCGCCACCCAGCCACAACGACCTCGACCGCGAAGGCGTGGACATCATCGAGGAGCGCGGCCCCTCGCTCTTGCTGGATGACGCCGTGCTGGTGACGGGGCAGGTCGAGCGCGTCACCCCATTCGAGCAGGGCTTTCCGCTGCAACAGGCGCGCGCGGGCGAGGGCTGGGAGCCGGACGTGTGGATCTGGGACGACCAGGCCGTCGTCTGCCATGTGCGGGGCAAGGGGCTGGTTGTCCTCTCCAGTTGCAGCCACGCGGGAGCCGTCAACGTGCTGCTGCATGCGCGGCGCATGACGGGCGTCGAGCGGGTACACGCCTTCATTGGCGGGATGCACCTGACGGGCGCCGTCATGGAGCCGGTCATCGCGCCGACGCTGGACGCCTTTGCCACCCTCGCCCCCGCCATCATCGTCCCTGGCCATTGCACTGGCTGGCAGGCCACCCACGCCGTCGCGCGCCGCTTCCCGCAGGCATACATCCAGCCATCGGTCGGCACGCGCTTCACCTTCGTCGCGGACGAGACGCCAGAGACGGCGGCCCCATCGCCACGCCGCCGCTTGACCTTCCCCCGCCCCGGCGCCTATCATGCGGTGATGGGCGCCGTAGACTCGCGCCGCGCGCAACACGGCGGGCGCAGGCCAACTCCGCTCACGCGCTCCAGAATGGGAGCCGCTGCGTCTGCCCCGCGTGGGTGGGCGCTAGAGCGCACAGGAATAGCAATCAATGAAGATTCACGAGTACCAGGCGAAGGACATCCTCCGCCGATTTGGTGTGCCCGTGCAGCCGGGAAAGATCGCCACGACCCCAGAAGAGGCTGAGCGCATCACACAGGAATTCGGCGTTCCCGTCGTCATCAAGGCGCAGGTCTACGTCGGCGGACGCGGCAAGGCGGGCGGCGTCAAGCTCGCACAGGATGCGGCGCAGGCCCGCGAGGTCGCGAGCCGCATCCTGGGGATGGACATCAAGGGGCTGACCGTCGAGAAGGTGCTGGTTACGCCAGCGCTCGACATCAAAGAGGAATACTACATCGGCGCCACGCTCGACCGCGGCTCGCAGTCGCTCGTCGTCATCGTCAGCGCCGCTGGCGGCATCGACATCGAGGAAGTCGCCGAGAAGGAGCCGGAGAAGATCATCCGCCATGTCGTAGACATGCGCTGGGGGCTACTGCCGATGCAGGCGCGGCAACTGCTCGCGCGGGCGGGCGTTCCCTCGGTCGTGGTAGCGCGCGGCGGGGCGATCCTCTCGACGCTGGTGCGCGCCTGCATCGAAAGCGACGCCACGCTCGCCGAGATCAACCCCCTCGCCCTGACCGCCGATGGCCAGGTCATCGCCGCCGACGCCAAGATCATCATTGACGACAACGCGCTGCCCCGCCAGAAAGAGTACGCCTCCTGGTCCGAGCCAGAGGAAGCGAACCCGCTGGAGTTCGAGGCGAAGGCTGAGGGCCTCACCTACGTCAAGCTCGACGGCAATGTTGGCATCGTCGGCAATGGCGCGGGCCTGGTGATGACCACCCTCGACATGGTGGCGCGCGCGGGTGGCAAGCCCGCCAACTTCCTCGACATCGGCGGCGGCGCCAAGGCCGAGGTGATGAAAAAGGCGCTGCTCTTCGTCGCGCGCGACCCGCAGGTGAAGGGCATCTTCGTCAACATCTTCGGCGGCATCACGCGCGGCGACGAGGTCGCGCGAGGCATCATTATGGCGCAGGAAGACCTGCCCGCTGGCATGCCCATCGTCGCGCGCCTGGCTGGCACGGGCGAGGAAGAAGGCCGCGCGCTGCTGGCCAACGCCGGGCTGAAATGGGGCGCTGATATGCGCGACGGCGCGCAGAAGATCGTCGCCGAGATCGCGGCGAAAGGGAACTAACCGTGAGCATTCTGTTCAATAAAAACTCGCGCGTCATCGTGCAGGGCATCACTGGCAGCGAGGGCGGCTACCATACGAAGCGCATGATCGACGCGGGCACGACCATCGTCGGCGGCGTCACGCCGGGCAAAGGCGGCCAGTCCGCCGATGGCATTCCCGTCTTCGATACCGTCGCCCAGGCCAGAGCCGCCACGGGGGCCGATGTCTCCTGCATCTTCGTGCCGCCCGCTGGAGCCGCCGACGCCATCATGGAGGCCGCCGACGCGGGCATACCGCTGGTGGTCGCCATCACCGAGATGGTTCCCGTCCTCGACATGGCGCGGGCGATGACCTTCCTCAAGGAGCATCCCACCACGCTGATCGGGCCGAACTGCCCCGGACTCGCCACCCCCGGAGCGGGCAAGGTCGGCATCATGCCGTACCATATCTTCAAAGAGGGGCGGGTCGGCTTCGTCTCGCGCTCTGGCACACTGACCTACGAGGTCGTCTCGCTGCTGACGAATGCGGGCCTCGGGCAGTCGTCGTGCATCGGCATCGGCGGCGACCCGATCATCGGCACGACGTTCATTGACTGCCTGCGACTCTTCGAGGCGGACGACCAGACCGACGCCGTGGTGATGTGCGGCGAGATCGGCGGCAGCGATGAAGAGGACGCCGCCGCCTACGCCGCGACGATGCGAAAGCCTGTCGTCGGCTTCATCTCTGGCCGCACGGCGCCTCCAGGCAAGCGCATGGGCCACGCGGGCGCCATCGTCTCCGGCAAGTCGGGGACGGCGCAGGGCAAGGTCGAGGCGCTCCAGGCGGGGGCATGTGCCCGTCGCCGAGACCATCTTCGACATCCCCGAGCTGGTCAAACAGGCGCTAGCGAACCGCTAG
>CAWIYP010000030.1:0-71484 GCA_963840335.1 uncultured Chloroflexia bacterium
GGTGGGGAAGATGATGTCGCGGGTATCGCCAGCCTGTACCTGCAACCCCTGCGCGGTATTCAGCGCGTCGGGAGCGCCCGTCGTCGGGATGCACTCCGTCCCCTTGCCCACGCAGATGATATGGACGCCGCCGGTGTTCGGGTCAACGAAATGCACCGCCTGCCCCGCTTTGATCGTCACCGCGCTCTGCTCGAACGCGGCCACGCCCATATCCACCTCATTGCTGGGTTTGGAGCCACCGCAGCCCGCCAGCGCGAACGCCAGCGCCGCCAGGAGACTCGCCACCACCATCAGGCGCTTGCCTGCGCGCATACCCATCTTCCCCTTCCGCCAGAGATGAGCCGAATCGCTCGTGGCTCCCGCCGCTCTAGCTGGGCTAGAGTGTACAAGACGTTGGCGCCGCTGTCTATACCAGCAATGGCCGATTGATGTTTGCTCACTTTGGCGCTGCGCGCTCACGTTTCCCGCCACCGAGGCCCGCCAGCGCCGCGCCCGCGAGAATGCCCGCCGCGCCGACCCCGGCCAGCGGGGTCAGCCGCTCGTCGAGCAGCGTCACCGCCAACGCCACGCCCACCAGCGGCTGGAACAGCCCGAAGACGGCGCCGACATCGCTGGGCAGGTGCGCGAAGCCATAGTTCCAGAGGAAGAAGGCCAGCGCCATCGCGATCACGCTGAGGTAGAGAATCTCCAGCCAGAGCGTCGGCGAATAGTGGCGTATCTGGTCGAGGCTGGGCCATGCCGGAGCCGCCAGCGGGATAGCCGCCGCCCCGCCGATCAGCAGCGACCAGAAGAGCGTCGTCAGCAGTGGCAGATCGCGCGCGAGACGCCTGCCCAGCACGGTGTAGAGCGCCCACGAGACGGCGGCGCCTGTGAGCGCCAGTATCCCCACCAGCGAGATGCCCGCCGGGACATCCACGCCGACGATCAGCCCGACGCCCGCCAGCGCCACCCCCAGCGCCACCAGCGCGCGCAGCGTGGGGCGCTCGCCGCCCAGCTGCCGCGAAGAGGACAATGAACGCGGGCGAGGAGGAGGTGACGAGCGAGCCAAGGCTGGCGGAGGTCAGCGCCGTGCCGATGAATTGCAGCGAGAGGGAGCAGGTGAAGCCCGCCAGCCCAACCAGCGCCAGGCTCCCAAGCTGGCGCGGCGTCACCCGCCAGAACCGCTCGCGCACAGCGAACGGCGCCACGCAGACGAGCGAAATCGCCACGCGCATCTCCACCAGCGGCAGCGCCGGAATATGCTCCAGCGCGATCCTGCTGATGACATACATCAGCCCCCAGATCGCCGCCGCGCTCGCCAACGCCCCCATCGCCAACCAGCGCCGCATGCCTCGCGCTCCTCGCCTCAACGAACTCGCCACATCTCAGCACATCCGCCTGGACGTGACCGTGTCTGTCCGCCGATGTCCGGAGTCTGGCGCTAGTGTACCAGTTTTTGCGGAGCCTGGGGCGCCCAAAGATGTCTTGCGCTGGCGTCCCGAACATGCGTACAATGCTTGCTGTCGCCGCGTCAACATCACCGGCGATCCAGCGCCTCACAGATGATGAGGGCATACGTATTTCGCGGAGACGCCGCCCGGCGTCCACCGCGCCAGAGAGACGAGGAGGAGCCGCTATGAAGACATACACGTTCGCGCCTGTCACGCGCGCCGGTGGCCTCCTCGCCGCATATGTCAGCGTTTGCGTACCCGTAGAGGGCGTCGCGCTGACCGCGTAGAAGGTTCATCCCGGAACCTCGCGTACCGTGCGTTCACTCGCGGCGCAGGCTCGCCGCCTCACCAGCCACGATAGCGCCCCCTGGCTCCTTGCCCGCGCCTTGCCGCGCCTTGTCGCGACCGCGCGCCCCACAGAGCCACCCAGGCGCCCGCCCATACGCGCCGCCAACTCGCAATACGCAGGCGGTCGCGTTACGAGCAGAGGAGCGCGCCACAGTGAGCCGCAAACACCGACGAGCAGGGAGCCGCGACGACGGCGCCCCACAGCCCATCAGCCAGCAAGCGGCAATGCCCGCCAACGCTGTTAGTATCAGCGATTTTGCCGACAATTCCACGTCATTCGACGCCAGAGAAAAAGAACAGATACCTATGAACACATCCAGCGTGGCCCAGGTGGCCCAGACGCCCACGACAACTGAATCCACCCTCATCGAGGGACTCATCACCGAGGGGAGCCGGGGCCGCTACCGTGTGGAGGCGGACGCGGAGGCGCTGTGGTGTGTCGTGCGCGGACGCCTGCGCAAAGAGCTGACCTACGCCGAGAGCGCAGCGGGTCGGCGTGGCGCGCGCGCTGTGAAGGTCAGCCCACGCGACCCTGTGGCCATCGGCGACCGCGTGCTGGCGCGCCGCATAGGCGCGGGCGAAGGGGTGATCGAGCGCGTGCTGGCCCGCGCGGGCGCATCGCTCACCCGCCAGGATCCCGACCCCAGCCCACGCGGGCTGACGAGCGTGGTGGGCGTCGAGCAGTTCGTCATCGTCTTTGCCGCGCGCGAGCCTGCGCCGCACCTGCGCCTCGCCGACCGCTTTCTCGCGCTCGCGGAATCGCAGGAGGCCCACGCCATTCTCTGCGTGAACAAGGCCGACCAGGGCATCGAGCCGTGGCTGCGCGCACAGCTCGCCGTCTATGCGGGGTTGGGCTACGACGTGGTCACCACCAGCGCCACCACCGGCGAAGGCGTCGAGGAGCTGCGCGGCCTGCTCGCCGGGCGGATCTCGGCGCTGATGGGGCCGTCGGGGGTGGGCAAGTCGAGCTTGCTGAATGCGCTGGAGCCGGGGCTGGCGCTGCGGGTCAGCGCGATCAGCGAGTCCACTGGCAAGGGGCGACACACCACCACGGGCGCGCGGATGACCGCGCTGAGCGGGCCGGGTGGCGGCTGGCTCGCCGATACCGCTGGCATTCGCGCGCTGGGGCTGGACGCGAGCGCGCTGGCCGATCTGCCGCGCCACTTCCGCGAGTTCCGACCACTGCGCGGGCGCTGCGCCTTCGCGGACTGCGCGCACCTGAACGAACCGGAGTGCGCGGTCATCGCGGCGGCGCGATCAGGCGCGATCAGACGCCGCACGCTACGACAGCTACCGGCGCCTGGCGCTCGGCGACGCCTACGATGGCGGGCTGAGCGGGCGCCATCGACCAGCGCGACGAGGACAATGAGCAGGATTGGGACGACCCAGGGTATAGGGAGGAGGCCTGGCGTGACCGTAACGAATAGCGGATTATTGGAGGAGTGGCTCACGCTTGCCGCGCCCGAATGGTGGGAGCATGCGCGGGCCACGACAGCGGCGGACTGGACACGCACGGAGCAGGCGATGGCCCCCGACCAGCTACAACCACGCGCCTTCGCGGGCGCGCACGATGTGCGGGCAGTCGTCGAGCTGCTGCTCACCGCGCAGGCGGCTGAGCCAGCGTTCGACTGGCCCGGCGCCGGGCAACTCCGCGCGCTGCTGGCGGATCCCGCGCTCGACCGCGCGCGCGACACACGGCTCTGGGTCGACGCCCGTGGCGCGCTGATCGCCTGCGGCATCCTCTGGGCTGGCCGTTCGCTGCTGTGGTTCTGTCGGCCAGCCGCGCGCTGTGACGCGCTCGATGCGCTGATCGTCGCGTGGGCCGCTAGCCGCGCACGCGAGCTTGCGGAGCCAGGGGCCGCGATCAGCCTGCGCACAGAGGCTCGCGACCCAGAGACAAAGCGCCGTATTTCGCTGGCGCAACTGGGCTTCGTCGCGCAGCCCGGCGGCTCACTGCGGCTGGCGCGCTCGCTGACGGATGCCGCTGGCCTCCAGCCCGGCGCCCGCGGGCTATCGCATCCGTCCGCTGGCGCCCGCTGAACTGAGCGACTATCTGGCGCTGGCCACGGAACTCTTCCCGCGCGCCACGCGGCTGCCGCTCACCGAAGGGCGACGCCGCGCGCTGATGGCCGACACCGCCTACACGCCGGAACTCGATCTGGTCGCGGAAGACGCGTCGGGCGCGCTGGTAGGCTTCTGCCACTGCGCGCTGCGACCCGATGAGCGCGAGCGACTGGGACGCCGCGCTGGATGGGTCGAGCTGATCGGCGCCGCGCCCGCGCATCGCCGCGCCGGGCTGGGGCGCGCGCTGCTGCTGGCCGGGCTGCGCGCGCTGGCCGACAACGGCGCCGACCAGGCGCTGCTCACCGTGCGCGCGGAGAACGCCACCGCCCGCGCGCTCTACGACGCCGAGGGCTTCACGCTCCTTTTCACCGAGCGAACCTATACGTTGACGCTGGCCTAAACAAGCCCCCAGCGTCAACGCGCCCCCTCCCCGCTCGCTCTCCCACTCGCGCCATCGCCGCCCGCCCCTGCGCTGCGGCGATGATTGCTATTCACACACCGACGCGCCAGCAAAAGCGGGCAGGAGCAGGCAGAGCAGGCAGAAGCAGCGCCAGTGGGAACTGGCCTGATCTGCGGCGTGGTCTGAGCAGGTATGTCATCGCGAGCTTGGTAAAAGTCCTATATGGTTGCGCATGCTCCTGGTACGCATGTTCGAATTACAATAGAATGTCAAAATATATTTGACATGTGTCGCGGCGTGTAATATAACGGGGCCATAAATTCTGGTACCTACTCAGGCGGACGGGGAGTAGAAGTCGGCGTCAAGCCTGATGAAATGCGAGGCCGCGCGGCATAGGCGGCTTGCCCGTAATATGCGACTACTCTCAGGACTGGCAGCGTCTGCGCTTGGCGTGCTTCTGTCAGCAATATATCTTCCAGGATGGAAGTCCTGAATTTTAGAGCGCTGACGCCATTTCAATGAGGCGCTTTGCAACACCGCTCGTCGTCTCGAATTCGGGTCCGCCTGAACAGTTGCAGATCCTGCTCAAGCAGATTCTGCTCAATGGGAGCAGCGTCGAGCCTCATTGATGAGGCTCGCATGGACATGAAACGCGGCTTGCGTCACATCGTGGTATTGCTAGTAAACAGTCAGTGAAGACAGGAGATCAAGGTCGATGTGGAACCCAAAGCTTACGGCTATGGCTAGCCGTTTCGAGCAATTACTGTATCCGTATTGCGAGGTTTACTTTTATAACGGCGCACGCGATATGACTCAACGCGAAGAGGATACCCTCCTGGTTCCCACTGCGTCCAATCTCAAGCTCTACTTCGAGTTTCTTATCGCGCATCTGGAAGAAGATGATTCCGGTGGCTATCGCTCACTACGCAGCGCATACAGTGAAGCGAAACGCATCATTTCGCTGCTCTTCCCAGGTTGCGTGTTTGTCTCAACCGTGCGCTACGATGAGATAGCCTGGTCGGCGGATGCGACCCTCAGCCGCATGATTGATATTATGTCGCTTATGATCTCAGAATTGATCTGAACGGTGGCGACTACGAATACGCCGATTGCTTGCAAATGGCTCGATAACCAAGCAGTTGGTGGCGACACCACCTTCCGCCAGGCTATCTATGTCTTATTTTGGCTTTTTAATTTCGCTCGTCTTCTTCTATTTAATTGGTCGAAGCATTAATGGGATGTAATATCACAATCAATTATTTTAGAGTTACAATTGCCAGAGCATCCCGTTACAAAAAATACGCGCGACACCATCTTACTTGCTTAGTTGCGAAAGGCAGTGATACCGATTAGCTCTCCTATGTGAACCAAATGGATCGCATCATACGCACGAAAATTGCGTTTGACAAAACATAGAAACCTATTCAATGATATTCATAGTGTGAATATCCGAGTTATGCGCAGTTGGACTTCGTCGCGAGGTGGTAGGCGGATATCTAATCAGCACTGCGGGAGGAGAGAGAAATGCCAAGGCGAAAGGGAGCAGGCGGCACCTCACGAGGTTCGCAGACAATCAATATGGAAACGCTCTCATTCGGGCAAACCTTTCGAGCCCTACGGATGAAACGGGCATTCTCCCAGACTTCCATTGCGCGCGCACTCGATCGCTCTACCAGCTTTATTTCCTTGATCGAGACGGATCAACGACGCCCCAATCGTCAGCTTATAGATCATCTCGCAGAGGCGCTTGGTCTCTCTGATGAAAGTGATGGAAAAACTGCGCTTTTGCGTGCCGCAGGGTATGATCCAACAGAAATTTCTGGCATGATTACGCGCCTAGTCGCCGCTATCAGTAATGAGATTTCTCTAGGCGAATCGCAACGTCTAAGAATTACTGCGGATCTCAATTCACAAGTCAATGGCTGGATAACCCATTTCAAGTTGCAGAAACTGCTCGTTGAAGGCAAATTTGACGCTGCTCGAACAGGCACCATTGAAGCGCTTGATCAACACTACTTGAGTCCCACGCTGCATACCAGCTTGCTCATAACACTCGCTGACACGCGCGTTCATGAAGGTGACCTCGTTGGCGCTGAGAAAGCGATTGATAAAGTTGCTGTCAGTATACGGGGTAATTCGATTGCGCCTGATTGGGTGTTGACAGCTACTGCGGAATCGCTTGCGCTCCAGGGAATGATTGCGGTAGATCAGAATAACTATCATCAAGGTAAGATGCTAATCGAACAATCAATAGCATATTATCAGCGATTGTTGCCTAATGAGAATGGCATGAATGAGGACATTGCTTTCATTGGTATTGGCTCAAGTTATAAGCGGCTGGCCGAGATTGCAATGTTACAGGGTGAGCCGGGAAGCGCCTTAACATATTGTCTCTCAGCTGAGTCATACCTGTTACGCGCTAATCTATCGGATGAACAGAAACGCTGGCTGCGCAGAACTAGAGAACAATTGGCATGGGCATACACCAAGCTCGGAGAATTCCAGAAAGCAATCAGCCTACGTACGTTAGTGCGTAATGAACTGAAAGAGCTAGGAGATGACTATGGATTGATGCGCAATCACCTTTATACAGGAAACGACTATCTCAGCCAGATCAAAGTTGTTGTCAGAGAGGCACTGAAAAAACATCCACCGAGCACTTCGCCGCGCAGCATTAATGAAGCCCGGCGGAACACCATACTTAATGCACTGAAAAAGCCATCTTCACGAAAGGCGCATGGCGACTGGCCA
The DNA here is from genome assembly GCA_963840335.1 of uncultured Chloroflexia bacterium. Taxonomy (GTDB): domain Bacteria; phylum Chloroflexota; class Ktedonobacteria; order Ktedonobacterales; family JADMIN01; genus JAKAIY01. The sequence continues at coordinate 6,994 of CAWIYP010000030.1, forward strand.
TTAAGCTTTGCAAATGAGAATGCGGAAGCGGACTACCGCAAAGCGTTAGAGGATCTGGAGAAAAATGGGCATCAGATGCTTATTGGTCTATGCCTAAGTAATCTTGGCGCTGTTCTACGTTACAAAGCCATCCTCACCGAGGATGTTCCTCAAGAGAATGGTCGTACGCCAAGCGAAGAGGCGCGTGACTTACTAGTACGTGCGCTCACTGTGGAACACAATATTGGGCAGCCTCGCCGTATTGCGGCTGTCTTTGAGTCACTCGCCGACCTCCAGTTTGATCAAGCTCAACCAGAGAGCCTTCAACGGGCGCGCTTTTTCTATAGCAAAGCTCTTAAGGAACTAGATGACTATCGCGACATTTCGGATGATCCCGCAATGGATGCTCAACGAGATCGTCTTCGCGATGCCATCCATGATGTTAACACAGCAATTGAAAATTTGGACTATAAATACGCGCAGCCTCCATTACTCCTGCCTCTTGTGAAGAAGAGTTGGCAACAACTCTGTAGAGAACTATTGCAAATCACTCAGAATCTTGCCGCATCTCACGAGGCAGAACGGCCTATTATATACTCGAATACCGATGATGAATGGATCAAGCGGATATGCGCCATTGAACGACTGGTCGGCGGACGCAGAATCCTTCAAGATGGCCTTTCGGATGGTTTGGCTGCCATGGTGCGCGCAGGTTTTTCGGCCAGGAGCGCTGATCGCCATGAGGCTCGCTTCCGCCACTTCTCCAACGCAATCGAACGCGCACGCGCTAGCAGTGAGCAGGCGTTCGATCTCTGCTGTAGAGCACATGTTGAGTACGATCTGCGACAGACATACACGGCAGATCTCACCCGTGCCCAAATCAAACAGGCATACGAATGGATGAAATCCTATCATGACGGCTATTGCCTGGAGTCAAGCACATACGAGGTTCCTTTATCATTCTATGTTAAGGGACCCTATATCCTATTCGAAATTCCCGCCGAGGTGGCGTCGTCCATTCTCAGCCCACAACAGTCATCGTTACCGATAAGCGCGATTGTCTGCTACACGTATAAAAACTGGCAGTATGCCGACAAGTTGCGAGCGCTCTTTAACAGATTTGTAGAATGCGCAAGTGACATTCGCAGCCAATCGCCTAACTGCGAGTCCACAACTGACTGGCTGAAGCGCCTTATTCAGCCAACCAAGCATAATACCGACCCATTTATTATTGATTGGAAGAATCCGCGACAGATTATTGAGGCCTAGGACTTTGGCCTTAGGCCTCTTGCTTGCGCGTCTTGGGAAGAAGTTCTGCTGCCACCTGATTGATAAGATACTCTAACCCAATAGGACGTCGTATCTCATTCACTTCTTCAGGATAGATATGCCCAGGCTGCATGACATTGTCTTTATCGATACATACTTCCTTGAAGCATGCGATTAAATCACCTGAAGCCTTTGGATGGTTGAGGAGAAAGTCCGTGTACGCCATTCCATCCACCATACCAACCAGTTTACATAGATCATGCAGAACACTCCGTAACATGGCAGATGCTACGTCTGGAGCAGTCTCTTTGAACTGGATAGCGCGCTTCATCGCTCGCTCTAGATTATCTGGAATATTTGGATGTATCGTTGCAGGTAATCGAGTAGGTGGGAACTTGAGAACATTTCCGACGTAAAACAGCACGCCTCCACATACATCACAGATCTGCGCTGCACAAAGATAATCCTGCTCTTCATGCGTGTGCCACAGCTTATGAATTTCAGGTTTACTGCCTGGCTTTGCTGCAGGGAGCTTAGGTTTATAGTAAAGATCTAATTCACTAAAATGGCGTACTAAATGACAATGAGGGCAACTCGCATACTCTCGGCCAATTTGTGGGTGCTGGTACTCTATCATAACTATGCCTTCCCGTTGCCACGCCGCGCGTGTGAGCGACTCACGCCACCGCGAAACGCGCAGGGCGCGAAGAAGGTAGATTTCCATTGTACGCTATCGCCGCAACACCAACGCCACGCTATAGATGAGCTAGGACTAGTGGGCTAGCAGTTGGTACAGCCTCAGATGAACTGGCCTTCCAGCCTTCTCATCCAGTCAGCGCCACGAGGAGCGGCCCCATCAGGGCGGACACGATTTTCCACCGCCCGGCCGCTACAATCCAGCGCCTAGAATCTTGCCGCAAAGGGTGGAATCGCGCGTGGCAAGCGTCAGCGCTCGCTCTCTCGATTTTGGCGATACCCCATCCGTTGCCACTGGTTTGAGGTGTATACGCGGATGGGCGCGATGTGGGCGCCTCCCTGGTACCCTTCGCAAGGGGGCCGCAACGATGCAGTTGGAGATATGGCGCGGCGATTGCGCCCTGCCGCGACGGCGCGCCTGGGGAAGCGGGCGCCGTTGTCGCCGATTACAGCGCAATCTGACGCGATTGCGGCAATCCAGCACTTTCAATCTGCGCAGATGGCATGTATAGTAGGGGAGCCATGCCTACAACACAGGCTGCGCCTCTGCCTCGCCCCTGCGCCCAGCGCGCTGGCGCGGCGACTGGTGAGGCTCCGACGCATCTGGGGCGTCGGCTCAGCGAAGGAGAAACCAATGGGCGGATCCAGCCGGGTCGAAAACTCGCACGAGATCACTGACCTCTACGATACACAACATGGCACATTCCTGGTGCCGTACCCGCTCTGGCTCGTGCTGGGGCTAGGCATCACGGGCGTCATCGCCTTCGCGATGGTCGGCTTCCTGGGATACACGGGCGACCCCAGCATCTTCGACAAGCCATGGGAACTCTACCTGTGGTTCAGCGCGCTGATGATCACGCTGCTCGTCTCGATCTTTCGGCACAAGTCGTTGCGCGGCTACCTCATCGCCACGCTCATCTTCGCGCTGCTCTGGGTCATCATTGTCTACATCGTCGGATTCCCAGGCGGCTTCATCCGCAAGCTCGTCGAGCAGTACCTGCCGCTGATCGCGGATGAACAGTTGACCTATGTGGTTGTGAATTTCGCCATCATCGCCATCTTCTGGGGCGACACGATCCGGCGCTGGGCGCGCCGGGCCAGGGGCCTGCGCCTGCATCCTGAGATCGATCTCACGACCGGCGAGCGCATTGACGACAAAGTTGACCCAGCCGATCAGCCCAGCATGGCAGAACTGATCTCTGGCGACCTGCTGGCGGGCGCCCTGGTGACCGCCGTCCTCTCCTACATCTTCCTGCCTGTGGTCATCAACCACATCGTCATCACGACACCGCCGCTGAGCGACTGTAACCTGGCCGTCTCGCTGCCGCCATCCGACTGCCTTTCGAGCGGCGTGCAGTATGTCACGCTGAACTTCATTGACCAGGTTCAGGCGCTGGGGTACGCCACGGTTGGCCTGCTCGTCATGGGCCTGGCGGCGATGCTGGGCGGCTTTGGCTCAGTGGGAGGCGCCCCCGTGCCGATCGGTGTCGCGAAGGCGGTCACCGCCGTCGCCGCTGAGGGTGGTCCAGTGATAGAGCCGATCACCGCGGGTGTCGCGGAGACCGTGCTCGACACCCTGCGCGCCGCCATCAACCGTCGCCTGCGCGAGATGCTGCTGGGGGTAGGGCGCTCGCTGCGCAACATCGTCTGGCCGATTCTCCTCTTTGTCGCGACCTATGGCATCTTCTGGGTCTCGGTCTACATCCAGCGCTACCTGCACTCGCCCTCGCGCGACTACCGCGCCGCCATCAACTTCGTACTGCCCGCGCTGATCTGGGGTCTGGTCAGCGTCCTCTCGCTGGCGTTCTCCGCCGCGCTGGTACTCTTCCGCTGGCGTGTGGCCGACAACACCCTGCGCTTCATGGGGCTGATCGGCTTCATCCTCGTGCTGACCTTCTGGATCTTCTCGTTGGCGCTGTGGGGCTTCAACGTCCTGCTGGAGCAGTTCAACCCCAACATCGTCCGTCCGTTCGATCCACCGAGCTGGGCGACTGCGGGTTCCTTCATTGTGCTGGTCGTCTTCGGTGGCTATGTGCTGCTGAGTGAGAGTGGACGCCAGTTGGTGCGGCGCTCGTCGTCCACCAGCCGCCCCATCGCGTCGCGCAACCGCGTGAACACCTCCACCCTCACCGCACAATCTGACACGCCGATGGATCAGCCCACGAGCGCAGAGGAGTAGCCGCCCATGATGTCTGGAGTATTTCGCAATCCGGGATATGACAAGCACGCCTACACCGACGTGTACGATCCCAAAACCAGGCGCATCCTGGTGCGCTTCCCGCATGGGCTATTGCTGGCGCTGGCCCTCAGTGGCGTGATCGCCTTCGGGCTGATGGGCTACTTCGGCTATCTCGAAGACAAGACACTGCTGGGGCTGGCCTTCCACAAAGCCTGGCCGCTTTTCCTGTGGTTCAGTGCGCTGGTCTTCACGCTCGAAATCGCCGTGCTGCGACACCCGCGCCTGCGTCGTCAGCTGACTGAGGCGCTGGTGGTAACGATCATCTGTATGATCTTCGTCGGCTTCACCGCGCTCGACCCTGGCCTGTTGCACTACATCCTCACCACCCTGCTCAATATCCGCATCGCCATCCCGCAGATCGGGACGAGTCCGTGGACCTACGCCATCATCAATTTTGGCGTGCTGACCATCTTCTGGCTCGACACGATTCGCCGCTGGGGTCGCAGCAGGAGTGACCAGGGCGGAGAGTCTATTGGACGCGAGTTCAGCCTGGGCTTTGGCTCAGTAGCGGTCGTTGAAAGCGCCGACCTGCCAACCCTGCCGGAGCTAATCGCGGGCGACCTGATCGCGGGCGGTGTGCTGGCGGGGGTGCTTTCACTGATCTTCCACGCGGAGGTCATCAACCCCCTTACCGACGCGCTCCAGATGGGCGTTCATATCACCACCTGCACAGTCTCGTGGCCCATCGGCCACTGTGTCGGCGGCGGCGGCCTGACCGACCCACCCACGCTGAGCAAGATCGACCTGATCCAGGCGCTGATCTACCTGCCGCTAGGCTTCATCACCCTCGCGCTGACCGCCACGGCCAACGCCTTCAACGCCGCCAGCGGGCAGGAAGAAGTCGGAGGAGGCTACGAGCCTGCGCCCGGGACGGCCATCGCAACCGGTGAGCAGTCGCGCGCGGTCAGCACCGAGGTGGTACAGCAGCCCGCGCAGGTGGAAGGTGGCCGCCAGTCGGCGACCGTCTCCGTCACCGGCACGATCATTGACGCGCTGCGCAGCGCGCTCAGCCGCCGCATCCGCATCGCCATCGACAACCTGCTGGTGGCCCTGCGTAACGTCGTCTGGCCGCTCTTCATCCTGCTGGGCATGGTCGCGCTGGGGCAGGCCGCACAGAACATCGCGGTCTATCTGCACCTGCAGAGTGACAAGATCACCTGCGCGCGCACGAACAACGCCTATCCCGACCCGGTCACTTGTCAGGCGGCGCTGGAGAAGCTGAGCCAGTACGTTCACTATCAGGATCTCGCCGCCTCGGTGGCGCTGGTCATCGCGGCGGCGGTCGCGCTGACCCTGGCGCTGATGATGCTGGTCTTCGAGCTGCGCGTGGCGGATAACACCTTCCGCTTCCTGGGCCTGGTGACCTATGTCGGCGCGCTGACGCTGTGGATTTTCTCGCTGGCGCTCTCGCTCTCCAATGCGTTCTTCAACCTGGTAGGCTGGACACAGCGCGAGCCATTCCCCTTCTTTGGCGCGAGCACGACCGCCTCGCTGCTCATCTTCCTGATCGCGACCCTGTTCCTGGTGCTCGGCAGAGGCCGACGCGCGCGTACGCGGAGCCGCGCCACGCGGGAGCCGCTGGGAATCGGCGCCGGCAACGGGTAGCGCCAGCCAGCGCACGAGGCGAACCGCAGAGCCGCCGTGTCGCGCGCAATGGGGGGCAATGACGCTCCCAGGCGTGCGAGCGGCGGCTTTGTATTGCCAACGGCGCGCTGTAGCTGTACGGCGGCCCACGCGGCGCGTATAGTCTGAAGGCAGGGCGATGGCGCCGCGTATGGGAGCGCGTGTGCGCCAGAAGAGGAGCGTGGCATAGTGATGCGTGAGGCGAGCGCGGAGGTGGTCATCGCCTGCGCGGCGGAGACAGCGTTCGCGTGGCTGGCCGACCCGCGCAACGCCGTCGCCTGGTTCGCCAGCGTCGCGCTGCCGGAGCCACCCGCGCGCCCGCTGCGGGTCGGCGCGACCTGGCGCTTCGACCTGACCCGCCAGCATGGCCAGAGCATCCCCATGCGCCTGGCGGAGTACCAGCCGCCGCACAGCTTCACCTGGGAGACGACGTATTCCCGCTGGCGTGATAACCTTCAGTGGGCGCTTGTCTTCACGCCAGACGCCGAGGATGCCAGCGCCGCCACCCTGCGCCTCACCATCCGCCAGCGACCGGGGCCGCTGGGCTGGCCGCTGCTGCTGGTGGCCGACCTGCTCGCGCGTCTCAGCCCCGGCAGCGCGGGCAGCATGCAGGCGCGGGCCGAGCGTGCGGCGCAGCGGGCGCGCGATGCCCTCGCAGCGGCGCCCACACTCAGCTATGGCCCCTACGAGCGGCGTGAACCCCGGCGGCGACGTGGGCCCTGGCCAGCGACGCTAGCTGCGGGAGGATCTTCGATGGCGGATAGCGCGGCCCACGCGGCGGCTGACTGGCCCGGCAGCCCAGGCGCAATACCGCAATATATGGATGAGGAGGATAGTAGAACGTGACCACGCCAGACACACCACCCGATGACGCCCCGCGTGCGGCGGACGCCGAGAGCGATCCGCAGACGCCCCACCCCGCGCCGAGCGGCCAGGGCAAGATCAGCGATCACCTGGCCAACCAGCGCACGCTGCTGGCCTGGGCGCGCACGGGCATCTCCATCATGGCGCTGGGGTTCGTCGTCGCCCGCTTTGGCCTGCTCATCCGTGAGCTGAGCGTCATCCATACGCACGCGCTGCCCACTGGCGCCGCGAACTGGTTTGGTATCGCGCTGATCCTCTTCGGCGCGGCGATCATGGGACTCTCGCTCGTGCGCTATCTGCAAATCGCGCGTGGCATCGACGAGGGCAATCCCCGCCTGACGCCAGAGATTGACATCATCATGACGGCGGGGCTGATTCTCGCCGGGCTGGCGCTGGCGATCTATCTCGCGGTCACGAGTTAGCCCGCCAGCCTGTCCGGTCGGCCCTAGCGCTGCGAGTGCGCGCCGCCGCGCCGCCCATCCCCGAGGCGGAGATGAGCAGCGCCACACCGATGATGAAGAAGATCGCGCTGAAGAGGCCCAGCGCGATGGCCCCAGCGATACGCGCCTTGCTAAAGCCGCCGCCGCCACCGCCTGTGCTATTGCCGCCGTGGTGGGGGTCGCTTTCGGCGTCGCGGTCGCCGTGGGCGCGGGGGTCGGCGTCGGCTCCAGCGCGATCTGAACCGCCTGGCTCGCCACCAGCGTCGGCAGAACTTGTGTCGTGCCATCAGATGACGTGGCGCTGAGGAAGAACTGCCCGGTCTGCGCGGGCGGCAACTGCGCGATCACGTCAAACTTGCCATCGTGCTTGGTCTGCGCGACCCCCTTGACGATTGTCAGCGAGGGCGTGGCGGCGGTAGCGGGCGTCAGTTGTTGCAGCGTCAGCAAGATCTGAATCTGAATGCCGCCGGGGGTGAAGTTCTGGCCTTTGATCTCGATATAGCCGCCAGCGTAGTACGTGCCATCGGGCGGGTTCGGCGGCGTCGGTGTTGGCGTGCCGTCGCCAGGCGTCGGCGCCGACGGATTATTCACCTCCGTCACCGTGATCGAAGGCGCATCCGATGAATCAACCTGGAACTGCGACTGTGAGGCGCCATAGGTATTCGTCGTCGTGTCGAACGCGCAGACGAAATAGCGGTCGCCGACATTGTTGGCGATCTGCGGCCAGGCGAATGACGCCGTGAAGGAGCCGTCACTCTGCGCGGTCGCGGTGACGCCGTTGAGCTGCTGGAAACCGGAGTTCGTGCAGCCGTCGTTGTGCGTGGCGATGCCCAGCGAAATTTCATCGTTAGGGTTAGCCGTCCCTGACACCGCGACATTGGCCGAGACTGGCCCCTCGGCGATGCCGTTGCTGGGCGCTGGCTGCGTGATGTCGAGCGTCACGGGACTGGGATCGGCCTTCGCCTTGGGCGCGGCCATCGCCCCTGGCGCGAGCATCCCCAGCGCCAGAACGAGCGCGAACGCCAGCGGCAAACCTGAGAGCGCGCGCCTGAGCCTGTGCCGCTCAGCGAGCCGAGAGAACATATCGCCTCCCTGTCGTTGGCTATCAGCGACGCCCCCAACCGGACGCCGCGCGCCAGACGATACGCTGGCGATGCGCCAGCCGCGAATGATGACCGCATGCGGCTCCCCATGAGCCGCGCCGCGCGCCCGCCACGCTCGAATGAAACCGATGGGAGATGGATAGTGGCGGGCGCGCCTGAGCCAGTATAGCACGGGGCGCCGCTCTCGCGAACATAGGGCGGGCGCAATGGGGGGCGCCGCATGGGCCGCCGCGTATGGCGCTAGTCGTCCATGCGGGCGGCATGATACAGTGATGCTGCGTATATTCGGGCCGAGAGAGGGAGGCGCGTGATGCCGTGCGCCACGGGGACGCCATAATGCCACACACGCCATCAGACGCTTCGATGGGCGACGCGGCGGAGACTCCGAGCGAGACAGAGACGCAGCCAGTGGCGCCGCTCTCGCCACGCGAGGAGCGCAAGCGCGCCCGCGAGCGCATCGCCGCCGCCATGCCCACGACGCCCACCAGCCCCACGGAGGGCGCGCCAGCCGCGCTGGAGCCAGGCGGCCCCGCCCTGGAGCCGCACCAGCTACGCGGCGTCATCGAGAGCCTGCTCTTCGTCGCTGGGCGTCCGCTGGAGATGAGCGAGCTACGGCGGCTGACGGGCGTCAACGAGGCGCAGGTGCGCGCCGCCGTGGCCGACCTCGCGGCGGAGATGGAGCGCGCGGGGCGTGGGGTGCGCGTGCAGCGGATGGCCACCAGCGCGCAACTCGTCTCGGCCCCCGAACACGCCCGCTTCGTCGCGGCGCTGCTCGGCCTGCCGACACAGGTGCGCCTCACCACCGCCGCGCTGGAGACGCTCTCCGTCATCGCCTACCGCCAGCCCATCACCCGTGGGCAGATCGAAGCGATTCGCGGGGTGAATAGCGACCGCGCGCTGGCGAGCCTCCTGCAGCATGGCCTCGCGCAGGAGGTCGGGCGCGCGGCGACGGTCGGGCGTCCTGTGCTCTTTGGCGTCACACCGGAGTTCCTGCAGCAGTTTGGCCTCACCAGCCTCGACGCCCTGCCGCGGCCAGACCTGCCCCGCGCCGACATGGCCGAGGCGCTGCGCGAGCGCGCCGTCCAGAGCATCCGCGACGCCGTGACGGCGGGCGACGCCGAGGAAGCGCGCGAGATGGAGCGGCAGCGCTCGGCCCACTCCGGCCCATTGCGTCGCCCGCAGGAGTAAGTGGTCATCCCGCGCCACACGGCGCTAGCGTGAATTGGAGCGCGTTGTGCATATCGGTCGTCATGTGCCAGCCTCGCCACGCCCCACTGAGGCGCTGAGGCTGACCCAGCGCATCGGCGGGGACGCCCTGCAAATCTTTGTGACGAATCCGCGTGGATGGCGCACGCCCGCGCCCCGCCCGAAAGAGGAGGAGGCCTTCCGCACGCTGCGGATCGAGCTGGGGCGCTGGCCAGTCGTCGTCCATGCCGCCTATCTCGTCAACCTCGCCACGCCCAATGATGAGTTCTACGCGAAGTCGGTGGAGAATCTGCGCGGCACGCTGGAACGCGCGGCGCTCTACGACGCCAGCTCGGTCGTCTTCCATATCGGCAGCCACACCGGCTCTGGCGAGGAGGCGGGGCTGCGGCGGCTGACCGAGGGCGTCCACCGCGCGCTGGATGGCTCGCCCCCGAACGTGCGCCTGCTGCTGGAGAACGATGTCGGCGGCGGCGGCAAGCTGGGCGCGCGCTTCGAGAATATCGCCGCCGTGCTGGACGCCCTGCCGCAGCACGCCGACCGCCTCGGCGTCTGCCTCGACACCGCGCACCTCTGGGCTGGGGGCTTCGACATCGGCAGCCTGGAGGGGGTGAACACGACACTGGGCCAGGCGCAGGCCGTCTTCGACCTGAAGCGCGTGGATGTCGTGCACCTCAACGACTCGCGCGGCGCGTTCGCCAGCCACCGCGACCACCACGCCCGCCTGGGCGAGGGCACGATCCCGATGGAGGGCCTGCGAGCATTCCTGCGCTCGCCCGCGCTGGCCCACGCGACCGTCATCCTGGAGACGCCGCTCTCGCTCATCGGCGACGGCCCCGATGGCGGCGAGGGCGACGAGACGCAGGAGCAGAGCGCCGCCCAGGTGGACTGGGACGCCGAGCGCCGCCGCATCTTCCAGGCGTGCGAGCTGGCTGGCGGCGAATAAAGCAGCCAGGCCATCCGTTACAGCCCTCCCGCTGGCGCGTTGACAGAGATAGAGGGGGTGTGCGCGGCCGACGCCGCCACACCCGGGCAGAGCAGCGCGCCCGCGCAGAGCGGCATGAGCGCCATCGGAAGGATAACACCGAGATGGACTGGCTTCGTAATGGATTACAGGCGCTTCTGGAGGGCATCAGCGCGCTCTGGGGCCGCGCCACGAACGGCTCAGTCGTCCGCCAGCGCCTGCTTCGCCATCGGTGGCGGGGCGCTCGTGCTGCTGATCGTTGGTGGCGTGGTCTTCGCCTCGATGGCGCCCAGCGGCGCCGCGCCACAGCAGGTGGCCCAGCGCGCCCAGCCCACCGCGACGGCGACGCTCACCCCCACAGTCAAGCCCACCGTGAAGCCGACCGTGAAGCCCACCACCAGGCCAACCACGCGGCCAACGCCGAAGCCCATCCCGAAGGCGCCGCCGCCACCGCCTGCGCCACCAACACCACCGCCGGGCGGCACGAACCCCACCACGCAGTTCTGCCCGACGCCGACGCCACTACCAGCGCCACCCACCGCGACGGCCACCAGCGCGCCGACCGGCCACCGCGACATCCGCGCCGACTCGCCGCGCCAACTGGTAGCGGTACGTCAACCGCATCCACGGGGAGCTTTGTGGGCCTCGCTGTGCCATCATCCTGCGTCACCTGCCCGTACTACAAGGGAAACAATCCGAGCCAATCGCAGATCGCGACCGCACTGGCCAATGCCGCCGCAAAATATGGTCTGCCGCCCAACTTGCTCAAGGCCGTCGCCTGGCAGGAGAGCCGCTGGCATGAAGACGTGACAAGTTGCGATGGCGGAATTGGCCTCATGCAGATTCAGTATTATACGTACCCTTGGTTGAATCAACAGGCCGTGCCTGAGTGTGGCTTGAAAATAACAACTGACGACCCCTATACACTGGCAGGCAACGCCGACCTCGGCGCGAAGTACCTGAAATATCTCGCCTGCTTCTGGAACTATTGGGGTACCGTAGGGTGGCGCCTCGCTCCAGAATCCCGCGCCATACACCATTGCCTGGTATTATCAGCAAGCAAAGCTGCAATACCCTGATACCAAGAACGCTGACGGCACGACGAACTCAAACAGCTTCTGCGCCGCCGCGTTTACATCGAATGCATACAATCTCGACTACTCTACGCTACCATCCAGCCTTCCCAAGGAAGTTTGGAGCTGCCCGTATAGTGCGTCGACAGGTGATACGACACTGCTCGAGATCACCATCAGCTCCTACAATGAAGGCGCCGGAAATGTAGTGAACCTCGGTATCAACAACCAGTGGTATATCAGTGGCGTAGAGGGGTACATCCCGCAGTTCGCCAGCGGCGCGCTGCCCTGATGAGCGTGACCTCCGTCACAGTCTGGCGCGGGCGGGAGATTTGGCGGAAACGCATGGCCCTCTTTCGCGCGTAAGATATGATGAGTCTCGGAGGCCAGCGACGCCGATCACGTGAGGGCGCGCGGACATCTGCGACAGACGGAGGAGGATCAACGCCCATGCGCGAACGCAGGACGTTTGGACAATGGTTTGCCGATGCGCGCCCGCGTATCGTGCCTGCGGGTTGCGCAGTAGCGCTCTTCGCGGTGACAGTGGTCTGTCTGGTGGCGGTCGTCGCGCCCAATCTGCGGCTCCTGTTCAGCTCCGGCGGACACTCGACCTCGCAGACGCAGAATAGCGGCGCGAAGAAGGGTAGCCAGAGCTACACGCTCGTCTTGCCGACGGCGCCGGCCACCGCCATCAAGCTGCCCCGCACGCCTGATCTACCCAGCACGGCGCTCTTCGCCACGCTCGGCAAGGCGAAGATGCAGAACACCTGCGCCGTCGCCACGCCGCCCGCGACCCCTGGCGACACAGGCCTCGCCACGCCCACCACGACAGGCGATGCGAGCGCCACGGCCACCGATACAGCCACGGCCAGCCACCGATACGCCAGCAGCGGTATCGCGGAGGCGCAGCCGACCTGCCAGGCATGCCCCGTCTACCTGGGCAACAACCCCGATCAGGCGACCATCGCAACGGCGCTGACCAATGCGGCGGTGAAATATGGCCTGCCCGCGAACCTCCTGATGGCGGTGGCGTGGCAGGAGAGCCGCTGGCATGTGGACGTGCTTTCCTGCGATGGTGGCATCGGCCTGATGCAGATCCAGTACTACACCTACCCCTGGCTCAATAGCGTCGAGGAGCCGGTGTGCGGCCTGACCGCGACCACCGACGACCCCTACACCCTGGAAGGCAACGCCGACCTCGGCGCGAAGTACATCAAGTGGCTGAGCTGCTTTTATAGCTACTGGGGCGATAACGGCGGCGCCTCGCTTGCCAGCCCTGGCCCCTACACCATCGCCTGGTACTACCAGCAGGCGAGCCTGCAATATCCTGACGCGCTCAACAGCGACGGCACGACCAACGCCAACAGCTTCTGCGCCGCCGTCTTCAACGATCAGAGTCAGCCGCAGTACGCCGCGCTGCCCTCGACCACCAACGATGTGTGGAGCTGCCCCTACAGCGCGACGGCTGGCGATAATACGCTGCTGGACATGACCCTCAGCGCCTACAACGAGGGCGCGGGCTACACTGACCAGTACGGTATCCAGAATCGCTGGTATGTCGATGGCGTCGAAGGCTGGATCCCGCAGTTCGCGAACGGCACGCTGCCCCAGCAGTCGTAGCCATCGCGAAGACCTCACCCCCTGACCCCCTCTCCCGCGAGGAGAGGGGGAATCTGGCTCCCCTCTCCCTGTGGGAGAGGGGTCAGGGGGTGAGGTCGGTTCGTCTCAGATGCCGAGGAAGCGTGGATGCTCGTAGGCGGGGCGCGGCCCGGCGTAGTCTGGCGCGGCCTGCTCGGCATAGACAATCGTCTTGATGTTGCCGCGCACGTTGAACTCCGCCACGACACGCATCCAGCGCGGCTGGAGCGTCGCGATCAGATCATCGAGAATCTGGTTAGCGGTCGCTTCGTGGCTGATGGCGCGGTCACGATAGCCGTTGATGTAGAGCTTGAGGCTCTTCAGCTCCACGACACTTGGCCCCGGCGCATAATCAATCACAATGGTGGCGAAGTCGGGGAAGCCGGAGCGCGGGCAGACGCAGGTAAACTCCGGTATCTCGAAACGCACCACGTAATCGCGCTCTGGCCTGGGATTCGGCCACGACTCCAGGCGGTTCTCGGCGATCTCTTCGGGGCCATACGCGCCGGGGACACGCTTGCGCTTCGGGGCCTGCGCGGGCTGGGCTGGCTGACTCATATGGGTCTGGACTCCTCGATCTTCATAGTGGGCAAGACTTCGGGTCGCCCCGCTCGATGTTCGCTGGCGGGGAACACATCGCCACATTGTATCGCGCTGCGCTGCCCTGGCGCCGACGCAAGGATGTAGTCGCGCACAGACAGCGCCATACGGTATGCTCTTCTAGCGAGGCGCCAACCACGCCGAGGAGGAGCGATGCGTGAGACTACCGCCAGCGAGACAGCGCCGCGCGACCCATCGCGGGCCGCCACGCCGCCAGCGCCACTGGAGCCACGCCGCTTCACCGCGCTCGACGGCGCCATGCTCGCCATCCTCGCCCTCCAGGTCGCGTGCCACATCGCCGCGGCACTCTGGCCGATAGGCTGGGTCAGCGCCGCCGCCACGGTCGCGCTGACGGCGCTCGCGCTGCTGCGGCTGGCGCGGCGCCCCGCGTGGCGCCCGTTGCTGGCGCGGCTGCTGGCGTTTGGGCTGGTGGCGGGCGTCTGCGAGCTTTTCACCGACTTCTCAGGCGAAACCGTCGCCCACTCCCTCAGCTATCCGCCCGGTGAGCCGATGCTCTGGGCCTCACCGCTCTACATGCCCTTCTCCTGGATGGTCGTCCTGACGCTGATCGGCTACCTCGCGTGGCGCCTCATGACACTGTCGCCGCTCTGGCTGGCGATGGCGCTGACGGGCCTCTGGGCCGCGATGAACATCCCCTTCTACGAGGAGATGGCCTATCGCGCGGGCTGGTGGCGCTACGCGCCTGCGCCGGGGCTGGGCCACACCCCCTACTACGTCATGCTCTTCGAGGGGCTGATCGGCGCCGCCCTGCCGCTGCTGCTCGCGGGCATCGAGCGGCGAAGCGCCCGCGCCACGCTCCTGCGCGGGCTGGCCCTCGGCGCCTGGATGCCCTGCGCCGCGCTGCTGGCCTGGCTGCTGCTCGGACGCTAGCGGCGCCTCTCGCTACCACCCACACCCAGCGAGCTGTATGCTACACTGCTGCTACATGAGCGAGACCGACGGATGAGGCGCAGCCGCCAGGTTGCAAGGAGGACAGGATGGCTCGCATCTCTCTTGCGCGTTTCAGATCGCTTTCTAACGCTGCGTACACCTGCCTGTTTGGCGCCTGTTTCGGCGCGCTGTTCTTCGGCGCCGCGAGTCCTACCGACATCCTCTATCTCTGGCTGGTAATAGGCGCGCTGGGTATCGTCCTGGCCATCATCAAGGATGCCTCGGTAGGGCCAGTGCGCGCACGGGCTGGCCTGCTGCTCGCCGATGCGCTCACCATCGCCGCGCTGCTGCTGCTCTACCTCGCGCTCCCAGCATTTCTCGGCCTGGCGCGCGGCCCGCTCATCCTCATCCTGGCGGCGGCGCATGGAGCCATCTACTCCCGCTTGCTCTACAAGGGGCGTATCATCGCGTGGGAGGCGTGACCCGCTCCGCCTATCGAATGACGGCGCGGGCGAGGGCGCGGCGCAGGCGGACGATGCGCTCGCGGTAGACATCTTCGGGCTGGCGGTCGCCACGTTTCGGCGGATCACCCATCTCCACATGCCACTTGCGGAAGGCCAGCCCCGTCTCCGTCTGGAAGAGCGCACGGGCGATCAGATAGACGCGCGGGCCGTAACTCATCCCATAGCGCCGCTCCACCATCGAGCGCAGGCGGGCATCCTGGGTGAAGAGATATTCATCAGGGGTGACGACGCCGCTGAGCACCTCGGCGGCCAGATACGCCCGCACGATAGCTGCCTCGCGCCGCAGCGCCGCCAGCACAATGGTCAGCAGCGCCAGCTCAGTCAGGAAGAGTGGCACATAGTCCGCGAGCATTGTCACCAGCGGCAGCGATGACCCGAGCAGCCCCGCCAGCAGCGCCGCCGCGCCATGCCGCGCGGTGAGTGTGGCGTCGGCGCTGAAGGCGATGAAATCGAAGTAGGTGTGCAGGATGATCGCGCCGAGCAGCCCTCCGATGGGCGCCAGCCAGCGCGCGCGGCGGTCGCGTGTCTCGCGTGTGTAACCCAGCCCGGCGCCCACCAGCGCGCTGAACGTCGAATGGCTCAGCCAGCCCAGCGCGATCCGCCCAACGATCAGCGCCCCGAGTTCCGCATGGGGCGTGACGGCGAAGTAGACGAAGTTCTCGACCATCGCGAACCCGGCGCCGATCAGCGCGCCATAGATCACGCCATCCGTCACATTGTCGAATTCGTCACGCAGCGCCAGCAGCAGGATCAGCAACCCCGCGCCCTTGGCCAGCTCCTCCGCCAGGCCCGCCGACCCGGCCTCGATAGTCGCGCGCAGCAGCGCGAAGTTGTCGCCCTGCGCGCCAAGCAGCCCGATGAGTGCGCTATTCAGCCCGCGCTCGATATAGAGCGTCGGCGGGATAGCGATGACAGCGCCCCAGAGGAACGCGCCGAGCATCGTCAGCAGCGGCTCGCGCTCGTAGCGATCGAGCAGACCCACGAGCAGCGCCACCCCTAGCGCGGGCGCCAGGGGAATGGAGAGCGCCGTCAGCGCCTGGCGCAGGCCACCACTGGCCAGCGCGACCCGCCCAGCCAGCGTCGCGATGTCGAGTGTGATGATGCCACTGGCGACAAAGACCAGCGCCGCGATCAGCGCCAGCGCCCACCATGCGCTGCGGCTCAGGCGTCCGCTCAGCGCGAATTGCAGCGTGATGCCCGGCGTCAGCGGGTTCGTCCCCATCGCCTCTGAGGGATGCGCAATCGCCCTGGCGGAGCGCTGGCCGCCGAGCGGCAGCTCTGACGCCGCCAACGGCGCAGGCTCATCGCGCGGCGGCGCGACCGGAGCGGGTGGGACAGGCGGAACCACGGGCGCGAGCAATTGCAGGAAGGTATAACCTAGGCGCAGGATGTCGCCTGGCTGCACGCTGGCCACGCCACTCGGCTCGACTCGCCGCCCCGCCACCCAGAGGGGATTGCGCTGGGAGATGTTTTCCACCCGCCAGCCATGCTCATGCAGCGAGAGCACGGCGTGCTCGCGCGAGATGCTGGGGTCGAGGAGTGTCACAGCATTGTCGAGGGAGCGGCCAATCGTCGTCGTCAGGAGGGTGATGGGGTAGACACGCTCGACTTCGAGCAGCATCGGCTCGGCAGTGGTCAGCGGAACGGTCGGACGATTGCGCAGACCAGCGTCGCGCGGGCCACCCGCCTGCGAGGCGAGCAGTCCCTGCGCCCCTTCATCCGTCATCCCCGCGTCCGCCGGATGGACGACACGCAAAGCGCCCAACGTCATGACGCTGAGCGCGAGCAAGAGCGATCCCGTTGTCTTCCGGGAATACACCTGGGTCACCGTTCGCTCCACTCACGCGCCACTCGCGCAACGTGACGACCGCTCACCCCAGCCGGGCGTCGCCAACGCACTCTAACACATCGCGGCGCAGCTTGTATAGCGAGCGTGACCAGGTGCGCCACGCGCCTGTCCGACGCTACTCTAGTGGCTCGGCCACGACAGATTCAGCGGCGGGCGGCAGCGAGAGCGCGTCGGAGCGGGCAGCGCCGGCGGGATGCTCCTCACGGTAGCGGCGGTAGTAGCGGTTGAACATCTCGTTGATCTGCCTGCGCGAGAGCCGCTTGCCATTCTCGAAATATTCGATGGCGACCTGGCCAAGCGCGTAGGTGCCTGCCGCCGCGATGGCGCCGGAGACGAGATCGCCCGCGATGGGCGCCGCCTTGGCCAACTCCTCCGCGAGGTAGCGCATGATGAGGCCACCCGCCACCGTCGTCATGATCTCGCGCAGGTGTTGCGCCGTGATCGGCTCGCCATAGACCGCCGCGATGCGCAGCGTCATGCGAATCTGGTTGCTCAGCAGGATGGGGATGTCTACCAGCGGAATCGGCTGAAGGCCCACCGCCAGACTCACCAGCGAGGCGTTGCGCACCAGCTTGTTCGCCGCGCTCCGCCGATACTGCGGCAGGAGCCGCCCCAGGATCAGCGCGGCCTCCTGGCTGGTGTTGATGATCGCCGGAATCAGCTCCTCGGCGACATTCTCGCCTGTCTGCGCGGAGATTGGCGTCACGTCGGTGAGATGCAGCCGCGCCGCCACTCGCGCCGCCAACTCATCCACATCGCCCGCGAGCAGGTCGGTCTTGTTCAGCGCGACGACGAACGGCTTCTCCCCATCGCGCAACTGCTGGATGATCTCGCTATCGCGTGGGCGCACACCCTCGGTCGCGTCGAGCATATACAGCACCGCCGAGGCTTCGTCAATGGCCTGGCGCTGCATCTCGGGCAGATGTCCTGGCGTATCAATCAGCGCGAAGGGGCCGAACGCGCCGCGCACAAACTCTTTCGTCGCGCCAGCCTCCGGCGAGACATACGAGCGATATTGTCCCTGGAGCGTGTTGAAGAGGGTAGACTTGCCAGAGTTGGGCATGCCAACGATAGCGATCTTGCGGTCGAGTTCCCCGGCGATTTCCGCCTGCGCCTCGCGCCAGTCCACCGCCGAGACAAACTTGCGGATGGTCGCCAGACTGGACGGGATGCCCGCCAGTGTGGAGAGCGTCAGCAGGCTCTTCATGCGGTCACCCAGCTTGCCCCCGCGTTTCTGCGCCATGTTTTGTTCCCCACCTTCCCGCTCAGGGACGCCGTGCGTCCATCTGGTTGGCCATCTGGTTGGATTATAGCGCATGCCCGCGCTGCCCGCGTTACTGGGCCGCCGTCTGGCGGGCGCCCTCCCAGGCGAGCCGCGCCGCCCGCGCCGCCCGCAGCGCCGCCTCGATCTCCGTCGCGTCGCCCCGCGCCAGCGCGTCGCGCAGTGTCGCCAGCGCCGCGCTGAAGGCATCTATGCGAGCGAGTACCGCCGCGCGGTTGGCCAGCAGCATATCGCGCCCCATAATGGGATCACCCGCTGCCACGCGCGTCGCGTCACGGTAGCCGCCCGCCGCCAGCGCGGCCAGCGTCGGCCAGTCGTCGGCCTCGGCCAGCGAGCCGGTCAGCGCGACGGCGATAGCCAGCGGCAGATGGCTCACCCCCGCGACTGCGGCGTCATGCGCCTGCGCGTCTATCTCCAGTGGCGTGGCCCCGAGCGCGACCACTAGCGCGCGCACGCGGGCCAGCGCATCGGCATCAGTCGCGGAGGTTGGGGTGAGCGCCCAGCGCGCCCCACGATAGAGATCCGCCGTCGCCGCCTCGATGCCCGCGCGCTCGCTCCCCGCCATCGGATGCCCACCGACGAAGCGACGCGCCACAGCAGGCCCCAGGCGCTCCGCCAGCGCGACCAGCGGCGCCTTGACGCTGCACAGGTCGGTCACCACCGCGCCAGGCGCCAGGCTCCCCGCCAGCGCCCGCAGCACCGCCTCAGCGGCAAGCGTCGGCGTGGCGATGACGAGCAGGTCGGCGGCGCGAGTGGCTTCATCCAGGCTGGCGCAGGCGTGGTCGAGCGCGCCCAGCGCCACCGCCTGCGCGGCCACTCCCGGCGCGCTGTCATAGCCGACGACCACGCGCGCCAGCCGCCCGCTTCCCCCGCCCGCGCGCAGGGCCAGCCCCAGCGAGCCGCCCATCAGCCCCAGCCCGATGATCGCCACGCGCATCTCAGACAAAGCGTTGTCTGCCATCGTCTCTCCGGTCGGCTCCGCGCGGCCAGCCATCACCCCGCACCTACGCCCCCTCTACGGATGAGGCGCGGCGCGGGTGAGACACAGCTCCCGCTCCTACTCAGTGATGAGCGACATGAACTCAGCGCGCGTCGCCGAGCCACGCTGGAAGACGCCACGCATGGCGCTGGTGACGGTCAGGCTGCCCGGCTTGCGAATCCCCCGCATGGTCATACAGTTTCCACTCACGATGGGCTTACCATGACGCCGAACCAACAGCGCTCCTGTCGGCACAGAGACGCAGAATACCTCGTCATCGAATGCGACGGTAGTACGGTGGTGCGGCTGGAGCTTGCCATACCACTTGTAGCCCTTACCGCTCTCACGCTTATGGATGCGCGTCTCAATGCGCGAGCACTCAGGATAGGTTTGTACGCTTCCTGTCTTGCCAACGCGCAAGAGTAATTCCTGGATGTCGTCAACCATTCCGTGAGACTTCGACACGTATTGAGCGCGCAGTGGCGCATGTTTGTAGTAATGTCCATCACCAAGCGCATACCAGTGGAGAAATTCATTGATCTGCCGCTCGCTCATCTGCTTGATGGCTGCAGGAATCCGCTTATCGCCTGATCTCCCGAAAGGAGCCAGCGCTTCATGAAGCTGCCTGTCCCTTGAAACGAAGTGAATATGTTCTGGCCGGCCAGGCCCTTGTGGCGTGCGGCGGAATTCAAATGGTAGACGCTGAAGCAACTCCCAGATCATATCGGCGAACTCGCCAACATTTTGGCTGATGACAGTATCGTGGTGGCCCACACGTGTACACCCTTCCGCCAGCCATGCGGCCATAAAACGCGCGTAGTCATCACCTGCGATATCACGGCCAGCGAATGAGACCGTATCGATATCCGGCGCTGACCAGTGAACGGCTTGTGGCACATAAAACCGTGTCGGGACTTCGCTGGCTGGGACGACAGTCCACTTAGGGTTAGCGCTGCCATCGAAACTCCACTCCGATTGAATAACAGCCCGATGATCGGGAGTGATCAGGAGATCGACGGTGTCACTCTCCCACCGCAACATGTCGCCCTGATAGCGATAATGCACGTACTCGCGTGGTGTGACGAAGCTCATCTCCAGCGTCTCAAGGTCAACCTGCGCAACCTGAGCGCCTACCTCCAGGCGGTCAAATCGCACCCAGCCAGCGGTAGTGAGAATTTCCGTTTCGCGGTCATAGCACAGATGCTCGGCTTTAATGACAACGGCGACCCCCTGCGGCTTGACCGTGTCCATGATGACATCGGCAAGCTGCGAACTGAGACGTTCCTGCAACTGCGGACGGCGGGCCAGAATCTCGACGGCGCGCGCCAGCTTGGAGAGGCCGACGACACGCCCTTTCGGGATATAGCCGACATGGGCGACCCCATGGAACGGCAGGAAGTGATGCTCGCACATGCTGTAGAAAGGGATGTCCTTGACGATGACCATCTCCTGATGACCTTCCTCGAAGCCCACCCGCAGCACGTCGGCGGGGTCTTCGCGCAGGCCCGAGAAGACCTCGGCATACATCTCGGCGACGCGGCGCGGGGTGTCGCGCAGGCCCTCGCGCTCAGGGTCTTCGCCCACGCCAATGATGATCTCACGCACCGCCGCGCGAATCCGCTGGGTGTCCATCGGCTGCTGGAGTACGGGGATCGTGTTGTTCTCCGCTTCGTCATCTCTGGCCATGCTGGCTCCTCGTCTATGGCTATCGTGTGGAGGGCCAGGGCGCGGGCGTTCCCCGCTGGGCCTCAGGCTTCCTCTCGATGGATGCTACGTAGCATGTTACGTCATACCGCAACGCCACGACGCCGCGACCTTCACACTGTAGGCCAGCGAAGCGGCGTAATGCAACGCCATCGCCACCGTAGCGCGCCGCTCGCTTGACATGAGCGTAGGAATGGCGCGGATCGCGGGCCACTTTTGGGCAGGGCGCCCAGCGCCGCATACCGATGAAATGGCGGGCGCTTCCTGTGAGTCCGCAATACAAATCAAGACTTCCATCTGGACAGTGTGGCCCATAACCTTGTATCATAGAGGTACATCAGCCGCAATGCCGCGTACGGTGCTCTGACGACGTCTGGTTGCGCAGTGACGCGCGCCGCGTCTTGTGGACCCAATCGCAATCGCGATAGGAGGCCCCCAATGCGGTGTGAAGAGTGCGGGCGCGTCTTGAAGAACGCGCACATGTGGCAACTAGGCGGCGACATCAACGCCCCGACCTCACGCTCGATGCGGCAGCTCTGCTGGGAATGCCGCGAGCGCGCCTCGGCCCCACAGGCTGCGCCGGAGACGAGCGCTAGCCCCTCGGATGATGTGCTGGCGCAGGCCAACGATGTCGTGCGCGCATATGTAGCCCGGAGCGCCTGAGCGCAGACGCATGCATGAGGCGCGCCTCCCTGATGTGATCATCACTGGGAGGCGCGCCTCTCGTCGTTTCTGGGGCTTGCTGACGTCCGAGCTACGACGGAAATTGCGGGTGTGACATGATCGCGCGCACCGCCGCCAACTCCGCGCTATTGGCGAGGGGAAGCTGCGGGAAGATGCGCCGCGAAGCGCGATCGAGCGCCACCAGCGCGCCAAACCGCCAGAGCAGATGCGTGTACTTGTTGTTGATGCTCACATGCAGCACACAGCCCGCCAGCGGATTTTCCCCCAGAATGACGGTCGCTCCATAGCCATTGCCGCCCGCCGTGTTCTCCTGATTCGCCATCACCACCAGCGCCGCGTTCACGGTGACGCCCGCGTTCTGCCCCTCCAGGCCCGTAATCGTCCAGCCCGTCGAGGTCAGCGCGAGCCCCACGTCGACCGGCGCCGAGCCTGGATAGGGTTGCCCCGCCTCATACGCCAGTGGTGTGATGCGCTTGCCGCTGGCGTCGGTGATCGCCCACTGTGCGTCAACCGTCACGCGCGTGGGCCACAGCGAGAGGCTGGGCTGCCCGCCTGGCTGGAAGCTAGGGTCAGGGCAGAACTGGTAGCAATAGCTTCCGACGCCCGCCTGCTCCGACCCTCCCAGCGAAAGCGTCAGGGTGAAATGGAGCGGGACGGTAGCCATAGCGAGATGGCCGTGGGCGTCCAGATAGCGGTCGCCAGGCGCGATGGTCGCTGTCGCCGTCTGCGCCGCGAGGATGCTATTGGCCTGCTGGATCAGCGCCGCGCGCTGGTCGCTCTGGAGCGTGAGGCCCGTCGAGCCGAGATCGATCACGCGGGCCAATCCCTGATCGAGCAGGAACTGGAGCGTGCTCTGCGAGGTATCGAGCGGACAGGTGTCACTCGTTGCGCGCGGCGCGCTGAACACACACCGCACCGATGGGAAGTAGCGCGCCTGATAAGCGAGGTGATGCGCTCCCCGCGCGACACGCATGGGGGCGCCCGCGAGCGCGGTGGCAGGGAGACGCCTGCCATCGATTGTGAGGATGCCCCACGGCGCCCCATCGCTGACATAGATGATATTCGCGCCAGGAACGAAAGTAGCGTTGGGGGTCGGCGCCGCGAGGCCTAGCAGCGTGCCAACCGCGCCCGCTGGATCGCTGGTGGCCCGCGCGAAGAGGCCCACCACCACCACGACGACCAGCAGCGCCGTCAGCCCCAGCGCCACCAGCCGCAGCCCACGCGGGCGGGTAGGGCCGCCCAGCGCCGCGCGAGCTACAGCGCCAGGCGCATCAGGAGGCGCGTCGAGCGGGCTGGTTTCGAGCGTGAACTCAGCACCCTCGATCGGCGCGGAATCGTCAGGCTCGCGGCCCTCTCGCATCGGCGCGCTCCCTCTCAGGCCCTCACCCCGCGATCGCGACGATGCGCTTGGGGTTGCGGTCGGTCATGACCTCGACGCCCTTCTCGCCGACATAGATCATGTCTTCCAGGCGCACGCCGCCCCAGCCCGCGATGTAGATGCCCGGCTCATTGGTGATGACGGAGCCGGGTTCGAGACGCTCGTTGCGGGCCATCTCAGCCTCGGCCGCTGGCGTGCTGACGCGCATGCGACTGACGACGGGCAACTCATGCACCGCCAGCCCGACACCATGCCCCAGGCTGTGCATGAATTCCTTGCCATAGCCTGCCTCGGTAATGACCTTGCGCGCGGCAGCGTCCACCTCGCGTCCGGTGCGCGCGCCCGCCCGTAACGCCTCCAGCGCGGCATCCTGCGCGGCGCGGACGATGCCGTAGATTTCGCGCAACTTCGCGTCCGCCTTGCCGATGACGACGGTGCGCGTCAGGTCGGAACAGTAGCCATCCACGCGGCAGCCAAAGTCAATCAGCAGCGGCTCACCTGCCTGCACGGGGCGGTCGCTGGGAACCCAGTGGGGCTGCGCGCCGCCAGGGCCACCCGCGACGATGGTGGAGAAGCTCGGCCCCTCGGCGCCTAGCGCGACCATGTGGCTTTCGAGCATCGCCGCGATCTCGCGCTCGGTCATCCCCACGCGAATGTCCTTCAGCAGGGCCGCGAAGGCGCGGTTGGCGATGTCCGCCGCGCGGCGCATCGTGGCCATCTCCGCGCCATCTTTGCCCGCGCGCACCCACTCAATCAGGTCATCGGTGGGAACAAGCTTCACCGCCTTGCCCAGGCCTTCGCTCAGGCGGGCATAGGTCGCGTAGGACATCCAGTCTTTCTCGAAGCCCAGCTTCTTCACGCCGCCCTCGTCACGCAGCGTCTTCGCCAGCACATTGACGATGGTGTCGTTATCGGTCAGCAGCGGCGTGACACCGCTCGGCTTGATCTCGTCCTCGACCCCATTCAGCGCGAATGTGGAGGTGATGAGGCCGAATCCGCCGCGTGTCACCAGCGCCATCCCGGCGGATTCGGTGATGTCGTGGTCAACCGCGGCGA
The DNA here is from genome assembly GCA_963840335.1 of uncultured Chloroflexia bacterium. Lineage (GTDB taxonomy): Bacteria > Chloroflexota > Ktedonobacteria > Ktedonobacterales > JADMIN01 > JAKAIY01. Next base: position 31,032 of record CAWIYP010000030.1, read on the forward strand.
ATCCGGTCAGATAGCGCCGATTGTACTGGCTGGCGATGAGCAGGCCATCGAGGCCCGCCTCGGCGATGCGCTGGCGGGTCTGCGCCAGGCGCGCAGCGTAATCCGCGTGCTCCACTGCTTTCCTCAGTTCCATGTGCCCGCGCGAGGCAAGCGACGCCACAGCGCCAACAGCAATCCTCGCGCGCTGATCGTGGTGGTTGTATGTTCGTGGGGGAGCGCGATGGCCCCTCGCCTAGTATGACACGCCGCGCCAGCCCCGCGCCAGCGACGCCCACGCCGCCACCTGTCGCGGGCGGATGACGCTGGCGGTAAGGGAGGCGTACAATACGCAAGGGAATACACCCCTCGCGCACGACCACAAGGCAAAACGCATGTCCACCGAGACACACGACACCACACACAACCACCACGCGACCGCCACACTGACCACAGAGCCAACGCTCGCCAGCGCGCCCGCCACGACCAGCGCGCGTGAGCGGCGCGGCCTGGTCGCGCGGTTGCTCTCGCTCTCGGTCTTCTACAAAGTGTTGATCGCCAACTCAGCTATTGTGCTGCTGGGGGCCGTCGCGGGAACGGCGATCACCGTCCGCGCTACCTCCGCGACCGGCGCGTGGCGCGGCGTCTTCGATCTGCCGCTGACCGTCGCCTTCGCCATCGCTGGGCTGGCGCTGACCTTCTCGCTCAACGCGCTCGTCCTGCGCGCCGCGCTCAGCCCGCTCGACCGCCTGCGTGATGTGGTGGAGGCCGTGCGACGTGGCGACCTCAGTGTGCGGGCGCTGCCCTCGCCGCTCGACGACACCCAGCTCCGCCGCCTGATCGAGACGCTGAACACGGCGCTCGACGAAGTGGGGCTGTATCAGGAGCAAGTCCGCGCGCTCTCTGGCCGCCTGATCTATGCCCACGAGGACGAGCGCCAGCGCATCGCGCGGGAGTTGCACGACGACACCGGGCAGATGCTCACGCTGCTGTTGATTCGCCTGAACCTGCTGGAGTCGCAGCCCGGCGCCGAGGCCATCGCGCCGCAGTTGCTGGAGTTGCGCGGCATCGTCAGCAGCTCCATTGACCAGGTACGGCGGCTTGCGCTCAACCTGCGCCCGCCCGCCATAGACCAGCTTGGCCTGATCCCCTCACTGCGGTCGCTGGTGGCAACCTTCAGCGAGAGTACGGGCATCGAGACGACCCTGCGCCTGCCACGCGAGCGGATCACCCTCGCACCGGAGTATACCCTGGCGATCTACCGCATCACGCAGGAGGCGCTGACGAATGCGGCCAAGCATGCCCACGCGAGCCATATCACCGTGACCGTAGAGTCCACGGGGGACGAGTTGCGCGTGGAGGTGGCCGACGATGGGCGCGGCTTCACGCCGGACTCACTGATGAATCGCGCGGGACGCGAGCGTGACGGCGGCGCGGGGGTCGGCCTTTTCGGCATGGAGGAACGGGCGCGGCTGGCGGGTGGCGCGCTCGACGTGCGCTCGGCGCCGGGACACGGCGCGACGATCACGCTGCGGGCGCCGCTGGAGCGCGCCACCCTGGCGCCTGCCAGCACAGACGCCTGAGCAACGAACGTGGGGCGAGGGCCATGCGGACCCTCGCCCCACGTTGTGACGCCCACGATGGCGCCACGCGCCTACCACTGGTTCTGGTCGTAGCCGTTCTGGCCGCCGTTCTGGCCGTAACCGCTGCGGGGGCCACTCCCGCGCGCGGCGGCTCCAGAGCCGCCGTTAGCGTTCTGGCCGCCATACATGCCCCATTCATCGCCGCCCATCTGCGAGGGGCTGCCCCAGGGCTGCTGTGGCGCTGGCGGGGCGATACGCCCGCTGGCCGCGGAGGAACGACCGGCGGGCGGCAGCATGCGGCTGTTGTTCGCGGGCGCGCCAATCGCGGGGATCGCGCCTGTGACGGAATCCATGCGCCGCTGCAGCGTCTCGGCCTCGGCGCTGGCCAGCGCCGCCGCGCTCTGGCGCCCGCCGATGACATGCTGCAGGTCGCGCACGACCTGTTCGAGTTGGGCGGCGCTCTGGTTGGCCTCGGTAGCGCCCGTCAGCAACTGATCGGAGACCTGCATCGTGACGGTGATCGCCTTGTCGAGCCGGTCGCTGCTGGCCTGCTGGCGTCGCGCCGCTTCATCAATATAGGCCGCAAGCTCGCGCAGGTGCTGCACAGTCGCGCGCACTTGCTCCTCGGTCAGGCGATCCCAGTAGTCGTTGAACCAGTTGCTCGCCAACATGATGCGCTTGGCCGCCTGGTTCATCGCATCGGTCAGATAGCGCACCCCTTCGATACCCGTCTTACAGGCGTCCACCACCCAATGCTGCTCGCTCGCGGAGTTCTCCTGACGCGCGGCGAGCGCCTTCAGGATGGTCACCGCGCCCTCCAGGTCACCCGCCGACTGCTCCACCGGGGTGGCAGTGCGCGACCCGATGAAGAGGCCGAGCAACGCCGCCAGCACAGCGACGATGGCGGCGGAGAGAATTGACGTGCGCACCTGATCGGTCGCGACGGCAGTGATGGTGGAGAGCGGGCTGGCGACGAAGTACGTCCATGGCAGGTAGGTCAGCTTCTCGCCAACGAACTGAAATGGCGCCTCGCCAGACTCAGAAGTCTGGAAGAGCGCCGGCTGGCTCGACACTGGTATGTTCTTGCCGATATTCGGCAGATTGACCACTGGCACTGGCGATTGCCCTGTGACGCCATAGAGTTGCTGGGTGGCGATGTTTCCCTGTATCTGCGCGGTAAGCGGCTGCACGGCGGTAAAAATATCCGCCACATCAGTCGTCGCGATGCGCACGCCGTTTTCATCCGTGATAAAGGCGAGGCCGCCAGCGCCATTCGCTGTCTTCTCCTGGGCGACGATGCTCCACACCTTGTCGAGCTTGAGGGTGGCGACAAGAACACCTATTACTGGCCCCGTTAATAATTGTTGGTGTATCGGTGTATAGAGCCGCACAAAGCCATAACGCTGCGCTGAATTGTAATACACCCCGGAAACCAACTGATGCCCAGCCGCGACCTTCGCGATATCCGTCGGCGGCAACTTCAGCCCAGCCTTCTGCGTGGCGGAATTCGAGGAGAGCAGGAACTGCCCATTCGGCAGGAACATATCCCATTCGACATAGTTGGGGTCGCGCTGGGTGCCGACAAAGAGCGCGAGTCCAACGGAATTCTCATAGTTGCGACCGCTATCGAAGTTAGTGGCGCAGTCCGCCGAGAGCGTCGGGGGCAGCCCTTGCGCTATCGCTTGCTGGGCTGCCGCCTCCTGCGGCACGCAGTTGAGGAATCCCCGCGCAGTGTCGAGCGTTGAGAGCGCAAAGCCATCGAGCAAGCGCTCGTGGAAGTAGTCATCGATGCGCCCAGCGTTATTTTTAGCATCTGCTGTAAGCGCATCACTGCTTTGCTTGATGAGCGTCGGGCGGGCGAAATAGTCGTTGACGCCGACGACGACCGCCAATGGCAGCAACGCCGCCAGCAACATCAGGAGCGAGAAGCGAAATGAGAGGGAGAGCCGATTATGTCGGCGTTTGCTCCGCGTGCCTTTTGCCATAGACGATGCGCCTCGTTTCGAGATGACTAAGAGTTCCTGCCTGTATCAAGTATGACGTTCAGCAGACGTCGTTCAGTTATGGGATGGCAGATGTGGGGGCCACATGCCACGGAAATGCGCAAGCGCCTGTGCGCGCGCCAGAGTGTACATAATCACTCAGCGGCGCCCTGCGCCGGGACGAGTGGTACTTTCGGGCAGGCTGCGCCAGCACGCCGCGGACGGCGCCACACGGATGGCGCGTGCGGACAGGCGCAGTTTTCAGGTCGCTAATAGTAGTACACCAGTCCGTGCCGCTCTAGCTCAGCCAGCAACGCGACCACATCTTCGACTGGCTTGGACGAAAGGCGCGCCACATCCAGCACGGTATGCTCACCATCGGCGAGCAGCAGCATGGTGCGGTGATTGCGGCCCAGGTTGTAGGCGCTGATGACGGCGACCAGGTCACGTACATCGGGCGCGCGGCGTGGGCGGCGCTCTAGCGTAGTGGGGTCAATCGGCGCGCTCGCCCGAAATGGCCCGGTCGAGGAAGTCCCAGCGCTGGGCCAGTTGAGCTGACCAGAGGACTGCGCCCCAGGCCGTGAGTTCATCCACGAGTCGCCGACCGAGGAGGGCGTCGAGGGAATGCCTGGCGGACTATAGGGTGAGCCAGCCAGGGCGCCGGTATGCGGGCCAGGCTGGGGCACGCCGAAGCTCGCTGGCGTCTGTGGCTCGGGCAGATTGCCACTGCCAAGGGTATCCCAGGTGAAGCTGGATGGTGTGTTGGGTGGCGAGGCGGATGGCGCTGACTGCGTGCGCTGGGGCGTCGGCGGCGTGGGCTGCGCCCGCTGGGGCGATTGCGGCGCATAGCCAGGCTGCGAGACGGGATAGGCGGTGGCGCGGTGGGGGGATGGCGACTGCTGCGAGGTCGGCGGCGTCAGTTGAATGTTCGGCTGGGGCGCGGGCGCGTTCGGCTCGAACGCGAACCGACACTCGCCCCAGCCCGCGAGCACCGCCAGCGCTTCGCGTCCGCGCAATCCCGCAATCTGCGCATAGATCGTCCGCCCCTGGAAGAAAAATATCGCGCCCTGCTCCATGGTCGAACCAGCGCCGCGCTCCACCGTAAGCAGCCCACTCCTGCGGCCAAGCTCCACCACTTCGATGATGTTCGAGAGTCGGTCGGTCGTTGTCACTCTGGGCTTCGTCATAGCGCCACACTTGCCCTTTACCGTGCTGGATGGATTGCGCATCAATGGCTAGCTCAACCAGGGGCGGCTCTGGCCCTGTTCGGGCGCTCGTACGAGTACCGTGATCCTGAGAGCGTGACGAGCGGCTGAGTCTATCGAGCGGCGTACCTACAGTACACATAGTAGTCGCTGAAGTATAGCATGAAGTAGGCCCACTAGATGTACGCATGGGCATCGTACCGGACTTCTGTCAAGCTGGCGCTGTCACGCGCATCACACAATGGGAGCGTCTAAGGCGTCGCTCGCTTGTGCCTGCTGGCGCTGTCGGCGCTCGGCCAACTCCTTGACCAATTGCGCTTGATCCTTAGAGCAGATGAGCAGCCCCTCTGGAGTATCCACGATGATGAGGCCAGAGACGCCCGCTGTGGCGATGCGGCGGCCAGTCGTGCTGTAGACCAGCGTGTCGCTCGTCTGCGTCTGCATGCAGGTCGCGTCGTGCTCGGCGCCGCTCGTGTCCTCCGCGCTTCCCGCTTCGGCTCGCAGCCCCACGACCACATTGCCCGCTGCATCCTGCGTGTAGAGCGTGGCCACCTGGCTCCAGCTTCCGATGTCATTCCAGCCAATTTGCAGCGAAATAACCGCGATATCGCTGGCCTTCTCCATTACGCCTTTATCGATCGTGATACTCTCGGTCAGGCTAGGCCAGACCTCACGCATCACCGCGCGAACCTCTGGCGTCATGCGGCCACCGCTCGCTTGCGCGGCGGCGGCAATCGCGTCGAGCGCTTTGCCCACAACGGGCACATGCCGCCGAATCTCCTCCAGAATGCGATCCACCCGCCAGACAAAGATGCCCGCGTTCCAGACGTAGTCTTGCGCGCGCAGGTATTCCTCGGCGACCGCGCGCGTGGGCTTCTCGACGAACTGCAGGCCCTTGTGCGCTCGCAGCGTCTCCGCCTCGGCGTCCTGTGGGACGCTCACATCGAGCGCCTCGCCATAGCGGATATAGCCATACCCCGTCTCTGGATAGGTGGGCGTGATGCCGAGCGTGACGAGATAGCCCTCGCGCGCCACCGCACGCGCCAGCCGCAGCGCCGCCTGGAAGCCCGCGGCATCGGCGATGACATGGTCGGCGGGGAACGACCCCATCACGGCATGCGGATCGCGCGCGGCGATCAGCGCCGCCGCCAGCCCGATGGACGCCGCCGTGCCGCGCCCCAATGGCTCGGCGACGATCTGCGCCGGGTCAAGCTCAGGCGTCTGCTCGGCGACGGTGGTGGCATACGCCTCGGACGTGACGACATAGAGCCGGTCGAGTGGCACGAGCGCGCCCAGCCGCGCGATCGTCTCCTGATACATGCTTTGCGGGCCAGGAAGCGGCAGAAACTGCTTAGGCCGCGTCTGCGCGCTGAGCGGCCAGAGCCGTGTGCCACTGCCCCCCGCCAGAATGCAGCCGTACAGCGGCTCCTCAGCCGCGGGTGTCACACCGTTCCCATCCATCGCATCCATAAGCCGCTGTCGCTCTCCCCACTCATGGCGCTTGTGGGCGCCTGACTCTCGCGCATGCTCCCCAACATCTCCCACGAGTATACCCGCTGCGGTGGCGCACTGCCACGGGCGAACGACCTGCCAGGAGCCGCCTGGCAGGTGTACAATGCGACCAGGAGAGCGCCGCCAGTGGAGGTGGCGCATACACGTCAGGAGTAATCGCTTGAGCCGCAGAGTCATGCTCATCGCGCTCGTCGTCATCGAGGCGATCCTCGCGCTCATCATCTTCCGCGCGCCCTTTTCTCCAGTGTTCTTCATCGCGCTCGATGGACCAATGACGCCGCTCATCGCTATCGCGGACATCCTCATGCTGACGATTGGCGTGGTCGTTGGCGCGCTCTGTCGCGCGTGGCAGGGGGCCATCGCACTGGCGATGCTCGCGAGTCTGCCCACCGCGATTCAGGACATCTTCATGACGCGCGCGGGGGCGACAACCAATATGGAGATTGTCTATCTGATGGTTCCGCTCGTCGTGGTGAGCCTGCTGGGCTGGCTCCTGCGCGCTGCGAACGCCGAGATCAACGCCTGAGTATCCGCTGAAAAGCGCCACGCAAGGATACGTATTCCTCATTGGGGCCTTGACGCTGGCATGCCGTCTTGCGTAATGTATAAAGCAGCGTTTATATAGCGTCGCTTTATGCGTGACGCACATCCGCGATAGGCGCGAGAGCCACGCGGAGATAGGCGCCAGATGGGAAGTGACGACGCATGCGGAATGATCCCACGTCCACCGTATGGCAAGACTACCTCGATCTGAAGCGCGCCTTGCGCGCGCTGGGTGATGAGGTGCGTCTGAACCTGGTGCGGACACTGGCGAGTGGCGATCAGGTGAACGTCACGGATCTCGCGGTGGCGCTCGACATCAGCCAGCCGCTGGTTTCGTGGCACCTCAGCGCGCTTCGCCGGGCGGGCCTCGTGGTCAAGCGTCGTCGCGGGCGTGAGGTCTACATTTCGCTCGACCTCGTGCGCTACCGCTCGATCATGCGGCGTCTCAACGCGCTGATCGAGCCAGAGGATCAGCAATTCCCAACGGAGTCGGCGACGCCGCCGAGTCTGGTGGCGCCAGAGCCGCTCTAGGAGGCGGCGCGACAGATCACACGACGAGTGCGGGTCACACAATACACATGGAGCGCACAGGGACGGGTGTCCGGCCCAGCGGCGCAACAGGCGACACAGCGCCGCGATACGGGCGGCCGTAGTCCGTGGAGCTTCAGGAGGATTCGGTACGTGGGCAAAGACAAGATTCGCGTAGCCATCGTTGGCGTAGGGAATTGTTCCTCGTCACTCGTGCAGGGCGTGGAATATTACAAGAACGCCGCCGATGATGAGTTCATCCCGGGCTTGATGCACGTCAACCTGGGCGGCTATCACATCAGTGACATCGAGTTTACCGCCGCCTTCGACATCGACGCGACCAAGGTGGGCAAGGACCTTAGCGAGGCGATTTTCTCTGGCCCAAATAACACCTACAAGTTCAGCGATGTCCCCGGCAAGGGCGTGAAGGTCTCGCGCGGCATGACGCACGACGGCCTCGGCAAGTATCTCTCGCAGGTCATCACCAAGGCCCCTGGCCACACGGATGATGTCGTCAAGATTCTCAAAGACACCGGCACCGATGTGGTCATCAACTACCTGCCCGTGGGCAGCGAGACGGCCACTAAGTGGTATGTCGAGCAGATCCTCCAGGCGGGCTGCGGCATGATCAACTGCATCCCGGTCTTCATCGGGCGCGAAGACTACTGGCGCCAGCGCTTCGAGGAAGCTGGCCAGCCGATCATCGGCGACGACATCAAGAGCCAGGTCGGCGCTACCATCGTCCACCGCACGCTGACCCGCCTCTTCCGCGAGCGCGGCGTCAAGCTGGAGCGCACGATGCAGTTGAACGTCGGCGGCAACACCGACTTCTACAACATGCTGGAGCGCGACCGTCTGGAGTCGAAGAAAATCTCGAAGACCAATGCCGTGACCAGCCAGCTCGACTACGACATCGGCGCCGACAACGTGCACATCGGCCCCAGCGACTATGTCGCCTGGCTGAGTGACCGCAAGTGGGCCTACATCCGCCTGGAGGGTCGCACCTTCGGCGATGTGCCGCTGAACGCCGAACTGAAGCTGGAGGTCTGGGACTCGCCGAACTCCGCTGGCGTGGTGATTGACGCGGTTCGCTGCGCGAAGCTCGCCAAGAACAACGGCATCGCCGGCGAGCTGCTGGGGCCGAGCGCCTACTTCATGAAGTCGCCCGCCGTCCAGTACACCGACGAGCAGGCGCGACTGATGGTCGAGGAGTTCATCCGCGAGAACGCGCTCGACGCCAAGCCCAGCGCGCCCGCCTGCCTCCAACGGCCATGCGCTCGCTGAGGCAGCCGCCGCGCGCGATCTGCCCTCCGCCGACTAATCGCGCCGCGAGCGCATGGCGCCCACGCATCGGCGCGCCCTCGCACGCTGACCAGCCACCCGCTGGCGGTGACGGGGGATCGCGCCGATGCGCGGGCCGTCTGGCCTCCGGAAATGCCGGGCGCCAGAGAGACGAGGAGCGCGCGATGGTCTACTGGCTGACGCATTTCGCTAGCTGGCTGGCGGGCAAAACGCCCCGTCGGGCGCGACTGGCGCTCGCTGGGCCGCTGACCACGCTCATTTACTATGCGTGGGTCTCCAAGCGTCGCGTGACGATTGCCAACATGGCGCAGATTCTCGACGTGGCGCCAACGGATGCGCGTGCGCGGCGACTGGCGCGGCAATCGTGGCGCAACTATGGCCGCTACCTCTCCGATTTTCTCTACATGCCCAACTCCACCACCGAACAGGTGATGGCGCGCATGCGCGACACCTCGCCGCCGCCTGGCTCACTGGTCAACCTGGCGAATATACTCGCGCATGGCAAAGGCATCCTCCTCGTGACAGCGCATTTCGGCGCATGGGATGTCGCCGCCGCGATGGTCGCCTCACAGGCGCCGCTCCATGTGGTCGCCGATTCGTTCACCGACCCGCGGATGGATGAGCTGATCCAGGGCCAGCGCGCGCACTTCGGCATGCGTGTGCTACGCGCCGAGAAGTCGCCGCGCCCCATCCTGCGGGCGCTGAAGGATGGCCACGCCGTCGCGGTCGTCGCCGACCGACCGATGGCCGCGAACGATGGCGTGCCGATCACCTTCTTCGGGAAACGCTGCTATGTGCCCGCTGGCGCCGCGCAGCTCGCGCTGCTCTCGGATGCGCCGCTCGCCGTGGGCGCCATCCACTACGATGAGCGCTTTTCAGACGCCTACTACACGCAGTTACACGACATCTTTTACCCAGAGCGCACCGGAAACCGCGAGGCCGATGTTCAGGCGCTGACCCAGCGTGTCTTCACTGTGCTGGAAGGCGTCATCAGGGAGTATCCTGAACAGTGGTTCATGTTCCGCCGCTTCTGGCCGAAGGATGATCCCGCGAACGACGCCGCGCGGACTGCCGCTGATACGCTGGCGACGGTAGCGGCGCCACACGCCGCGCCAAGGCCGGAAGGGGACGCGCATGTCTGAGCGCTCCCCCTCGCTCGAGCGAGCGGCTCGACCTGAAATACTGGTCATTTCGTACCATCGCCGCCATCACACCGCTGGCGCCGCGCTGGCTGGCGGAGCGTGTCGCACTCGCGGCGGGCCTCATCGTCTGGGCGACCGTCGCACCGCTGCGGCGCCGTGCCATGCGCAACCTGGCGCATGTGCCCACGCTCGCCGCCGATCCCGCGCGCCTGCGCCAGACCACACGCCGCGCCTTCCAGCACCTCGCGCTCAACTACCTGGACTTCTTTCGCGGGCCGCATGTGACCGACGACGAGCTGGCCCAGGGCTGGGACATCGAGAACTGGGACATCTTCGAGCGGGCAATCCGCAGTGGCGCGGGCGCGGTGGTGATGGGCGCGCACCTGGGGCCATTCGATTATGCCGCAGCGAAACTGGGTGAACTGGGCATCCCTCTGCTCTCCCCAGCGGAACACCTGCGCCCCGAACGCTTCTACCAACTCGTCACGCGCCTGCGCAATCACCATCAGGCGCGGCTCTTGCCCGGCGACGACCGCGAAACCCTGCGCACGATCATCACCGCACTGCGCGAGGGCAACATGGCGCTCTTCGCGATAGACCGCTGGGTGATGGGGCCGAGCGACACCTGGCCGCTCTTTGGCGAGCCAGCGCGTCTGCCCACCGCGCCCTTCGCGCTGGCGGCTCGCAGCGACGCCCCCGTCTTCCTGATCGTCCCCTGGCGCACCTCGCTGCGCACCTACGGAGCGATCGTCCAGCTCATCACCCCGGAGCGCATGCCACCGGAAGGCGCGGACGCCGCTGTCGCCGCCCGCACGACGCCCGCGAACCGTCCACGCGACCGCGAGGCCGCCATCGCCGCGATGCGCGCACGGGTCTATCCCGCGCTGGAGCAGGTCATCGCGGCGCATCCAGAGCAGTGGGTCGGGGCGCTCTCGCCCGTGTGGGAAGCCGCGCCGACGCCAACATCCGACCGCGCGGAGTCGCGACCCGACACCGCACAACGTACACAGGCCATCGTCACTGGTGGCGCAGCGCCCACCCAAACAGCGGCAAGCCCGAACAGATAGGAGCATCGCAGCGTAAAGTATACATAATACGGCGTATGAGCGTCGTAAGCTAGTCTAAGACGCAGAGGATATACGCTTTCGCCAAGCGCCCCAGACCTGTATAATAAGGTAGCCAGGCGGTGGGCGGCGCGAGACCGACACGCGAGAGCGACCTCGACCACCAAGGAGCACATCTCATTACGCATCCATCTGACCACTCACCGCGAACGAGGAGAGACGCCAACATGCTCTCCGACGGAGCCTCCTACGGTAACAAGCGCGCGACCGGGCTTGCTGACCTGCATATGCACACGACCTACAGTGATGGGGTGGGCACGGTCGAGGAGACACTTGCCTTTATCCAGTGGCGCACCGCGCTCGATGTCATCGCCATTACCGATCACGACACCATCGAGGGGGCGCTGCGCGCGCGTGACCTGGCCGAGCGCCAGAGCTATCCATTCGAGGTCATCGTCGGCGAAGAGGTGAGCACGCGCGAAGGGCATGTATTGGCGCTCTTCTTGCAGAAACAAATCCCTGCCGGACTGAGTGTCGAGCGCACTATCGAGCTAGCGCACGCGCAGGGCGGGATTGCGATCATTGCGCATCCATTCAATCCCGTCTTTCGTCATAGCGTACAGCGGCCCGTCATTGACCGGCTGCTGCGCCAGCCCGACCTGCACCCGGATGGCATCGAGACGCTCAATGGCAGCTTCGCGGGCATCGGCTCTTCGCGGGTCGCGCTCGAATTGACACGCTCGGTCTATCACTGGGCGGAGACAGGCGGGAGCGACGCGCACACGCCCTCGGCGATTGGCTGCGCGATGACACGCTATCCAGGCTACGGCGCGGAGGCGCTGCGCGAGGCGGTGCTGGCGCGGGCGACGGTCGCTGAGGGCAGCTACTGGCGCCCACGCGAGTATGTCACGTATGTCTCGCATACCATCGCCTATGGTGTCGTCGCGACACACGAACGTACCAACCTGCCAGACACGGCGCTGGCGAAAGCCCGGCGGGCAACCTTCGGGCGATTCGCGCAACGACGTGTTTCGATGCTCTTTGAGTCTCTCGACGTGGCTGTCGTCAACGGACGCTAACCCCGTCCATCGGGGCGACGCCATGCCATGTGGGATATGGGCTACAGCCCAGGTGAAGTTGTGAAAATTGGAATTGTCTCGCCATACGACTGGAGCTACCACGGTGGCGTCCAGGAGCATATTCAGCGCCTCGCCAACGAGCTGCGCGCGCGCGACCACACCGTCCGCATCCTGACACCTGCGACGGGCGCGCTCGGACGACAGGCGGAATATGATGTGTACAAGGTGGGCTGGGCAGCGCCGCTGCGCGTGAACGGCTCCATCGCGCGCGTCGCCTTCGCCCCGCAGATGGCGGGACGGATGCGCGCCATCTTGCAGCGCGAGCAATTCGATATCATCCATCTGCACGAGCCATTGGCCTCACCGCTGGGGCTGAATGTCTTGCGGGCCGGGCATGCGACAGGCGCCACAATGATCGGCACCTTCCACGCCTGGGCGCGTCATAGCCTGGCCTCGGCGCCGGAGTGGGCCTATGCGTCGGCGGCGCCGTTTCTCAAGCCCTACTTCCGACAGCTCGATGGCCGCATCGCCGTCTCGCCTGCCGCGCGCGAATTCGTCTCGCGGTTCTTCCCCGGCGACTACCGCATCATCCCAAACGGCGTGGACACGGGCTTATTCAGCCCGCAGACGGCGCCATTGCCAGAGTACGCCGATGGCAAGCTGAACATCGTCTACATGGGGCGCATCGAGAAGCGCAAGGGAATCAAATTCCTCTTGCGCGCGATTCCGCTGATTCGCGAGCATTACCCCAACACGCGCTTCCTGATCGGTGGCGAGGGGCCGCTACGTGTGGGCTTCGAGCGGCTGGTGGCGCAGGCGGGCTGGCCCGATGTGGTCTTCCTGGGGCGTGTGGCGCCAGAGCGCAAGCCAGGCCTCTACGCCTCGGCCCATGTCTTTTGCGCGCCAAGCACCGGCGGCGAATCGCAGGGCATCGTGCTGCTGGAGGCGCTCGCCACAGAGCGGGCGGTGGTTGCGTCTGATATCCCTGGCTTCCGCACGGTGATCCAGAATGAGGGCAACGGGCTGCTCATCCCGCCGGGGCGCAGCGAAGAACTGGCCTGGGCGGTCTGCCACCTCCTCAGCAATGAGGCGGAGCGCATGCGGATGGGGAAGGCAGGACGCGAGAGCGCCGCTGATTATAGCTGGTCGCATGTCGCGTCAGCACTCTTGAATTATTACGAGGAGCGACGCAACGCGCGTGCGGCGGCGAGTTCGCTCTACCTGCCCGCTGAGGCGGCCTCGATCTCGCTGGTCGAGTAGCTGGTGGGCAGCGACACAGGCGCGTAAACCATTGCGCGCGTTCAGAATGATGTATCCATCAGGGCTAGGGCGGCTGATATACGCGCCCTGGGTGTAGGCTCAACCGCTGTAGTAGGTGAGAACGCCCTTGTCTGTGTGCCAGATGACGCCGTGATGATACAATGAAAAGCACGCGGAGCGAGGAAGATCATGTTCGGGCCAGCCCTCCAACAACGCGCGCGGCGTCTCGCAGAGTACGTCGTGCGTCCACTTGCGGCGATGGGCCTCACGCCGAATATGGCGACGCTCATCGGACTGCTGCTGAATGGGATGGCTGCGGCGATCCTCGCGAGCGGGCAGCTTCAGTGGGGTGGCCTCGCGCTTCTGATCGCCGGTCTCTTCGACATGGTGGATGGGGCGCTCGCCCGCGTGACCAACCGAAAGACGACATTTGGCGCGTTCTTCGATTCGACTATTGATCGCTATTCTGAAGGGCTGACACTGCTCGGCGTGATCGTTTTCGCGCTGCGGCAGCCACCCTCGCAGACGCACATCTGGGAGGTCGCGCTGGCCTATGTGGCCGCGTTGGGCTCCGTCATGGTGAGCTATACACGCGCACGCGCGGAGGGACTGGGCCTCTCCCTGAAATCAGGGCTGATGGCGCGTCCCGAGCGGGTGGTGTTGCTTGCCGGTGGCTTACTTCTCGGCGGAGCCGAATGGCTCGTGTGGACGCTCCTTCTGCTGGCGGTAACGAGTGTGTTTACCTCCATCCAGCGGATCAGAGACGCCGCCCGACTGCTCGCGCGTGAGCCAGCGCATGCCACAGTCGCCCCAGGCGCGGCGGAAGCCAGCGTCCAGGCGCTGACATTGCCAACGGAACACATGACGAGCGCGAACGGGCGCAGCGCACAGGCCCCTCGGCCCGCCACGACACAAGTGACACACGTTTCACCAGAGACCCCGACCAACGGCTAGGCCGACGGGCGCATCTGGACCAGCGAGCTGACGCGCCGGCGCATCAGTTCACGCGACGACAGGGGCGGCGCTTCCGTCAGGGAATGCGGCGCACCGGATATCACGCCGGTGGGGTTGAGCGAGGTCGCACGGCGCCGATGAGCGCGTCGGCGATGAGGAGCTAGCTGCCGCGCGCGAGGCGCTGAGTGACGCGATAGACACGAGCGTCACCCGCCACGCGCAACGACGCGGCAGCGCGCCTCCTCTCGTCGGCAAGACAGCTCTCGCGCTCGCGTACCGCTGTTGCGCCTGGCTCCCCACACCGCACGTCTATGCGCCTCCCCTGCCAACACATCATCAGGAGATACAGGATTTCTATGAGTCAGGCAACATTCGACCCAACCGCGCACGGCGGTCCCTCCGACGATTCCGGCGAGACACGCTCCGCCAAGACACCGCACCGTCGCCCGACACGCCGTGGGCGCGGGAGCAGCGCCAAGACCGCTGAGACCGCCGCGCAGCAAGCCACACAAACCGCGACATCCGCGCAGACGAGCCAACGCCACGCCAACGCCCGCCGAACCTGTCGCCGTGAGTGAGGCGGCGCCTGCCGCTCCCGCGCCTGCCGCTGAGGAGCAGGCCACGCATGGCGAGAGCCACGGACGCCGCAGCCGTAGCGGCGCGAAACGCCCTGCGGCACGCGCCAAGACGGCGCCGCAGCTCATCATCACCAAGCCCACTGACGAAGCGCAGCCTGAGACTGCCCCCGCAAGCGCCGAGGCCACGTCCGCTGAGGCGCTTGCGCCCACCATCGCTGCGGAAGCGCCAGCCACGCCGCCAGCCACGCCCCTCAAGACACGCTTCGGCCAGCCACGGCGCCCGCGTCCGAGTACGCCCGCGCCCGTGGAGGCTGAGGCCCCTGCGCTTGCGCCCGCGGAGGCTGAGACGACCACCGCCGCTGCGGAGCAGCCCGCGCCCGTGGAACCAGCGCGCCGCTACCGCTTCGACCGCTCGCGCGCGACCATTCCCGGCGTACCCGCGCGCCCAGAGCGCCTGGCCATCCCACGTGGTAGCCTCTACACCAGCCCCCAGGAGCAGGAGCCTGCTCCAGAAGCGGCGACCACGCCTGTCAGCGAGCCGACCTTTGCGCTGCCCGCGATCGAAACCCTGCTAGGCGCCGCTGAGGAATTGCCGATGCTGGCCTTCGAGCCACCAGCCGCCGTCGCCGCAGAAGCTGAGACGCTGGAAGAGGCGCCAGAAGCGGGCGAGGCAGGCGAGGCAGGCGAGAGCGCCAGCGCCGCCTCCCGTCGTCGCCGTCGTCGTCGTCGCCCAAGCGGACACAATGGCGCGCATGGTGGAGAACTGGAAGAAGCAGGGGAAGAAGAAGAGCCAGCGTTCCCGGAAAGCGAGACGCTGGAACTCCCCGTGTTGGAGAGTGAGCGCGAGCTTGCGGCGGAACTCGATGAACTGCTCCAGCAGGAGACGCCACGCGAGACACGCGGCGCCCGCATCGAGCCAGGCATTCCGAGCCGCGCGCGATCGGGGCGATTCGGCTTTCCCAGCCGCGTGACGCGCCGGACGCCCGCCGCGCCAGCCTGGGAGGCGCCACAGCCCGCCGCCGAGGTCACGCCCTATGGCAGCCCGGAGCCAGCCTCCGCGCGCGGCTTCGGCACGACGCCCGCTGGTGTGGCCATGCCCGCCCGCGAGACCTACACGCGCCCAAGCCGTGTGGAGCGCGGCGACACATCGGGGGCGCAGGTGGCGCAGCTAGGCTCGGTCATCCGCGAGGCGATCAACACGCAGACCGACCGCCTGCTCTCCGAGCTTCGCCGCCAGCAGCCGCCCGCCGTCACCCTGGCGATCCCGAACGCGCAGACCGCTGAGCGCGTCGGCGTCTTCGTGGATGTGGCAAACGTCATCTACTCTGCGCGCAGCTTGCGCACCACCGTAGACTTCGGCCACCTGCTCGACTTCCTCCGCGCGAATCGGCGGCTGGCGCGGGCGCAGGCCTACGCCCCCACTGACCCGATGCCCGGCGCCGAGCAGCAGTTCCTCTCAGCGGTGCGGGGCCTGGGCTATCGCATCACGACGAAGAACTACAAGACCTTCGCCAATGGCGCGAAGAAGGCCGACCTCGACCTCGACCTCTGCATGGACATCGTGCGGATCGTGGACGCGCGGGCGGTGGATACCATCGTGCTGGTCAGCGGCGATAGCGACTTCCTGCCGCTGCTGGACTACTGCTCCGACCACGGCGTGCGCGTCGAGGTCGCCGCGTTCGACGATGCCGCCTCGATGATTCTGCGGCAGAGTTGCGACCTCTTCGTCAACCTTTCGCTGGTCGAAGGCATTCGCGGCTAACCACCGCCCACGCCCACGACCATGGGCCGAGCGCCACACCGCGACAGACACGCGGCGGGGCGCTCGTCGTGTAGGTGTCGCTGTATGCCGCTTCGATACGAGCGCCGCCAGAGGAAGTGTTCCCTCTGGCGGCGCTCGCCTTTGCCGCGTGTCATGGCCCTAGCAGTCGCCAGTGTAGCGGTCGGCGAGATAGGCGTGTTTCGCCGCTTCATCGCGTTGCGAGAGCAGGTAGCGCACCCAGGCCTGCCGCTCGTGCCAAATGGGCGCCAGCTCCCAGACACAGTTCATCGCGTGGTGATCGCCAGTGTGGACCTCGAAGCGTTGGAACGGGCCGACATCGCGCAGGTCTTTGATGTAATGCGTCTCCCACAGCTCGTTGTCGTTGTTCCAGGTGAAGACCAGCAGGAACGCCACCGTGGTACAGTGGTGCAGTTCCACGAACCCAAGCTGGCGGTCGATGACCAGCCTGCCAGCATTGACCTCCTCACACAGAAACGTGCGGCTCGCGCGCGCCAGCTCCGGCGGCATGTCTACCTCATGGCGCCGGATGTCGTACCACTTGAGGTATGCGGTAGGCAGGCTGAGATCGGCGCCCACCGTGACGAGCTTGCTGACATGCCGAAAGCTGGGTGTGATCGCGCCAATCGCGCTGAGGTCAGGCTGATCCAGTGCGGCGGGAAGTTGATCGCGCATCCCATTACTCCTTGTCGTCGTCGGCGGCGACGTTGGCGTCTTTGCGGCGTGTGAAGTCCATCGTCCAGTTTGTTTCCCATGTGCGGCCACCATCGGCCGAGAGCGCCTGCTCCCAACGACAGGCATCGGGGCCGCTACTGGTCCAGATGAACCGGCTAAAGATGGAGCGCCCTTCAAACACCTCATGGTCATAGAACTCGCCACGCCCATGCTCGAACCGCCCGACCATCGGCGTATCCAGCGTACTGTGCGCGCTGCTCGACCAGTAGATGCTCCATAACTGTGTCCGCGGATCGAAGAGGCGGAGTGTCACTCCCAAAACACGCCCACCAGGCGCCTCGAGCGTGACCTCATCGAAGTTGCCCAGGCCACCTAGAATCTTGCGCGCCACCGTAACGGAATGGAACTCTTCCCATTCGTCACAGCCTTTCAAGCGCTGCTTGAGCCTCCGCTGTTGACTGTCCCACGTCCCGATAAGGAAGTCGAAATCGGCTCGCCCATCGGCGGGCGCATCCACGCTCACTTGCTCAATCACGTCGTGCCTCCAGTGGGGCGCGCTTACGCTTCCCCACACCAAGGGTGGTGTAGACGCGCGCTCTGTCCCCATGTTAACGTGATAAGCGGACACGGATGATCCTATTAGCGCGAGTTTGGCGAAACGGACAAAAACCAACAATGTACTATTCCACGTCGCGCGTGCTGGCAATTCTCGATCTGTTGCAGACCCACGGACAGATGCGTGGAGAGGACCTCGCCGCGCGGCTGGAGGTGGATACACGCACCGTGCGCCGCTACGTGCTCATCCTGCGCGAACGCGGCATCCCGGTGGAGATGAAGCGCGGGCGCTATGGCGGCTATACGTTGCCCGCGGGCTATCGGCAGCCACTCGCGCTGACGAAGGAGGAGGCGCTGGCGTTGACCTACGGCCTGCTGGGGGCGGGCCAGCAAGCGCTGGGGCTGGATGAGCGCGCCGCCGCCAGCACGCTCAAGAAAGTGACGCGCGTCCTGCCCTCGGCTACACGCGATCTGATCGACGCGCTCGATGGCGCGGTGACATTCGCGACGCCACGGCTCCCAGGCGAGATCGGAGCCGCGCCGGAGTGCCTGGGCGCGCTGATTCAGGCCATCCATGCGCGCCATCGCGTGCGTATCCGTTATCGCGCGCAGACGGGCGACGTGACCGAGCGCGATGTAGACCCATATCAGGTGGCGCATCGCGCGGGACGCTGGTATCTCGTCGGGCATTGCCACCTGCGGGCGGATCTGCGTGTGTTTCGTCTCGACCACATCCAGCGCGCATGGGAATTGGCCGAGACATTCACACCTCAGCCCATAGACGCGCTCGCCGCTGTTGAGCGGGCCATCGCTCAGGCGCCGTGGCGTTGGGAGTTCGCGGTACTGGCGCAAGCTCCGCTCGCCGAGCTACAGCGGCAGTTGCACCCCACCGTGGCGACGCTCCACTCGCAAGCGGACGGTGTCTTACTTCGGGGGTTCGCCGACGATCTGGACTGGCTCGCCTACACCCTCGCTGGCCTGCGCTGCCCACTCGTCATCGTGCGTCCCGACGAGCTGCGCGATCACATCCGCGCGCTCGCTGCCCGCTTACACGCCATCGCCAACCTGCCAGCGCCTGCTGACAGGAGCTAATGCGCTCAGACCGCGCAGTTGTCGTCTTCGCAGACGCCAGCGTCGTCACCCTTGGCGGCGTCACCCACCATCGTGAGCGGTTGCGACGCCTCCCACGCCGTCTGGAGCGCCCGCAGGAAGACCTCCGTCGGCTGCGCGCCAGAGACGCCATAGCGCGCGTCAATGGCCACGAATGGCACGCCATGGATGCCCAGCATCGCCGCCCGCTCCTCATCGGCGCGCACCTCATCGGCGTAGGCCTCGCTCGCCAGCGTCGCCCGCGCCTCGTCGGCGTCCAGCCCGGCCGCAGCGGCCAGCCGCGCCAGCGTCTCCGTATCGCCGATGGCTTCTCCTTCGGTGAAATACGCGCGCATCAGTCGCTCGGTGGTCGCTTCCTGCGCGCCGTGCGCCGCCGCGAAATGCAGCAAGCGATGCGCATTGAACGTATTGCCGGGTCGCGCCTGGTCGAGGTGATACTCCAGCCCTTCGTCAGCGGCCAGTCCGCTCACCCGCTCATTCATACGCGCGGCCTGTTGCGCTGTCGTCTCGTACTTCTCCGCGAGCATCTCGTTGAGCGTTCCCGCATACTGCTGCGGCGCGCTGGGGTCAAGCTCGAAGCTGCGCCAGCGGATGGTGACAGCGTCGCGGTGGGGAAACTGCGCGAGCGCCTTCTCAAAGCGGCGTTTGCCGATGTAGCACCAGGGACAAACGACATCAGACCAGATTTCGATATCCATAAAGGAGCGCGTCCTTTGAGCGTATCGTATCGCCAGGAGCGACGCCAGCGCGCCGCCCACTCCCAATACTATACAACAGGAAGCGTCCGCTCCAATCGTCTGTGCGCGCCTAGGAGCGACGGCGTGCCGGGCGTGGCGCCGGGGATGAACCGCTGGCGGCGGGGTCATCGCCACGCTTGGGGCTGGACTGAGTGCGCGTGGGTTTGGGAGCGTCGCTTTCGCCTCCTCCGCTGCGTACACGCAGGCCGGGGCGTGGGCGCGAGACAGACTGCGCCAGCCGCGCCAGCGGCTTGATCGCGTCGAGGCTGAGGGTATTGCGACGCACACGCTTGCGCCGTCCGGTCGCGACTTTCGGCCCGCTCTGGTCGCTCACCACCATCACGGCGGGCAGTGACACCGTGAAGACGCTGCCTTTGCCTGGCGCGCTCTCCACCTTGATCTCGCCATGATGCGCCTGGGCGATCCACAGCGCGATGGCCAGCCCCAGCCCGCTGCCATGCTCGTCGCGCTCGCGGGCGCGGTCGGCGCGCCAGAAGCGCTCGTAGATATGCGGCAGATCCTCCGCGCTGATGCCGATGCCCGTATCGCTGATGGTGAAGACAGCCCTGGAGCCGATCTGCTCCAGCGAGAGGCGAATCTGTCCATTGGCTGGCGTGTATTTGATCGCATTGTCGAGCAAGATCATGCCAAGTTGACGAATCTGGCCGGGGTCGGCCATCACCGTGACCGGCGCGATGTCTATGACCGAGAGCCTGATCTGCTTGCGAAGGGCGCGCAGATGCGACTGCCCAGAGTGGAACAAATCCATCACGAACTGATCCATCTCGACCGCCTCGCGCCGACCAGAGAGCCGCTCATCGAGCTGGGTCGCGCGAGCGCCGCGGCTGGCGGAGGCGGCGTCTACCCGCGCCAGCAGCAGCAGGTCGCTCACCAGCGTAGACATCCGCTCCGCCTCCACGTAGGCATCGTCAACGATCTCGGCGCGGTCGGCATCGGAGTGATCCGGCGTCTGCCGCAGCATCTCCAGATTGCCGCGAATGATCGTCAGTGGCGCGCGTAGCTCATGCGAGGCGTCGCTGACGAAGCGGCGCTGCGCCTCGGCGACCTGTTCGAGCGAGGCCAGCATCTCATTGAAGGTGGAGGCAAGCTCGCCGACCTCATCTTTCGCGCCACGATAGGTGACGCGCGTGCCAAGCCCCGCAGCCGAGGCGTCGCGCGCGATGGCGCTGGCTGTCCGCGTGATGGTGGCGATGGGGCGCAGACTCGTCTCGGCAATCAGCCAACCGATCAGCAGCGCAATGACGATGGCCACGATGTCCGCCACGAAGAGGGTGCGGCCCAGTGTGCCCAGGGCGCCATTGACATCCTGCTGCGACTTGGCGACCAGCACGACGCCCACCACCTGGCCAGTGTGCGCGGATACGGAGGGGCGGCTTGTTGGCGTGGCCCCAACGCCAGGCGTCTGCCCCGTGGTGGGCGACGCGATGACAATTGGCTGCGCATAGACCGCGAGCAACACGCCATTGGCTGACGCGGAATAAGAGCCAGCGACGCCACGCAGCGCGCCATTCACCACGGCATAGTTGATCGGCAGTGACTTGCCATTCAGTGATGGCGCCAGGTATTTGAGACGTCCAGCGGTGTTGAGCACCTCAAAGCCAAGATCAAGTCGGCCCAGCACATCTGGAACAGTCAGCAATTGCTTCTGGATCGCCGCGTTGGTGGCGGGATCGGGCGTCGTTACGGGCGTAGGCGAGATTGCGGGTGTCGCGGTCGCCTTCGCGTTTTTCGCGGGTGTCGCCGTGGTCGCGGGTGTCGCGGTCGCCTGTGGAACAGGTGTCGCGCCAGATGCGCCCGCGGTTACGGTGGGCAAGACATTCGAGCCACCCGTCGAGGTGTACTGTTCATGCTGGAGCGCGTTGGCCACAGCGATCGCGCGCTGGCGGATGTCGTTGTTCAGGTTACTCTGAATCTGGTTCTGGGCCACCGCAAACGTCACGCTGGAGACGAGCGTCAGCAGGGTAATCAGCAGCAGACCGTACCAGAGGGTGAGGCGCCGACGAATCGAGAGATGCTCGGCCAGCCAGACACTCAGACGGTGAAATGACGTGGCATTGCGGGGCCGCGTGGCAGTTCGCGCTGGGTGCGCGCTAGACGCCCGCTCCGTAGGTTTCTCGCTTGCCATATCACCCTCCGCGACGGTCTCGCGGCCTATCCGCGCTAGCTCTTGGCCTGGTCGCTCTCGCTCTTCTCGCGCAAGACATAGCCCGCGCCACGCACAGTATGCAGCAGGCGCGCCTCGCCACCGGCCTCCATCTTGTTGCGTAGATAACCGACGTAGACCTCCAGCACATTCGAGGCGCCGCCGAAGTCGTAGCCCCAGACACGCTCCATGATGATGTCACGGGTGAGCACCTGGCGTGGGCGACGCATGAAGAGCTGGAGCAATTCGTATTCCGTCGTCGAAAGTTCGATCACGCGCTTGCCACGACGCGCCTCGCGTGTGCCGATATTGAGCTCCAGATCCGCAAAGCGCAGAATCTCACTTTGCTCCGGGTTACGGCGCCGCAGCAGCGCCCGCACGCGCGCCAACAGCTCCGAGATCTGCGCGGGCTTCACCAGATAGTCATCCGCGCCAGTGTCCAGCCCTTTGACGCGGTCAGTCACAGCGTCTCTGGCCGTCACCATCAAAATGGGCGACTGGTCGCCAGACTCGCGCAAACGCTCGCAAATCTCCAGGCCCGTCATACCCGGCAGCATGACATCGAGAATGAAAAGGTCGGGCTGATGCTCCAGCGCCTTTTGCAGCGCTTCAGTTCCTGTGCGCGCCACATCGATGCTGTACCCTTCATATGCCAGCGCTCGGCGCCACATCGTGGTAATGCGCGGCTCATCATCTACGACCAGTATATGGGCTTTCATCAGGGTACTACTCGTCCTTTCGCGCGCTGCGCCGTTGGTTTCACTGCGCACCGCACTTACCCCCTATTGTACGCCACAAGGCGCAGGATGGATGCCCACGCGCGACAGAGAGGCCATCATGCTGCGTCCACGCGCACATGGCTGCACGGGCGAAACAGCGAATAGCTCGCGCTTCACCCCATATTCTTAGGTACAATTTATATTTACTTCAGATGCATCTTAGGCCCATGTGGCATGATGGAAGACGGAAATACTGACCCTGCGAGCTAGGAGGTAGCATGACCTGGACATCACGTCAGGGAGGCAAAAATCGCTCAACATCCGCCACACACCCAGCGGTGGGCATACATAAGGATGCCAGCAAGCGCGGCAAAGGATTGGACCAAGGCCACCTGCCTGAGAGCCAGCGCATCATCATTGTTAGCAACCGTGGCCCAGTCAGCTTTAGCGCTGATCCCAGAACTGGACGCGCTGTCAGTCATCCCGGCGCGGGTGGCGTCGTCAGCGGTCTGCTGAGCGCCACGCAAGATCGCCCCGTCACGTGGGTCGCGGTGGCCATGAGCGACAGCGAGCGTGCCATCGCGCGGGGGCAGGAGAACGGCGCGACCTACTCACTGCCAACCGCGCCCAACATTGACCTGCGCCTCGTCGAAACCACCGCCGACGCCTATCGCCGCTATTACAACGGCGTGAGCAACAAGGCGCTCTGGTTCATTCAGCATTATCTGCTCCAACCAACGCACCCCATCTCGCCCCGCCTAATGAAGAATTGGGACGAGGGCTATCGTAAAGTCAATGAGGCCGTCGCCAACACCGTCATCGAGGAGCTAGACCGCGCAGGCGACGATACCCCCGTGCTGTTCCAGGACTACCACCTCTACCTTGCGCCAACGATAGTGCGCAAGGAACGGCCATGGGCGCGGCTCGCGCACTTCGTCCACATCCCCTGGCCCGACGCGCGCTATTGGGAGCACGCCCCAGACGCGATGACACAGGCGATCTTCGAGGGGCTGGCGTCTAATGACATCGTCGGCTTCCAGACGGAGCGTGATGCGCGCAACTTCCTCGATGGAGCGCAGCGCTTCCTCGCCGAGAGCGCGAGCGCCAAGAGCGCAGACGGCGAAGTGGGCGCGCTGGTGGTGCAGAATCGGCGTGTCAGCGTGCGGGTCTACCCTATCGCCGTCACACCGGAGGAAGTCTTTGCCCAGGCCTCCAGCCGCGCCCACCGCGAGACAGCGAAACTGCTCGCGCGCGCGCGCCCGACGCCCAGCCACAAACTGATCTTGCGGGTAGATCGAGTCGAGCCGACCAAGAATATCGTCGCGGGCTTCCTGGCGTATGAGCGGCTGCTCCAGCAACACAAGCGCCTGCGCGAGAAGGTGACCTTCGTGGCGCTGCTGGTGCCATCGCGCGAGGGGCTGACAGAGTACCGCGCGGTGATGCGCGATACCAAGCGCGCCATCGAGCGCATCAACGAGCATTATGGCACGGCGACCTGGCAGCCGATCATCGCCGTCTTTGGCAACGACCGCGCGCGGGCGCTCGCCTGCATGCGCGAATATGATGCGCTGCTGGTCAATCCGCTGCTGGACGGTATGAACCTGGTCGTGAAGGAAGGCGCGCTCATCAACGAGCGCGCGGGTGTGATCGTCCTTTCACGCACTGCTGGCGCCTACGAGCAGCTAGGCCCGCATACGCTCGGTGTGCCGCCAACTGACATCGATGCGCTCAGCGATGCGCTCTACCTGGCGCTGACAATGCCCGCGCGCGACCGCCTCAACCGTGCGGCAGGCCTGCGGGAGATCCTGGAGCGGGAGAGCGCGCAGACCTGGCTCGAAGCGCAGATCCATGACCTGACCTCGCAGACGACACGCCCGCAGGTGGTCTATCGCCAATCGCGGATAGCCGTCGAGGCCCGCAAAGCCGCGATCGCCATCCAGTCGCCCGATGAGGTGGTGGCGGTGAGCGGCGACCAGGACGACACCCTGACAGCGGCCCACGCGCCCTAGCGCGGATGCGCCCATCACGCCCGCCTATTTTGTCTGGCCCCGGTAGCGGCTCCTGCACTGAGGAGCGCGCGCCGGGGCCAAACCTTGCCGAGCCGCAGCCTGCCCGGCCCTACTCGCGGATGATCTCGCCGTTGTTGGTGATGGCGGGGTCGGGCGTGTAGGCGGGATACTCCAACTCCCAGATATGGCCTGGCTCCTCGCGCGCTTCCCAGCGGCGCAGCGCGTCGAGCAGCACCGCCCGCTGGATGTCTGGGCGGTGGGGCAGCCCCAGCGCGTCGCCCAGTGTGAAGCCGACGGGATGGATGGCGCGCGGCGGCCCCATCTCCGCCGAGGCTTTGGGAACCAGCGTAATCAGGACGGTCGGCAGGCCCAGCATCTCGATCTCGCGCTGGATCGCGACGACCGTGCGGTGGCAGAGCGGGCAGCCAGCGGTCAGCAGCACGGCGTCGGCGCGCGACCGCTCGATGATCTTCGCCATCTCTGGGGCCGCGCGCTCGTAGAGGTCGCGGATGAGTTGCGAGAAGCCCATGAAGCCGAGATGTTTATCGCCGACACCGCCGATCACGCCTTCGGCGGCAAGCTCGCGCAGGCGGTCAATGGGGAAGACGCAGTTGATGTCCTGGTCGGCGTGGCGGTGGTCGTAGTGCTCGTGCGTCACCATGAGCTGATCGCTCGCGACATCACCGGAGATGATCCGCCAAGAGTTATCGCCCGCCAGGTCGAATGGCTCCTGGTCGCGCAGGTGGACGCCAGCGGTCGTGACGAGCGCGAATGTCGTCTCACGCAGGTCGCGGCGGCGCGGAGTGTAGGGGATACAGCGCCGTGACATGGGCATGGGCGCAAACCTCCGATTCAATGGCGAGCGGGCGTCACGTCTGGCGGCCCGACGGCTACCGCGACGCGCGCCCGCTCATCCCGTTTGCCTAACTCAGCTTGCGCAGAACCTCGAACAACTCTTCGTTATCGGGAACCTCGCCAGTGGGACGGTGGACGTGAATCCAGGCGATCTTGCCGCTCTTATCCACCACGATCAGCGCGCGCTCAGCCGCCCCGGAGGGGAGCCGCACGCCGTAGAGGTCCACCACCTTGCCCTGCGGATAGAAATCCGCGAGCAGCGGGAACGTCAGGCCAAGCTGCTTGGCCCATGCGACGAGTGAAAATCGGTTGTCCATGCTGATGCCGATCACCTCGGTATCATACGAGCGGAAGCGCTCCAACTCCGCCTCGTAGGAAGGCATCTGCGCGGAGCAGGTTCCGCTGAACGCGGCTGGGAAGAACGCCAGCACGACATTCTTGGCGCCACGATACGAGCTAAGCGTCACCGCGCCTTCGCCCGTGGCATTGTTCAGCGTAAAATCAGGGGCTTCGTCGCCAACGTGGAGCGTCTGGGTGAAAGTCGCGCTTTCGAGTGCCATAAGAGGTGTCTATCTCCTCGCGCTGCTACAGCATCAAATCAACAATGGGGAGGCGGCGCCGCAGGGACAACCGCCCGGTGCGCCGTTTCGGATTGTAGCGCCGCGCTTCCGGCTCAGTCAAATTGCGGAAACAGCACGCGGCAACGTCAGTTGCGCGGGGCAAGGGGCAACGTGAACCAGAAGGTCGCGCCCTGCCCAGGCGACGACTCAGCGCCGATCTCGCCGCCCTGCCCCTGAATCAGTCCGCGCGCGATGTAGAGGCCCAGGCCCAGCCCCTGACCCACGCGCCCAGAGACACCCTGCTGCGGCGCGAGTGCCCCGCGATAGAACGGCTCGAAGATCAGCGGCAGATCACTCGGCGCGATGCCCGGCCCGGCGTCATGCGCCTCGACCCGCGCACGGTCGCCGCGTTGGCGCACGGCCAGCGTGATGGAGCGACCAGCGGGGGTAAAGGCAACCGCATTGGCGAGCAGACGCGCGATGACCTGGCGCACCCGCACAACGTCGCCCAGGACAAGCAAGGGCTTGCCTGGCAGATCGAGTGTGATGGCGCGCTGCCAGGCCGTCTCGGCCTCTGTAGCGCTGGCGCGCGCTGCCGCTACCATATCCATCGGCGCGATGGTAAACATGAGGCGTCCGCTGCTGATATACGCTGCGTCACTTAGCGCGCCAGCGATGCTATCGAGCTGATCAACCGACTGCATCAGCAAACGCCCCGCCTCATCCCGTGGCGCCTTCCCCCGCTCGATCGCCCGCGCGATCAACTGCGCATTGAGCTTGAGACTCGCCAGCGGATTCCTTATCTCATGCGAAATGCTCGAAAGCGCCGCACCCAGCTCGTATTCACGCTTGCCGAGTGACATGCGCGCCTCCTCGCCGCCATTCGCTCCTGTGGTATCCCCCGTCATCGGACGCGCTCCTTCATTCCGGTCGAGGTGCGCCACTGAGCCGTACCATGGCTCGCCGGTGACCCGCCGCCCAACCGCTCTGCCCTTTCTTATAGCAGAATCAGGGCCACTGCGCTACAAACGCGCGGACGCTGGAGGTGGTCAGGAGAGCGTGATGCGCTCAGGCCACGGCTCCTTCTGGCACTGTGTCCACACTTCGTCAATGAAGGTGAGCGAGAAGAGCATCTGGAAGCGATGCGACCAGCGGGCGCCGCCATCGGTGAAGGTGTAGACGGGGCCATCGCGCCGTGTCCAGCCGAGCAGTCGTATGGCGCCCATGATGAGCCGGAAGTCCGAGAGCAGATCGCGGTGGAAGATTGCCGCGTACTGCTGGGGCTCGATGCGCGTCCGGTAGATCTGCCAGTAGAGCCAGTGCAGCCGCCGGAATTTCTCGCTCGTCTGGAGCCTGATCGCGGGCCGGGGTCGCGTGAGCCTGTTATATTCAGGGACGGAGAAGGTGTTGAACCAGAACTCGCCATCCACCTTCGAGCCTGCGCCCGCGCCGAAGCCAATGTAGCTCTCGCGCGTCACCGTCGTATAGCCAGAAGATTGCGCTTTGGTGAAACTCCAGACGGAGGTGCGCTCGAAGCCCTGGGCCAGGCAGGCGCGGGCAATGTCGCGCTGGGTTCGCGCACGCGCGCGATCGCCATACTCCCTGATCTTGCCCTCCGCAACGAGCTTACCCAGGTGGGTATGCTCGAAGGTGATGAGTGGATAGGCGGAGAGGTGGTCAACGCCCAGCGCAATGCAGCGGTTCACGTCGGCAATCGCATCCGCTGGCCGCTGGCCGGGAATACCGTAGATCATGTTGACATCCACGCAATCGAACCCAGCCAGCCGCGCGTTCTGGATGGCCTGCTCGGCTTCTGCGCGCGTGTAGTTGCGCCCCAGGATGCGCAGCAGTTCCTCCTGAAACGTCTCGATGCCCAGGCTGATGCGATTCACCCCCGCCCGCTTCAGTTGCGCCAACTGCGCGGGCGTGGCGTCGTGCGGGTGCACCTCGACGCCGATCTCCACCGCCTCGGCGAAGTGGTCGCGTGTCATTGCGATGACTCGCTCGATCAGGTCGGGCGTCATGCTGGGGGTGCCACCACCGAAATACAGCGTCTGAATCGGCGGGACATCCTGGCGCGCGAGATACTGCGCCAACTCGCGCTCGACGGCTGTTGTGTAGGCGCGATAGCTTGCCTCGCGGTAGACAACCTTGTTGTAGGGGCAATGCGTGCAGATGCTCCGGCAGAAGGGGATGTGGACGTACAGATTCGGGCTGGTCGGATACGGCGTCTCATCTCCCTCCGCGACATGGTTGAAGACAAATGGATAGCCTTCCTTGCCGATGGCGAGGTAATAGATCGCCTGCCGCGCACGCTGGGCCAACGAACTATGGCGGACACGCTGAAACGGGACATGGACATCGAGAAGTGTAAGTCGCCTGTTCATCGTCCTGCCTCCTGCGCCGCATAGGTTGGCGCCCACCTCACCCCGTGCTGGCCTGCCGGACGCGCGCGGGCTGGCGCCGTCGCTCTGGTATCCACAAGCGGACAGCCAGCCCAAGCATGGTCAGGCCAAGCACAGTATATGCGGCCTGGAACGCGACAACCAACAGCAACCAGCCGCCCGTGTTCTGGTCAATGAAGGTGATCTCCGCGACCTCAAACGCCAGCAGAATTAGCCCCGCCAGCGCCGCGAGCGCAATGCCCACACGGCTTCCGGAAAGCAACTCAGCGGCGGCGATCAACGCGCTGCCACCGATGACGAGCGCCATCACCAGCCCTGGAAGTGTGTAATCACTGAATTGCGAGCCGCGCAGGAACGCGAGTGGGAACTGGATCACGCCCAGCGCAAGCCCCACGCCACATGCGATGGATGTCAGCGCGACAAACATTTCCGTCGCGAACAGCATGAATTGCGCTTCTCTTCTATACGCCATATGCGCGCCTTCTTTCGATAGCTAGTCGCCTTCTTCCTGTTAGAGTGCCGTGCGCAACTCACACAGACATCACTGGGCAGGGGCGCGATGTCACAGCGGAGACACAGCGGCGGAACGGCTAGAGTTTTGCAATGAAAGATTGACCCACCTGTGCGGCGATGGTAGGTTTCCACCAGAAGGCGCATGAGAACGCGGGGAGGGATAACGCTATGCGGCGCATACTGAGGCGCCTGGAATGCTGGCTCCTGCTGGCCGCGCTGGTGGGATCGCTCGTGCTGGGCGGCTGCGCAACCGCGACGGGCGTCGTGGCCTCGCCCACCAAGGCCACATCTACCGCGACGGCCACGCCGCCCACCGCAGGCGCCACATCTGGGCCAGCGGGGAGCCTCGCGGCGCGTGTGCGGCAGGCGCTGGGAGGGCAGGCCACGCAAGTGACAGCGACCTACGACGCGCAGAAGCGCATGGCGACCATCACCATCATCGTCGGCGACACGCTGCCGAACACCGACGCCAAAGTCGCGGCGGCCTACGCGCAAATCAAGATCATCTGCTATCAAACCTTCCGCGCGGCCTGGGCCAGCGGGATCGCGCTGCGCGAGGCGACAGCGCTGGTCGAAGGGCCGATCCAGGACGAATACGCGAATATCATCACCGACTGGTACGGCGTGGCGGTCATCGAGTCCACCACAGCGCAGCGCCTCGACTGGGCGAACGAAAGCCCTGACAGCGCGTGGAATGCCTACAGCCAGCACATGTTGCGCTCTAGCTTCGTCCTGTTTGATTGAGCGCATGAGCGTAGAGATGAGAGCGGCCAGATGATCATCCGTGTCTTTCGCGCGCGGCTCCGGCCAGGAAAGCGCGCGGCATACGAGCGGCTCTGCGAGACGATGAGCCTGCCCATCATGCGGGCGCAGGCGGGCTGCCTGGCGGTCTCCATCGCCGAGTCGGCGCCCCAGCGGCCAGAGGAGTTCGCGGTGGTCTCGGTCTGGCGCGACCTGGAGGCGCTGCAAGCCTTCGTGGGCGCGCGCTGGCGCGAGGCGCTGATCTTGCCCGGCGAGGCCGACCTGCTGGAAATCGCGCGTGTGGAGCACTACAATGAGTCGTATCACAGCCTGATCGAGCTATGGGCCGCCACGGCAGCTACCATCAAGCGGCGCGAGCAGACGGCGCTGGCCGTCACACTGACCGACGCGCAGTGGGCGGAGATCGCGCCGCTGCTGCCCGCGCCCGCCACCACGGGGCGTCCCCGCGCGCACGACCGCCGCACGCTCGAAGGCATTCTCTACGTGCTGCGGAACGGCTGCCGCTGGCACGACCTGCCCGCACGCTACGGCGACCCGGTGACGTGCTGGCGTCGCTTCGTGCGCTGGGAGACGAGCGGCGCGTGGGAAGCGATCTGGGGCGCGCTGCTGCGTACGATGGATCCGCAGACACGGCTGGCCTGGGCGCTGGCGATCCCCAACCACCGCCGCATCCCCACCAAGCTGGGGCGCAAATACGGCGGCTGGGCCAGCTAGCGCGGCCCCCGCCGCTACCGCTGCCGCAGCGTGCTGACGACGCGCTCGATCTGCCTGATGTGCGGCCGTTCATGGCGAGCCAGCCGCTCCGCATAGGATAGCACGGTTCGCGTGAGAACCTTCCCCGCTCCCGTCACGGTTGCCGCGCGTGACCAACTCTCAGGCGGCAATGATTCCAGGACGACCAGAAGCTCGGCGCGCTGCATGGTAAATGCGCGCAACGAAGGCGGGAAATCCAGGTCGAGATAGTTCGTCCGCTTGATCCAGGTGGTGGGATTGACGGCCCGCAGCGTCGGCATGTCCTCGGCGATGATCGTCGCGATGCAGCCACCCCAAACATCCGCACATGAACGAAGATGAGCCAGCACGTCGTTCGCGGACCACTCACCCAGGCCGGGGGAAGCGCGCAGTTGCGCTGACTCCAGCGCATCGGTCAGCGCGGCGATATGCGGCGGCGCGTCCGCCAGCAAAGCCAGTATCTGCTCTGGCATGCGTGGCTTGTCGGGCATATGACATCATCCTTTCGTACGACACAAGAACCTCGGGCAACTACTCTAACGTGGACTGCTCCAGTGCGTCGCTAACGCATTCCTTCCGCGCGCCCGGTATTTTTGCGCATGACGCGACGCGGTATTCCATCTATAACGCAGTTTTATGTGAAAATACGCGATGGAGCAGGCGCCATCAGAAATCTCTGCGTCATTCTAAACGGCGCGCGCACGCTCGGAGATATGCCTACGCAGCGTCAGTCGGAGCGTATGGGAGATCAGCGAGATGTCCGAGGTTGTCCATCTACACCTGCTTGGCGATTTCCGGCTCACCTGCGATGATGCTCCACTAGAAGGGATTAGCGCAGCGCGCCTCCAGTCGTTGATCGCCTATCTGGCGTTGCATCGCGACGCCCCGCAGTCGCGCCAGCGTCTCGCCTTCCTCTTCTGGCCAGACTCCAGCGAAACCCAGGCGCGCAACAACCTGCGCCAGTTCGTGCATGCCCTGCGGCACACAGCCCCAGAGATCAGCGCCATCCTCCAGATCGAGACGCAGACGATTCAGTGGCGCCGGGATGTCGAGTTGCGCTTTGATGTAGACGAATTCGGGCGCGCGTTCAAGCTCATCGAAGATCAGGGGCAATCGCGCAACGCCAACGCGGTACGCGCCGCTGGGGAGCGGCTGCTGGCGCTCTACCAGGGCGACCTGCTGCCTGGATGCTACGATGAATGGATCGTCCCGGAGCGGGAGCGGCTGCGCGATCAGTTTACGCAGGCGCTTGGCTGGCTGCTCGTGTTCTATGAGGCGCAGCGCGACTTTGCGGCGGCGATTCAGTGCGCCCGCCTCCTCATTCGCGCCGACCCACTGAATGAGGAGGCGTATCGCTGGCTGATGCGTCTGCTCGCGCTCACAGGCGACCGCGTAGGCGAGCTGCGCGCATTCCAGGCATGCGCCAGCGCACTCCGACGGGCGCTAGGCATAGACCCAAGCCAGACGACCATAGAGCTGCACCAACAATTGCTGCATCTGGAATCAGCCCCCGCCTTGAGTAGCGATCACCCCATTGCGCCACTCAAGCGCGCACGACATCAGCCACTGGCGCTGCCGCCGTCATTGATCGGACGCCAGCGTGAATGGGAGACGCTCCATCAGGCATGGCAGGCGGCGAGCGCCCAGGCGCCAGGGTTCGCGCTCATCACTGGCGAGGCGGGCATTGGCAAGTCGCGGCTGGCCGAGGAGATGGCGCAATGGGTCAGTGACCACGGCGGCGCCATCGCGACTGCGCGCTCATATGCCGCCGAGGGCCAGATCTCGTTCGCGCCCGTCATCGAATGGCTGCGCAGCCCCGGACTGCGCCCGCATGTCAGAACGCTGGAGAAGGTCTGGCTTACTGAGCTTGCGCGTCTGCTGCCAGAGTTGCTGGCAGAAAACCCCGACCTGCCACACTACGAGCCATTGACCGAGTATGGGCAGCGACAACGCTTCTTCCAGGCGCTTACACTAGCTGTGCTTGCCGCCCCGCAGCCATTGCTCCTGGTGATGGATGACCTGCAATGGTGCGACCAGGAAACGCTCGAGTGGCTGCACTTTCTGCAGAGGTTCGACGCCCACGCGCGCCTGCTCATCATCGGCATCGCGCGCTCAGAGGAGATGTCAGCGCAGCACCCGCTCCATACGCTGCTGCTGCATCTGCGCCGCACGGTCGTGGTGACGGAGATTGCGCTACGTCCGCTGGACGCCGCCGAGACCGCAATGCTGGCGGCAAGCATGACCAACCGCAAGCTGGATGTGACCGCCGCACTACGCCTGTTTGGCGAGACAGAGGGGAACCCGCTCTTCATCATCGAGACGGTGCGCGCCGGACTGGACAAGCTGCTCGAACGCCCGCCGCGCTTCACACATGAGCCGCTGCCCCAGGCCCCCGCCACCTCATCACTGCCACCGAATGTCCGCGCGATGATCGCCAGCCGCTTAGCGCAGCTCTCGCCCCCCGCCCGCGAGTTGGCGGAACTGGCCGCTACGGTTGGCCGCGAGTTTAGCCTCGACATCCTCGCGCATGTGAACCACTCCGACGAGGACCGCATCATCGGCGCGCTCGATGAACTCTGGCAGCGACGTATCGTGCGCGAACATGGCGCGGATACCTACGACTTCACCCATGACAAACTGCGTGAGGTCGCCTATGCCGAAACCAGCGCGCCCCAACGCCAGCTCAGGCATCGGCGCATCGCACAGGCGCTCGAAGCCCTGCGCGCTGATGACCTCGACGCGGTCAGCGGGCAGATCGCCACGCACTACGAGCAAGGTGGGGCGATGGGCAGCGCCATCCCCCACTATCACCGGGCGGCGCTGGTGGCGCAGCGAGTCTTCGCTTACGACGACGCGATTCACCTCTTGCGTCATTGCCTGGCGCTGCTCGAACGAACCGCCAGCGGCGCCGCACGCGACACACAGGAGCTTGCGCTCTCACTCTCGCTGGCGCCTCTTTATCGCATCACGCTCGGCTGGACCGCGCCAGAGCTAGAGCGCCTGGTTGATCGCATCCTGGCGCTGTGCGACACGGTGGGCAACGATGAGCAGCGCGTCGAAGCGATGTACGGCCTGCAATCACTGCTCGTGGTGCAGGCGCGGCTGGAGCGCGTCCAACTGGTAGCCGAGGACATGCAGGCGCTGTATGCGCGGGCTAAGGTCGCCGCGCCTCCGCTGGCCGACATGATGTTTGCGGGCGCGCAGCTCCATCTAGGCAGATTCGCCTCCGCCAGCGACGCATTTGAGCGTATCCTCACCACTCCCCAGGATCCACGGCAGGCCAGACGCATCCAGGAGGCGCTGGGGTGGAACGTGGCGGTACACGCCCGCGCCTGGCGAGCGCATGCCCTGTGGGGCCTGGGCTATGCCGAGCACGCGCTCGATCTAGCGCGCGAGGCGGCGCAACTCGCCGAGAACCTCCAGGAGCCGTTCAACCAGACGCTCGCCGTGACCTACCTCGCCATGCTCTGCCAGTTGTGCGCCGATGACGCCACCGCGCGGACGAGCGCTGAGGAGGCGCTTCGGCTCGCCACCGAATACAAAGCGCCGTACTATCAGGCCTGGGCGGCGATCCTGGTGAACTTCACGCACGCGCGCCAGCAACCAGATGACGCGCGCCTTACGGCGTTGCGCGCAGCCATCCAGGAGTTTGAGGCGACGGGCGCGAAGTTGCGCCTCTCTTACTTTCTCTCACTGCTCGCGAGCGTCTATGGCCAGGCGCAACGGCCAGAGGAGGGGCTGGGTGTCATCGAGCGGGCGCTCCTGCATGCGCGCACCACCCACGAGCGCTGGTGGGATGCCGAGCTACACCGGCTGCGCGGGGAATTGATGCTGGCCGCTGGCCGGGATCGACGCGACGCGGAGGCGGCGGTGGCGCGGGCCGCTGAGATTGCTCACAGCCAGGGCGCCCGCTCGCTCGAACTGCGTGCGCGCCTCACCCAGCGCCGCCTCTTCGGGTCTGGGAAACGCGCAGAGACGGCCCGACTCGCGCTAAGTGATGTCTACACTCAGTTTACCGAGGGGTTCGACACCCCAGACGCGCAATCCGCGCGCGCGCTTCTCGCGGAAAACTAACGCTCCACAAACGGCGCGTCATGCCGATTCGCCGCGCATTCCATTGAGGTCAAACGCTTTGCTAACGCCACACCTGTTACGGTGTAGACAACCTTTCCCGACATGCGGAAGGGTCTACAGCGGAAGGAACGAGTCATGGCAACAACGCAAGCTGGCAAGATCACCCTGGACGAGAACGCGGTGGCAAGCCTCAAGGCGCAAGTGCGCGGCGAGGTGATGCGTGCGGGTGACAGTGGCTACGACGAGGCGCGCAAGGTCTACAACGGCATGATTGACAGGCGCCCAGGCCTCATCGTGCGGTGCGTGGATGCCGCCGATGTCATCAGCGCCGTCAACTTCGCCCGCGAGCACGAGCTACTCATCGCCATTCGCGGTGGGAGCCACAGTGGGCCGGGCCTGAGCGTCTGTGATGATGGCCTGGTCATCGATCTCTCTGGCATGGATGGCGTTCACGTTGATCCTGTCCAGAAGACGGTCAGGGTCGAGGGTGGCTGTGTCTGGGGTGAGGTAGATCACGCGACGCATGCCTTCGGGCTGGCGACACCGAGCGGCTTCATCTCCAGCACGGGCGTCGGCGGGCTGACGCTTGGCGGTGGCATCGGCTATCTGGCGCGCGAGCACGGTCTCACGCTCGATAATCTGCTGAGTGTTGATGTGGTGCTGGCCGATGGCAGTTTCGTGACGGCGAGCCAGAACGAGAACGCCGATCTCTTCTGGGCGGTGCGTGGCGGCGGTGGCAACTTTGGCGTCGTCACCTCGTTCGTCTTTCGCCTGTACGACGTCAGCACGGTCTACGGCGGTCCGATCTTCTGGCCGCTGGCCCAGGCGAAGGAAGTGCTCACGTTCTGGCGCGACTTCATTCTCAGTGCGCCGCGTGACATCAATGGCTGGTTCGGCTTCGTGACCATCCCACCTGTCCCGCTCTTTCCAGAGCAGTATCACATGCAAAAGATGTGTGTCATCGTGTGGTGCTACACGGGCGATCAGGCGCAGGCCGCGGAGCGGTTCGCGCCGATCCGCGCCATCGGGACGCCCGCGATGGATCTGGCAGGCCCGATTCCCTGGCCTGCCTTGCAGCAGCTCTTCGATGGCCTCTACCCGCCGGGGCTGCAATGGTACTGGAAGGCCGACTTCGTCACTGACCTGAGCGATCAGGCGATTGACCTGCACCTGAAGTACGCCGAGCAACTGCCCACTGTGCATTCGACCATGCACCTCTACCCCATCAACGGCGCCGTGCATGATGTTGGCAGGAGCGAGACGGCATTCAGCTTCCGGGAGGCCAACTTCGCCGAGGTCATCGTCGGCGTCGATCCCGACCCAGTCAACAATGACCGCATGATCGAGTGGGCGCGCAACTACTGGCTGGCGCTGCACCCGTACTCCGCTGGCGGCGCCTACATCAACATGATCATGGACGAGGGACAGGATCAGGTGCGCGCGGCCTATCGCGAGAACTATGACCGCCTTGCCCAGATCAAGTCCCGCTACGACCCCAATAACCTCTTCCGCGTCAACCAGAACATCCAGCCAGCCAAATAGCTGGCATCACGGTCTACCGTCGCGGCCATGAATGGTCGTCAGGATTATACCGTCGCGGCCATAAATGGCCGGCGCACGAACGGATGGGGCATGAATGCCCTGTACGCCGCTATCGGCAGCGGCGTCGGACTTCAGTCCGCGTCCGCGTGCGCCGGCCATTTCAAGGCCGCGAACCTCCCCAGCGCAGGCATGCCCGCCCGGCACCCTATCCCCCGTCACCACGCGAACATCTGTCCCCCGTTGGTTGACCATATCCCCCCAAACGCGGTATACTACGGAGGTTGGGCGTCAGCAAATGGCGTAGCGCATGCTGGAAGCGCAAAACCTGCGAAGCGCGCCGCCGATGCCCTCCCCAACGCAGTTATCAATGTTGTTTCACCTAGTCCCCAACGCGGGCAGCGAGAGTAGCTTTATGGGACGATAATCACGGCTATTGTGAGCGGTCGAGCGCATTGGTTCGCGTTCCCACCCACAACCCGACATCCTTTGCCCCAGACTAAGTACACTGCGCCGCGTTGGGCTGGCAGTCTCAAGATGGAGACGGCCAGCCTGTTTTATTTCCGCCGCGCCCGACGCCAGCCAGCCTGACGTGATGGCGCCATAGAACCACTGATCAGTTTCCTTGCGCGCAGATATCGCACTGTGCGCCCGCCACGGCTCCTCGTGAGACGTGTGGGCGCGCCCGGTGGAGCGACGACCGCTGATCAAAGGAGGCCCACATGCCAGATTCAACCCCACGTCCGCCGATGAATAACGGTTCATCGTCCACTCGCCCACAGAGCGGCGCGCCACAGCGTCCGGCCCCTGCTGGGGGCATGGTTTCGCGCCCCGCCGGTGGCCCGAATGGCAACGCTGGTCGGCCCGCGCCTCGTCCCGGTGGTGGCCCAGGCCGTCCCGGCGGTGGCCCAGGACGTCCTGGCGGTGGCCCTGGCCGTCCTGGCGGTGGCCCTGGCGGGCGTCCCGGTGGCCCCGGTGGGCAGCGCGGTGGGCAGCGCGGCGGGCAGCGTGGCGGCGGTCGGCGCGGCGGCCCGACGCAGCTCGCGACGCGGACGGAGCGCAAAGAGGTTCATCCAACTGGGCCAGTGACCGTTCCCGCGCAGATCGTCGTCAAAGACCTTGCCGAGCTTCTCAGCGTCTCTGTCAACGAAATCATTCGCAACCTGATCACGATTGGCATCTACGCTAGCATCAATGAAGTCATCAGCTACGACATCTCATCGAAGGTAGCCGAGGCGATTGGCTATACCCCAGAGCAGGCTGTCACGACCGCGCCCGCGGTGGTCGCCTCGCGCGCGCAGGCTGCCGCAGCCGCAGCGGCGGCGGCGCGCATCGCCAGCAATGACACTGGGCGAGTGACGCGCCCGCCTGTGGTGACGGTGATGGGCCACGTTGACCACGGCAAGACATCGCTCCTCGACGCGATTCGCAATACGCGCGTCGCGGCTGGTGAGGCGGGTGGCATCACCCAGCACATCGGCGCCTATCAGGTCGAGACCAACGGACGCAAGATCACCTTCCTCGATACCCCGGGCCACGAGGCCTTCACGGCGATGCGTGCGCGCGGCGCCCAGGTGACGGACATCGCCATCATCGTCGTCGCGGCGGATGACGGCGTCATGCCCCAGACCATCGAGGCGATTGACCATGCGCGCGCCGCACAGGTGCCAATCATCATCGCGCTCAACAAGATTGATAAGCCCGGCGCGAATCCCGATCACGTCAAGCAGCAGCTCGCCGACCGCGAGGTGGTCATCGAAGAGTACGGCGGCGATGTGATCTGTGTGCCGGTCTCGGCCAAGAAGAACATCGGCATCCAGGACCTGCTGGAGATGATTCTGCTGGTGGCCGACATCCAGGACCTCAAGGCGAATCCGAAGGGCCACGCCCAGGGCGCCATCATCGAAGCGCGCATGGCCGCCGCGAGCGGTGTCACCGCCTCGGCGCTGGTGCAGGAAGGGACGCTCAAGGTCGGCGACATCATCGTCGCGGGGACGCTCTACGGCAAGGTTCGCGCGATGTTCGACGACGCGGGCAAGCGCATCCCCAAGGCGCCCCCGGCCCTGCCAGTGAGCATCCTGGGCCTCTCGGAGGTGCCTGCCGCTGGCGATCGCTTCGAGGTCGTCGCCGACGAGAAGGCGGCGCGCGCGCTGACCCAGGAGCGCCGCGACCAGCAGCAGTTGGCGGCGCAGCAGACCATCACCCTCGACACCCTCTATGCGCAGATGCGCGAGGGCAAGGTCAAGGAGCTGAACCTGCTCGTCAAGTCCGATGTGCAGGGATCCGCTGAGGCGCTGAAGCACTCGCTCTCGCAAATCGGCGACGAAAACCTCAAGGTGCGCCTGATTCACGACGCCATCGGCAACGTGAGCGAATCCGACGTGAACCTGGCGTCGGCCTCGAAGGCCATCATCATCGCCTTCAATGTCAAGATCGACGCGGCGGCCCAGCGCCTCGCGCAGATCGAAGGCGTGGATATCCGCAGCTATGAGGTCATCTATAAGCTCGTCGAAGACATCGAGGCGGCGCTCCAGGGCCTGCTAGAGCCGGTCTACAAAGAGCAGATCGATGGCCACGCCGAGATCATGCAGATCTTCAAGGCGGGTCGTCAACTCGTCATCGGCGGCTGCCGCGTGACGGATGGCAAGCTCACACGCGGCGCTCAGGTACGGGTGCAGCGCAAGGGCGAGACCGTCTACACTGGCACGATTCAGTCGCTGCGGCGTGGTAAAGACGACGCGCGCGAAGTCCTGACTGGCTTCGAGTGCGGTGTCACGCTCGACGAGTTCAACGCACTCGAAGTTGGCGACCTGATCGAAACGTACAGTCGCGTGCGCGCCTAGGCGCAGCCGCATATCAGCGCGTCTCGGGGTCGCAAGCCAGGCGAGCGGGGAACCCTCTCCTGGCTTGCGGCCCCGATGCCTGTGAGCATATGCTACACATGACGGGCGCCTCGCGCTCTGAAGGCTCGCGCTGGTGGACAGCGCAGCAGCCGAGCGTCATGGCTGCTCGCTGGAGGTGATATATGCCAAATACTCGCCGTCCCGATCAACTCGGACGGGTCATCGCACAGGAACTGAGCGAACTCATGCGCCTGCGCGTCAAAGACCCGCGTGTCGGCTTTGCAAGCATCACCAGTGTCACCGTCTCACGCGACCTGAGCCTCGCGAAGGTCTATGTCAGCGTGATGGGGACACCGGAGGAGCAGCGCGAGACGATGCGAGGGTTGCGCCACGCAGCGGGTTTCCTGCGCCACGAGCTGGCGCAGCGTCTGAGTGTGCGCCATGTGCCAGAGATCACCTTCCTGCTCGACGAATCCATTGCGCGTGGCGCGCGTATGCTCGAACTGCTCAATCAGCTCAACCATGAGCGGCAGGCGAATCCCGTCGGCGCGCCGACCACGCCCGACACGGACGAGGGCTGAGGCCGACGAGCGCGCTGATTGATACGGATGACTGATGCGTATGCGGGACGGTGGGCGCGCCCACCGTCTTCGCTATTTTTCCAGGGGAATGCCGCGTGAGCAACGATACAAGCGCAACCACACGCCGGGAAGGCCTGGCCGCGCTGCTGGCGCGCGAGATTGACCCAGCGCTCGCCGAGCGCGCCTGGGGACTGATCGCGCAGGCGCAGCGGATCGTCCTCCTGGCCCACGAGAAGCCCGACCCCGACGCGCTCGGCTCGGCGCTGGGGCTGGCGTGGGCGCTCCAGCCGCTGGGCAAGCGCTGTGTCGTCGCCTGCGCCGACCCCGTGCCAGCGAACTACACCTTCCTGCCGGGACGTGAGACCGTCGTGACGGAGCTGCCCGATACCGACTTCGACCTCGTCATCGCGCTCGACGCGGGCGAGCTTTCCCGCTATGGCGCGCTCTACTGGCGCCATCAGGCGTTCTTCGACGGCGCCACCCTGCTCAACTTCGACCACCACGTCACCTCGCAGGGCATCGGCGCCTGCGCCATCATTGATGTCGCCTCGGCGGCCACCGCTGAGCTACTGACGCTCTTCCTGCTGCATCGCGGCGTCGCCATCGGGCAGGAGGCGGCGGACTGCCTGCTCGCGGGCATCATCACCGATACGCGCGCCTTCGAGTTCGACGCCACTACCGACCGGACACTGGCTGTGGGCGCGTATCTGGTGGCCTGCGGAGCCAACCCCGAAACGATCATCAAGCCGGTGTACCGGATGAAGCCGCTGGCCAAGGGGCGGCTCTGGGGGCAGGCGCTCCAGTCGCTCGCCAGCGTGGCGGATGGCCGCATCGTCTGGGCCAGCATCCGCCAGCGCGACTTCGCGGCGACGGGCGCCACCCCCGACATGGATGACGGCCTACCTAGCTATCTGGTGGACATCGAGGGAGTCGCGCTGGCCGCGCTCTTCCGCGAGGCGCCCGATGGCTCGACCCGCGTGAGCGTGCGCTCCACCGCCCCGTGGGACGCCGCCGCCCTCTGCGCGCGCTTCGGCGGTGGCGGCCATGTGCGCGCGGCGGGCTGCACCCTGCGCATGGGACTGGACGAAGCGCAGGCGACCTTCCTCCCGACGATGGAGGCGGCGCTGCGCGA
>CAWIYP010000031.1:0-19751 GCA_963840335.1 uncultured Chloroflexia bacterium
CGCTGGATCCTACACTGTCGTTTGCATCATCCATCCCGGCATGCAGGTGACTCGTCACCGTCACATCCTGACCCGCGCGGCGAACCCTGTCCTGAGCCAATCGCGCTCCCACCGATGCGTCCCAACAGCACAGGAAGAGGCGTCATCGTTATGCTCACAGCACTCATCTCCAGACGACGGCGTCTGGCGTTCGCGCTGCTCTCGTTCACGAGCCTGCTGGCGATGGCGCTCGTCGCCTTCGCCGCCTCGGCGTCGCTCGCGCGTGCGCAGGGGCAAGGGCGCGCGAGCTACGGCCCCTGCCCCGGCTACGCCAAGCTGACCAGTTCACAGACCACGCCGCCCGCGCAGTTCGCGAAGGTCATCCATGTTCCCGCCGACTACCCGACCATTCAGGCGGCGGTGGACGCGGCGCAGGCCAACGACCTGATCCTCATCGCGCCGGGTGTCTACCATGAGGCGGTGAAGGTCTGCACGGCGGACCTGACGATTCGCGGCGAGGACCGCAACGGCGTCATCCTCGATGGCCAGTCAAAGCTGACCAACGGCTTTACCGTCCTCGCCGATAATACCGTCCTGGAGAACATGACCGCCCATCACTACCTGGGCAATGGCTTCTACTGGGACGACATGAAGGGCTACCGTGGCAGCTATCTCACCGCCTGGGACAACGGTGACTATGGCATCTACGCCTATGGCTCGACAAAGGGCGAGTTCAACCACTCGTATGCGTCGGGCAGCCCGGACTCGGGCTTCTACATCGGCCAGTGCTTCCCTTGTGACGCGATCATCAACGATGTGCGCTCCGAGTGGAATGGCCTGGGATATTCCGGCACCAACGCCGGCGGCAACCTCGTGCTGGAGAACTCCGAGTGGGATCAGAACAGCGCGGGCATCGTGCCGAATACGCTCGACAGCGAGGAGCTGCCGCCCCAGCGCGGCGCTGTCCTGATGAACAACTACGTCCACGATAACGGCAACACCAAGGCGCCCTACACCGTCTGGGCGCACATTCCGCTTGGCACAGGCATTCTCGTCGCGGGTGGCGACAAAGACTGGGTGGTCAATAACCGCGTCGAGAATAATCCCGACTACGGCATCCTCGTGCTGGGCAACATTGACCAGAACTTCTGGATCGCGTCCGGGAATGTCGTGGAGCGGAACAAGGTGAAGGGGTCGGGCATCGCCGATCTCGCGCTCGGCGCGCCCACCGGCGCGAACAACTGCTTCTCGGACAACCAGGCGACGACGACGCTGCCGCCGCTGCTGGAGGTCTCGCATGCCTGCGGGTCGCCGCTCGCGCTCAATGGCGGCGGCGACTTCAGCATCACCCTGCGCCTCTTCGCGAACGATGTCAACGCGGGACTGACCTCGCCAGGGCCGAGCTATCAGCCGCCCGACTTCCGCAAGATTGCCGCGCCAGCAGCCCAGCCCAACATGCCCGACATCAGCGCGCCGCCCGCGCCCATCATTCAGGATGCGTTCCCAGCGGGCACGACATCCGCGAACGGGTTTCCACCGATTACGAACACCTACACGCCAGGAGGCTCAGCCATGTTCCTGCCGCTCGGCCTGACCAGCTATTCCATCGTGCAGATTCTGCTCTCGCTCTATGGTAACCTGCTGCTCTTCGCGCTCTATGCCGCGTGGCTCGCGGTCGCCTTCGTCGAGCTGGCCCACCGCGATGACCTGAGCGGAGGCAAGCGCCTCGGTTGGGGCGCCGTCACCGTCGGCATCCCGTTCATTGGCCCCATCCTCTACTACTTCGTCAGCGGATCGAAGCTCTCGTCGCGCTTCCGCCTGGGGCTGGTGATCGGCGCGCCCGCGCTCTGCCTGCTCGTGACGGTGCTGCTGATGGTCGTGGCCTCCTTCACGCTGCTCTAGGGGCGCTCTGCCTGCCCCGCGCCACGACATACCCGCGCGCCTCCTGGCTCATCACTGGATGGGCTGGGGGCGCGCAGGCGTTTCGCTGCATACCGGTAAGTGGACAGCGGCGCCGCCTGCTGTGTATCATCCTCTGGACTGGAGGCCTCCTATGGCACAGGGGCGCGGCGTCGCAACGCTCCCCGTGGATTCGCGCTGATTGAGGAGAGATTCCGATGCAAGCAGAGCCTGGCGCGCACGACGCCCAATCCTTGCCCACCCTCACAGATGACGATATGCCCGCGCTGTTTCAGCACGCCGATAAACGGTCGGCTCGCGCGCAGACGCTCTATTTTACTGAGTTGACGACTGAGCTGACATTGCTTGGTCTGGGCGTGCTCGTTGGCGCGTTCAATGGCGCTATCACCCAGATTGGCTCAGTCTCGATGAAGATTGCGCCGTTTGATGTGGTGGGCATCCATATCACAACCCTTACATACATCATGATCACCGAAGCGGCGCTGCTCCTTGTCGCGCTCCTCGTGCGCTTCATTCGCGTATTTACCAAGCCGGAGAAGATGTGGTACGAGGCGAGGGCGGTCGCGGAATCATTAAAGTCCATCGCCTGGCGCTATGCGGTTGGCGGCGAGCCATTTGAGAAAGCACATTCGGGGGACGCGCTGAGCGCTGTCCTCAATGACCGCTTTATCGGCATTCGCGAGGATCTCACACGGTACAAAGCGCCCGCCAACCTCTTGCGCCAGGGGGAAGTGACCCCACAGATGGAGTCTATCCGCGCGCTACGACTCGACCAGCGCAAGCAGGTGTACCGTGTCGGGCGCGTGAAGAACCAGCAGGATTGGTACACGAAGAAGGCGGCATTTAATCAGAGCCGCGCGTGGTGGGCGCATCGCATCCTGATCCTGGTGGAAGTGCTTGCTGTGTTTGCGGCCTTACTGCCCATCGGGTTAGCGGCGCTGCATGTCTTTCCCCTCAACCTGCAATCGCTGATGGCGAATATCGCGGGTGGCGGCGTGGCGTGGATGGCGGCGAAACGCTACGAAGACCTGAACGCCAGTTACAGCGTGACCGCGAAAGAACTGGAGAAGGTCGCGTCAGATTCTGAGAGGCCGCAGGATGAGCCAGCCTGGGCGAACTTCGTGGAGAACGCGGAAGGCGCGATGTCGCGCGAGCATCAGCTCTGGCGCGCGACTCGCGTAGAAGATCGCCCCAGCGACCAGTCGGCTAGCGCGTCGTAAGCGCCTCTCTGACCTTCGCGTGCGCCGCCTCCAGCCGCGCCTTCAGGTGCGCCGTGACGTCGTCGGGGCCGCGCGGGGCGCCTTCCCAGACGATCAGCCCACCCAGCGCGGCGGCGGGGTCGCTGGGCGCCGCCTCGCCCGCCAGCCGCTGCGCCTCGCTCAGGATGGTTTCGTTGGCGGCGCGGAAGGCGTCATCTGTGCCGCGCGGATACTCCAGCACGACAAGGTCGCCCGCCTTGCGGGCATCTTCGATCAGCGACCAGTAGAGCGATTTCCAGTCACCAGGGCGGTCAGTCACGGAGTCTTCGAGGAACCATTCTTCGTGGTAGGGCAGGATGATGCGCCTTCGGATGCCCATGTCGCGCGCGACAGAGAGCGTAAGCAGGTCAGCGCCACACGCGGCGGAGCTGACGATGGCCTTGGCGCCGAGCTTCTCCAGCCTGGCGCGGATGCGTTGGCGCACGAGGCTGCGATTCGCCAGCGGGAAGCGTGGTGGCTGGGCGCCGGGCGCATCAATCCGTCGGCCAGCGACGGCGACGATCATGTGGATGACGCCTTTCATGGGGTGAGCCGCATCGTCGCTGGTGCGTGCGATGGAGAGGCTACAGGTGGGGATGCAATGGGCGAGCGATTCCGTGCGCTCCTCTCTGTATACGGAAACGCCGCTAGCGACGTTGCGTCACGCTAGCGGCGTCTGGATGGTTACTTGGTGGGCGATACAGAACTCGAATCTGTGACCTCCACGATGTCAACGTGGCGCTCTAACCAACTGAGCTAATCGCCCTTGCAGCCGAAAGTCTAGCACATGGCGCGCGCGCGTGTCAACCCGCGCAAACGCCGTGCTATACTGGCGGCAAGCCTCGTCCTGGCGG
This sequence comes from uncultured Chloroflexia bacterium, assembly GCA_963840335.1. GTDB lineage: Bacteria > Chloroflexota > Ktedonobacteria > Ktedonobacterales > JADMIN01 > JAKAIY01. Next base: position 3,992 of record CAWIYP010000031.1, read on the forward strand.
CGTGATGCGCCGAGACGTCCTGCGGGCGCGCATGTTTCTCTCGCCCAATCTTCCTGCTAGATTTGGCGTGCGCGGTCACGTGGCGTATGCTCTTGGTGGTGGTCAGCGGGTGTGGCGCGTCAGTGTGGAATCGCGGCTGACGCTCCCAGGGTGGTAGCGCGCGCCGCGATGCGTTCGCGCCAGTGGATTCGGCCAGGGTTGGCCAGAGGTGGAGAGCGTCAACATGGGCAGAAACGGTTCGAGCGGGGACTGGGACGCGCCTAGAAATACGGGGCGTCCAGGTTCCTCTCCCGACAACAATCAGCGTGGCTCACGCACGCGGATGAGCAGCTCGCAGATCTGCTCTGCCTTACGCGAAGCTCAGCAGTTGCAGCAGGAAGGGCGCATCGGCGAGGCCGTGGCCATCTGCGAGGAGCTGCTGGAGAGTGGCGTTGACCGCCCCGATGTCCACTATTTCCTTGGCTGGCTCTGCCAGGAAGCCGACCGCTGGGAAGACGCCGCCAGCCAGTTTGAGCTGCTCCTCGATGACCCCGAATACGCGCTCTCCTGCTACTATGCGCTGGGCCAGTGTGCGCGCGCGCTGGGCCAGGGCGAAGAAGCCGCTCGCTACTTCGATGAGGCCGTTGATCGCGTCAACCTCGACGCGCTGAACCAGGACGAGTGCGACCAGCTCCTGCAGCTTTGCCAGGAGGCCGCCGAGGCCCATCGCGACATGCGCGATGTGGAAGGCGCCAAGACGATCTTCTCCGCGCTGCTCGGCTATCTGCGCAGCCAGAACTGGCAAGAGCAGGTGGCTGAGGTCGAGCGGATGATGCGCGAGACGCTGGGAACGACGCCGCCGATGGAGCGCCGGAAGCGTGACGCTAGCTCTTCGCGCAATCTCAGCGAGAATATCCCGCATCGCGCCGCGGGTGGGCGCGCGACCGGCGAGCCTGCCCCGGGCGGCGCTGGTATCGGCGCGGCGAACCTGCTGAACGCCTCGCGCCCCGGTGTCTCGCCACTCGATCTCGACGCTCCACCTGTACAGGCGTTCGACCCCTTCGCCTCCAATCCGCTGAACGATCCGGTCGGATTCGCCAATGCGCCCACCGCTGGACCGCTGGGCATGGGCATGGAAGGCGTGATTGGCATGGCGCCACCGCCAGGCGGCGTGGCGCGCGGGCCGCTCTTCGATGGCGGCGGCATCAACATCTACGCTCCCAGTGGCCCCAGTGACGGCGTGGATCCCCTCAGCCGCATCATCGAGGGGCTGGCGGGGCCGCAGGCTGGGCTGCGCGCCAGCCTGGAGTATCTCCCCCCGCAGCAGCGGGCGATGGTCACGCAGGCCGTTCGCGAGATCGAGAACTTCATCGGGCATGGGCTGCTGACCGCCGCTATCGAGCAGTGCATGCGGGTGATCGAGATCGCGCCACAGTATCTGGACATCCATGTGCTGCTCGCCGAAATCTATGTGCGCCAGGGCAAGATCGAGCAGGCGGCGCCGAAGTACGTCATCCTCGCCGAGCAGTATCTGATGCAGCGGGCGCGTCGACGCCGCCATCGCGACCTATCGGCGCATCCTCCAGTTGGAGCCGAACAACCTGCCCTATCGCATCAAGCTGATCGAGATGCTGACGCAGGAGGGCCGCTCCGAGGAGGCGCTGACCGAGCGCATGGCGGCGGCTGAGGCGTATCTGCGCGCGGGCTATGCCGACCGCGCGGTGCAGGAATTCGAGCAGGCGCTGATCGCGTGGCCGAATAGCGTGCAGGTGCGGCTGAATTACGCCAACGCGCTGATGCGCGCGGGCAAGGCCGTGCAGTCGGTCGCGGAGTACCAGCGGGTGCTCCAGGTAGATCCCGGTAACGTGACGGCGCTGGCTCGCTGGCAGATCGCGCTGGCCTCCGGCGTGGGCGTCTCGCCGGGGATGAGCGCGCCGGGCGCTGGCTCAGGCAAGGTGGCGGAACTGGAGACGCTGGGGCGGCTGTTGCGCGCCCTGCGCGCCGAGAACTTCCGCTCATACGACGACATTGTGCGCGAATACGTGCAGGCGCTCGATACCTCGACAGGCAACGCGAATCTGCGCTATGCGCTGGGCCAGGTGCACCTGGTGGCGGGGCGCCAGCAGGAGGCGCTGACGGCGCTGCAACAGATCGCCACCGTGCCGGGGATGGAGGCGTTGGCGCGCTATGCGCTGGGGCAGGCCTACCTGCTCAGCGGCGACCAGATCAACGCGGGCAACGCCGTCCGCGAGCTGGAGGACGCTGCCGGGGTGGTGCGCCGCACGCCGCCAGAGCCAGCGATCTGGTCGGCGCGTCCGCGCGCCGACAACGAGGAGCGTCTCTCGCCGGAGATGGAGATTTCGACGCTGCTGGCCCATGCCTATCAGTTGTCGGGGCAGGTGGCGCAGATGCAGGCGACCCTCAACTCCGTCAGCCAGCATCGCGCCCGCAACGATGAGGTCTATACGCTGATCGCCGAAGTCTCGGCGCGTCGGCCAGACATCCCTGGTCAGTTGCAGGAGTATGGTCAGCTCGCGCGTCAGTTCCGCGCGAACCGCCAGGTGGAGAACGCCGTGCTGGTGCTGCGCGAGATGGAGCGGCTGGCGCCCGAGGATCCCGCCGTGCGCAGCGAGCTGGCGGATATTCAGATTTCGCGCGGGCTGCTCGACGAGGGCGCCGGAGAGCTACGCGCGCTGGCGGACATCTACATGCGGCGCGCCGCGCTGCCTGAGGCGGCGCAGGTCTACCAGCGACTGGCGGAAATCGCCTGGACCTCGAACAGCCATGAGGAATCGCTGAACCTGCTGCGGCAGGCGATCCTCTACTCCGCCGATGATATGTCGCTGCGGCACCAGTTTGTGCAGTACTGCCTGGAGATCGGGCGCAACGCCGAGGCGGCTGAACAGCAGACCGTCATCGCACGCTACTACTTCGCCAACCGCCAGTCACGCGAGGCTGTGGCGGCCCTCCAGCAGCTCATCGCGATGGATAAGCTGAACTTCGAGGCCTATGATCTGCTCGGCCAGACGTATTACTCCGTCGCGGAATACGAGCAGGCGGCGCGCGTCTATCGCAATCTCGCGAAGGTGGATCCGACCAACCAGCTTGCCCGCGTGCGCCTGCAAGAGTTGGCCTCCGTCCGCTCACAGCCGTAGCGGGAGGCGGTAGAGAAATAGCGAGCCGCTCGGCTGGCGATTAAAAATCGCGCCTGGATGGTCTGCGGGCCGCGAAGCCTGCCTGCGCAGGCTGGGGTCTAGCCGACCGTGCGGTGTGTAGGGAACGGCATCCTTCCCCAATGCGAGCGCCGTTCGGTTCCTAGTCCGCGTCGGCGGACTTCGCGGCGGAACGCCATCCAGGCGCGATTTTATTCGCCAGCCGAGCGGCGATGCGCTATCCGCCCTATGTTGTTCAACTACATCAACCGCTGACTTCTGTTACCGTCGCCAGACGGTTCCTCGGCGCTCATACTCCAATTGCCCCTCGATCTCGACTGCCAGCGCGGGACTGAAGAAGCGCTCGACCAGCCAGAGCGCAAGCTCGAAGCAAGAGGTATCGCCGCCCGACGTGATGATATCGCCATCATCCACCACGCGCGCGGGGATGATCTCGGCGCCCGCCGCGCGCAAGTCGGCGATGGCGCGGCGGTGCGTGGTGGCGTGACGCCCGCGCAGGATGCCCGCAGCGCTCGCCAGCATCGCGCCCGTACAGACAGTGGCGATGACCGCGCCACGCGCGTGCGCCTGGGCGATGGCTATGGGGATAGCGCCACGCTCTGCCTCAGCCCATGCGCCATGCGCCGCGCGCGCCAGCCAGCCGCCACCAGGGATGAGCAGCAGGTCCGGCACACCCAGCGTCACTGTAGCGGCCGTCAGATTGTAGGTGGACAACACCGTCGCGGCCCCATCCACCGTTACATAGTCCACACTCAGATCAGCGCCCGCCGCTGCCGCACGCCGCAAAATTTCGCTTGGGACAAAGGCGTCGAGGTCAGCAAAGCCGTCGAAGAGGATGATTTCCGCGCGCATCATGGGGTCTCCTTCGTGCGCAACTCAGAGAAAGACGCCGCTGGGCAAATAGCGCGTCGGATCGAAGAGCGGCGCCCCCGGGCTGGCCAGGAACATCTCGTTGTAGACGATGTGCAAGCCCGCCTCGATCAGCGTGGGCAACGCTGGATGCGGGCCGGGAAGCACTACTCGTGCGAGGCCGCGCTCGCTGACCCAGCGTGTCGTGGCGCAGACGCAATCATGCGCCTCCGCTGGCGTGTCCGCGCCAATGGGGCCGATGATCCAGGCGTTGGGACGCCAGAGCGACGGGGCGCGACTCTGTGCGAACCCATAGCCAATCGTCTTGCCCGCGCGACGAAACCAGAGCGGCAGCGCGCCGCGCTCAGCCTGTAGCCAGGCGAGATCGTCGCGGCGGGCGTAGCCGAAGCTGCGCACATCCCACGCCGCCAGCTCGGGGTCAGCCGGGTCTGCCTCGACAATTTCGATGTTCGCGCCGGGGAGCGTACGCAGGCCCGCCGCGTTGCGCTCCGCGTCGATCAGCAGCCCGTAGCTGGGCCAGCGCGGGTACATCCCCCAGCGCACGTAGAGCGCGGTGGCGCGCGGGTCGGCGCTGGCGTTGACGCAGCGCGGCCCCTCGCTCAGCGGCAGTTCGCGCAGGATGGCCTGCCCGATGCCGTGTGACTGGACATCCTGCGCGATGAACAGGTCGGAGAGGTAGGTGAGTGGCTCGCGCGGACCGTCCCAGCCGAGGGTCGCGCCGAAGCCGATCAATCGGCCCGTCTCGTCCTCCGCCACTCGCATCTGCCCATGCTCAAACTCGTAGACGATGCTTGCGGGTATGGGGCCGGGCGCGGGTGGCTGCGCGACGCCCTTGATCTCAGCCTGATACCAGAGGTCGTAGACTGCGGGCAGGTCTGCGGCCACGGCGACCCGTACATGAAAGGTTGTCGTAGCTAGTCCTCCTCAATGGATTCCACCACATCGCCGTCAGGCGCCGCGTTGAGCGGCCAGACACGCTCGCGGTGGGTGAGCAGCGGACGCCACTCGGCGGGCAGCGCCTGAGGGTCGTCGTCGAGCAACAGGAACTCCGGGCCGGGGCCAAGCACCATCATCCGCTGCCAGAGGCGCGGCAGGCGCGGGCCGAGGCGCTGGTAGAGCGCGCTATAGCTCATCCCTTCGGGCTTGGCGAGCCACTGCGCCAGCGCGCCATCGAGTGTAGGCTCCTGGCCGACCTGTGGGTCAGCGGGCGTGTAGAGCGCCGCCACGCCACCCGCCGCGAGGCTGGCCGCCGCGTCGTGTGTCTCGCGCAGCGCGTCAGAGACGGCGGCGGCGTTCAGTGTGTCGAGGTCGGCGCTACTCGTGAGCAGATACCAGTCCTCGTAGGTGATGTCATTCCAGCCCCACGACCATGGTATACCCGTCACGCGCCAGACGCTGGAAGCTATGAGGCCAGACGGGCGCTGGGCCGCGAGCGCCTGGTGAAAAGCTCGCTGCCGCGCCACATAGTCATCCGCGTCAACATCGGGGCGCGGCCAATGCCAGAAGATATACGCCAGCATGCGCTCTCCCCTCAGACGCGCCGTTCGTCGCCGCTCCCCAGCGTGAAGCGCAGCAGCGGCGCATGCGGCGCATCGGGCGCCGCCTCCGCTGGAATGCCGCCCAGCGTCAGATCGCTCACCCAGACCTCGCGGCGCAGGTCGCGCCCAGCCATGCGCGCCTGAATCGTCCGCAGCGCGTCCAGCGTCAGGTCTCCCATCGCCAGGGTGATGTGCGGAACCCAGGTGGGCGGGGCATAGATCATCATGGGCGCGCGCGCGATGTCTGGCTGGGCCAGTTCACTCCAGAGCAGCGCATGCAGGGCGTCCAGCGCCGCGTTGCGCTCGACCGCGAGGTAGAGCACTGGCTGCGGCGCCGCGAATGCGCCCAGCCCCGTGACGCCAACCGCGAAGGGCCGTGTCTGCGCCGCCACTCGCCGCATCACCTCCGCCAGGCGCGGCAGGTCGTAGCCCTCCGCGACGTGATACGAGCAGTGCGGAAACGGCACGCGCCGAGCCGCTTCGCGCAGGCCGTGGCGCTCGCTCCAGCTCCGCCCAGAGCGCGCGAACGGCGCCGTCGCTCGCCGCATCGAGCAGGGAGACGATACCCTCCATGCGCCTAGACCTCTGGCACGGGAATGCAGCCAACCGAGAGGCGCACGTAGTCATCTGAGTAGCCGAACGCGCCGCCTGGAACCCCCGCGACCCCAGTTTTGCTAAAGAGTGAGAAGACATCTTCCCCTGGCAGGAGTTGGCTCCAGTTGTAGATCGTGCCGCCGTCGTCCAGGTTGACCCGCGCGAAGATTGGCTGACTGGGCGTTGAGCGCCGTGAGTTGCCGCACCAGCCGTGCGCGGCGCAGGCGGTAGAGCGAGCGCAGGCGGCTCTCGATGCGTGGGCGACGGGCAAATAGCTCGATCATTGCCATATAGCGCAATTGCCAGTCGGCGGGCAGCGATGCGGTGGTGTTCGTCCAGCCGGAGGCGGCCATCTGCGCCAACTCTGGCGTCCCGAAGGCCATCCAGCCGAAGCGGTCGCCGGTGAGCGTGTGCGACTTCGAGAAGGTGCAGGCGTAGACGGTGCGCGCGCGGGCGGCTGGCTCGGTCAGCGCGTGGACGCGGGCGCGGTCTTCGGCGGGGTCGCCAGTGCCGATATAGGCGAGGTCGGCGGCGACGATCAGGTCACTGCCGCGCTCATCGAGCAGGCGGTAGAGCGCGCGAATCTCGTCAGTGGTATACGCGAACGCGGTGGGGTTGTTGGAGATGGTGAGGTAGAGCGCGCAGGCCTCGGGCGCGGCGTCGAGCGCTGCGGCGAGTTGCGCGGGCGTGACCTTGAAGTGGTCTTCGGCGCGCGTGTGTATCGTTTGCGAGCGGACGCCGAGATTGTTCGCCTGCCACTCAGGCACATTGAATCCAGGAGCGGGGAAGATGATCGTAAATTCGCGCTCGCCACGCTGCCGCCGCGACGCGACCAGCCCCTGCCAGAACTTGCCCAGGCCATCGAGTGAGCCGAGGGAGGCGAAAATTTGCTGCGCAGGAAACGTGATGCCCCAGACACGCTGGGCATATCCCGCGAGCGCCTCGCGCAGCCGGAAGGCGCCCGCGCCGGTAAGGTCATAGATGCGTAGATCCACATGCTCGGCCAATAGCTCGCGCTCGATCTCCTGCATGCGCCGCTGAATCCAGCGGTAGGTGCGCCCCTTCGCGACGTAGCCATCGATGACCTCGCCGGGCAGCGCCACTCCTAAATCGTCGGCGAGTGAGACGTATTGCGGGCCGTCGTCGGTCGCCGAGATGCGCCGTAGATCAATATCGCCGATTGTTCGGTTCATGATTTCGGTCGCGATGATGTGTTCAGGGACGCCTTGCTCGCGGCAAGCGGCGATGAGTTCATTGACCATCCGCGCCATGACACGAATGGGGGCCGCTCCAGCTTTCACCGCTGGCCGTGCGCGCTCGCACGCTGCGTCACGCATGCGCGCAACCAGCGCGCGTTGGGCGCGTTCGTCGGGGGTATCACTCGCGACGACCGTGGCAGTCACGCTGGTAGTCCTCTGGTTCACCGCGTCGGGCATGCTGGACTCCTTCATCTGTCCATCAGCGGCGGCGCGCATGGTTTCGCGCGGCATCGGCAGACACAGGCGTCGTGTCTCCTTCCGCGAGCGCCCTCATCGCCGCATCGCTGAGCGCAGGATAGCACAGACGCTCACCTGCCTGCTAGCGCATAGGCGCCTTTCTCAGGGTCTGCTGAAGCGCCAGCAGGTCGCGGACATCGGCGTAGATCAGCGTCGCTTCATCCAGCGTGACGCCTGCCTGCGCGGCCAGCGCCAGCGCCAGCGACGCCTCGCGCACCCACGCGCCACTCGCCGCGCGCATCGCCGCGCGCAACTGGGGATAGCGTTGCGTGGCCTCTATCTCAACGAACGTATCTGTCAGTGCATGCTGTGCCATTGGGTTGGTCTCCTCCTGATAGCCGTCGCGTGGCGGCTCTGCGAGTGAAACACCGCGAGACACGAAATGGTTGCGGGCAATCTGGAGTCGCGGGTGATGCGCTACATCGCGCGGCCTTGATGCTGTTTAACGTGTTATTTTGGGTAATGCGGTGTAGCGCCAGGCGCGCCCCATCCCTAACCCCTTCCCCCGCGCGGCGGGAGAGGGGAACCGGAACTCCCCTCGCACGTCGCAGCCCCCGGCGCATGGTATGCTGAGAGGAACACGCTAGGGTGATCGCGTTGTTGGGGTAGCGCTGAGCGCCAGATGATGCGCAGGGAGCGAGCGGGCATGACCGGTTCCGCGATGGATGAGCAGCCAGAGACGCTGCGCCCGATGGCGCTGGATGTCGTCGAGGCTGTGGTCGCGCTCGCGGTCGCGGACGATGCGCTCTGGCCAGCGGGCGCGACGGTGGTGGCCGCTGTCTCTGGCGGCGCGGATTCGCTCTGCCTGCTGGGGGCGCTGCTGGCGCTGCGCGCGGCTAGGCAGCCCGGCGCGCCGGGGGAAATCGTCGTGGCGACGCTCGATCATGGGCTGCGCGACGCGGCAGGCGCCGCCGACGCGCGCTGGGTGGCGGAGTTATCCGCGAACCTGGGGCTGCGCTGTGTCGCCGAGCGTGTGGACACCCACGCCCTCGCCCAGGCCAATCACCTCTCGCTGGAAGACGCCGCCCGCCGCCTGCGCTATGCCTTCCTGCGGCGGGTGGCGCGCGAGGTCGGAGCCGCACGCATCGCCCTGGGCCATACGCTCGACGACCAGGCTGAGACGATTCTGCTCCATCTCTTGCGTGGCAGCGGACTGGATGGCCTGGCGGGGATGCGGCCAGTGCGGGGTGATCTGGCGCGCCCGCTGCTCGACCTGACCCATGCGCAGGCGGTCGCCTATTGCGCCGCGCGTGGCTGGCTGCCCCGCGAGGACCTGACCAACCGCGACGAACGTTACCTGCGCAATCGCGTGCGTCGCCGTCTCCTGCCCCTCCTGGAGGCGTATAATCCAGGGGTGCGACAGACACTCGCGCGTAATGCCGCCCTCATCGCCGATGATCTGGCGCTGCTGGAGGCCGTAACTGACCATGCCTGGGCTGAGGCCATTGTGCGGGAGGATGCGGTGAGCGTGACGCTGCGACTGGGGACGCTGCGCGAGGCCGCGCCCGCCCTGCGGCGGCGGCTGTTGCGGCGGGCGGCGCAACGGCTGGCTCAGGCGTCCGAGCGCGCGGAGGAGTTCGGCGGGCTGGAGGCGCGGCACATGGCGCTGATCGAGCGGCACATCGCGCGGGGGCGGACGGGCGCCGCGCTGACGCTGCCGGGTGGGCTACGTGTGGCGCTGGACTACGAGACGCTCAGCCTGAGACGCGGCGCCGAGGACACGCCCGCTGTTGAGATGCCCGCCGAGGACGCCGAGTGGATGCTGCCTGTACCGGGCGCTGTCGAGATTCCCGCGCTGGGCTGGCGAGTGCGCGCCGTGCATTCTGTGTTGACTTTCTGGAGACGCTGGCGGCGCAGGTGCTGCGAGCGCGAACAGTATGAATCATTGCGCCGCTAAATATCTCACCGTGGCTATCGGTTGCCAGATTGACCATGCCCAAATCAACACCCAGCGTGCCGCCATCGGGTTCTGGCTGTTCTGGCGCTTCACGGCTTTGGGTGACGTGCAGATAGTAGACGCCTTGCCGCCACACCAAATCTGCGCCACCGATCTTCCAAATGGGGTCTACCAGCATCTCGTGTTGGCGCGTACCCAGAAGCAGGCGGCAAACAATACGGCCATCCGCGTTTAAGCGAAACACGGTCAAGGCTCATGAGAAGGAAGTGCAAGATCATAGCGGATGCTTCCGCGTGGCCCGAATTGTGGCAGGTCTCGCGCTTCGTAGCTTTGGTAGCTTTGGCGGCCTCAATGGCTTTGGCTCTGGCGCAGCAGGCCAGTTGCGCGCCCAGGTCAAACTTCAGGCGAGTCTCGCCATAGACGCGGCGATGGGCCGTGTTGGTATTGGTGATGCCTTCGTCCCAGCACACTCGCGCAATCCACGTTGCGGCCGCATTGAAGGCGCGCTGAGTTGCGGTCAAGATTGCATCATGGCCGTCAATAGCGAGCTTGCAACATATGGTGCGAGTGAGTGTTTTATTCATAAGTTTAGTATAGCGCATATGTTCTGGTATGCGCAGGTTTCTAGTATAGAAAGGAGCGGCGGTGTTTCTTCTGCACACCCGAAAGGGATGGCAGTTTCCACACCGCAATTTCTATGAACGTGAGCGAGCCTACACGCGATCTGACGCGGCCAATTGTCGTGGAGACGTCGTCGTATGTGTCCCCACCCAGCGGAAGCCAGAGCGGCGACATCGCCCATGTCGTGCTGACGGAGGAGCAGATCGTCGCCCGCACGCGCGAGCTTGGCGCTGCTATCGCCCGCGACTACCAGCAGCACGTCACGCAGGAGCGGCCGCTGCTGGCGATTGTCACGCTGCGCGGCGCGCTCGCTTTCGCCGCTGACCTCCTCCGCGCGATTGATTTGCCCGTCGAGGTAGACTTCATCACGGCTACCAGCTACTTCAACCAAACCATCAGCTCTGGCGCCGTCAAGATCACCAAGGATGTCGAAACGAGCCTGGAGGGTCGCCACGTCATCATCATCGAAGACATCATTGATAGTGGACTGACGCTCGCCGATCTGTTCGATGCGCTCGAACAGCGCCAGCCCGCCAGCCTGCGCATCTGCGCGCTGCTCGACAAGGGCAAGCCTTGCCGCCTGCGCGAGCAGTCCTGGCGTGTTGGCTATACGGGCTTCATGATCCCCGATGAGTTCGTCGTCGGCTATGGCCTGGACTACGCGCAACGCTATCGCAACCTGCCCTACATCGGCGTGCTGAAGCCAGAGGTCTACGCCCGCGCCAGCGAGTAGCCTACGGCGCGCGTCTGGCGCGAGGCGCCCTAGCCCGCCTGTGCGACGCCTGCTCGCCAGTCGCGGATGAATTTGACCGTGGCGATGATCGCAACGATGGTCATCAGCGCGGTCGCGGGGGCGAGGAAGAAGCCCGCGCCAGAGAGCGCCGGAACAATGATGCCGATCAGCACGACGACGCTGGTGACGATGCAGGCCATAGGCTGTGCTGCGGGCGTCGGGCGTGGTGGCGCGGAGATGCCAGAGGGCGCCCACCGCGGAGGCCGACAAAGAGGATGCCTGGGAAGAGCAGCACGAGCGCGCCACGCGCCGCCGCCACCGCGTCCACTGGCTGACAGAGCAGCTTGTCGGATTGCATGCCATAGCACACTTCATGCTCCGAGAGCAGGGTGAAGAGCAGGTAGGCGGCGGCAATCGCCGCGAAGGCGATGGCGATATAGGTGAGGATGCGCTGGGCCTGCGAGAGCCTGCGCATTGCGAGCGACTGTGATGCTTCAGACATGCCGGATGATCTCCCGCGTTGACGGTTCGTCCACTGGGCGCGCGCTACGCCCCATCGCACACCATACCGCAGCCGCGCGGGCGGCGTCCACGACGGCGCCAGATGGCGGTGTCACGTCGCGCGGCGCAGCGCGAGGCCGACCAGCCCAGCGACGATGGCCCACGCGGCGACCATTCCATAGAGGCACACGTACAGCGCCACGGAATCCAGCGTCGCCGCCTGTGACGCGACCCCCACCAGCGTCAGCGCAATCGCCCAGCGCGCGCTCTGGGCGCCGATTCCCGCGATCCCCTGGAGCGGGATGAGCTGCAGGAGGACGTAGAGGCCATAGCTCGCGAAACTCTGGAGCAGGCTGAGGTGTTTCCCAAAGCCCGCGAGCAGCAGCAGGACAAGGCTACTCGATACCAGGCTCATCGCCACCGACCACAGTGCGACCACAGCGCCCGTCCTGCGGTCGAGCGAGTGCGTGGTTTCCAGCAGCAGGCGCAGGGTGTCGCGCGCTCTGGCGAAGAGTGGGAAGCGCTGGGGCAGGAAGCGCAGCAGCAGGGCGAGCGCCGCCGCCTGCGCGCGGGGGATCAGCAGGACGAGCGCGCCGAGCATCACGGCGCCACCGATGGCTGTGACGGTCGCGGCGCCGGGCGTCGCCCAGGCCAGCCCCAGCGCGACCATCGCCGCGACGAAGACACCCAGCAGTGTCGCCAGATCGAGCAGCCGCGCGATCACCAGCAGCCGGAAGGCGCCCGCCCAGCCAACCGCGTTGGAGCGGCGGAAGAGGTATGCTGTCGCCACTTCGCCCAGGCCGCCGGGCAACGTGGACGTGACGAAGTTGTAGACCTGCGTCGCCACCCACCACTGCGCCAGACCGCGCCGCTTGCCATCGAGCAGCCGAAAGCGTTCCGCACGGATGAGGTTGGCGGCGCCCAGCGCGCCCGCGCTCGCCAGCAGCCACCCCGCGTTCGCCTGGCGCAGCAGATCCGTGAGTTGGGCGAGCTGGATCCGCGTCGCGAAGAAGAGCACGCAGGCGATCGAGATGGCCGTGGCGATGACCACACGGACGACCACCGCGCGTCTGGATGGCGCGGCGTCTGCGCGGGGCGTGTCTGGCGTGTCTGGTGGCGCCAGCGTCGCGTACGGGCGCATGCTCGCGTCGTGAGGCGATTGTGGTTGCGTCTCGTATTCGCTGGAGCCTGTCATGCGCCCGCGCTCCGGCGAACGGCTAGTCGCGCAGCCATGTGTTCACCACGCTTCGTGAGTAGTTGGCGCCATAGGTGACACTCTTGCCCTTCTTGCTCTCGCCCAAGAGGCGTCGCCGTATCGTAATCGGAACCTCGCCGATGCGCAAGCCGCGCTTGGCGCCATCAATGATCGCCTCGGCGGTGTGGAACTGATCCTGGGTCAGCAGCAGCTTTTTCACCGCGTCTCCGCTGAAGGCGCGGTAGCCGCTGGAGCTATCCGTAATGCGCAAACCGGTCAGCGTATTGATGGTGAAGCTGAAGACATGGACGCCGAGCGCGCGCACGCGGCTGTCGCGCTCCCACTCTCCCAGCACTCGTGAGCCAATGACAAAATCGAGTTGATGATCCAGGATGGGCGCGACGAGGCGCTCTAGCTCTTCGGGGAGGTGCTGGCCGTCGGCGTCCATCGTGACGATCACTGCGGCGCGGTTTTCGATGGCCAGATCGAATCCGAGCCGCAGCGCCGCGCCCCCACCCCGGTTGATGGGGTTGCGCGCCACCATCGCTCCCGCTGAGTGGGCCACGGCGACGGTATCATCGGCGCTGCCATCATCCACCACGATCACGGCGACGGGGGAGCCGCGCACCGCCTGCGGCATGCGGGGGAGCAGCGCCCGCAGGTTCTCCGCCTCATTGAGCGCGGGAATGATGACGGTGATGGATGAGCGAATGTCCGCATGCGCTTCTTCGCTCATGAACGTCTGCTGGGCAAGGCGGCGCACCAATAGGTCGAACTGCCGCGATTGTCGCGCGGACACCGCTCGCTGTCCCATGAATAGCAGCCAGAGCGCCATCTGCGATAGGATGAGCAGGGCGATCAAGCGGCCATATTGTTTGTTCTGGAGCGCCAGCATCTGCCCTAGCGCCGTCGCCAGATCGGGATTGATGGCGATGGCGGCGATGACCACCCCAAATGCGATGGTCAGCAAGAACTCGACGCGCCGCATCTCGCGCTTGCGAAACCGCTGGAACGCGCGCACGACCAATCCCAGTCCGAACAGCCCGCCAACGAGTCGCAGCACGATCAGCGACCGGCTCGTGGTCACCAACAGCCAGAGCGCCTGCCACCACTCCGGCGCCTGTTGTACCGCATGCGGAAGTTGCGCGAACCAGCCCATAGCCATCCCCCTCTTAGCGCTCCCCTGCGACCACTCAATCCGCTAGATCTTCCACTGGACGCGCGGCAGAATCAGCCGCTGGTCAATCCGCGCGCTGTGGGCCATGACCGCCCGCAGCATCGTCACGAGCGTCTCCTCCGTCAGCGGATGGGGTTCGAGGCCCAGCTCGCGCAAGCCGGTGGAGCGCGCGTTGTAGTAATGCTCCTCCGCTTCGATGCGGGGGTTGGGCACCGACTGAATACGCACATCGAGCGAGAGCGCGCGCGCCGCGTCCTGCACGCGCGCCGCCAGCTCACGCACGGTGAACTGCTCGGTGAACTGGTTGTAGACGCGCAGTGTTCCCGCCTCCGCTGGATGCTCGATGACCAGCCGGATGCACTGGAGCGTGTCGCGGATATGCAGATAGCCGCGTGTCTGGCCGCCTTTGCCATAGACTGTCAGTGGGATGCCCGCGACCGCCTGCGCCAGGAAACGATTTAGCACAGTGCCGAAGACATCGTCGTAGTTGAAGATGGGCGCCAGCGCGTCATCCTGGGCCGTTTCGTCGGTATCGAATCCGTAGACGGGGCCTTGCATCAGATCCGTGACCCGCACGCCCCACATCCGCACATAAAACCAGAGCAGGTCGGTATCCATGATCTTGGAGGTGTGGTAGAGCGAGGAGGCCTGGCGGGGAAACAGGAAACGCTCAGACCGCCCATTGTGCTCGACCGTGAGCCAGCCCTCCTCGATGTCAATGTTCGGCGTGCCATACTCGCCCATCGTGCCCAGCTTGACGATGTGCGCCTGGGGAGCATGCTCGCGTACCGCCCAGACGAGATTGAGGGTGGTAGACAGGTTATTCGTCAGCGTGAGGTTCGCCTCCTCGCGCCCGATCATCGAATAGGGGCCAGAAGGCTGCTCGGCGTAGTGGACGATCGCGTCTGGCGCAAACCGCTGAACGACGCCTGACAGGAAGGTGTAGTCGGCGCAGTCACCGATGACATGCTCCACCTGGTAGCCGCTGATCCCTTGCCAGCGCTCACCACGCTCCGGGAGCAGCGGCGGATCGAAGAGCGGGCATGAGTCAACCTCGCGGCAGAGGCGACGGCGCAGGTAGTTATCAACGACAAAGACCTCATGGCCATGCGCTGAGAGATACATCGCCGTGGGCCAGCCGAGATAGCCGTCGCCACCGAGAATGAGCACGCGCATCAGGAACTCCTCATCGTCGGGTGGATGCGCGTCGCCGCCAGCGATCTACTGTGCGGCGGCAGCGCCCCCGGCTGCCGGAGCAGGGCGCGAATCGCTTCCCGTGTCATCGGCGTCCGCGTCCGCGATTCATAGGCGCCGATGACGGGCTGCCCCTGGCCATAAGCCGCTTCGTAGTGGATGTGGGCGTACTCGTTGCGGAAGGCGGGCAGCACCACAAAGAATGCGTCATACTCCAGCGACCTGCGCGTCTCTTCCTCGTTCATCAACTCCTCGTAGAGCTTTTCGCCTGGCTTGGCGCCAATCTCCTGGATGGCGATGCTCGATGGGTCGTGACCAAACTCCAGCGCGAGAAGCTCGATCATCTCATGCGCAAGGTCCTGGATGCGCAGCACCGGAGCCTTGGGGATAAAAACCTCGCCGCCGCGCATCTGCTCCATGCTCTCGATGACCAGCCGCACCGCCTCATGCAGCGTCATCACAAAGCGGGTCATCTCTGGGTTGGTCAGCGTGACGGGGCCGCCCGCCGCGATCTGCTGGAGGAAGATTGGGACGACGGACCCGCGCGAGCCGATGACGTTGCCGAAGCGGGTCGAGGCAAATCGCGTATCGCCTTCATGTTGCGCGACGGCGTTGGCCGCCGTCATCAGGCGCTCGCCCATGAGCTTGCTCGTCCCCATGACGTTCGTGGGGTTGACGGCCTTGTCGGAGCTGGTGAAGAGCACGCGCTTCACGCCCTGCGCCTGGGCGGAGGCGATGATATTTTGCACGCCGATGATATTGGTCTGCACCGCGGCGAACGGCGACCGCTCG
>CAWIYP010000032.1:0-159657 GCA_963840335.1 uncultured Chloroflexia bacterium
CGATGGAAATCTGCTGGACGACGCACTCGTTCAACTCGGAGAGGAAGGCATACTGGCCGGGCCGGTCATGGACGACAGCGGCATAGCCGAAGCACATATGCAGGGCAGTCATGCCCTGGACGCCTTCGAGCGCGCGGTTGATGACCTCGACCCCATAGGCGCGGGCCTTCTCAGGGCGGGCCTGGAGGTATGGCTCGTCAATCTGCACGACATCGGCGCCCGCCGCGAAGGAGATCCTTGATCTCCTCGTTGATGGCCGCCGCCAGGGCGAGCGCGAGCGCACGATCATCGGGGTAGTAGTCGTTCTGCGCCTGTTGTGCCACGGTGAAGGGGCCAGGCACGGTGATCTTGATACGGCGGTCAGAGATCGGCGCAGGAATTCCAGGTCGCGCACCTCCACTGGCCGGGTGCGGCGAATCGGGCCGACGACACGCGGCACAGGGTTCGGATGCCCCGTGCGGTCAATGGCTGTGCCAGGGTTGTCGAGATCCGATGCCCTCCAGCGCGGTCGCGAAGCGGTTGGAATAGCTCTCGCGGCGAATCTCGCCATCAGAGATGATGTCCACGCCTGCCCGCTCCATATCGCGGATAGCGATGATGGTAGCGTCGTCCTGCGCCTGCTCCAGAAACGGCTCGGGGATGCGCCAGATCTCGCGCGCACGGACACGCGGAGGCAGGCGACTACGCAGATTGTCGCGATCGATGAGCCAGTCTGGCTGAGGATAACTGCCGACGACCGTCGTTGGGATGAGATCAGCCACAGAACCATTTCCTTCACTGCATGCGACTAGAGAAATCCCCTCATTGGCGATGACCCAGCGAGCAGGCGAGGCAAGCGGGATGAGGAGGCGCCACAACGACTGATGCGCTGCGTGGCGTGGCTACATGGTAGCATACTTGGTAGCATACTTTGCCGCCCCGCGATGATCGATCTGGACGGTGAGCATCCGTATGGCGGCCGCCCTCACGCTGATACACCTTCCACACGGGCGTCCAGCCGAAATTGCGCTGGGAAATCGCCATGACGCGCAAGTTGCAAGCTGCCGATAGCCTGATATGTTGTGGGACGCGCGAGGTGAAGGTCTAACTCGTCCGCGAGAGTAGTAATGCGTGACAGCAAGTGTGGTGGCAGGTGACGCCGAAACGCGAGGAAACTACCGAGACTTTCAGCGATCATGCCCCGGATGTGGGCCTCATCCTTCTTTTCGTGAAAATGCGGGCTGCCTGATATGTACTGTTGCAGCCGCACATGCGTCGGTGCGTCAGTCCGTCGTGTGCGCGCGCTCCAGACCTCCGTGAATGCGAGTTCGAGCAGTTGAAATGTTTCGATTGAGAAACCCGACGAGAAGCGCAGCGCCATGGCCGCGGCCATGGTCATCCCCTGCTCGCCTGCATTCGGCGTGAGCAAGCGTTGAGTAGTGTCTGGCTGCCACACGCGCAACAGTTCATCGCACAAGGGAGCGATGACTTGTGTGCAGCGGCCGAGAACCTGTGGCTGAGGCACAAATGTCACCCCATCATACACAGGCTTTGAGGCCCAAAAGACACGTACGTTATGAAGCGGCGCGCGCTCTGGATATTCCCTGTAGCCCTGACGCCACGGATACGCGCCAGCGGACGACGTGAACAACTGGCCCATGGCGAGAATATACTCGAGCAAGGCGCTGGGGGCGTAGTTATCAGCGTCGAAGTAGACGACCCAGTTCGCTGTGCCCAAAAGCGCCGCGAGAATGGTCCCGATGTACATGCCTTCGCCTTTGCCATCCACGACGGAACCGCTCGCATCTAGGATATGTGAGACGCCACACTCCCGAAAGAAATGGGCAACACGATCATCCTTCTGGTGAATAAGATAGGTTGCGCCGCGTGTCGTGAGTTGCTTGCCCAGTTCGTCGTTCAACTGCGCGAACGCTCGCTCCGGGCAGTTCGTGACGACAATGCGTGGACTATCGGCAGGAAGGTAGCGCAAGATCGCCTGCAGTGTGTCTACTGGTTCCGATTTGTGGCAGATGATGAAGACTGTGTGGCGCACGAAGTAGTCTAGATCGCTAAAGCGCTCGGCATCCATGACACTCGGCAATTGAAGAGTCTCTATGTCCATCTCGCCGCTCCTTGTTTCCCGCAGACTGTGATGGATAGCACGGTGAAACCGCCATCCAGGAACATTTCACGGAGACCAACGTGTGGGTATGTGCGAGGAGTAAAGCTCGATGTGTGTTGTGCAGGGATCGGAAACAGGCACTCGCGCGAAAACAGGTACTGACGGGGGAGCATGTATAGCCGTAACGATCAAGACAATCAGCCTGCACAGCCAGTATACGGCCTAGTGATGAATGCTAGGTGAGAATTACCTGAACTGAAGATAAGTATGGAAATTTCAAAACATGCAGAGAGATCACCGTTGTCACTCTGGCTGGTGTCGCTCCTGCCGCCAGAGGAATAGCAGCATGAAGGCGGAGCTTACGTGTATGGTTAACCTTCTCACCGCACATTAACCTCGGCGTATTAGCCAAATGTGCCGTCTGTCGTTAGCTGCGGACGGTTGGCGTACTGGCTCTGAAACAACAAGCCGTGAGTTGCTCGCCACCGAGTATCTCACGGCTTTCAATGATTGGTAGCAGTCCTGAACAGATGCGACTTCGTGACTTGCTGTTAGAGGGTGCCGGCGAAGGGATTCGAACCCTTAACCCCGTGAGGGGAGCGGTTTTTGAGACCGCCGCGTATACCGTTCCGCCACGCCGGCTGGAGGTGGCAGCCGTAGTGTACGCGATGAGGCCCCCCGCCGCAAGCGCCTGTGCGCTATCAGGCCACACACGGATCCGCTGTGATAGTACTATCCGCCAGCCACACGTAGCGAACTTTCGGGCGGCGACGTTGGCTCATTCAGGGCTGGCCGCGCTGCGGAGAATCGTCCTGCCCTTGCCACACGCATGCGCCTCGCCTACAATACCGCTAGCCCAGGCTAGACGCGCCGTGCCTCGCTGTGTTCCCCGCAGCCAGCGAAAACATCGCGTGTCGCGCTGGCCGTGATGGCGATCAACCAGTGATGGAAGAAGGAGGCGCACGCTCGTCGCTGGCTCACGAAGTCGAGCCAGAGCGCACAGCGTGCGATATAGACACCTATGCAGATACCGCCAGATTCGCCGCGACGCGGCCCCAACTCAGGCGCTTTTGGCGCGCCGCCCTCGCAGCCACTCCGTGGTCAGCGCTCGCAGCCGCAGCCTGGCGCGCCCTCTCAGCCACGCAGGCTCCCGATCTCAGAGCTGATCGATGATCGCATGGATCAGATGTCCGCACGCGACCGGCAGCGGGAGTGGCTGGTGACGACCGTCGTGTTGGCGCAGGCGCTCATCACGCTCATGGTCGTGCCAGGCTATCTCATTTCGTCGGCGAATCTGCCCATGCTGATGACGCTGGCGCTGGCGCTGGTCTTTTATCTCGCCGCTTTCCTCGTCAACTACCTGCGCCACGACTCCCGCGTCGCCACCGCCATTCTGATTGGTGGAGGCGCGCTCGCGACCGCCGCGCAGGTCTTCGTGATGGCGTTCGTCCTCCACGATGGCCCGCGCACGGCGCAGGCAGCCCTGCTCTTCTTGCCGCTCACGTTAGAGGCTGGCCTCTTTTTCACGCCTGAGTTGACGTTACTGGTCACGTGGCGCATGCGCTGTCGTGACCGCTGGCGCGGTGCTGCTCGCATTCGCGCTTGCCAGCGATACGACCCCACTGAGCGAGATTTATCTGGTGGTCGTCTACTCGCTGGGGTTAGAGGGCTTTATTGGCTTTCTTGCCTGGCGACTGGCGCAATTTATCAAGGAGAAGGTCAGCGGTTCGCTTGCCCTGGACGATGGGCGGCTGGCGCGGGCGCTCCAGGGCAACCAGCGCCAGATAACGACCCAGCAGCACCAGTTGATGCAAGATGTTGGCGCTATCCAGTTCGCGGTGTCGAGCGCACTGGCGCATGACTACAACAATACCCGCATCGATGTCGGCACGCCGACGTTGGCGCCGCTGGCAACCAGCCTATCGATGCTCATCCAGCAGGTGCGTGCGACGAATGAGCTGGAGGTCAAGCTCCAGCGGATGGAGTCGCAGGCGGTGCCGCTGGTCGAGATTGCCAACCGGCTCGCCACTGGCGCGGCTCCTGTTCCAGGGAGCGAGCTACCGACTGACTCGGCGTTCTATTCTGTTGCGGCGGCGCTCAATCAGGCGCTGGTGATCAATGCACGCCGACAGTCGCGATTGCAAGAGGTCGCCGCCGAACTGGCAAGCTCGCTCAAGCATAGCCGCGAGGGCGTCTCCAATACCGCGGACGAGTCGGCGCGGGCCGAGCAGCATGTCGGTCGTCTCGTCGCGCTCGTCGAGAGCCTCGTCGCCACCTCGCAGCGCCAGATCGAGTTGTTGGGGCAGGCGCGGCGCGCGTTGGCGCTGATTCTGCCGCCAGAGATTACCCACGCCGATTTGGCTGATCCATCGCTGCGAGAGCCAGTCGCCCGCAACACCGATGCGCTCGGTGGCTCGCAGGGGTTTGGCGATGACATCGGCATTATGCGCCCAGGCTTCACCGAAGAGATGAGCATTCTCGAACCGATTGACCATTCGGTGGCGGGAATCTCACCGCTCACCACGCCGCTGCGCGCGGTCGATGCGCTCGGCGGCACCGCCCCCGCTGACGGCGATGGCGCCGCGATGTCCAGGCGGCGGATCTCCCCGCTGGCCTGGGCGACACCTGGGTAGCGTTGACACAACTCTACGCGCAGACGGTGAACGAGTCGCGCGCAGCGGGCAATCTCAACCATGATATTGGGCTGCTGAGACGCTATGTGCGCCAGACGGGCGTTGGCATCGACTGGATCACGCAGGCGATCAATGCGATCGAGCACAACTCTGACCGGATACAGCAGCTTGCCAGCCTCTCAGGCGCTGCCATCGATCCGCTGGATGACCCCAGCGCGTCGAGCAGCCTCTATGGCGCCCGCCCCGCATCGGCCTCGCTGCCCCGGCATGCGCCAATGGTGACTCGTCCGTTGGAGGGAGATATGCGCCTGCCGATGGATGCGGACGCTGGCTATGCGGCTGGGCCAGCGGCGAGTGACGCGATGCAGCGCACGCCTGGTACGCTGCGCGTCTCCGATCTGGTCGGTTTCGACGCGCTGGGTGGATCAGGAATGATCAAAACACGTCGTCTGGTGTACTGGGTGATGGGGTCAATGACGCTGACCCACGCGCGCAGTAAGGCGCGAGACAGGATCGTGCGCAAATGTCCGAGAGCGTTGCAGGCCGTTCAACGCCACGGCGCCAGTGGCCTCTGAACGGCTATTTTTCAGCGATTTCAAGGAATTGCGCTCACTTGACCACACAGGACAGACTGTGCTAAGCTGACCGCGATCATGCGAAGGCTGCGCGTCGTCCGGTTGGTATATGGCGCGGCGCGGCAGAGTGGAGGACAGGCATGGCACAGCAGCCAGCGACGGAAAAGGAGTTGTTGCGACTCCAGATTCAGGCGTACGAGTTCTATTCTGGTCTTATCGACCGCGCTGTGACGAATGGCGCGCACGAAACGATTATGCCAAAATGGGACGAGCAGCGGGCATTGGAATATATGCGACTTGGCGGAACAGTTGCGGCAGCCGACTCGCGCAACTCGAACGCGAAGAAAGCGTGGCGACCGACACCGGGTCGGAAGCGCCTGCGCGGTAGATGGGCTTTCCTGGCAAGATTCCGTATTGACGGGTATGCTAAGGTAGGCGTACGGATTGCCCATTCTGGTCTGGTGGGGTGTGGTGAGGAGACGGCTCCAATCCTGGGGTGGGTGGTTGCGACTGGCGCCACTTATCCGATTGCGATGGCGCTTGATCTATCTTCATTTCACAGCCTCACTCTGTAGCTGATGTGACGCGACGGCGCTATACTGATGGCGAGACTGCCTTTAAGAATCGTCTTCGCAGACACCTTGTAATTCTGTCAATGCGGACAGCATACCTTCCCTTCGCTCAGGAGCGAGGATTGAAGAGCGCGCAGGCCAATGGCTTTGCGCGGGGAGTGTGCCAATGACCTCTCGCTATACGTCAACCGCTCGTTTGAGTAATGTGATCGAGATGGTCAAGCTCTCGAAGCAAAGCGGCATCTTGCGTGTGACGCGCGGGCAGCCCCAGCGTGAGATCGGACAGATTCGCTTCATCTCTGGTGAGCCAGTCTCCGCGCTCCTGGGATCCCTCACCGGTGGAACCGCACTTTCCGCCCTCTCCAATTGGGGCGAATGTTTGTACGAGTTTGAGGAAGTCGGCCCAGAGACTGAGCAGGGCTACCCGTCACTCCCGCAATCGCCACAACAACCGCAGCCGCCAACCTTTGGGGCGCCCAGCCCGCCACCGCCATCGCTTGGTTCCTGGCCATCGTATGGCTATCCCTCTAGCAATTCACTCAACTCCCTCTCGCCACTCCCTGACTTTGGCTCGTCAGGTGACGTCTCGAACCCAGGCTATTACGATAATCGCCAATCGAACGCGCCGGGGTACAGCTACCCAGGAATGCCAGATCCATATGCGACTGCGGGCGGGTATGCGGGCGCGAACCCCGTTGCGACCTCTTCCGCGCCACTGCAGTTGCGCCCGGAGCAGTTGATGTCGCGCCCTCGCCGTACCTCGCTCTCCGAGCAGATAGATCAGCTTCCACTCGACCGCCGCGAGCGTATGGTGCTGTTGCTGGTGGATGGCCAGCGCACGGTTGATGACCTCGTGCGCCTGACGCGCCGCAGCGACACGGAGCTGTATTCCGTGCTCAATCATCTGCGGATACTAGGACTCGTATTGCTCTAGCGAGACCTGGCGGCGATCATACGTTACAATAGAGTGACTGCAACGCAAGACTCCGTGCTCTCGCCTGGGATGCGGGGGCGCCAGGAGTCGTTGTGGTATGTTGCGCGAGGCATACTGAGTCCGGCGCTTTGAGCAAAGCCCCACGCCACTTTGCGAGTGGGCATCCAGATCGTCCGGTTCGGCTGAGCCCAGACGAGCGGAGGAGGACGGTTCAACATGGGTCGAAGACGGTTGCGTCTGGGAATACGAGCGCAACTTACCATCATGCTGCTGCTTGGCGCGTTGTTGAGTACGGGCGCGACGCTCTTCATCGCGAATAACGCGATCCAGCAGTATGCGCTGCAACAGACGCATGCGCAAGAGCAGGAGAGCCTGAAGATCGCCCTGCTGGTGCTACAGACCCAGTACGGCCAGAATATCTCCATTTCGTCCGATGGCCAGCTCGTCGCAGACACTCCCTCAATTACCGGAAGTGGCGCAAGTACCTTTTCGACAAGCAACTACGGCAAGTTCCCGTTGAATAATGATACGGAATATGTCGATCAGGTGCAGCAGCTCATCAGTGGCTTCGTGAGCGTGTATCAGTGCGCGAACGCGAATGGCGCCTTTATCGCGACGAATGTGGGCGATTGCACGCGCATCTCCACTACCCTCCATGCGAGTAAGGCCAGCGCCAATGGCACGTATGCCCGCCTGGTTGGTAGCACGCTGGAGGCGACTCCCGCGAAAGCGATGTCGCTGAACACCCAGAACCCGCAGGAGTGGCTGGGAACCGTATCCTTTAATGGCCAACCGTACTACACCGACTATTATCCACTCCTCAACCCACAGCAGCGCCTCATCGGCGTCCTCGCGGTCGGTGTGCCGCTCGACGCCGTGACCACCTTCCAGCGCTCCACGACGGTGCAGCTTCTGCTGCTCGGCCTGATCATCATGATCGCTGGCGTGATCTTCTCGCTACTCTTCGCCGCGACGATCATTACGACCCTGCAGAACGTGGCGCGGCAGGTCAGCGGCGCATCGGAGCGCATCGGCGCGATCGCGTCGCAGCAGGCTGGTGGCTCGCAGCAGCAGGTATGGGCCGTCAACTCGATCAACAAGGCGCTACAGAACTTCGCTGAGACGACACGCGACATCTCACATCGCACCGATCAGCTTGCCCAGATGGGTAATCAGGTGATTCAGAAGCGCGCGGAAATCTCGCCAATGCAGATCGACTCGATCCTGGCGTATATTACCCGCTCGGTGCGCGACATCAGCGTCGCCAGTCGCCAGGAAGCGCAGCAGTACGACCGCATGAGCAACGCGATGCAGGCGGTTATTGAGATCGCCGAGCAGGTGGCGACCAACTCGCAACAGGCGACCGATAGCGCGCAGCGACTCGATGAGGTCATCGAAGATCTTCAGGAACTGGTAGGCGTGCAGCGTATCCGTTCGGCGATTGCGCAGGAGACGCCGATGCGCGAGATGGATCCCGCGCTCGTTGGCGCGATGTCCGGCATGGCCCAGGTTGGTTCGCAGCCATCTATGGGTTCGATGAACTCGATGGGCTCCTATGGGCCGATGGGCGCGCGCGCAGTGGCTAGCTCCAGCCAGATGGCTCAGCAAGGCATTCGCAGTGATCAGAACCTGCGGATGGGCGGCCAGTATATGGGACGCATGCCCGCAACTGGAAACAATATGGGCAGCCAGCCAATGAATGGCTATGGCGTTCCGATGGGCGCGCCACATTCCGGCACGCTCAATCAAATGGGGCCAGATGGGCCAGATGGGCCAGATGGGCCAGATGGGCCAGATGGGCCAGATGGGCCAGATGGGCCAGATGGGTCAGATGGGTGCAGATGGGTCAGATGGGCCAGATGGGCCAGATGGGTCAGATGGGTCAGATGGGTCAGATGGGGCCAGATGGGTCAGATGGGCCAGATGGGGCAGATGGGGCAGATGGGGCCGATGGGCCAGCGTTTGGGATCAGATCAGTTGCCACCACTTGGCCCGCCGAACAATCCTATGGACAACTTCGGGATGATGAATCCCGCGAGCGGCCCGATGGATAGCGGCCCATTCGGTGGTCGTCGCTCGTTCGGCGATGGCCCCAGCGGCGATCCTGCGCTGCCAATGCCACCGCTGCCGGACTTCCCGAACAGCGGTCAGATGGGGCCGGGGCCATCGCGGCCCGATATGTCGGGGCCGCCAGCGCGCACTCGTGGTATTCGTGGGCCGATGTCGGGGCCGCGCCCAGGCGGGCAGAACGGGAACGGCGCGCCTACGCACACGCGCATGCCTGACTGGCCGCCCAACCCTAATAGCGATGGCTCATACGGGCGCAATCGCGACGAATAGGGCGAGAGTAGACGCTATGGTGGCGCTATCGGCGCGAATCCCAACGCAACGTTAGCGCCAATCCTTGACCCTGCGCTTACTGGCGGATATGCTGTTTCTCAGATGTCGATGACACAGAAATGGAGCATACTCCTTTGAACGAAGACACGCTGGCTCAGGTGCCTCTCTTCCAGGGTTTGTCACGGCGTGACCTTCAGGTGCTCGCCGCCAATTCGCGTGAGCGTGACTATGCCGCTGGAGCTGCGCTCTTGCGACAGGGAGAGACTGGCGTAGGCCTGTTCATTATTATCAGTGGCTCTGTGCACGCGAGCCAGACCACTCCTGATGGCTCGACCCGCGACCTGGGTGATTTCGGGCGCGGGGCGGTACTCGGTGAGTTGTCGTTGCTCGATGACATGCCGCGCACAGCGTCGGTCGTGGCGACGACGCCTACGCAGGCGATTGTGATCCCTGTGTGGGACTTCCGCGCGGCGCTCCGCGAGCAGCCGGACATCAGCATCAAGCTGCTGACGGTGCTGAGTCAGCGCCTGCGCGCCAGTGAGGCGCAGGTCGCCGGGCAGTCGTAAGACTGAGGCATCGTAGCGCCGCTGTTGAGCGTTATCCAGACGCAACTGAATGGCCCGCGTACCACTTGTCGGTACGCGGGCCATTCGATATGGCTCGCGCTACGGTTCGCGCCGCTACTCTGCCGTGTCTGATGGCGCGCTGGCCTCCGCCGCTCCACGCCGACGACGCAGCCAGGCGGCGACGGACGCTTCCATCCCCTGCTCGCCGGGATGATAGTAGGCGCGACTGGCGAGGCTCTCGGGCAGATACGCCTGCGGGCGCTGCGGTGGTGGGCGCAGCGGGTCAGCCGGGTCGGGCTTGCCGCCATAGACATCGTGGGCGTAGATGTAGCCTTTGCCGTAGTCCTGCTCGCTCATCAGGCGCGTGGGCGCATTTCGCAGGTGCAGCGGCACAGGATCATTCCGCGTGGCGCGCACATCCTCGCGAGGCGGCGCTATAGGCCGTGATAGATGGCGTTGCTCTTGGGCGCCAGCCGCCAGATAGATGGCCGCCTCGGCCAGCGCCAGCGCGCCCTCGCCCGCGCCCATGAAATGCACCGCCTGCTGCGCCGCCATGCAGAGGGGCAGCGCATGCGGATCGGCCAGCCCGACATCTTCGGTCGCGAATCGCACCAGCCGCCGCGCGACAAAGAGCGGGTCTTCGCCTGACTCCAGCATCCGCGCGAGCCAATAGACCGCCGCATCGGGGTCGGAGCCGCGCAGTGACTTGTGCAGCGCGGAGATGAGGTTGTAGTGTTCCTCGCCGCCCTTGTCGTAGAGCAGCGCGCGTCGCTGGGCGGCATCTTCCACGGTGGGCAGATCGAGCAGCCGTCCACCATCGGGTTGTGGCAGGCTGACGCTCGCGCCCAACTCCAGCAGATTCAGCGCGGAGCGTGCGTCGCCGTTGGCCATGTTGGCGATGTAGGCGAGCGCCTCTTCGCTGACGGTCAGCCGCTGAGCGCCCAGCCCACGCTCGTCATCCGCCAGCGCGCGTCGCAGCAGCCCCAGAATATCGTCATCGCTGAGCGCATGGAGGGTGTAGACACGCGAGCGTGAGAGCAGCGCGGCGTTGACCTCGAACGATGGATTCTCGGTGGTGGCGCCGATCAGCGTCACCGTGCCGCGCTCGACATGTGGCAGAATCGCGTCTTGCTGCGATTTCGAGAAGCGGTGAATCTCGTCAATGAAGAGGATGGTGCGCCGTCCAGTGGCGCGCAGCAGCTTCGCCGCGTCATCCACCACGCGGCGCAGGTCGGCTACCCCAGCCGTGACGGCGCTCAGCGGCACGAAGCGCGCCTGCGTGGTCTGCGCGATGACGCTGGCCAGGGTCGTCTTGCCGCTGCCGGGTGGCCCCCAGAGGATCATCGAAGGCGTGTGGTCGCTCTCGATGCTGCGGCGCAGCGCGCGACCAGGCGCGAGCAGGTGTTGCTGGCCGACGATCTCATCCAGCGCGCGCGGGCGCATGCGCTGGGCGAGCGGCTGCGCATGCGCGGGTGTCTCGTCGCGTTCGAGCGAGCTTGCGCTGGGCGCGCCGCGCTTCACCTGGCCGCCTGGCGCAGGCGCGTCGCCGAAGAGTGAGGCTTGCGCGTGATCGTCCGTCATCGCTGTATGCCCTCCCGCGTCCGATGTCTACTCCGCTGGCATGCGAGGTCGTTCTGGCAGTATAGCATGCGCCTTCCGGGAGACGTCGGCGCGTGGTATGCGCCTACTTGGCGGTGGGTGGCTTGCTGCGGATGCCGCTGACACTTGGCGGCGACTCTGGCACGACACCCGTGCTCAGGCGTGTCTCTGCCGTAGCAGTCAGCGCCAACTGCGCACGTCATCCAGCTCTGCGTCAGATTCCACTGCCTAGGCGCTCGCGGCGCCAGAGCCACGCCGCCACGCCCGCCGCCGCGATGCACGGCAGGCCAGTGAAGATGAAGCTGACTGGCGTGCCAAAACCTGCCGCGATGGCGCTCACGGTCAGATTGCCAATGGGAGTGCTGCCGATGAAGATGGTGGTGTAGACGCTCATCACGCGCCCGCGCATCTCTGGCGGAGCGGAGAGCTGGACGGTGGTGTTCGCCGAGGCCGAGAAGGTGCTCATCATGACGCCCGTGGCCGCGATCAGGATGAGCGTGGGGATGAGCGAGCCTGTCTGGCCCGCGAGCGCCTCCAGCAGGCCAAAGAGCGCCGCCGTTCCCGCGAGGATCAGGTGGGTAGGCTGGCCACCGCGTCGCGCCAAGAGCAGCGCGCCCGCCAGCGCGCCGACACCCAGCGCAGAGGTCAGCATCCCGAACTCCTGCGGGCCAGCGTGCAGGGCGTTGTGCGCGAGCAGTGGCAGCAGCACGTTGAAGTTGAAGCCCAGCGTGCCGACGACCGTGATGAGCAGGAAGGTGATGCGGATGTCGTGATTCGCCCAGATGAAGCGCGCGCCTTCGCTCATCGCGCGGAGTCCACTCCCAGGGGCGCGGCGTGGCAGTCGACGTAGAGCTCGTTGACGCGCATCATCCACAGCCCGGCCAGGACGGCGATGAAGCTCAGCGCATTGAGCAGGAACATCAGCGGAATGCCCAAAAACGCGATCAGGGCGCCCGCGACGGCTGGCCCGACGATGCGCGCGACGTTGAACTGCACCGAGTTGAGCGAGATCGCGTTGAGCAAGTGCGAAGTCGGCACCATCTCACTGACGAACGCCTGCCTGGTGGGATTGTCAATAGCGGTCACGAGTCCCAGCAGCAGCGCCAGTGTGTACACCTGCCAGAGTTGATCGACGCGGAGAAACGTCAGCAGCCAGAGCGACGCCGCGAGAATGGCCTGCGCGATTTGCGTGATGTAGAGGATGGTGCGACGCGGATAGCGGTCAACGATGACGCCAGCGAAGGGGCCGAGGATGAGCGAAGGCCCGAACTGGAGCGCGCCGGTGACGCCCAGCGCGAGCGGATTATTGGGCGCGAGTGTCAGCACGAGCCACTGCTGCGCCGTACTCTGCATGAAGGTGCCTGTGACGGAGATGACCTGTCCCCACCAGAACAGGCGAAAGTTGCGGAAGCTGAGCGCCGCGAACGTGCGGGGGCGGTTTGGGCTGGCCGTCCGCGCATCGTCCGTGACATCTCGGCGCCACTTGCGTTGGCGTAGCGCCCGCGTGACGAATGACATGCCAAACCCCTGACGATGACTAGTTCTGTGTGCGCGTTATGTGATTTGCGGGTGAGCCGCCTGCGTGGAGCGGCGTGCTATGACGCTATGCGCGAGCGTCTAACAGAAAAGGCCCCCGCAGACAGCGCTGCGGAGGCCTTTGGGTCAGAGCGCCTGTTCGCCATCTTCCCGCGACTGGGTAGCCCAGCGCTTAGGAGGCGGCGAAGTGGTTCTTGTGGAAGTAGACCATCCCCTGACCGACGACCTTTACCGGCGTCAGTTCCTTGAGCATGATCCGCTCGCCGCACTGCTCGCAAATGCGGTCGGTCATGAAGTTGGTGTCATCGCGCTGCGCCAGTGAGGCGCGCGCCGTCTTGGAAAGCTCGCCCTTCTTTGCCATGTCCTTATTTTCCTCTGTGTGTGATGTTGCGCTGGTACACTACCCGTCGCAGTTGCCCATTCGCGGACGCGCCAGCATCCGTAGCCGAAGTCGCGGCGCTGGCGCATGATACGTTTCACTATATCATATCGCGCCAGTCGCCTGATTGCCCAGGGGCGTCGCTACTTGCCGCTGGTCTCGTCTTCCTCGTCCTCGACGAAGAGGGTGTCTGGCATCGGCTCGTCGTCGTCGCCGAAGATAGTCGCCGCCGCCACCACACGGTCGCCCGCGTCGAGCTTCATCAGCCGCACACCCTGGGTCGGGCGCGAGGTCTGCGCGACGGTGCGCCAGTCGGTGCGGATGACGGTGCCTTCCGCGGAGATGATCATCAGTTCAAGCTCATCCCCCGTCAGGATGCGCGCGACCGCGAGGGAGCCGGTCTTGTCGGTGAGGCGGGCCGTGATGACGCCGCCGCCGCCGCGCCCATGCACGGGATACTCGCTCACCGGCGTGCGCTTGCCGTAGCCATTGAAGGTGACGACGAGCAACTCGGGATTGGCGTTTTCTGGCACCGCGCAGATGTCTACGACCCGGTCGTATTCCTCCACACGGATACCACGCACACCGCCGCTGGTGCGCGACGCGGCCCGCAACTCCTGAACCTCGAAGCGAATCGCCTGGCCGCGCTCGGTGATGAGCAGCACGGTGTCGTTGGCGCTGCACAGTCGCGCGCCGATCAACTCGTCGCCTGGCTCCAGATCCATCGCGATGAGTCCGAGGCTGCGCACGACAGCGAATTCATCGAGACTGGTCTTTTTGACCTCGCCTCGACGTGTCGCCATCACCATGTAGTCGCGCGCCATGAACTTCGGCACGGCGACCATCGCGGTGATCGTCTCATCCTGGTCGATGCCGATCAGGTTGCGGATGTGGTCGCCCTTCGCGGCGCGACCGACATCAGGCAGTCCCCACGTCTTGAGCTGGAAGACACGCCCGCGATTCGTGAAGAAGAGCAACGAATCATGGTTGTGAACGCAGAGGAGCTGGCGCACTGTATCATCTTCGCGTGTCGTGATGCCACGCGAGCCTTTGCCGCCACGTCGCTGCGCGCGATAGGCGGTCGTCGGCATGCGCTTGATGTAGCCGTTCTGCGTCAGCATCACGACAACTTCATCATTGGGGATGAGGTCTTCCTCGGTGAAGTCCGCCGCCTCGATGTCGGCAATCTCGGTGCGGCGTGGGTCGCCGTACTTCTCGCGTAGCTCCGCGAGATCGCTCTTGATGAGGGCGCGCACTTCGGCGATGCTGTTCAGGATCTTTTGCAGGCCAGAGATGGTGCGCAGTACCTCGGCATGCTCATCCTGCACCTTCTTGCGTTCGAGCGCGGCCAGGCGACCGAGTTGCATGTCGAGGATTGCCTTGGTCTGCTCCTCGCTCAGCTTGAAGCGGGTGCGCAGGTTGTTCGATGCGGTCTCGCGGTTCTGAGACCGACGAATTGTGTCGATGACGGCGTCCAGATTCTCCAGCGCCGTGGTCAAGCCTTCGAGAATGTGCTTGCGCGCCTCGGCCTTTGCCAGCTCGAAGCGTGTGCGCCGCAGGATGACCTGCTCGCGATAGGCGATGTAGTGCTGCAGGATGGCCTTGAGCGTCAGCGTGCGTGGCTGGTTATCCACCAGCGCGAGCACGTTCGCGCCAAACGTCGTCTGCATCGAGGTGTACTTGAAGAGCTGATTGAGCACGCTCAGTTGGCGCGCGTCGCGGCGCAGATCGATCACCACGCGGATGCCCGAGCGATCCGACTCGTCGCGCACATCGGTGATGCCGTCAATCTTCTTGTCGCGCGCCAGCTCGCTGATCTTCTTGACGAGGTCGGCCTTGTTGACCTGATAGGGCAGTTCGGTGACAATGATGCTTACCTTGCCGCGCTCGGTCTCCTCGGTATGCGCCTTGGCCCGCACGATGATGCGCCCGCGCCCAGTGGTGTAGGCCTGGCGGATGCCCTCGCGCCCCTGGATGATGCCGCCGGTAGGGAAGTCTGGCCCGCGAATGATGTGTGAGAGATCCTCAGCCGTAGCGTCGGGGTTATCGACTAGCCAGGTGATGCCGTCGCACAACTCGCGCAGATTGTGCGGGGGAATATTCGTTGCCATACCCACCGCGATGCCAGCCGCGCCATTGAGCAGCAGGTTGGGCAGTCGCGCGGGCAGCACGGTGGGTTCCTGGGCGTGGCCGTCGTAGTTGGGGACGAAATCCACGGTATCTTTGTCAATGTCCGCCAGTAGCTCAGCGGATATCGCCGACATCTTGGCCTCGGTGTAGCGCATTGCAGCCGGTGGGTCATCATCAACGGAGTTATGGACGAAGACTCCGGCTGTCAGCAGGAAGTTGTGATGCTCGTCTACGGTGATGTCGTAGACATCGGCGCATTCCGTGAGTTGTCGAACGGATTCCACCTTATGGTTGTAGGTTGCGCCTGCGGTTACGGCCTCGTCAAAGCTATCGAAATAGCGCGCTGCCGTCGTCCACTTTGGAATCCACTGGCTATGCCGATGAGCCTCATATACTGCGGGTGTGAGCGTGTCACCAGGAAGCTGAGCCAGTAGTTCAGACATATAGCGCGCAATTCTTGTGCGCATGACCTGGCGCTGGTGTTCCCCGCCATCTCGCCATTTGGTGCGCAGCGATTGCGAAGACTTGGCGCTCATCTCGCGCATCATATCCGGATTTTCCGCGAGTCGTCGCTGATTGCTTTCACTCACCCCAGCGCGTTGGGCTTCGCGGAAGTCAGGATTCGCCCACTGTGCGGCAATCTTTTCCCTATGAGCGCGAACCGTTTCTGGCTGTGACCACAAGGCATGCGCCATGCGTGAGAAGTGGTTCGCGCTATACCGGTTTCGATATGTGGATTGCTGCCAGAGCGCGCGCATGCGTACAGAGCGTTTGACACGCTCTTCGGGGGTTATCACACTGCGCATCGCAGCTACCAAGCGCGCGCGTGTCTGAGGATTCGCCCAACGTGCTGTATTCCAGGCCGTGAGCCGCGCCGAATTACGGGTGCGAATTTCCAGTGAGGGCCGTCGTTTTTTGATCCCGGTCAGCGTCAGGCTCATTCGCGCCCGATACCCAGAGTCACTCCATCTGCGCTTCGCGTTCTGCGAGAGATGCTCACGCCGCTCAGGTTCACGAGCATAAAGATCGCGCAGCAGGGGAGCGATACGGAGTCCTTGCAACCTGCGGAAGTTGATGTCACGGTTCCGTGTGATGGCGCTTGCCCGGCGTGCGGCTCTGACCTCAGGATGTTCATCGTAGTATTTTTGCACCCCAGCGCGCTGCGCCGCCCTGAAGTCGGGATTCTCCCATGCGGAACGTATCTGATTCGCATGCAGTCGCCAATGCTCAACATAGCCCATGCGTTGTATGTTTTGCGGGCGATTGTCAAAGCGGTTGAAGTTGCGATGATGGCGTACGAATGCCCCACTTGTCGGAGCGGCAAATTCGCGCTCTGCGTTGAAGGCATCGGCGAGATGGTGGACGAACTCTGGCTGGCCTGTTTTGGGCTGCACGATGCGCAGATATGGTTTCGTCCTGTCACGCACTGGCGCTGTATCGAAGTGGCCTGCCATCAGGCTCTCGCCAGCCCGCAAACTCTCCGCCGCTACATAGGAGCCGTCGCGCAGCATAAAGCGATGGTCAGGTGTGCAGCGAATGACCGCGCCGTTGTCCAGCGTGACTTCGACGAGCGCCGCATTCTGCCGAGTAACTCGGGAGTTGCGCCCCTCGCCAACGACGATGCGGCCTTCACTGTTGACAGCATAGACATGGAACACTTCATCGGACGGCAGTTCCGCGAGTTCAGCGAAAGACTTTTCCGTACCGTCGAGGAGTGAGATGCGCGTGTCGCCAGTGAAACATCCGAAATTGCCTTGGCCAATCGCCAGTGGGTAGCGCATGTTCCAGGGCTGCGTCAGGCGTACCAGCGTATCGTAAACGGCCGCGTCACCGTGGGGGTGATATTCTTTCAGCACCTCGCCAACGATGCCCGCGCACTTGCGGGGTGTGCGATTAGATTGCAGCCCCATCTGCTCCATCGCGTAGAGGACGCGGCGGTGGACTGGCTTGAGGCCATCGCGCACATCGGGCAGCGCCCGGCTCACGATGACACTCATTGAGTAGTCCAGGTAGGCCCCGGTCATCTCATCGACGATGTTCACTGGCTTAATGATACCCAGCTCCATGGTGGGTAGTTTCCTCCTCCTGCGCCATGCCCAATATCCTCTCTAGTATACCACATAAGGGGCCTGAACCCGCATAGCATCTAGGACGAACGGCTTATGGCCATGCATCATAACGTCACTGAATCCTTTCTCTTGCCACTGACGAAAAGCGGCGCCATGACGGGGAACGCTCCCCAGAACAGTGGTTCCCGTCATGGCGCCTTGCCGCGATGCGGTCGCTGGCGATACGATGTGGGAGCGTCTGCCAGAGAGCGGGCGACGGTGTATTCGTGGAGCGGAATGGGGAGGCGTCGCGTGCGGGTCGTCTCATTAGGCAGCGGCAGCAGTGGCAATGCGCTCGTGGCGCAGGTCGGCGAGACAGCGGTGCTGCTCGACGCGGGCTTCCCCCTGCGCACGCTGCTGGGACGCTTGCGGCAGGCGGAGGTCGCGCCAGAACGCATCGGCGCCATCTTCCTGACACACGAACACCATGACCATGCCTGTGGCGCCGTGATGTTCGCCCAACGCTATGGCATCCCGCTGATTTCCGATCCGCGCACGCTGGCCGCCGTCCTGGCGCATCCCGTGCGCGGCCAGGCCGAGCCAATCGCGCCTGCCAGCATCGAGCGCGTCGAGCTTCCGGTCGGGCGTGAGGTGGCCATCGCTGGACTGAAGGCGCGCAGCTTCCCCATCTCACATGACGCCGTGGCGCCGTGCGGCTACGTCGTCTCGTCGGGCGCGTGGCGGCTCTGCTTCATCACTGACACTGGTATGGTGAATGAGCCGATGATCGAGGCGATGGCGGAGTCCAGCCTGCTGGTGATCGAGTCGAATCACGACCGCGAGCGTCTGCTGCGTGGGCCGTATCCCTGGCATCTCAAGCAGCGAATCCTCAGCCCGACAGGTCACCTGGCCAACGAGCAGACCAGCGAAGCGCTGCTGCGTGTGCTGGACGACGCGCCGCGCTGGGTCTGGCTGGGCCACCTCAGCCGCACGAACAACACCCCCGATATCGCCCGCGCTCACCTCCGCGAGCGTCTGCGCCAGGTGGGCCTGCGCCACATCGAGCCATTGGTCTCGCCGCCGAGCGTGGGCGTCGCCTGGGACAGCACGACCCTCTGGGGGCAGCGCGCCGCCACCGCCGCGCCTGACAGTCTGGAGGCGTCCACCAGCGACGCTATGCCCGTGCCCGCCACGAAGGGCAAACCGCGCCAGAGTTGAGCGCCCTGGGCCGACGATAGGGGTCACTTCGGCCCAGGGCGCGCCCCGCTAGATGCGCGCCAGAACGCCAGCGTTACAGGCGGCCTATCTCCAGTTGCGCTACCTGCGTCAGCTTGGCGAAGACTGCGGCTGACCCAGCGCTACTGTTCGGCACAACTACGTCGAAGATGACGCCACCATAGGCTACCATGAGGCGATACTGGATAATGCTGGTATTAGGGAGTGGGTTGACGATTTCAAAAGCCTGATCGCCGATACCTGAAACAGGTGTGACCGAACCAGAGAATCCAGGCTCATTGGTGATGGAATTGGCAATCGCGTGGAGGTCGCCGGAGTTGGGCAGAAAGGCGACAAAGACCGCCGCCTTGTAGGGCGCTGTCTCGTAATTGCAGGAGCCAACATCACCTGCCGAGATGACGCGATCCGTTTTCACTGCCGCGTTCATGATCTGGCCAGCCTCAGTGACGCTCATTAAGCCATCGCAGAAGGCTTGATTGATAGTCAGTGGCCAGGTTGGTTTGTGCGCTGGTTTCGCCGTGGCAGTGGGCGCGCCAGATTGTCCACTTGTCGGATTGCCTGTCGTACTTGATCCCCCGCCACTGGAGGCGCATGCCGCCAGCGCTAGCGATCCGCAAAGCGCGACCGCTATGGCGAACATCTTCGTTCGATTCCCGCTGTGGTGTGTGAAGAAATATCCCATGTCTCTCTCCTCCTGAGTATCTGCCAACGGGCTCCGAATACGTCAACCCACCGATGACGTAACCGCTTCGGACGCTACGCTGGACGTTGTCAGTGTGGCAGTCGGTGATGTGCCGCGCCACAGAAGATGCGTAAGAATGCACGTAAGATGGTGTATAGGGGAAAGGAGGTGAGCGATGCTACAATGGTCGCGCCAACCACTAGACGCGCGCTCTGAGGAGATGCCATGCGGATCACCGTCCCACCAGATTTCGCCCAGTTGCTCCGCCAGCATCGCAGCCAACGCGGCCTGACCCAGGAGGCGCTGGCTGAGCGCGCCGGGATTAGCCTGGCCTCGGTGAGCTTGCTGGAGCGCGGCCTGATACGCTCTCCGCAAAAGGGGACACTCCACCTCCTCGTCCATGCGCTCGATCTCTCCCCTGAGGAGCGCGCGGCCTTCATCGCCACGGCGTCAGCGGCGAGGGCTGGGCGTAGCGCGGAAGGATCGCAGCCAGGAGCGCCGCACCTGGCGCGCAACTTCCCCACGCCGCTGACGACCATCATCGGGCGCGAGCGCGACGAAGCGACGATTGCGCATCTGCTTGCTCGCGAGCACACACGATTGCTCACGCTGACAGGCCCTGCGGGTGTTGGTAAGACGCGCCTGGCATTGCGGGTGGCTCACACGTTGAGCGCGCGTGATGCGTATATGCCATGCTTTGTTCCGCTGGTAGCTGTGCGGAATCCCGCGAAGGCGCTGGATGCGCTGGCGCTGGCCCTCGGTGTGCGTGCGCGGGGCGCGGCGCCGTTGCGCGATGCGGTGATTAGAGCGATGCGGGCGCAACGGTTCCTGCTGGTTCTGGATAACTTCGAGCAAATAGTACCCGCCGGAAGGTTGATCGTTGACCTGCTCTGCGCGGTTCCCCAGGTCAAGGCGCTCGTGACCAGTCGGGAGCGGTTGAATGTGCGGGGCGAGCAGGCGTATGCGCTGGCGCCGCTGGAAATCCCCGACACAGGCGCACCGCTTGATATGGAGGCGCTCACCAGCTATCCCGCAGTTGCGCTTTTTCTCGAACGCGCTCGCGCTGCGCAGCCCCACTTCGAGTTGCGAGATGAGGCGGACGGGCGGATGCTCGCTGCTATCTGCGCCCGGTTGGATGGCGTGCCGCTGGCGATCGAGCTTGCCGCCGCGCGTGTTCGGAGCCTCACCCTGCGCGCGATTCACGAGCAATTGATGGGACAGACTCCCCTGCGTGTGCTGACTGGCGGCGCCACGGACCTGGCAGAGCATCAGCACTCCATGTGGTCGGCGATTGACTGGAGCTATACGTTGCTGGCGCCAGATGAGCGCCGACTCTTTCGCGCCTTGTCGCAGTTCAGCGGCGGGGCGACGGATGATGTCGCGGTGGACGGCGCGTCGGTCGAGGAGACGCGCGCAGGGCTACTCTCGCTGGCTGACAAGAGCCTCATCTGTTGGGAGGACGGGCCGCACTCCCGCCGCTACTTCATGCTTGGGATGGTACGCGCCTATGGAATGGAGCGTCTGCGCGAAGCAGGGGGATACGACCCTGCCCAGGCGCGACAGGTCGGCTAACACACCACGCTAGCCGCGTCACACGCGGAAGGCTGAGCGCGCTCCCGCCCGCTTCCTTCGCGGCGTATACTGATCTCACCTAGTGTTGTGTTGACCACATGAGAGGCAGGCGCGGATGGCTGCGGGAAATATCCAGGCGGAGAAGCTCGACCAGGCGGTCGAGACGCTCAAGGAACAGAGCATTGATTGCTGGATGACCTTCGTGCGCGAGTCGTCGGAGACTCCCGATCCGGTGATGAAGCTGATCGTGGGCCACGATGTGACCTGGCAGAGCGCGTTCATCGTGACGAAGACGGGGCGGCGCATCGCGCTAGTTGGCGGGCCAGAAGGCGCCACGGTGCGGCGCGCGGGCCTCTATGATACCGTGCTGACCTATGACGAAGGGTTCGCGCCTGCGCTGCGCAAGCTCATGCGTGAGCTTGATCCCGGCCAGATTGCCATCAATTACTCCACGGGCGATGTCGCCGCCGATGGCCTGACCCACGGCATGTTCCTGCAACTGCAAGAGGCGTTGGCGCGAACCCCATATCGCACGCGGTTGATCTCTTCTGGGCCGATCATCGCGTCACTGCGCAGCCGCAAGACATCGAGCGAGCTGGCGCGCATGCGCAAGGCCATCGAGCTGACCGAGGAGCTATTCGCGCAGGTGACGGCGTTCCTGCGCCCCGGACGCACTGAGCTGGAAGTGGCCGATATGCTGCACGCCGAGGTGCGCCACCGTGGACTGGAGACCTCCTGGGCGCTGGATCATTGCCCCACGGTGAACGCGGGCGCCGCCTCCGAGGCGGGCCACGCGGGGCCAACCGACCTCGCCATGCAATCTGGCGACCTCGTTCACCTCGACTTCGGCGTCGCCTATGAGGGCTATCGGGCTGACCTCCAGCGGATGTGGTATCTCCACAGTGAGGCCGAGCCATCCCCGCCCGCCAGCGTCAGCCGCGCCTTCCAGGCCTGTCTGGACGCCATCGAGGCTGGGCGCAAGAAGCTGAAGGCGGGTGTCCAGGGCTGGACAGTTGATGCTGCGGCGCGCTCCTCGCTGACACACGCGGGCTATCCGGAATACAAACATGCGCTGGGGCATAGCGTCGGCCTGGCCACCCATGACGGCGGGCCGCTGCTGGGGCCGCGCTGGCCGCGCTACGGCGATTCACCTGATCAACCCATTCTGCCAGGCTCCGTCTATACGCTGGAGTTGGGCGTGGCGACCGAGCGTGGCTACATCGGGCTGGAGGATGAGGTGCTGGTGACCGAATCGGGCGCCGAGTATATCTCACCCGCCCAGCGTGAGCTGATCATTGTGTAAGACGCCGTGTATCCCGCGCTCACTCCGAGATGGTAATCTCGTTGCGCACTGCCAGCACGCCCGCGAGATGCCAGACATCCTGCTCGGCGGAGGCGCGGTGGCGGCGGCTGGGCAGCGTGCCGAGCAGCGTCACCGCGCCATCGCGCACCCGCACCCTGAGCTGTGACTGGTACGGCGCGATGGCTGGGTTCTCGTTCAGGATTTGCCAGACGGCGGCGGTCAATTCGCCATCGGAGCGCAGCAGCGAGGCGGACGCGATCTGCTCGACGCTGGCGTCGAGGCGTAGCGTCAGTTCTGGCGCCAGGAACGGTAGCGTCCGCTCGCGGTACGTCACGGAGATTGCCCAGGCTGGCGAGATCAGCGTCTCCTGTCCTTGCAAGCTCGCCAGCTTGAACATCGGATCAGTCGAGAGATCAACCTCTGAGAGCGCGTCATTGCGCACGCGCAGGATAAGGTCGGAGACGAGGCCGTCACTTGTGGAGATGACCAGCCCAGCGAGGCGTCCGACAAACCCCTCATGGCAGCGCACGCGCATGCCGCCCCGCAGCTCCAGCGCATCGGGCGTCGGGGCAGGCGCCTGGGTGGTATTGATCGGGATTGTGCGAATTTCGCGGCTCAGGTCGCTCGCGGTGAACCGCAACCATGCCTCGCGTCCACGCGCACGAAGCCGCACGCTCCGCAGACGTCCCACGATGCTATCATCTATGCCGCGCACACGTTGGGGGGCGGCAGGGAGTTGCTGACCTGAGATACGCTGACCAAAACGAAAAATGCGACGCGCCGGCTGATCGCCGTGCAGGTTGCGCTCGCTAAACAACGATATTTCTCCCACTGGCGCCGCGTCGTTTCACTGGCGCTCGTACTTGGCGCGCTGTCATGACGCCCCAGCCATGTAGCATAGGCTAACGTTGTCTCTTTCGCAAGCCTCATACCCTGAGACGAGTGGCAATCCCCACACGCTACACTCTTGCCGAGTCGTATAGCCGCGAACGCGCGGAATAGCGCCGAGCGCGACGCATCACCGCTTTGCCTCGTCTAGCTATGGGAATAGTCGCGTCGTACTATGATAGGGGTATCGCTACGCTCTTCGTGGCGCCGCTCCTAGTCAGCGGCGCGTAGCCTTCGTGCCATCGGCGCGGGGGTTTGCGCCCTCAATCGGATGTCATCTTCTTCAGGAGGCTTTCATGTCTCTCAGCGTTACACTACTCGTGATCGCCGCCCTCATCTCGTTGCCAGGCGGCCTCTTTGCCGCGCGGCTGATGAGCCCGCCACGCACGCGCTGGCTGGGGCTAGTGGGTGGCGTGCTCGGCGCCGCAGTGGCCGCCGTGGGCTTGCAGTACTTCGTGCTCGCATCGAAGGTCACAGTAGACGCGGTCTCGTGGTTCGTCGGCGCGTTCTTCGCCTGCTCGATGGGCGTGGCCGTAGGCGCGTTGCTCGTGAACTTCTTCGTCAGCGCCAGCAAATCCTCTGACACAAGCTCAGCGGAGTACTAGCTTTTCCGCGATTCCAGCATCCTGGAATGTCAGAGACGAGCGGCGCGGTTCTCACAAGGGGCCGCGCCGCTCGTCTCTGACTTTGGCGTGGGCGCTCCAGGCACGTCCTGATCTGATCTGCTCCGCCACGCTCTTCCCTTGGTGGCCGCAACGCATCAGGAGACGACAAGGCCCGACGAAACTAGTCACTAATCGAGCGTCCACGCGGGGCCAGTGGGATTCACACCGCCAAGGGTCAATCCCAGTGTGGCGCCTAGCTCGCGGAGCGTAGCCACGCGCGCGGGTGTAGGGGTACTGAGCGTCGCCGTGGCCAGCACATCGAGGATAGCGAGCGCGGCGGGTGTCCGCAGGTCATTATCGAGCGCGGCGTCGAATTCGGCACGGGCGCGCTGGGCGGTTTCGTCGCCCGCCAGTGTTACGACGCCCTCGCCAACCTCACCGATACGAGCAGCGGCGGCGGTGAAGCGACGGGCGCGCTCGGCGGCGGATGTCATCTCATGCGCGAAATATTCCCACGGGCGGCGATAGTGGTTGGTAAGCAGCATGATGCGCACCGCGTCGGGCGTGTAGCGCTCCAGC
Source organism: uncultured Chloroflexia bacterium (assembly GCA_963840335.1). GTDB lineage: Bacteria > Chloroflexota > Ktedonobacteria > Ktedonobacterales > JADMIN01 > JAKAIY01. The sequence continues at coordinate 24,279 of CAWIYP010000032.1, forward strand.
AGGTCCGCCGCCAGCACCAGATTGCCGAGCGACTTGCTCATCTTCTCGCCTTCGAGCGCCACCATCGCGCAGTGCATCCACGTCTGGACGTAGGGATGCACGCCGGTGGAGTGCTCGCTCTGCGCGATTTCGCAGGTGTGATGCGGGAAGATCAGGTCGGAGCCGCCGCCGTGGATGGTGATACGCGGCCCCAGAAAGGCTGTCGCCATGGCGCTGCACTCGATGTGCCAGCCGGGGCGTCCATCGCTCCACGGGCTGGGCCACGATGGCTCGCCGGGCTGCTGCGCCTGCCAGAGCACGAAGTCCAGCGGGTCAGTCTTGCGTGGATCATCGGCGAAGTTGCCGCGCTCGTTGGCGGTGGTCAGCCACTCGTTGTAGCCGTGAATGCCGGAGGCCTCAGCCAGCGCGCCGAATCCTGGATCGGCCTGGACGTCGTAGTACACCCAGCCATCGCGGACATAGGCCAGCTTCTTCGCCACCAGTGTCCCGATCATCTCGACCATTTCTGTGATCGTGTTGCTCGCGCGGACATACTGCGTGGGCGGCAGCACGTTGAGCGCGGTGAGATCGCGCATGTAGCGCTCAGTCTCGCGTGTTCCCAGGTCATCCCACGCCATGCCCACCTCGCGCGACTTGCGCAAAATATCGTCATCGATGTCGGTGACATTCTGCACGTAGCGCACTGGCATGCCATGCGCGACCAAATGGCGACGCAGCGTGTCATAGACCACGTTGATGAAGGCGTGGCCGAGGTGCGTCGTGTCGTAGGGCGTGATGCCGCAGACGTAGAGTGTCACCTCACCATTCGTTGGCTCGACTGGTTCGATGGACTGGGTCAGTGTATTGAACAAGCGCATGCGCTAGTCTCCGTTCTCAGGCAGTGTTGGTAGGCGGAAGAGCGTCGCGGCGTTGCGCGCGGTAGCCTCGGCCAGGTCGTTCATCGCGATTCCGCGTAGCTCAGCGATGCGCTGGGCGGTCTGCGCGACGAAACGCGGCTCATTGCGCTGCCCACGGAACGGCGTTGGCGTCAGGTACGGGCAATCCGTTTCGATCAGCATGCGGTCGAGCGGCGCCCAGGCGGCGACCTCCGCAAGCTCGGTGTTTTTGGGATAGGTCACCGGGCCAGCGAACGAGATATAAAAGCCCAGGTCGAGCGCGTCGCGCGCCATCGCCTGGTCGCCGATGAAGCAGTGAAAGACGCCGCGCAGCCCCTGCGCTTCGGCGCGTAGCAGCGCGATCATGTCTGTGTGCGAGTCGCGATTATGCAGGATGATCGGCAGATCGAGTTCGCGGGCCAGAGCGAATTGCCGCGTGATAGCGTCGCGCTGGACATCGCGTGGTGAGAGGTTGCGGTAGTAGTCGAGGCCAATCTCGCCAATCGCGACGACATGCGGCGACCGGGCCAACTCGCGTTGCTGGGCGAGCGCCTCATCGGTCAGCGTCGTGGCGTCGTGCGGGTGCGTGCCGACAGCGGCGAAGATGTGGCCAGGGTAATGTTCGGCGAGGGCGATGGCCAGCTTGCTCGTCGGCACATCCACCCCTGGGACGACCATCTGGCGCACGCCTGCCGCGAATGCCGCCGCGATCACCTGCTCCCGGTCAGAGTTGAATTGGCGCATCTGTACATGCGCGTGGGAATCAACGAGCGTCGGCATACCTCTCCCCTGGCTCGGCGAACGCCTGATCGCTGGCTCGCCGCCGAGCCGCGTGGACGCGCTGAGCCGCAGGCCATGCGAGCGTCCGTTACAGAGTATATCGGTGGGTACATCGGCGCGTCAAATAATGAAGTATTGCGGTTGCGTCTATGTCGAACACCTGAGCGTCTGGCGTCATCGAAACAAGATGGCGCAATCTCGCATCTATTCAACTGAGCGGCTGTCGTCGCATGCTATCGCTCGCACGCGAACGTACGCTTGCTTCCGCTGTTTGACTGGATACCCAGGGGAGAATCACCACTCATGACGCTGACTGTCGTTGATCTCATTACCTGGCTGTTGATTGTGCTATTCCTTGCGTCCTCAAGCTGGATGATGCTCACGCTGGAGCGGAAAGCAGGCCCTCAAGGCATTACATACAGGGTTCGATTGCTTGTGTTGAGTATTTGTATCATACCTCTCGCCCTCTGGGGTGGGTACACGGTAGCGCATTCCTGGCGCTCTGCATTGACCTTCTCTGAGACATATGGCCCGCTTACCGTTGCGCTCTTTCTTCTCGGACAAATGGCCATTCCGAGCTTGCGGAAAAATGCGACGCGCCTGACCTCCAGGCGCCACAAGCGGCTACCTCATCAGTGAGTAGTGGTGGTCTCCATTCCGGCCAGCTTTGCGCGAGTTTGTGGCAAACCTTGACAAGCGTTCATGACTTCGTGTAGTGTCTTAGTCAACAACCGCATAACGACACGAACCTACTCTCATCACGAATGGCAGAGGGATACGGCCCGAAGAAGCCTGGCAACCCACCAGCAGAGACGCTGGCAGGGTGCAAAGTCCGGCGAGACGCAACCGCGTCGCGCAAGATGAGGGAGGAGCGTCACCTGCGCATGATGCGCCCAGACGATCCGCCCTCGCCAGCTACCTTCTGGCCGAGGGCGTTTGTTGTTTATGCCCCAGAACTGAACATGGCGAGAACGAGGACGAGTACGCGAGCGGGACGTGGCCAAAGAGAGCCGTAGCTGGTGAAAATTCGGCGCCATCTCCTTCGCGGAATATGACCTCCGAGCCGCGCGCGGAAATCGCATGTGACATCCCTGTGCGAGAGTAGGCTGCGCCGGGCAGGCCCCGTTATCAGGCCTTGACGTTCCAGGCATGACTCCAAGTTGCCCCATTACAGGCGCGCTGGATTCCCGCTTACGGACGTTTTAGAGGCTGGCGTCGAAAGGCGTCGGCGAATCAGGGTGGTACAGCGTAACCTCTCGCCCCTGCATGGGGAGAGAGGGTTTTTTTGTACCTCGAACAGACAAGCGAGCGTTATTCTCTGGCGCTGGTGAAAGGAGTTGGGAGCATGGCAACATCCCGGACAACGAAGCGGGCGGTGGCGAGCGCGCCAGCGGTCGTGACGGCGAGCGATGCGCTCTGGCCAGGGCCACGCAGCCTGACGCTGCCGTCGCTGGCGCTGGAGAGCGGCGAGACACTGGCGCCCGTCATGGTGACCTATGAGACATGGGGGCGACTGACGCCGAGCCGCGACAATGTCGTCCTGCTCTGTCATGCGCTCACCGGAGACGCGCACGCCTGCGATGTCTCGCGCCCCGATGATCCGCGAGCCGGCTGGTGGAATCCGCTGATCGGGCCGGGACGCGCCTTCGACACCGACCGCTACTTTGTCATCTGCTCGAATGTGCTGGGCGGCTGCTATGGCACGACCGGGCCGACCAGCCCGCGCGATGGCGAGATATCAGAGCGCGGCGCCTCACTGGGGGCTGGATTTCCCGCATATCACCGTCGGCGACATGGCGCGGGCGCAGCGAGCGCTGCTGGCGGCGCTGGGCATCGAGCGGCTGGCGGTGGTGGCGGGCGGCTCGCTGGGCGGCTTGCAGGCGCTGGAGTGGGCTATCGCCTTCCCAGAGCAGGTCGAGCGCGCTATCATCATCGGCGCGGCCCAGCGGCTCCCCGCGCAAGGGCTGGCGATAGACGACATCGCGCGGCAGGCGATCATGGCCGACCCGCTCTGGCAGGGCGGCGCCTATCCTCCCGGCGAGGGACCAGCGACGGGGCTGGCGCTGGCGCGCATGCTGGCGATGCTCACTTATACCAGCGCGCAGGGGTTGGAAGCGCGCTTCGGGCGGACGCTGGCGGCGCGGGCGAGCGACTGGCCCACCTGGGGGCCACGACGTGACGTGGAGACCTACCTCCACCACCAGGCGGACAAGCTGGCGCAACGGTTCGACGCCAACACCTATCTCTATCTCACCAGCGCGATGGATCGCTACGATGCGGCGGCGCGCTGGGGTTCGGACGCGGCGGCGCTGGGGCGTATCCACGCGGAAACGCTGGTGGTGGGGATGTCCTCCGACTGGCTCTATCCGCCGGAGCTGGCGCGCGGACTGGCGGATGGTGTGCGTGCGGCTGGCGGCTCAGCCCGCTACGCCGAGGTGGACTCACTCGAAGGGCATGATGCGTTCCTCAAAGACTGGGGACAAATGGACGCGCTGCTGCGTCCGTTCCTGAATGGCCAGGGATGAGAGCAAGCGGGCGTACAGAGGGCAGCGGCCCACTGCCGGGGAATTGGGGCTGTCCCCCAATCATGTTTCTTTTACTTTTCATCACCATGGGCTGAAAGCCTATCTATCTGAGCAGGCGCTAGTGAGCGCCCAGAGGAGACGAGCGACATGGCAGACCTGGATGTGACGACGCCAGACGTGACAGTGGCCGCATCGAATGGCCATACAACCGAAGCTGGCGAGGCGGCGGTGAGTGCGCCCGCCCTGCGCTTCGAGACGTTGAGCCTGCATGCCGGGCAGGAAAGCCCCGACCCCGCCACCCGTGCGCGGGCGGTGCCGATCTATCAGACCAGTTCATATGTCTTCGAGGATGCGGATGACGCCGCCGACCTCTTTGCGCTGAAGAAGTTCGGCAACATCTACTCGCGCATCATGAACCCCACGCAGGATGTCTTCGAGCGGCGCATCGCGGCGCTGGAGGGCGGCGTGGGCGCGCTTGCCACCGCGTCGGGCCAGGCGGCGGAGTTCCTCGCCATCGCCAATATCGCCAGCGCGGGCGATGAAATTGTCAGCAGCACGAGCCTCTACGGTGGCACATACAATCTCTTCGCGCAGACGCTACCACGCCTGGGCATCACCACGCACTTCGTGGATGGCACGAACGCTGACGCCTTCCGCCAGGCGATCACGCCGCGCACCAAGGCGATCTATGCTGAGTCGGTCGGCAATCCGCGCCTCGACACGCTCGACATCGGCGCCATCGCCGATGTCGCGCATGCGGCGGGCATCCCGCTGATCGTTGACAACACCATTCCCAGCCCCTACCTCATCCAGCCATTGAAGCACGGCGCCGATATCGTCGTAGCGTCCGCGACCAAGTTCATCGGCGGCCATGGCACTAGCATCGGCGGCGTCATCGTAGATGGCGGCTCGTTCGACTGGGCGGCCAGCGGCAAGTTCCCCGGCCTGACCGAGCCTGACCCGTCGTACCACGGCGTGCGCTATGTCGAGGCGTTGGGGCCGCTAGCTTACATCATCAAGGCGCGCGTGCAGCTCCTGCGCGACCTCGGCCCTGCCGTCAGCCCGCTGAATAGCTGGCTCTTCCTGCAGGGGCTGGAGACGCTGCCACTGCGCATGGAGCGCCACAGCGAGAATGCGTTGAAGGTCGCGCAATTCCTGGAGGGGCATCCTTCCGTCACCTGGACGCTCTATCCCGGCCTTGCCAGCCATCCCACCCATGCCGTGGCGCGGCGCTACTTCCAGCATGGCTATGGCGCCATCGTCGGCTTCGGCATCAAGGGTGGACTGGAGGCTGGCAAGCGCTTCGTCAGCTCAGTAAAGCTCTTCTCGCTGCTGGCGAATATCGGCGACGCGAAGTCGCTGGTGATTCACCCCGCCAGCACGACGCACTCGCAATTGACCGAGGAGGAGCAGCGCGCGACGGGCGTCACGCCAGACTTTGTGCGCCTCTCCGTTGGCATCGAGCATATTGATGACATTCTGGCGGATCTCGATCAGGCGCTCGCTGCGTCGGCGTCATAGGCGGTTGGCCGCGCGTCCAGCCCGCGTCTCGCAGGAGCGCGCGGGCTGGACGGCGCAGGCGGATTCTGGGGGAGCGTTGGCTATGCGGGTCGTCAAATTTGGTGGAAGCTCGGTCGCGGATGTCGCCCGCTTGCGGCAGGTCGCGCGGCTCGTCGCGAGAGCTTCGCGCGCAGGGACCGATCGCTGTGGTCGTCTCGGCGATGGCGGGCGTCACCGATGCGCTGATTCTCGTCGGGGAGAGCGCCATCGCGGGCGACGCGCGCCTGCCGGAGCTGCTGGACGCGCTGGCCATCCGCCATCATGGAGCGTGGGCCGCGCTCACCCAGGCGATTCCCGCCAGCTTCGAGCGGCAGTGGGCGGCGCTGACCCTCGACGCGCACTCCCTCGCGCAGCGCGGCGCGGGCCTGGGCGACCCCGCGCGTGAGCGGCTCGTTGCGGACTTCTCCGGCTGGGGTGAGCGGCTGGTCGTTGGCCTGCTAGCGGCTGCCCTCCGCGAGGCTGGGCTGACCGCCGAAGCCTTCGATGCGGCTCCGGTCATCCTGCGCGGCGTGGCGGGGGCTGTGGGGGAGCCAGAGCCATCGGCGCTGGCGACGCGCGCGTGGCTGCTGCCACGTCTGGCGATGCTGGTGATGCGCGGTGGCGTGCCAGTACTGCCCGGCTACATCGCCCACGACACCACGGGCGCGCTGACCACGCTGGGCCGCAATGGCTCCGACCATTCGGCGGCGGTGATCGCGGCGGCGCTTGGCGCCGAGCGCCTCACCATATATAGTGATGTGCCAGGGATGCTCACGGCTGACCCGCGGATCGCCCCAGACGTCGCCTTGCTCCCTGTCCTGACCTACGGCGAGGCGCAACGCATGGCGACGCTGGGCGCGCGTGCGCTACATCCCGCGACCATCGAGCCGGTTGCGCGCTGGGGTATTCCGCTGGAGCTGCGCGCGACGGCGACGCCCACAGCGCCTGGCACAGACATCATTCCCGAAGCCGCGCAGTGGCGATACACGCGCTCGGGCGCCTGGTTCGTCGCGGCGCGTCCGTGGAGCGAACCGTCTGGCCGCGCGCTGGCGGAGGTCACAGCGGTGTGGCTGCCAGCGTGGCCACTCGACGGCGCCCCCGTTCCACTCCACGATGCGGTGGCGGCGCTGGCGAGCTTGGGCGGTCTGGGCGCCGAGCGCATCACGGCCACAGCGGATGGCGTGAGCATGGTGGTGGAAGCTGAGCGAGTGGATGCTGCGACACAGGCGCTGCATGCGGCGTTGCGGGAACGCCAGGCGCGACGTAACGAGCGAGTGAGTACGCTGGCGACAGGCGCATAGACAAATCGATTGGGGAGAAAGAGTACATGCGGCGGACATATTCAGGCGCGCCTCGCGAGCGGCGGCTGCCCGTAACGGTGCTGGGGGCGACGGGACTGGTCGGCCAGCGCGTCATTGCCCTGCTGGAGGGGCATCCCTGGCTGGAGCTGGCTCACGGAGTGGCCTCAGAGCGGCGCATTGGCGCGCGGTACGGCGATGTCGTGCGCTGGCATGTAGAGACGCCGCCACCCGCCGCCGCGCTCGATCTTCGCCTGGAGGCGCCGGAGCCAGCGGGCGACCTGAGCGGTCAGCTCGTCATCTCGGCGCTGCCAGCGGATGAGGCGCGCGAGCTGGAGCCACGCTATGCGCAGGCAGGAGCGCTGGTCTTCAGCAACGCCTCCGCCTTTCGCATGGCGCCTGATGTGCCGCTGATCGTGCCAGAGATCAACCCGGATCACCTCGCGGCGCTGCCCACGCAGCGAGAGCAGCGCGGATGGCCTGGCGCTATCGTGACGAATCCGAACTGCTCGACGATTGGCCTGACAATGGCCCTCGCGCCTCTGCGCGCGTTTGGGCTGAAGCGCGTGCTCGTCACGACCTTTCAGGCGGCTTCGGGCGCGGGGTATCCAGGTGTCGCCTCGCTCGATCTGATTGATAATGTCGTGCCATTCATCGGCGGCGAGGAAGAGAAGATCGAGGAGGAAACGCAGAAGATTCTTGGCGGCTGGTTGGGCGCGAGCTTTGCGCCGCTGGCGAGCCATGTCAGCGCGAGTTGCGTCCGTGTCCCCGTGCGCGATGGCCACCTGGAGTCGGTCAGCGTCGAGTTTGAGCGGCGCGTCGAGCCGGAGGAGATCATCGCGGCGTGGCGCGACTGGACGCCAGAGCCGCAGCGCCTCGGCCTGCCCAGCGCCCCCCAGCCCGTCATCATCTATCGCGAGGAGCAGAATCGCCCGCAGCCCATCGCGGATCGCCTCGCTGGTGATGGCATGGCGGTCACGATTGGGCGGCTGCGGCGCTGTGATGTGCTGGACTACAAGTTCTTCGCGCTCAGTCATAACACGATTCGCGGCGCGGCGGGCGCGGCGCTGCTCAACGTCGAACTGGCTCTGGCGCGTGGCCTGGCGGGATAACCATGTCAGGCGCGCCAAATTCCGACACATCCCGCACTACTTGTGTCGGTCAGTGAGTGGTATTCTATGGCGAAAATCCACGGAGCCGTGTAAGGCGTCGGGATAGCTTTGCGGTGCGATATACTGCGGCTGGGTATCTTCAAACTATGGCGTAGCGGTGTTTCAGGAGTTGTAGCATTGATCAATTCCCAGCCACCAGTCGAGGTCGAAAATCCGCCGCCTGGCTATGTTCGCATAGCCGACCTCCTGAGCGCGCTGTCCCTGGCGGCTGATCTGGCTATAGGCCTGCCAGCGGAACATGCCGTCAGGTCTTGCTACCTGGGGATGCGGGTCGCGGATCAACTCAAGGTATCGCTTGAGCAGCAGGCTGGACTGTACTACGCTGAACTTCTCATGGACGCCGGATGCACTGCCTGGACTAGCCACTTCGCCCGGTATGTCATGAATGACGAGATCGCAGCCAGGCGAGAGTTCTTCTTCTACACCGACGACCATAACCCGGTCGAGATCATGGGTTGGCTAAAGGATTACGTGGCCGCTGGGCAGCCAGCGCATGTGCGGGTACAGCAGGTGCTGAATTTCGCGCTGCACGGCAAGGAGAGCACGCGGGAAGGCTTTCGCAATACCTGTGAGGTGGCTGGGCGATTTGCGGATCGGTTGGGCATGCCTGAGGTGGTGCAATCCGCGCTGGTCTCGGTCTTCGAGCAGTGGGATGGTAGCGGCCCGGGTGGAATGCGAGGTGAGGCGACTCCTCTCATCTCGCGGATCGTCTACACTACCAGCTTTATCGAGGCATTCCATTACGTTGGAGGGCGGTCGGCGGCCATGCGCCTGGCGGAGGAACGCCGGGGAAAGGCGTTTGATCCCGCGGTGGTGGATGCGTTCCTTGCCATCGCGGATGATGAGGCGCTCTGGGAAACCCTCCAGCAGGAATCGGTGTGGACGGAAGTGCTGTCTCTGGAGCCACCGTCTCCATTTCGTTACATCAAGGAGGAAAAGCTCGAAGATGTCGCCCTGGCCTTTGCTGATTTCGCCGACCTGAAGTCGTTCTACACATCTGGGCATTCCCGCCGGGTGGGCGATCTGGCCAAGCGTATGACCACGCAGTTGCGCTTGCCTGAAGCGGAGGTCAGCGCCATCCGCCGAGCCGCCCTGATGCATGATCTCGGGCTGGTAGCCGTGCCTTCCTTCACGTTGCAGAAGCCACGCAACCAGCTTACCCAGGTCGAATGGGAGCGGCTGCGCCTGCACCCCTACCACGCCGAGCGGATTCTGGCGCGCGTGCCTGTCTTGGCGCCCATCGTTCCGCTGATAGCCGCCCACCACGAACGGATGGACGGACAGGGCTACTATCGTGGACTCTCTGGGGCGCAGATTCCGCTTGGCGCCCGTATAATCGCCGTCGCTGATCGATTCGATGACCTCACCAACGATACGCCTGACGAGCCAGCGGTTGATCAGGAAGCCGCGCTTCAACAGATGAGCGGCGAGGTGGGATCTGCCCTCTGCCCCGACTGCTTTCGTGCGCTGGAGGAGTCGTTGCACGCATCTGGGGTGACAGCCGTGACCAGGCGCAAGAACCGCTCTCCAGCATGGCCGGCGGGTCTGACCGACCGGGAGGTGGAGATCATGCGTTTGCTGGCCAAAGGATTGAGTCGGCAGGAGATGGCAAAGCGTCTCGTTGTGAGTGAGCATACCGTCAGGCATCACCTGGAGCACATTTATAACAAAGTGGGGGTGAGCACCAGGGTTGGCGCCACCTTGTTTGCGATAGAGCACGACCTGTTGCGGTAAGGGAAGGCTTCCCGCCGCTTACAAATCATTCTCGCTCATTTTGCTGATCCTCTCGCGCCAAAGATGGGACGTTCGTCCGATACGTCTGCTCTGGAGTGCGGGTATCCTTGTCTCACCACCCAGCGATTACGGGAGGTGAGCGCCTCAGAGGCGCTGAGCGCTCACGCTCAGGTGAGGCGCGGGGACTAACCTGGACTCTGGCAGGAAAATATCGTGCGGTTGGTACGAGTGCAGTTCAGTTGAGAGTTCAAGCGAGTCGAGACGCTAACGGAGAATGAGGAAGCGGGTGACCCATGACCAATCTTCAAATCCTCGGCAGATCCTATGTGGAAGCGCTCGCCAGACGTGATTTCACAAGCGTCGAATCGTACCTGCACCCGCAAGTAACCTTTCAGGCGCTGATACCCTCTGGCCTGGAGCGGGCCAATGATGCCGCAGGCGCGCTGGCCTGTCTTCGTAGCTGGTTCAGCGACCCCGACGAACTGACCATCCTCCAGCAGACGAGCGATGATTCTCTTGGTTGTCTCGCTCTGTCTTACCGCTTCCTGATGCGTACGCAGGACGACTGGCAGGTTGTCATGCAGCACGCCTTCTGCGGGTAGCTGACGGACGGATCAATCGCTTGCATCTGGTGTGCTCGGGCTTCTGGCCGGTTGAGAGTCCACACAGCGCGGGACAGATGAGACGAGGTGAGACGGTGATGTCAGATACCCCAGAAGCGACGTTGAGTAGCCAGCCTTTGCCATATGCCGACGCCGTACTCGATGCGGCGGGGGAGGGGTGCGCAACCTTGACGCCGCTTATTCGGTCGCGCATGAAGGAGCTGGAAAGTGGCCAGATCCTTGATGTGCGCACCGACGACCCGACTGCGCATGAGAGCTTGCTGTCCTGGTGTTCGCTCACCGGGCACACGCTCGCGGCGGTAGGCGCTGACAATGCGCAGGGCAAGCATTTCCTGATTCGCAAGAAATAGTGAAAGGGAGACAGGTCATGGCGAAGTTGATGATCCACTGCACGCACGGGAAAGACGACCCTGAGCGCGCGACCCTTGCTTTCGTTGTCGGCAACGTCGCGGCAAGCGCCGACCAGGAAACGGTGCTGCTCCTGACGATTGATGGGGTATGGCTGGCTACCAGGGGCTATGCTGATCCAATCCATCACGAAGGTTTCCAGCCGCTCAAAGAGGTCATGCAGGCGTTTGTGGCCAATGGCGGACAGATTTGGGTCTGCGGGGCCTGTGCCAAACCGCGGGGCATTACCGAGCAGGATCTGATCGAAGGGGCCAAAATTGTTACGGCGGCCAACGCCGTCCAGTACCTCGTCTCTGGAGCCGCAAGCCTCGACTTCTAGCCTTGCGCTCAATTCACAGTACTGCTCTGGTTTGTATATATCTCGGCGAACAGGTCGCTCCGTGAGGAGGACGGAAGCCACACCCAGTGGCGCGTCCCCAGCGGAGCGACCTGTGCCACTGCTTGGGCGACTCGCGGCGGCGGCGATTGCGAAAGTGAACAAGCAAGAGACTGAGACGCTCCTGGCGAACCTCAAAGCCCGGATGGAGGTCTGAGCGCCGCCGACTGGCGTCGGATTGACGTGGATGTGGCCGTCGGTGAGGCGATTCCGCCTGCCGCTCGGCCACCGCTGCTCACCGCTCAGGCCAGGCCGTAGACGGGGATGATCGCGCCGCTAATGAGCGCGGCGTCGTCGCTGGCGAGGAAGGCGATGACGCGCGCGATTTCCGCTGGCTTTGGCCAGCGGTCGAAGGCGGCATTGGGCATCGCTTCGCGGTTCGCTGGGTTGTCGATGATGCTGGGGAGTACCGCGTTGACGGTGATGCCCTGGTCGCGCGTCTCTTCCGCCTGCGCCTCCGATAGCGTGACGACACCGCCCTTCGCGATGGCGTAGGCGGAGGCGTTGCGCCGCCCGCTCACCGCCGCGCGCGATGCGATGTTGACGATACGCCCCCAGTTATTGCGCGCCATCTCGCGCGCCGCGTACTTCGAGAGCAGGAACGTTGGCCGCAGATTCAGCTCCAGCATGCGCTCGAAGGTCGTGGTCTCCAGATCAGTGACCGGCTGCCCTGCCTCGAATCCGCCAATGGTGTTGACGAGGATGTCGAGACGCCCAGCCTGACGCGCGATCTCCGCGACCAATTCGCGCACGCGCGTCTCGTCCCGCGCATCGCCCGCGACGAAGTGGAGGCGTGGGCCAGCGGCGCCCGCTTGCTCGCGCAGCCTCGCCTGCTCTTCAGTGTTTTCGCGTGACGCCAGCGCGTAGACCTGTGCCTGACCAGCCAGCAGGGCGAGGCAGACCGCCTGTCCCAGCGCGCCAGACGCGCCCGCCACGAGCGCCACGCGCCCAGAGAGGTCGTAGGTATTCTCACGCCAAAGGGGTACGCTCATGGGACGCCTCCGTAGTAGACTGGGGCGATAGGCATGTCAAAGAGTGGCGCTGTCGTCCTGGCCCTCGCGTAGCTTGCGGCGCAACTGGTGGAACATGCTGGCGTTGCGCACCTGATATTTCGCTCGTAGCGTCGCCGTGGGGCCATCGCCCTGCGCCGCATCCAGCGCCGCCGCCGCCTGCTGCGCTTCGTTCGCGCGCAAGATGTCGCCCGCCGAGCGCAAACGCAGCGCTGAGGTCGTGAGCGCTGCGGCGGCTTCACTGGATGAGCCAGCGCTCGCATACTGATCAGCCTGGACATGCAGACGATAGGCTGTCAGCAACTCCAGCGCCAGGCGTACCTCAGGGGCGAGTGGCCCCAGCCCGACCCCTGGCGCGAGTGGCGCGAAAATCTCCTCGGCCAGATGGCCAGCGGATGCCGCGCTCTCGCGGACGTGCATCCAGTTGGCGGAGAGTGTCCCGATGTTGATGCTCTGTGAGGTGGCGTCACTCGTGAGTGTGTAGGGATCGAGTATCAACTCCCAGAGCGCCACAGTACTCTCGGCGCCACGATTTACCGTGAGCGCGCCAAACTTGACCTCCACCCGCTCACCGGGAGAATGTGGCCCCGCAAAGACATCCGCCAGGTCAGGCGCAATGGTTGATGCCCGCAAGACGCTGACGCCAGGCGCGGGATCGAGAGACAGGCGGACGTTAGAAGCCACCGTTGAGCGCAGGTGGTGAAGGGTCTCCTCCAGAAGCTCTGTCAGGCGCGCGGGGTTCTCGACGAAGGCGCACGAGCCGCCGCTTACCGACGCCATGTTGTCGAGTAGCTCGCGGTTCCACTCCAGCCCCAACCCCATGGCGATGATCGGGACACCGAGCAGCCGGGCGCGTTCGGCCAGCACGAGGCAACTCTCTTCGTCTCCGTAGGTGCGGCCATCGGTAATCAGTACCAGCGCGGCGAGTCGCTCAGAAGTGACGTCCGCCTGGAGTGAATTGATCGCGATCTCCAGGGCAGGCGAGAGTTGGGTTGCGCCGCGTGTCGTCAGGCTATCCAGCCGCATGCCCGCTCCCACCGCGCCGACCGCCGTTTCATCGATCAGCAGCGTCTCAGGGCGGTCATCGAACGCGATCAGTGTAATGTGATCCTCATCGTTGAGTTGAGCGAGCAGCGATTTCGTCGCACGCTTCGCTTCGAAAATCTTCGGCCCGCGCATCGAGCTGGAGCGGTCGAGTAATACCGCGAGATGCAGTGGCTGAATCAATGTCGGAGCGAAGATGTGCGTCGGCGCCAGCTCACCCAACAGATAGAACCGCGTCGGCTCGGTGAGACGTCCGATGGAGCTGACGCCTGGCTGCGGATGGAGCTTGAATTCGGGGTTGGCGTGTCGAGGGGGTGCGGGCCGTGGTCGTGGCGCTGATTGAGCGTCATAGGTCGCGGCCATCATCCGCAGTTGCGCATCGTAGGCCAGCCGCTGCTCTGAATTCGAGAGAACGCGATACGCCTCGGCTATTGCCTTGAAGCGCTCCGCCGCCTCAGTGTCGTTGGGCTGGGCGTCCGGATGGGCTTCGCGCGCGCGCAGGCGGTAGGCCTGGCGCACCTCCTCAGGGGTTGCGCCTGGCGCAACCCCCAGGATGACGTAGAAGTTCGGGAGCACGCGCTCTCTCCCTTTCCTTGCTCGGCGCTCATCTGGAAGCGCGTCTACTAGTCTGGTATTTCGGGCGTCTCGTTTTCGCCGCCTGTCGTCGACGTGGCCGGACTGGCGGATTCGATCGGCACGCTGACTTCGGCGCGGCGTCCAATGGCGTCGTCTTCAGGCTCAGCCTCGAAGAAGATGACGACAGCCGTGCTGTTATCATTTCCACCTGCCGCATTGGCGAGGGCGACGAGCTTAGTGGCGCAGTCGCGTGGAGTGCTGGCCTCGGCGATGGCCTGACCAATCACTTCCGGCGACAGGTCGTCCCACAGTCCATCACTGCAAAGCAGCATACGATCGCCCGGAGCCACGACAAACTCCAATAGATCAGGTGTGACGTCATCTTCCTGGCCCACCGAGCGGTAGAGGACGCTGCGTGGCACCAGGAAGCTGGGATCCTCCAACAGCGGATGATGCATGGACTCCATCTTTGCCAGCAGCGAGTGATCTTCAGTCAGTTGCATGTAGTTGGCCGTCGCGCAGCAGGTAGGCGCGGCTGTCGCCGAGATGCGCGATAGCCGCGCGGGCGCCTGCGATGGCGAGCGCCGTGACGGTCGAGCCAGTGGTCGCCTGCAAGCGCTGCCCGAATACGCGCGTCTGGCGATTCGCTTCCTTTACAGCGGCCTCCAGCGCCTGCGCCAGCGAGATGCGTGGCGCGGCGTCCACCGCTGTCTCGGCGTCGAGGGCGAGGAGCGCGGGCCAGAGCGTCACCGGCATGGTGAACTGGCGTGTCATCTCGTTGGTGACCACGCGCGCCACGAGTCGGCTGGCGATCTCACCGTGCGCCTCACCGCCCATGCCATCCGCCACGAGAAACACCCCCACTGGCGCGTCAGCGGCAGCGTCGTCGTGGATGTCGAAGACGGCCATGCCGTAGGCGTCCTGGTTGGCGACGCGCACGAGGCCTACGCTGGTCACGGCCTCCGCTAAGATTGTCAGCCGCACTGAGCGCAGATCAGCGCCCATCTCCGCGCCCGCCGCAGCCAGCGCTTGCAATGTCAGCGCGAAGGATTCCGCCAGCTCCTCAGCCCGTGTGAAGGAGCCTACCTCGCCGCGTAGCGCGATCTCATGCAGGCTGCGCTGCGCGCTCGTCTCTACCTCGGCGGTCGGGGAATCGACCACTCCACCGATCAGGCCCATCGTGCGGGCGAGAAAGTTGGCGTCGCGGGCAAAGAGGGGCTGCGATTCTTCGTCGTCCGATGCCGCGCTGGTCGCTTTCTCGACCCCGTTGAGATAGATACGGCCTTCGTAGAGGATGACGCGCTCAGGGGAGATATGCAGGTGCGCCAGGCCGCTGCGGTGCAGTACCGCGAGCGCGTCGGCCAGCTCGATGCCCGCGCGGAGCGCATCAACCGCGCGCAACCGCTCACCCACGCTCATCGGTGGCACAGGCTTGCCCTCAGCATCGGCGATTTCCTTTGTGATGAGATAGAGGCGCCCATCTTCCCGCGCCAGCGCCACAGGCGCCAGCAACGCCGGATGCCTCAGCCCCATCGCGGCGATGTGGGCAAGCTGGTCGTTGGCGTCGCCGTCGGTCAGCTCGCGCACGACATAGCGCACACCGGGGAATTCCTCCTCTGGCTGCGCGGCGGCGTCAACTGGCTCAGCGAAATACGCGGCGCCTTGGTGGCTGGCAGGCGTCGCGCTGGTAATGCGATAGCCACCGATCACCGTGCCTGTGACGAGCGTCGCGCCCGCTCTCGTCGTCGGCGTATCGGCGAGTCGATCGGTCGTCGGGAGCGCATCAGTGGTGGGTTGCGCCGCGGTAGATGTGGTTGAATCGCTCTCCGCATCCGCTGCTCCTGCGGTGATCCCTGGACTTTCCACCTTGCTGGCGTCCTCGCTCGTCATCCCGCCTTGGGTAGTGATCTCCTCTGGCGTATTCTGCGGATCCTGGTTGTCCATGCCACAACTTTCTATGCGAGAGACAGACGTCATCTCAGACTTGTACGCTCGCCGTCACAACCCCGTACGGCGTACGGTGATTTCTTCGTTAGCGCGGCCTACCGGCGCGCAGGGCATAGAGTATATGATCGGCGCTAGCGATATAGAGAACATCGTCGGCGACAACTGCCGAGCTCGTCACCAGGGCATTCGTCTCGAAGCGCCAGACAAGTCGTCCTTCGTTGGCGTCGAGCGCGTAGACATTGCTGTCAATGCTGCCGAAATAGACCATTCCGGCGGCGACAGTGGGTGTCGCATTCACCTGATTGCCCGCCTTGTAGCGCCAGATACGCTTGCCGGTAGTGCGGTTGAGGCAATACAGATGGGAATCGGTCGAGCCGATGTAGAGACGGTCGCCGCTGATGGTGGGCGATGAAATGACGAACTTCTCGGTGCGCTCCTCCCAGGCTTTCCAGCCAGATTTGGCTTCCAGACTGTAGACCGAGAAGTCAAAGGAGCCAAAGTACACATGGCCATCAACGACACTTGGCGCCGAGATGACTGGCCCATTCGTGCGGAATCCCCACTTCTTCTCGCCAGTAAGCGCGTCCACCCCATAGAGATAATTGTCGCGCGAGCCGAAGAAGATCAGCCCATCCGCGAATGCGGCGGATGATTGCACCTCACGATACGTCTGGAAGCGCCAGAGCATCGTGCCGGTTTGCGGGTCAATCGCGTGCATGTAGCCATCGTCCGAGCCGATGTAGATGATGTCCTGATAGACCTGTGGCGAGGAGCGGACGTGGTGCCAGGTGCGATAGCGCCAGACCTCAGCGCCAGTCTGCGCATGGAGGGCATAGACGTTGAAATCCTCAGAGCCGAAGATCAACAGGTCGCGCCAGAGAGCCGGGCGCGAGCAGATGCCTCCCTCGGTCGGGAACTTCCAGCGCAGGGCGCCAGTAAACCTGTCGAGGGCGTAGAGATTGTTGTCATATGAGCCGATGTAGACGAGTGCGGGGCCAACACATGGCGTACCGCGAATCTCTTCCTCCGTCTCGAAGGTCCAGAGCGGGATGACCGCGCTGGTCAGCGCCGATGTTGGCCCGAGCTGTGGCGCCCATGTGGAGCGGGTGCGACCGCCCGCAGCCCGTATCGCGCGGAACTGCCCGGTATCGCTGAGCGGCCCCAGTCCGAGGGCGCCCTCAATGGCGAGGGCAAGTTCCTCACAGGTCTGGTAGCGATCATCCACCTTACGTTCCACGCACTTCATGATGATCGCAGCCATATCTTCGGAGATCGCGGGATTGAGTTTGCGCGGCGGGCGCTCCTGGAAAGTGAATGGCGCCTCCAAACGTGGGTCAGAGCGGGTGAGCAGGTGGTGCATGGTCGCGCCAATCGCATAGATGTCGGAGCGTGGCTCGGCCATGCGCTTGTACTGCTCTGGCGGCGCATAGCCGTTGGTGCCAATGCTGGTATGCTCCTCATTGGCCACATAGGTCTTGGCGATGCCGAAGTCAACGAGGACGATGCGCCCCTCTGGCGTCAGGATGATATTGTTGGGCTTGATGTCGCGGAAGATGATGGCTGGGCGCTGCGAATGCAAGTGGCTGACGATGCGGCAGAGTTGCAGCATCCACTCGCCGACCTGTTGCTGCGAGAGGAATCCGGGCGTCGCTTTCAGGCGCTTTTCGAGGTTGTCGCCGGGGATGTATTGCAGGATGATGTATGCGCGGTGATACTCGATGAACCAGTCAAAGATTTGCGGGATGCCAGGATGTTCCTGATGGATCAGCATCTCCGCCTCACGCCGATAGTTGATAAGCTCGGCTTCCGGCTCACCCATCTGTGGGATCATCTCTTTGAGCGCACGCAGCTTCCCGAGATGGGTATCCATCACACGGTAGACATGCCCCATGCCGCCCTGGCCAATGACCTCTTCGATGACGTAGCGACCGTTTTGCAGCGTCGTGCCAGGCTTGAGCTGGAAGTGTGTGGGATGCTTGATTTCGGTGGTTCCATCATCCATTGCGTCACCATACTGGCCATAAGGCGCAGGGCCACCGGATGGATAGCCCGCTGGAGGATTTGTTGGATAGCGCGGCTGGGGCAGGGGCGTGTGGGTTGGCTGCCCTTGAGCTGCGCCAGGATAGGGATCGGGCCGCCATCCACCACCGCCATAGGGATCCTGCGCGCTGGCGAAGTTTTGCGGGCGCTGGTCGCGCCGTGGCTGATCAGGATAGAGATTGCGGTTGTCTCCGATCGCGTCCGCCATGATTGCCTCTCGCTTCCCCAACGCTCTCCACAGGGCGGTAACGCGGCCTGTGCGCTCACGCTCGACCTCTGGTTCTGCATGCGTTTGCTAGATTGCCATTCTACCACGCTTGCGCTACTCTACACGCGCAATCGCGCAATCGCGCTCAGTACAAGCGGCGCCTGCGATCTGCTCGCGGTTCCGTGCCTGATCCCGCCTCCTCTCCCCGTGTCGCCCTCCGGCTCAGCCTCATACGGTATCGTTCGCGAACTGGGCGAGCGCATGACGCGCCCGCGCTGCGTACGCGCCAGTGGGTTGAAGCGCCAGCGCGGTGCGGAAGTCAATCACCGCCGAGACGACAGCGCCAGCTTGCGCCGCGTACTGCCCCAGATAGAACCACGGCCCGGGGTCGGTAGGGTCAAGCTCTGTAGCGGTTTCAAACGTGTAATAAGCCAGTGTGTCTTGCCCCAGATTGTGATAGGCCTGCGCCAGCAGGAAAGCCAGTGTCTCGTTCCTGGGAAAGCG
Source organism: uncultured Chloroflexia bacterium (assembly GCA_963840335.1). Lineage (GTDB taxonomy): Bacteria > Chloroflexota > Ktedonobacteria > Ktedonobacterales > JADMIN01 > JAKAIY01. Next base: position 42,938 of record CAWIYP010000032.1, read on the forward strand.
CCGTGTCGCGGTGAGGGCGATCTGGAGCGCATCGCCATTGTCTACCCCTAACCCATGATTGATATAGAACTGCACGAGTGTGATCGTATATGCGGGATCGTTGGAGTACTGTGCGGCATTGCTGTAAGAAAGTTCCGCGGTGATATAGTCCGCCTCGGCGAGCGCCGCATCGCCAGCAGCGCTCCACAGCGCTGGATTCCTGGGGGTGATCTCCAGCGCTGTCTGGAAACGCGCCAGCGCCTGCGAGAACTGCTTGTCCGCCATAGCGACCTCTCCCGAGGCGTAGAGCGCGAAGGGCAGCGTGGGGCTATAGCGCATGGCGGCGGCGATCTGCGGGCGCGCGAGGTCGGGTTGGCCGAGCAGCCACAGTGTCCAGCCGTAGAAGGCGCGAGCTGTGCCGTTCGTGGGCGCGAGCTGTACCGCGCGCTCCAGTGGTGCGAGCGCGAGCGTCGGTTCGCCCAGCGTGAGCAGGGCGTAGCCGATGTTATCCTCATCGGTCGCTGTGGCTGGCGGGCGTTGCGCGAGCGCGGAGACTCCAGCCGCACGCAACTGCGCGGCGAAAGGCGGTTCTGGCTACCGTCGCGATGGCGAATCGCGCCTGAGCCGTCGTCGCATCGCCCTGGGCGAGCGCCAGCAATCCGAGCTGTCCCTGCGCGTAGGGATCATCGTGTGGGGCATCCGACCACCAGCGCGCCGCCTCGGAAAGCTGGCCCAGGTTCGTGGCGCGCTCGGCGAGGCGATAATACCCCGTAACGTCGCCTGCCGCGCCTGCGTGTCGCCATGCGCTGACGGCGCCGACGCCGTCGTTGCCTCGCGCCAGCGCATCGCCCAGCCGCAGCCAGGCGGAGCCGTCGCCGGGGGCGAGCGTGGCGCAGGCCCGATAGGCCGCGATAGCCAAGCGCGTCTGTTGCTGGAGGGTATACACATCGCCGCTGGCGCAGAGTGGGCGAGGATCGGCGGTATTGACGGTATGGGCCTCGGCGTAGAGCGCCAGCGCCACATCATAGCGCTGGACACTGCGCGCCTGAGCCGCTGAGAACAGGTAGTTCGTCACATCGGGGCGCATCGGCGCGAATGTTACGAGGATCGCCACGAGCACGAGCGCCAGCAGCGCAGCGTGGCGACTCGCTCGCTCGCTGCGTCAGCCGTGGTCGTGGCGCTGTCACCCGCTCCACCGCAAACGCTGGTCGCGGCGCTGTCACCGCCAACTCATCCGCCACCGTTGCGCTCAGATCACCGGTGAGGGCTGGTCGCGGCGCCGTCGCCGCCAACTCATCCACTAGATCATCCCGCATAATGTTCTCTGTCGCCTGTCGTGAGAGCGCACATAGATGCGCGCGGGGAGGGCGAAGCCTGGATGTTCGCCTACTTTTGGTCCGCGAATAGGACGCTTGCGTTTCTGTCGTAATGCTATGAGCATCATGTACGTTACTCATGCTAGAGTACACCACTCAGTGCGTCTCTCGTCTAGCACTATGGCCTTGACGTAGGACGAACGGGCAGCGTCCCTGACATGGAGTAGATGCGCAGTGGCGCAACAGGAGTGATCGGTTTTGACGAAAGTGGTAGGCAGGCTGGGCGAATTGACGCTGCGCACGCTCCCACCCTCAGTGCGCGGAAGCACGCGCAGGGGAAGCGGAAGTTGGAGGTCTTCGCGTGGCCAGGCGATGGTCGAATTCGCTCTAATAGCACCGCTTTTTTTCCTGCTATTCTTCGGCATCGTCGAATATTCGCTCATCAACGCTTCGATCGGGGCATACAATTTTGCCGCGAGTGACGGAGCGCGATTTGGAGCGATTCTCGGCAAAGGCGCGGTGAGCATCTCCTCGACGCAAACGGTTCCGACCGATCAGTACCTCGTCAACAACATCGTTCTGCCCCATGTGTCAGGCGTCGTGGTCGCGCAGATGACCAGGGTGGAAATCTATAACTCTGATGAGAGTGGCGTCTGCGTCACCACTTCTGGAGCCTGCCAGGAAGACGTCTGGCAACGTGTGAGCGGCGCATGGGCCTCGACAAGCGATACCTGGCCTTCATCAGCCCGGAACGATCAGCTCGCGAACGCTGATTATCTTGGCGTTAAGATTTCCTATACATACACGTATCTGACTGCGTTTTTCGCGGTATCCAGCCCCACGATTGACCTGACAGCGACTTCTATCCAGCGAATCGAGCCACAGCAATATGGAGCAATCCCCTCGCACGCGGCTTCGGCGCAGGCGATGGTGGGCGCACTATGGTCGCCATTGGCGCTTATGAACATCTTCGATTCAATGCGCCTGGCTCGCTGGAGACATGATGGCCTATCCACTCTGACAGGAGGGCGCGTATGACCATCTTGCGTAAGGCGCCGCGGACGCTTCCACGCCACCTTGCTTCGCGCTCGCGGAGGAAGAGCCGTGGGCAGGCGCTGGTGGAGTTTGCGCTCTTCGTGCCACTCCTCATGCTCATCGTAATCGGCGCAACGGACATCTCTACCTTGCTCGATGACCATCTCGATGTGGTCTTCGCGGCACGCGCTGGCGCTCGTGTAGGGTCCGTGATCGGCTCCTATTCGCCTGCTTCCGCGCCGTATACCGCCGACTGCGCGGTCGTGGGCGCCGTGCGCGCCGCGCTGGCAAGCACGCGCAATGTGACCGTGACGCAGATTGCGATCTATAAATCGGCGGCTAATGGCGACTATTCGAGCACGCTTCCGCAGGATGTCTACCCAGGCAATGCGACGTGCCAGGCGAATGGGATGCCGTCACCATCCGCCACGAAGACTACCTGGACGCCTTCCGCTCGCAGCGCCACACCCTTCATTGAGGATTCTATTGGCGTCGCTATCACGTATACCTACACCTTCCAATTCAATCCGCTTGGTGGCGGAACGATTGGGCCGCTGACTGATTCGGCGGTGATGCCGATCGAAATTGTCGTAACGCCGTCCACACCAACGCCCACGCCATAGTTCCGGCGCGCACAGATCGCGCAACCGAAACAGCGAAATTACCACAGCGCTCAGAGGGAGATAGAGTAGTGAAGATTCCGCATACGATCGACAGGGATTGGGTATTCAAGCCCAGTCGGACACGTCACATGCGGCAGCTAATGGCGGATCAGACTTCACACTTAATAGTCAGTGCGGGTCGGCGTGTTAGTCGTGGCCAGACACTCGTAATCTTTGCCCTCACCTTCACGGTGCTGCTCGGCTTTATGGGGCTGGCGATTGACACCGTGCGCGTCTATGACCTGTACGCGCGCATGCAGCGTGCCGCTGAGGCAGGTGCGCTCGCTGGCGTCATCTACATGCCCAATAACTACACGACCGACCTGCCGACCAGTCCAGGCGACAACGCTGTTTGCCGCGCGTGGAATGAGGTATATAAGAACACGTTCGGGCAGCCGTGTACTGACTCCGCGGATATCGGTACGAACTATTGTCCTTCGCCTGTTTCCGCGACCGAAGTGGCCGTATGTCCAGTGCGCAATCAGCAGTATGAGCTCTCGGTTTCGGTTACCGAATCCATTAGTGTGCTGTTCCTCGGCGCGCTCAACGTTGCCCCGCTCTCGCTGACTGCCACGGCCACAGCGGCATTTACCCCACCGCTCTCTCTGGCGGTCGATCCCGCGAATCCTGGCGGTAGCGGTGTGCTAAGTACCATTCCGTTCTGCAATGGCGTAAATTGCGATGGCCGTCCGTGGAGCGTGAACATCAATGGCCCAGCGGAGCTAAAAGAGCAAGGCGATCCCTTCGTCACCTGCGAGGGCGGCAACGCGAATAGCCAGACGCTCGATGCCGGGGCCGCGACCTATGCGAAGTATCCTTATCAGACCTATACGGGGATGCGGACGAACCAGCCGCTGTATTCGCAGAGCGTTGGGACACCGCCAGGGAACTGCACAGCCGCGCTCGCCAAGCCTGTAGCCTCGAAGAGCGCGTATCTCACCGCGAATCCAGACGTGGCAATGCAGCCATTTAGCGGCGCCATCTACAATGACGGCACATCGAATCCGCCCACGCATCAGGGGTACTCGTACTATGTGCATGCGACGACCGATCAGTCGTCAGTCTATGTCTGGAATGCGCCCTTTGATCCTAGTGCGCCAACTTCGTGTAATGGTCGCAACTGGAACACAGACAGTTTCTACCCTTGTCCTACGGAAGCGGCATATACCGCTTATCCAGGCAGCGACTATGCCAGCAAGGGCCTTGCGGATCCGAAGCTGTACTTTGCGGTGACCTATTCAATCTACCGTCTCGATGATGGGCCAGCAAACCCCTATGCGACGACCTACCTGGGGGCGTTTACCGCGCTGCCATACTACAACGGCGGTGGGTGTGCGACGCAGCTTCTACCCAGTCCCGCGTATAAGATCAGCACAGCGACCTGCGTGACTTCGCAGTGTGTTTCGGCGTGGTGCCCAATTGGCAATCAGGTAGGCGACACGACGGTTCCCACGCCCATCAAGCTCACGGCGGGCGATGACTATCGCGTGACGGTGGTCTCATCGAGCTACTACGACCAGGGATTCGATCTGGGCTGGGGCCAACATGGGTATGGCCTGGAGGTCTGCCCACCTGCCGCAACAACACAGCCTTGCAGTGGTTCCACGCCCGCTGGGCAGATTTCCTCCTGGAGCACGATGGACGCGCTGCTGCTCTTCCCGGGCAAAGGGTCTGGTCAGGCGCAACATTCATTCATGCCGCTGGGCGTCTTCTCCAGCGCGATGGCGGGCCGCACCATCGATATCGGGGTGTTCGATTCGGGTGATCTCTACGGCACGAATGGCTCGCTCAATGCGACATCGGGTGTTGCGATTGTGCCGACGGTGAATAACGCATCGGATCCTTGTCTGGAAACTACCGCTGATCTGCAGGCCGCAGGATACGATACGACTGTCAACGGATCGAACTTTGCGTTTCCCTCCTGGGAAAGCACACGCGCAACGACCATGGATGCAATCGCCAGCGCGCCAGCGTATCCCGGGATTGCGACATCCCTCAATGGCGACCGCGCATTCAATGGGATTTGGGCGCATGAACTTCTGACGCTGCCCGCGAACTATCAAGAGACGGCGTGGTCGGTCTGTGTCTGGGGGCCTGGCGTTGATCGTGACGTGATGGGAATTACCGCGACCGCGCTGGGCCAGAGTCCTGTCCACCTGATCCAATAGGCCGTTCCACTCGGCGCGGCATTAGACGCCCTCGCGTATCGTCACGTACACTAACAGGTGGCGACACGCGAGGGCGTCGCCGTGTTTCACTGAGCAGAAGGGCATCCTGGCCGCTGTTTATGCGCATCTCAGACTTTGATTACACGCTCCCGCCAGAGCGTATCGCCCAGGCGCCTGTGGAGCCGCGCGATAGCTCGCGGCTGCTCGTCGTCCACCGCGCGAGCGGCGCGTTCGAGCATCGCGTCTTCCGCGAGATTGTCGAGTATCTGCGCCCCGGTGATCTGCTGGTGGCGAACCAGAGCCGCGTGCTGCCAGCGCGCCTGCTCGGCGTCAAGGCGGAGACGGGTGGCCGCGTCGAAGTGTTGCTGCTCTCCGTGCGCGGCGACATCGGCCCGGATTGCTGGGAGGCGTTGGTGCGGCCTGGCAAGCGCATCCACGCGGGGCAGCGCATCATCTTTGGCGAGGGCGCGCTGGCGGCCGAGGTGATGGAGCCGACGGCGGCTGGCGGGCGCGTCGTGCGCCTCAGCGCGCGTGAGGGTACGGTGGCCGAGGCGGTGGCGCGGGTCGGCCTGATGCCGCTGCCACCCTACATCCACGAGCGCCTCAGCGATGCCGAGCGCTACCAGACCGTCTACGCGCGTGACCCTGGCTCCGCCGCCGCGCCGACCGCTGGCCTGCACTTCACCACCGACCTGCTCGCCCGCGTCGCCGCGATGGGCGTGGGCATCGCCTATGTCACGCTGCACATTGGCCTCGATACCTTCCGCCCAATCGAGAAGGACGACCTGAGCGACCATGTGATGCACAGCGAGGAGATCGAGGTCAGCGCCGAGACGGCCCAGCGCATCAATGTGACCCGTGCGGCAGGCGGACGTATCATCGCGGTGGGGACGACCACTGTGCGTACCCTCGAAGCGGTGGCCCAGCTTGACAGCGAGGGCGAGGTCGCCGACCCCGCGCGGGTTGTCGTACCCTATCGCGGCCGCACCCGGCTCTTCATCACGCCAGGCTTCCAGTTCCGCGCGGTGGATGCGATGATCACCAATTTCCATCTGCCCCGTTCGACGCTGCTGGCGCTGGTTAGCGCGTTCGCTGGACGCGAGACGATGGCGCGCGCCTACGACGAAGCCATCGCGCGGGAGTATCGCTTCTACAGCTTTGGCGATGCGATGCTGATTCTGTAACGCATGATAGGTGAAATAAGCAGGCGCGAACGGTTGACGCGCCAAGCCGCGACACCGTATACTGGCTTGCGATACGTCCCGGCGATGGCCCCGCGCACATGCGCGCGGCGCAGGATTCGCCAACTACGGAGGCTGGCATGATTGTAATGGATGGCGAGGAATTCCTGACCGCTCAGGAAACCTGTGCGATCTTGGGCATCAAGCCGGCGACCCTCTATGCCTATGTCAGTCGTGGGCTGCTCGGCAGCTATCGCCAGGGCATGAAACGGACGCGGCTCTATCGCCGCCACGAAGTTGAACGGCTCATCAGGCTGCGTGGCCCCGAAGACGACCACCAGACGGATGATTCCGAAGAGCACAAGGACGGTCGCGCCTGGATCCCTTACGTCTGAGACAGGCGACGCCGAGCCTTCATCAGTGCAGCACTCTCTGACCTGAGCGCTCGACTCTCCTCCACTCAGCTACACAGGATGCGACCTGAGGGGCGCGTAGCGCCACGAGGCAAGATGTCAGACGTAATGGAGCGACGAGTCACCTTCGCCAGTGGCGCTCGACCGCAGATTCTGCTGGAGGGCGTGATCGCCCGTGCGCCCGCGCGTGGCGCCAGCAGCGCGGATGGCCAGCCCGTCGCCGTTTTGTGTCATCCGCAGCCGCTGACCACGACGATGGATGACCCGCTGACCGTCCAGCTTGCCAATGACCTCGCCGCCGTCGGCTTTATTGCGCTGCGCTTCAACTTTCGCGGCGTGGGCGCCAGCGAAGGGCAGCAGACAGATGGACGCCTGGAGCCACTCGATCTCGCGGGGGCGGTCGAGTTTGCGCTGGGCGAGCCGGGAGCCAATCGCGAGAAGCTGTGCCTGGTGGGGCATGCGTTCGGCGCTTACGTCGCGTTGGTCTATGCCCAGCATGATCCGCGCGTCAAGACGGTGGTCGCCATCAGCCCGCCGATCTTTCGCCTGACACCGGAGCTAGCGACCTTTACCCGCCCCAAGCTCTTCGTGACGGGCGAGTACGACGAGGTATCGCCGCGACACAAGCTGGAACCGTGGATCGAGCGCTTACCCGCGCGCGGATTCAAGATTATTTCTGGCGCGCGTCATCTCATGCGGGGCCACGAGGCGACCGCATCTCAGGCTGTTGTACACTATCTGGTACGCTGGGCTGCGACTCCCGGCGTGTAACCGCAGTGGCCGCGTCGCTCTGATGTGCGTTCAGGACAGTCAATAGCAGGTGAGAGTGCGCCGTGCAACAAGCAGCGAAACCAGTTGTCGTTCAGGGCGACCGAACGATACTGCTCGAAGTGGATCATCCTCTCTATGCCGAGGCGCGTGACGCGCTAGCCCAATTCGCTGAGTTGGAGAAATCACCAGAGCATATCCACACCTACCGCCTGACGCCGCTCTCGCTCTGGAACGCAGCCGCCGCCGGATTGGCCGCGCCGCAGGTCATCGCCGCGCTGACTGAGCTGGGGCGCTACGACCTGCCGCCGAACGTCGTCGCCGACATCCGCGACTACATCGGGCGCTATGGCCGATTGAAGCTCCTGCGTGACGGCCAGGATCTCATCCTGCGCTCCGATGACATCGCGCTGATTGTCGAGGTGGCGCGCCACAAGCGCACGCAGGCCTATGTGCTGGAGCAGCGCGACGCGAACACGCTGGTGATTGACGCAGCGCGGCGCGGGCATGTCAAGCAGGCGCTGGTCGCAATCGGCTATCCCGCCGAGGACCTTGCGGGCTACGCTGAGGGCGAGGCGATGCCGCTCGACGTGCGCGAACACACGCTGCAAGGTGAAGGCTTCGAGCTACGCCAGTACCAGCGCGACGCCGTGCATGCTTTCTACGCGAATGGCACGACCAGCGGCGGTAGCGGCGTCGTGGTGCTGCCCTGTGGCGCTGGCAAGACGGTGGTGGGCATCGGCGCGATGGCCGCGATTGGCCGCGCGACCCTCATCCTCACGCCCAACACCATCGCCGTGCGCCAGTGGATGAGCGAAATACTCGACAAGACCACGCTGACCGTTGACCAGATTGGCGAATATACCGGTGAGCGCAAAGACATCCGCCCGGTGACGGTTACGACGTATCAGATGCTGACCTATCGTGCCAGTGAGGATGGCGTCTTCCCGCACTTCGGGCTGATGACGGGCCACGACTGGGGCCTCATCATCTACGACGAGGTGCATCTGTTGCCCGCGCCCGATCTTCCGCATCACGGCGGAGATTCAGGCGCGGCGGCGGCTGGGGCTGACGGCGACGCTGGTGCGTGAGGATGGGCGCGAGGCGGATGTCTTCGGCCTGATCGGGCCGAAGCGCTTCGATATGCCCTGGCGTGAGCTGGAGCGGCAAGGCTGGATCGCCACCGCGGAGTGCCACGAGGTGCGCGTGGCGCTGCCCGACGAAGATCGCCTGACCTACGCCGTCTCGGAAGAGCGCGAGAAGTATCGCATGGCGGCGGAGAATCCAACGAAGATCGCCGTGACGCGCGAGCTGCTGGCGCGCCATAGTGACGACCAGATTCTCATCATCGGCCAGTACCTCGACCAGCTCAAAGAACTGGCGCAACTGCTCAACGCGCCGCTGCTGACCGGGCGCACGAACAATAGCCAGCGCGAGAAGCTCTACGACCAGTTCCGCCAGGGCAAGATCAAGCGTCTGGTGGTGAGCAAGGTCGCCAACTTCGCCATCGACCTGCCCGATGCGAATGTGGCGATCCAGGTCTCCGGCACGTTCGGCTCGCGCCAGGAGGAGGCGCAGCGCCTGGGTCGCCTGCTGCGGCCGAAGTCGGATGGGCGGCCCGCGCACTTCTACACCATCGTTACCCGCGACACCCGCGACCAGGAGTTTTCCTCGAATCGGCAGCTTTTCCTGACGGAACAGGGCTATCGCTACACGATCGATGATGCCGAAGCGTTGGGCCTGATTCACAAAGCGGACGAACCCGTGCGCCTGGACGCGGCGCACGGGCGCGCCGCGCGCCGCGCCGCCGGTGGGGCATAGCGACTCGATTGGGCCAAAACGCCGCGCATCTGCCGAGGCGATGGTATACTATGCGCATCGCAGATTGAGGCGTGGGCCAACGGGACGCTTCCGTGTGGGTGTCCTGGCAAAGCAAGCGCGCTCATCACTGCGAACCTTCAACGGGTGAGCGAGGATCAAAGGGCGGCGCGGGACATGGAATATACACACATTTCCCATCAACAGAGCTCGGAGAGGGCGATCCTCATTGGCGCGTTTTCGGGATGGAATGACGCCGCCAGCGCCGCGACGTGGGCGGTGAAGTTTCTCGTCAATCAGTGGGACGCCGAGCCGTTCGCTGAGATCGACCCAGATGCTTTCTATGATTTCAGCGAGTCGCGCCCCACGACGCGCATCTCTGGCGGCGCGCTGCGTCGCTTCAACTGGCCATCGAACCGCTTCTACATCCATCGCGCCAGCGAGCGGAACCCGCAGCAGCGCGATGTCATTCTGTTCATTGGCGAGGAGCCACACCTCCGCTGGAAGACTTTCGCCCGCGAAATCATTAGGCTGGGCCGCCAACTGCACGTCGAAGAAATCTCCTTGCTGGGTGTTTTCTCGGCTGAAGCCCCTCATACCGCGCCCGTCCAGATCACTGGGGCGACGAGCCGCGCCGCAATCCTGCGCAAGATGGACGAATGTGGTGTGGAGCGCGCCAGTTACGCTGGGCCGACAGGTATTTTGACGGCTGTTCAGGATACGGCGCGGCGCGAAGGCATCAGCGCCACGAGCCTCTGGGCAGGCGCCCCACACTATGTCGCCGCTTCACCCAACCTACCGGTCGCCGAGGCGCTGCTCCGCAAGCTCGATCACATCTACGACCTGCGCCTCAGCCTGAAGGACCTGGCGCGCGCCGCGCAACGATTCAACAATCGCGTCTCGAACCTCGTCGCCTCCGATCCCGATGTGACGGCCTATGTGCACGATCTGGAGCAGCGGTTGGGTGACGCCGTGGCGAGCGAGACGGAGGGCGCGGATGGCTTCTCGCCTGATCTGTCGGGTGTCCACAACATTCCGCACGCGGGCGAGCTTCCCTCAGCGGAACAGGCGATTTTGGATGTCGAATCCTATCTTCGTCGCCGCCGTGAACAAAATGGCGCCAACGACGCGGAGTAATGCGGAGCAATTTGGCGCCATCCTGAGAGCGGAGTCACGCATGGGTTATCGCAGTGACTAGACCGGCTCGCAGCGCGTACCTACATCTGAGGGCGTTGACGAGCGATTTCACACCCGACGCAGCGATAATGGCTCTCATGGGTGGCCTCGACCGCAGAGGATGGTCTCGCGCCTGTTGATAGCCGCGCCATATGCGCAGCAGGGTTCGACGCGCATCGTGTCCCCTGGATTTCTAATGACATGGAGGCTCCCAGTGGATTCGCAACGCTCCTCGAAGCGCCAGCAACCCGCAAGCGCAAGGCAGCGCCGCAAGCCAGCCCCGACCCCCACGCACCAGCGCCTTACCCAGCGGCTAGCCAGCGGTGGTGTCTCTTCCGGGAAAGGTGACGACAGAGCGCGTAAGCCGCAGGGCAACCAGGCGTCAGATACGGCGAGTCCCGCCCTACGCGAGCGCATTCATTCCGGCGCCATCTCGACCGCTAATGTGATGAGTGAGCGCTTACGCCATGTCTCAAAGGCGGCGCAGGAACGCATGGGGCCGATTGGGCGCTCGTCAGGCTGGATTGTCGAGCCTTCCTGGTATGAGCGGCTGCAAAACTCGTTCAGCGATGCGATGCCCTTCACCTGGCGCGAACGCGCGCGGCGTAAGGGATTCTGGCGCAAGCGCGCGGCGCCCGTCATCGCCGCGATTGCCTGCCTGGTTGTGGCATTTGCTGTGGGCCTCTTCGCGCTGGATAGAGCGGGGCGCGCGGCTGGCGCACTCAACGCTATCCCGACGGCGCAGGCCACCGTCGGTGGCGCGGTGATGATCTCCCCGTTTAACAACGGCTTACCCGCCGCGCCAACGCCTGTCGCGGAACAATATGATCTGGGCGTCTGGGTCTCCAATACGCTGCCACAGGGCGGCTCGGTAACGGTGTATGCGCGCGTCTCGAATAATACCCATCCCGTGGCGCATGCGCGTGTCTACATCTATGCCAGCACCCCGAATGGCGGCATCACCCTGGGGCCGCTCACGACAGACGCCTATGGTGTGGCGCACGCGCGACTCAACTATGGCCATATCGGGTCGGAGAAGCCCATCTTCCTCACTGGCACGACGAAGATTGACGGCAAGCTGATTACGGGAACCTATACCTTCGTCACGTTCTAGTTTTGCGGTTGCGGTTAGGTCAACCGGGATACCTGAGCCCATGCCACTTCACGCCTTGCAGGCTTACCATCCCCTCATTCGAGGCGGTGGCCTTCTGGGTCAGTGAGCCGTCTCGGCCTTTCTGGATGAGCCGCCGAGGAGCATGAGAGCGGAGGCGAGCGCGAGGGCGCCGACCAGACTCCAGAAGACCACCTGATACCCGCCCGTGGCTTCGTATACCAGTCCTGCGGCCAGTGGCGCGATCGCTCGCGCAAGGTAAAGGATGAAGGCTACCGTTCCGTTGATATTACCGTAGTGCGCGGGGCCGTAGTACTCGGCCACGAGTGCGGCGCGAGCAGGGGTAACTGATCCAAAGCCAGCCCCGTAGAGGATAGCGAAGCCGATGACTCCAACGGAGCCGGGCGCCCGCAGCAGCAGGAGAAGGCCAACCAGTTGCGAGAGGAAGATGCCGCTGGCAACCATGTCGCGAGGCAGCCAGTCCCCCAAGCGGGTCAGGATGGCGCGACCTGGCAGCGCGGCCAGAATCCCGCTATATGCGTACATCCCGGCGGCGATATCCGCGGCGGAGATGCCCACCTTGGACGGCGTCTCGGGAGAGCCAGTGATCGAGACGAGGCCGGTCTCACACTGGACGAGCAAGTCATAGGCCTTCTTGTCACGGTAGGGGCCGCTCTCCCCATAGCCGGAGAGAGAGCAGGCGATGAGGCGTGGGTAGCGACTGGTCAGCGCGCTGGAGCCAAGACCAAGACGTTGCGCCGCGCCAGGCGCGAGATTCTGGACGAAGACGTCAGCCGTGGCGAGCAGGCCGTGGATGATAGCGTTCGCCTCAGGATGTTTGAGATCGAGGGAGAGACTTTCCTTGGAGCGGTTGAGCCAGACGAAGTGGCTGGACATGCCGAGCGTTGTCTCGTCATAGTGGCGGGCGAAATCACCCGCGCCGGGCCGCTCGATCTTGATTACACGCGCGCCGAGGTCGGCGAGCTGGCGTGTCGCGAATGGAACGGCGACGGCCTGCTCCAGCGCGACAACCGTTATTCCGGCTAGTGGCAGCATCAGACTGGCCTCGCTGAATTCGCCCACTTGGGCGTCAACAGGTCACGAACGTCGGGCTGCTCAGCGAGCGCCCAACTGCGCGCGATGAGCGCCTCGATCTCAGCGGGAGTTGCGCCATCCGCGTAGGCCGCGAGCAGGCGCGCCTTGTCCGCCAGGTCGTCGCGCGTCAGTGGATTGCCCGGATCGCCCAGCGGCTCTTCGATCCGGGCAGCGAGGCGCCGCCCATCGGTGGTCTCCGCCTCCACGTACCCGATCCACCGCTGGGGGTACGCCGCCTCGATCTCAGGGTCATAGACCATCTCGACGCGGTCATTGAAGGCGCGAACGGCTGAATCGCTCAGGCGCGCGGAGGTGAAGTCGGCGATACCTGCGTGGCCGTCGAGCGCGATCAGCGCCAGCACAAAGCCCATCGAGAACTTCGCCTGGTGCACAGTCCGCGCGGCGGCGGCTGGAGCGAGCACATCAATGGCAGCCTGGTAGACATGCGCCCGCACATGAGCAATCTCCTCCACCGTCAAGCGTTGCTCGCGCATGAGGCGCAAGAGCGCGTCGGCGGAAGGGTGAGTGTGGCGACAGGAGGCGTGATATTTGAAGGAGGTTTCGAGGAGCGCCCATCGCTCGCCAAGCCCGTTGGTGAGGTGTCGCGAGTCGGCGCCGGAAGACATCCCGGCTACCATGCCCTGCGCGCCCTCCAGAATGCGTGTCGCTCCCGTGAAGCCATCACGCGCCAGGTACGCCGCGAGAAGTCCGTCAGCCGCCGCTTTGCCAGCGTGCAACTGCTTCGAGTCGGCGGCGTCGCGCAGGAACTCCCAGAGTCCGGCGGCCTGTGTGCCCGCTGAGCCGAGCGCGTGTAGCATGGTTGCGCCGTCCGCGCCGAGCAGGCGCGCCACAGCAGCCGCGGCGGCCAGCCTCCCGGCAGTGCCAGTTGTGTGAAAGACGCGATAGTGCGTGCGGCCGAGGTAGGCGCCGACACGCGCTCCCGCTTCGTAGCCAGCGACAGCGGCCGTGATGAGATCGCTTCCGCTTGCGCCAATATCCTGCGCAGCGGCGAGCGCGGCTGGCCAGACGACTGTGCCGGGATGGAAGACCGACTCATTGTGTACGTCATCCTGCTCGACCACATGGGATGAGGCGCCGTTGACGAGCGCCGCGAAGAGCGGAGAGGTTCTGCGGCGTGAACCCAGGAGTTCGCAGGAACCACCAGATGGACCCATCGTGGCGGCTAGCCGGTCGAGAATGGCGACAGGGCGCGCGGTTCGGCCAGCCCCAGGGCGGACGCGATCCAGTCGAGGAACAGCTCCTCAGCGCGGCGGACGACGGCGATAGGCAGGTCTTCGTACTGTAGCCCAGCGAGGAAGGTTGCCAGGGCGCGGGTCGTTCCCTCGCCATCGCTAGCGGGTATGTCGTCGTGTAGTTGGGATGGCTGGGCGCTGGTGTTCATCGCATATCCTCCACGGCGCCTGCGTTGGCGTCTCGCGGGGCGCCCTCCGGGACTGGCGTGAGCGCAGGACGCGGAATCTGAGGCGCATGACCACGTTTGTAGATCATGGCTGTGCGCCTGAAACTGATCACGACTTCACCGCGCTGGTTGTAGCCAATGGTACGGACAGTGACAATGCCGATGTTGGGGCGAGACCGCGACTCTCGGGTCTCCAGCACTTCAGACTGGGAGTAGATAGTGTCACCTTCGAATACTGGGGCAGGCAGGCGAACTTCATCCCAGCCAAGATTGGCGAACACATTTTGCGAGACATCGGTGACGCTTTGTCCCGTCACAAGCGCCAGGGTGAAGGTGGAGTCCACCAGTGGTCGGCCAAACTCGGTCTGTGAGGCGTAGTAGTGATCGAAGTGAATGGGCGCCGTGTTCTGGGTCAATAATGTGAACCAGGCGTTGTCGGTCGTGGTGACTGTCCGACCAAGCGGATGCTGGTAGATGTCACCGACCGCGAAATCCTCAAAAAAACGGCCCTGCCAACCTGTCCGCACTGACATCGAGTCTCCACCCATTTTTCTGGCCACTCCCGCGAGCGCCTCGCTGAACTTAACCTGAACTCAATAGGATCGTGGCAATCCGAGCACATGCTCGGCGACATAGCTCAGCACGAGATTGTTGGCGATGGGCGCGGTACGGAAGAGTCTGGTCTCGCGCCATTTGCGCTCGACATGGTATTCACTCGCCAGCCCGTATCCACCCAGCGTCGCCATCGCCACATCCCCAGCATCCCATGACGCCTCCGAGGCGAGATATTTCGCCATGTTAGCTTCGGGGCCACAGGGCTGGCCCGCGTCGAACGTCGCTGCGGCTTTCAGACGCAGCAAGTCGGCGGCTTCCACGGCCATGTGCGCTTTGGCGATGGGGAACTGGACGCCCTGGTTTTTCCCGATGGGGCGATCGAAGATAATACGTTGGTGGGCATACGCGGTGGCCTGCTCGATGAACCAGCGGCCGTCACCAATACACTCGCTAGCGATGAGGATACGCTCCGCGTTGAGGCCATCCAGCAGGTAGGAGAACCCCCGACCCTCCTCTCCAATCAGGGCGTCTTTAGAAACCTCCAGGTCGGTGATGAAGAGCTGATTTGTCTCATGGTTGATCAGTGTTTCGATCGGTATAGCCTGGATGCTCTCTCCTACTGCGCGTGTATCCACCAGAAACAGGCTTATGCCATCGGTTTTCTTCTGGACCTGTTCGAGGGGTGTGGTGCGGGCAAGCAGCAACATGAGATCGGAGTGCTGATAGCGTGAGGTAAAGACTTTTTGCCCATTGATGAGATAACCTGTGTCGGTTCGCTGCGCGAAGGTCTTGATACGTGTCGTGTCGGAGCCAGCGTCTGGTTCTGTGACGCCAAATGCCTGCAAACGCAGGGCGCCACTGGCGATTTGCGGAAGATAGCGCCGCTTCTGCTCCTCACTACCATGGCGCAGCAGGGAGCCCATCGTATACATCTGAGCGTGGCAGGCTGCGCTGGATCCACCAGCATGGTTGATCTCCTCGAGTACGATAGAGGCTTCGGTGATACCCATGCCGCCACCACCGTATTCCTCAGGGATGAGGGCGCCTAGCCACCCCGCCTCGCTCATCGCCCGCACGAACTCTTCTGGATAGGCTCGCCGCGTATCGCAAGCGCGCCAGTAGTCGAGATCAAAGCGGTCGCAGAGCGCACGCACGGAGTTGCGGATGTCTCGCTGCTCTGCGGATACCGTGAAGTCCATATTTCCTCACTTCCTGCTGGCGCACAACAGCGAGTGCGCACCGACTGAGCGGCAGGGAAGCGCGCACCACACGCTCACATGGGACGGCTCGCGCCGCTAGCTCACCCCAGAGCCACCCTCGAACACCTGAATAGTAGGTTCAATGCCCTCCGCCCCAACGATCTCGCGCCAGGCTTCGAAGCCAGCCTGGAAGACGACGACGCCGGCCTCAGGAAGCGTTATCTCGAGGGCTTCCAGAATCTCTTCTGGGGTCACACCCAGATCGAGCGCTGCGCGAATGTGACTCTGGATATGCCCCTTTCCAGCGCGCAACACGGTCAAGGTAGTGATGAAGAGGAGTTCTTTCGTCTTGCGGTCGAGCGTGCGCTGGCGCAGATAGACGGCCTCGATCAGCGCATTGGTCTTCGTTAGGGTCTCGAAATCGGCCTTGGCCATTACCTTGTGATAGTTGAGCACATAGCCGCGCGCACGCGCCATCTCGTCGATATACGCCTGCCGCTCGTCATCGGTCGCCATTGGGCTTTCCTTTCATCGCTCAGCGATTGGCATTATGTCTCAATACTATACTTGCCGCGCCACCTTCTCAAGGAGTGAGGGGAGTGGCTGGTCGCGCGGTACTACTATGGAGGCTCGAAGCGTCCATTGTGGCGCCTCGCGCTCATTCCACGTCTCGGCGCCAGACTGGCATTTGCACAGCCCTGTGGCGGATAATGTTGTGGAGATAGTCTGCCACATCTGGCGCTATCCTACGCTATTCGTCGCCAATGGCTATCTGGCGCAGACGCCCTGCGCTGGTGAGATGGAGAGATGCTTTCATGTCCGCGACCTCTCAGACGACGGAACCCGGCCTCGCATCGACCACGGCAGACCGGCCCGCACCCACGCGCGAGATGGTCGCCATCCTCGACTATGGCTCGCAATATTCCCGCCTCATCGCGCGGCGCGTGCGCGAGTGCCACGTCTATTGCGAGCTACTGCCCGCCACAACGACGCTGGAGGAGCTGCGGCGCCTCAACACACGAGGGGTGATTCTCTCCGGCGGGCCAGATAGCGTCTACGACGAAGGCGCGCGCGCCATCCAGCAGGACATCCTTGAGAGCGAGCTGCCTGTGCTGGGTATCTGCTATGGCATGCACCTGCTCGCGCAGCAGATGGGCGGGCGCGTGGAGCCGCATACTGGCCGACGCGAGTATGGCCCCGCGGAGATTCGCCTGACATCCACCCCCGCCGCGAATGAAGCGCAGACGGCGCGGACGCCTGCGGCGCTCTTCGCGGGCGTGGATGATGCGACAGGCGCGGGCATCCCCGTCTGGATGAGCCACGGCGACAGTGTGGCCGAGCTTCCCCCAGGCTTCTCGGTCATCGCGCGCTCGACCAGTGGCGCGCTTGCGGCGATGGGCGACACGCATGGCCACATCGGCATCCAGTTCCACCCGGAAGTCAGCCATACGCCACAGGGCGCGCAGATGCTCGAAAACTTCCTCTATCGGGTCTGTGGTCTCTCGCCTAACTGGACGACTGGCGCCTTCATCGAGGAGGCTGTCGGGCGTATCCGCGAGCAGGTCGGCGAGAGCGGGCGGGTGATCTGCGGCCTTTCGGGCGGGGTTGATTCGGCGGTGGCGGCGCTGCTCGTCCATCGGGCCATCGGCGACCGCCTCACCTGCATCTTCGTGGATACGGGCTGCATGCGCGCGGGCGAGCCTGAGCAGGTCGTCGAGACGTTCCGCGCGAATCTCCACATTCCGCTGATCGCGGTGGATGCGAGCGAGCGCTTCCTGGCAAAGCTGGCGGGTGTGACCGACCCGGAGCGCAAGCGGCGTATCATCGGTGAGGAGTTCGTGCGTGTTTTCGAGGCTGAGGCGGCGAAGCTGCGGGAGCAAGGAGAGATTGGCTTCCTCGCCCAGGGGACGCTCTATCCTGATGTCATCGAGAGCGCCAGCGCTAACGACGCTAACGCGGCGCAGACGATCAAGACGCACCACAATGTCGGCGGCCTGCCAGAGGGTATGAAGTTCGCGCTGGTCGAGCCGTTGCGGTACCTCTTCAAAGATGAGGTGCGCGAGGCAGGGCGCGAGCTTGGGCTACCGGAAGAGTGGGTCTGGCGCCATCCCTTTCCCGGCCCTGGGCTGGCCATCCGCGTGATCGGCGAAGTGACACGCGAGCGCCTCGACACGCTGCGCCTCGCCGACGCCATCTTCATCGAGGAGCTACGGCGCGCGGGCCTCTACCGCGAGATTGGGCAGGCCTTCGCGGTGCTGACCTCCGTGCAGAGTGTCGGCGTAATGGGCGATCTGCGCACCTATGCCAGCGCGGTCGCCTTGCGCGCCGTCACGACCGGCGATTTTATGACGGCTGACTGGGCGCGCCTGCCCTACGACCTGCTGGGCCGCGTCGCCAATCGCATCGTGAACGAAGTAGCGGGAGTGAACCGCGTGGTGTACGACATCACCAGCAAGCCGCCCGCGACTATCGAATGGGAGTAGCGATACGCTGGCTCCGCTGTTGTTGGGAACGTGAAGATCGCTGAGGGCCTCATGGGAAACGACGATACTCGCGACGATTGGGATGGCTTAGATAGTTCTGCCTGGGGCCATGAGCCAGACGCCGAGGAAGCCAGCGCCAATGGCCATGATTCACAGGATGAGGCGACACACGATGGCTTCCTGCGTCCAGCCCTGGCGGATGTTGACGACGAGGGCGAGACGAGCAGCCATGCCACCTCCGCTGGGCGCTGGGTGACACGCGGTGGCGTGCTGCGCTGGGAGGCCGCGAAAGAGGATGATGCGGGCGAGGAGGCGCCGCTCCGTGAGGATGCGCAATCAGCCTGGGCTAACGATGATATTGATCTGCCACTCGGCGCGCCCGCCGCGGCGCGGCTGCGGGCGGTGCGCGCATGGATTGGCCGCCGCCGTCTGCGCGAGGCAGAGCTGATCGGCGCGCTGCTGCTGGAGCGCCGCCGCCTGGCCACCCCCATCAATGCCGACGATGAGATAGACGAGTCCCGCTCCATGCCGCCGGAGAATCCGAACGATCCCCTGGCGTTGGCGCTCGCCGAGGCGCAAGCCGCCGCCGACGAATATGAGACGCTGCTGGGCCAGCTCGAAGACATCCGCGCGCATGCCGGGGCGCAGTCGGCGCTGATCGAGTTCTACCTCAGCGTCAATGATCGCCTGGCCGCCCTCGCCGCGGCGCCTGCCGCGCCTGAGGGTTTCGCGTCGGCGGCGCTCTTCGCTGAGATCGAGCGGCAGCCGGGCGCTGGCGAAGTGACGCCGAGCGCCCGCAGCGAGTGGGAGGGGCGCGCGGGCGCCGCGCTCGCCACGCGCAAGCGGGTGGAGCAGGTTAACGCGAGTGAGCCAGAGGACGATTAGAGCAGTCGCTCCATCAACTCTACCTCGTGCATATTGATGATGGCTTCGAGTTGACGCTGATCGAGGTCCGCTGGGGCGACCACGATCAGTGCGGGCGTGTCAGCGCGCTGGCCAACGAGGCGCACGACTGCCTGCTCGCCGCTGGCGATGAGCCGGGCGGAGCGTGGCGCGCCAAGTTGCCCCACATGCGCCGCCCGTGCGAAGGCGATAAACCCCTGCGCCAGATGGTTGAACGCCTGCTCAGGTAGAGGCGGCACGCGCGTCTGCGCCTGCGCTCGCACGGCTCCGTCGGACATGATGAGGGCGGCGGCGCAGGGCCGGGCGATTGCCGCCACCAGCGCGGACAGCGTGCTCTGTGGATCGCGCATAGGTGGCGGGGATGCCCGCATCGCTCCGGTTATGGGGGAGATCGCCAGCGATTGTGGCCCTGGGCTGGGAATCTGCGAGAGGCTGGGAGAGGGTTGCGAGCGAATTGGCGCAGTGCTCAGCGGGGATGCTGGCCTGGCAATCGCAGTGCTGGAGGGTGCGGCGGCCAGCCCAGCGTCGCGCTTCAGCAGCGCATCGAAGATCAGCGCGGAGACTGGCTGGGTAATATTCCGCTCCACCTGGGCGGGAACCGGTGTTGGCGCGGCCTGTTG
This sequence comes from uncultured Chloroflexia bacterium, assembly GCA_963840335.1. Taxonomy (GTDB): domain Bacteria; phylum Chloroflexota; class Ktedonobacteria; order Ktedonobacterales; family JADMIN01; genus JAKAIY01. Next base: position 62,840 of record CAWIYP010000032.1, read on the forward strand.
CGCTGGCCCGGCGCACATCGCGAAGAACGCCTGCTCACCACGCAAGGCGTCAAAGCTGGCGGAGATCAACTCCCCGCGCTCGAAGACAAGCTGGCCAACGCGATCGGCCACCCGCGCCTGCACGGCGACATCCTGGCGTCCGAGGCTGATGACCTGAGTGATCTCCAGCAGATCGTAGCTGACCGCCTGTTGCGCGTTCGTGTCGAGCGCCTTGCGCAGCTCGTGCTTGAGCATGGTCAGATCGAAGGGCTTCTCCAGGAAGGCGACAACGCCATTGCGAAACGCCTCCTGACGGGCGCTGGGCGAGCCGAACGCGGTCATCATGATGACATGCGGTTGCGGGCGTTGCTCGCGCAGCCACGTCAGGAGTTGGAAGCCATCCATACCCGGCATCTGGATGTCGCTGATGACGCAATCATAGGTTGCGTCAGCCATGCGTCGGCGCGCATCCTCGGCGGTGAGCGCGCCATCGGCGGCGTAGCTTTCGCGCCGTAGTGAGGTGACGAGGCTCCAGTTGAGATTTTCCTCGTCATCTACTACTAACACACGCCAGGTGCGCGGCCCCCCCGTAAGCCCACCAGAGCCTGTTTGCGCCATGCTTGCTTTCTCCCCTTGCCTACTCTAGCGGAGCTGTCACTTGCTCATCAGTCGGCGGTTCGGGCGTATCCCCCACCGTGGGGAAGGTGATCGAGACCAGCGCGCCCCGCCCAGGCGCGCTGGTGATGCGTAGCCGCCCCTGGTGCTGACGAACGATGCTGCGCACGACCATCAGCCCCAGCCCCATGCCGCCGGGCTTGTTGCTCTGCCCCGGACGCATCGCCACCTGCATGCGTTCGGTTGACATCCCGACGCCCGTATCCTCCACCTGGATAACGGTGCGTCCGCGCGTATCGAGTCGCGCGCGCAAGGTGAGTGTCCCGCCAGAAGGCATCGCCTGAATCGCGTTCATGACCAGATTCACGAGCATCTGCTGGATGAGGTCAGCGTCGGCGCGAATCGGCCCAGAGCGTGGCGTCACATGCGTGACAATTTCGATACCACGTTGCGCCGCCTCTGGCTGGAACATCTGGGCGACGCGCGTCAGCGCCTCGTCCGGCGTCAGCAGGCGCATCGGCTGCGCACGTAAGCGCGCGACCTGTGACATCGAGGTGAGCAGGCGGCTGAGGCGGTCTATCTCGCCTGTGAGTCGCAAGACGTAATCCTGCCCGACAGGGTCGAGCGCCACCGCTTCATCCAGTCCCTGCGCCAGCGCTCGCATCGCCGAGAGCGGATTGCGCACCTCGTGGACGATCAGCGACATCACCCGTTCGATGGTCGCCTGTTCCTCTTGCGCCCGCACGACGCGCAGAGGGCCTGATGGCAGGTTGAAGTCGCTGATCGTAAGGATATAGGCGGCGCTATCGAGCATAAAGGACGCGACGCCGCGTTCCTCCAGGGCGGCAATGACCTCACCGCCCAACGCCTCGTACGCGCTGCGACCTACTAGCGAATCGGCGCCGACATCGCCCAGGAGTGGCCCGCGCTCGTCCACCGCGAGAATGTTCCAGCGTGTGTCCACGAGCAGATAGCCGGCATCGTCCCGGCTACGAAGTTCTTCAGCCTGATCGTCTGTCATCTACCTTCCAGTCACACATTCATGCGCGGGCGTCACCGCTGCGCGCGTTGGGAACAGATCTTCGCCGAGGGATGGGACAATCCGGGCAATGGGTTTCTTACTTGTGTAGACGGACGACGCCGCGCGCAGTATTCTATCGCACGCAACTTGCGCAGGCAAGCAGATTATGCGGGTGTCGCGGAGGCTATGAGCGTCGAGACACTCCTTCGGGAGCGTGACTAAAGAGGCCCTTGGGAGCAGCGTGTGGCACGATCACTGTCAGCGCCAGCGGCGAGACGCTGAACGACATGGGCAGGTAGCCGATGACCTCACCATCCACCTGGACGGGAACGGGTCGTTTCGCGTCGAGGCGCACGTACTGGGTGCGCTCGTAGCGCACGCGCGGCCCTACGGCGGGCCGTCGCAGGAACGCGCGCCCTAGGACACCGATGCGATGGAAGAGGCCGCCAGAGCCGACGACGACGAGATCCAGCGCGCCATCATCGGCGATGGCCTTACGGGTGAAGGTCATCGCGCCGCCATAGAGCCGCGTATTGCCGATGATGACCATCAGCGCCTGCTGGCTGCGTTTGCGTGCGCCCATCGTGATACGGATCGTATCCGATGGTCGGGTGACGCTGAGGAAGCTAACGGTGGCGAGGTATTCCAGTAGCTTGAGGCCGAAGCGCTTCAGCCGCCCCTTTTCGACGCGCCGCGCTACCTCGGCGTCGAAGCCGACCCCCGCCATCATCAGGAAGTAGCGCTGGCCTGCGCGCCCCAGATCCACCCGCCTGCGGATACCGCGCAGGAGGGTCTCGCGCGCCTCGCTGGCATTCAGGCTGATGCCCATCTCACGCGCCCAGACGTTGACGGTGCCCATCGGCAGCACGCCCAGCGCGGTGTGATAGCCCGCGAGTGACTGGATGACATCATTTACCGTGCCATCGCCGCCCGCCGCGATCACCATGTCGTAGCCCGCGATGGCAGCTTCGCGCGCTAGCTCGGTCGCGTGGCCGGGGTGGCGGGTGAGGCGAAGCTCCGTCGGCATGCCGCGCTCCGTGAGCCAGCGCGCGGTTTCGCCAAGCTCGCGCAGGGCCGTGTCGCTCTGCGCGCCGCCAGATGCGGGGTTCGCGATGATGCGCGCCTGCGCCGTGACGCGCGGGGTGTATTCGCGCAGCGCCAGCAGCGTCTCGTCGGGACGCGCCGCGACGGCGCCGGAGAGCGAGTAGAAGGGAACGCGCAGGGCTGGCTCGATGCGCTCCCAGACCTGCTGCGCCGCGAGGATGCGCGCACGCAGGCGCTGGCGCCAGAGGACACCGCGCACCGCCAGCGCGCTCATGCGTGTCACCTGGCCGGTTCGCGGACGCGAGAGGGCATCGAGCCACGCGCGCGCGCGCTGGGCGATGTTCCGCTGCTCGTCCTGGTCTGACCTACGCATGATGACCGCCAGCTTCCTGTCTATAGCTCCCTCTTATACTATAGCGACATGGGCGCCCCTGATGTCACGGCAGAAGGGATACTCCAGTGAAATTGCGCATGTAGTGGGCCGAAAGAGCGCCACTCCGCAGGGAGATTTGCCTGCGTGGATCTGATATGGAGGCGGAGGCGAGGGGCGCTCAACTGAGGCGAGGGACGCGCGCCAGGAGCGAGGCGACGACCTCATAGGCGTTGGTGCCGAGGCGCTCGGCGACGGCCTGCGCGGTTAGCTCATCGTCGCCTTGCCGACCGATCAGCGTCACCTCGTCGCCCTGCTCGACGCCGGGGATGTCGGTGACATCCACCATGCACTGATCCATCGCCACCCGGCCTACCAGTGGCGCGCGGCGCCCGCGAATCAGCGTCTCGCCCCAGTTGCGCGGCGCCCGGCGGAATCCATCCGCGTAGCCCACGGGCAGCGTGGCGATGCGTGTGGGGCGTGTCGTCACGTAGGTCGCGCCATAGCTGACGCCCTCACCCGCCGGAATCCATCTGACCTGCGCCACGACCGTGCGAAAGGCGAGCGCGGGGCTAAAGCCTTCTGGCAGGCCGACCTCCTCAGAGGGTGGCAGCCCATAGATGGCGACCCCCGTCCGCACCATCGAAAAGCGGGCATCTGGGAGGGTGAGCAGCGCCGCGGTATTGGCCGCGTGGATCAGCGGCGGCAGCGGCGCGTCGGCGGCGAGCGCGTCGAGGGTCGCCTGGAAGCGGCTGAGTTGGCGCTGGGCGTACGTCAGGTCGCGGCTATCGGCGGTGGCGAAGTGCGTAAAGACGCCCTCCACTTCCAGACCGGGGATTGCCCGCAGCGCGTGTATGAAGGCGACGATGGCGGGGATGTCCTCGGCGCGCAAGCCCAGCCGCGCCATGCCGGTGTCGATCTTCATATGCGCGCGCGCCACGTGGCCCTGCTCCTGAGCCGCCTGCGCCAGCGCCCGCGCGGAGTCGAGGTCGAAGACGGTGGCGCGCAGGTCGAGCCGCGCCGCCTCGCGCGCCTGCCACGGCGGGGTGTAGCCGAAGACGAGGATGGGCGCCGTGATGCCCGCCTCCCGCAGTGGACGCGCCTCGCTGACCGTCGCCACGCCCAGCCATTCCGCGCCGTTGCGCAGCGCCACCCGCGCCACCCGCAGCGCGCCGTGGCCGTAGGCGTCCGCCTTCAGGCTGACCAGCACGCGCGTCTCTGGCCCAGCGAGCTGCTTGACGAGCCGCGTGTTGCGGGCGATAGCGCCGAGGTCTATTTCCAGCCAGGTGGGACGCTCTGGGCGCATCACCACGACGCGGCGCCACGCCTCGGTCTGCCGATCGAGCAGGCTGGCGGCTTGCTCAGGATGCGCCATGAGCAGCGCCGTCACCTGCTCCATGCGCATCTCCTCGGAGCCTTTGAAGTAGACGAGCGCGCCCGCATCGCCCGCGAATCCACGTATGGCGGCGGCGGTGTCCTCAGCCGTGAGCGTGTGGATGATGCGCTCGGCGGGCAGGCCAGCGTCGCGCGCGGCGGCGGCGGCCCGCGCGGCCTGGGCGCCGCGCGCGACGAGATAGTCGGCGTGGGTGGCGGCGAGGCGCCCCATCCGCTCGTGCGCGGCGTCGGAGGCGTCGCCCAGGCGCAGCACATCGCCCAGGGCCGCGATGGTTGGCGTCCCCAGCGCCGCGCCACACGCGGCCAGCGCCGCCAACCCCGCCGCGACGCTCGCGGGCGTCGCATTGTGTGAGTCGTCGAGCAGCGTGAGGCCACCCAACCCCGCGAACTGGCGCATGCGTCCTGGCAACGGTGTGAGATCGCGCAGGCGGTCGAGGGTGGCGCCTTCCTCCGCGCCCAGCGCGACGGCGACGGTCAGCGCGGCCAGCGCGACGCCCGCCCAGTGCGCGCCGATGAGGTTGGGGAAGATCACTGGGGCGCCCCGCGCGGCGCCCGCCTCATCCACCGGCAGCAATGAGAGCCGCCCTGGCCCCTCCGCCGTCGTGGCGAGCGGGGCGCGCCGATAGCGCAGCAGCGGGCGGAGCGCGGCAGGCGCTGGCTCATCCCAGAGGCCGAAGGGCGTGATCCGCGCAGCCGTCGCGCTGGCAAGCTGGGGGGATGCCGGGTCGTGCGCGTCGAGCGCGAGGATGCCAGCGGCTGGCAGCGCGGCGGGCAATTGCCCCAGTTCACTGGCCAGCCCACCAAGATTTCCGAAGTACTGGAGGTTGGTCGCCGTGACGTTGGTGACGATACCTGCCTGGGGACGCGCCAGCGCGCAGAGGTCGCTGATCTCGCCGGGATGATCGGCGCCCATCTCGACGACGGCGAAGCGGTGAGTCGGCTCCAGGCGCCCCAGCGAGAGCGGCAGGCCGAGCAGATCGTTGTAGTTGCGCCACGAGCGGAAGGTTGGCGCCAGCAGCGCGAGCGCGTCGGCCAGCGCCTCCTTGGTGGTCGTCTTGCCCACGCCGCCCGTCACCGCGATGACCGTAGGCGCCCAGCGCCGCAGCGCCTGCTCCGCGTAGGCTCGCAGGGCCGCGCGGGTATCCTCCACCGCGACGATGGTGACGCCCGCGCGCTCCAGCCGCTCGAAGATTCCGGGACGCATCTCCTCCAGCGCGGCGCGGCGGTCGCGGGCGATCAGCGCGGCGGCGGCTCCCTGCTCCGCAGCCGATTCCAGGTAGTCGTGGCCATCGCCGTGTAGCCCGCGCACGGCTACGAAGACGACTCCCGGCGTCACCTGGCGCGAATCGTGCGCGAAGCCACTGAAGCTCGTGCGCGCTCCTAGCGCGATGGCCTCGCCTCCGGTGGCTTCGATGAGCAGGTCGAGTGGGATCATGCGTGATCTCTTTGGACGCCCAGGAGGGGTCGTGGGCTAGTCAGTGATGTCTTCGTCAGTCTCGGCGTCGCTGGCCTGGACAGCCTCGGCGTCACCGATGACGGCCAGCGTGTCGCCCTGGTTGACCGTCTGCCCTTTCGTCACGCGGACACTCTTGACGATGCCAGCGCGCGGGGTGGCCAGGTCATTCTCCATCTTCATCGCTTCCAGGATGATGATCGCCTGGCCGTGCTCGACGGTCTGCCCCTCCTGCGCCAGCACATTCGCCACCAGGCCGGGCATGGGCGCGCGGATGGTCGCGTCGCCGGAGTGGCGCGCGCCGCCCGCGAGGCTCACCAGCGCCTGTGTGCGCTCGTCGCGCAGGGTGATGGTGTAGGTGCGCGCGCCGATGGTGATCTCGTAGGTCTGCGCGCCCTCGCCCGCGTCATCTGTCTCGACACGTCGCGCGTAGACATCGTAGGACGTGGCGCCTATCAGCAGGCTATAGTGGCCAACCGCCTCAGCGTTGGCCCCGCTCGCCCGCGCCGCCGCCGCGAGAACCCGCCAGTCGATCGGCGTCGTCACGCCATCTACCTCGGCCTGGGTCACGGCGGCCGTCTGGCTCATCGAGCGCGACGCTGATGTCACGGTCGTCTACGGTGACGAGATAGCGCATACACCTTTGCTCCTGAGATTGAGACACGCAACGTCGCGTGTCAGTGGTACTTGACGGCGGTCTGCGCGCTGCCACCATTACTGACGAGGATGACCGCGTAGGACTGCCCAGCGGTGGCCGCGCATGAGAGCGTCACGGAGACCGTCGCTTTCGCGCCCGCCGCGACAGAGCCGCTGGTCGGGCTAACGCTCAGCGCGGCGGATTGCGAGGGCGCGGCGGCGAAGGTGAGCTTGCCTCCGCCGGTGTTGGCGATCGTCAGCGGCTGCGCGACGCCACATGCGTTGAAGTCCAGCGTCGGCGGCGTCACGGCGAGCGCTGGCCCTTGTGTCACGACCAGCGCTACAGGCGCCGTTGATTGCCCGGTCGCCGCATTCACCACGAGTCCAGCGGTATAGCTGCCTGGCGTGACGCCGCTGGGTCGCGACGTCAGCGTCAGTTGCGTGTGGGCGCCCTTGGCGAGCGCGCCACTAGCGGGGCTGACACTCAGCCAGCCGAGCGTCGTCGCGGCGCTCCAGTTCACCGTCTTCGCCCCCTTTATTCGTCAGGGTAACGGTGAGTGTCTGAGCGCCATTGGTGGCGGCGGTGATTTTCAGCGTGTCAGGCGCGAAGGTTACCGGGGCGGGCGCGCCTGGAATCCGCAGGTTGGGCGCGTACTTCTCCACCTCGCTCGCGACGACCGCGCAGGCGTGCGTTACGCAGAGGTCGGGACGCGTCACGGCGAACCCCGTTAGCTCGGTGAGAATCATCAGCGCCAGGAGCAGAAAGACGAACGGCGTCACGCTGATCCGTTTGCCGAGCTTGACGATGGTCTGGCTATTCGTCCAGACCTTCTGCTCAGCGAGCGATGGCCGGAAGTCGTCTTCCGGCAAGGCACGGTCTGCCCGCTCATTATAGCCCGCCCGCTCGTACCCGTCGCGCTCGAAGGCGGCGCCACGCCCCCGCGCTGGGTCGATGGCGATGTCCGCCTGCCTCCGCGCTGGCGTCCCGGCTCGGACACCTCCCACTGGTCGCCGCGCCGCCCCGGCTCAGGCATGTCCCACGGTCACGTGCCTGCCAGGCTCAGACATGTCCCACTGGTCGCCGCGCCTGCCTGAATCGGGCTGCGCGTACGTCTCCACACTGTCGTCCGCGGGTGAGGGAGGGTACATCGGCAGCAACGCCCCCTGCGACTCCGCGAAGCGCGACTCGACATAGTTCGACTCAGCGAAGGGGTCATGACGTCGTTGGGCGCTCTCGTCGGTCAGCAGATCCTGCCAGTCTTGCGGCAGGTTCGAGAGCGCGGGATTGGTCAGGCGTGGCAGGCCCAGGTCGGTCGGTGAAAACTGTCCCGACTGCGCGCCATCTACTGCGCCAATCCCCTGCACAGCAGGCAAGCGCTGCGAGATTGGTGGAATGCCGCACGTCTGTGGCGCCACTACCTCGAACGGCATGAGATCACTCGCGGCGAAGTTGTCGGATGGCCCCATGCGTGGCGCGGTGATCGGCTGGCCGTTATTCGCCAACGCGCCGCTGATAGGGTCGGCGCGCTCATTCGCCAGGGGATTGTTTGCCGGGCTTGCGGGGCGCGGGTACACGCATCGTCGGTGAATCCAGCACATGCGAGGCGGCGGGATTGAAGGCTGACCACTGAGCGCCGCCCCACCAAGCTCCATCCCCTCATCCACCAGCGCCGAGGGCGGGAGTGGCGGGAAGGGCGTCTCTAGCTGGGTCAGGGGAATCAGGCCGTCAACGATCGCGTGTAGCTGATCTGGCGTCGGCTGGCGGCCCCCGAGCGGGAAGACGCCAGCGGAGACAGGTGTCGAGGCATAGGGTTGCCATTGCGGCTGTCCGGAGAGCGGCGCGACCGAGACGCCCTGCGCCACCGCCTGCCGCAACGCGCCTTCGATGGACTGCGCGAGCAGCACCGCCGATGCGTAGCGGTCTTCCGGGCGTTTGGCCATCGCCTGCGCCACCACTGGATCGAGCGCCGCGATGGCGGGGCGAGCGGCTGCTGCTGGCGTCCCAGGCTGGGCGGCTGCTGCTGCTGGGCGGCGGCGATCAGGTCGGCCAGCTTGTTCATGTGGAAGGGGGTATGGCCGGCGAGCGAGTGGAAGAGGGTCGCGCCGAGGCTGTAGATGTCGCCTGCCTGCGTGATCTGCCCGCCGAAGACCTCTGGCGCTAGATACTCGAAGGCCTCGACGCCTGAGCCTGACCACGACGGGTCGAGCGCGCGGACATCCCAGAGCAGGCCGAAATCCCCCAGCAGGATGTGTCTGCCCTCGTGCAGGAAGATGTTGCTGGGCTTGAGGTTACCGTGAACAACGCCGAGGCAGTGGGCATAGCTCAGGGCGCCGCAGAGCTGCTGGAAGAATGGCCCGACATCGGTGGCGCCGAGCCGCCCGCCCTTGTTGAGCCAGTCGGCGAGCGTCCCTTCCTTGACGTAGGGCGTGACGAGGTAGATGTACTCGTTTTCCTCGCCGTGCGCGACGAGCGGCAGGATATGCGGATGGCTGGCGAGGCGCGCCGAGGCCTCCGTGACATAGGCGATGTTATGCGCGAAGCCAGGCTGACGCGCGAATTCTTTGAAGATGACCTTCACCACGACATCGCGGCCACCGCCCGACACCTGTCGCGCGTGGTAGACCTCCGCGACGCCGCCACTGCCAATCTCATCCAGTAGCTGATAGCCGCCTAGCTCACGGCCCTGCAGCTCACCCATGACGCCTCCTCACGGCGCGCGCCCCACCTGGCGCCACCTCCACGGCAGGCGATATCTCAGCCCATATCGTACTCAACGCGCCAGGGCCTGTGGTTGTCACGTGTTTCCGCCTGTTTGCCATCAGGAGCCGATATTATTCTGGAGCGCATATTGCAGCGCATCGTTGGCAACGTAGACCTGGCACGCGCCCTCGCCGGAATTCTCTTTGAGCAGCGCGATGGCGTACTTCGCCGGGCCTATCCCGGCGCCCGCCGCGTCGTCCGGCGCGATGCCAATCCACCACGTCTCTGGGTTGGGCTGATCGGTCTGCGCGGTGCCCGTCTTGCCGCCCATGTGGACAGGCGAGTTGTAGGTGTAGAATCCGTTGTGCGGTGGCAGACCCGCCGAGCCGGTGCCATGCGTCGTCACCGCCCACATTGCCTGACGTACCGCCGCCGCGGTCTCCGGACGCATCACTTCGCTGTAGAGCTTCGCCGCCTGGGGCAGCACGTGCGCCTTGGATGTTCCGTGCGGCACTGGCGCGACTCAACGCGATGTGCGGCGTATAGAGGTAGCCTTCGCGGCGACCGCGCTGGCCACCGTCGCCATCGTCAGCGGCGAGATCAGGAGTTGTCCCTGGCCAAAGCCGCTCTCGGCGAGCAAGTTCACGCCAAACTGTGTCGGCTTGCCGTTGGTGAGCGCGTTAAATGCCTGGCTCTGCGCATAGGGCGCGTCGAATCCCAGCGGTTTCGCCGTCGGCATGCCCTGACCGGGAGTGGTGATGCCAAATTCTCGCACGTAGTTCAGCCAGGTGTCGGCGCCAAGCTGGGTCGCCAGCCGCGCGTAGACAGTGTTGTCGCTATAGGCGTAGGCGTCGCTGACCGACAGCGGGAACTGCGCATGCTGCCATGAGCCGTTGATGTAATCTACCCAGTTGATCGGCTCACCGTTGGCAGTGAAGTAGAGGGCGTCTTGCTTCGAGTAAGTCGAGCTAAGCGAGGTGGCGCCTTCGTTGAGCGCCGCGCTCAGCGTCACCGTCTTGAAGGTCGAGCCGGGATCGTAGAGGCCCTGCGACGCACGGTTGAGCAGCGGCAGTGAGCCGTCAGCCTGCAACTGCTGGAAGTAGCCGTGCTGGTCAATCTTGTTCGCGTCGTAGTACGGACGGCTGACCATCGCCAGAATCTCGCCCTGATGCCCCTGTTGCGTATCCTCTACGACGATCGCGCCGGGCGGGTCAGAGCCAGCGGGCTGGCAGACGTTGCCATTGATTGCGGACGAGTTGTAGATCGAGTTGATGTATTTCTGGAGGCGGTCGTCAATCGTGAGATAGAGGTCATTCCCATACTGCTGCTTGTGCAGCAGATGGTTCATGAGTTGATCGCCCGATTGCGCGCCTGAGAGATAGCTATCATACGTGTTTTCGATGCCCGCCGTGCCGTATTTGTAGCTGAAGTAGCCGAGCAGTGGCGAGAGCGTCGGGTCGGCATAGACACGTCGGTAGCCGCAGGTCGCTTTGGGGTCTTGCACGGACCAGGCGAGCTTGACGCCATTGCGGTCGTAGATCGTCCCACGCACGGCGGCGTCATAGGGTGGGCAGTGGCCATTGGCGTTGAAGGTCAGGCTGGTGGAGAGCGCGGGGCCATCGAAAAACGCCTGATCGCTGACCTGCACATAGGCGGCGACTCCGCTGATGGCCAGCAAGAGCATGAGGAAGATGGTCGTAAGGCGACGAATCGCGGCGCCTATTGAGGTGTTCATATGCTGCTGACTGCTCCCGGCATCGTGCGTCTGGCGCGCATCCTCTTGCGCTGTGGGAAGGCGCCAGGCTCGCTCGCACCGGCGCGGGTGGGCGCGAATGCGGATAAACTCAGGAGCCAGAGCCCTCGACGCAGTGTAGCATCGCGGTCTCTGGCATGTCAAAATCGCTGGGCCTCTTTGCGCTGTTCTGTGACATCTTCACACTTTGCGCCACGCGAGCGATGCGCGGCGTTCGGCGTTCGGCGGCTTGCCCCGCGCGCGTGGTAGCATGCCCACAGGGCAGCCAGTCGCCAGCGCCCGCCGACATCAGGTATACGCAGACGCGGGGCTGTGTGTTGGAGTCTGTGGCTGGCGGTTGAAACCGCGCCTGAAGGCGGCTAACGCCGCCACAAGACCCGCCGACGCGGGTCCGGATCTGGGTTCGCGAAGGCGGACCTTGTGGGCCGAGAGGCCCTTCAGGCGCGATTTCTATCGCCAGCCAGCTATTGAGACAGGAGCCAGCCATCATGCCGCGAGCGACCATCCGCATTCGTGTGCCGTTCGTCGATGTGGACAGCAGCGACCGCATCCACTTCACCGCCGTCATGCGCTACTGGGAGCTTGCCGAGCATGCGCTGATGCGTAGCCTGGGCATGCCCTACTCCTCGGCGCTGCGTGAGGTCGCGTTCCCCCGCGTGCATGTCTCCGCCGACTTCCGTGGCGGCATCCTTTTCGATGATGTGCTGGAGGTCGAGGCGCGGGTGGCGAAGGTCGGCGCTAGCTCCTGGACGGTGGCCTTCACCGCGCGCCACGCCGACGCCGGGCCAGACGCGCCGATCCTCGCCGACGGCCGCATGACCATCGTGGCGATGGATCCCGCGACGGAGCGTCCCGCGCCGCTGCCCGCCGAGCTTCGCGTCGCGCTCAGCCGCGAGGAGGCGTGAGCGCGGCGTCGTGGGTGAGGGTATGCGGCCAGCGGTTGATGCAATGTAACAAATTGATGCGGATACGGCTGACGCGCGACAGCTATGGCGGGTAAACCTGTGGCGAAAGGCCTGCGGGCCATCCGAGCGCGAGTTTACTTGCCAGCCGAGCGCCGTCCCTACTCCCCCGCCTGCTTCCCCGCGCCTCGCGGCTTCGGCGCTGGCGCTGGCGACGCTGGCGTGGGCTGCTCTGGTGGCAGGCTGGCGTAGTAGGCCTCCAGCGCGGTGCGGTCTTCGGGCGTCAGCTTCACCTCGAACTCGCGCTCCAGCGTGTTCTTCTTCAGCGCGATGTCCCAGCAGGAGCGACGCGCGCAGACATACGCCCCCCTGCCCGACTTCTTGCTGGTTGGGTCTAGCTCGATCCGCCCCTCTGGCGTCCGCACGACCCGAATCAGCTCGCGCTTCGGGCGCACCTGCCTGCACGCGATGCAGGTGCGCTGGGGGATGTGCTTCTGCCGTGGCTGCCGCTTCTGTTTGCGTGGGGGCTGCCCAGCCTTCGCGCTGGGCGCCTCGCCATCGGCTGTCATATGAACCCTCTATTCCTCTCAGCCACGCGGCCAAACGACGTGGCTCCTCTCTCGCGAACGAGACAGGAGCCACGGCAAGACATCAGGCGTTGGCGCTAGGCCATCGCGCTATTCTGGGTGGCGGCGGCGTCGGAGGTCTCGTGCCCAGCCTCAGCGGCCGGCTCCGCAGCCTCGCGGTCGCCTGGCCGCGCCACATCCACACGCCAGCCGGTCAGCTTAGCCGCCAGCCGCGCGTTCTGCCCTTCCTTACCGATGGCCAGCGAGAGCTGCTTCTCTGGCACTGTCACCAGCGCCGTATGGTCAGACTCGCGCAACTCGACATGCAGCGGCTTCACGGGACTCAGCGCGTTCGCGACGAACTGCGCCGGATCAGGACTCCACACGATGATGTCAATCTTCTCGCCGTTCAGCTCGTTGAGGACGTTGTTGATGCGCGCCCCACGCACGCCGACACAGGCGCCGATGGGATCAATGCCATCTTCGCGCGCCCAGACGGCCACCTTCGAGCGGCTACCCGGCTCACGCGCGATCGCTTTGATCTCCACGCGCCCCTCATAAATCTCTGGCACTTCCAGCTCGAAGAGCCGCTTGATGATGTTGCGGTGCGTGCGCGAGACCAGCGCCTGCACGCCGCGCCCACCACCGCGCTTCAGCTCATAGATGTAGACACGCACGCGCTGGTTCGGACGCAGACGCTCATTTGGAATCTGCTCCTTCTCCTCCAGCACGCCCTCGATCTTGCCGAGATCCAGCAGGTACGAGCCACCCTGCCGTTCATCGCGACGCAGCACGACGCCCACCACCAGATCATCCTTCATGTCTTTGTACGACTCGAAGAGATGATCTAGCTCAGCTTCACGAATACGCTGCAAAATGATCTGCTTCGCGGTCTGCGTCGGAATCTTGTTGAAGATTTCCGGCGTGTCCACCTCGATGTGCTGGCCAAGCGCGGCATGCGGATCAATCTGTTGCGCGTCAGCCAGCGAGATTTCGACATGCGGGTCCTGCGCCTGCGCGACCACGCGCTTGCTCTCCCAGACGTGTACCTTGCCATTCGGCTCGACCTCGACCCGAATGTTTTCGCCGCCGCCGCTGCCCTTCCGATAGGCCGCGAGCAGCGCGTTGGCGATGGCGTCCATCACCCGTTCCTGTGGCAAACCCTTCTCATGGATGAGCTGGGCGATGGCCGCCTGGAACTCTGTCAACATAGTGTTTCCCTCCAATTGAGCGCGGCTCGTCGGCGCGAATGGCCCTCCCGAGGGTATGGGCGTCCCGCGATGCTGTGGCGTCTGGCTCGCGACGGATGATACATCCCAGAATAGGACAAAGGCGCGAGAAAGACTCCCACGCCTCGTTCGAGTTCCGTATACGGCTAGACGCAGCGCGTGACATCACCCGACGCACGCTGACAGGCGCCCCGGCCTCTCCCCTCCAGGGGAGCCGCTCCGGCGGGCGCCACACGCTTCTGCCCACAAGTACACGAAAAAGTGGGACGAACCCACTTTCTCTCTCTGCGCTCAGTTCCCCCGCAGTATACCACCTCGCCCGCGATAACCGCAAATTGAGTCGCTTGCTCGCAGCCTGCGCGCCGCGCCTCAAAGTCGCGCCAGTTCGTGGCTCCGTGCCCGATAGAGCAGCGCCAGAATCAGCAGCGCGCAGGCCACCAGAAATGAGACGTTGAGAGTGATGATCAGCGTCCCCTGAGCTACAAATTCACCGCTAATATCAATTAGCGCCAGCGCGATGATCAGTCCCCGCGCCCAAGGATCGCGGCGCCACAACCACCACGCCGCCAGCGCGAAAAGCAGCGTCAGCGCTGCCCCTGCCACCATAAAGATCTGATATGGGAGGGCCACACTAGCGCGGATACCATCCCAGCCACTGGCGAAGGCAAGTGTCACCACAATATGCTGGATTACCTTCTCGGCGAGCAACCCGAGCAGAAGCAGGCGCAGCCATCCGCTGGCCCGCCTCGCTGGCTGCTGGACATCTCGCGACGCACGCATGGCGCTCCTCATGGAGACCGCCGAGGTCGTTCGGCGCCTCCTGTGCGCATCTTGCATTCCTGGTTTTCCCTGCTTGATGCTCTATCGGTTTATCGGTTTCGCCACTTGCCCTGAAGTTTATAATAAGTTCCCATCATGTGTGAGCAGATGGGCGCACGCGACGTAGAACATATGTGCGTGATGTCGCGCTGGCAAGGAGCCAGCGGGCGCCCGCGCGGACGAGTGGAGGCATCTCGTGATCGATGGGGCTTCGCAACCAGACCCGCGGGCGGCGCTGATCGAGATCGTCGAGCGCGGGCAGGCGCACGAGGAAGCGTTCCGCGCGCTCATCCCCGCGGAGGAGCGCGAGCGGGTCGGCACGGTGGAGCAGTGGGCGCCGAAGGAAGTCATCGCGCATCTGGGATTCTGGAAACAGGCGCAGGCGGAGCGTCTGACGGCGGATGCGCGCGGCGAGGAGGCGCCCGATCTCAGCGACTTTCTGACCGTCAACAGTGAATCGTGGCCGGAGCATGCGCGGCTGACCTGGGATGAGTCCGTGGCGCGCTCAGACGCCGCCACACGCGAGCTTATCGCCGCACTGAAGGCGCTCCCGCTTGAGTCGCTGGCGGGCGACGACAAGGCGAAAAGCGATCGCCTGATGAGCTCGACGCTCGGCAATACGACTGAGCATGCGGTCGTCCACATGAGCGACTACTTGCTGAGCCACGGTGATGTCGAAGGCGCCAAGCGTCTCCACCAGGCGCTGCTCGATGAGGCCATCGCGGCGAATCTGGGGCCGGTGGTCGAAGGCTCCGCGCGCTACAATCAGGGCTGCTTCTACGCCCTCAATGGCTTCGCGGATGAGGCGCTGGAGTCGTTGCGGCAGGCGTTTGCGCTGCGGCCTGATCTGGTCGATTGGGCGCGGCAGGATACCGACCTGAACAGCCTGCGCGCCAATCCAGCGTTCCAGGCGCTCGTGCCGCCAGCGCCCGCTGAAGACGCATGAGCCTGATCTTCGCGCCGATGACCGAGGCCGACGCTCGCAGCATCCTGGCATGGCGCTATCCGCCGCCCTACGACGTCTACAACGCGCCCGACCCGGACGGCGGCGACGTGGACGACCTCGTGCGCGAGCTGCTGGACGCCCGCAGCCCACACTTCACCGTGCGTGAGGCGGAGGCTGCGGACGCGCCGCTGGTCGCCTACTTCGCCTATGGGAGCGCGTGCGAGATCGGTGAGGATTCGTCAGCGCCCTACCTGCTCCGAGCGGATGGCTCGCTGAGTGTTGGCCTGGGGCTGCGGCCCGACCTCACCGGGCAGGGGCGCGGGTTGGCGCTGGTCGAGGCGGGGCTGGCCTTCGCCCGCGAGCGGTACCAGCCGACGCTCTTCCGCCTCTATGTCTTGGAGTGGAATATTCGCGCCATTCCGGGTCTACGAGCGGGCAGGCTTCACGCGGATTGGTGAGGCGCGCCTCGCCAGGCATGAGGGCGAGCATGTCTTCATCGAGATGACGCGCTTGCCATGACGCTCAGCCGCTAGTGGCGCACGTAGGGGAGCACATTGCGCACCATGAACGCCAGGAAGGACGCGGCGGCGGCGATGGTGGCGAGGTGGAAGACCTCGTGAAAGCCGAAGACGCGCGGCCAGGGGTTCGGCTTTTTCGTGGCGTAGGCGATTGCGCCCAGCGTGTAGAGCGCGCCACCGAGGCCGAGCAGCGCGAGCGAGCCGACGCCCACCGCCGACGCGATCTGCGGCAGGAAGCCGAGCGCCACCCAGCCCATCGCGATGTAGAGGCCAGCCATCACGAAGCGCGGGATGCGCAGGGCGGGCGCCGCCGCGGACATGCCCACGACCGCCAGCGACCAGATGATGATGAGCAGCGCGATACGTCCCGCGCCCGTCAGCAGATTGAACGCGAGGGGCGTATAGGTGCCAGCGATCAGCACGAAGATGTTCGCGTGGTCAATGCGCCGGAAGACGTTGCGGACAGTCGGCGTCCAGTTCCCCAGGTGGTAGAGCGCGCTCCAGCCGAAGAGCAGAATCGAGCTTGCGCCGTAGATCACCAGCGAGATTTGCTTCGGGCGATCACCCGCGCTGGCGACGGCGAGGAGAATCGTCGCGACAATCGCGGCGACGGCGGCGAGCGCGTGCAGGTAGCCGCGCAGCAGTGGCTTCTCCTGCGCTTGCTCTGGGGTGGCGGGCATCCTCGTGGCCTGCGCTTGCGTCATATTTTTCACCTTCTCTGGGCGTGGAATAAAATGTGAGGTGTACCTCAAGTTTATGCTATCACGGCATGGCCCGTCGCTGCCAGTGCTGGGCCATAGCGTGGCCGCGCATGCTGCTCGCGCCGAGAGTAGGAGGCGGAGACGCGCGCGAATGTTTCAGTTAGGCGCTTTTACGCGGTGATATTGAAGGTTTTCGTGGCGGTCACCGTGACGCCGCCCTGCTTCGCGGTCACGGTTGCGGTCGCTTGGCCGACACAGGTCATGTGCACGGCCCAATTCCAGGTGTAATCGCCACTTGCGTTGGCGATTCCCGTGCCATGCAGGCCCTTTGCGGTCGTGCCATCGCAGTAGCGCACACTGAGGTTCAGGGCGGCCGATGGCGTGGTGTGCACGCATACCTTGCCCGAGCCGCGGAGGCTGCCGCTGGCGCATGTGAAGGTGATGGTGAGCGGTTGAGTGGCCGTATGTGTGGCTGTGCTTATAGCCCCCGCCGTGGTTGTGCCTTTTGGGGTGATCGTCGCCGTCGCGCCTTTGCCTGAAGTCCCACCTGGCCCGGTCGTCTGTTGTGTGGCGGAAGCGCCAAGTCGCGGCGCCGAGCTACTACCTCCGACGGCGCCGAGAACATACTGCGTGAGGCTGCAACAGGCGACGATGAGCAGGATAGAGATGACGAAGGCTCCACCAATTCCTAGTTTCAAGCGGGTAGTTGTACGACGCCAACGATCAAGCACGCCTCTGCCATATCGCAAGGGCCAGCGTCGACGTGGGGCCTGGGCAGCGTCTGCGCCGATAGCCTGCTGGTCTGCGCTGGTGGCTTTGGATCCGCCAGGCGGCGCCGAGTCCGCGCTGGCTGGTGGCCAACCGACACGCAGCCCTTCCTCTGGGAGCGGCGGCCAATCAGGCAGCGGAGGTAGATTATCCATATTGCGTGGGCGCGAACGCTTCATCCTGCGCCATGACTGACCGAGCGTGTTGGGGCGGTCGAAGGGCTGCCTGGGATCCATAGGGCTGTCACCTCCTCGCATGCGCACGATGGCTGTCTATTCACAAGACTTCACTCGCCGATCTGGCGAGTCTGGAAGTCTGGTGTCAGTCGAGCGCCGATGGCCAAATGCCACACGAATCGCGTGGCGCTGGAGCGGAAACATCGGCAGGTAGTCTACCTTGCGAGTCCAGCTTGACGTGAATTCAGGGACTACGGTACTACGCGCCCTGGTCTGGTGTATAGCTCATTTCCAAAAAGAGTCAGTGGCGTGCGTGTTTCTCTACATCTGGCGGATGGGCCACCTAGACGCCGCGCCGATTGCCGAACATCAGCGTGTGGAGCTGTGGGAGGATGATGGCGTCGGTCATCGCGGGGTCACGCATGGCGCGCTGGGCCAGCCAGTCGAGCTTGCGCAGGAGCGCGGCGGTGTCGTCCTGCCCGACGGCATTGCCGGGCTGCATGTAGAACGGCTTCTCGGGGTAGCGCTGGTGAATTTCGCGCGCATAGGCGAAGTCGGCGTCATCGAAGACGACGACCTTGAGATTGCTCTGTGGCAGCGCCATGAAGCGGGCCAGGCGGGCGTGGTCGGTGGTCATGCCGGAGCTGGGTGGCTTGGGCGAGACGGTGACGACATCGCAGGCGGCGATCCAGGGGCGATAGACGGAGCCTTGCGTCTCGATGGCGACCTTGCGGCCCGTCGCGTGCAGCCGCTCCACCAGCGCGCCGAGGTCATGGATGGCGGGGTTGCCGCCGGAGAGCGTGACCCAGGGCGTGTCGGGGCTGAGGGCGTCGAGCCGCGCGACGATGGCGTCCACATCCAGCCACTCGGCCTCGGCCTGCACCTGCTCTGGCTCGACGGCATAGAGGGTGTCACACCACGAACACTTGAAGTCGCAGTAGCCGAAGCGGACGAAGTGCGTCTGGACGCCGATCATGCGCCCCTCGCCCTGGAGGACGGGGCCGAAGACCTCCAGCACGGGGAAGGTGCGAGCCGCGCCGTAGCGTGCGCCGCGCGCCTGGGCCAGCCGCTCGCGTGGGGGAGTGGCCATGGGGGGCTACGCCTCCTCCGCGTCGCGCAGGTCGTCCACGCGTGACCTCCGCCCAGGAGGAAGGCGTCTCGCTGACGCGCACGGCGATCACCTCCGGCAGCTCCTCGCGCATCTCGGCGAGCATCCAGGCCGCCAGCAGCTCCGCCGTCGTCCGCTCCACAGGCGCCGTCTCGTTGAGGTACTGGTGGTCGCAGCGCGCCTCGATCCGCCGCTTGAAGACTTCTTTGATGCGGGTGAAGTCAACCACCATGCCTTCCTCGGCGCGCCCATCGCGCGGCTGGATTGGCCCGCGCGCCATCACCGTCACGCGGTAGGTATGCCCATGCAGCCGCTTGCACGGCCCATCGGAGTTGGGCAGGCTGTGCGCGGCGTCGAACGAAAACTCTTTCGCGATGGTGGCGGTGGGCATACGGACTCCTTCTGGGCGTGCAGGCGTTCCGTCTGAGTGTATCACCTGCGCGGCGTGGTTGTGGGGAGAAGCGCTGGCGCGCGCGTGGCGGCTAGTCGTCGGCTGGGGCGCCGCGCAGACGTTTGCGCTCACTCGCGCGGCGCTTCTCGTCGAGACGGCGCTGGCGGCTGGCGCTGGTGGGCTTCGTCGGCACACGCGGCGTCACGGGGCGTTGCGCTTCCTCCAGCCGGGCGGCCATGCGCGCGAACGCCGCCTCGCGGTTCTGGAGCTGTGAGCGGCGCTCGGTCGCTGTCACGACGAAGCCACTGGGGCGGTGCGTCAGACGCACGCCCGTCTCGACCTTGTTGCGGTTCTGTCCGCCGGGGCCACTGGCGATGAAGAAATCCACATCGCAATCGCGCTCCAGCGAGGCGCGGTCGGTGGGCCAGCGAGGGTGGTATCGTCACTCATCGGCGTCCACTCTGACTTCCGGGTTCGGCGGCGGGGGCGCGATGAGCCAGTGGAAGGCGCGGCGGTTGGCAGGCTTGGCGGGGGTATTGGGCTGGCGGGCGCCGGTGAGCGGGGTGAGGTGGTCGGCGGCGTCCCAGCCGTCCAGCGTATCGAGCAGCGCATTGACGCTCTGCGCCACGCCTTCGACCATCAGATAGCCGGAGGGCTTGACCGCGTCGCCTACCAGATACAGCCCGGCGAGGTTGGTGCGCGGCGAGACATCGGCGCCCTGGGCCTTGCGGTTGACGGGCCACTCGCCGCGATACTGGCTCATCGTCAGGATGCGCACCTTCTCGCCGAAGTCCTCACCGAAGAGGTAGCGCAGATCGGCCCGCGCCGCCTCGCGCTCGGCGTTCACGTCGTCGCTATACATCAACTGATGGGTGATGAGCAGATGCTTGCCCGGAGGCGCGAGCCGTCGGTCGCTGTTGCTCGGCTGCACGATGCCCGCGATGCGCTGGGTGTCGAGGCAGTACATGATGCCGCGATGCGGGATGATGGACTCATCGGCGAGCAGGTGCGTCTTGAGGCCGCTCGCCTCGCGCCGTGGCGCCGGGGCTGGCTCGCTTGGCGGCCGTATCCGTCGCGCTCGCGGGGCTGGCCTCCTCGCCGAGCAGACGCATGGTGGCGTTGGGGCCAATGTTGCTGATGATGAGCGGCGCCCGCAGCGTCAAGGTCTCGCCAGTGCGCTTCTCGCGGACGACCGCGCCGACAGCGACGCCATCCTCGCGCAGGATGCTCAGCGTCTCGTGCTCCAGCAGCACATCGCCTCCCGCGCTGATGACGCGCCGCTCCAGCTCACCCGTCAGCGCCGCGCAGCCGCCTTCGACGATTCCGGGGGCGCCGTAGCGGAACATGTTCTTGGTGGTCTCGACGATCTCAGGATAGAGCACATCATCGAGGTCCACGCTCAGCGCGAAGTGGCAGACACGCTCGAAGTAGGCGTATAGCTCGGGCGAGGTTGTGCGCGAGATGCGCTGGTCGAGCCACTGGCGGTAGGTCTGGCCGCGCTCCTCAGGGCGTGGCGGGCGCAGCAGCATCTCGTAGCCCAGCCGCACGAACTGGCCAAACTGACGCGCGCCGAGGACGCCCGCAAGCTGTAGCACGGAGCGCGTGACGATCTGCTTGCCGCGCACATGGAACGAGGCGAACACCTCGGAGTCGTGGATGGCGTGTGGCACATCCAGCGCGCGCAGCATCCCGGCAAGCTCGCCATTGGTGCCGAAGGGGAGCATGTGGACGGCGCCGGTGCTGACTTGCGCGCCCTGGAACGTCTTCGCGGTGAAGCGGCCACCAGGATGCGAGAGCCGCTCGACCACGACGACCCGCTGCCCGCGCCGCAGGAATTGCGCGGCGGAGAGTAGCCCACCCAGGCCCGCGCCGATCACCACCACGTCGTAGTCCGCGCGACGCGACGCGGGCTGTTCGTCGCGTTGCGCTTGCTCTGTCGCCAGATTCGCCGTCGTCATGCCGTCTCCACGTCTCGAAAAATGGTTCGTCCCGCAGGGCCTAGATGCGCTCCTGTAATCGTAGCTGAATGTCGGTTAGCCCACGCAAGGTCTTCACACGCTCGACCTTCCAGTGCCCCTCGCTCGGCCCCTGCGCTCGGAGCGTCTGGGCGACCTCGCCCGCATGCCTGGCCAGCGCGCGCAACGATTCGATGTTATCGGGATCCTCCGCGACGCGCTCGACCAGCGCAATGAGGTCGAGTGGCTGCGCATGGGTGGGGGATTCTCGCTCCACCTCGTCGCCGCGCAGATCGGAGATCAGGTCAGCCACACGCTCGCGCGCCTCGACGAGGGCGGCGCGGCGGCGCTCGGCCAGCGCCGCCTGGGCGGCCGCCTGGCGTGTCAGCGCCTCGCTGGCCTCGATCAGTCGCGTGCGGATGGCCGTCTAGCTCGGCGCCATCCATCGGCGGCGTAACCATGCGCGAGGCTGAGGCGGCCAGCTCCGAGGAGAGCCGCGCGACAGAGGAGTATTTCGAGGTGGCGGTCGCGGGGGCGCCGGTCGCATGGCTCTGCGCCGCTGGGGCAGACTCGCTC
Organism: uncultured Chloroflexia bacterium; assembly: GCA_963840335.1. GTDB lineage: Bacteria > Chloroflexota > Ktedonobacteria > Ktedonobacterales > JADMIN01 > JAKAIY01. The sequence goes on from CAWIYP010000032.1 coordinate 84,462, forward strand.
GCTGGCGTGACGGCGGCGACAATGGCCGTGGATGTAGGCTCAGCCTCAGTGGGAGCGGGCGCGGCGTCTTTGGGCGTGGTGGCGATGATGGTCTCGGGCTGAGGTGTCGGCTGGCCATCGCTGACAGGCTGATCGAGGAGCAAGAGTAGCTCGTGCTGGCCAATCAGGATGCGGTCGCCGTGAACAATGGTGGTGCTTTCCCTGATCTCGACATCGTTGACGAATGTGCCGTTACTGCTGCCGAGGTCGGCGACGGTGTAGTGGCGTCCCTCCGGACGGAAGATGGCATGGCGCCGCGAGACGAGCGTGTCTTTGTCGAAGATGATGTCGCAGTTCTGACCGCGCCCGACGGTGATCGTCTGTCCACCTAGAAAAAACTCGCCGAGGCGGGTCGGTGTAGCATCCGCGACCGTCTCGAAGTCATCGGGATAGATGCTGATGACAACACGCGCTTTGGAGATGTCCGCGCTTTCGTCGACAGGCATGGGAGCCGCTGTGAGCGCCTGCGATTCGTAGCGTGGCGCGCGATCGGTGGAGGAGTCGTTCTGGCTTGGATCGATCAGCAGGCGCCCGCACTTCCTGCAGAAGCGAGTTCCCTCGGGATTTTCGTATTTGCAGAGTGGACAAATCAGGATTTCTTGGGCCATCTGTGTTTACCTCTTCGTCCCAGCCACAGGTCGTCCCCACAGAGTGATACGAGGCCATGCGTCAGGCCCGCTGGGCAGGCGTGGCGGCGGCGCCCGAAGGTGAGTATACCACCCTGTGTAGCGGCAGTCTGTGCAATCAGCCACACGGCGAGGGTAGGTGGATCAATTGCGCTGGGGTTGGGCTGTCGCGTATACTGAGGCAGACGCCAGCGGCTGTCTGGCGTCACACAATGGGGCTGTAGCTCAGTGGATAGAGCAGCGGTTTCCTAAACCGGAGGTCGGCGGTTCGAGTCCGCCCAGCCCCACCCAGCGCGAACGCTGACGAGGTCAGCAAAGACGCCGCCGCAAGTGAGTCGCTCTCCACTCGTGGCGGCGACTTTATAGCCTCTTTATACCAACCCGTACCCCAACCCGGTTCACAAGGAGTGCACAATGGCGACAAATGTTCCCTCAGATGTGGAGTACTGGCGAGCCGATGCCCTCAATCAGTACGTGGCATATCTTGCCTGTCAGCCTATCGATGTCACTGTACTCGACCGCATGGCGGTACCTGCTCAGGAAGCGCGCAGGGCGCATAACGACGAGCGACTGATAGCGCTTTTGTGTGCAACTGGCGATGGCGCATGCCTGGGGAGCGCCAGTCGCTACCCTGGACGCGAACGCTAAAAGGCTAAATCGAGCGTGTCACGAACCATGGCGTAGGCGTAAGCGGCGGCACGCCTGTCAATTCAGGCCGAGTTAGGGAGTCAGGAGGGCGCGTAATGGCGGGACTGATTGATACCCTAGAAGAGTTCGATGGCGCCAGCGGGATCTGGAACGAGTTCGAGATCACCGTGACTCCGGATGAATGGTCGGAAGAGGCGACGGGAAAGATACTCATGGGGTGGATCGTGCAGGTGAGAGACTTCACCGCAGCCACTGACTGGGATGGACGCAAGCGAGGTCTACGCCCGGACATCGTGCAAGATCATCACGTCACGTCGTGGGATGACCTTGTCGGTCTGTTCGCCGAGCTGGGCGTGCCAGCCGAGTTTGAGGGTTGGCGCTAGCTTCTCCGGTGACCCTCGAGCTGACTCATCTTTGCCGAAGAGCCGTGCCATGCTCTCGCTCGTATCGCGCTGGCAGTCGCTCTTCGCCAGGTGACCGTAGAGGTCGGCCATGATGCTGATGGAGGCGTGTCCGAGCAGCGCCGAGACTTTGTGCAGTGGCACGCCGTCGGCAAGCAGTAGCGACACGCGGGAAAGCTAGCTGGTCGAGCAGACGCATTCGAGACATATGTCATACGTATTCTCATTCTCCGCCTTCACATAGCCCTCCTACGGATTGGCCGGGCCTTTTGGCTACCATCCTGGCCGATTTTGCTCTATTGTAATGCCAACAGCGTTGAGCGTCCGTGGTGAGGCTGCCAGTGACGCGCTCGCGGAGGACGTGTAGCGACACGGTTGGCGGCGCGGAGACGAGAGGAAGGCCTGTTGTGGCGACGGAACATGTGGACGTGCTGGTCGTGGGCGCGGGGCTTTCGGGCATCGCCGCCGGATATTATCTCCAGACGCGCAGCCCACAGAAGAGCTACGTGATCCTCGAAGCGCGGGAGAGCATCGGTGGCACCTGGGAGCTCTTCCGCTATCCCGGTGTCCGCTCCGACTCGGATATGTATACGCTCGGCTACTCCTTCCGACCGTGGCCTGAGCGGAAAGCCATCGCGGATGGCCCCGCGATTCGCGCATATGTGCAGCAAACGGCGGCTGAATTTGGCATTGACCGACATATCCGCTTCCAGCATCGCGTGCGCCGTCTGGCGTGGTCTACGGAGGAGGCGCAGTGGACGGTCGAGGTCGCGCGAGGGCCAGAGCAGGAGCGCGTCCAGCTCACCTGCTCCTTCCTCCTCATGTGCACGGGCTACTACGATTATGACCAGGGTTACACGCCAGACTGGCCCGACATCGGGCGCTTCCAGGGCCGCGTCGCGCATCCCCAGCAATGGCCGCTGGATCTGGACTATGCGGGCAAGCGCATCGTCGTGATCGGCAGTGGCGCGACGGCGGTGACGCTGGTTCCCGCGCTGGCGGAGCGGGCCGCGCACGTCACGATGTTGCAGCGCTCGCCGACCTACATTGTCTCGCGGCCATCGGAGGATCCGGTCAGCGTCTGGCTCCATCGGCGACTCCCGCACCGGATGGCGGATCATCTGACACGCTGGAAGAATATCGCGATGGGCATGTATTTCTTCTCGCTGGCGCGGCGCCAACCCGCGAAAGTGCGCGCGACCATTCTCCAGTGGGCGCGCGAGCAACTGGGCGACGACTACGACATCGCGCGCGACTTCTCGCCCAGCTATAATCCCTGGGATCAGCGGCTGTGTTTGGCGCCGGATGGTGATTTCTTCAAGGCGATCAGGGCGGGCAAGGCGTCGGTCGTCACTGATACCATCGAAGCGTTCACCACAACGGGCATCCGGCTGGCGTCGGGGCAGGAGCTGGAGGCGGATATCATCGTCACCGCCACGGGACTGACGATGCGCCTGATGGCGGGTGTCGCGCTCGAAGTGGATGGCGCGCCAATGGATCTCGGGCAGACACTCAGCTATCGTGGCGCCATGTATAGCGACATCCCCAATCTGGCGCAGGTGGTTGGCTACACCAATGCGTCGTGGACGCTCAAGTGCGAGCTGATCACACGCTACGTCTGCCGTCTACTGAATTATATGGACGCGCGTGGCTATACCGAATGTCTGCCGCAGCGGCCAGCGGGGATACCCGGCGAGGAATCGGCGATGGCGCTCACGTCAGGATATGTCGAGCGCGCGCGCGCCCACCTGCCGCGCCAGGGTGCGCGGAAGCCGTGGCGAACATTCAACAACTACTTCCTCGATCTCATGACCCTGCGTTTCGGTGAAGTCAACGATGGCGTGATGCGGTTCTCGCGTGCGGGCCAGCGAGCGCTCGCGGCGGCGGGTGACCGGCGCTGACACTGCCACCGGGAAGCTGCGCGGTGTGTGGCGTAGGCGGGAGGAGTCCGCAGCCATACCCGCGCGGGGTGAGGCGTCTGTGACCTGGCGCCGCTTGCCCGTGTGGGTGGTGTGAGCCGTGGCGCGTAGTGTGGAGGGAGGCGAGCGGCGGCTGTCTTGGCTGTGCGACAGGCACGGCGCATGCGGGTAGCCTGACATTGGGGTGGCCATGAGGCGCCGCGATGTGTGGCAAAGGTCGCCGACGAAGGAGGCCGTGGATGGATACGCAGGTTCGTGATCTGCTCTATAAGCTGGCGGCTATCAAGCCGCAATCGGCGCCGGAGGGGGAGCCGGGGTTGTCGCTGGCGGGCGCGCCAGAGGGCGTGCGCTATCTGCCAGTGCTGAGCGTCTATCTGGACTGGCGACCTGAGGCGACGGGGGAGCGCCCGGCGCTGCGGGCGGCGCGCGTGGTCGTGAAAGATCGGCTGCGCCAGATTCAGCGGGCGTTCTGGCCGCGTGGCGCGGCGTATGACGCTGTGCTGGCCGACGCCGCCCGCATCGAGCGCTATCTGGATGAGCAGGCGCCCCCCTCCGCTGAGGGGCTGGCGATCTTCGCCTGCGAGTCGCTGGGCCTTTTCGAGACACTGGAATCCGGGGTTCCCTTCGCGACAGAGGTCATGGCTAGCGCGACGCCGAACCTGTTCCCCCTGGCGCGGCTGCTGGATGACCAGGAGACGGCCATCGTCGCGGTGGTGAACTCCCACGAGGCGCGCATCTTCGTCAGCCATCGCGGGCTGCTGCGGGAGTTGACGGGGACTGGCGCGCGACCCGAAGTTCCTCCATTTGATGAAGGGCGCCGTCGCGATGGATCAGGCGCACTACCAGCGCTACGCTATCTCACAGCGCAACAAGTTCGCCGATGAGGTAGCGCGGCGCCTGGATAAGCTGGCGACCGAGGTGGACGCCGCGCAGGTCATCCTCGCGGGTGATGACGTGGCGACGGCGACACTGAAGGCGGCCCTGACCCCGCATGTCGCGGCGCTGCTGCATGTGCTGCCGCTACATATCGACATTGGCGTGACCCGCGACGAGGTGTGGGACGAGGTCGAGCCAATGGTGCGCGAGACCGAGGCGGAGCATGACCGCTCGCTGGTCGAGCGGCTGATGGGCGAGGCGCTGTCGGCGCGGCTGGGCGTCGTCGGGCTGGAGGAGACACGCGATGCGTTGGCGGCTGGGCAGGCGCATACGCTGATCCTGCTGGCCAATGTCTCGCTCCCGGGCGAGCTGCGCAACCAGCTCATCAGTCTGGCGACGAAGACGGGCGCCGATGTAGAGGTCGTGGACGATAACGTCGAGCTTGCGCCGCTGGGTGGCGTCGGCGCGCTGCTACGCTATCGCCCCATCGTGGCTCCGCCTCCCACCCCGCCAACTTCGGTGGAGCCGCCGGAGCTACGACCAGCGCCATAGCCGCGCCGTGTCAGGCGTGTGAGATAGGCGACTCCATGGCAAATGTGTGCGGAGGAGTCGCCTATTGAGTGGCATTACGATGCGCTGCCCGCCTGCTGCGCCTCGCGGATGGCGGCGACGAGGCGCGCGATGTCGTCGTGCGTGGTGTAGAAGCCCGTCGCCACGCGCACCGCCAGCGGGGCAGGCGTCGGGCGGGCGACGACACCCTGGGTGGCCATGCGCTCCACAAGCGCGGCGGGTGCGATGCCCGCGACGTTGAAGTGAATCAGACCGGCCATCTGATCGCGGGGGGTGAGTATCGTCACGCCGTCGAGCGCGGCCAGCGCATCGTAGCAGGCGGCGCCCAGCGTGGCGATACGCTGATAGGCCCAATCCCAGCCTACTTCCTGAGCGATCCAGCGAATGCTCGCGCTCAGCCCAACCACACTCGCGGGGTAGAGCGTCGCCGCCTGGTAGCGTGAGGCGTTCGCTGGCGGCACGAAATGGCCCTCCTCGTCCGACATCCCATGCCGCACGCCGAAATACCCCATGTAGGACTGCTGGATGTCGGGCATGCGGTCGTGGCGGATATAGAGCGCGCCTGTGCCGTCGGGGCCACAGAGCCACTTCTGACCGGAGCAAGCGTAGGCGTCCACACCCAGCGCGTCGACATCTGAGGGAACCATGCCGCAGGACTGCGCGGCGTCGCAGATGAAGAGCGCGCCCGCCGCGTGGGTGGCGTCGGCCAGCGCGCGGATGGGCAGCACGACGCCACTCGACCAGCTCACATGCGAGAGGGCCACGGCGCGGGTGCGCGGGCTGAGCGCCTGACGTAGCTCCGCGAGGTCGTCATGCCCCGGCAGCCCGATGCCCGTCATGCGGATGCGCACGCCGTAGCGCTGGCGCAGCAGATACGCGGGATTCAGCACGCCGGGATGCTCAGCGCGCGAGGTGATGATCTCGTCGCCGGGACGCCAGTCAATGCCCATTAGCGCGATATTCACGCCCTCGGTGGTGTTGTGGGTCAGCGCCACCTCGCTCGCGTCACAGCGCAGGATCGCCCGCGACATCGGCGCGCAAGTCGTCGCTGATCTGGAAGAGGCGCGGGAAGACATCCGCGCCGATGCGCCCCTCGGCCAGTTCACGCTCGCCCCAGGCCACCATCGCGGCATGGCTGCGGCGCGGCAGTGGGCCATTTGTGCCGGTATTGAGGTAGGCGATACGCTCAGTCGCGGGTAATTCCGCGCGAATCGCGCTGATCTTCGCTGAATCAGATTGCTCGTCGTGCCCTGGTATCATGCGACGCCTCACTTCGCTACACTCTGCGTATTTCCACCTCGCGAGCATATCACACAAAACAGGCGGTTAGCGCGCGGTAGCTTCGGATTGCGCTGGATGCTCGCCACTCACTGCCGCCGTGGGCAGCGCATCTGGCGTCGCGCTGGATCGGGCGCGCTCCTCGGGCGGGCGCATATTGTGAAAGAACATGTAGAACAGAATCGCGTTCAGCCCTTGTAGCGCGGCGGCAATCTCGAAGGGCAGCGCGAGCGAGACGTTGTCGAAGATGTAGCCCGCAAGCCCTGGACTGATGGCAGAGGTCGCCTGCATCGGCAGATTCGAGAGTGCGCCGACGGAGCCACGCTCCTTAGGCGGCACGACCGCCATGACATACGACTGGCGGAGTGGTAGCGCGATACGCTGCGCCTGCATGCGCAAGAGATAGATCGCACCTGCCATCCAGAAGGTCGGCGCTAGCACCATCGGAATCATCAGGACGGCCTGGAGCACGCGGCCCCAGAAGATCGCGCGGACGAGTCCCAGCCGGGCGGCGAGACGCGGCGCGTAGAGATTTGAGGCGAGCGCGGCGATATTGATGAGTGTATAGAGCATGCCGATGGTGGTTGTTCCAGCGCCATAACGCGCATGGAACCAGTAGGTGATGAATGGGCCGAAGAAGCCAATCGCCAGCCCGTTGACGCTGTTCGTCGCCCACAGGCGCAGGAGAATGGGCCAGGTGGATGGCGAGATCATGCGCAGCGGATTCAAGCGGGCGCGCGGCGCGTCTGACGCGGCTGGGCGTGGCGCGCGGGCGGGGCGTGTCTCGGCAATGGGAATGACGACCAGCGCGGAGAAGATCGCGAGCGCCGCCATCACGAGGAAAGCGATGCGATAGCCCAGCATCATCGAGACGCCAGGTTGCAGGTGGGGCAGCGCTTCGGGCAACGCCGCCAGGGGGCCGCCGATAAGCGCGCCCAGCGAGGAAACGAAGCCCGTAAACCCGAAGACGCTGTTTCGCGCCTGCGCGGGCGCGGCGTCGGCGAGCAGCGCCTGCTCGGCTGGCTGGTAGGGGCCGATCATGCCTGCGCCTGCGCCAGAGCCGCGCCCAAAGGAGCCTAGCCCGGCAACGAAAAAGAGCAGCGCGGTATCGCGGGTGAAGGCGAAGACTAGCGCGGCCAGACCCGCGAGCAGCGGCAGCGCGATGAGGAACGGCTTGCGGCCAATGCGGTCAGAGAGGACTCCGACCAGGCTGGAGAGCGCCACGGAGAAGATCGCGACGACGACAAAGAGCAGGCCGAGTTCACTGGCGGTGAAGCCTATCTGTACGAGATAGATCGGCACGATGATGCTTGCCAGCGCTCGCACCGCGCTCATCCCGAAGCGCGCGAGCAGCACCAGGCTGATATTGCGTGTCATCCATTCCGGCCAGATGCGTTCGCGCCATCCTGTGCAGCGGCTCGATGGCGTCTTCGATTCCATAGGTTGCGCTGCCCTCTCAGAAAACCGTTGTCATTGTCCGCCTTCTGATGGTACAAATAGTTGACTATGTTAGTCAATAGATGGCATGGAGTGATGCGCGTGAACGATGAGACGCCAGAGCGGGACATTGCGCGCGGCCTGGATCGCTGGTGGGCGTCGCTGGGGCGTGAGTTTGGCCCGCTCACACGCCCTCAGCGGCGTGTCATGCTGACATTGGCGGAGCGTGAGGCGGGGGATGCGACGACGCGCGTGGGCGACATCGCCGCCCTGTTGCGCCTCACCACCGCAGGCGCCACCCGCATGCTCGATACGCTGGAGGGGCTGGGCTATGCGAGCCGCTTCCGCGCGAGCGGCGCTGACCAGCGCCAGGTCTACGTCGCCCTCTCACCTGCGGGACGCGAGGCGCTGCGGGAAGCCAACCGCGTGTTCGATGAGCGCGTGAGCGCCACCCTTGCGCCGCTGAGCCAGGCCGACCGCGATACGCTGGCTGATCTGCTGGCCCGGCTGGCGTTGTCAGCGCCGGACGATGAGGCGCGCTCACCGTCCTGAGCGCGTGACTGGCGCTGTATACTATGAGCAGGCGATAGCGCGTCGGCGCGTCGCGTGGATGCGAGGAGGACGCGCGTGGAAAAGATACATATGGTGACCTGCGCCAAGCTGAAGCGACGGCTTCCGGGCTTGAAGAAGCCACCGATGCCGGGCGAGTTTGGCCAGCGCATTTATGACAACGTCTCACAGCAAGCCTGGGATATGTGGCAGGAGCATTCGCGCCTGCTCATCAATCACTATGGGCTGAACCTGGCCGACCCGGACTCGCGGCAGATTCTGCGGCGGGAGATGGAACGCTTCTTCTTTGAAGACGAGGAGGAGAAGCCCGACGACTGGGAGCCAGAGAGCCAGGGCGGCGCCAAGGGGAAGGGCGCGCCCCAGCCAGCCGCGCCGCAGAAGAAGTAGCGGCACATCGTCCAGGATACTCCATGCTAAACCCAACATTCCTGCGCACGGCGGGCGGCGTCCTGCTGGTGGCCTGCTATGAGCTTGGCCATCAGCCGTTGACCCTCGCCTCACCGCTGGCGACCCTGCGCGGGGCGGGATTCGCTCCGCGCGCGATTGACACCTCCGTCGAGCCGCTGGAGGACGCCGCGCTGCGCGAGGCTGGGCTGATCGCCATTTCCGCGCCGATGCACACGGCGTTGCGGCTGGGCGCGCAGGTGGCCGAGCGCGCGCGCCAGATCAATCCCGACGCCTACATCGTCTTCTATGGCCTCTACGCGAGCCTCAACGCCGAGTATCTGCTGCGCGCGCACGCCGATGCGTTGATTGGCGGCGAGTATGAGCAGGCGCTGCTGGCGCTGGCGGAGGCGCTGGCGGGTGGCGCTGAGCACGAGGGGCTGGCAATCAGCGGCGTGCGCACACGGCAAGTGGCGGCTCAGCCCGTGCTGCGGCGCCTGCCTTTCGACACTCCCGCCCGCGAGAGCCTGCCGGCGCTGCGCCAGTACGCTCATCTCGTGCGCGGCGATGAGATGATTCCAGCGGGCTATGTGGAGGCGACGCGCGGCTGCCTGCACACCTGCCTGCACTGCCCCATCACGCCGGTCTATGGTGGACGCTTCTTCGCCGTGCCGCGCGCGGTCGTGCTGGCGGATATCCGCGCACAGGTGGCGGCGGGCGCGGGCCATATCACCTTCGGCGACCCGGATTTCTTCAACGGGCCAGGACATTCGCTGGCGATTCTGCGCGCGCTGCACGCGGAGTTTCCCGAGGTCACCTTCGACGCGACGATCAAGATCGAGCATATCCTGGAGCGTCGCGAGCTGATCGCTGAGCTGGGCGCGCTGGGCTGCGCGTTCATCGTCTCGGCGGTGGAATCGCTCAGCCCGCGCGTGCTGGCGCATCTGGCGAAGGGGCATACCCGCGCCGACGTGGTGGAGGCGCTGCGGATCGTGGACGCTGCGGGCATCCCGCTGCGCCCGACGTTCGTGGCCTTCACACCCTGGACGACGGCGGAAGACTATCTCGACCTGCTGGACTTCGTGGCGGAGCAGGGATTGATCGAGCATGTGGATCCGGTGCAGTATGCGATACGCCTGCTCGTGCCGCCCGGCTCGGCGCTGCTCGACGCACCCGACGCGGCGGAGTGGCTGGGGCCGCTGGATGAGCCAGCCTTCAGCTACCGGTGGACGCATCCCGACCCTCGCATGGACGACCTCCAGCGCGAGATGATGGCGCTGGTGGAGGCCGCCGCCGCCGAGCATCGCCCCACCGCCGCCACCTTCGCGGATGCGCTGGCGCTGGCCGAGGCGCGGCTGGGGCGGCGCGTCGGCGCCGGCGCCGGGGCTGGCGCGGCTGGGCGCAGCGCGCCAGTGCGGCGTCAGCGCCCCATATCCACATCTCACTGAAGCGTGGTTCTGCTGAGCGGAACCCACCGCGGACCAGTTGGGTCCCCTCATCCCCAAGCTGTAGCGGCGCGTCGCGTTCTGCGTCGGGCTGCTCCCCAGCGCGTTCCATCACGTCGCCAGTTGCCCCTGGTTGTCGTAGCTGAGTTGCGCCCCGGTCGGGCTGGAGCCAGCGGAGGTGGCGGCGCTTGTAGCCGCGCGGCAGGTCATATTCCCCGCCGCGTCGTAGCTGGCTGTCCAGCCCAATCCAATCGCCGTCGCCGCGTCAGGATGCGCCGTGTCGCCATAGGTGTAGCCGCCCAGCGGCGAGGCAGTGAGCCGGTTCAGCGTGTCGTAGGCGTAGCGGGCGCTGTACGCCGCCCCGCCCGTCCCCGCCAGGCTGCCCGTGTCGCTCGGCGTCGACGCCCCCGCGCAGGTCGGCGTGCCGCTGGAGCCTGCCCACACCAGCCGCGCGAGGTCATCGTAGCAGAAGACCTGCGTGTCCACGCCCTGCGGCAGCGTCGTGACGGTCTGGATGACACTGCCCAACTGGTCATAGGTCGGCTGGACCTGGTAGAGCGTGGTGGCGCTGCCCCCGCTGGGGGTGTAGGTGTCACTGGCGCTGGTGAGGCGCCCCACGAGGTCATAGCTGGCGGCGTAGTGTCCCACCCCGCTCGCGAAGCCCCCCAGCGTCGCGCTCGTCAGCAATCCCATCGCCCCCGCTGTGCCGTCGTAGGCCTCGGCGGTGCGTGACGAGACTCTGTTGCACCTGTATAAAGAAAATGGACATAGTATCACCGCTACCTCGATCTACTGTCTGTGTCGTTTGACCACGTAACTGACCACTTCACGCGCGAACACGTGCGCATGCGAAAAAGCACCCCTGAACGGGAATGCCCATGAACAGAGGGATAGTGGCATGTGGGAGAACGCTCAGGAATGGCACGGGACGGGGATGGCGTGATACATTCTTTTGAAGGGTCGTGCGAGTGCGCCGACTGGCTGAGAGGTTTCCCCGAGCAACACAACGACAGCGCAACCACGCCTGCCGCAGGAGGAGAGGGTCATGGCGGATGAACTGATCGAGATTCCGCTATTTCCCCTGAATCTGGTGCTTTTCCCCGGAATGGTGCAGCCGCTCCACATCTTCGAGCCGCGCTACCGCGAGATGACCAGCCACTGCCTCGACTCCAACGTCAACTTTGGCATAACGCTCGCCATGCCTGGTAGCGCGTTCGAGCATGAACTTCCCGCGCTCTATGGCGTACTCGCGCGCATCCTCAACTACCAGCGCCTTCCAGATGGGCGCTACAACCTCATCACCGCAGGCGGTCAGCGTTTCGAGGTGGTGGAGATACTCCATAAGAAGCCTTACCTGACGGCGTTCGTCCGTCTGCTGCCCGAAACGCTGGGCGAGGGCGACATCGCGACCCTGACAGGGGAGACCCGCGCTCTGCTGGACGACTACCTCGGACTGGTGCTGGCCATCATGGAAGGCGGGGAAAAGAGCATCGCCATTCCCAAGGATACCATCGAGCTATCGTATTTCACCGCCGTCTGCCTGCCTTGCGATGATGCGGTGAAGCAGGGGCTGCTGGAATGCCCGACAGCGGTGGAGCGGCTTACCCGCGAGCGGGAGCTATTGCGCCAGGAAATCGCCGCAATCAGCGCGCAAATCCTCAGCGGCGCCACGCATGAGTGCCCCGACGATGACGAAGAAGAGCGCGGCCGCGACCAACTGAACTGACGTCGCCAGTTACACTCAGAGGGTCTGGTCGTAGCTGGCGAGCCGCCAGCCTGCCGAGGTCTGCGCCAGCGCGACATGCGCTGTCGCCGCATGCGTGCGCTGGAGCGCCAGAGTGGCAGCCGCGCTGGCGCCGCTCGCGCTGGCTTCGCTGACCTTGCACGTACGCACGGGGCCGAGCAGGCGATCCAGCTCACGCTGGCTGGCGACAAACTGCGCCTGTGTTCCCTGCGTCTGGAGTTCAGGCGTCAGCATCTCATAGAGGCTGTCGTAGCGCTGGGTGGTCAGGTCGGCGCAGATGGCTCGGGCAGCCGGAGCAGGGTCTGGCGTCGGCTGACGGAGGAGGAGCAGCGCGACCGCGCCTAGCGCACAGACCGCTATCCCCGCGACGCCCCCCAGCGCAATCGGTAGCCAGCCGCGTGGCGCTTGCCTCCTCGCTTCCTGCGCGCTGGACTCTATCGCCTGTCTGCTCATCCGCCTGCATCGCGCGCTCCTCCTCTGCGCGGCGCGACTACTCCCGCGCCGCTCGCAGTATAGTCCCGCACACGAGAGATGCGTCAGCCGAGCCGCCGGAATGGGCCAGTTGCTCCAGCGCGTTACCCAGAGAACGTGGGCGGCGAGATGAGCGGCGTAATGCTGTCGAGCCTCAGGTAATAGGGCGTCGAGGGCTGGCCAGGAGCGAACCGCCAGCGTACAGAGCCATCCACTGGGTCGAGGGCGGAGAGCGTTGTGGTCGCGGCGTAGAGTTGCGGCGGCGTCGCGCCAGGAGCACTCATGGCGATGTCGCCCAGAACAACCGGCCAGTTGGATAGCTGAGCACCGGGGAAGATTTCCCAGCGAACTGAGCCAGTGAGCGCATCGAGCGCCACCAGCGTACCGGATGGATCGATCAGGTAGACTATATCTCCCGCCAGGAGTAGATTGGAGCGCGGGTAGGCCACCTGATACCTGTTCACAGATGTTGAGGTGAGGTCTTTGCGCCAGAGCGCGACTCCCTTCCGCGTGTCGAAGCAAGTGACGGTATCCGCGAGACCGAAGGTCGAAGCCGAGCCACTAGCCGCGAACCATGTGACAGAAACACACACCCGCCCACCATCAGCCAGTAGCGTCACTGGAGGCGCGCCGACGGGGTATGGCTGATTCTGCTGAACTGATAACCCGTCAGGAGCGGGCGCGCTCCAGAGCGTCGCGCCATCGCTGGCGCGCAGGGCCACCACGCGCGGCGTCGGCTGGGTTGTGGCGCTCGCCTCCGCTGGTTGGCGCTGTTCGAGATACACGACGCCATTCGCGATGGTAAAATCGCTGACCACGGGTAGCTTGCCAGCCGCAAGGAGCAGATAACGCCAACGGGTCGCTCCGTCTACGATGCCGCGCGCGACCAGATACAGATCCTTTGTCTGCGCCGAAACCTCCTCATCGTAGAGGACTCCCTGCGCTGCCATCATTGGATTATAGCTCTTCGTATACGCCTCGAAGATATAGTGATCGGGAGACTGCCACAGCGTTCTGCCTGTACGCTCATCGAGCGCGGTCATGGCAAGCCCAACAGCCGTATATGCAGGGTAGAGCAGCGCGCCGTCCGCGAGCAGTAGCGTTGGCGCACGGTCCAGGCCATCGGCGGCGCGATGTCGCTGCTCCACGCGCGGGCGCCATCACTCGCCCGCAATGCGTACACCCGTCCGGCGCCATTGACGCCAAAGACCAGTCCGTCCGCGATGATCGGCGCGACATTCGGCTTTTGCGACGTCGCCGTTCCACGCCCGCCAACATCCGTATGCCACAGAATCGCTCGCAGTATCCGCGCGAATGGCGTATACATAGCCATCACGCGAGGCCACATACAGCACGCCTGCGGCGAGGGCAGGCGCGGAATCCGTCACGACCCCGCCCAGCGGATTCTGGCAGCGCCAGCGCAATCTCGCCGATGGGTCGACGCTGAGGGCGAGCGCGGGCAGCGGCATGCAGCGTGGCCCCACCGATCAGGGCGAGCGCGAGGCCCCCCGCTGTCACCCAGAAACCCGGAGCAAACCCCAGAAACTTGAGATAGAGGAATGCCCCTGATGGCTTCACCGGATCTCTGACCATCGCGAATCCGACCACGCCCAGCATCACCAGGCCAATCAGTGACAGCGCCAGCAATATCCGTATGCGGATCAATCCAGGGCGACGAAGGGACAGCGCGGCCAGAATGATGATGACGACGCCGAACAGCAGTATCAAGAGCGCAGGCATAATCAGAATGGAGCCGATATTCCCGATCGCGACCATCGCCCCATAGATGTTATAGATTTGCACCTGGACGAATTGCGCGTGGCAGCCCGTCTGAACCGCCACCAGAAAAACGAACCAGGGGAGAAAGAAGCCCACGACCGCGCCAAGGCCGCCAAGCGCGCTCACGCCCGCGCCACTGCGCACAGCACGCCGCGATGGCGCTGGCGGCCCGGCGGGCTGCGAATCTCGCGAAGTTGCGTCCATGTGCGCCGCCTCTCCTTACGCGCGTGCGCTGCCCACACTCCCATGCAGTGGACTACGCGCGCAGACAGGCGGCGCTCTCAACAGCCTCCCCCGCTCACAGGCGCCACACCTGCGCCAGCACGCCGATCAGCTCACGCTGGCGCCGCTCGACCACCTGCGGCGTCCACTCCGTCTCGCGCAGCGTCTGGGTTGTCAGGGCAAATGGTGAGACGCCATCGGCGCCAGTGAAGTAGGTCTTTTTCTTCACCGCGAAGGTGTAGTTCTCGGCCCGCATGTTCTTCGTACGCGAGAGCAGCGCCAGATTGCCCAGCTTGTTCACCCAGCGGGCGCGGATGGCGGGCGATGGAAACCACTTCATCCACTCGCTATTCTCTGATGGATTGCGCGGCAGCACATGCTCCACGGTGATGATCTTGTTGTCGTAGGTCGCGCCCGTCCCCGCTAGCGCGCTATCGAGGCGCTGGAGCAGGTAGTTGCGCGGCGGCGCGGGCATCAGGTAGACTTCGCCGCCCAGCGTGTGTATCGTCTCCTCGCGCTCATGCGGCGTGAGCTGGAGTGGCGATTCAGTCTCCGTCAGGTCTTCACCCTGACGTATTACCGCCTGGATGCGCCAGTAGCGCTGCTCGCGCCGATGCCCATACTGCCGCCGGATCATCAGCGAGGCGGCGAGCCGCTCCAGGTCGGAGAAGAAGCGCAGCACACGGTCAGCCTTGTCGTGATGCTGCTTCAGGAACATCAGCGCGGGTGGAACCCAGTCAGCGTTGTCAATGCGGGTGAGCCAGCGAAAGAGCTGATTGATCTTCGCCGCCGTCGCCGCGTCTTTATGCTCATACGCCGCGTTGAGGATGACGAAGTAGGAGGCGCCATAGGGAACCAGCACCTCATCGATCAGGCGGCGCGAATCATGCAGCGCGCGAATGACATCCTGCCGGAAGCTATCGAGGATGTCGCCACGCTTGCGGGTGCGACGGTAGATCGAGCGGATATGGCCGATCAGGTCGTTGAACGCCTCACGTCCCAACGACTCCTCCACCTGCTCCCAGCGCAGCGTATATTCGTTCTGCTCGACCTCCGGCAACTCACCGATGACCTCCGCCTTCAGGATGTCAGCGTAGGAGAGGTCTAGCCCACGGTCGTTCAGCACCGAGAAGATGCGATAGGCGGAGCTGAGGTCGGGGGTCGAGACGACCACCAGCAGACAGCGCTGCGCCAGGAATTGCGCCAACCGCACGCGCCGCTGTTCGGAGAGGTCGTGCAGGAGCTTGAGGTAAAGCTGGGCGTTCTCAAGCATATTCCGCTGGCTCTCGGTCAGCTCCGTGTGCATCTGCCCCTGCAACCGCTGGATGGCGTTCTCGCTCTGGATGAACTGCTGGAAGAAGGCGGTGTCGCGTTCCTTGGGGCGCAGGCGATAGCGCGCGGGGATGTTGTTCAGTGGGTCGGCTGGCTCATAGAGCCGCTTCGTGATGCTCTCCGCATATTCTGGCGGCACGAGCGCGCGCAGCGCTGCCAGCAGAATCGTCAGTGTGATGAGCCGCTGCTGCCCATCCACGATCTGCGCCTCTGGCCGATCTCCTTTGATGAGGACAATCGAGCCGAGAAAGTAGGGATTCAGCTCTTCGACGCTCACATCAGCGTCGCCAAGAGCGACTAGCAGATCGTCGTACAGCTCGCTGGCGTGCTCGGTGGTCCAGGCGTAGGGTCGCTGGTAGGGTGGCACGACGAAGGCGAATCGCTCGCTGAACACCTCGCTGATACTGTGCTGCTCGCCTTTGATGTCAACGCGCGCCATACCACCTGTTCCTTTCGACCAGCGAACAAACATTGCGCGGGCAGTGTATCATACGAGCGGGCTGTGTCTGGAAAATGAGGGCGTTTCCCAACCCCACCTCCGGCGTTATCGAGCATCTGAGCGGCCCTCGTCATGCTTGTTGGTACGCATTAGCAGCATGGTAAGCGGCGCTGTCCGAGCCGAAGTATGCCTGCAGACGACCCCTTCGTGCCCCCTAACCGGGCTCGGAAGCGCCTGCGGAGTGCCGGACTCGGTGGACCGCTTCGAAGTGCCGCGTCAGGTGGGTTCCGTCGCAGAACGGCTTGGTTCCGGAGCCGCCGCAGCGGCAGAGGAAGATCGCCGTCTGCTCCGAGAGGTCGCATGCGGTTCCGTCGGCATCGAGGATCCTGACAGGCCCCTCGACGAGATAGGGGCCATTGTCGGTGGGCGTAATCGTGCCGTTGGTCATAGGGTCCTCTTGCTTGGGACGACCGCGCTCGGCGTTGCCTGAGTCGCACGTCAGCAGCCCACCCGCTCGCGGCAGGAGCGGGTGGGCTGTTTGGTCCTGGCGGGCTAGTGCCCGGGCGGGGGCCTCGCGAGCCGAGGAGCTCGAACCCATTGCGCTTGGCGATCGGGGCGAGCCGCGCCATGTCCGGGTGACCCATGAGCGGCTGTTGGTCGTCCGCTCACCACCATCCACCGCAGGTGCAACAGCCCTAGGTTTGTCCCAATTGGCAGCAGAGCTATCACACCACACATCAACGTCAGCATCCGACAAGTGACGTCCGGCATCAGGATGGCTTCAGCTACCGAACACGAGCCTCGAGCGCATCTCAATCACGGCTCAGTGGCGGTCCCAAGACGCTCATCCCGTATTTTTCAAAGAGGGCTGCCACAACCTTGGGATCGGGGGAGCCACTGCGCGTCATCGGACCCAACTCTTCATAGAATTTGTGCCCACCGCCGGGCGTGTACACCACAATGACCTCGCCGCCTGCATCGGTCAGGTTCAGGAAGGCATGAGGCACCTTGGACGGCAGATAGGCAAAGCCGCCTTCGTCGAGATGGAAAATCTCATCGCCGATACGGATCTTGAAGCGGCCCTTGAGCACGTGGATGGTCTCTTCCTGAGCATGATGCACGTGCAGCGGCGGGCCGCCGTGCGGCGCCACCTCTACGATGAAGTAGTCAAAGGCGCCGTTCGTGTCCTCGCCCGTGACCTTGAAAATCAGGTCCCGGCCGGGCCCGGATTGCAGCCGTAAGCCCTCGCCTGCCTTCAGAACCGTGAAATTCCTGATGTTGACGGACATTGCTGTTCTCCCTTCAAGTTCGTGATCAAGACTCAGCTCACCAACTCTGCTGGCCCCGGACACGTTGTGGCGGGATCCAAACCTTGTAGCCCTCGGGTCAGGCACGTATCGCCCACTATCCCAGCGTGCTGAACATCACCGCCAGGATCCAGCGCCAGGCCCAAGAGCCCCGGCCACAACGGCAGCTAGCGACGTACCACGGCGAAGAGGATGAAACCCACGTCAGTGACGCTGTTCAAGGCGAGATTGAGCCAGTACCCCACGGGGTGGTTGAACCAGTTGTAGACGACGGCCACGACAATCACTGCGACGGCCACGGCAGCCAGATTCCAAACGCTCTGGTAGATTCGGCCCTGCACCATCCGCGCCAACTGCCGTTTACCCAGTTTGTAGACCTAGACTGCGGCATACAGATGCAGGAGTCCCCACGCGATATAGAAAATCGCGCCAATCTGAGACGTGCGTTTGTCTTTCTGCTTACCCGGCCGACGAAAACGTGGGATGGGGTTACCTCTCACGAGTGAATCCTGGAAGAGGATGCAGACGCGAGCTCAACTCAGTCCAGAATTACTGGCATGGCCTCCTCCTCCTCTTGCATGGGTGCGCGACACTCTGATATACTCATATAATAAGTGACCTAATGACATTTGTCAAGAGACTAATAGTACGGGAGCTAATCGTGCATCCAGCCACCCATATCACGTCCGATTTCGACGTGCAGTATCCGACCGCCAGCGCCACCGCCACCGAATGTGCGATGAACCTGGTGTTCACCGCTGACCTGTTGCAAAAGCGCATCGCCACCCTGCTCCAGCCCTTGCGCCTTACCCCTGCCTCCGGGCTGGTGCTCAGCATCCTGGCAAACGCTGAGTCGCCTTTGCCGCCCAATGAAATCGCTGACCGGCTGATCATCAGCCGAGCGACGGTCACCGGGTTGCTCGACTCGCTCGAACGCCGGGCGTATATCCGCCGACGGCCCCACCCCTCGGACCGACGGATGATTCTGGCGGAAATCACCGAAACGGGGCGGCAGGCCGCGAGCGCCTTTCGTCCGATCGTTCATCAGCAGGAGAAAGAATGGTTTGGGGTGCTGGATGAGACGGAACAGCAACAGCTCCTCATCGCGCTCCATCGGGTACAGGAGCGCTTGCGGGATGCCGGCTGAGCACCGCTGCTGCCTCTTCGCACGAACAAGCTGAAACAGGTCCCCTTGTGTGCTATTGTGGTGCGGCCACAATCACTGAGATGAAGGCGGCACGGAGATGTCGGGCCTTTCTTCGGCCTCTTCTTCGAGCCACATGATTCTCTCCTTTTGAGGGGAGGGCGTCTTACACCTCCACCCCCTCCCAGACATGGGCCAGGACCAGGCGCGGTGAGCGGATGAGGTCGGGCCGACCAGCCTGCCAGGCGGAAAGAGCAATCACCCAGACGGCGGCATAAGTGAGCGCCACCCGCGTCTTGACCGCCGACCAGCCAAAGACCGGTGGGCGCTGCAGGCGAAAGAAGATCAGGACGCGGCCGAAGAAGCGCTCGATACTGGTGCGTTTGCCCAACTCGGCGGCGGTCCAGGTGGGCGGCAGGCCATCCCGCCGCTTCTGCCGCTTGGGATTTCACGGGATGACGGCCTGCGCGCCGAGCACGGTGTGGATCCAGGCGATCAGCTTCAGCCCCCAATAGCCAGCATCCAGCCGGACCATGCGAGGCCGCAGCGCGAAGAGACGCACGGCGAGTTCGAGCAGGGGGCGGGCGAAAGGCGCGTCGTGTACATTGGCCGGGGAGAGCCGGAACAGCAGCGGCAGGTCCGTGCCGCGACACAGCAGGGTATGGAGCCGGTAGCCGCGCAGCAGCGGGCGCGGATGGTGGGCGGGCGCATGGCCGAAGGCCGCATCGGGATCGGCCCGCCGCCAGGCCAGAATCGGCGCACTGTCGATGATGAGGTCGCGCCCGCGTGTCAGGCCCATCCACAGGCCCGCCCGCACCAGCAGCACAAACATCATTTCGCTCTCCGGCGCCCCGGCGGTCCGCAGTCGCTTGGATTGCTGCGCCTTGCTGGGCCTTGCTGGGCACGCGCGGTCGGCCCTCTCCCCCTTGTGGCAGCCCACAGGCTCGCGCCAGCGCCGGCCAGGCGCACAGCCAGTCATGCGCCTCTTGGTACGACAAACGCCACAGCGTGCGTAGCAACGCCAGAAGCAAGAGCGACTCCTCGCTATAGATGCTGGGCGCACCGCCCGGACCAGCTTGCCCAGCGGCGGCGGACACTGCCGCTGGGCAAGCTGGACGGCGAGCTGACACGGGGCGAGCAGATGGAGACGCGTCACGAGCGTCAGCGCATCCAGATGGAGCGCCGTCACCATGGTGCGATGATAGGATGGCGGGGGAACTGGCGCCTGAACGGGCCACATAGCAGGTGCCATGGGATGTCTCCTGGACGCGGGGACAAGCCGCGCTCAGAGACATCCTACTTCTATTCCCTCAGTTCGGAAACGCCCTCTGGAAAATCACATATGATGAGGAAGTGAAACGTCATGGATACGAGTAATGCCGTACGAGTTTGCCCGGCGTGTGGCGCAGACACCGTCGTGCCTATCCTCTATGGCTACCCAATGGGGGCGGCGATAGAGAAAGCCGAACGTGGCAAGATCGTCCTGGGTGGATGCTGCATCTGAACTGATTCGCCCAGGTGGGCATGCGTGACCTGCAATGCGGAGTTTGACAAGCCTTCCGAGCGTATCGCTGAATAGCGTGTCCTGTTCGGAGGAATACACATGCGGGGCCGTGGAGATGATACTCCACGGCCCCGCGACTCGCTCGCGCATGTCAGATCGCGCCTGTCAGCGTGCGCCGACCTACTTCAGCTTCTCCGAGATGGCCTTGGCCTGGGTGAAGAGCAGCAGGTAGTCGCGCCCGCCCGCCTTCGAGTCGGTGCCGGACATGTTGAAGCCGCCGAAGGGGTGCACGCCAACGAATGCGCCGGTGCACTTGCGGTTGAAGTAGAGGTTGCCGACGTGGAACTCGCGGCGGGCGCGCTCGATGCGTGAGCGGTCGCTTGAGTAGAGCGAGCCGGTCAGGCCGTACTCCGTGCCGTTGGCGATGTCGAGCGCGTCGTCGAAGTCCTTCGCGCGGATGCACGCCAGCACCGGGCCGAAGATTTCCTCCTGCGCCAGGCGCGCGTTCGGCGCGATCTCACCGAAGATCGTTGGCGGGATGAAATAGCCGTCGCGCTCCAGCGGCTCGCCGCCGAGCAGCAGCTTGCCCTCCTGCTTGCCCACCTCGATGTACTCCTGAATCTTGCGGTAGGCGCCCGCGTCCATCACCGGCCCCATGTAGGTCGCCTGCTGCGATGGATCGCCGACGCTGAGCGCGCGGGCCTTCTCGACCACCTTCTCGACCACCTGATCGTAGACGCTATCTACCACGACAGCGCGCGAGCAGGCCGAGCACTTCTGCCCCTGGAAGCCGAACGCCGAGGCGACAATGCCCGTGGCCGCCGCGTCGAGGTCCGCCGTCTCGTCCACCACGATGGCGTCTTTGCCGCCCATCTCCAGCACGGCGCGCTTGACCCAGATCTGGCCCGGCTGCGACTTCGCGGCCATCTCGTTGATGCGCAGGCCCACCTCGCGCGAGCCAGTGAACGAGATGAAGCGGGTGAGCGGGTGCTGCGTCAGCGTGTCGCCCATTACCTCGCCTGAGCCTGGGATGAAGCTGACGACGCCCTGCGGCACGCCGACCTCTTCCAGCAGTTCTACAAACGTCGCCGCGATCCACGGCGAGGCGCTGGCCGGCTTCAGCACGACCGTATTGCCCGCCACGAGGGCCGAGGAGGTCAGGCCAATCATGATCGCGCCGGGGAAGTTCCAGGGCGGGATGATGGCGCCGACGCCCAGGGGAATGTAGACCAACTCGTTCGCTTCACCGGGCATGGGCGTGATTGGCTGTTTCTCCGCCAGCCGCAGCGCCTCGCGGGCATAGAACTCCAGGAAGTCAATCGCCTCGGCGACATCGGCGTCGGCCTCGACCCAGCTCTTGCCTACCTCATACGTCTCGATGGCGTTGAACTCGAAGCGGCGCTCGCGCATCTTCTGCGCGGCGGCGAAGAGGTAGCCCGCGCGTTCCTGGGCGGGGGTGTACTGCCAGGTCTTGAAGCGCTTGTGCGCCGCCTCGACCGCCTCGTTTGCCTCCGCGACTCCCGCCTTGGCGAAGATCGCCAGTGTCTGGCCTGGGTTCGCTGGATTGGTGGAGGCAAAGGTCGCGCTGGTCATGCGCCGCTCGCCCGCGATGATGAGCGGATAGGTCTTGCCAAAGCTGGCGGCGACCTTCTGGAGCGCCGCCTCTTGCGCGCGAATGTTTTCTTCTTTGGTGAAGTCGGTGAGGGATTCGTTGGTGAAGGGGGTCGCCATGTGGGCCGAGACCTCCTGGGCCGTGATCGTCATGCGTCTATGTCTCCTCTCAGGCCACGAAACCGCGTCGCATCAGCCTGTAGTGTACCCCAAACAGCCTCCCATCTTCCTGATGGATGGAACGGGAATGGCAATTTTTCCATCTTCAGCAAATCTTCAGCTACAGGCGCTTGACCCTTCAACTTGATCGTCTATGGTTACTGGTGAAGGGGAGGCCAAAACCACCGGCGCGGTGTCCGGCGGCGTCCACCCTGGCAAGCGAGAGCCAATGGGATTGGCTTCGCGCGAGAGGTGTCACCATGAACGACTATGGAACGAACTTTCCGGCGGAACAGCCGCCTGAGAGTCAACAATGGAATGGCGCTCCACTCGGCGCGCCCGCGAATATGCCGCCGAGTCCGCCACGTCCACCACGGGCGCGCAACATGCGCCGCTGGCTGGCGATCGGCGGCGTGACCGGGGCGCTGCTGCTGGCGCTGGGCGTCGGCGTAGGCCTCGGCGCGAACGCGCTCAGTGCGCGGGCGTCTGGCTCGCAGGCCGCCGTCGCCTCGCTCAATAACTGGAACAACAACGGCGCGGGCCACGGCTACGGCATGGGCCAGGATATGGAGCAGGGCGAGGGCCTGACCGTCACCAAGATCAGCGGGCAGACGATTACCGCGACCCGACCCAGCGGCCTGGCTGTCACCGTGAAGGTCACGTCGAGTACGACCTACACGCGCGCGGAGCAGCCCATCAGCCTCAGCGACATCAAAGTCGGTGACGTAATTCACGCGATCGGCACGCGCAACAGCGATGGCAGCATCACCGCGACCCGTGTAGAGATCGAGCTTCCGCACTATGATGGCGTCGTGCAGTCCATCAGCGGCTCCACGATCAACATCAAGGATTCCGACGGGAGCTACGTCATCCACACCAGCGCCAGCACGGTTGTCGTGAAGGCTGGACAGACGGTCAGCCTCAATGACATTGTCAAAGGCTCGGAGATCGTCGCTGAAGGGGCGAAGAATAGCGACGGCAGCCTGAACGCCGAAGCGATCCGTATCGTCCTCCCGTCAGCGGGCGGGCAGATCCAGAGCGTCTCTGGCTCAACCATCACCGTTTCTGACCCGCGCGATAGAGGTGTGACGAAGATCAACGTCACGTCCAGCACGAAGTATGTTACAGTGACGATGGGAACCAGCGGCCCGACGCAGACCGCCGCAGCGTTCAGCGACCTCAAGACGGGTGTTCACATCCGCGCCGAGGGAACACAGAATAGCGATGGCAGCCTGACCGCCGCCACCGTCTACATCATGCCGAATGCGCCCGCTGGCTTTGGCGGCCATATGGGCGGCCCTGGCGGGCACATGAGCGGTGATCGCGATGGCGATGGCATGCAGTTTGGGCGGCCAGGCTCCGCGACATCCAACTAACACGGCATCCGGCATGCTGTGAGCAAACGTGACGCAGCGTACAGCGGAGAACCTGGCCATGCGCCAGGTTCTCCATTCTGCTTTATGGGCCAGAGGGATTTGGCGGGGAGCGCCTGAGCGGAGATTCAGGAAGCGGAGCGGGTCATATGACGCAGGTGAACACGGATGGGGTCGAGCGCAAGCCACTCGTCCTGCTGGTAGACGATGAGCCGCACATCATCGAATTTCTGCGCATGGGCTTCGAGTATGAAGGCTTCGATATCGCCGTGGCTACCGATGGCGAGGAGGCCGTGCGGCAGACGCTCAACGGGAAACCCGATGTCATCATCCTCGATGTGATGCTCCCCCGCCTGAGTGGGCTGGAGGCGGCGAAACGGATACGCCCGGTCACCGACGCGGCGATCATCATGCTGACCGCGCGCGATGAGCTGGACGACCGCATCGCCGGACTCGACATCGGCGCCGACGACTACGTCACGAAGCCCTTTGCCTTCAAGGAGTTGATGGCGCGGGTGCGAGCGGTGCTGCGGCGGCGGGGCAAGAGCCTCGACCGCATGCTGGCCTTCGCGGATGTGACGCTCGACCGCGAGTCACATGTCGTCACGCGCGCGGGCCGCGTTCGCGAGTTGACACCGCGCGAGTTCGAGCTACTGGAGCTCTTCCTCTCGCATCCACGCCAGACGCTGACACGCGAGGTGATTCTCGCGCGTATCTGGGGCTATGACTACGAGGGCGACGACAACGTGATCGAGGTCTTTGTGCGGCATTTGCGCGAGAAGCTGGACGACAACCCACCCCGCCTCATCCAGACGGTGCGCGGGGTCGGCTATGCGCTGCGTGGATGAAAGAGGCGCGGGCGATGAACGATGGACAGGCGCAGACTAGCGCGCCAACCATGCCAGCCACAACCCAGCAGGCGCCCCTGCGTCGCCTCGCGGCGCTGACCACGCGCATCCCCTGCGCGCATCCTGCGCTGGCGGCTGGCGCTGGTGATGTTCGGGCTGCTGACCGTGCTGCTGCTGGGGCTGGGCGCACTCGTCAGCGCCACTGTCGAGAACGCGCTTCTCAGCAATCAGGCGGTCGCGCTCCACGATGTCGCACGGTTCGCGCTGAACGGGCCACCGAGCGGGACGGGACATAATGGGCAGGGAGCGGGCGCGCCAGAGTTGAGCCTGGTCGAGGCTGGTGAGACGCCGCCAGCCTTCGGCGCCCCCTCCGAACAGGTCTTGCTCTCGGCGGACATGATTACCCAGCGGCTCTCTGGGCCAGGGACGGGCGTGGCGCTGCTCTCCACGACCGGTCAGATTATCTCACAGGACATCAGCGAGGTTCCCGACCTCTCGCCGAATGTGACGCTAACCAGCGCGCAGCTACAGTCTGCGCTCACAACGGTACAGAGCGACCAGGACTACCTGCTGGCCACTGACGCGAGCGGGCAGCGGCAGATCGTCGTCGTGCTGCCTGTGGTCGAGCACAACCAGACCGTCGCGGCGCTCCAGTTGAGCACGCCAACAAAGGCGATAGACGCCTCGGTCGCCCTGACACGCACGATCCTGTTCAGCGGGATTGGCGTCTCGCTGGCGCTGGCCGCGCTGCTGGCCGTCCCGCTGATGCGCCTCACGCTGCGTCCGCTGGAGGAGATGGAGCGCGTCAGTCACAGGATCGCCGCTGGCGACCTCACCCTGCGCCTGGATGAGCCGCCCGCGGACGACGAAATCGGGCGCGTGTCACGCTCGTTCAACGCGATGGTCGCGCGGCTGGAGGGCATGCTCACACGCCAGCAACGCTTCATGGCCGATGTTTCGCATGAGCTGCGCACGCCGCTGACCGCGCTGGCGGGCGGCATCGAGATGATGCTGCTCGGCGCGCATACCTCCGACCCCGCCGCAGGGGCGCGGCTGCTGCGCAGCATGTACGCCGAGACGGAGCGCATGCGCCGCCTGGTGGAGGAGCTGCTCACGCTGGCCCGGCTGGATGAAGGCCGCCTCTCGCTGAAGATCGAGTCGGTGGATGCGACGGCGCTGGTCGCGGCGCTCTGCGAGGATGCGCGCCCGCTCGCGCGTGGGCAGACGCTGCGCTGCGAGGCGCCGTCTGAGCCGCTGCCCGTCCGCGCCGACGCCGACCGCCTGAAGCAGGTGCTGCTGATCCTGCTGGACAACGCGCTGAAGTTCACACCGGAGGGCGGCGAGGTGACACTCAGCGTCAAGCGGGAAGGGCACGCGCCATACGCGCTATTCCAGGTCGCGGATAACGGCGTAGGCATCGCCCCAGAGGACGCGCAGCACATCTTCGAGCGCTTCTACCGCGTGGATCCAGCGCGCGCGCGCCCGCAGCAACGCGCGGGTGGCAGCGGCCTGGGCCTGGCCATCGCGCGGAGCCTGGTGGAAGCGCACGAGGGAACGATCAGCCTCACCAGCGCGCCCAACGTCGGCACGACGGTCACGGTGCGGCTGCCGCTCTGGCGCGAGCAGCCGCCGACCCCGCCAGCCATCGCGGCGCCCCAGCCAGCGACGCAGCCGGAGACGCAGCGCGCGAGCTGAGCCGCCTACGCCTTCCCATGCGCGGCGGCGACGATCTGCGCGAGAATCGCCAGCGCGATCTCATCGGGCGTGCGCGCGCCGATGTCGAGGCCAATGGGGCCGTGGATGCGCGCAATCAGCTCATCGCTCACGCCATCCTCACGCAGCGCGGTGTCACGGCTCGCCCGCGTTCCCTTGCTGCCAACCATTCCCACGTAGCCCGCGCCACGCCGCAGCGCCACCTTCAGCGCTGGCACGTCGAACTTCCCGTCGTGCGTCAGTATCGTCACCGCCGTCGCCGCATTGATCGGCAGCCGCTCCAGCGCCTCATCGGGCCACTCCAGCAGCAGCGCGTCCGCGTCTGGTATCCGCTCGCGCGTGTTGAAGGCCTCGCGCGGATCTACCACCGTCACCTCATAGCTCAGCGCCTTCGCCAGCCGCGTCAGGGGGATGGAGATATGCCCGGCGCCGACGATGATGAGCGTGCGCGGCGGGGTTAGCGTCTGGAAGAACACCTCGACCTCCGCCGCTGGCTCTGGCGTCTCGCCCAGCGGCAATCGCTCGGCCACCGGAGTTTGCGCGCCCAGCAGCGCCCGCGCCCGCGCCACCACTGACGCACCCAGCGGCGAGGTGAGCAACGACCCCCGCGCCTCGTCGCCATCCACCAGCGTCACCGTCTGGCCCAACGTGGCGGCGGCTGTGTCTGGCGCCGCGATCACTAGCGCGCGGACGGCGGGGCGTCCCTCACGATTGGCGGCTTCCAGCGCGTCAAGCTCCGGCGTGCGCTCGATGCGCTCGACAAAGACGCGAATCTCGCCGCCGCATGAGAGGCCGATGCGCTCCAGGTTCTGCTCCTCGCTGACGCCGTAGGTCAGCAGGCGCGGCTTGCCGGAGCGCATCACCCGCTGCGCCTGCTCCACCACATCCGGCTCGACGCAGCCATTGCTGACCGAGCCAGCGATCTCTCCTGCGTCGCTGACCACAAGCGTCGCGCCGACGCCGCGCGGAGCCGAGCCGACCAGCGACACGACCGTCGCCTGCGCGACCCGCTTTCCCTCGGCCAGCCAGCGGGTAACATCGTCCAGCGTGTCTCGCATCGTCGGTCTCCTTTCGCCGGGCGCTCCGGCTATGGCTCAGTCTGCTCAGCGGCGCTTTCCGCCTTGCCCGCATTGGCCTCGTAGGCCGCGCGCAGCTCCGCCAGCAGCCGCTCGCGCTGGGCGTATAGCTCGCGGCGCGGGCGTGGCTCGGCGCGGGTAACGGCATAGGCTGCCAGCAGCGGGAACGCCAGCGTCGTATCAGCGTAGATCACTACGGAATCACTCAGCAACTCCGGCTTGATCTTGCCCCAGGACACCGCCTCCGAGGGCGTCGCGCCGGAGAGGCCGCCCCAGTGCGGGGCATCCTGGGTGATCTGGATGAAGTAGTCGTGGCCGCCCTTGTTGATGCCCAGCACCTCCCAGAGCTGCGGCTGCGTCTGGAGGTAAAAGTTCTTCGGTGAGCCGCCGCCCAGGATGATGACGCCATTGCGCGTGGCCGCCTGCACGATGGCCGTCGTCTCATGCACATCATAGAGCGGGTCAATCGTCAGCGCGTAGCCATCGAGTTGGTGACGGGCAAGGTTCATGCCGATGGACGAATCGCCTGGCGACGAGGTGTAGATCGGCACATTCCAGCGCGCCGCCATCGCCAGCACCGACTGCTCTGGCTTCACCCCAAGCTCCAGCAGCTTCTCGCCGATGAGGTGATGCAACTCGGCGGTGGACATCGGGCGCTGCGGGAACGTCTTGAAGATTTCGCGCAGGAAGCTGTCGGTATCGAGCAGCACATCATCGCGGAACAGCACATCGTAGATGCGGATGACGCCCGCTTCGTGCAGTTCCGGGTCGTCGAGCTTGAAGCTGCCACGATGCAGCGCGAAGTTCAGCGCATAGTGGATGTCGTGATAGAGATTCGCGCCGGTGCTGACCATGAAGTCAATCGCGCCGCGCTCCATCAGCGTGATGATGCTGCCACCGACGCCCGCCGGGGTCATCGCGCCCGCGATGGTGAGGCAGATCGTCACATCCTGCTCCGGGTCGAGCATGCGCCCCGCGTAGAGCCGCGCCGCTTCGTTCAGCCGACCCGCATTGTAGGCCTGGAAGGCGTTGTCTATCAGGTCGGCGGCGGTGACGCCCGGCGCGATGCGATCCGCGTGAATGCGCTCGCCGCCAAGATATTCCTCGGCGTCGTGGTGGTCATCCGCCGCGTGTCCCTGGGGC
This sequence comes from uncultured Chloroflexia bacterium, assembly GCA_963840335.1. Lineage (GTDB taxonomy): Bacteria > Chloroflexota > Ktedonobacteria > Ktedonobacterales > JADMIN01 > JAKAIY01. Next base: position 112,520 of record CAWIYP010000032.1, read on the forward strand.
TTCTTGGGTTGTGGGCCGTCGTGTGGTCGGTGTGGCACAGTACGCTATCCTCGCTCTCGCGCTTGCTGGCAAGTGGTTGGTGTCCTGAGCGACTCGCCGCCAGGAGACATCGAGAGTAGTGTATCGCATCGGGAGCGGTAGCCGCGAGGATGGCGCGGCGCTCACTCCTCGCTCAGCGTGATCTGATGGCTGATCCGCGTGGCCTTGCCGAGCATCGCGCTTACCCCGCAATAGCGCGTCTCCGCCAGCGTGAGCGCCCGCTCGACGGCGGCAATCTCCAGTCCATCCCCCGCGATATAATGCTCCACGGTGATCTGTTCGAAGACACGCGGCGGACGCTCGGTGAGCGCGGCGCTGACGATGATTTCGTAGCGTGTCACTCGCTGGCGCATTCTTGCCAGCATCGGCGCAATGACCATGCCCAGGCAGCCACCCAGCGCCACCAGTAGCGCCTCCATCGGACTGACCGCGCCCGTCGCCTCACTCGCAGTCGCTGCCGCCGGAGCCAGCGCCGCCTCGCCGCCAGAGCCAGTCACCGCGTCGAAGCGATCACCCGCGACCAGCCGCACCGTGGCCGTCAGCGCATGCGCCATCGCCATCTCCCCTACAGGCTACTGCCGTTTTACCCGATCAACTGTAGCGCGTTCAGGTGGCGATTCGCCAGCCGTCGCGCTAGAACATCCCGCCGATAAAGCCGCCGGGCAGCGTCACGCCGTGGTCGTAGACCAGCGCGCCACCGAGGTAGCCCGTGAGGCCGAGCAGCCCGACCGCGACGACGCTGAGGAAGAGGTAGAGGGCAACCGCGATGACAGGCAGCGGCGGCTCGTAGAGGACGGGCAGGGCCAACCTCAGGGTATGGTCGGCGTTGGCGACCATCACACGCGCCACGCCTTTTTGCTTGAGGAACGCGAAGCCCTGCGGGGCCAGCCAGACCAGCCGCATCACCAGCAGCAGGCTAAAGAGGCTCGTCGTGAGCACGGCGACGACTTTGTGCCAGTGCAGGATATCCGCGCCCACGCCTGCTGAGATGCCGACATAGCGCTCGCTCAGCCAGCCAGAGAGCAGCGCGAAAGCCTGCGCTCGGTGTGCCGAAGAGCAGCATCCAGGTCGCGGCGGTGGTCAGCCCCCAGCGACGCAGAAAGACGCCAAGAAAATCGAAGATGACACTCAGGACGAGGAGCGCAATCGGGAAATGCACGATGATGGGATGAAATTCGACTGGGTGGATGGCAGGCATGCCGCTATTTATCCTTTTGAGCGCGTCGCTTTCAACACGAGACGACCGACTGTTCTGGTCGGTCGCCTCATACATTCAGTTTAACGTGATTGCGCCGGTCGTCTGATCAACACTCACCGATACGGGTGTGAGGGGTACTGGCGCTGGCCCTTGCACCACCTCAGCGCCATGCGAGGGATCGAACGCCGCGCCGTGGCAGGGGCAGTAAGAGCATCTGACTTCTCAGGGTCATACTGGACGGTGCAGCCCGCATGCGTGCAGGTGGCGTCGAAGGCGACGAACTTCCCGCTCTCCAGGTGGACGAGGACGCCGGGGTCCTGATTGGAAGGGATGGTGAATGCGGCGGCGGAGTTGACTGGCACATCTTTCACCAGCGCAATCTCATTCGCGGCGCCACCTGTCGAGCTGGCGCCCGTGCCGGCGCCTGTGCCTGCCCGTGCCGCCTGTCCCGCCCGTGAGGATGCCTGTGCCAGCGGCGCTGGCGGCAGGATGCGTGACACCCCAGAGCCAGCTCGCCACGAGCATCACCCCGCCGCCGACGAGCGCCCCGCGCACGAACTGCCGCCTACCCACCTCAGCCTGCGCGTAGCGTGCGCGCTGCACGGCGCGTGCGGAGGCCCGCACCCGTGGCGCCGCGGAGGTCGACAGCCTCGGCCTCGTCCTCTTGCTGGGCGCCGCTCTCAACCGCCGCTGGGATGCCCAGCGCGAAGGCCAGCGCAGCCCGCGTCCGCTCGCGGCGCTCAGGCGCGACACGCTCCTCGATCCACGGCGCCAGCCAGAGGTCGAGCGCGGGCCAACCGCCCGCTGTCGGCCCAGCCAGCATCATCGCCGCCCAGGCAAAGACGAAGACGATGTCCGCGCCATAGAAATAGGGGTAGACATGCCAGGAAGCCGAGAGGAAGAACATCAGGCTCAGGAGCAGTCCGAAGAATGCCGCTGGGCGCAACAGGAATCCCACCAGCGTCCCAAGGCCAATCGCGATCTCACCCCAGGCGATGACGCCGCCCCAGAAGGCCGCGTGTGGCAGCGCGACGGAGACCAGCAGCCCATGAATCGGTGAGCCGGTCGCGAACCCCTGTATCTGCTTGCCAATATAGCCGATAGCTTTGGGATTGAAGAACTGTGGATCAGTCAGCTTCTGGATGCCTGCGTACAGGAAGGTGACCGCCAGAAAGAGCCGCAGCGGCGCGAAGACCCATCCTGGCAGCTTCACCTCGCGCGCACGGCGGAAGGCGGCCTCCAGGGTCGCGAACACCTGGGATGATTCACGCGCGGGGGCGGCTGGTGCATGTGGAGTGGCCGTAGCCACACGGCGCCGCGCGGGGGCCGTCTGCTGTGCGGGGCGGCGCGGGCTGGCATTACGGGTGTGCTGCATCGTTTCCTCGTAGATCGCTTTACTAGAGGCGTTCCTGGCCAGACGCGCGGCCATTCAACCACATAGCCTACAGGCGCCTATTGAGAAATTCATGGGTAAAGCATGAGAAATCTCTCATGCTTCAGAACGCATGAACGCCGATACTGTCTAGGTTCGAGCCAATTCAGCGCGTGATATACTGTCAATTATGTGGAGAGTGGATTCTCATAACGAAGGATGAGCGCCCGTGCGCATTCTGCTAGCCGAGGACGAGTTGAGGCTCGCACGCAGCTATCAGCGCAATCTACAGGATGACGGACACACTGTCGAAATCGTCGCGGATGGTGAGTCCGCCTATGCGCGCGCCATGAGCGAGCAGGCGGATTACGATGTTATCATCCTGGATGTCATGTTGCCGGGGCGCGATGGCGTCACCGTCTGCCGCGATCTCCGCAAGGCGGGCGTGACGCTGCCTATCCTGCTGCTCACAGCACTCGACCAGACCGAAGACAAGGTCGCTGGACTCGATGCCGGAGCTGATGACTACCTGACCAAGCCGTTTCCGTTCGATGAGCTGCTGGCGCGGCTGCGGGCGCTCGCGCGCCGTGGACGACAGTTCGACGCGATCGCGAATGCGACCACCCTCACCGTTGGCGATCTTTCCATAGATGTGCTGAGCCGCGAGGTTATACGTGGCAATCAGCTCATCACGTTGACAGCGCGGGAGTTTACCTTGCTCGAATATCTCGCGCGTAACTCTGACCGCGTGCTTACCCGCGAGCAACTCTGGGCGCGCGTCTGGCCAGAGGGGACTGAGGCTGGCAGTAACGTGCTCGATACCTACATCCACTACCTGCGCGACAAGATCGACCGTGACGCGCCAGTGAAGCTCATCCACACCGTGCGCGGCGTGGGCTATTCGCTCCGCACGCCACAGAAAGGCGGAGACTAGTGGCAGCGCCCCGCGCCAAACACACCACGCCCAGGCGCCACGCTGCGCACACGCCTCGCCGCGCTCCTCGGTCGCGAGACACAAGGCTCCTCCGCTCAGTCGCCCTACCACGCGACACGCAGGCGCCTGGTCATCATCAACCTGGCCGTTGTCTCGGCGATTCTGCTGCTGATGGCGACATCCATCTACATCGGCGAGACGCAAGCCATCCAACAGCAGGTCGCGCAACAGTTGCGTGATCATGCGCAGACTGACATCGCCCACGGCGCCGCCAACGTCGCTGCGAATGCGCTCCCAGGCGTCGTCGTGACACTTCCTACCCCGCAGAATGGCGAAGATGAAATCTCTGACCACGACGTCTATGAACCCGCCGGGCCAAACATCTTCACCATCATCCTCAACACCAGCGGCAATACGGTGACCGATGTCAGTGGCGTCAAGCAGTTCGGCCTGCCCGACCGCGCTGCCGCCGCTCCGGTACTCTCTGGCGCGCAGAAAGAATCGCTCGTCACCGCGCACGTCAAGGATCAGGAGTACCTGCTGCTGACCCATGCGCTCTACAACAGCAAAGGCGATCTCGTTGGCGCGCTTCAGGTGGGGCAATCGCTCGCGCCGATGGAGCAGCAGACGCACGTTCTCGTGCTGATCTTGCTGCTGGTCGGCGGTGGCGCGCTGGCGCTGACCGCCGGAGCGAGCCTCTACCTCGCTGACCGCGCGCTCCAGCCGATGCGCCTGGCCTATGATCGACAGCGCCAGTTCGCCGCCGCCGCCTCGCATGAGCTGCGCACCCCGCTGGCGTTCGTGCGCTCGCAGCTCGAACTGGTCTCGCGCCATGTGAAGCGGGCGCTGCCGGGCGCGTCGGGCAGCTATGCGGAGCCGGGCGCGCTGGCCGCGAGTGTGAGCGAGGATCTCGATGATACGCTGCACGAAGTGGATTACATGACACGGCTCGTGCGCGATCTGCTGCTCATGGCGCGCGACGCAGACGACCACCGCAGCATCACCTGGCGCCCGGTCGATCTGCGGCGCCTGACACGCGATGTCGCCGATACTGTGCGGCCCTCCGCCGAGCAACATGGGCTGACCCTCGACAACCCATCCGCTGGCGCCGAGGAGATCTGGGTGATGGGCGACTACGACCGCCTCCGCCAGTTGCTACTGATCCTGCTCGACAATGCTACACGGTACACACCCGAAGGTGGCAAAATCTGGCTGGAGACGCGTAGTGGTCGCGGCTCACTGCTCGGCGGGCGACGTCCGCTGGCGCAGTCGATCGTCGGCGATACGGGCGTGGGCATCGCCCCTGACCAGCAAGAGCGCATCTTCGAGGCGTTCTATCGACCGGCGGGGCATAACGCCCGCGCCGACCACGGTGGCGCGGGCCTGGGTCTGGCGCTGGCGCGCTGGCTCGTGAGCGCGCACGAAGGCGAGATCAGCGTGAAGAGCGCGCCTGGCGAGGGCAGCGTCTTCACCGTCACCCTACCGCTTCTCGCCGACCGCCAGGGCGTCCGCCCATACGGACGAGACTACAGAGGCCGACCTCGATCGTTCCGACGAGAGCACATCAGCGCCCCTCTCTGAGGTCAATGACTCAGCGCCGCGCATTGAGCATGAGAAAATCCTCAGGGAACTTTCACCATTCTCCCACGTCTTCACGCTATGCTATCCCGTGACACTGGGTTAGTTGGCCCAGTACGGATCAAGATGACAAGCGTAGTGTCACGGTCAGAGCGCGTCGCCGCCAGGAGCAGCATCATGGATCAACAGCCGCCAAGTCGCAGGCAGCCGTCCGGCCCTGACGATATGACGATACCCATGCCTGCCGCGAACACACCGCAGCCGCCCGCTGGGCAGTATGGCCCCTACTACCCGCCACCGATGCCCGCGCAGCCGCAGTACCGCGCGCCACAGATTCACGCCGCAGCCCGTGCGCATGCCGAAGCACGAGGCCATCGCCGTCACCCGCAAGCTCAAGACGGGCTGATCGCTGGCTCGGTGATGTCCTTTGGGGTGCTGGTCGCGCTGGTCGCGAGCCACGTTACCGGAGCCACCGCTCGGCAGTCGTCGAACAGCTAATGTCGTCGAATACGAACTCCAACAGCGCCAATCCCCCGTCATACTCGAATTCCGATGATGGCGGCTTTTTCGATGATGGCGCCAACCAACTCGAATAACGGTGGTTTCGGAACCAGCCCAAGCGCTCCGAGCCAATACCCCGTTGGCGGCTCAGGCGTCTCGTAGGTCGGCAGGGAGAGTCTCGACAGTGTGGAGCGGCTATCAGACGCCTCGCGGGTTCGCGCGGTCAACCTTTCCCGCGATGGGTACGACCGTAGTCGTCATCGCGCCCGACCACGCGACCGACGCCGCGCTGAGTCTCACGCGCGACCTCTTCGAGGAATGGGAGCAGACCTTCTCACGCTTCCGCGCGGATAGTGAGCTGTCGCGCCTGAATGCGCGGGCGGGGTCTGCGTGTCTCCGTCAGCCCGCTGATGCTGCGCGTGCTGAGCGCCGCGCTGGACGCCGCCCGCGCGACACGCGGCATCTTCGACCCGACGATTCTGCTCCGCATGATCGAGATTGGCTATGACCGCAGCTTCGAGCAGCTAGCCCCACAACAGCCTGCCGCATTCGCGGGACAACACGCGCAGACGGGAGGATGGCGCGCAATCGAGGTGAATGCGGCGCGACTAATGGCGCGCCTGCCAGCGGGCGTCGGCCTCGACTTCGGCGGCATCGCGAAAGGGATGGCGGTGGATGCGGCGCTGGCATTGCTCACGGAGCGCGGCCTCACCCCGGCGATGGTCAACGCGGGCGGCGATCTCGCCGTGCGCGGGGTTCCGCCTGACGAGCCATACTGGCCCATCGCGATCCCTGGCAAAGACGAGGGCTGGGTCATCGGGCTGGAGCGTGGCGCGGTCGCAACCTCTGGGGTGGCGCGGCGCCACTGGCGGCAGGGCGATGTCGAGCGCAACCATCTCATTGACCCGCGCACGGGCGATCCAGCGCAATCTGCCCTCTGGTCGGTGACGACCATCGCGGGGGCCTGCGCACAGGCCGAGGTGGCGGCCAAGACCGCGCTGATTCTGGGGCGCGAGCAGGGCGAGCGGTTCATCGAAAGCGCCCACCTCGCCGCGCTGCTGATCGGCGACGATGGGGTATGGAGCGCGGCGGGCGCATGGCCTGTGAGTGGCATGCGTCCCTTTGAGGGGAATGACCAGACCTGGCAAGGGGTATATTCATGAGTGTGTGGGGGCAGGTAACGTGGGATATCGCGCGTGCGGGCGGCTTCGTCGCCTACGGGCTGCTCACGCTCGCGGTCATGCTGGGGCTGGCGCTCTCGATGCGCTGGCAGGCCCCACGCTGGCCCCGCCTCATCAACAGCGAGCTGCACAACTTCGTGACGCTGCTGAGCCTCGTCTTCACCATCCTGCATATCCTGGCGGTCTGGCTCGACCCCTTCACCGCGTTCGGCTGGTCGGAGATCTTCATCCCGTTCGTCAGCCACTACCGCCCGCTGTGGATGGCCTTTGGCGTGGTGGGGCTGTACCTGGGGCTGGCGCTGGCCGCGAGTGTCTGGCTGCGCCCCTACATCGGCTATGAGTGGTGGCGACGGCTGCATGTGCTGACGCTGGTCGCCTATCTGTTCGTCACCGTCCACGGCCTGACGATGGGCAGCGATACCCAGACGTTCTGGGGCGCGGCGATCTACGCGCTGAGCGCGCTCTGTGTGGCGACGATGCTCTGGATTCGCCTGCTCGTTCCCAGCGGCCCGCAGCAGCGGCGGCATCCCGTCTGGGTGGGGATCACGGCGCTGGCGCTCTTCGCGGGCGTCATCGCGACCTCGCTCGGCCCGATGCGCTCTGGGTGGGCGACCATCGCCAACAACGGCAATGGCACAGGGCAGCGTGGCTCCGTCGCCGTCCTCACCGCCCAGAACGCCACCCCCACGCCGACCGCTGGCAGCGCGGCCACTGGCGGGACGCTCACGGCGCCGTTCCGCGTCGCCATCTCTGGCCAGATGAACGAAACCGCGCCCGACGCGAACGGCAATCTGCGCATCACCTTCCAATCGAATCTGCGCGATAGTAGCTCGGGCGCGACTGGCGCGCTCACCATCATCCTGAATGGCCAGGAAACCCCCGACTCAGATGGACAAGTCTCGGTGACCTCGACGCAGATCACCTTTGGCCCAGACGCCAACACGACCACCTACAGCGGCCAACTCACCGGACTCAACGCCGAGGGGAATCCCTGGCGCCTCGAAGGAACCCTCACCCCTGTCAGCGGCTCCGGCCCAGGGATGGACATGCGCGTCACGCTGCTCATCCAGAACGACGGGCAATTCACTGGCCAGGCCCGCGCCACCACGACCACCAGCGGCGGCTGAGCCTGATAGCGCAGCGGCGCCGCGCTGCCCAATATACCGGAACCGCCACGCCCACGACCGTGCCAGGGCCGACCACCAGCATATTACCGCCATTGGTTGGCCCTGGGCCTCTCCCTCCTCGACCCAGGCTGGAGCGCCGCGCTACTGGCATAGCCCCACCCTACGCGCCTCTGGGCGCCTCTGGGCGCCTCTGGGTGTCTCGGCGTGCTGTAATCATATATATTTGACTCACACGACGTAACTGTTCAGGCGAAGGCAGGATAGAGCGGACTGTCGGTAAAGAGCGTTTGGAGCGCGGCAAGGAGCGCGCCGCCCTGCTTGCGCAGCGTGGACAAGTAGCTGCGCAGTACTGCGAAGGCGTCGCTGCCCCCATCGGAGCGAAAGCCGCCGGAGATTTTCTGCTGGGTTTTGAGCAGACGCAGATCGCGCTCGGCCTGGTTGTTGTCGAAGGGAATCGTCAGGTCGTCGAGGAAGGCGAGCGCCTGGGCTTGCCCCAGGAGCAACCGCTCCAAGAGATTGCGCACCGGCGATTGCTTCGTGCGTCCTCGCTGGTGTGCGCGTCGCGGCGGTGGTGGGTTCGCGGCCAGCCCCAGCGCGAGCAGGTGTTCGTAGCGGGCGACGAGCGTATCACGCTGGGCAGCGGGGAGCCGCGCCTGCCCCGCTGCCCGCGCCTGCTCGGTCGCCGTGCGCATCTCCAGCAGCAGCGCTTTGAGGTCTTTGGCCCAGGACTGGTCGTACTGCTCCTCCACAAAGGTCAGTTCGCGCAGGTGGTGGACGTTGCAGAGCGCATGGCGGCAGCGCGTGTGCGCCTGATAGGGCTTCCAGCCGTCGTGGACGCTCACGCCGCGATAGCCTGGCAGGATGCCAATGGCGCTCGGTCGCCTCGCTGCCGCGCTTGGCATGGATCGCGTAGTGGGTCAGCCGCGCCGTGCTCGCCACATGCGCCCAGGCCAGCCGCCCGCTGCGCCGGACGCCCGTCTCGTCGCTGTGCAGCACCGGCGCGCGCTGGAGCGCCGCTTTGAGCTCTTCCTCGACTGGCTTGAGCGTCTCGGCGCTCTGCTGCACCCACTCGACGAGCGTCCCCACTGAGAGCCGCGCGCCGGTCAGATCGGCGAGCAGGTCGCGTGTGCGCGCATAGGGCACGAACTGCTGCGCGACCAGATAGACCGCCAGCGCCCGCAGGCGCGGCCCGTATTGCGCCCGGCTCGGCGCCTCGGCAGGGAATGCGCCTGCCGTCACCTGCTGGCAGGCGGGACAGCGGACATGCAGCGCCTGGTGTTCGGTGACGTGCAGCCGGATGGGCGGCAAATCCTGCACCTGACGCCGCTCGCCGGCCACGACCGCCCCTGCGTCCAGCGGCGTCTGGCAGGTGGCGCAGACGGCGGGGCGATGCTCCACCACCGCATCCGGCTCGGCCACCAGATGCAGCGTCTCGCCCGGATGCCCCAGTTGCCCGCCGGGCTTCTTGCCGCTCTTGCGGCGCAGGCTGCGCGTGCGGGGCAGCTGCCGCTTCAGCCCGTCGGAGGAGGGCGGTTTGCTGCTGTTGTGGCTGTCCTTCGCCAGCCGCGCCTCCAGCTCCTGGGTCGCGCCAACAGCACGCTCACCTGCCGCGCAGCAGCGGCCTGGCGATCTGCTCACGCAGCTGCGCGTTCTCGGCTTCCAGCTCGGCGATGCGACTCTGCTCAGCGTCATGCCTCTATGCTACACTTGCTGCGCAAGTCCGCCTGAACAGTTACCACACGACTATTTCCTTGTTGTATACTCTTGCTCAGCAACAAGGCGTCGCAATGCTCCTGAAACTCAAATTTTCAATAAGGATGGCTCATAATGCTAGACCAAATCATCCATGAAATCACTACTGATCCATACTACACTCAGAATTATAGAAATGATGGTGAGCGCTTTGTCGCTTGGTATTTACGTCGTATTTTACTTCGCACTCCAGTTGAAGCTCGTCAGGAGCTTACAGATGGAGCGGACGATAAACAAATCGATGCGATAGTGGTTGACGATGATAATCGTCGAGTTTTGGTCGTCCAAGGAAAGTTTATCAACGCGAGCAAAGTGGATGCGGCGCCATTACGAGAGGTTCTAGCTGCCTGGGTTCACCTGCAAAATCTTGATGAACTTCAGCGAAATTGTAATGAGCGATTAAAGGAGCGACTTGAAGCTTAGCTAGACTTTATCCAACTCAGGCGGCGTAGCAGAGCAGGTCGCACAGGTGCTCGAGGAGAGGGCTGCGGATTTCTTCGGGATGAGCTGCGGACACCGAGGTCTGAAAAAGCAGCGACGCCCACAAGCGCCGCCGCACCACGGCTAAGGCATCGGCAAACGTCGGCCATGACTTGGTATACCAGGCGGTCTGCTGAAGCGGGACAGGAGCCTGGGAGAAGTGGGGATGAGCCAGCAGCGTGACGACAGAAAAGAGGCCGAAGAGGGCGGGGGTCGTGCGGGCAATAGCGGGGGCGGACCACTGCCGCTGGGTCTCCATCCCCAGGTGCGCCCGCATCGCATGGAAGGTGACTTCCACCTGCCAGCGTTGCACGAACCAGGCGAGGATCTGGTCGGGGGAGGCGTCCATGTCCGTGCAGAGAAGCGCTTGGGTGGGGAAGTGGCCGTGCGGATCGCGGATGAGCATCCAGCGGATGGGGACCGGCGGCAGGCCAGTCGAATACCAGACGGCCGTGTCGGTGACGATTTCGACCGCGCGTTCCCCCCAGCCATACCAGTGCGCAACCGTGAGCGCCGTCCAATGCGTCGACATGTCCGCCTGAAGCGCTTGCAAGGTTGGCAGGCGCGCGCCGACGAGGCGGGGACGGCCCTTCTGGTGCGGACGCGGAGGAGGCGCGGGAGTAAAGAGGCGCGCATCCAGACGCAGGCGGGTCACAACGGTGGCGATGGGCCGCACAGCGGCGAGCAAATCCAGGGTCGCGTAGGCGCTGTCGCCGACGACGACCAGCGTCCGCTTGGGGTACCAGCGGTGGATCTGGCGGAGCATCTGACGCGCCCAGATGGGTACGGGCTTGTGGCGTTTGCCGTGTTCCTGGGCATACCGCTCAGATGGGGCAAGCGCCGTCAGGAAGGGCAGCGCCCAGACCCGGTTGGCCCAGGGAAGCGGAACGAGCAACATCACCGCGATCCAGCGCAGCCCATTCACCTTGACGAAGGAGCTCCGACTGGAGCGGACGGGATCGCGGTAGATACCCGCCGCTGCAATGGTGGCGCCGCGCCGTCGTTCAATCGTCTCGTCGATGCCGAGCACGAGCGGCCCCTGGGACGCAAAGGTCGTGACCAACAAGCCGAGCAAAATGCGACTGGCCGCCAGGCTGGACCAGATGGCACGATTCAAGACCCGGTGATAGTTCTGAAAGTGCACAACCTGACCGAGTCCGACGCTGCGCAGCGCCGTGCTGACCATGCGGCGACCGGGGGCGAGCAGGGCTCCGACCACCAAAGCGGGGACGTAGCGCCACACGCGGCGCGAGAAGAGTGGCGTGAACGACGCCAACAATGCGAAGATATCCTCAGGCAGGGTAAGCATCCAACCACCTCTTTCACATGACGTGGTGGTAGCTTATCCTGCGCTGCTCTCTTCGTCCAAATGGATAAAGTCTAGCTTATAATACTCCCCAAAAACTGGACAGCCCCGTACGTTAATGAAACAGAGGGCGACGAGCCAAAAGGATACACAACGTATGGGTACACAGCGAGCCGATTCAGGACATCCAGCCGGACGACCACGACGGCGGCATAGCAGCGAGTTCAAGGCGCGCGTGGCGCTGGAAGCGCTCAAAGGCCAGAAGACGCTGAACGAGCTGGCGAGCGAGTTTGGCGTGCATCCCGTGCAGATCGCGCAGTGGAAACGCCAGTTGCTCGACGCCAGCGCAGGCGTCTTTGAGAGCGGCGCTCGCGGGCGCGGTGAGCGCGAGCAGGAACACCTGGTGGAGCAACTCTATCAGGAGATTGGCCAGCTGAAGGTGGAGGTGGACTGGCTCCGAAAAAAGGGCAGTTCTCGCTTGTTCAACAGCGGGCGCTCATAGAGCCGACGCACGCGCAGCTCAGCATCACGCGGCAATGCGACTTGCTGGGGATAGCGCGCTCGAGTTGGTACTACGTGCCGAGCGGGGAGACGTCAGAGAACCTGGCGCTGATGCGCCTCTTGGACGAGCAGTACACCCAGACGCCCTTCTATGGGGTCGAACGCATGACGGTCTGGTTGCGCCAGCAGGGCTACGCGGTCAACCCGAAGCGGGTGCGGCGCTTGCTGCGGCTCATGGGGCTGGACGCGCTCTATCCCAAGCCGCGTCTGAGTCTGCCGGGTGTACTCGACCCAATGGAGAAGCGCTATCCCTATCTGCTGCGAGGGCGCGCCATCGCCGGGGTCAATGACGTCTGGAGCACCGACATCACCTACATCCGCCTGCGGGAGGGCTTTCTCTACCTGACGGCAGTGCTCGACTGGTACAGCCGCTACGTCTTGGCGTGGGAACTCTCGAATACGCTCGATACCAGCTTCTGCCTAGAGGCGCTCGAAGGCGCCTTAGCGCAGGGCCAGCCACGCATCTTTAACACCGATCAGGGCGTGCAGTTCACCAGCGCCGCTTATACCGGGCGGCTCGAACAGGCGGGCATTCAGATCAGTTGGGATGGACGCGGACGCGCCCTCGATAATATCTTCGTCGAGCGGCTCTGGCGCTCAGTCAAATGGGAGGAGGTGTACCTGCACGACTACCAGACGGTCGCGGATGCCTACAACGGCCTCGACCGCTATTTCCGCTTCTACAACGACGAACGGCCACACCAGGCCCTGAGCTATCAGACACCCGCTCAGGTGCATGCCATGGCATCTTGATCAGTGTTACGCCGCCTGCTCCATTAACGTCAATGGGCGGGCAAGCTGTCTAGACATTGGGGAGTACTATAGCTGTACGCCAAGCTCTTGATGATGACTATGAAGTTGATTTCGAACTTGTTACCACTGGTGTTTTGACAGACTCCGCCCGTGATGCGCTTGACACCTTTACAGAGCAATTAGAGCGTGATACTGGATTTCCAGCTGGTTTGCAGCTTGTTGACACTGAGGTTTTAGCCACACGATTAGCTGAAGCAGAAGCTAAAGATCTCCCAGCAATAAACCATGTGGTAGCCCTCGATCCTACGAAGATGATGGTCATTGATATGCAAGGAACGCGTTCGGTAATCGCGGCAATCTCGCTTCGGGAGTGCCTCAAGATACCTGGTATCACGGACGGCAGACTTTTCCGAAAGAATGTCAGACAGTCTCTGGGAGCGAACAACAAGGTAAATCGTGGGCTTCGTGCAACCATAAACGGCGAGAGGGTGCGGGACTTCTTCTTCTACCACAACGGCGTTACCGCAATCTGCCAGCTTTTCGAGGTCAGTGAAGATCGCACCAGCCTAATTCTAAAAGACTTGAGTGTGGTGAATGGCTGTCAATCATTGACCACTATCTATGCCGCGTCTCAGCGAATCCGAACATTGCCAGAAGAAGAAGCTCAGATACTATTTCGATTCTACGAGATTCCACAGCGTGAATTAGCAGATCGGATAAGTGTCAATACAAATTCGCAGAGTGCGGTAAAGCCCCGCGATCTGCGCAGCAATGACCGTGTGATGCTGAGTCTGAAAAAGGCTTTTGAGAGCAGGTATCCAGATGGATTCCTGATCACTCAAAGAGGTACACAGCGGCCACCAGATCGCGATGTCAATAAAACAGTAGACTGTGCGGAACTAGCTAAAGCGATGATGGCCTGGCAGTGCCAGCGACCTAACACCGCCTATAACGAAAAACGACTTTTCGACGATCATTATAAAACGCTGTTCAGGGCAGGTTATAGCCCTGAGTCTATTCTCGCTCTGCAAACCTGGCTGAATCAAATTGACAGCGCATGGGCAAATCTTTCTCTCAATGACGCACTTAAAGCAGGTAAGAGTTACGTTAGGTTCCATGTACTCTATGCTATTTCAAGTTTGATCGCGCTCGCTAACAAGCAAGGCGATAAAGTACCTCACCCATCGGCAACGCTCATGATTGCCCAACAATATGCTGGTGACATTCTTCCTCTAGCGGTGAATTGCTTAAATAAGGCAATGGAGAGCGCTATTACAGAGGCGCAAACCGCAGGAAGAGTATTCAGTCCACAGAACTGGTGTAAAAACAGAAGTAGCGTTTCTAGTGAAGCGCTTGTTGCAAGTACAATCATTGGCATGTTGCCTGGCCTCGGAGCGCAAGAAATGATCAATAAGCTAATAATTCCTGTTGGCGAGTTCGGGCTACGCTGGTCAGCAGAATAGCAAATAACTGTTCCATCATAGCCCCGCCCTACGCCCCGCTGGGCACCTCGGCATACTGTAGCTCGTAGAGGCGCTTGTAGTAGCCGTTGCGCGTCAGAAGTTGCTCGTGCGAGCCTTCCTCCACGATGCGGCCTTTGTGCAGCACGATGATGCGATCCACGTTGCGAATCGTCGAGAGGCGGTGCGCGATGATGATGGACGTGCGCCCACGCATCAGCCGCTCCAGCGCATCCTGGATCAGCGCCTCGGTGGCCGTGTCCACGCTGCTGGTCGCCTCATCGAGAATCAGCAGGATTTCGGGATTGAAGGCGATGGCCCGCGCGAAAGCCAGCAGTTGCTTCTGCCCGACCGAGAGGCTCGCTCCGCGCTCTAGCGTCTCCTCGTCGTAGCCATGCGGCAATTGCGAGATGAACTTATCGGCGTTGACGAAGCGCGCCGCCTCGCGTACCCGCTCATCGCTGATGTTCGGCTCATGCAGGCGGATGTTGCTGGCGATGGTTCCAGCGAAGATGAACGGGTCTTGCAGTACCGCGCCGATGTGGCGGCGTAACTCGTGCTGCGCCACCTCCGTCACATTCACGCCATCCACCAGCACGTCGCCTCGCTGCACATCGTAGAAGCGCGAGATCAGGCTGATGAGCGAGGTCTTGCCCGCGCCTGTCGCGCCGACGAAGGCCACGCTCTCCCCCGGCTGGATGTGGAACGAGACGCCTTTCAGCACCCACTCATCGTGGTTATAGGCGAACCAGACGTCGCGAAACTCGACCTCGCCGCGCACCGCCGCCAGCGGACGTGGCTGCTCTGGGTCGGCCACCCCGACTGGCTCATCCAGCACGCGGAAGATGCGCTCTGAGCTGGCCATCGCCGACTGGAGCACGGTGTACTTGTCCGCCAGGTCGCGCACCGGGCAGGAAGAAGCGGTCGGCATATTGCAGGAAGGCGACCAGCGCGCCAAGTGTCAGCGCGCCCGAGAGCGCCTCGCCGCCACCGACCCGCACGATCAGCGCCGTGGAGGACGGCGGCGAAGAGATTCACCACCGGCATGAAGATGGCGAAGTAGAAGAGTGAGCGCAGGGTCGTCTCGTAGTAGTCGCGGTTCAGGCGGTCGAAATGCGCGAAGTTGCGCGCCTCGCGATTGAAGAGTTGTACCACCTGCGTCCCCGCGATATTCTCGGCGACATTCGCGTTGATGCGCGCCAGGCGCACGCGAATCGCACGGAAGGTCTCGCGCATGACCCGCTGGAAGTAGACCGTCACCAGCGCCAGCGGCGGAATGACCAGGCAGACGATCAGCGCCAGCAGCCAGTTCTCGACGAACAGGATCACCACGATGCCAATGAGCGTCAGCATATCGGTCAGCAGCGCGACCGAGCCAGAAGTAAACATATCGTCCAGCGAGTCCACGTCATTGGTGATGCGCGTCATCAGGCGACCGACGGGATTGTGATCGAAGAACGAGAGCGAGAGCGATTGCAGGTGCGAAAACATCGCCGAGCGCAGGTCATACATCACCTTCTGGCCGATGACGCTGAGGACATAGTTCTGGAGGTAGCGCAGCCCGAAGCCGACGATGAGCACGAGTAGATACGCCAGCCCAATCAGCAGCGTCCCGTTCATGCGGTCGAGCGTCGAGAGCGCGCCGGGATGCGTCGGCGCGATGTAGCGGTCAATGGCGACCTGGGTGATATAGGGCGCCAAGCAGGTCATCGCCCACGATGAAGAGCGCCACCACCAGCGTGATCAGCGCGAGGCGGCGATGCGGGCGCACGTAGGCCCAGAGGCGCCGCGCCAGCCGCGCGTCATAGGCTTTGCCGAGGATCTCATCCTCCTGAAAGAATGATTGCGCCATCCTTAGCTCTCCTCCTGGCCAGACGCTCCCGCGCCGCTTGCCTCGGACATCGGCTCCGCCAGCTCGTCGTCGCTCCGCCAGTTCCTCCGCCAGCAGTTGGCGGCGATACATGTCGGCGTAGAGACCGCCGAGCGCCAGCAACTCCAGGTGAGCGCCACGCTCGACGATGCGCCCCTCATCCAGCGCGATGATCTGGTCGAAGTCCTTGATGGTCGAGATGCGGTGGGCGATGACGATGGATGTACGCCCCGCCATGACGCCACGCAGCCCACGCAGGATGGCCGCCTCGGTGTGTGTATCCACGCTGGAGAGCGAGTCGTCCAGCACGAGGATTAGCGGGTTCTTCGCCACTGCCCGCGCGATGCCCGCGCGCTGCTTTTGCCCGCCCGAGAGGGTGACGCCGCGCTCGCCAATCATCGTCGCGACACCCGCCGGGAAGTCCACGACATCGCCGCTCAGTTGCGAAATCTCCAGCGCCTCGGCCAGTTGCTCCGCCGTCAGATCAGGCGCCCCAAAGCCGACATTCTCGCGAATGGAGAGCGAGAAGAGGAAGTTCTCCTGAGGCACATAGCCGAGCGAGCGCCGCAGGTCGGCCAGCGGTATCTCGCGCACATCGTGGCCGTCTATCAGCACAGCGCCACTGGTCACGTCATAGACCCGCGCCAGGACATTGACGAGTGATGATTTGCCTGCGCCCGTCGGCCCGATGATAGCCAGCGATGAGCCAGCGGGGACATGCAGGTTGATGTCGCTGCAATACATCATGTTGGCCAAAGGTGAGGCTCACATGGCTGAAGCTCACCTCGCCGCGCGTGGGAGCCGCATCGGCGCGGGTCTCCGGCCCATCGGCGATGGCAGGCGCCGCCTCGCGCACCTCGATGATGCGGCTGAGCGAGGCGGTTCCCTGCTGCACGAGATTCACCGTCCAGCCCAGCGAAATCATCGGCCAGTTCAGCATCGCGAGATACGTGTTGAAGCGCACCAGCCGCCCCAGCGTGATGCGTCCGGAAATCACGTCAATGCCACCACGCCAGAGGAGGATGGCGATTGCCAACCCAGAGATGAAATACATCGCTGGCCAGAGCACTGAGTTCAGGCGAGCGAACGAGATCGCGCGACGCACATACTCGGCGTTGACGCGATTGAAGTCCTCCAGTTCGGCGGTCTCCTGCGCATACGCCTTGACGACGCGGATGCCCGAGAAGTTTTCCTGCGCGCGCGCCGAGACCTCGCCAAACTGATCCTGGACGAGTCGGTAGCGCCGCCGGATGCCACCGCTGACAAAGACAAACAGCAGCGTAATCAGCGGCATCACCGTCAGGGAGTAGAGCGTGAGCTGCGGGTCAATCGTCAGCATCGCCACTCCCGTGACGGTCAGCGCCACCGTCGCATTCGTGAGATTGCTGACGCCTGGGCCGAGCATCATCCGCACTTGCGAGAGATCGTTGGTCGCGCGCGCCACCAGGTCGCCAATCTTGCGCTGCTGGAAGTAGGCGAGATCGAGGCGCTGAAAGTGGCTGAAGAGGTCACTGCGCATCTCATACTCGACGCGCCGCGAGACGGAGTTCACCACGAAGCGTGAGGCGAACTGAAACACCCCCGCCCCCAGCGCGATGCCCACGATCAAAAGCGCATCGCGGGTCAGCTCGCTCACAGCCGCATGCCTGCCTAGACCATCGATCACATTCTGCAAGATCAGTGGTGGAATCAACGCGATGAGGTTGGCGATGATGATGAGCGCGATACCCGCGGCCAACGTTGGCCATCGTCGCAGCATATACCCTTGTACGGCCCGCAAAGTTTTCATGCTACTATTTTAAGACACGGAATGCTCGTTCTACAAACACTCTTCAGAGCTACCATCGCTCACTGGCTGCGGGACGTTGTTACACCTGGAGGCGCCTGCCCGACTCGGCGTCGAAGAGATGGACGCGGGCAGGATCGAGCGCCATCGTTACGGTCTCGCCGGAGTGAACGCCGACCTCTGGCCCGACACGCGCCGTCAGGCTCTTCACCTCGGAGCCTTCAGGCGCCGTCGCCGCCGATGATTGCAGGTAGATCAACTGCTCATTCCCCAGATGCTCCACGACATCTACCACGCCGATGATACTATCCGCGGCTCCTTCGCTGGCCAGGCGGAGATCCTCAGGCCGGATGCCCGCGATGACGGCGCGCTCGCCATCCGCCATGGCGCTGGTGGCGGCGTCGGCGCTCTGCCCGGTCAGTTCCACGCTGCGGTCGCCGATGAACAGGCGCACGCCATCGCTGGTACGTCTGATCATACCCATCGAATAGATTCATCGCCGGGCTGCCAATGAAACCCGCGACGAAGAGATTGGCAGGGCGCTCGTAGAGTTCCTGGGGCGTGCCGAGTTGCTGGATGACGCCCGCGTTCAGCACGGCGATGCGGTCACCCATCGTCATCGCCTCCACCTGATC
The DNA here is from genome assembly GCA_963840335.1 of uncultured Chloroflexia bacterium. Taxonomy (GTDB): domain Bacteria; phylum Chloroflexota; class Ktedonobacteria; order Ktedonobacterales; family JADMIN01; genus JAKAIY01. The sequence continues at coordinate 131,053 of CAWIYP010000032.1, forward strand.
GTGCGTCACGTAGACGAAGGTCGTCCGCGTGGCCTGGTGCAGCCGGGCGATCTCCGTGCGGGTGGCGGCGCGTAGCTTGGCGTCGAGATTCGAGAGCGGCTCGTCGAGCAGAAAGACCTTCGGCTCGCGCACCAGCGCCCGCCCCAGCGCAACCCGCTGCCGCTGCCCGCCAGAGAGCGCCCCCGGCTTGCGCGGCAGATAGTCGCGAATGCCAAGCACCTCGGCGGCGCGATTCACCCGCTCCGCGATCTCCGTCTTCGAGAGGCGGCGCATCTTCAGACTGAACGCGATATTGTCGAAGACAGTCATGTTGGGATAGAGCGCGTAGTCCTGGAAGACCATGGCGACGTCACGATCTTGTGGCTTCACATCATTGACGGGCTTCTCGCCAATGTAGAGCGTACCCTCGGTAATCTCCTCCAGCCCCGCGATCATGCGCAGCGCAGTGCTCTTGCCACAGCCCGACGGTCCGACCAGGACGAGGAACTCGTGATCCTCGATGTGCAGGTTCAGGTCGCTAATCACTGGAGGATGATCCCCATAGCGCTTGTACACATGCTCAAACCGAACGTCGGCCATGGATTTCCTCACTCCTCCGATGGTGTGCGCGCATCTCCGCGTGTAGGAGCGATGCGCATTCACGATATGCCATCGTCGCGGGTTTGGCCAGTTTCAGACGCCAGGGCGCCGCCCTTGGTCACCGCTGCGCTCCACGTTGTACACTGCGAGCGATGTGCTGCGGGAAATCAATCCCATACGCCCTTCAGACCGCGCCATCGATGCGCGATGGCCAGCGAAACGTGGATGGAGACAGGCGCGCAGAGGAGCAGTCATACGATGGAGTGGCCACGCGCCGGCGGTATCCTCGCACATCCGACCTCTTTTCCTGGCCCCTATGGCATCGGTGACCTTGGCCCCACCGCCGAGCGCTTCTTCGACTTCCTCAAGGCAGGCTGGTCAGCGCTACTGGCAGACCCTGCCACTCGGCCCCACGGGCTACGGCAACTCGCCCTACGCCGCCCGTTCCGCCTTTGCGGGCAATCCCACGCTGATCTCGCCAGAGCTACTCGTCGCGGATGACCTCCTGCCCGATGCGGCGCTGGCCGATGCGCCCGCATTCCCTGGAGCATGCCGTGGACTATGGCGCGGTTATTCCGTGGAAGATGGCGCTGCTCCGCCAGGCGTCGGAGCGCTTCCAGGCCAGCGCGCATTCCCCGCTCGCCGATGACTATGCGCGATTCCGCGCGGAGAACGCGGGCTGGCTCGAAGATTTCGCGCTGTTCATGGCGCTCAAGGATGCGCACGAACAGCGCGCCTGGGTCGAGTGGCCCGAACCCTACGCCCAGCGCCATCCCGATGCGCTTGCGGAGGCGCGGGGCACGCTGGCCAGCGAGATCGAGGCGCACACGTTCGCGCAGTTCCTTTTCTTCCACCAGTGGGACGCTTTGCGGCGAAAGGCGCACGCGCATGGCATCACCATCATCGGCGACATCGCCATCTTCGTCTCGCATGATAGCGCGGATGTGTGGTCGCATCGAGACTATTTCGCGCTCGACGCGCACGGCCAGCCCACCGTCGTCGCGGGCGTCCCTCCCGACTACTTCAGCGCCACTGGTCAGCGCTGGGGCAATCCGCTCTATCGCTGGGAGGCGCTGCGCGAGACAGGCTATCGCTGGTGGATCGAGCGCGTACGCCAGGCGCTGCGCGTCTACGACATCATCCGGCTCGATCACTTCCGAGGCTTCGAGGCCTACTGGGAAGTGCCCGCACATGAGCCAACCGCCGAGCATGGGGAGTGGCGCCCGGGGCCAGGGGAGGCGCTGTTCGCGGCGATTCGCGCGGAACTGGGCGACGTGCCGTTCATCGCCGAGGATCTCGGCGTCATCACGCCAGAGGTGCGGGCGCTGCAACAGACGCTCGGACTGCCGGGCATGCGCGTGCTACAGTTCGCGTTCGGTGGAGGCGCCGACAGCCACGACCTGCCGCACAACTACATCCCTGACTGCGTGGTCTACACCGGCACGCACGACAACGACACCACACGCGGCTGGTTCGCCGCGCTCCACGGCCACGAGCGAGCCTACGCGCTCGACTATCTCCGCTGCGCCCCAAAGGATGTCAGCCAGGCGATGATCCGCCTGGCCTACGCCTCGGTGGCGCGCATTGCGCTGGCGCCGCTGCAAGATGTGCTCGACCTGGGCAGCGAGGCGCGCATGAACGTCCCGTCGCGCCCCGATGGCAACTGGGAGTGGCGCTTCACAGCCGACGCGCTCACCGAGGAGCGCGCCCACTGGCTCAAGCATCTCGCGCGGCTCTACTGGCGCTAACGCCGAATCGGTCGGGGCGCCCGATCAGTTCGCCAGGACGAAACTCACCGTCATCGCGCCATCCGCGAAGGTCAAGCCACCTACCTTCAACGCAAGGCCCGCGCCGAGTGAGAGGTGGCCCGTCTGCGCAAGCTGGCTGTTGATCTGATCGCGGAAAGAAGCGAGCAGTCCCGGCGGTACGGTGACGCCACCCACCTTCACGCTGTCGAGGCTGATCGCGAGGGTGTGATCACGCACATAGGGCCGCATGACCACCGTCGCGGTATTGCCGGAGCCAAACGGTGTCCCCTGGAGCGTGCCGGCGATGATCATTCGACCATCCGACTGGATGTGCACGCGGGGATTCGCCAGGGAGACCCCACCCACATTACGCTGAGCCGCCGCGATCTGTGAGGTCAGCAAGGTATCGGTCAGCGTCACTTTGAGCGCGACACCACTCGGTGTGATCGAGACGGCGGGAGTAGGCGGCGTGGCGAAGAGGGCCAGCGCTAGCAGCCCTGTGATGACAGCCCCGATGAGAAACCCCAGTGGCGCCCAGAGACAACCCCACGGCCCACGCGCCCGCCGTAGCGGGATTGGGGAGGAAGGGTTGGCGCGGACTGCTGCGGCCAGGGCCGCGACTCGACGGTGGGCATGTATGGCTGGGTGACATCTTCGGGGGTCATGAATGATCCTTTGCGGCGCGTTGAGAAGGTGTGCGCAGGCCTATGCCGCGCGAATCGCGGCGCTCAAATATACGTTTGGAGGCCGCATCACGCACTGTACAACGTGGACAGATCAGCTACAAGCAGTGTGGCATTGTGCATTTCGCACAATCCAAACACCGGGTCTCTGGTGGTTTTGTCAGTTTCTTCGCGTGAGAAGGTGGCTTACACTACTCCAGACGGCGTGGTATCGTGTACACCGCTGTGCGTTATGCCACATGAATCGCGGGTGAGCGCAGTGACGCCCACTTACCCGCGCAATGAACGTTTCTCCGCATGCGAACAGTATCCGTCGTGATGGCCAAGAGTCACTCGCATCACGCGGACCAGCGAGCGAAAGCAGGTTAGCAGACGCATGGCTAAGACGCCCGAAGAGGTAATGCAGTTCGCCAAAGAAAATGGCGTTCGCATGGTAGACGTGAAGTTTACTGATGTTCCCGGCTCCTGGCAGCATTTCAGCATTCCGATGAGCGCATTCTCCGCCTCTGTCTTCTCTGATGGTATCGGGTTCGACGGCTCCAGTATTCGCGGCTTCCAGGAAATCAATGAGAGCGACATGCTCCTGATGCCCGACGCCTCGACTGCTTTCCTCGATCCGTTCACCGCTGTCCCGACGCTCAGCCTCATCTGCGATGTCGCGCAGCCTGGCAACAACGACTCCTACAGTCGCGACCCGCGCTACATCGCGCGCAAGGCTGAGGCCTATCTGAAGTCCACTGGCATCGCCGACACCGCGTACTTCGGCCCAGAAGCGGAGTTCTTCGTCTTCGACGAGGCGCGTTACCGCTCGACGACGAATGAGCAGATGGCCTTCGTGGACAGCGAAGAGGCCCACTGGAATTCTGGCCGCGCTGGCACGTCTGACCGCCCGAATCTCGGCCACCATGTGCGCCCGAAGGAAGGCTACTTCCCCGTCTCGCCAAATGACACGCTGCAAGACCTGCGCGCCGAGATGGCCCTGACGATGGAAGCGTGCGGCATCAATGTCGAGGCGCAGCACCACGAGGTCGCGACCGCTGGCCAGTGCGAGATCGACATGCGCTTCGATACGCTGCTGACGATGGCCGACAAGCTCCTGATGTACAAGTACATCGTCAAGAATGTCGCGAAGCGCGCTGGCAAGACGGCGACCTTCATGCCCAAGCCGATCTTCGGTGACAATGGCTCTGGCATGCACGTCCACGTCAGCCTGTGGAAGAACGAGACACCGCTCTTCGCCGATCCGCGCGGCTATGCTGGCCTCTCTGACATGGCGCGCATGTTCATCGGCGGTCTGCTGACGCACGCGCCGTCGGTGCTGGCGTTCGCTGCCCCTGGCACGAACAGCTACCGCCGCCTGGTGCCGGGCTACGAGGCGCCCGTGAACCTCGTCTACTCGCAGCGCAACCGCTCCGCCGCCGTCCGCATCCCGATGTACTCGGAGAATCCGAAGGCGAAGCGCGTCGAGTTCCGCCCGCCAGACCCAACCGCGAACCCGTACCTGACCTTCTCGGCGATGCTGCTGGCTGGCCTGGATGGCATCAAGCGCGGCATCCTGCCGGAGCAGCACGGCTATGGCCCGCTCGACCGCAACATCTACGAGATGAGCGCGGCGGAGAAGGCGGAGATTCGCTCGGTGCCAGGCTCGCTGGATGAGTCACTCAGCGCGCTCGAAGCCGACCATGAGTTCCTGCTGGCTGGCAATGTCTTCACGAGCGACTTGCTGGTGAAGTACATCGAGATGAAGCGCGAGCAAGCCGCTGAGGTACGCCTGCGCCCGACGCCGCTGGAGTTCGCCCTCTACTACGACGCCTAGCCACCTCTGGCGCGCATGATCGCACTGCGACCGGCATATCACAGGTACTGCTGTGATATGCCGGTCGCCAATTTTTATCCAACAGCGCGTCGCGAGCCAATCAATAACGGGGAGAAATCTGTCACAAAGTGGGATATTTGTTGAAAAATGTGACGTGATTCACACTTCAGTCTTGTAAAATGACACAGGAATAGTGTATTCTTGCGACAGATTTCAGGCATACTGCTTGCAGGCGCTCTTCTCCGACATTGTCGAGATGAAGTGTAGCAAGCGGCGCGCTGAGCGACTACCCCAGTCGCCCAGCGTCATCATCCCCGGGCGGAGGGCGCCCCCTCGATAGCGATGACGCGAGCGAGGGCGCATGAGGAGGCCACACGAGACATGTACGAGGACAAGACACTGCAATGCCGCGAGTGCGGTCAGGATTTCGTGTTTAGCGCAGGCGAGCAGGAGTTCTATCAGCTCAAAGGGACTGATGAACGAACCTGGACGCTGCCCCGAATGCCGGGCGAAACGGCGCGCCTAGCGATGGCGCAGGCGCGCACGAGCGGCGAGCGCGCCACCGCGTGAGATGTTCAAGACGGTCTGCGCCGAGTGTGGCGGCGAGGCGGAAGTCCCCTTCGTCCCGAAGACGGACAAACCCGTCTACTGTAGCTCCTGCTTCGAGCGCGCACGTCGCTAGACGTCCGCATAGCGCTCGCATACCGGGGAGCGCCACCAGAACACGCTCTCTGGCGCCCAAGTCGCCCGCTGTTCACGTGGATAGCGGGCGATTGTTTTTAGCGGCTGCCTCCAGAACTCACGGGCTATCCACTTCCCCTCGTCCAAAGCCTCTGGTATAATCCGCCCCACAACACGCCTAATTTCCCAGCGACATCATCCCAATACGAGACGCTCCCGCCGTAGAGGTATTCGCTGTGCAGAGACTTTCGCTCGCTCATCGCGCAGCCGCGCCACGCCACACCCCCACCCGCATCACGTCGCACTTCGTCGCGTTCACGCTGGCGCTGGCGCTGTGGCTCACGGCGTCAGGCGCGGCGCATGCGCAGGGGCCAAGCGGCAGCGGCGGACGCGCGCCCGGCGGTCGTCTGAGCGATCCAGTGGTGCGCGCGGTGGATCTGGCCGCGCCAGCCGTCGTGCGCGTCGCGACCATCTACCAGAGCCACATCACCCTCAACGTCTGCGGGGCGACGGTGACGCTGCCACAGAGCGCCACCACGGGTTATCCTGAGGGCGCAATAGGCTCTGGAGCGTTCGTCAGCGCCAATGGCGACATCCTCACCGCCGACCACCTCGTCACCGTTGATCACGCGACACTGGAGCAGCAGCTCTTCGACGACCCCGCCGCGCAGGCCGACATCGCCCGCACACTCGACGCCTCGCCCTGCTACAGCTATGGGCCAGTCGTCTCGCCCAGCGACATAGGCGGCGGTTTCTTACAGTCATCGGGCGTGGAGTATGTGACCACCTTCGACGCGCCAAAGACGTACATCTGGCGCGACACCTGGTTTAGCGGCGCACTGCCCACACCCAGCGTCGGCGTCCCCGAGTTGTTGCAGGCGCTGATGAGTGTCCCACACCTCCAGGCCACGACGCTCGCGAGCAGCGACTTCTCGCACGATGACCTGGCGCTGCTGCATGTGGACGCGATCCGACACGCCCTCCATCCAGCTCGACGATTCCGCGAATGTGCAGGCGCTCGACACGTTGACTGTCATCGGATTCCCCGCCAACGGTGACGCCAACAATGACCCGAACAATCTGCTGACGCCATCCTTCAATCTGGCCAACGTGAGCGCAATCAAGACGGACAGCGATGGGGCGGAGTTGATTCAGGTGGGCGGCAACATCGAGCATGGCGACAGCGGCGGCCCGGCGCTCGACGCCAGCGGGCGCATCGTCGGCGTCGTGAGCTACGGGGGAGCGGACAGCCAGGGGATCACAGCGTTCCTGCGCTCCAGCGACAGCGCCCGTCGCCTGCTCGCCACGGCAGGGGTAAGCGCTGCCCCTGGCGCCTTCGAGCGCGCCTGGAAGCAGGCCTTCGCGGATTACGCCGCGACGACCCCAGGCCACTGGCATCGCGCCGCGCGCGAGCTTGCGGCCCTGCTCAAGGCATATCCACAGTTCCAGGGCGCCGCGCCGTACGCCGCGTGGGCCGAGGCGCAGGCGCGCCACGAATCACTTACCTCGGCCAGCCGCGCATCCTCACCGCGCATCCTGGCCGCGCTGGGGGCGTCGCCGCGCTCGCTCTGGCGCTGATTGCGCTGACTCTGCTGCGGGAGGGGCAGGGCATGAGCCTCACCCGGCGCGACCTGGCGCTCGCGGGACTGCGACGGCGGGCGCCATGAACCCACGCCCGCGTGAGCCACGCGCGCAGCGCGGCGGCGCCCTCCTCGACGACTGCGACGAAGCGCCAGACCACGCGAACGCCCGGCTGAATTAGATTCCGCCGCCCTCATTCCTCATCGAGGCGCAGGTGGAGCGTCGCCGCGCTGGCCCCCGCGATGGCGATCTGTTTCTCGCGCGAGGTCAGCCCGCGCACGATGCTAACCTCGCTGCGGCGCACGCCCGCGCGCTCAGCCAGCAGCGCGATCAGCGCCTCATTCGCGGCGCCATCCACAGGCGCGGCGCGCAGGTGGGCGAGGAGCCGACCATCGCGCACGGTGAGGGTTTCGCGGCGGGCGCGTGGCGTCACGCGGATGGTGAGGAGGACGCGGCCAGGCTCCTCACGCACGTCAAAGGGGAGCGGGGCGCTCATGCCGCGCTACCAGCCCGCCGGGATCGCCATGGAAAGCAATCGCGCTCATGATCCCCAGCGCCCACCACGAGAAGATGAACGCGATGATGCCCGCGATATCGAAGGCGCCCATGTTGCCCTTGGGAATTATCCGATAGAGTGGATCATAGAGTGGGCCAGTCATGACATCGAAGAAGCGCACGAGGGGATGGCCAGGTGAGAGGGCGGGAATGGCCATCGAGAGCCACGACAGAATCATCCGCACGAAGAAGCAGACGATCAGAAAGCCGAAGAACAGGCGGATGAAGATGTGCGCGATCCCTAGCGTCCCCAGGGTTTGCAGGATGGCCATGTTCAACGGTTCCTTTCAGATCAGCTTGTAACGCTCGCGGTGTACACGCGGCGCTCGCGCTCAGATCTTCTCGCCCGTCGTCACCGCTTCGACGACGCGGCGGCCCAGCAGACGGCGTGTGCGCACATCCACAATGCGCACATCGCTCAGGTCGGGCTGGGTCGTCAGATATTTCTGCGCCAGGCCGCCCAGTGGCCGCGCCACCATCGCTCCCGCGATAGAGCTTGCCAGCGCCGAGGCGACACGGGTGCGTGGACGCATCGCCGTCAGTGACCAGAGCGAGCCTATCATCGCCAGCGACATGCCCACCGCGAGATTTGTGCCGCAGTTCGGGTGGATCGCCAGCTCCGCCTCACCCGCGCGCAGCCGCGCCAGCGCCTCGTTCGCGCAGCGGCGCACCAGCGTCGGATCAATGTCGGCGAAGATGGTGAATCCGCGCGTATTGGAGCGCGCGCTGACACTCAATCCAGGGAGCGCATCCGCCAGGATGGTGACGGTCGCATGCTCCAACGCATGATTCTGGCGCACTCGCCGTGTCAAAAGGAAATCGCCCGCATCCATTGGTCGCCTCGCTTTCATCGCGCCGCCTCGCGCGACCTTCCCTATTGTACTGCATCCATGCGCGACGCGCCGCCTCCTCCGCGCAAGTGCGACGCGAAAGGGTCTCCTAGTCGGGCGTCTGCGGCGAGGGCCTGGCGCCAAATAGCCCGCGCCCGACGCGAATTGAGGTGGCGCCCTCTTCGAGCGCGACCTCGAAATCGTCGCTCATGCCCATCGAAAGCTCGCCCCAGAGCGCCGCATCCTCTGGGCTGACCTCGCGGCGCACCCGGTCGCGCAGCTCGCGCAGGCGCCGGAACCACGGGCGCGCATCCTCGGCGCGTTCGACGATGGGCGCGACCGTCATCAGCCCCTCCGGACGCAACCCGGGCAGCGCGGCGACCTCGCGCGCGACGCTGAGCGTCTCGTCTCCCGGCGCGAGACCCGATTTCGACGCCTCCCCACCGATGTTGACCTCCAGCAGGATAGGCAATACCTGGCCCATCGCCACCGCCCGCGCGCTCAGGCTCTCGGCCAGGCGCAGGCTGTCCACGCTCTGGATGCGCTGGAAGAGGTCGAGCGCGCGCGCCGCTTTGTTCGTCTGCAGGTGGCCGATCAACTCCCAGCGCATCGCGGCGACGAGGCGCGTGGCCACGGGGTCATCCGCGGCTAGCTCTGCCAGGCGCTCGCGTTTGTCGCGCGCCTCCTGGACACGGTTCTCGCCAAAGGTGGTTAGCCCCAGCGCGGCGGCGGCCAGCAGGCGTTCGGCGGGAACCGTCTTCGTGACGGCGACCAGCGATGCGGCGTCGGGCGCGCGACCCGCGCGTGCCAGGGCGGCGGCCATCCGCGCGCGCACATCGCGCAGCGCGGCGGCCAGCGCCTCATCGGCCCAGCGCGACGCTCCAGTGACGCCATCCATCGCGATCAAGCTCCTCTCGCGGCGCGGCTCAGGCCGCCAGACCGATGACCACGCCAAAGCGTCCATCCCCCTGCGGGCGCATGCGGTGTGAGTAGAAGAGGTCAGCCGCACAGCCTGTGCACATCGGCGCGACCTCCAGATGCTCCGGCGTGACGCCAGCGGCGAGCAGTTGGCGCGCATTCGAGGTGGTGACATCGAGGAAGGTGGCGGGATTGCCCGCGTCGTCGGCGCGCTCCTCGAAGACCGCGTTCTCCCAGGCGATTGGCTCAGCCGCGAATCCCGCGTTCACGCGCTCATCAACGCGATAGCAGCACGCCTGGATGCCAGGGCCAACCCCCGCCAATACCTCGCTGGGGCGCGTGCCGAAGCGCTCGGCCATCGCGGCGAGGGTGCGCGGGCCAATCGCGCCAGCCGCGCCACGCCAGCCGCCATGCGCCAGGGCGAGCGCCTGATGCTGTGGATCATAGAACAGGAGCGGCGCGCAGTCGCGCGAAACCCCAGAACAGGCCCAGCCCACGCTCAGCGGTCAACATCGCGTCAGCGGGAATAGCCCGCAGGCGCGCGCGCAACGCATCGACTGGCTCATCAGGCGTGGCGCGCTCGACCACGCAGATCTCGACACCGTGGACGATGCGCGTGCTGACGAGCGGTAGCTCCATCGCCCGCGAGACGACCGCCTGGTTGCGCAGCGCGCTGGCGGGATCATCGCCCGTGGTAGTCGCGACGTTCAGCCCATCGAACGGTGGCGCGCTGTAGCCGCCCTTGCGGGTGAAGACGCCATGCCGGAGACCAGCGACGCCGCTCAGATGCTCATAGAGCAGATACACACACTGGTCCCCTGACGCTCGATCACCTGCTACCTCGCTTGCTACAACCTCTGGCCGCGAATGTTCCGCCACGCGCGACGCACGCGGCCCTGCCAGCATAGCACGGCGCGCGCGACGGTCGCCAGAAGGGCGCCCCAGAGTGGCTCAGCGTGGCTCAGGCGGACAAGCGCCACGGCGATGCGCGCGGCGATGGTCGCGTTGTTGAGGAGCAGCGCGCGGTTGGCGCTGACACTCTCGCCACCCGTCAGCTCCGCGACGCGCGCCAGCAGCCACGGCGTGAGGCGCGGCCCACTGACGCCGCTAGCTGCCGCTTCGGCCAGCGCCTGGCTCACCGCCGCCTCCACACGCTCCGGCGGCAGCGCATGCTCTGGGGGGATGGGCGCGGTGACGAGCAGCCCGCCTCCCAACCCGCTCTGCCACTGCGCCTGGGCGATGCGCGCGACCTCGGCAGGCGTCTCGGCGCGGTGCGGGAACACGCAGACCGCTCTCGCGCGTGTAGAACGCCGGTAGCTCGTCAGTCTGATAGCCGATGACGGGTACGCCCTGCGTCTCCAGATACTCCAGCGTCAAGGGCAGGTCGAGAATCGCCTTGGCGCCCGCGCAGATGGTGATGACGGGCGAGTGTCGTAGCTCGGGCAGGTCGGCGGAGATGTCGAAGCTGGCTCGCAGCGCCGCGATGCGCGCCACCGATGCCGCCCGTGGCAAAGACCCGCACGCCCGCCAGCGCCGCGCAGGCCAGCGTCCCCGCGACCGTGGTCGCCGCCGTCGCGCTCGCGCGCCAGCGCCACCGCCAGGTCGCGCCGACTCGCCTTCCAGACGCCCTCCTCATCGCCCAGTCGCCTGATCTCCTCCGCGCTCAGGCCGACCACGATCTCGCCCGCGAGCAGCGCGATGGTCGCGGGGATGGCGCCCTCCGCGCGGATGGCCGCCTCCATCGCCAGCGCCACCGCCACATTCTCCGGGCGCGGGAGCCCATGCGCGATCACCGTGGACTCCAGCGCCACGACGGGTCGCCCCTCCGCCAGCGCCGACGCCACCTCAGGCGCCACCCGCAGATACGCTCGCGTCACATCGCTCTCCCTTCCCGCCGACTGCTCACGGAGACTCGTCATAGCCGCCTCATTATAGCGCCTAGCCTGTATTTCTCTCCGCGTGAGCTTCAATCGCGAGTTGCGCATGCGTTCTCAGCGAACTGTGATACCCAGAACGCGCACGCGAGTCCTATAATGGGAAGGGTCAACGATTGCCAGCGGCGACGTGTGACCCCAAAACTGACGAGGCGCGTCATGGCGCTGTCGCCCACCACGCGCGACGACATGCTCATGCGCTCACACTAGAAGGCGGCGCCAACGTGGCGACACTCTCTCCTGCCCACATCCTCCCGCGACTCCGGTTCTGCCGGACGCGCGCCCATCGTCGTCGGCTCGCGCGGCTCGGCGCTGGCGCTCTGGCAGACCAACTGGGCGCTGGCCCGCATCCACGAACGCGCGCCAGAGGCTGACTTCACGATACAGACGATCACCACGCAGGGCGACCACACCCAGGCGCTGAATACTCCTCTCGCGCGCCTCGGCGACAAGGGGCTGTTCATCGCGGAGCTGGAGCGCGCCCTGCTCGATGGCGCGCTCGATGTCGCCGTGCAGCCGCTGAGCGACCTCGCGCTGGCCCAGGCCGAAGCGCAAGTGGCACAGCGCGGCATTGACGCGGCGGTGCATAGCCTGAAGGATTTGCCCAGTGTCGTCACCGAGGGGCTGACACTCGCGGCGATCACCGAGCGCGAAGATCCGCGCGATGCCCTCGTCTCGCGCGCCGGGCTGCGTCTGGACGACCTGCCACAGGGAGCGACAGTGGCCACCAGTAGTCTGCGCCGCCGCGCGCAACTGCTGAGCCGCCGCCCTGACCTGCGCATCGTCGAGATTCGGGGCAATGTCGATACCCGTCTGCGCAAGGCGCTGGCGTCAGATGGCCCCGACGCGACGATTCTCGCCGCCGCTGGCATGAAGCGGCTGGGCCTGGCCGAACACATCACCGAATTGCTGCCGATCGATGTGCTGACGCCAGCGGCGGGGCAGGGCGCGCTGGCCATCGAGACGCGCGCCAGTGACCGTCGCGCTCGCCGTCTGCTGCGCCTGCTCGACCATCCCCCCACGCGCCGCGCTGTCACGGCGGAACGCGCGGTGCTGGCCGCGCTGGGTGGCGGCTGCCTCGTGCCGCTGGGCGCCCATGCCACCATCGCTGAGGATGGCGAGACGATGCGCCTGCTCGCGGTCGTGGCCAGCCCCGATGGCGCACGGCTGCTGCGGGTGGAGCGCGCGGGCAGCGCACGCCGCCCGGTCGCGCTGGGGCGCGCGGTCGCCCGTGAGTTGATTCGCCAGGGCGCCGATGAGATCGTGCGCGCCGTGCTGGGCAGGTGAGCGCAATGACGACTGACACCACACCATCCACGGCGCCACTGGCGGGCAAGCGCATCGCCATCACCCGCTCGCCTGAGCAGGCGGCGGCGTTGGCCGACCGGCTGGAGGCGCTGGGCGCGCGTGTGACGCCGCTGCCCGCGATCCGCATCGCGCCGGTGGAGGATCCCGCCCCGCTCGACGCCGCCATCGCCGGACTGAGCGGCTACGACTGGCTGATCTTCACCAGCGTCAACGGCGTGCGCGCCTTCGCCGAACGCCTCGCCACGACGGGCCACACCTGGGCGGATCGCGGGCTGGCGCGGGTCGCGGCGATTGGCCCCGCCACCGCTCAGGCGCTCACCGAGGCTGGCGTCACCGTTGACCTGACGCCAGACGAATACATCGCCGAGGGTATCCTCGAAGGGCTGGGACTGGTCGCGGGGCAACGGATGCTGCTGGCGCGGGCCGACATCGCGCGGCGCTCGCTGGCTGATGGCCTGCGTCTGCGCGGCGCCGATGTAGATGAAGTCGCCGCCTATCGCACCGTGACGCAGCCAGTCGCGCCAGAGGTCATCCAGCGGATGCTCGTTGAGGAGCCAGTGGACGCGATCACCTTCACTAGCTCCTCGACCGTGCGCGGCGTGATCGAGGGGCTGACGGCGAGCGGGCGCGATCCACGCGAGGCGCTGCGCGGGGTAGCGCTGGCGGCGATCGGGCCAATCACCGCCGCGACCCTGCGCGAGTACGGGCTGGAGCCTGCGCTCGTCGCTGATGAATACACCATTCCTGGCCTCGTGGCCGCGCTGGCGGCGTATTTCGCTGGACGGCGGACGACAGACACGCCGCCACAATCACGGGCGCCGCTGGATGGCGCCCAGGGAGCATCTTGAGTATGGGGACTGCGCTCTTCGAGCTACTGGCGACCATCTTCTCGCTGGTGGCGGCTATCTTCATCTTCGATCAACATCTCCAGCGGCCCCGCCCTCACAAGCTGATGTGGACGCTCGGCCTGCTCTTTTATGGCCTGGCGGCGGGCGCGGAATACCTCGCCGTGACCGGAGGCTGGAACGAGGCTAATTACAAAGCCTGGTATTACTTCGGCGGCATCCTCACGGCGATCTTCCTCGGCCTGGGCACGCTGTACTTGCTTGCTCCGCGCCGCATCGGCCATATCGCGACGGCCATCGTCACAGTCATCGCGCTCTATGCGGCGGTGCGCATCGCCTTCTTCGCGCCCTTCACAGCGGCTGACCTACGCACCCTGGCGACCGCCCCGCTCAACGTCATCACGACTCCACGCCAGTTCAAGCCCTTGCCCACTGACATGGAGGTGGTGGCCATCTTGATGAACATCCCTGGCACGCTGCTGCTCTTTGGCGGCGCCGCCTGGAGCGGCTGGCAGTTCTGGCGCAAGCACGCGCCCGGCTTCCGGGTCATCTCGATGGTCTTGCTGGCGCTGGGGGCTGTCGCCTCCGCCAGTGGCTCCGGATTGCAGGCGGTGGGCATCACCAGCGGCGCCGCGCTCGGCGAGTTCCTCGGCGCGCTCTGCCTGCTGGCTGGCCTGCTCATCAGCCATGACGTCTTCTCGGTCTTCCGCGTGCCGTTCACTAACATCATCCTCTATCAGCGCCGCCAGCCTGGCGACGTGAAAGCGGCTTGAGCTACTCGTCCTTTTTCCCGCAAACAGCGAGCGACCCGGAACGGCTGCCCTCACAGGGCCACGATCCGGGTCGCTCTCGTTAAGGGTTATGGCGTCCTTCAGAATCTCATGAGTGTGTCCACGCCTGCCCCTGGACGTACCAGTCTTCGTTGATCTTCGACTTGACTTCATAGCCCGCGTAGGGATTCATCGGATATTTCGCGATCGATGGCGGAGCGAAGGCGCACGCTTGCGGCTTCGTCTGGCCCTTGTACGGAGCCATGCCAGTTGTGCAGTTGAAGTCGCCGATCGCCATGTTGCTGGGAACCGGGAATTGTTGATTCCTCGGCCACTTGTAATGGGTGATCGCCCACGCCATGATGTCGTGGAAGATATAGCCCGCGCCCGCGATACCGATGATGTTCGAGTCGAGGTCCGTCGAGTCTGAGTTGCCTGCCCAGACCCCAACGGCCATGTAGGGCGAATATCCCATCGTCACGATGTCGCGCGGGCCTGCTGATACCCTGCGACGTACCAGTCTTCGCGGCGATGTCCGGGAAGTTCAACTGGTTCGCGGCGGCGTTGCTATCCGGCCCGTCGTTGAATTCGAGTGGGTTGTAGCGGTTGAAGTCCGGGATACGCGCCGTCGCGTCGGAGAGAATCGAGGTGATCTCATACGCGGCCTGCGGGCTGAGCACCTGCGCAGCCTGTGGATTCGCCGGCGCCTTGTAGAGCATGTTGCCATAGGTATCCGTGATCTCCAGCACTGAGCGCGGCGGCACATGCTTGCCCTGGTCAGCAAAGACCGAATAGGCGTTGGTCAACTGGAGCAGCGAAATGTTCTGTGTGCCCAGGGCGGTCGTCGGCCCCATCGCTTGTTTGGTCAGCGAGGTCACGCCCATGCGCTGCGCCTGGGCCAGGAACGCCGCTGACGTATCGGGAGTCGCGCCAACGAACTCCATCGTCTGCGTCGCGGGCACGTTCAGCGAGTTAGCCAGCGCATAGCGCAGCGGGATCAGCCCGGAGAAACTCGTTGCGTCGTAGTTGTGCGGCACATAGTAGCCGATGCAGTTCTTCGCCGCAGGATCGCCCTGGGGCTTTGCGCCTGATGGATCAGGTGGATTCGCGTTCGGGAAGCAGGTCGGCATATCCTGCATCATCATCCCAGGAGTCCAGCCCATCTGGAAGGCGGTGGCATAGACTGATTGGCTTCGTCGGATGAACCCATCGAGCGATTTGGTGACGTGGCGACGTTATAGAAGCCCTTTACGGTTGGATCGAGGCTGGTATAGTCCACCGAGCCGACCATCGCGAGGATGTCGCCGGTATGCGTATCCATCGCGACCACCGCCGCATTGTGGATGTTGGCGCTCTGGGTGAGCGGCGGTAACGAGCAGCCACAATGGCCGGAATAATTCGGCCATTCAAGCGCATGGTAGTCGTCAACGTAGTATTTCATCCGCTTGATGGCGTACACGTCGAGATTCAGGTCGAGCGTCGTGTAGATTCTCAGGCCATCAGCCTCTGGATCAGTCAACCCAAACTGGTTCGGCAGCACATCGTTGAGGATGTAGTCCACGAAGTGCGGCGCATACTTCGTGACGCCGAACGTCGTGGCCGCGCTGCCACCGAGGTGTGAGCCAACCTTGTGGTTCAGCAGGATGTTATAGACTTCCTTCAAGGAGCTATGGAAGGTCGCGTCGTCAATGTAATTGTATTGCAGGAGGCTACCCAGCACGACGGCGGCGCGGCGATAGACCAGCCATTCGTGGCCGCTGCTCGTGTAGTGGAACTTATCCGGCCCGATGCCATCAGGGAAGCAGTTCGGATTCTGCAGGTTGCTCGGATCGCCGATGCACGGATTGTCCCATGTGCTGGCGGGGCAAGCCTCCGCGGCGGTCTTGCCCTTCGGCGGGTAGCAACTCATCTGGCTCGGCTTGAACGCGGTTGGGGCATTCGGCACGCCAACCAGCATAGAAACCTGCGCCCAGTCGAGTTGCTGGTTGCCCCAGCAGGTGTGCGGCTTCGTGAAGGTGACATTACCGCACTTCGTCGCATCCTTGATCGGCTGGACGCCAAAGTAATTCTCCGCCGCCGCCTCGATACCGATATTACCATCGGAGTAGTCGATGGTATTCAGGTACATCTCCAGGATCTTATACTTCGGATAGACGCCACTTTCGGTGATGCCAACCGAGAGAATCGCCTCATTGATCTTGCGCTGGATGGCTTTGGCGGTATCGTGCAGCACCAGATTCTTCACCAACTGCTGGGTAATCGTCGAGCCGCCCTGGCTGGCGCTGCCACTGCCCGCGTCCACCAGCAGCGAGCGGAGAATACTGGTCCAGTCAATACCGATGTTCGTCGAGTCCCAGAAGGTATGGTCTTCGGTGGCGACTGTCGCGTTGATGACTTTCTCGCCGATGTCATGCTGGAGGTAGTTCAGGTAAATGTTGACACCAGTCGACTTCGGCACGGTATACAGGACATTCCCGTTGCGGTCGTAGATCGTCGTGCTGCCGACTTCCGCCGATGACGCGACGGCGGCGATGTCGGCCTGGTGCTGGTTGTAGTAGGTGAAGGCATAGTAGGCGCCGCCAGTGCCCGCGCCAAGCAGCGAGACCAGCACAGCGGCAGTCAGCGCGAAGCCCACGATATACCAGACCGCATGCGGATCGCGCCGCCCCAGGCGCCATTTGCGCGCCCGCAGACGCAGCCGCGAGCGGCGATGGATGGTAGGCGTGATCTCCGTCGAGCCATCTGATCCCATCGCGCCCATCTGCATCGAGGGCGCATACATGGAGTCAGAGCTGACCGGTGTCATCACTGCGGCGACCACGCATGGCGCCACGCGCAGTCTGCATCATCGAGCTCGAGTTGCCGCGACATGTTGCGGGTAAAATCGCGGGCACGGTCGCCTACCGAACGACCCTCTGAGGTGTAATAGCCTGTCCCATTGTCCTCGTCGCCATAGCCATCATCGTAGCCGCCACGCTGCGCCTGAGAGCCGCCTGAGCGCTGGCCACGCTGGGGAGTGTTGGGACGGTAGGTGGCCCGTGAAGGCGCTGACTCATAGCCAGTGTCTGGGGGTGGCCCTGCGCGACGAATCAGCCCACCGCTGCCCGTCCGTGGCGCGTTGGGGTCGGAGCCGGGACGGGAATTCGCAGCGCGGGGCGCCCTGAGGCCCACTGCCGCGCGACACGCCCGCGCGGCTCGGCGAGTTGGGCGGCGGCGCAGGACGCTCGCCCGACGAACGGCTTGGTCGCCCATACGGGTTATCTCGCGGACCACTATAGCCGCGTGGATCATCATCGTAGGAACCACCTTGCGAGTCCCTGCCCATCAATCGCACCTCCTGAGAACCTGGCTAAACGCGAAGTCATCCAGGCGCCAGAACCAAACGCCACCATGCGCATGCGGCAGCCAGGACGACGAACTTGTAGCACTTGGCAGTCTAAGCGCAGTGATTCCGCACGGCAAGCGGAATGGGACATATAGGGCGTGCCAGAGACGAGCATGAAGACGCAATGAACCACGCATGAGGGAAGCATGAGAGCGCGATGAAGCGTCCGGCGGTCACAGCGCTGGAAGTTCGCTAGCGACAAGCGGCGCAAGAAGCGGATACGCTATACTGACGCAAGCGCCAGAGCGCCTGTGCGCTTTCTCATCGACCATTGATAGAGCGCGACTCCAGCGTCATCGCTGGGGGTTGCGCTTTGCGGAGGAACCACCCCATGATCTCACACCAGGGTCAGCGCAGCGCGCTGGTAGACGCCCTCCTCGCGCGCCGCGCCGCTGGCGCGACGGCGCCCCGGATCGCTCCCGCCGTCCGCGAGGCTGCGCTACTGGTGGCAGGCGTTGTCATGCTTGCGCTGAGCGCGCACGTCATCATCCCATTGCCCTTCACTCCCGTGCCAGTGACCGGACAGACGTTTGGTGTCCTGCTGCTGGCGGCCACCTATGGTATGCGGCGTGGTCTGGCGACAGTCGCGCTCTACCTGCTCGCTGGAGCGGCGGGGCTGCCTGCCTTTGCCCCTGGCGCCAACATCGCCAGCTACGGTTACCTCGCGGGCTTTGTCCCGGCGGCCATCATCGTTGGCTGGCTCGCCGAGCGCGGCTGGGGTCGCTCACTGCCCACTGCCATCGCCTCGATGCTCGTGGGCGAGGTGGCGATCTACGCCTGCGGCCTACCCTGGCTGGCGCGCTTCGTCGGCTGGAGCAACGTCTTCGCGATGGGAGCATATCCCTTCCTCATCGGCGACGCATATAAGCTGGTGGCGGCGGCCTTGCTGCTGCCTGCCGTATGGCTGGTGACGCGCCGTGCGCCAGATCAGGAGTCACGCATACATGGCAGATGATAACGACGTCACCAAGGCTCCCACGACGGAGCCAGATGAGATACAGCCCGATCAGCCCTTTTACGAATATTGGAATCAGCGCGACTTCATCCGCTGGATGGGCGCGCGCATCACGCATAGCGCCGATGGCTCCGCCACCTGCTACTTCGAGCCGGGCGACCACCATCGCGGCGCGGGCGTCGGCGGACGCGCGGTGACAGGCGCCGTCCAGGCCTACATCTTCGACATCATCACGGGCGCCGCCGTCGCTTCGCTGGAACATGGGACACGCCCGCAAGTGACGGTCTCGCTCGATGTGACCTTCGAGCATCCCGCGTACGATGCGCCGCTCACCTTCGAGGCGAGCGTGCAGGGCGGTGGTCGGCAGCTCTTCTTCGTTGAAGGAGTATGCCATGACGTGAATGGGCGCGTCACCTCACGCGCCCGCGCGATCTACCGTCGCTTCGATAAGCGGCTGCCGTCGCCATCCGAAACGACAGCCGAGACGCAGCCATAGGCGGAGGCGCCACGCATCCTCTAGCGCGCCGCGTGAAGGTCACACCTGGTTCGCGGCGCGCTAGTTCCACACGAGACGATGAGCGCATCGCGGCAAGCAAGCCGCGAGCGTTCGCGAGCGGAGGCGCGGTGAGCGCCTACCCAGGAGGCGGCAGATGGCCAAACCCAGGATTCGTCCACTGAACCCCGATGAGGCGGCCCCAGAAGCGCGCGAGACACTGGAACGATTCCAGCACGAGCGCGGCAATATGCCCAATATGTTCCGCACGATGGCGCTACGCCCAGAGATCATGCGGACGGCAGCCGAGCATATGCAGGCGATCTTCTCCACAGGCACAGTCGAGCAGCGGCTCAAAGAGATGCTGGCGGTGCGGGTCTCGCAGATCAACGACTGCATGTATTGAAAGGCCTCTCATACTGCTTTGGCAAAGCAGCTCGGGGCGTCACAGGATCTACTCGATGCGATGTTCAATATTGACCAGCACCGCGACCTGTTCACACCTGCCGAGCAGGCGGCGCTGACACTGGCGGAGCGCATGACGACGGATGCGCGCAATGTGGATGAGGAGGTGTGGGCAGAGCTGCGCACACACTTCGACGAAGGGCAAATCATCGAATTGGCCGCCGTCATCGGCCTGTTCAACTACTTCAATCGCTTCAACGATGCGCTGCGTGTGGAGATTACCCCGCCCGGTCGGCCTCCCGTCAGTGGCGCGTCCAACCAATCAGACGGATAGAGTCCCATGCCTACTGACGAAACCAACCAGGCCGCAAGCGGCGCCGGGCGCCTGACGGCGGAGCAACGACTGCGCGGCCTGCTCGCCGACCTGGAGACGCTCCAGCAGTATCTCGACGAGCGTGGCAGCCACACCTATGACCTCGCGCAGCGTTTTCTCGCAAATGCGCGGCGCGATCCCTCCGCGCGCGCCTACGACGAACGCCAGGCGGCTATGCTGGAATATCAGCACTACATCTGGCGTGAGATCGCTGGGCGAGTCGGGCAGCTACGCGGACGGTATGAAGGCATCGCTACAGACCCGGAGGGCGACGAACCAGGCCAGGCCTGATCCATCGTCCTTCAGCGGCGCCACGGTGAGGCTTACTAGCGTCTGCCACCGACCGCCTCGCCATACTCGTTGTATTCGAGATAGGCGACATCGCGCACATAGGGATGCTGGCGCAGGCGCTCACACACCTCCGCTTCTTTGCCCGTCTCCACGCGCGCGAGGAAGCCATGCTTGCGTGGAATGAGGCGCATCGGGCGGGCGGCGCTGGCGGCGAGCAGTCGTTGCGCCTGGCCCACCGTCACCCCCTGGCGGAAGAAGACCGCGATGCGGCCTGGCCCCAGCAGCGGCGCTTGCTGACGCACGCTATCACCCTCGAATCGGCTAATCAGATTTTGCGCCACCTGCTCCACCTGATCGTGGATGATCTTGAAAGCCGGAGCCGCCGCCTGCTGCGCGCGATCGGACAGTTCGAGCGCCGTGGTCGCGAGCCGACCGAATGCGTCACCGAGGCGCGAGGTGGGCGTCGCCACATAGGCGGGAATCGGGTGCATGCCGCTGGCCCGCGCCTCGCGCTGGTGAGAGAGCGCCTCGCTCAGATTGGGGCGCAGGTCGCTCCACCACTGCTTGACCACATCGCCCATTGGCGCTTGGTCGGCGGGAACGTTATCGCCCTGCTCGAAGCGCTGGCGCCGTAGCTCCTGGAAGCGCTCCATGCGGGGGTTAGGCTGCGCGCCTGCCTGGCTGGCGGATGGTGGCTCTGGCGCCACGCGCCCATCTGGCGCCGCCAGACGCTGCTCGGTCGAAGTGATCGGACGCGACGCGCCCTGCATCGGGAATGGCGGACGAGGGCGTGGTGGCAAGCCCACGCGCCAGTCGTGATGCGAAAAGTCCGACTCAGGTTCTGGAGGCGTGACGCCCTCGCGAGGAGGCCACGACGCTAGCTCCCCCGTATTCTGAAGGAAGTCCGGCATGACCGCCTGCATCTGCGCGATCTGCTCCGGGGTCCAGACGACGGTGGGCTGGTCGGCGAGCGCCCACTCGTCCTCACCATCATCTTCCACCTCGTCGAGTATCTCGTCTTCCATCGCAGGCTCGGCATTACGCGCAGGCGTCACCGGCTGATCGAATGGCCCAGAGGACGATGTACGCGATCGGTTGAACGCTCCAGCGAGGGTATTGAACCGCCGCGCGGTCGCAGGGCTACGCTGCGGAGCGCTGTCATCGGCCACATCGGACGCCGGCGATGGCCGCATGACTGTCGCATCAGGGTCATCGTTCGCGACAAAGTCCGCTGGAGCGCCAGCATGCCCCAGAGCGGGAATTTCGCGCGTCGCCCCCTCGTCCACGTCGCCGTCGAGCAGGAACGCGTCTGCGCTCGCGGCAGTCGGCGTTGGTTCCTGGGTATCCGCCGCTGGCTCCATCGTAATAGCGGGCAGTTCTCGCGTCACACGCGCAGACTGCGTCCTGGCGCGGGCGGGCTTCTTTTCCTTTGGCTCGCGCGCGGTTTTGGCAATTGTTGTGGTGTCTGGCGTATCCGCAGTCGCTGTGTCATCCGTGCGACTGAAGCCATCGGCTGGTGTCGTCATCGCTTATCTCCCGACGTAGTCGCCACGCCCTTGGGGAAAACGGGCGTGACGGCGTTAGCGCAGTGGCGCACTTCCGCTTGACGGTAGCATATCCTGCCTGGCTACTCACTTTTACCCTGTAAACAAGGCGGCAGAGCCGAATAGTTCAGTCGCGCGGGCTACTTCAGCCACCTACCGCAGTTGGGAGAAATATCCTAGCCAGGCATACAGTACCACTGGGGCGCCAGGAAACCGAAGGAGTCCATCCGCTTGCTTCCATCGAGCGCTCATGGCGCGATGGTCAGATAACGCCCCAGAACCTCTGCGGTGCGGGTCGGGGAATCTGACTTGAGCGAATAATAGGTCATGCGCTCCCGCATGTAGAGCGTGACCAGTCCCGCCGCACGCAGTCGCACCATGTGATGCCTGGTCGTCGCTTTCGTCAGTCCCAGGCGCTCTGAAAGCTCCGTCAGATACATCTCGCGCTCCACGAGTAGCCGCAAAATGCGCAGGCGTGTACTGTCACCGAGCGCCTGGAATAATCGCACCGTCTCTATATCTGGCGTGCTCATATCCGCGTTGTTCTGCCCCGTGGGCGATGGAGCAGGGTCGATCGGGGTGCAGAACGTAAGCGCGCCTCGCCAGAAGTGGATGAAGACAGCAGGACGGCAAAAAACGCTCGGAGCAAAGATATAGCGCCGCACACCCGTCGGTTGCTGCCACTGCACGCCGCGCATTTCCCGCTCGATGAAGGTTTCCGCTGTCGTCTCGGCCCGCCGACGCGCCATCTCCTCGGCTTCGCGCTGGAGTATGGGGATGATCTGCGGTTCTTCAGCGGAGAAGACGGCCTCATGCCACACGCGCAGCGCGCCGACGACCTCCGTCCGCGCGCCCTCAACGTCCATCAGCACGCGCTGGACGGAGGGCTGTAGCTCGCGGGGATACTCTTCGAGCAGGCGACGCGCCACTGGGCCTGGCTCATCCGTCGTTTGCGACGCACGCTCAGCTAGCGCCTGGCGCAGCAACGACGGCCAATCCGCGGTCCAGACTCTCCTGATCGAGCAGCGCTTCGGCAAAATCTTCGACAGGCGCAACGCTGAGCCAGTCGAGGAAAATAGACGCGGTTCGTGGCGCCGGGCATTGATCTATCAGAGAGATAAAGCTGGCCTGGAGCGAGGTTGGGCGCAGATCGCCCATGTAGTGACCGAGCGTGTCGAGCGCTTGCGGGTCATGGGCGACGCAGCGTGCGCGCGCCTCGGCCACCCACTCTGCGCCGATCTCGAATTCATGCATTTCGGTCGTACTGGCCACGAGGGTAACATGCACGCTGAGCACAAAATCATACGCCGGGCATGCGAGAATCTCGATCTTGGTCGTGCGCCCCCGTCGCAGGTTCACCGCGCGCGGAGTCTTGGCACGGTTCGAGGATCGGTTATCCAAGCCGACGCTCCTTCAGGTGTGGCGTGGCGACGGCGCCCGTCCGCACGGAGGCTCTGTATGTATCCAAACTCTATCGCTACAACAAGCGATAAGAGTGTTGCTATTACCCATTGTATCATGCGCTATGCTGAATGGCATACTCGCTACCGTTAGCCGCTCGCATGCGGGGCGACGTGATAGACTGGCGCATGGATGACGGTTTTTCGGCCATCTTCTGGCGCTTTCAACTGATATAAACGCCGCATATCCCTCGGCGTTTCGCACCGCATGGAGAGGCAAACACGCATGGGTCTACTTTCTGGCCCGCTCGCAGGAGTGCTCATCGCAGCGTTTCTGGCTTCGACCGTCGAGTTCGTCGAAGCCTTTACCATTGTGCTCGTCGTCGGCGTGACCGTGAACTGGAAGAGCGCCTTCGTCGGCATGGCCGCCGCCACGCTCGCGCTCATCGCGCTGGTCGGCGTTTTTGGCACAGCGCTGGTCGTCTTCATTCCTCTGGAGGCGCTGCGTTTTCTCGTCGGTTTCCTGCTGATCCTCTTTGGTCTGAAATGGCTAAAAAAGGCGATTCTGCGCTATGCGGGCGTCAAGGCCATGCACGATGAGGAGGCGATCTACGAGGAAGAGATGGCGGCCATGCGCGCGCGCGGTGAGCGGCCATCCAATACGGTTGACGCCTTCGGGGTGGCCACTGCCTTCAAGTCCGTGCTGCTCGAAGGGCTGGAAGTCGCCTTCATCGTCATCACCTTCGGCTCGGCCTCAGCCAGTGGCGCCGCCACGCGGGCCGAGGGCATCACCTACGCCGCCATCGGAGCCGCAGCCGCGTTGGCGCTGGTGGCGCTCTCCGGCGCGCTGATTCGCGCACCCCTCCAGCGTGTGCCAGAGAACACCCTCAAGTTCGTCGTCGGCGTCATGCTGACCTCGTTCGGCACGTTCTGGGGCGGCGAAGGTATCGGCATTCAGTGGCCCGGAGAAGACCTCTTCTTGCCAGCGCTGATCTGCTTCTATCTGCTGGTCGCCTTCGCGCTGATCTCCTGGCTGCGCCCCTACGGCGCCTCGAAGGTTCAGTCGGCGAGCAGCGCGCCCGCCATCGAGGAGGCTCACTGAGATGTCGCGAATTCTGAATGCCCTCAAGGCGACCTACAATTTCTTTTCAGGCGATGCTATTCTGCTCTCCGCCGCGATCATCGCCTTTGCGCTGGGCCTGCTGCTGGCGCGTGCGCTGGCCGCGCCGAACCTCCTGGTGGGCATCGGCTTCATCGTCATCATCGTCGCGGGGTTGGCCGTGACCCTGGGACGCGAGATCGCTGGGCGGACACGCCAGCGGTAGCGCGGCGCCTGTGACCGTGCGACAGGGAAGGGAGACTGCTGGGTGCGAGATGCGTCATCGCTGCGTGGTGAGATGGCCGAAGCGCCAACGCCACGCGATCCCCTATCCGCCTATCGCGAGCGGCTCGCCTACTTCACCGCGCTGCGCGACCGCTACAACCGTCAGCGGTACCTCTGGGCCAATCTGAGCGTCGTGACGTTTCTCGGTGGGCTGACACTGCTGCTCGTCGCTCTGTTCACGGGCAGCTTTGCCTGGGCGCTGGGCGGCGTGGCCGCGCTGGCTGTCTTCGTCGTCGCGTTCATCCGGCAGACGCTCCTCGATGAGACGCACCGTCGCTACGTCGCCCTCTGCGAGCTGAGCGCGGAAGGCCTGGCTCGCCTGCGCCGCGACTGGTCAGGAGATGACCCTGCGCGAGCCACCCGCCGAGGCCACCGAGGCGGCGGATCCCGCCACCGCCGCTGACCTCGACCTCCTGGGCCACGCCTCGCTTCAGCATCTGCTCCACACTGTCACCACGCCAGCAGGCCAGCGCGTCCTCACGGGATGGCTGCTGGCGCCCGCCGAGCCAGCGGTGATCCGCGCGCGGCAGGCCGCTGTGCGCGAGCTAGCCGCGCAGCAGAACCTGCGCGATGAACTGAGCGTCTTCGGCAAGCTCTCGAATATGTCGGCGGCTGAGTTCCAGCGCTTCATCGCCTGGACGAGTGAATCCACGGGGCTGACAGGGAAAAACTCCTGGCTCAGCGTCTGGAGCCTCCTCGTGCCATTCGCGCTAGCCGCTTCCATCATCGCGCAGGTCAGCGGCATCATCCCCTATCCGCTCTGGCTCCTCATTCTCGTGGCGAATATGGGCATCTACCAGTGGCGCGGCAAGCAGATCGAGGCGACTATCGAGCAGGTCTCCGAAACACGCGGCGCATTCCTGCCCTATGCGGGACTCTTCGCCTATCTGCGCGAGCAGCAATTTACCGCCCCGCTGCTCCGTGACGCGCATGATGCGCTGGCAGCGGTCAGCGGTCTCGCCGATGAGCGGCTGCGCGCACTGGGCCGCATCATGATGCTTCGGCGATGCGCGGCGCTCAGTCATTGGCCCCGCCTTGCAGCTTGGCCTGCTCTGGGATGTCCACACGCTGCGGATGCTGGAACGCTGGCGGGAGCGCTCAGGGACGCAGGCGCCGCAGTGGTTCGCGCTGCTGGCCGAGATCGAGGCGCTGGCCGGACTGGCCACCCTCAGCTATGACAATCCCACCTGGGCCTTTCCCACCGTCACTGATACAGCGGAGAAGGGCGACGCCCGGCTGGAGGCGCGCGCGCTGGGGCATCCGCTGCTGCCGCCCGACGGCTGTGTGCGCAATGACGTCACG
Organism: uncultured Chloroflexia bacterium; assembly: GCA_963840335.1. Taxonomy (GTDB): domain Bacteria; phylum Chloroflexota; class Ktedonobacteria; order Ktedonobacterales; family JADMIN01; genus JAKAIY01. The sequence continues at coordinate 156,833 of CAWIYP010000032.1, forward strand.
ATTGGGCCGCCGGGAACGTTCCTGCTGGTGACTGGCTCGAATATGTCGGGCAAGAGCACGCTGCTGCGCGCCATCGGCGTGAATGTCGCGCTGGCGCAGGCCGGGGCGCCCGTCTGCGCCGAGGCGTTCGCGCTGCCGCCTGTCGCGCTCGCCACCAGCATGCGCGCGCAGGACTCGCTGGAGGCGGGCGTCTCGTACTTCATGGCCGAGCTACGGCGACTGAAGCAGATCGTGGATGAGCTAAGCGTCGTGGCGCGGGCTGGAGAGCGCGTACCCGTCTTCCTGCTGGACGAGATTCTCAGCGGCACCAACACCAGCGAGCGGCAGATCGCGGCGCGCAGCGTCATCCGCTACCTGCTCGATCTCGGCGCGACCGGAGCCGTCAGCACGCATGACCTGACCCTGGCGCAAGCCCCCGACCTGACACCGCTGAGCCAGCCGGTCCACTTCACCGAGCGCTTCACGCGCGACGCCAGCGGCCCCAGCATGACGTTTGACTACCGCCTGCGCCCGGGAGTCGCTACCAGCGTCAACGCGCTCAAGCTGATGGAGATCGTCGGTCTGCCCGCTCCAGCGGCAGAACAGGAGTCAGAGCGGGGGCCAGTGGTATAGTTACGCCTGATGACGAACGCTACGGCAGTGGGGAGAAGACGGTGAGCGCGATTCTGCTGGATGGGCGCGACCTGGCGGCGCGTCTGCGAGTCGAGCTGGCGCACGAGGCGCGGCTCTTCTCGGAGCGGCATGGCCGTGCCGCGCAGCTTGCGCTCGTGGTCGTCGGGACGAATGCCACGGCGCGTCTCTACGCCGAGCAGGTACGGCGAGCGTGCGCGCGTGTGGGGCTGACGCTCTCGCTGCGCGATTATCCCGCTGAGATCGAGGAGACGGCGCTGCGGGCTGAGATCGCGGCTCTGGGCGCGCGTGGCGACGTGGATGGCGTGGCGCTGCTCCTGCCGCTGCCACGCCACATCCGCCAGCGCGTGGTGATGGAGGCGCTGCCCGCCGCAAAGGATGTGGATGGCCTCGGCCCACAGAACGCCGGACGGCTGATGCTAGGCTTCCCCAGCTTCGTCCCTAGCACCGCCGACGCCGCGCTGGAGTTGCTGCGTCTGGCGGGCATGCGGCTGCAAGGGATGGATGCCGTGGTCGTCGGGCGCAGCAACGTCGGCGGCAAGCCTGCGGGTCTGCTCTTTCTGCGTGAGAACGCCACCGTTACCTTCTGCCACTCGCGCACACCCGATCTCGCGGCGGTCACACGCCAGGCGGACATCCTCTTCACCAGTATGGGCAGGCCCGGAGCCATCACCGCCGAGATGCTGAAGCCCGGCGCCATCGTCCTCGACGCGGGCATGACGAATGTGGATGGCCAGGTGATTGGCGATGTGGATTTCGCCGGGGTACGGGAGCTGGCGAGCTACATCACCCCCTCGCCCGGCGGCCTCGGCCCGCTCACCCCACTGATGTTGATCCGCCACACGCTTATCGGGCCAAGCTGAGCGGGTTCGTTCGTGATGAGAAGCGAGTTTAACGCGAAAGTGAAGGTTCCTGATGCCAGATGAAACGAGCGCCACCGTCACAGTCAGTCTGGAGAGCGCGCTCGCCCCGGCCGAGGCGTTCGCGACATTCATCGAGGAGTTGGTTGGCGCGCTCGACCGTGCGGGCATGAGCTTCATCCCAGGGCAAGATGGACGAATCTCACAAGGCGATTTCGAAGTGGGCCACGTCACCGAATGGACGCCGGGAGAACGCGCGCGGCTCCAGTGGCGCCAGGCCGACTGGCAGCCAGACATCCTGTCCGAGGTCGAAGTACACATCGAGCCGATGGGGACTGGCTCGCGCATCTCGCTGGCGCATCACGGCTGGGGTAGCCTCATCGGCGATCCCGCTGAACTGGTCGGCTGGTTCGCCAGTGAGACTGCCGCGCCGTTCCTGCGTAGCGCCGCTCCCGCCGCCCTGGGAGACTGGCTCATTGATCGGAGTGGCCGCCGTCCTTCAGGCGCCCAGGCGCGCGACTTCTATCGCGATCCGCTCTATCACTTGCCCAACTTCCGAGTCATCATCGCTGAGCTGCATCTCAGCTCTTCTGACTATCTGCTCGAAGTGGGATGTGGGGGCGGCGCGCTGCTGAAAGAGCTGCTGAAGAGTGGCTGCCGCGCGGCGGCGATAGACCATAGCCGAGATATGGTTCAACTCGCCAGCGAAGAGAATCACGACGCCATCGCAGAGGGCCGCCTGACCATACAGCAAGTCGAAGCCACCAAACTGCCCTTCCCTGACGCAACCTTCACCCATGCGGTGATGACCGGCGTCCTCAGTCATCTGTCCGATCCCGTTGCCGCGCTGCACGAGATTCGCCGTGTTCTCGCCTCGGACGGTCTGCTCATCGTGATGGGCAGCGACCGAGAGTGGCGCGGAACCCCAGCGGCGCCTCGAACCTGCCGCCTCGCGCCTGCGCTTTTACGACGATGTCGCCTTTCGTGATCTGGCTGTCGTCGCAGGCTTCACCAGCCCGCGCGTCGAGCGCCGCGACCTCGAACCGCACGCGTGCGACGCTGGTGTGCCAGAAGAGCACCTCCCGATCTTCAGAGGCGCGGGCGCGCCGTTCCTCTTCGCCCGCAAAGACTGAGGCCGACCTCGCGGTGTGTCACCAAGAGTCGGCCCTCAGTCAGTGTTTAGCTGCTACGGTAGCAGGTGCGAGACGCCGTGGAAGAAGCTCGCCGCCGCTCCACCCATATCAAAGCCAGGGATGAACTGCGACAGGAAGAGCGCCAGCGCCAGCACAGCGGCGATGGCCAGGGCAGCGCGCGCGACCGGGCGCTGCGTGCGAG
>CAWIYP010000033.1:0-95264 GCA_963840335.1 uncultured Chloroflexia bacterium
AATTGGGGCTGTATGTTTCAGGCCCGTATGAGGTTTCCGGATTGGCGGATTTGCAGTGGGCGCGATACAGCCGCTCGGCGCGCGTCGCCATTCCTTTGCCGTCCTCGCCGAAGGTTCTGATCGCCATTTTCAGAAGCTCGCACCCCTTTGCGGCATCTCCTAGTTTTATGAGCCATTCCGCACGCAGAGTGAGACTCTTGGCCACGAGCGCCTCATCCTTTTGCGTGATAGGATCGCGCTCAATAGTGGCGAAGTCGTCTTCGATACTCTGAAATGTGCGCACGGAGTCAATCATGCGCGTTTTGATCATTTTTAAGCGTAATTGTGTGATGCGCGCCAGGACACGTCCCTCAGGATCATCTGCTGGAAGCAGGAAATCTGCCGCCTGCTCTACAAATGCGTTTGCCTGGAGGTTCATTGCTCGGGCAGACTCAGGTTTGATCATGCTGAGATGCGACTCGGCGAGATCGAGATATGCCTCGGCGATCTGGATGCTGATGCGGCCTACTTGGTAGCTGTCCGCACCTATTCTCTTGTAGAGATTGATTGACTTGCGAAAACGCTCTATCGCATCATGCAGATAGCCGCTGTCACCATTGCGTAAGTCGCTGAGAGAGCGGAATATCAGCCCCAGCGTCCACAGCGCATTGGCATGTTCATTAATGAGTACGAGGGTTCGTTCGGATCTCGACGCGTTCTCCGCAAGCGCCACAACGCTGGCAATGGTCTGGTGCGCCTCTTCAATATCTCCGATGTACCACTGCTCCGTTCCAATGGCTGCTCGGAGCATGACCTCTGCGTCGATACGTCTAGCCTTGGGGTCTGGGAAGTAGTCACGCCAGGTATCGTAGGTAATCTTGTAGTAGTCCAGGGCGGCTCGGTGCCGCTGCGCATTGTAGGCAGTGTGACCTATTCTCAGCTGTATTTCACATACGGAGTCGCGGTCTTTGTGCTCCCTTGCGACATACTCAGCCTGATGAAAGAATGCGACCCCTTCATTGATAATTCCTTGTGCGACCAGAGTCCTGCCCATAAGAAATGCGAAGCGCATCTGCTGGCTAGGTTGTAGCGTAGCTTGATTTATCGCATCCAGCGCCGCCAGCGCTTTATCTGGCTCTGGGCGCTCTTCATTGAGATGTCTCGCAGCTGTATCGAAGAGGGCCACGATTGCTGGATCAGGCCCTACCCCGTCAGGCCATTCATCGCTAGGCCATACAGCGCTTGCCGACTTGAACAGGATCGAATCTAGACCAGGAATAGGCATGTGCGATACCTCCGCGCCATCATCCCACAACATTTCCCCTGAGCGCAGCTATCGCAGCTCGCCACGCCTCAATGCAAGTGTACATGAGACTTGCGTGGAAGTCTATCATCTCGTGATACACATGGCAGACACCCAGAAAGCCCTCCCAGCGAATCTGCCAGGAGAGCTTTCTGGGTGTCTGTTGTGTAGGTCGCTTACTTGCAATAGCCGGAGCCACCGCCGCTACAGGTGACTCCAGGCGTGACGTCGGCCAAGACATGGATCTGGGTCGTCTGAGGCTTGCGCGCCGAAAGTTACGGCGGCTCCGAGCGCTGAGCCGAAGAGCGCGAGAGCCAGGGCGACAGCGAGAAAGAACTTACGCATGGGGATCACCTCTCTAACTGGGCGGGAGAACGACTCCCAATGGAAATATAGATTGATAATATAAGTATGTCAAGCAATAAAGCGCAATATAGCTATTTATAAATAGTAAAATTAAGAATAATAAGTGTGTTGAGTAATACGTAAAATAGGCGATTTATTTGATTATAGTCAGATAGTAATTCAACAATTTTTAATGCGATATTATACTCTTGACGTACTGTGTACGGGGGAGGAATGCGGTAGGGTTGCAGCGCACACAAAAGCGCCCCGTCATCTCATCTGCGAGATCGCGGGGCGCTCTGGAGGCGGCGGGGTCAGCCGACCAGGCCGGAGGGTATCAGTTCGGGGCGACGTAGTGGGTGATGTGGTAGATGTCAGTGTAGAACCACATCGGATCTACCGGCACATTGTTCACGTCCACGGAGATGTGCAGGTGGGGGCCAGTGGACCAGCCAGTCGAGCCTTCGTAGCCGATGACATCGCCCTGGTTGACGTTGTCGCCCGCGCGCAGTCCGGCGACCAGGCCCATCATGTGGCCGTAGAGCGTTGAGACGTGGTAGCAGTTGTTGATGACGACTGACCAGCCAAAGCCGTTCGTGCCATCGTAGCCCGCCCAGATCACCTGCCCCGACTGCACCGCGTGGATGGGGTTGCCCTGAGGCGCCGAGATGTCCACACCGTCATGGAAGAAGCTGAAGCCGCGCACCCAGTTGGAGTTCCAGTTCGGTGAGATGAACTTGAATTGCAGGTAGTTGGGGTGGTTGGGATCGGTGGGGAAGGCAGGTGAGCAGCGGCCTTCCAGGGTTGGAATGCCCGCATACGAGTTGAACCACTCGTTGCCGAAGACCGTCTGGCCATAGTAGCCCGTCGGAGTGCGTCCACCGCACTGCTGCGCTTGTGTTGACTGGTAGTTGGCGCCGTATTTTGCGTTGGTTGGAATCTTGTACTGCTTGCCGACCTGCAGCTCCTGGCCGGGGCAGAGGCCATTCATCTGGAAGATGCCGCCGATCAGCACATGGAATTGCGTTGCGAGCTTTTCCGGCGTGTCATTCCACTGCGCGGTATACCAGAAGAAGCCGGGCTGGCTGCCCAGCACCACCGCTCCGGAGAGCGCCTCGAAGGAGGAGACGCCAGGCTGCGCCGAGGCGCCCAGCGGCGTCACGGAGACCAGGCCGGTCACGATCATCACCGCGAGGAGCGTGACGACGGCGATGCGCATGGTCAGTGGGCGCTCGCGACGCTTGAGGAAGAGGCGGCCCATCGAGACGCCAGTGCCAGGGATCAGCACGGGGCTGGGCGCTGGCTCGTCTTCGTAGCGCGCGGGAGCGCGATCCGCATCCTGGGCGACCAGCGCGCGTGACTCATCCCATACGGGATATTCTTCAGAGTATTGCGCGTCGTAGGCGTCATATTCCGCCGAGTCGTCGGCGCGATGATAGCCGCCCTCGTCCCAATCTATCCCGGCGGCGCCTGTCGTCTGAATCGTGGCGGTTCCGTCCCACTGTACGCCTCGCTATCTGGCTCCGCGCGCCGCCCACTGTCCAACCGCGCCTCACGAGCCTGGCGCCAGGAGAGCTAGCAGGCGGGAGCGTGGTTGGGGGTGTGCGGCGCGTCATGCGTCGAAGGATTCTTTTCGCATGCTACCTGTGTCTCGCCGCCGTGTCAATCGGGCGCTCGTGAGACAGGGACTAAGGTACCGCTGCCCCGCGCTGATTCGCGGAGACGCGACAGCGCCGCTAGCGGACTCGCGGATGGCGCGCTACAATCAACCGTGGACGCCTGTAAGGCGCCTAGCCGCGATACGACTGCCTAGCAACAGGTAGACGAGTCGTCTAATACCACATGAATTCACGCGATTTCGCCGCATGTGACCACGCGCGAGCGGATCGCGCTATGAGAGGACGCCGTAGACGATGAGCACGCCCCCTAAGAACGATCAGCCGGAGTTGATGCGACTGGGCCACAGTCCCGACTCCGACGACGCCTTCATGTTCTATGCCCTGGCCGAGCATAAGATCGAGACCGATGGCTTCGCGTTCGAGCATATCCTGCGTGACATCGAGACGCTGAACCAGTGGGCGCGCGAAGGGCAGCTAGAGATTACCGCGATCTCCGTCCACGCCTACGCCTACGTCGCCGACAAGTACGCCATCCTCTCGCATGGCGCGAGCATGGGCGACAACTACGGCCCGATGGTGGTGACGCGCGACCCGGCGGCGGATGTGGAGTGGCTGCGGGGCAAGCGCATCGCCATTCCGGGGCTGATGACGAGCGCGTTCCTGGCGCTGCGGCTCTTCCTCGGCGACTTCGACTACGATGTCGTGCCGTTCGATCAGATCATGGAAGCCGTGCATGAGGGGCGCTATGACGCGGGCCTGCTGATCCACGAGGGGCAACTGACCCATGGCGAGCTAGGGCTGCATACGCTGGTGGACCTGGGCAAGTGGTGGCATGCGCAGACAGGCGGGCTGCCGCTGCCGCTGGGCGTCAACGCGGTGCGCCGCGACCTGGGGCCAGAGAAGATGGCGGCGCTCTCGCGTGTGCTGAAGGCGAGCATCCAGTACAGCCTCGATCACCGCCAGGCGGCGCTCCAGCACGCCATGCAATATCGCCCGTGGCCTCTCGACGGAGACGGCTGATACCTTCGTGGGCATGTATGTCAACGACTGGACGGTGGATATGGGGCCGCGCGGCAAGGAGAGCATTCGCCTCTTCCTCCATCGCGCCGCTGAGCAGGGCGTGATTCCCACCGAGGTTCCCGTGGACTTCGTGGACTAAGCTCACCAGACACAGCGTAGGGCCACCGTTGCGCAACGGTGGCCCTACGCTGTGTCTGCGCTGCGTGGTTACATACGGTTGAAGAGGCGCGTGAAGACAGCGGCGCCCAGCAGGGTTGGCGCCCACTGGCCAACAAAGAGACCCTGCTTGCGACGTCCCATCGTGTGCAGCGCGGCGGATGCGGCTATTGAGCCGATGCTCGCGCCGACCAGCGACCAGCTTGCGATGCTGGCGCCGTCGGAGGTGTGGATGCCGCGATGGCCAAGGATGCGCGCGAATCCGCTGGCGGCGAGCAGTGTCGGCGCCCACTGGCCAATGAAGAGCGCGTTGTTGATGTGGCCAAGCTGGCGATAGGTGGCGGCGCCGAGGACGCTGGCGGCGGAAGCTCCCGCGAGTGACCAGCTTGCGATGCTGGCGGGCGGGATGACCTCGCTGCGCATCGCGCGATAGGTCGCGTTGCCCCGCAGCCGCTGCCCGACAAGGTACGCGGCGTATCCGCCGAGGCCCGCCGCTGTGGCCGCGACGCCAAGCTGCGTGGCCATGCCAACGGCTCCGGCGGGCGCCTCATCGCGCGATTTTGGTGTGGCCATCTGGCGGCTGAAGCGGCGCAGGTCGCTGTGCGTCCGTTTGCGCGCGGTCTGCGCGAGGCGGTCGAGGCGTTGCGGGGCGAGTCCGGTGGGTGGCGTCACCTCCATGCGCAGGCGCACCTCGGTGGTGTGCTCATTCTGCGGGGTGAAGGTCAGCCCGCCGCTGTGGTCATCTCCCGCGACGCTATGCCAGGTGATCGCGCGCCTCTCCTCGTCGGTGGTGACTTCGGTGTCCCACTCCTGCCGCTGCCCAAAGAAGCTGGTGATCCAGTGATAGCGATGCTCGCCTGTCGGCGTCACGCTGATGACGTTGCGCATGTGGTTGGGGAAGCGCTGCGCATCGCTCCATTGCTGAAAAACCTGCTCGATCGGAGCCTCGACCAGCACGATGTCTTCGATGGCGAGGCGTTGCGGGATTGTTTGTTCCATTGTCGGTGGTTGCGCCATTTGTGATCCTCCACTAGCTCTACACATCACCCAGCGTACTATGGCGCGCGAGGGCGCGCCCGTGGGCTTACCAGATGAAGGTGTGGCGCACGGGCCATGCCACGCAACGTGTCGGGCGGCGTGTCGAGCGGAAAGTGGCGCTGCCATGGTGGGCGTGAACGGGGTCAGATGCCCGCGAGGAAGCGGCCAGGGTTGAGGCGGTGAGTAGGGTCGAAGCGTCGTTTGACTTCGCGCATGAGCTCCAGGCTGGCGGGGTCGGCGCCCCAGAGCGCGAGCGTGCGCTTGATCGGCGGTGGGCAGGCGAGAGTGGTGACGAGGCGCCAGCGGTGGATGAGCGTTCGAGGGTGGCGCGCAGCGCGGCGGCGAAGATGACATCGCCACCCAGCGCCGCGCCGTCGTTCGCGCTCGTGTCGGCGAAGGCTTCGTCGTGGGCGCTGAGCCGCAGCCAGAGTGTTCCGGTGGCCAGGTCAGCCAGCCAGCTCAGACGCAGGCCATGCTCGCTGGCCAGTCCCGACGCCATATCCAGCGCCTGCGCGGCTTCGGACGGCAGCGTGTTCAGCCGCGCCAGCGCCTCGCGTGGGCCGACGCGCAGCGCGGCGAAGTCGTCGGCGCTGGCCCAGAACTGCGCGTGGGCGGCGTCATCGAGCGTCATCAGTGGCTGGGCGCCCGCGCGGCGTAGCGCCGCTTCGGTCTCGGCGATGGCGCGCTTCACCGCCGCCTCCATGCCAGGCAGACGGATGGCGATCAATTCGCTGCGCGCGTGGCCAGGGCGTGAGGCGGGCCAGCTCTGGCAGGGCGTCGCGGCTCATCGCTACGAGGCTGGCGGGGCGCACGGCGAGGGCGTTGATGGCCTGGGCGGCGGCGAGTGTCTGTTGCGCGGACTCGGTGGTGGCGAGGATGGTCGCCTCAGCTTCGGGTTGCGGTGTGAGCTTGAAGCTGGCCTCAGCGATGACGCAGAGGACGCCGAGTGAGCCGATATAGAGGCGCGTCATGCCGTAGCCAGTGCTGTTCTTGACGACGGAGCCGCCGGCCCTGAGGGGCTGTCCAGCGGCGTCCACGACGCGCATGCCCAGCGTCAACTCGCGCGCGGCGCCGTAGAGGCCACGCCGTAGCCCGACGATACCCGTAGCCAGCCCGCCGCCGATGGTGGCGCGGGCGGGCAGCGGCGGGTCGAGCGGGTAGCATCTGGCGGGCGGGGGCGAGTGTCTGGGCCAGTTGCGCGTGTGTCATGCCCGCTTCGACGGTGATGGTGAGGTCGGCGGGATCGTACGCCACGACGCGGTTCATTCGCTCCAGGCTGACGACCAGATCGAGACGCGACGGCGGATAGCCCAGCGCCATGCGCGAGCCACTGCCCCAGGGCGCGATGGCGGCGCCCGCCTCTGCCGCAAGTCGCATCGCCGTCGCTAGCTCATCTAGCGTCGTCGGGCGTGCGACGGCGACAGGCGTCTGCCCCTGGATGGCGTAGGCGGCGCAGGGTGAGCCAGTCACCGTCAGTCCCGCGCCCAGTTCGCGCGCCAGCCGCTCGACGAAGGTCTGCCGCTGGGCGTCCGCTCAATGTCTCTGGCTCCGCGGACATGCCCATCCTCACTGCTCGACCGCGCGACGCACTACTCCGCCCTGACCGTATGATACGCCCTGGCGCGCTTGTCTGCCGCTCAGGGAGAGCCAACTGGCCCAATCTGGCATACCTAGCGCTCATCCGCATCCGCGTGGCGCGTCTTGCGTGACGCGCGCCGCCCGGCCATAGCCATTACCCCCTGCCGCCAGGCTGCCTGGACCAACCGATGTCGCCTACGCGGGGCGCTCAACCACATAATGCGTCAGCACGACCCCTGAAGGCAGGGGACGGGCTTCGACGAGACGCAGGTTGATCTGTACTCCATCCGTGAATACCTTCTTGCCGCCCCCAAGCGCGACCGGCTAGATCATCAGGTAGTACTCGTCGATCAGGTCGTGCCGCGCCAGGGTGTGGACGAGCACGCTGCTGCCGTCGATGACGATGTTCTTGCCGGGCTGCGCTTTCAGGGCGCGCACCGCCTCCACGATATCGCCCTCGTCGCCGTGGATGAGGGTAGAGTTGCGCCAGGCATCGGCTGAGGTAAGGGTAGTGGAGACGACATACTTGGGCATCGCGTTCAGCGCATCGCCAAACGGATCGCCTTCCGCCATCGGCTCGAAGGCGCCGCCGTGGATCTGCCAGGTCTTGCGTCCCAGGAGCAGGGCGTCGCTCTCGCTCATCACCTGCGTGAAGTGGGCGCCAATCTCGTCGTCCCAGTAGGGATGAGTCCACCCGCCCCGAGTGAAACCGCTCTCCGTGTCCTCTTCTGGGCCGCCTGGCGCCTGCATCACCCCATCCAATGAGACAAACTCTGAGACAATGATAGCGCGCATCAGGTTTCTCCTTCTGTAGTGGCGGTTGGAGCGTCCATCACGTATGCGTGTGTGTCGCCGCCAACCTATCGTACCAGTGGAGCAATTCTCAATCCGCTACTCGAACCCGGTCAAATGACGCCGCACACGCGGGCCAGGCGTGGCTAGAGGCGGCCCGCGCGGGCGATGGCCAGCACGGCGCCGCGCCCCCGCGACTGCTCGACGCTGAGCATGCGCATCAGTCCGCGCCCATAGAGGTCGTCGCGCTCGCGGGCGCGGCTGGCCAACGCGCGCAGACCATGCGCTAGCAGTGTGTGGTAGGCCACCCACTCGGCGAAACCCTCGCTCACCAGTGAATCGACCGCGCCCGCCGCAGCGCCCAGTCGCTCCGACTGCCAGGCGTGGCCCAGCTCGTGCGCCAGGGTGCCGAGCAGCAGCCCGCGCGTCAATCCCGCCTCGACGTAGATCTTTGGTCGGCCCTGTGAGCGAACGAAGAAGCCTAGCACATGCCGTCCACCCGCGTTTTCCTCGCCTATGCGTGTGGTCAGTCCCGCCTCGTTGGCATATGCGCGGCGTGTCTCACCCATTCGGCGGCGGGTGACGACTTCGAGCGGTGGGGTCTGGCGGAGTGGCTCCGACACGATACGGCCCAACTCCTTGAGCGCTTCAGTATAGATGGTGTGGATGGCGGATTCAGCGGTGACTAAATCTGACGTACAGAGCGCGCAGCGATACTGCCCATCGGGCAGCTTGCTGTGGCCCGCGCCGACTGGGGCCTGGCACAGGTCGCAGTGCGGGCGACTGCGCATGCACTCCTCGCAATAGCGGCGTGGCGCTGGGGTGGCGACAAGCTCCTGGACAGTAGACCAGCGGTTGAGGATTGGCTCGCCGCAGGTATCGCAGTGATTGATCTCATGCGAGCAGCGCGCGCAGAGCAGCACCCCGCGCCGCGAGACGGTGGCGCCAGCGGTGGAGGTGGGGGCGCGGCAGCGGGCGCAACGCGGCGCCGTCTGCTCGCACAGCTCGCAGACGGTCATCCCGTTGGTGTATTGGTAGTAGCGCCCAGCAATCCCCTTACCGCAGAGGTTGCAGAATCGCGTCTCATTGCCGCCCAAAGAAGCCGCTCATCCTTCCCATGCCTGGGAATGTCCTCGTCAGATTCACGTTGCCACCGCGCGTTTACGGGAGGCGCACATCGCCGCCCGCCAGCGCCGAGCGTACCCGCGCGATGTCGCGAACCGCGCGCAGGTCGTCGAAGAGGCGCTGCGCCACGGTGAGCGCCTCGCCCGCACGCGCATCATCGCCTGATTCGCCACGCCTGCGATAGAGGCCAGCGAGCACATAGCGTGATCGTCCTTCTTCCCAGGCGCACCCCAGCTCACGATAGCGCGCCAGGGCGTTCTGCGCGTCGGCGAGGGCGTCATCCCAGCGCCCCGCGCTGACGCCAACGATGGCCCGCGCCCGCAGCGCCTGCGCCAGCGCCTTGCGCGCGCCCGACCGCCAGCCTAGCTCCAGCGCCTCGGCGCCAAATCGATCATAGAGGTCGAGGTCGCCGCCGCGCGCCGCCAGCTCCGCGAGCTCCGCGAGCAGCGCCGCCATGCTGTGGCGCCCGGAGCGATTCTCGAGCGCGTTGAGCAGGATGTGCTGGGCCTCGCGTGGCTCTCCGCGCGCGATCGCCACCCGCGCCCGCGCCAGCTCCACATACTGCGCGGGCGCGACCCGAATCTCACCGCTGGACTTGAGCAGACGTGTGACGGTGTCGGCCTCGCCCGTGCGCGCGGCGATGGTTGCCAGGGCCAGGATTGCCCAGAAATGATGGTTATTCTGGCTCAGCACGTTGCGTTGCGCGCGCGCCAGTAGCTCCACGCCAGCTTTGTTCGCCTCGGCCCAGTGATCCCACTCGAACTGGGAGAGCACGAGCCGCCAGAGCGCCTTCACGCGCAGCGAGTCCGCGTCTACCTCATTTGCCAGGGCCAACGCCGTCTCAGCGTAGTGTGTCGCTTCGGCGAACTCCCCTACCAGTTGATACGCCTGACTGACCTCCGTGTTGATATCCACGACTTCTTGCGGCTCATCAATCTCGGTTATCCAGCGCAGGCGGCGCTTCTGGCTTTCCAGATAGCCGGTGAGGTCGGTCATGATGCTCTGGATATTGCCCAGGGCGTCGAGCGCGGCGGAAGCGGCGCGGGCGTCCTCGTGCGCCTCGGTGATGCGCACGGCCTCGCGGGCGCTGCGGTAGGCGTCGAGCAGGTCGCGCTCACTGCGGCGCTCGGCCCACGACCACCAGAGGAAGCTCTTGGCGGTGAGCAGTTCGGCGTAATCGAGTGTGTCACGCTGGCCGAGGTCGCCCGCGAGCCGCAGCCCTTCGTCGAGGTAGGCGGCAAGCTCCTCATGGGACGGTAGGCGGCGGAAGACACCCTGGTAGCGTGTGGGCAACAGCGCCAGTACACGGTAGAGGCGCATCCCCTGCTGGCGCCAGTCGAGCGGCAGCGTGGCGGGCATCAGCGGCGAGTGCTGCTGGCTCGGGCTGCGAGAAGCTCGGTGGCGCCGATGCCCCGTGCGCGGCGACCGCAGCGGTTACGCCGAGCGATTCCGCTGGCTCAGTGAGGGGCGACATCGCGCTGGAGGTCGCGGCCCAGACCCGCAGCGCGTCGCGATAGTCCGCCCAGGCGTCGTCGGCGCGCAACGCCAGCCAGCGCTCCTCGCCGCGCGCCACTCGCAGGGCCACCACCAGCGGCGCCTCGCCCGGCTCGATGTCCTCGCCGAACAGCTCCAGCGCGTCGGTATAGTAGGCGTCAGCCTTGGCTAGCGCGTGGCGCTCGACCGACTGGTCGCCCGCCTGCGCGCAGCGCCGCCACCACCTCCGCGCGCACCTGCCGTCGCCGCTCCTGGTCGCGAGAGCGCGAGAGGTTGGCGAGCGTGTAGTAGCGATAGGAGTGTTGCGCCAGAAGTTCGGCGAACTGACCTGGGCGGGACCGCGAGAGCCGCTGGAGCCACTCGGCGATGCGCTGGTGCTCGTGCGCGCGGCGTGTGCGCGGGATGGCCAGATAGACGACCTCGCGGGTGAGGGCATGGTTGAAGGTGTAGGTTGTCTCGCCCGGCGCCGTGAGGCTGGCGAAGGCGCGCTCGCTCGGATGAATGAGGTCTTTCTGACTGAGCGAGCGCAGGGCGATGTCCAGCTCCTCGGCGCGCAGGTGCTGCGCGAGGTAGAGCAGCGCGCTGGGCCAGAAATAGCGCCCGATCACCGCCGCATGCTGGAGGACATCGCGCTCGGCGGGCGGGAGCAGATCGAGGCGCGCCGCCAGCACGCCCTGCACCGTATCGGGGATGACCGGATCGCGCAGCTCTTCGCTCTGCTCCCACTCTGGCGCGACCCCCCATGCGCCCGTCTCATCCTGAATGAGCGCGCCGCGATCGATGAGCATGCGGACGATTTCCTCGACGTAGAACGGGTTGCCATCAGCCTTGTCGAGGATGCCCAGGCGCAGCGTCTCTGGCGCCGCCGAGCCAGGCAGCAGTTCATTCGAGCAGACGTGCGGCGTCGCTGGGGGAGAGCGGCTCCAGTCCCAGCGTTACGAAATTGCGGCGGCCACCTCCCCAGGTCGGGTGGCGCTCGATCAGGTCGGGACGGGCGGTCAGCGTGAAGAGCAGCGAGACGCCGCGCGCATGGGCGGCCACCCATGTGAGCAGATCGAGCAGGGCGTCATCAGCCCAGTGTGCGTCGTCGATCATCGCGACCAGTCCGCGTGTCCCCGCCAGCGCCTCGAAGAACGTGCGCCATGCCCGCAGCGCGCCCTCCTGGAGCTGCGCGGCGTCGGCGGGGAGCAGCGCGCGGCGTCGCTCCTCGGACTCGATGCCGATGGTGTGGCCAAGGTAGGCGGCGATGATCGCGGGGTTCTCGTCGCGCCCCACTGTCTCCAGCGCCTCGCGGGTGGCGTCCAGCAGCTTCGCGCGGGCGCTCTCTGATGGCTCTAGCGCGGTGAAGTCGGCGTAGCAGCGCAGCATCTCGGTGAGCGGCCAGTACGTGACATCTTCGCCGTAGGGTGGGCAGCGTCCTTCCAGGAGCAGCGGACGCTCGCGTGTCTCGTCATCTTCGCAGGCGGCGATGGTAGTCTGCGCGCCGACACGCGCGGTGAATTCGCGCGCGAGACGGGTCTTGCCCACGCCGGGCGCGCCGATGATCGTGATGAGGTGTGGGCGGCGCTCACGCATCGCGCGGTGGGCCACGGCGTCGAGCAGCGCCATCTCGGCGTCGCGGCCTATGAGGGGCGTCTGCGCGCCGTCGCGACCACGGGCGCGCGTGGTGGGCGCCTGCTGGTCGCCGAGCAGACCGATGACTTCCCAGATGGCGACCGGGCGGCTCTTGCCGCGCAGCGGGACGGCGGGCGCCTGCCGGAACTCCGCCATGCCGCGCGCGTTGCGATAGGTGCGCGGGCCGACGAGGATCGAGCCGGGCGCCGCGATCTGCTGGAGGCGCGCGGCGACGTTCACCGGGTCGCCGGTGATGAGGAAATCCTGTCCAGCGTGAGCGTTCACGGCGGCGGCGACCTCGCCCGTGTTGACGCCGATGCGGAGGTCGAACTCTGGCGCGGCGTCGTCGGCGCTGGCGCGGCTGGCGTTGAGCGCGCGCAGGCTCGCCTGCATGTCGAGCGCGGCGCGAATGGCGCGCACGGGGTCATCTTCGTGGGCGATGGGTAGCCCGAAGACGGCCATGATCGCGTCGCCGATGTATTTCTCCACGGAGCCGCCATGTCGCTCGATCTCGCGGCTCATCGCGGCGAAGAACTCTCCCAGCAGGACACGCAACTCCTCCGCGTCGATGGATTCGGCGAGCGCCGTGGAGTTGGCGAGGTCGGCGAAGAGGACGGTGACGACACGCCGCTGCTGCGATTCCTCGGCGTGCGCGTCCTCATCCGCCGGTTGGCGGCGCGGGCGCCTCGTGCCTGTGGCGGCGTGCGCGGTGAGCGCGAAGCCGCACTGGTTGCAGAAGCGGGCATTCGCTGGGTTGGTCGCTCCACAATTCGGACAGGTCATGCGCTCGCAACTCCCCACAGCCACTGACGGCGTCGGGGCGTCAGATAGCGCGCCCCAGCATACGGATTGTACCGCAATGCTGGGGCGCGTGTGGCGATGGCGAGCGTATTTCCGTAGCCCTAGGCCGCGCCGGTGAGCGGCCGCACGATCTCGCTGACCATCCGCGTGACGATGCCCTCTGGATACGGCGCGCGCAGGTTGAGCAGGACATGGTTGGCGCCCGCCGCGATATACTGGCGAATCCCCTCGCGCGCGCCTGCCAGGTCAGCGGGGTTGATCATGTACTGGATCGAGCGGGCGATGCTCAGCGGGGTCGCGTCCGACGGCGGCGCAGTGCCCGTCGAGGACACCGCAGAGGCGGGTGAACTCTTCGGGAGGGCCGCCGACGAAATTCCAGACGCTCGCGTACTGGGCGACGACGCGCAGGGTCAGCTTCTCGCCACTGCCGCCGATGACGAAGGGCGGATAGGGCTTCTGGATGGGCTTTGGCTCGCAGCGCGCCTCATGCACCTGATAGTAGCGCCCCTCGAAGGTCGGCGTCGTCTCAGTCCACATTCGCTTGATGATCTCGCAGGCCTCGCCCAGCATGCGGATGCGGTCGCCCGCCGGAGGCAGCGGGATGCCGTAGGAGCGATGCTCCAGCTCGTTCCAGCCTGCGCCGATGCCGAAGTCCAGCCGCCCACGCGAGATGATGTCCACCGTCGCGCCGATGTTGGCCAGTACGGCGGGATGGCGGTAGGTGTTGCCCGTCACCATCAGCCCGACACGCATGCGCTCGGTCTGTGCGGCGAAGGCGGCCAGTGTAGACCAGCCCTCCAGGCAGGGGCCGGTGGGGTCAGGCCCCAGTGGCATGAAGTGGTCGAAAAGCCAGGCGTGCGCGATTTCTGGGAGGGCGTCGGCCTCGCGCCAGACGCGCAGCATGTCGTCGTAGGTGGTGAACTGTGGCGCCGTCTTGACGCCGAAGGTCAGGGGTTGAGGTGTGGTCATCCGTGGCGCCTCCATGTCTCATACGCGCGCACAGCTACGCCCGCATGGTATCGCGGGCGGCGCCGTGTTCGCTCAGGACTCGCACGCAGAGCATATCACCGGATGGCGGCAGGTGGCGCGTGGCGGCGCCGCTCACTGCCCCTGGGCAGGCGGCTTCTCCGCGCTCTGGACGGCGGCCGTGGTCGGGCCAAAGAAGCAGTAGGCTAGCAGCACAATGGCTGTGATGATCGCGCCGTACCCCGTGATCGCCAACGCTACGCCGATGCCCAACGCCCAGACCCAGCGATTCTGCTGGAGGCGTGACAGTTTGATAAAAGCGCCGGTGTACGCCGCCATGAACAGCCCTATTCCGATCAGTTCGCCCATCAGCAAGACGAAGAATGGGACTCCACTCTGGTATTCGCTGCGCTGCCATTGCTTCACGGCTGGGGAAACGAGTGGCGCGACAGATGCGACGGTAAACACCAGAATGCCAGCGATGGCCAGTATCGTTGTCAACTTGCGGCTCAAGCAGTAGTTCCTCCCCTGAGTTCACTGGCGCAGAGAACCTCGTAGTGGCTGCGTCCAGATTTCGCATCGTCTATGCTACGCCTCTGTCCACCGCATATCAAGTTAACATCTCCCGCCGGACTGGCTGCTATTCCCATTTGACCGAGCGGCGCTGGCGACATGCAACGAGCTTTGAGATAGCAAGCGATAGCTGATTGACATGCGCGGTACACTATGGGCGCCCGCCTTGCCAGGACTTCGGCGGAGGATGTGTGTTTAGCAAAAGGATTGGAGGGGCGCATGCCATCGTTTTGGCCATTCAAGAAGCGCGCGACCGACAAGACCACGAGGGTAACGTCTGGCAAATCACGCCGCCAGCTCTACGGACGCGAATACACTGCGGGCGTCCCGTATGGATTGCCCTCAGACCTCGACGAGACGAACCGGCTCGATTTCCAGCATTTCGTCCTGCGCTCAGCCTTCAAGGGCAACTACGCGGCCCCACTTGAGCATCCGCTGAGCATCCTCGATGTGGGGACGGGGAGCGGGCGCTGGTCGATGGATCTGGCCCAGCAGTTCCCCGATGCCAATGTCGTCGGGCTGGATGTCAACGAGCCAAAGCTGGATGAGCGCAGCCAGGCGTTCCAGTCGCTCGATGCGCGCCCCCAGAATTACCGCTTCGTGCAGGGAAATGCGCTGGAAGGGCTGCCGTTCGCCGCTGGCTCGTTCGACTTCACGCACCAACGGCTGCTTTTCTTCGCGATTCCCTCCGACCGCTGGCCCTTCGTGCTCTCGGAGTTGTGCCGTGTCACCCGTCCAGGCGGCTGGGTCGAGGTCGCGGAAGGACACTTCGGCTATCTCAATGGTGGCCCAGCGACACAGCGCCTGGTCGAGGTCTCGCTCAACGCGCTGCTCGCGCGGGGGATTGATCCGCGCGTCGGGCCGCTGCTAGGGGATAATCTGCGCATGGCGGGACTGATCAATGTGCAGACGCAAGTCGTGAATCTGCCGGTCGGCTCGTGGGGCGGTCGTGTTGGATCACTGCTCGCGACTGATTTGGCCGCGGCGCATGTTTCGGCGAAACCACTCGCCCTTTCGCAGGGGATGTCGGACGCGGAGTGGACGGCGACCTTCAATGGCATGCGCGAGGAGTGGGAGCAGCGCCATTGTGAGTGGCCGTTCTATATCGCGTTCGGCCAACACGCCTGATCATCAGTCGCGCCAGGGGACGAAGGCGTCGTGGAAATCGTACCAGAACGACGCCTTCGACCTGGTGAACTTCCGCCTGAGCGCGCCGTGAGCGCCGTTTCAGAGCGCGCTGCGTTCTATGCCCAGCGTCGCGTCAGTTGTCGCCATGAAGGTTCTGCGACGATTCAGCCCGAAGACCAGCGCCAGCGCGACGGGGAGCAGTTGAACGCCCTGCGAGAGATAGATATAGATCATCTGAATGGCCGGTACGTTCGAGCCGCCTAACTGCGCCGCGAGATAGTGCGCCTGCCACACAAAAGCGACGGATGGCCAGACAACCGTCAGGAGCGTGACGACAATCAGCGTGGCCAGCCAGACACGACGGTGGGTCGCCCAGGCCAGCGTCGCCGCCAGGATGATGACTCCGCCATCGAGCAGGTTTGAGAGGCTCAACGCCATATTGCCCCACTGCGTGGCGAGCAGTTGGAAGAACACCGCGATTGACGAGCTTGACCCACCGGATTCACTGAAAGAAATACCTGCCTGAGTACTGGTGTATACCGACGACGCATACAAATATGACGCCATCGCGCCAACAATGAGGGTGGCGCACGCCAGCCAGACCAACCCACGGTACAGCCTCTCCATCGGCTATTCGCTCCTGAACTTCTACCCGCTCCACTGGCCACACGCAACACGCGCACTGGCAGTATAACAGGCTGGCCGCAACGTCGGCGAGCGCCGTCATAGGCCGTCCGTCGCGCGCGCTGGTACCTTTGGGCGCTCGTGGTGGGCGTGTTCTGGAAGCGCCGCCAGCCTGTGCTATGCTACCGTGGACTGTATGACCTCTCGCGCAGCCGCTGGAACGCCTGTTTCATGGGGAGTTCGTCGGGTGACGATGCGGTGGGCGAGCGCGCGAGGGGCTGGCAGCACGGACGCAGGCAAACGACGCCCCGCAGGTGGAAGGGGCGCTGGCGCGAGGGAGAGAAGTGTGCTCACCGATGTGCAACGCATCGCCGAGATCTCACGCGCGGCTGAGGCGCTGATCGCCGGGCCGCCGGACTTCCTGCGCGCCTTCCCCGGCGAGGAGAGTGGCGCCCGCCAGCAGCGCCGCGCCATCATCCTCGCCTCCCTGCGCGACCAGGAGTACGTCGGGCGGGTCGGCGTCTCGGTGGATGAGCTGGCCGCCGACCTCGAAGCCGTGCTGCGCTACCGTGAGCTTCCGCGCCCCGATGATCTGCGCGGCGAGGTCGTGGAGATTCTGCGCCAGTTGGAGAACTGGCAGGCGGTGGATGGTGGCCTCGCGCCTGACCGCGCCGAGCGTGACGGCCTGCGCCGCCGGGTGGAGCGCGACTACGCGCTGGCCCGCTCGCTGCGTGTCTTTCTGCCGCACTGGGATGAGGTGCAGCGGGCGCTGCGACGGCGCTACATCAGCCTCAGCGCCAACTACTTCGCCCAGGCGATCACCGCGCTCGATACGCTGCTCGATGAGCTGCGCTACGAAGACACTGATCCCCTGCGCTGCCATAGCGCGTGGCAGTCGTTGCGCCAGGCGGTACATGGCATCAACACGGAATCGCGCGACTTCGCCCGCGAGCTACGGGCGCTGCGCGTGGATGGCAACCATCCTGAGGCGCTGGCCGACATCGCCGACCGCCTGGGCATCTTGCATGAGAAGTTCTTCCGCGTGGCGGCGGAGGGCGCGGCGCAGGTGCGCGAGCGGCTCGACGCGCTGCGCGACGATCGGCACGCGGGCGAGAATGTGCGCCGCCTGCAAGAGACGCTGCGCCAGCGTGAAGAGGAGTGGAGCGTCGGCCTGGGCGAGACGACCGCCGAGCTACAGGAGCGTCTGGAGGCTGTCGGGCAGGATGTCGTGCGCGAGCTGGCGCTGTTCGAGCGCTTCATGGCCGATAGTGGACCTGGCTCGTGGCGCGAGGGCGCCAAGGTCATCAGCCTGGCGCTGGTGGAGCTGACCGAGCGCATCCACGCGGCGATCTCGCTGCGCTTGCAGCAGACGCAGGCGGTGGCCGCGCTGCTGCGCCGCGCCCGCGACCTGGCCGAAAACCGTGGCGACGCGACCCAGCGCGCCCGCCAGTACCTCTGGAATGCATCGGGATCGATGCACGCCGCGCTCTGGGTGCAGGGGCGCCCGCCAGCGACCAGCAGGTGCGGCTGGAGCGCTGGCTCGCGCAGAAGGGCGGCTCGCCGCTGCCGCTGGTGGATGACCATATCTGGGAGCGGTCGCTGCGTCCGCGCCATCGCCCCGCGCCGCCGCCGCCGCCGCCAGCGCTGCTCCTCGCCGACGACTGGGATCCCGGCGACGATCCGCGCATCCGCCAGTATGAGGAGGCGCGTGAACGGCTGGTGGAGCGGCTCATCACCGCTGGCTCGGCGCAGGGGCTGGAGACGTTAGACAGCATCGAAGAGCTACGGATGCTGGCCTCGTTCCTCTGGCTCCCCCGCGAGAGCGCGCCGCTGCGGCGACTGGGGCTGCGCATCCAGCCAGCGGGGGCGGGGATGTCGCGCCGCGCGAAGCTGCAAGGGCCAGGCTTCGAGGTCGAGATGGACAACTACCGCTTCACCGCGACCACCAGCACACGCCAGGCGGCAGCCGAGCGGCGGCGCGCGGAGTCGGAGCGGGCGGCGGCAGGCATGGCCCGGCTCAGCGCCATCGCGGCGGGCGAAGATGCGCTCGCGCCCGCCCAGCCTGCCGCAGCGGGAGCAGGCGAGGCTGCCGCCGCGACGCATCCGCTGGAGGATATGGCGCCCGACGCCGCCTATATCACGCGGGAGCTGGAGGCCATCGCGCCCGCTGAGGCGCGTCCCGCGCGCCAGCCCGCGCAGCCGCAGGAGGAGCCGCCCGCCCAGCCCGAGCGCGGGCCGAACTACGGGTGGTGGTGGCCGTCGCCTCTGGCCGCTGCCAGGGCTGCTGCGGCGGCCCAGCGGCGATTCCCGGCGCGTCCGCGACTAGGCCGCGCGGCGCAACCCGCGCCACGACACGCGGCAAGCACTACACAGGAGTGAGACCATGCCCAGCTACACCGGACAGCGAGAACAGGATCTCGCCCTGCGCGTGCGCCGCATGCTGATCGAGCAGAGCGCGCTGATGCAGGATGAATCGCCCGATGAGTTCGCCTGGCTCACCCGACACTACGAGAGCGAGCAGCGCTTCTTCGAGGAGGAGCTGGGCGCGAAGCTGGAGCTGCGGCTGGGGCGCTGGGCGCGCGCCTACTGGCCAGCCCCGCCACGCAATCGCGAAATCTGCATCGCCGACATCTTCGAGCTGACCGCGCGCAAGCAGACCGCCTACGCCTGCCTGATTCGCGCCTATCGCAGCGTGCGCCTGCTGGAATCCGGCGACTCCGCGAACATCTTCCGCTTCAGCGAGTTGTTCCGCTATGTCGCTGAGGAGGGGCAGCGGCTCTCGCCGTGGCTCAGCTTCGACGAGGCCATCATCAACGAGGCGCTGGCGACGCAGGGCGACGCCGAGGCCGACGCCGAGGAAGAGGACGACGAGGAGCTTGCGCTGGCGGGCGCGACCAAGGGCCGCAAGCGCGCCACGACAGGCGCGGCGAAGGGGCGCAAGACGACCGCCACGCAGCCACAGCGCGCGGGCGCGGCGCAGCGGGTGCGCGCCAACCAGCGCGCCTTCTATCAGGCGTTCGCGGCCTTCGAGCGGCATAAGCTGACGCGGCGTATCGGCGCCGACGACCGCCAGCGCCCAGAGGAGCGCTACCGTCTCGACGAGCGCGATTTCAGCGGCGTCTACGAGTTCACCGACCTGATCGACCGTTTCCTGCCACCAGCGGGCCTCGTCGCATACGATGACCTCAAGGGCGAGGAGGACTAGCATGACGGCGCTCACCTATCGGCAGACGAAGGGGCAGGGACGCGCGTGGATACGCCGCATCCGCCTCATCAACTGGCACGGCCACGAAAACGCGACCCTCGATGTCGTCGGCGACATGCTCGCCGTCATCGGTGAGAATGGCTCTGGCAAGTCGCTGATCCTCGATGCGATTGACTGGGCGCTCTTCCCCACCTCGGGCAAGGTCTTCAACGCGGCGGCGCGTGAGGGTGGGCGCGGCAGCAAGCGCACGCTGAGCAATACCATTCTGTTCTTCGATCCGCATGGCGTGGAGCGGCCCGACCGTGGCTGGCGCCGTCAGCGGACGGTGGGCTATTGCGCTGTCGAGGTGGAGCACGAGGGCGAGGGGCGCTGGGTCTATGGCTCCGGCGCCGCCGCCACGCCGCAATCCGCCCACCCCTTCTACTACGCCCTGCCAGCGATGCTGGAGCAGGTCACCTTCCTGGAGACCACGCCACAGGGACAGGCGCCGCTGCAGATGCAGGACTTCCGCGCGCGCAACGACGCCTTCATCGCGGCGGGCGGTGGTGTCTACAACGCGAGCCAGGCGGAGGAATATAACCGCACGGTCGCGCGCCGCCTGCTCAATATCGAGGGCGCCGACTGGCAGCGTCGCTACGAGGCGCTCTACGACGTGCTGCACCGCATGCTCGGCCTGAAGGTGGATGATTCGCTGGTGGCCGACCCCAGCGGCGTCGTGCGCGAGTTCCTGCCCGTGGTGGATCGCCCACACCTGGAGCGACTGGTGGAGGGCCTGGAGGGCATCCAGCGCATCCACCGCGACATCGACGAGTATGGCAAGCTGCGCGCGATGCTGGGTGGCGTGGTCGAGGCGCGGCGCAAGTATCACGATGCGGCGCTGCGGCATTCCGCGCTGGTCTGGCTGCGCGCCGCATGGGATAGCGACGACGGCGCCGCGGCGCTGGCGACGGCGGAGGAGCGCCAGCGCGAGGCGGAGTCGAGCGCGCGTCAGGCGGAGGCTGCCGAAGAGACCGCCTATGGCGAGGAGAGCGCCGCCCGCCGCGAGCTTGAGTCGCTCCAGCAGTTGCACCAGGGCGAGGTCGTGCAGGCGGTGGCCCGCGCGAACGAAGGGCTGCAGGCGGCGCAGTTCGAGCAGGATCGCGCTGCGCGTGAGCTACGCGCGGCGGAAGATCGCCTGAAGCGCTCGGAATCATCGCTGACGACTGCGCGGCAGTCGATGGAGCAGGAGGTCAGCGGGGCGCGTGCGCGGCTGACGGAGTTGCGGGGGCGCGGCGAGCGGGCGTTGGGCGCGCTGCCGGGTACGCTGAGCGATATGTGGGAGCAGGCGCTGGCCCAGCCCGGCGAGCAGGCGCAGGCGGATGCGCTGCACTGCCGCGTGGGTGGCCGCCGACGCCGCCCTGGTCGGGCTGGAGGCGCATGCCCAGCGCATCCGCGAGGCGGCGGGTGACACGGCGACGGCGCGGCAGACCGAGCGCGAGGCACGCGCACAGCACGAAGCGGCGGCGCGGGCGCTGCAATCCTCACGCCAGGCGCTCTGGGCGCGCTGGGATAAGCTCTCGCAGCGCTGGCCGGAGGGGTTGGGGCGCGCGCCAGGTGGCGAGCCAACGACCATCGTGCTGCCGCCGCTGGCCGAAGCCTGTCGCCAGGCGCTCGACGAGAGCCGGGGTGTCGCCCGCGACGCCGAGGGTCGCGCCGCGCGGCTGGACGTGCGCGTGGGTGAGCTGGAGGCGCGCATCGCCAGACTCAGCGATGAGATCGGGCAGACCCAGACGGAGCCGATTCCGCCGCTCTCGCCCGCGCGCGAGCAGGCGCTGGCGCGGCTGCGCACGGTGGATGCCGCCGTCGAGCCAGCCTATCGCCAGCTCGATCTGGCGCGTGAGGCGCTGCCCTGGGCCGACGCCATCGAGGGGCTGCTGGAGCATACCGATACGCTGACGCTGCTGCTGCTGAGCGTGCCGGTGGAGCAGGCGCGGGCGGCGGCGCCACGCGAGGTGGACTGGCATGCGCTGCTCGCCGCTGGTGGCGCGGGCAAGACGCAGCGCGGCTCGCTGGCGCTGGGGCTCGTCACCAATTCGCCCGACCTGCGCCGCCATCTCGATACCGCGTTTGGCGCGGTCACGCTGACGCAGGAGCCGACTCGCTCCGGCGATTATCTCTGCCCGGATGGCCGCTATCGGCTGGGCGATGTCTCTGGCGTCATCAAGCCGCACAGCCGCTCGCAGTCGCTGATCGGTGTGGTGCGCCGCCAGACCGCCGCCGCCGCCCGCCGCGAGGAACTGCAGCGCGAGCAGGCCAGCGCGCGCGAGGAGCTGCGCGAGGCCCAGAACGCGCTGCGCCAGGAGCGCGAGAACGCCCGCGCCGCCGAGAGCCGCGCCCACTCGCTTGCCGAGGTGGCGCATATGCTCGAAGAGGTGGAGCAGCGCCGCGCCGAGCTACGCGGGCTGCGCGAGGCGGAGGAGACGGCGTCGTTGCGGCTGGCGGCGGCCTCACGCACTGTCGAGGAGGCGGCGCGCGAGGAGGAAGACGCCCGCGCCCGCTGGAGCGACACCACGCGCGATTATCCCACGCTGGCGGCGGATGCGAGCGGGCTGGAGCGGTCACGCCAGGCGCTGGCGCAGGCGGTGGCCGATGCGGTGGCGCGCGCCGCCGAGACACGCGGGCGTCTGACCCAGCTTGGCGCGCGGCTGCGCTCCGCTGAGGAGACGCACAGCGCCGAGAGCGAGGCCTATGGCATGGCGCGGGCCTACCTCGACCAGTGCGACCACAAGGCGCAGGAGGCGCAGCGCCTGCTGAATGAGGCGCGCAACGCGCTGCGGGCCGCCGGACTGGAAGACTTCGAGGCGCGCATCACGCAGCTCCAGCGGCGGCTCAAGGTCGCCGAGGAGCAGGCGCGCAAGGCGGGCGTGGCCAAGGGCATCGCCATCCACCAGCTCGACGCCGCGAAGCAGACGCGCGAGACGCAGGCGCAGGCCAGCGTGCGCGCGACCGCCGCGCTGGAGGAGCGCAACACCGGATTCGCCGCGCTGCTCAACGCCGTGGCCGATAGCCTCGATCTGCCCGCGAATCAGGTGGATGATCCGGTGCGTTACGCCCGCCAGCTTACAAAGGCCCGCGAGAATCGGCAGCGGCTGGATGAAGACCTTCAGCGCGCCTACAGCCTGGCCGAGCGCGAGCACGAGGGCTTCCTCGTCGCCGTCGGGGAGTATCAGGCGCTGGTCGGCGCGGATGATCGCTTTGGGCTGCGCGCTCCCGCCAAGACCGAGCTTGACACTGGCGCCGCACGGCTGGCTGCTCGACGTGGCGCCGCGCATGGAGGGCACCCGCGACATCCGCCTGCTGCTCAGCTTCCTCGATACGACCATCGAGCAGTTGCAGCAGACGCTCTCGCAGCGTGTCACTCGCGTCGTGCGCGACATCATCCTCGGCGAGGTGGTGAGCCATCTGGTCGAGCAGTTGCGCCGCGCCCAGAGCATCATCGAGGGGCTGAACGAGCGGCTGGTGACGGCGCGCTTCTTCGCGCGCAACACCCGCTTCGCCATGAAGCTCTCGGTGCGGCTGACGCGCCATCCCGACATCCCCTTCGACCATGTGGCGGTGGCGACGGCGTTGCTGGAGCATGGCCACGCGATGCCAGCGGGGGTGCAGGCGCAGCTCACGCAAATCTTCGCGGCGTGGCTCGACGAGCAGATGCGCGGCCAGGCGCAGGCCTCAGTCGAGACGATTGTGGAGGCGCTGGACTATCGCCGCTGGGTGGACATCTCGCTGCTGCACAGCGACGACCTCGATCCGCGCGTGCGCCCGTGGGATAGCGCGGTCTCGGGCTTCGGCAGCGGTGGCGAGCAGCGTGTGCCGGTCTACGTGCTGCTGCTGACGGCCGCCGCCATGCAGTTTGCCGTCTCGAATGCGCCGCTGCGGCTGCTGATGCACGACGAGGCCTTCGCGCGCATGGATCAGCGCAACGCCGACCTGGTCATCCGCTTCGCGCAGCAGTTGGGGATGGGCCTGGTGATCGCCAGCCCGAACCTCGACCTCTTCACCGAGGGCGTGAAGTATGCGACGGCGTATCGGCTGCGGCAGCTTCCCCAATGGCCTGATCGCGCGCGAGGCGCTGCACCTGCGCGCGGTGGAGGATGAGGACGACGCTGAGGCTGGTGATCCAGTCGGATGATCCAGTCGCATCAAGTATAGGAGTGATAGGCGTATGCGCAAAGGATTCGCGTTTACTGTGGCGTTGGCGTCGCTGTTGACCCTGGCGCTGGTGGGTTGTGGAACCGCCCCGGCTACGACGACGGCGACGTATACAGCGCCGGCCGTCTCACTGGAGCAGGTGGGTGGCGTGCGAGTCATTCTGGGCGTTGGCGCCGCACACGAGGAGCAGACGCTGGCGGGGTTGGTGGCACGCGCTCGCGAGGGGCTGGGCGTGAGTGGCGCCAGCGGCACGGCGCTGCCCGACGCCCAGGTCGAGATTGACCTCCCCGGCTTCACAGATCGCGCTGAGGCGGCGGCTGCGCTCTCGGCCCAGGGGGTCGTGCGCTTCATTGATACCAGTGGGAATCCCCTCTCGTGGGAGCGACAGTTGGCGCGCAGCAGTATCCCACGCTGTTTACTGGCGGGCAGATAGACCCGACGTCGGTCGGCGCGCAGACGGATGCGCAATCGGGCCAGCCAATTGTCGTGTTTCGCGTTCAAGGGCGCGGCGGCCTCGCAGTTCGCGCAGTATACTGGCTCGCATATCGGCCAATACCTGACGGTCACGCTGGACAACCGCGTGATCGAGTCCGCGACGATTCAATCGCGGATCGCCGGGCCTGGGCAGATCATGGGCAATCTCTCGCTTGCGCAGGCGCAGACGCTGGCCGCCTGCCTCAAGTCAGGGGCATTGCCAGCGCCGGTCACACTGGTCAGCGCGACTGTTGTGCAAAAAGGCGCGACGCATGCGGGTGGTGGCGGCCTCTATCTGCCGCCGCGCTGAGACGGCGGGGCGCGCTCGTACGAGCGGTCGTGATGGCATCTCAGGATGGGATGCAGGTAGCGCCTGGCGTCGAAATATGCTCTATCTCCTGTTCGCGACAACGTAAAAATATCATTACGCCCAGATTGTTCTGGGTGAACTCCTCTTCTCTGACTCGCCCTTGGATTTGGGCAGGAAATATCGGCATAACAAGCATCAAATGAAAATGTTACCGAACGGGCGTGCGTGAGCATGCTTCCCTCAAATGAAAATGTTACCGCAGGGGCGTGGCTGCTCCTTTCTGGTCGCTAGGCGACTGAAACGCCTGAAGGCGGCGGTGGAGGCGGCGGCAGCCCCGGCGCCGGGGCTGCCGCCGCCTCCACCGCCGCGCGCCCGACCAGCCCAGGCAAGGCGAGCAGGGCGTCCAACTGCGTATAGATGCGCTGCCGCAACGCGTGCGGATTGGTCTGGGCGTACAGCGCCGCCAGGCGCTCCTGCTCGGCGGGGGCCAGCGTCCCGCTCGCCACCAGGCGCTGGTAGGGCGTTTGCGCCCGGTCCCAGCGGCGGCGCAGCCGCGTCGCCTGCCCGCTCGCCTGCCCGCTCGCCTGCCCGCTCGCTTGCCCGGAACCTGGGTGACGGGTATCTTCTCCACCAGGCGCAAGACCGGCTGGAACAGGTTGTAGTACACGCACATGTCGGCGTAGAGGGCGTCGAGCGCCGCCAGCTGGGCCGGGGTGTCGAGGCGCTCGTAGCCCACGTACTGCCGCACCAAGCGAGTCGTTCTTCTGCTCCACGAAGCGGTTGTCGTTCTTGTGGTAGGGGCGGCTGCGGCTCAGGCGTAACCCAGGAACCAGCTCCGGGGTAGAGGCGCAGCAGATGCGCGTTGAAGAACTCACTGCCGTTGTCGGGATGCAGCTCCCGCAGCGCGAAGGGCAGCCGTGCGAGCACGATGTGGAACGCCGCCGCCATCGCCGACCTGTCCGCGATTAGGCAGCGGCCACCCGCTCACTCCAGCCCGTCGCCACGTCCACCAGTTGCAGGGTGTGGACGTACTCCCCCACCGTGCGTCGTCCCCGCCATGATGTACCAGATCCACCTCGCAGTGCCCCGGCTCCGGCGTCTCCCAGGGGATGCGCGTCATCGGCACGTCGCGCGTCGCGCTGGTTGGCCCGCTCGGGGCCTTTGCGCGGCAAGCGCAGCCGCTCCGTGCGATGACGCGCGAGCAGCCGCGTCACGGTCGCCTCGCTGATCTGCCCCAGCTGCGCCTCCACCTCCGCGCTCAGCGGCAGCACGCCAAAGCCCGCCAGATGCTGCGCATCTCCACCAGCGTCGGGCGTCAGCCGTTCGGCGCAGATGTAGTCCAGGCTCGCCCAGACCGTGAGCACCACCTGCTCGACCTCCATCACCATACGTGCGGCCCGCGTTGGCGTGTGCGCGGGCGTCGTTCCAGGCTCGGCGCATGCAGCAGGCGCATCAGGCTCTTGCGATGCAGCCCGGTCACCGGCTCCATCTCGCTCAGCAACGCGCTCCGCTCGGCCCGAGTCCGCCCGCTCATACCGCGGACGCATGCGTTTCAGGTACTTCCGTCGCTCGTCTACCGTCATCTCGTCGTCGCGGCCACTCCATGTTCCCTCCGGTAACATTTTCATTTGAGGGAACCATAGCGGCCTCGGTAACATTTTAGATGAGGGAATACGGAGGCTTGACAAGCGAGGCTTGACAAGCTGCATTATCGCTTGTATACTTTTCGTGACTCTATCTCATTGGAATCCAATGTTTTCAAAAGGCTTTGGAAATGATTCCTTGCCCTGGAGGTGGGCCGCGCACGTACCCCGCTCGCTGATTTCCTATCGCGAACTCGCGGATTCCTTCACTTGCGCTGAGTATGCAAGGCGCGCATCAGCAGACCGTCATCCACCCTCTTCACCATAGCTGAAGAGTCGCTTTTACCAGGCGTCCGGCGTCGTATCTGGCGGCGCGGGTTAGATATATTCCTGGGATGACGCCAGCAATGAAGCTGGCTTCGTGACTGCGATTGGGAGGAATATTCCACCATGCAGCGGCGTCGTTTTTCGCTGGCTACCATGGCTATCGCCGCAGTGTTCGTCGCGACCACAGTGCTTGTGGGCGTGATGAGCTTCGCCCCAAATGTGGCGAATGCGGCGAGTGGGCCGATCCATCATGGCGCGACCGTGACACATGACTCGCACCATGATCTCTCTGTGCCATTGCGTACTGTCCATGGGGCGCCTACCCCGGCTGGGGCGCCACATCCGGCGGATGTGCCGATCAGAATGCCCGCGCTTCGGCATGGCGCGGCTAATCACCTCACAGCCCCTGTCCAGGGCGCAACCACACTGGCCGCGCCAGCCGCCGCGACCAATTTCGATGGCGTAGGCGCGGGCTTCACTGGCCCCAACGGCACATTCTCCGTTAGCTCGGCCCCGCCTGATACCAACGGCACGGTTGGGCCGCAGGATTACGTGCAGACGGTCAATACCGACTTCGCGATCTTCAACAAAGATCCCAATCGTGGAACTGTCGGGTCGGTGCGCTACGGCCCAGTGACCATCAACACGCTGTGGAACGGCTTCGGTGGGCTGTGCCAGACGGATAACGATGGCGACCCCACGGTGGTCTATGACCAGATCGCCAATCGCTGGGTCATCAGCCAGTTTGCCGTGACAGGCGCGACGAGCACCTGGTACGAGTGCGTCGCGGTCTCCACGACGAGCGACCCGACGGGCACATGGTATCGCTATTCCTTCCCCTATACCGCCTTCCCGGACTACCCGAAGATGGCCGTGTGGCCAGATGGCTACTACGAGACGTACAACCTCTTCAATGGCAGCACCAATGCGTTCATGGGCGCGGAGGCGTGCGCCTTTAACCGCAGCGCCATGTTGACGGGCGCCGCCGCGACGCAGCAGTGCTTCACCACCAGCAGCAGCTATGGCGGCCTGCTCCCGTCGAACCTCGATGGCGCGACACTGCCGCCCGCTGGCTCGCCGAACTACATCGTCGCCCTCGACACGACGACCAGCCTGGCCTTCTGGAAGTTCCATGTTGACTGGACAACCCCGGCCAACTCGACCTTCACTGGCCCTGGCAGCATCGCCGTTGCGTCCTATGCCGAGGCGTGCGGCGGCGGCACCTGCATCCCGCAGTCCGGCGTGACGCAGCAGCTTGACTCGCTGGCCGACCGCGTGATGTACCGTCTCTCCTATCGCAACTTCGGCTAGCTACGAGTCGCTGGTGGTGGATCATGCGGTCACCTGCTGGTAGCTCGGTTGGGATGCGCTGGTATGAGATACGCAGCCCCAACGCAAGCCCATCAGTCTACCAGGAAGGCACCTACGCGCCTGACGCCAGCTATCGCTGGATGGGCAGCATCGCGCAGGATCAGTCTGGCGACATCGCGATGGGGTACAGCGTGTCGAGTAGCTCGCTGCACCCAGGCATCAGCTACACCGGGCGCCTGGTCTCCGATCCGCTCAACACGATGCCGCAGGGTGAAACCAGCCTGATCGTGGGCGGCGGCTCGCAGACAGGCTCGAACCTCAGCCGCTGGGGCGACTATAGCTCGATGACGGTAGACCCGTCCGACAACTGCACCTTCTGGTACACGAACGAGTACATCCCATCGAACGGCGCCTTCAACTGGAAGACGCGCATCGGCTCGTTCAAGTTCAGTAGCTGCGGTGGCACGACGCCAACCCCAACGCCGACGACCACGGGGCCAACCCCGACGCCAACGAGTGTGCCGCCCACACCCACACCGATCCCGCCGACGCCAACGCCAATCCCGCCGACGCCAACCCCGCTGCCGACGGGTGGCCTGACGAATGGCGGCTTCGAGACAGGCACGTTTAGCGGCTGGACGACCTCTGGCGTCGCAAGCTCGATCAGCACGACGGCGCACAGTGGCTCGTACTCTGGCATGGCTGGCTCCACGGCGCCGACCAACGGCGATAGCTCGATCAGCCAGACCTTCACCGTTCCCTCTGGCTCGGCGAACCTGAGCTTCTGGTATAAGGTGGTCTGCCCAGACACCGTCACCTACGACTGGGCGACGGCGACGCTGAAGGACAATACGACCGGCGTGACGACGACGCCGCTGGCCAAGACCTGCACGAACAATGGAACCTGGAAACAGGTTTCGGCGTCTGTTACAGCAGGCCACTCGGTGACGTTGACGCTGACCAGCCATGACGACAATTACGCGGGTGATCCGACCTACACCCTCTATGACGATGTGGCTTTGTCGGCGCCGGTCACGAATCCAGTGGTCAACCCTGGCTACGAGACAGGCACATTCAGCGGCTGGACGACCGGTGGCGCGGCCACCTCGATCAGCACGACGGCGCACACTGGCACATACTCCGGTGAAGGTGGCAGTTCGGCGCCGACCAACGGAGATAGTTCCATCGTCCAGACGTTCACGATGCCAAGCGGAAGCAGCAGCGTGAGCTTCTGGTACAAGATGACGTGTCCTGATACCGTCACCTACGACTGGGCGACGGCGACGCTGAAGGACAACACGACAGGCGTCACGACGACGATTCTGGCCAAGACCTGCGCTACAAACGCAAGTTGGGTAAAGGTGTCGGGCGCGGCGACGGCGGGGCACTCAGTGACCCTGACGCTCATCAGCCACGATGACAACTACTCAGCCGATCCTAGCTTCACGCTGTTCGATGACATCTCGGTGAGCTAACGCAAGCCGACTAGCACAGGGGGGATGACGTTCACGGGTCATCTCCCCTCTTCTTTTGCGTGCGCTTGCTCACATGTCCGCTCAGGGTCGCGTCGATGGGTATGATTCGGTGAAATGGAGGTGATTCCTTTGTCTCGGTGGAATGTGCGGCGCGGCGTCTGTGGCGTTCTGGTGGCGCTGACTGCGTTTAGTCTGGTTGCGTGCGGGCGAGCGACGGAGGGAGTGGGATCAGTGGGTACGATTGGGCCAACACATGGCGTGGTGGTCGAGGTTGGCGCGGCGAGCTACGCGACGAGCGATACCATCGCGGTGACCGTGCGGAATAATCTCGGCTCCGGCATCATCGCGACCGATCACCAGAGTTCGTGTACGATCGTGCAGGTGCAAATCGAGCAAAACGGCTCCTGGCAGAATCAGGGCGGCTGCTCGCTCGGCATGCCCACGCGCCAGATTCCGCTGGCGGCGGGCAGCGTCACCGCCGTGTCGGTGGCGCCGGGCGCGGGGCAGATCTCCGCGAAGCCGTGGCCTGCGGGGACGTATCGCGTCGCGTTTACCTATGTGGTGGGGGCGAGCGTGACAGCGGGGGCGAGCGAGACGGTCTATTCGGCGACGTTCACGGTGAGCTAAACGGACTGGGCGCGTGTGTCCAGTAGGGGGCGTCTGTAGCCGGAGTGGCAAGTCGCTCGTCTGGATGAAAGCGGCGCGAGTATCCCCTGCGCGAGCGGCGTCTGATCCCCCGGCGCGACGACGGCGCCGGATGGGTAAAAGAGGCCGCCAGCCCAGACGGCATGCGGCATCATGGAGTCATCCGCGATTTGACACGCTCCATGCGCTCAGGTATACTGCGCCAGAATACGCTCAGAAATACGCTGAGCGATGATACCACCGACACGCCATGGCTGGCGCGACACGCAGGAGCGGCCTGCGCAACGCAAGGCCGCGTCGGCGCTGTGGTCAGCCTGGGCTAACGCATCTGTTTGCGATCTGTTTGCGGCGCGTGGGAGCGCCGCGCAGTGGCAGGCCAATGCCTGGGACTTCTAGCGAGGGGGCTTGTCTCCATGCGCGGCAATACTGTCCGCTCCATTCTCTTCCTCGTCTTCATCCTCCTCATGGTGGCGGGCGCGGCTATGTGGATAATCCCAACACGCCGGGCATCAACATCGGAGGCTACAAGAATACGCTCGCGGTCAAGCAGGGACTCGACCTGAAGGGCGGCATTCAGATCGTGCTGGAGGCAAGCTGCCCCACCGATCAGCCGAAGTGCGATATTGGCACGCTGCTCCCCGATGCGCTGAATGCGGTGCAGAAGCGTGTGGCGGGTGGCCTGAGCGTCAATGACGCGGTCGTCCGGACAGCAGGGCTCCAATCGCATCCTCGTCCAGCTTCCGGGTCTGCAGGATACGCAGCAGGCGAACGAGTTGCTCGGCCAGACCGGCAAGATGGAGATCATCAACACCAACGGCACAGGCCTGGCCGTCGGCACGGTGGTCACGCCAGGGCAATATCCGACCGTCTTCACTGGCGCGCAACTCGACCCGAACTCGATCTCGGCGACCCTCGACCAGAACAATCAGCCGATCGTGACGTTCGAGTTCCAGGGAAACGCGCGCTCGGCCTTCGCCACCTATACCCGCGACAACATCGGCTCGTACCTGACGATCACGATGGATGGCAAGGTCATCGAGTCCGCGACGATTCAGAGCGAGATCGATGGCCAGGGCCAAATCTCGGGCATCGGCAGCATCACGTCGGCGCAGGATCTCGCGACGCAGCTCAAGTATGGCGCGCTGCCACTGCCACTGGCGGTGGTGAGCGAGCAGCAGTTGGCGGCGACGCTCGGCCAGCAGGCGATTGAGTTCAGCATCCGCGCGGCGCTGATCGGCCTGGGACTGGTCGTCCTCTTCATGCTGTTCTACTACCGCCTGCCGGGGCTGCTGGCTGACTTCGCCTGCTCTTCTACGCGCTGTTCATCTTCGCGGTGATCAAGCTGCTGGGCGTCACGCTCTCGCTGCCAGGCATCGCCGCGATGGTGTTGACGATTGGTATGGCGGTAGACGCGAATATCCTGATCTTCGAGCGCATGAAAGAGGAGTTACGCGCCGGGCGCACGATGGCCTCCGCCATTGATCTCGGCTTCAAGCGCGCGTGGCCCTCGATCCGTGACTCGAACGCCTCGACGATTATCACTGGCGCGATCCTGTACTGGTTCGGTAGCAACTTCGGCGCGACGATCATCGTCGGTTTCGCGACCAACCTCATCATCGGTGTGTTGCTCAGCCTCTTCACCGCTGTGGTCGTGACGCGCAACTTCCTGAACTTGCTGCAGTTCGCTGGCATCGCGACGCATCCGGCGCTCTACTCGCTGCCCGCCGATGCGCTGAAGGTTTCGCGCTACAATCCGCAGACACGGCTGGCATCGCGGCGCGCCTCGGTGGTCGTGCCAGACGCCACATCCGCTTCGGCGGACGAACTGGCTGTGGCGGA
The DNA here is from genome assembly GCA_963840335.1 of uncultured Chloroflexia bacterium. Taxonomy (GTDB): domain Bacteria; phylum Chloroflexota; class Ktedonobacteria; order Ktedonobacterales; family JADMIN01; genus JAKAIY01. The sequence continues at coordinate 31,513 of CAWIYP010000033.1, forward strand.
TGACGATGACGCGCTGGCAGGCGTGGGGGCAGGCGCGAACGGCACGGCGCCAAGCGCCGCTAAGCGCGTGGCCGATGAGAAGACCGGGGCGGAGGAATAGATCGTGTTTCACCTGACACGCTACAAATACTGGTTCTTCGCGGTCTCCGGCATCATCATCGTGCCGGGGTTGATCGCGCTGCTCCTCTGGCAGCTCAATCTGGGCATTGACTTCACCAAGGGCGCTACCATCAGCCTGCGATTCGCGCGCAACGACGTGACGACCTCCGCCATTCATGATGCCTTCGCCAATTCCAAGCAGCGGGCGCAGGATGTGCAGGTCTACGCGGCGACCGATTCGTCAGGCTCGATTCCCGCCGACCAGTATTACTTCATCCAGTTTGACCGACCTATCGGCAAGCAGGAAGAGGCTGCGGTGCTGGCGCGGCTGGCCGACGCCAAGTACAAGCTGCCGACAGTTCACAAGGATCACACCCTCTACACTGTGGCGGGTGTGAATGGTAAAGCGGACACCGCGCTGATGGTCGTCTACTTCGATAGCAAGACGACCGACGCCGCTGTGGACGCGGCGCTGCAGAATCTGCCCGCGACCGATACGCCGCCCGTGACGACCGGAACCCCGACGCCGACTACGTCGGCGACGACCACGCCGAACGCCACCGCATCGGCGACGGCCAAGGCGACGGCGACGGCTACCGCGACCCCAACGCCGACGGGTACCACTTATCCGGTGAAGGTCACGAAGGTCGAGTTTGGTAAGAATAAGCAGACCTTCCAGGTCAATACGCAGACCTTCCTGAATGGGCCGTCGCTCGATAACATCGTCGCGGGACTGGCCGCCACCTATGGCCCGGTCTACGTGCAGAGCGTGAACGAGGTCGGCCCCTCGATCGCGAATGAGACGACCCGCAACGCGTTCTTCGCGGTGCTGCTGGCCGCCCTTTTTATCCTGCTCTACATCGGCTTTGCCTTCCGCAAGGTGGGAAGCTGGCGTCGCTCCTTGCGCTTTGGCGCCAGCGCCATCATTGCGCTGCTGCACGACGTGCTGGTCGTGTTGGGGTTGTGGTCTATCTTAGGCCACTTCTTCAACTTCAAGGTGGATACGCTGTTCCTGACGGCGATCCTGACGGTCATCGGCTTCTCGGTGCACGATACGATCGTGGTCTTCGACCGCATCCGCGAGAATCTGTCACACCGCACCTCGGAGACCTTCGAGCAGATCGTGGACGCGAGCCTGATTCAGACGCTGTCGCGCTCGCTGAATACGTCGCTCACCGTGCTCTTCACGCTCTCCGCGCTGACGCTGTTTGGCGGTGGGAGCATCCGTGAGTTCACGCTGGCGCTGCTGATTGGCATCGCGTCCGGAACGTACTCCTCGATCTTCAACGCCAGCATGATTCTGGTGGTGTGGGAGAAGCGCGAGTACCGCCGGTGGTTCGGCAACTGGTTTGGGCTGGTCAAGAATCCCGTCAAGACGGGTACCAGGCCACAGCGCCGCGAGCTTGCCGGGACGCGCGTCTAGCGCGGACACGCACACACAGGAGCCTCTTCGCCGCTCTGGCGAGGAGGCTTTTGTTTGCGCTGAGCCTGTCCGATGTCGGCATACTATGAGAGCCAGGAAAACCAGCGTTACAACGTCGTTGAGAAGAGGAGTGGGGAATGTCGTCGCCGAACACGCCAGGGACGCCGATGCGCGAGCAGTATGATGTGATCGTGGTGGGCGCGAGTTTCGCGGGGCTGAGCTTCGCGAGCGTGGCGGCCGCGCGTGGCCTGCGCATCCTCGTGCTGGAGCGCGATCCGGTGGTGGGCGGCGTGGTGCGGACGACGGGCATCCTCTTCAGCGATGTCTTCGATGTGATGCAGGTTCCCCAGCGCTACCTGATGAACGCGGTGCGGCGGCTGCGCATCCGCGCATCGGGGGCTGAGACGGTCGCGGAGATCGGCAGCGAGGCCTATCGCTTCTACATGGCGGACGTGACGGGGCTGCTCCAGTGGATGGCGGAGCAGGCGGAGGGCCACGGCGCCGAGGTGATCTGCGGGGCGATGTTCCAGCAGGCGACCCACGACGCCGACGGCCTGATGCGCGTGACGTATCGCGTGGCCGGGGAGGATGGCGCGCCCGCACAGGCCGTGGAGCTACGCGCGCGGATGCTGATCGGCGCGGATGGGGCGCGCTCGCAGGTGGCGCAGGCGGTGGGCCTCGACCGCAACGAGCGGATGCTGGCGGGCGCGGAATGGCTGATCGAGGGGGCGGAGATCGCGCGCGACACCTTCTATCTGGTGATGGATGCGCAACTCGCGCCGGGCTACTGTCTCTGGCTGGCGCCACACGCGGAGATGGCCGCGCTGGGGGTGGCGGGACGGCAGCGGGAGTTCAAGCCCAACGAGTCGCTGCGACAGGCGCAGGCGCTCTTCGCCGATGTGACTGACCTCAGCCAGATGCGGATTGTCGAGCGCAAGGGCGGCAATATCCCCGTCGGTGGGCAACTCAAGCGCGTCTATCGCGATGACGCGGGCGGGCGGGCGCTGCTGCTGGGCGATGCCGCCGGGCTATGTGGCGCGGCGACGGGCGGCGGCATCTATCCGGCGATCATCAGCGGCAAGCTGGCGGGGCAGGCAGTGGCGCAGGAGCTGCTCAACGGCGCTCCAGCGGCCATCAAGACGTACCTGCGGACACTGCCCCAGGCGGGTCGCCTCGGCCCCTACCTCAAGATCGAAGACTGGATACGTTTCGCGCTGGATCACATGACCTCGAACGCTGACCTCCAGGCGCTGGTGAGCATCATGGCGGCGCCGGAGGGCAATCGCACAGTGCGCTCAGCGCTGCTAGAGACGCCGATCATCGGCATGGACAAGGCGTTCTTCGCGATGGCGCGGGGGATGTTTACGCAGCATCCGCGTCTGTACGGCACGGCGTTCCGTGCGGCGTGGCAGCGGCTCGCCGTGCGGGTGTAGCGGCTGAAACGCGGGGCATTCTTCCTATAGCCGACGACTACGGAAGGACGCCCCCAGATGCGGACGGCAGTCGGCAGCGGTCAGCAGCGGAGGGGCGGGTGAACCTGCGGCTAGGGGCGTGCGAGCCACCAAGCCCGCCGACGCGGGCTGGATCCTGGCGGGCGCCTGGGTGCGCATAGGCCTGCGGATCGTCTCGCGCCGTCTGGTTCCTGGTCCGCGCCGGCGGACTTCGCGGCGGAACGCCCTCCAGGCGCGGCGTGAGCCGCCAGCCGCCGCGCGCCGTGCTCGCGATTATTGCCAAACCATCAGCAATCGCCGACCTACTTCGGGATGTGCGCCGCGAACCAGTCGGTGATCTCATCGAGGCGACGCACACGCGAGCGCGGGTGGCCCGTGCGTGAGAGGTCGTGCGACTGCCCCTCGAAGATGACCATGCGCGTCGTCTCGCCCCGATACTTCAGCGCGGTGTAGAGTTGCTGGCCCTGCTCCAGCGGGCAGCGCAGGTCGTTGTCGCTGTGCAGGATCAGCAGCGGCGTGTGGATGTCCTTCATGTAGTGGATGGGCGAGAAGCGCATCAGCCGGTCGAGGTCATCCCAGGGTGTGCCGCTGAGCTGGTCAATCGTCAATGACCAGCCGATGTCGCTGACGCCAAACATCGTCGCCATGTTCGCGACGCAGCGCATGGTGACGCCCGCCTTGAAGCGGTCGCTGTGGCTGACGGCCCAGTTTGTCATGAAGCCGCCGTAGCTGCCACCCGCGACTCCCAGGCGGCTGGCGTCAATGCCGCCGCGCGCGATGGCGGCGTCCAGCCCAGCCATGATGTCCACGAAATCTTTGCCGCCCCAGTCGTTGTAGACCGCGCCGGAGAAGATGCGTCCATAGCCAGTGCTGCCACGCGGGTTGCTGTAGACGACGGCGTAGCCCTGGGCCGCGAGGAGTTGGAACTCCATGAAGAAGCTGTAGCCATACATCGCCGCCGGGCCGCCGTGAATCTCCAGGATGGCGGGCAGCGGCTGCTCGCGGTTGGCTTCGGGCGGGCGCAATGTCCAGCCTTGCAGCTCCCAGCCATCGGCGCCGGTGAAGGTGAACTCCTCTGGGTCGGCGATCATCACCCCGGCCAGCAGCGCGGCGTTGACCTCGGTGAGGCGGCGTGGCGCGGCGCCGTGCCAGGTGTCGAGCGATTGCGCGTAGATGTCGCCGGGGATGGTCGGCGTGGAGATACCAAGCGCCAGCGTGCGTACGGCGGTGTCGGTGGTGAAGCTGTAGACATGGATGGAACCGCTGGTGAGCTGGCGTGGCTGGCTGGCGCCATCGGCGGGGGCGGCGTAGACATGCGTGGCGCCGCGCATCGAGCCGAGGAACAGTATCTCGCGGCTCGCGGTGTCCCAGACGAGGTGATGCGCGCCATGTGAGCTGCGCTGGTCATCAATGCAGGTATCGGAGCAGATGGGGATGAAGTCCGCTGTGAGCATGCGCTGCTCTGGCTCTGTCGCATGCGCCTTCGTGACGTAGAGATCGGTGTGGCTGTCAACCTCGCGGCGTGGCGATCCCAGAAACGCGATGCTTGCGCCATCGGGCGACCAGGTAGGCGACGAGGCTCCCAGCGCCTCATCTGTCAGCCTGTGGAGGGCGCCGTTGACCAGATCGAGTGTCCAGACGGCGGCGGCGGGCCAGACCCAGCGCTCATCGCTGCGGTCGGAGGCGAAGGCGAGCATGCGGCCATCGGGCGACCAGCGGGGGTCGCTGTCGTTCCAGTCGCCATCAGTGAGTTGGCGCGATTCGCCGCCAGAAACCGCCACGCTGAAGAGGTGCGCGCGCAGGTCGTAGATGTAGCCTTCGCCGTCGAGTTTGTGGAAGAGCTGGTCAATCGTGCGGATGCGCGGCAAGCTGATGTTTTCCAGCGCGGCGTCGTCCACGTCGGGGTCGTCGGGCTGGCCCGTGTGCGCGGCAAAGGCGATGGTGGCGCCATCGGGCGACCAGACCGCCACTCCCGCGCCATGCCGCAGATGCGTGAGCTGGCGCGGCTCGCCGCCATCGAGCGGGAGCAGCCAGAGCTGCGCGCGGGTCGCGCCGCTGTCGCGCTCCTCGCGGGTCTTCGGCTGGGTGGGCTTCGCTGGGCCACGCAGGAAGGCGAGTGTGTGGCCATCGGGCGACCAGCGCGGCGCCACATCGCCGGGGCCGTTGGTCAGGCGACGTGGCGCGCCGTCCGCTGTGGAGGCCAGCCAGACGCTACGGTGGTAGGTGAAGTGTTCGTGGTCGATCTCGGTACGCACGAAGGCGATGTGCGCGCCATCGGGTGAAATCTGAGGGTCTTCGGCGAGTTGGAGCGCCAGCAGGTCGTCAGCGGTGATGCCTCGCGCCATGATGATCCGTACCCTTATCTTTATCTTTGCTCAGCGGGAGCGTTCGTTAATCGTCGGAGGTCTCCGCGACGGGCTTGCGGTAGCAGCGGTCAACCTCACGCAGGACGATGCCGGGGATGTTCCAGGTTTCCGCCGTGAAGCTGTGGTATTCGCCGTCGCACGCGGGGACTGGCTCGGCGCAGCGGAGGTGAGGCTTGAGGCGGAAGCGCAACTGCGCGCCCGCGACATCCACCCAGATGTGGCGGCGTGTGAAGGCGGCGCCCCACTTGAAGATCACTCCGGAATCATATTCCTCAAACCAGCCACGCCCCTGGAGCGCCTGGCGGTTGAGTGTCTGGAGCATCTCGGCCACACCGCTGCCCTGGAGGACGCGGCGGGCGTTCTCGCGGGTCGCGCGACGCTGCGACTCGGCGTCCGCGGGGCTGGAGGCGGCTTGCTCCGCCGCGGGTGTGTCGCTGGCCTGGTTCGGGGTATTGTCTGCCATGCTGTCTCCCTGGATCGCGGTCTTGGTCGCGCGGGCGACGGGTGGCTCAGTGGTGGATGTCACCAGGGGCCGTTGCGTAGGGGCCGTCCGTGGCGCGGCGATCCACATACCATGAACTGCCGGGCATACTCTTGGCGGCGTGTTTCACCTCGGCGGCGACCCGGCTGACCTCGGCGAGCGAGGTGATCGGGCGGCGCTCATTGGTGACAACGCCAATCGAGAGCGCGACCAGTGGATATATCTGGCGCTGACCGCGCCGATCCACTGCGATAAGTGTACCGCGCGCGAGGTCTTCGGGGGAATAGAGCGCGCGGCTTTCGGCGTCCCAGCGTGTGATGATACGCTCGCAGATTGGGTCGGTATGGGCGGGGTCGGTAATCACGAGGAAGTCGTCGCCGCCGACATGGCCGATGAAGTCGTTCGCGGCGCCCATCTCGCGTACGGTGTCTTTGATGATTTGGGCGGCAAGCACGATGAGGTCGTTCCCGCGCACAAACCCGTATACGTCGTTGAAAGCCTTGAAGTTGTCGAGATCGAGGTAGAGGATGGCCCAATGCCCCGGCGCATTCAGCCGCTCTTCGATGGCCTGCTCGATGCGGCGGCCAGAGGGCAGGCCAGTGAGCGGCGCGAGTTGAAGCGTTTGCACGTGGCGAAGCTGCGTCTTGATGCGCGCCAGAAGTTCGGCGCTATTGAAGGGCTTGGTGAGGTAGTCGTCCACATGCGACTCGAAGGCGCGTACTTTGAAGGCGGTGTCGTGATACGCGCTGACCACCATCACGGGAATATGCGCGGTGCGGGCATTGCCGCGCAGGTTCTGGACAACCTCAAAGCCATCCATCCCTGGGAGCATCAGATCGAGCAGGATGAGCTGTGGATCTTCGCGCAGGGCCAGCGTAACGCCTTCCTCACCTGTGCCCGCTACCAATGGGTGATAGCCTTCCGCTTCCAGTGTCGCGCTGAGCATACGTGCGATTTTATCGTCGTCCTCGACGACGAGAATGGTAGGAGATGAGATGTCGAGCACAGTCGCAATCATACTCACCTCCTCGCGGATTCTTGCGGACGCAACGCCTCATCTGAGGCCGTTGGGGGAAATGCGTCCTCATCAACGAATTTATACACAGAAGAGGTGATAAGCGCGAGAGACCTAGTAGTACCATCCCAGCACAGGACTTCAGGTATAGTGGCGCCGCCTCGCTGGCCTGTGCGCGTTAGTCGTCGTTGGGCAGACGCTGGTCGTCTGCGGTGCTGGAGGTCTGTGCGCGGAGGATCGCTTCGGACTGGCCGAGCGCGGCGTCGAGTACGCGCTGGCGGTGCTTGGGGAGGGTGTCCGCTGGCAGCGCGTCGGCCTGGAACCAGCCAATCTCCGAGATTTCGTCACTGGTCGCAGGCTCTGTCTCGCCGATGAGCTTGCAAAGAAAGGTCAGCACCACCTCAGTCTTCTGCGGCTTGGAGTAGACGCCCACCAGGCGAACGATGCGCACGTCAACGCCGATCTCCTCGCGCACTTCGCGCAGCAGTCCCTGCTCGACTGTCTCGCCCGCCTCCAGCCCACCGCCGGGGAGATTCCACCAGCCGATGTCGCGACGTCGCGCCAGCAGATAGGTGTCGCCGCGCTCGATGATCGCCGAGCAGGCGATGCGGAAGATGTTGGTTGGCCCAGCGTGGTTGACACGCTTCGCTCGTTTGCCCAAGCGGGATCCTCCCCTGTGTGACCTGGTATCTCCAGCGTTACTCCGCCATCAGCGGGCATGCGCTCCTGGAGCCAGTGTATCACGCTGGGGAGGTGTGCGCGCCTCAGATTTCGTAATCGAGCAGGAACTCTTCTTCATCCTCGGTGAGTTGTGTCTCCAGGTCGGCCTGGCCGCCCTGTGGCGTGCGCAGGTGCGCGGGATGCGAGACGACCAGCGAGTGCGGCGGGATGTTTTCGAGGACGAGCGCCATCGCGCCAATCTTGCTGTCGTGGCCTATGGTGACGGGGCCAAGGATCGAGGCGCCGACGCCGATGGTCACGTTGTCTTCGATGGTGGGGTGGCGTTTGGCGCGCCCATCGCCGCGATGCTTCCACCAGCCAGTCGCGCCGAGCGTCACCTGATGATAGAGCATCACGTTGTCGCCAATCTCAGCGGTCTCGCCAATGACGACGCCAGCGCCGTGGTCGATGAAGAAGCGCTTGCCGATGCGGGCGCCGGGGTGTATCTCGATGCCGCCCGTGATGACGCGGCCAATCTGCGAGATGAGTCGCGGCAGGAATGGCACATGCGCCATGTAGAGTCGGTGGGCGAGGCGATGTAGCAGCAGCGCGTGCAGCCCCTGGTAGGTCAGCACCTCGAAGATGCTGCGGGCGGCGGGGTCTTTCTCGAAGATCACATCAATGTCGTCGGGCCAGCGGGTACGCTTGTGCGGCGTGGCGGGCGCGGGCGGCTGCGCGTGGTCACTGGCGGGCGCCATGCCTGCCAGATCGGTGGTTGCGGGGGCGGGCGCATGCGGCGGCATGGCATAGAGTCCACGCTTCTCGCTTTTGCCTGTCGTTTGCGACTGCGCGTCGCCAGATGGTGGTGTAGCGGATGGCCGTGCCATGTGACGCCGTACTTTCCTGGATGCCGCGGCTGGGACGCGCCACTCTGCGCGCCACGCTGGCGCCTCTCCGCAGACCCCTGGAGCGCGACGTCGCTGTGGCGCCTGGCCTGCTTCCATCATTATACTACAAAAAGTGTAGCGTTGGGGCTCAGGCAAGGTCAAGTCGCGTGAGGCTAGTGTCGGCGTTGCGTATCTGTCGGCGCGCGGGTAGAATAGGCTAGTGGGGGCGTGCGCTGATCTCGCGTGGATTGTGCGCGATGTGGCGACGCGTTCCCTGGGGCGTCCCGCTGGGGCGCGAGGAGTGTGGCGGTATGAGCTTGCGCTTTGAGCGTGGCGCCTCGGACGCGCCGCGCGGCCACGCGATTCTCTATGCGCGCCGTTCTGGGCCGGGCGAGCGATACATCGCCACCTATTGCGTGACGCTGCCCATCTCCTTCTCGCTGGGCAAATACCTGCCGCCGATGTTCGCGGGGCAATTCCCGTCAGAAGCGCTGGGCGAGAGTGAGGCAATGGCCGCGATGCCCATCCCGCCGATGCTGGAGGATGTCGAGAGCCTCGACGCGCTGCGCCAGATGGCGGAGGCGCGCGATGATGACCTCTGCGACATCGGCACGCTGCTCATCTCCGATGACTCACAGCGGATGCAGTTCGCAGCGGAAGCATGCGCCGACTACGGGCGCAGCTACGGGGCGTACCAGGCGCGCTGGCCCGCGCAGGTTCCTGGCGGTGGCCAGATCAGCGAGGCGGCGCGCGGCGGGGCGGCGGATGGCGGGCCGTCGTTTGAGAAAGCTGATGCGGCGATGGTAGTGGCGAGCGCGTTGCCAGAGCGCGACCGCCTCGGTGAGATCGCCCGCCTCATTGGGCAGGCGCGCTACGCCATCGAGGGGCATGATACCCGTGTACTCGATGAGGTGAGCAGCCAACTACGCATGCTTGCGTCCACGATGCCTGACAAATATCGCGCCCAGCAGCTTGCTGAGGCCGCCGTGCGCTCAGACGCGACCAGCGCGCGTCTCGCCGAACTCTATCTCGATCGAGCCTACAAACTGCTGGACGAAGACTATATCAGCATCCCTCCCATCGAACAGGAGATTCGCGAGCTGCGCGAGCAGAGCGGATCCTGAATATTTCCCGTTATTATCCACGCTACAAAAGGAGCGATACGGACGCATGTCTATGATGCTCTACGCAGATACCACGCCTCTCGCTGAAGCGATCGCTGATGGCGCTGAGGCGCGAGTGATAAGCGAGACGCTCGCGTTGCTGGGCCAGCGTAACCTGAAGCCACGAAAGATCGGGGGCCGGGTGGGGATCGATGCGCTGTGGGGGGGAGCCTCGCCCCGCGCGCTCGGCGCCCTGGCTGCCAGCGGCAGAATCTCCGACTGGATGCTGGCTATTCCCCTTGGCCCAGAGCCAGGGGAGGAGGAGCGCCGCCAACTCGCCGCCGCAGTCCCGCTCGTCCAGGGCTTCATGGCGACGCAGCAGGCTGTCCGCGCGCATGTGCGTGGGTCGGAGCCGACGCTGCCCGATCCGATGGAGCCGATGGAGATTCCCGGTGGCAAGAGCGTCCACGAGGCGCTTGCCGATGCCTTCGCCGCGCATGATGTCGAGACGATGCGGCGCGTGCTGCTCGGCCTGAACGCGACAGGCGCTGACTATCGCGCGGTACTCGAAGCGATCTACGTCGCGCTGCGTTTCCGCTTCGTCGGCAGTGGGGCGCCTCTGACGGGCATTGTCGCGGCCAACGAGATCATGGATATGGCGGAGTGGGGTGGGCGCTATCCAGCGTTCATCACCTGGGCGACGAACCTGCTGGGCGACGCGACGCCAAACTCCGCGCTGGGCGAGGCGGCGCGGGCCTATGCCAGCGATCCTGCGCACGACCTGATGTGGATGAAGACGCGCATCTCCATTCCCAAGGAGGAGAGCGCGGGTCCAACATACCAGCGCGCGCTGCTCGCGGGCGATGGCGCGGCGGCCTGCGACGCGACACTGGCGGCGCTGCGTGCGGGCGCGACCCCGCGCGGGGTGGTCAGCGGCATGGCGCTGGCGGTGGCCGAGCGCATCAACGCGATACCGCTAGGCGATACCGCCGCGCTGACCACGGCTGGGCAGGCGCTGCTCTACGTGCATGCGGTGGCCACGGTGATGCGCCAGACGCAGCATCACGATGTCTGGCCGATGCTCTACACCGCCGCATTTGCGGTGAACGCGCTGAATGCGATCATTCCGGCGGCCGGGACGGCGCTGCCAGCGGCTCCTTCGATGCCTGTCTCTGGCGGGCTGATCGGCAGCACGCTGATTCGCACGGCGGAGCAGAGCGCGATGGCGGGCGATGTCCCTGGGGCCATCGCGGCGGTCCGACGCTACATGCAGTTGGAGAATACGCCGCGCGCGTTCGCTGGCGTGGTGGGACTTGTCGCCGCGCGCGCTGACGCCGCTGGCGCGGGTGAGACAGCCAGTGTCGCGCAACTCGTCGCTGCTGCTGCCGAGGAGTATCTGGCGCTGCACCACAAGCTGGCGATTGATGGCCTGAACGCCCTGCTGACCGCTGGTGTGCGGCTGGCGAGTGAACTGCGTGGCGATCATGCGCTTGCTGACCGCGTGGAGGCGGCCATCGGGCGCGCCGTGAGCGCCCAGCCAGCGCACAATTAGCCCGCAGTCGACACGGCAACATGGATAGAGCGAGCGACCCCTCCCTCCAGCGTGAGAGAGGGGTCAGTTTGCAGGGCGAGACCGTTTGAGGGGAGGAGCGCGCGTGCGGGAGAGCGTTGAGACGCCAGGCGCGGGGCGCGTCGTGGCGGTCGTGCTCTGCGCGGGTCAGGGGACGCGGATGGGCGCGTCGCGGAACAAAATCTTTCTGTCGCTCGCGGGCGCCTCTGTCGCCGCCCACGCCATCAGCGCCTTTGAGCGCTCACCGCTGGTGGATGAGATTCTGGTGATGGGCCGCGCCGATGAACTGGCGCGGCTCCGCGAGACGGTCATCGCGCGCCACGGGTTCGCCAAAGTCAGCGGCGTGGTGGAGGGTGGTAGCTCGCGCCACCAGTCGGAGGAGCGCGCCCTCGAAGCTCTGCGCCCGCGCATCTTGGCAGGTGAGATTGGCCTGGTGATGATCCATGACGGCGCGCGTCCGCTGGTGAGCGAGGAGGACATCGCGCGGCTGGTGGACGCTATCCATGCGCTGCCGGCCCCGGGGGGCGCGCTGCTGGCGACGCCGCTTGCGCCTGACGAGCATATCGCGCAGGTGGGAGACGATGGCGCGATAGAGCGTCTGTATGTCGCCACGGAGCTGGCCCGCGCGCAGACACCGCAGGGCGGCGACGCGCGCACACTGCTGGCGGCGTATGATCGCGCGCGGGCGGTGGGCTTTGAGGGAACCGATACCGCCTCCGTGATCGAGGCGGCGGGCGCGCCTGTGGCCATCGTCTGGGGCAATGAGGCGAATATCAAGGTGACGACGCGAGATGATCTGCTGCGCGCAGAGGCGACGCTGCGGGCGCGTGGCGACCTCACCCCCTGGCCCCCGCCCCGCTAGCTCGCGGGGTCCCCCTCCCACAAGGCGAGGGGAAAGTCGGCGATTTGAGCTGAGGGGGAAGCTGGAACGGACATGGCGTGACAAAGGAGGCGAGCGAGCGTGGATACAAAGATGGGCGCGGCGGACGAGACGTTGACGGTGGCCGAGGCCGCGCGGCGGCTACGCGATGGGACGCTGACGGCGGCGGCGCTGGTCGAGCGCAGTCTGGAGCGCATCCACGCGCGCGATGGCGCGCTGAAGGCGTGCGTCACCGTGATGGCGGAGGAGGCGCGGGCGGCGGCGCGGGCGGCGGATGAGCGGCTGCGTGACCCGGCGCGTGCGCGAGGGGCCAGCCCGCTCTGCGGCGTCCCAATCGGCGTGAAGGACCTCTATCAGACGCGCGGTGTCCGCACCACGGCGGGCTCGCGTGTGCTGGAGGACTACATCCCCGATGAGGATGCGGCGGCGGTAACGCGGCTGCGGACGGCGGGCGCTGCGCTGGTCGCCAAGACCAATACGCACGAGTTCGCCTATGGCACATTTACGCCGCCGACACGCAATCCGTGGGATCTGGAGCGGATTCCGGGGGCAGCAGCGGCGGCTCAGCGGCGGGCATCGCGGCGGGGATGTTTCCGGCGGCGCTCGGCAGCGACACAGGCGGCTCGATTCGGATTCCGGCGGCGTGCTGTGGCGTGACGGGGCTGAAACCGACCTATGGGCTGGTCAGTCGCACGGGGATCATCGCGCTGAGCTGGTCGTATGACCACGCGGGGCCGCTGGCGCGCACGGTGGAAGATTGCGCGTTGCTGCTGGATGAGATGGCGGGCTACGATCCCAGCGACCCCGATAGCGTCGAGGCGCCGACGATGGACTTCGCCGCTGCGCTGATGGATCGCCGCGAGCCAGGGGAGGCCGTGCGTGGCGCGCGTATCGGTGTGCCCCGCCAGTTCTTCTTCGATGGCGCGGAGCCGGAGGTCGCGGCGCTCGTGCGGGCGGCGCTCGGCGTCTACGAGTCGCTGGGCGCGCAGATCGTCGAGGTGGATATGCCCGCCACGCTGAGCGATGACCTCTTCGACAAGGCCTATCGCACCGTGCAGCGCCCAGAGGCGTCGCTCTACCATGCGCAGAGGGGCTGGCTGGGCGAGCGCGCTGACCGCTACACTCCCACGACACTCGCGTATCTGGAGCTAGGCGCGCAGATGCTCGCCACCGACTATATCCAGGGGCAGCGCATCCGCCGCGCGCTCACCAGCGAGCTGCGGGCGCTGCTGGCGAACCTCGACGCGCTGGCCATGCCCACGCTGCCCATCGTCGCGCCGCGCATTGACGCGCTGAATGAGCCACTGCGTGTGGGTGAGATGGAGTTTACGGTGAGCTACATGACCCTGCGCAATACCTTTCCCTTCAATCTCACCGGCCAGCCCGCGCTCGCGCTGCCCTGCGGCTTCACTGCGGCGGGACTGCCTGCCAGCCTGCAACTCGTCGCGGGCCACTTCAATGAGCCTGCGCTGCTACGGCTGGGGCATGCCTATCAGCGCGTCACGGACTGGCACGCGCGCCTGCCCAGCCTGTAGCGCCACTCCCGTGCTGTTCTCTCGCTCCTTTGGATTTGCGGCGCCCTTGTCAGAGGTAGTATATCAATCGTTATACTGTTCTCTGACGGCATAATTCGCACTCACTGGGGAAGTCCTGCGGTTGGATTCCGCGAGCCGATCACGGCGTGGGGGGAGAGCATAGCGCATGCGTGGGCTAGACTATAAATGGCGAGTCTTGATCTCGGTCATCTTTGGCCTGTTCATGGTCATCCTCGATACGACAGTCGTCAACGTCGCGTTTCCGACGTTGCGAGCGGAGTTCAATTCGGGCCTTTCTGATTCGCAGTGGATCATCAGTATTTATGTGATGGCGCTGGGCATCAGCACGCCGATCTCCGCCTTCCTGGCTGAGCGCTTCGGTATCAAGCGGACATATATTCTGGGGCTGGCGGCGTTCGTGGTTGGCTCGGCGATCTGCGGCGTGGCGCCGTCGCTGCCGGTGCTGGTGGCGGCGCGCGCGCTCCAGGGGCTGGGCGGCGGCCTGGCGCTGCCGCTCGGCACGACGCTGCTCTTCGGCGCCTTCACGGTGGCAGAGCAGGGGCTGGCGTTCGGCGTCTTTGGCATTGCGCTGGTGGTGGCGCCCGCGCTCGGCCCCATCCTGGGCGGCTTGTTGGTAGATCATGGCGACTGGCGCTGGATCTTCTTCATCAATGTGCCGATCGGCATTCTCGGGTTCATCCTCTCGTCCCTCTGGCTACGTGAACGCCGGGCCGAGCAGGCGCCGCGCTTCGATATCCTCGGCTTCATCACCTCGACGGTGGGCTTTGGCGCGGCGCTGTATGCCGCCTCGGTCGCCGCGAATGATGGCTGGACGTCAGCGAATGTGCTGATTGGTTTCGCGGTTGGCGGCGTCAGTCTGCTGCTCTTTGCTATCATCGAGCTGTTCGTGGCCAAAGAGCCACTGTTGAACCTGCGCCTCTTTGGGCTACCAGTCTTTACGCTGGCGACGGTCGTGGGCTGGGTGAGCGTGCTGGCGCTCTTCGGCGCGGAGTTCCTGTTGCCGCTCTACCTCCAGACCTTGCGCGGCAAGACGGCGTTCGAGACGGGCCTGATCCTGCTGCCATTGGCGCTGGCATCGGGTGTCGTGGCGCCGTTCTCTGGCAAGCTGTATGACTGGATTGGCCCGCGCGTGATCGCGGTGGTCGGCTTCGGCCTGCTGGCGCTTAACACCTGGCAACTCGCGCAGATTGACGCGACGACTTCGATCAACTGGCTGCTCGTGCTGCTGGCGATACGCGGGGTGGCGCTAGGCCTGACAGTGCAGTTGACCTTGGTGACCGCGCTCTCGCGTGTGCCCCAGCGCGAGGTCGCCCGCGCATCGTCGCTTTCGAATGCGACGCGGCAGATTGTACAATCCATTGGGATCGCCGTCCTGGCGACGGTGCTGGTGAGCACACTCTCGTCCTCGGTCTCAGCGCTGGAGTCGAGTTTCCAGGATACTTCGGGTATCTCAACGAATAATCCAATCGCCAAGCAGTTTGCCACAGAAGGCCTCTGCGGCGTGAAGCTGCCGACGATTCCCGGCGTCCCGACGGGCGGGACGGGGCCGACGGCAGGCGGCCCACCTTCGGGTATCCCGACACAGGCGCTGATTGACCAGGCGTGCAGCGAGAGTGTGCAGGGGTTTGAGAAAGCCTACCAACTGACGTTCTACTTCGCGTTGCTGGCCGTGGCGCTGGGCGCGCTGTTGCCGGGTTGGCCGCTGAAGTGGCAGGGGCGCAGCAAGCCTGAAGAAGACGCCGACGGCTCTACGCCAACGCCTGTGGCGGCGCACTGAAGCTGCGTCTGATGTACGGGAGGGCGCATGGCGCTGGTACTCTTTGATATCGATGGCACGCTGATGCGTGGGACGCCTCCGGTTCATCGGCAGGCGCTCTGCGACGCCGCGCAGGTGGTGTTTGGCGTCGCGCTGGCTCCTCTGGACTTTGGGCCGACGGCGGGCATGACCGACCGCGCCATCGCACGGCGCGAGCTACACGCGGTCGGCCTCGCCGATGTGGAAATTGACGCTGGCATGGGAGCCTTCTGCGCGGCAGCGGCGGACGCCTACGAGCGGCTCGCTCCCGCCGACCTCAGCAGGTATCACACGCCACATGCGCTAGCGGCGCTTGATTGGCTGGGTGAGCGCGGCGCGACCCTTGGCCTGGTGACAGGCAACATCGAGCGCATCGCCTGGCGCAAGCTCTCCGCCGCCGGGCTGGCGAGCCGCTTTACCCAGGCTGCTCCGCTGGCGGATGCGACCTGGTCGGTGGCGCCGTGGATCGGCGGCTTCGGCGACCAGGGAGAGGATCGCGCGACTCTGCCGCCACTAGCGCTGGGGCGGGCGCGCCATCTGCTAGGCCTGCGCGCGTCCGCCAGCGAGACCTGGGTGGTCGGCGATACGCCAGCGGACATCAGTTGCGGCGCCGCGCATGGCCTGCGGAGCGTCGGGGTGGCGACCGGGCCAGCCTATTCGCTGGCAGACCTGCGCGCCTGCGCGCCAGACGCGGCCCTACATGACCTTGGCGAGCTTGCGCGGCTGGCCGGGGAGCTATTCGCACCTGCGGATTGACCGGGCCTGACGGCCAATGGTGGGTTACTCAGCGCCGCCGCGCAGGCGAGTCCAGGCGAGCCAGAGGCCGAGCGCGGTCGCGCCAGATGGGGTTTCACCACGCAGGCTGGCGTCATAGGCGTCGCGCAGGGGCATCCGTCGGGTGGTCATCCGCGCCTCGGAGCCTTCACGCTGTGGCTCGCCCAGGGTCAGGCCGCGCGCGAGGTAGAGGTAGCTACGCTGCGAGACAATTCCTGGCGCGAGATAGAAGGCGCCCAGTGGCTCCCACCATGTGGCGCGTAGTCCTGTCTCCTCCGCTAGCTCACGTTGCGCCGCTGGCAGTGGCTCCTCGCCATGATCGACAGCGCCGGTGGGCAGGAACCAGCCGCGCGCCTGTATCGGATAGAGGAAATCCTCGACGACCCAGACCTGTTCCTCCTCGTCGACCGCGACGATGGTGGCATTGTCGCCAGGGTCCACCACGCCGTAGATGCCAGGCGTTCCATCTGGGCGAATGACCTGATACTCGGTGACAGTCATCCAGTGGTTGCGATAGGTCTCGTGCGCCGCGAGCGTGCGCCAGGGGCTATCGGGCGCATCGCCTCGATGTGGTGGATGTTGATCCGACATGCGCAGCTTGACCTCGTTCTCTTGCGCCCGCCACACCCGCATGTCGCGCGCATGCCTATCGTGGCCGCTGATCAGGGGCGGCGTCAAGCGCTGGTGAGTGGTTTAACGTCGCGCAGTCACTACCGCGCGCAAAACCTGTGTGAGAGATGTCCGCACGATCTCGTATACAAGATAGGAGGCAATTCTGTGGCCGGGATCGCCACAGGTTCCAAATATGAGTCTGTCTCCTGCTTTTTGCCATCGCCTTGTGATATTTCTCACAAACGATGCGTAGTCTATTGTAGGTTACTTCCCCTGCGTAACCCCCTGCTCTCCCACAAAGCGTGGCGAAAGTAGATGGGGATGGTGTTTGGCCGTGCGTCGCGAGACGTATCGTCCTGGCGCGAGCATGGGGTGTGTAGCAAGGGCGTAGTTGCCTTGTATAGGGAGCTACGTCGGATGTGTCGGCGAGGGTGAACACGCGCAGGTCGGCTGTCCGTCGCGGGTGTGGCTGTAGGACGTCCGATTTGTTCATCATTGCCATACGGGACTGATCATGCGCCCAATGGGCGCGCTGATCTCTACCATTCCTCGGGTGTCGCTGCTTGGCGCACGATCGCGTCAAGCGCTATCAGGAGGTTCATTGAGCATGCGACTGGGCGCACGCAAATCTTCATTTGCCGCGCTACTGGCGCTGACGGGTAGCCTCGCAATGCTACTCGCTGGCTGCCAAATAGGCGGCACGACTACTACTGGCAACGCAGCGCCAGATAGTCAGCAAATTTTCCATGACCAGATCGGTGGCATCTCGGATATCAAGACGCTTGATCCGGCGGTCAACACCGACCTCTACTCGGCAGAAGTCATCAACGTTGTGTATCCAGGCCTGTTGGTTCTCGACCCGAAGCTGGCGGTCGAGCCATGGGCAGCGCAGGGCATGCCGACGGTGAGCTCCGATGGCCTGACCTACACCTTCAAGGTGCGCTCTGGCCTGAAGTGGAGCGACGGCACGCCGATTACGGCGGATACCTTCGCCTACTCCATCAACCGCGCTGAGAACCCCTGCACGGCGTCCCCCGCGGCGTACTACATGTACGTCCTGAAGGATGCCTTCAAGTTCAACACCGCTGAGACCTGCACCAATGGCAAGATCAGCGGCGCCATCCAGACCCTCATTGGCGACTCGATCTCGGCGCCAGACGCGCAGACGCTCGTCCTGACGCTGGAGCAGCCCGCCACGTACTTCCTCGAGGCGTTCACCTATCCGATTACGTACGCGGTGCCGCAGCAGTTGATCAGCCAGTACCCGACCACCTGGACACAGCACCTGGCGGACGGCAGTGGTTTCGGCGGCAACCTGTTCAAGGTCACCAAGTGGGATCATGCGGGTAGCCTCGTGCTGCAGCGCAACGATGCCTTCTGGGGCACGAAGCCGAAGCTGCGTGAGGTCGACATCACCTTCTACAAGGACACGACGACCGCATACAACAGCTACCTGGCGGGCAAAGACGACATCGGCGGCGCCCCCACGGCTCAGTTGGCCGCGGCCAAGACGCATGCCGGCTTCCACCAGATTGGCGTGCAGCAGATCGACTACTATGCGATGAACTGGAAGATTGCGCCGTTCAACGACGTGCGTATGCGCCAGGCCTTCGCCATCGCGCTGAACAAGCAGGCGCTTGCTGACACCGTGCTCCACGGCGCGGTTGCGGCGACGAACCATATCGTTCCGTCCGGTATGCCTGGGTACAATCCTGACCTCAAGGGGCCAGATGGCACCCAGAGCCTGACGGGCAACACCCAGATGGCCAACCAGTTGGCGACGGCCTATGCCTCTGACACGAAGTGCGGCACGGCCTCTGACTTCAGCAAGTGCCCGGCTGTCACGCTGACGATCCCGTCGGGCAGTGTTGATGGCGCCAACGAGGCGGCGGCGGCCCAGCAGATGTGGGCCACGGCCTTCCCGAAGTGGAAGATCAACATCACCTCGATCGACTTCGGCACGCTGCTCACGAACCTGAACGCCAAGACCGTTCAGTTCTGGGCGATTGCCTGGATCGAGGACTATCCTGATCCGCAGGACTGGCTGACGACCAACCTGGCTTGCGACAGCGCCTACAACAGTGGCAGCGCTTGCGACGCAACCGCCGACCAACTGATGAAGACCGCTGACTCGAACAAGGACCTGGCCGGGCGCCTGACGCAGTACCAGCAGGCCGAGCAGATTCTGGTCACGAAGGTTGGCTGGCTGCCGACCGATCAGGCGACGACGTGGTGGGAGATCCGCCCCTGGGTGGTGAACTTCAACGTGGCCGCTGGTGGTCTGACGCCGCTTGATACGTGGCAGCAGATCTACATCGCCAAGCACTAGTCCTCACCCGAGGACACATCTTCGGAGGCGAGAGCGGCTGGGTGGCGCCACACCCCACCAGCGCTCTCCTCTCCACGGCGGGAGCGATTTCCTCACTGAGGGAGTCGCTCCCGCTTTATGTTTTGGCGCGGCTTGGTGAGGTCTGGCGGGGCGCTGTGTGGGGTGTGGCTTAACGGAAGAGGTCGCTGGCGGAATCCATAAGGATGAGCGCGCCGGAGCCTTCCGCACGCTCATAGGGATAGCCGCGCACGATGACGAAGGGAGTGCGCGCAATCTTGCCAGTGGCCAGTTCAGCCGCGCTGGCGATTTCGTCGGCCACCGCGATGACGCTCGCGCTCATCACACGCCCGAAGTCGTCTGGCTGGCCGCGATAGTCCGCCAGCGGCGCGATGCCCGCGACTCCCAGCGCGACATTGACGATGCCCTGGCGCCAGGGCCGCCCAAATGAGTCGCTGATGATGACGGCAATTTCCTGGCCAGTGCGCCGCCGCAACTCGGCGCGAAGCCGCGCCGCCGAGGCGTCAGGGTCGCGCGGGAGCAGACAGACGACCTCCTCGCCGGGGACATTGGAGGCGTCCACGCCCGCGTTTGCGCAGACGAAGCCGTGGCGTGTCTGCGCAATAATCAGCCCGCGATCCATCCGCACGATACGCGCACTCTCGCGGAGGACGACCTCGATCTGGCGCGGGTCGCGGCCCCACTGCTGGCCATAGCGCAGGGCGATGTCAGAGGGGGTGACGGAGCCGAGGTCAACGAGCATACCCTCGGCCTTGGAGATGACCTTTTGTGTGACCACAAGGATGTCGTCCGCCTCCAGCCGCACGCCACTGGCGAGGGCCGCCGCGAGCGTCATGGCGGCGATGTCATCGCCAGGATGCGCTTCGGGCGCGCCGCGTAGCGGGATGATCTGGATGCTGCCTGGCATGGTGGCGCTGGCGTCATCGGCTGCTGTCACAGTCTTTCCCCTTGCTGCGTTGAGCTGGCGCCGTGGGTGGGCGACCAGATGCCCCGCGCGATAAGCTCGGCCAGGTCGGCGGGCGTGTCCACATCGAATGCTGACCCCGGCGCGCTGAATTCTACCGTCGGAATGCCACGGCGCTGCGCTAGCCGCTGGTGGCGCGCGAAGCTGCCCCGACCATAGGCGGGCAGGGCCAGGGCCGCTGGGCGCGCCACCAGCAGATTCGTGCCGTCACGGGAGCGGTCGGGCGCGAGCGCGATCACACGTTCATAGAGCCGGATCATGGCGACGAAGCGGCGCGTCTCCTCGGCGGTGAGCAGTGGCAGGTCGCCCAGCGCGATCAGCAGCCCGTCGGCGCCACGTCCGACGGCCCAGTCGCGCGCCAGTGTCAGCCCAGCGTTCAGCCCGACGCCCGGCTGTGGCAGCGCGATGGCCCCGCGCGCCTCGGCCCAGGTCAGCGCGGCGGGATCCGGGCTGACCACGGCGACCTGCGCGACGGCGCCTGAGTTCCGCAGGGCGCTGAGCGTCCGTTCGGCGAGACTGAGTGTGAGGGCGATTCGCTCGCTAGGCGTAAGGACGCCAGTCAGACGCGATTTCGCGCGGTCCAGCCGCTTCAGCGGGATGACCGCGACGAGGTTGGAAGTGAGCGCGCCACTCCGCATGCTGACTCCTTCCTACCGCGCGTCGGCGAGGGTGGCGGCGAAGGCAAGCACCTCTCGCGCTAGCCGCTCGCGGTCGGCGTGGTCGCGCATGACAGTCTGCGTGACGAGTGGACGTACACCCAGGGCAGCCACCGCTGGCGCGAGTGCGGCATCTGCCTGGTCGAGGGCGAGACCAGCGAGGAGCGCGCCATGCCGTTGCTGATACCAGCGGGCGACGCCGACAGGCGACACCTCGTAGCCCTGCGCCTCCAGGATGCGGTCAGCGGGGCCTTTGAGCGCCTGCCCGCCGATGATGGGGCTGACAGCTACCACGGGCGCCGCCACTGATTCCACTGCCGCACGCATCCCTGGCAGGCTGAGTATTGGCTCGATGCTCAGGAGTGGGTTCGACGGGCAGATGATGATCGCCTCGGCCTCCGCGAGCGCCGCCAGCCCCTCAGGTGTTGGCCGCGCCTCCGCGATTCCCGCGAAGCGTACACCGCTGACGACATCTTGATGGCGGCGACGCACGAAGTAGTCCTGAAACGCCAGTTCACCGTCGGGTGTCTGGATGATGGTGGAGACAGGCGTATCGGACATCGGCAGGAGGCGTGACGCGACGCCGAGCGCCCGCGCGAGCGACGCGGTGACGGCGGTGAGCGAGTCACCCGCGCGCAGCCGTGCGGTGCGGAGCAGGTTGGTGGCCAGGTCGCGGTCGCCCAGGTGGAACCACGTCTCCTCACCAAAGCGGCGCAACATGTCGAGCGTAGCGCTGGTGTCGCCCGTGACGCCCCAGCCAGTCGTCTCGTTGGCCAGCCCCGCGAGTGTGTAGAGCACGGTGTCGAGGTCAGGGCAGACGCGCAGGCCGTAGTGCTCGAAGTCATCGCCAGTGTTGACGATGGCAGTGATGGTGTGGGGGGCGAGGGCCAGCGCGAGGCCGTGCGTCATCTTCGCGCCGCCGACACCCCCCGCGAGTGCGACGATCTTGTTCATGCGAACCCGCGTGCGATGGTCTGTGCGATGGGCAGGAAGATGGAAACACGGTGTTGCTGGCGGAACTGCTCCGCCATTTGCGCGCCATCTTCTGGGCCGTGGTAGCGCATCGCTAGGTCGCGGATGTCTCGCTGGGCGATGGTCTGGTCGTCGTCGAAGGTGGCGGCGCCGGAGATCGTCACGAAGCGATAGCCATCCTCCACGCAGATCGAAATGCGTGGATCACGCTGGAGGTTCTTGCCTTTTACGCGCGTCCAGGTGGTATTCATGACGATGGTGTCATCGCGCAGCATATACCACATGACGGTAAGCTGTGGAGCGCCATCATCGTTGATGGTCGCAAGCACCGCGAAACGTTTCTCGTTCAGAAACTCGCGAACACTGGAATCGAGTGACATGAGCGGCGGATACCCTTTCCGATGAGTGTGCGTGTGTTCAGCGCGAGCGAGCGCCGTGACGCAGCCCGCTCGCGCATCCAGGAACTAGCGACCAGCGACGGGCAGTTTCTCGACAGTGGGGATCACTTCGGCCCCCATGAGATCGAAGAACTCTGGCTCGTGGACACGCGGGGTATTGAAGATGGCGTGATCTATGCCCATCTCCGCTAACCGCGCGAACTGCTCGACTGCCTGCGCGGGTGTGATCGAGCCGTCGCGGCCATCGCGGGTAACATTCAGGCCGGAGAGCGTCGTCTTCTCGATCTCGGCGTAGGGGCGACCGACTGTCGCGCAGTGCTCGCGCAGGACATCTAGTTTGTGGCTCAGGACATCATCACCCAGCCGCGCGAAGAGGTTGCAGGCGTCACCGTACTGCGCGACCAGCCGCAGCGTCTTCTGCTCACCGCCGCCGCCAATCATGATCGGTGGGTGTGGCCGCTGCACAGAGTTGGGCGAGTTCAGCGGGCGATCGAGCTGATAGTGCTTGCCCTGATACGGCGAGGAATTGCCCTCCCACATCTGATGCGCAATCTGGAGCGTTTCCTCCAGGCGCTCGAAGCGTTCCGCGAGCGGCGGGAACGGCACGCCCAGGCCGCGATGCTCCTCTTCGTTCCAGGCCGCGCCAACGCCAAAGTACGCGCGCCCATGCGAGAGCGCATCGAGGGTTGTCGCGGTCTTCACGAGCAGACCGGGATGCCGATACGTCACACCAGTGACGAGCGTGCCCAGGCGGATGTGGTTCGTGCGGCCAGCGGCGAAGGCAAGCGCCGACCAGCCTTCGAGCATCTCATTCTCTGGCGGCCCCGCCATCGCGATCTGGAAGAAATGATCCATAACCCAGAGGCTATAGAATCCAGAGCGCTCAGCCTGTTGCGCGATGGCGCCAAACTGATCGCCTAGATGAGCGGAGCCGCCAGGGTACGTGAAGTTCGGAACTTGCAGACCAACTCGCATGCGCTATCTCCTCGAACGGTACGTGAGATTTGGCCGGGCGCGCCGCTCTCCGTCGCCTGGCCTCTGTTACTATACAAACTATAGCCAGTATCGGCAATCGCTGGCTACCCGTCGAGTGGGTAGGCCACACCACCCGGCCCACACGGCCCATTTGGCTAGCGGTTGGGCAGGTCGTACGCTACAATGCGCGTGAACGCTTGCGCAGGTGGGAGGATTTGCTCACCGTGGCGACGCACAGGATGGAGCGGGGTTGAAGGCATATGCAGTGGAATGACCTGATTGGCCTCCAGGTTGGTCAGTATAAGGTTATCGAGGAACTGGGGCGCGGTGGCGCCGCCAGAGTCTTCCGCGCATATGACGAAGAACAGAACCGCATGGTCGCCTTCAAGGTGCTGCCCATCGAGTCTGATGACCGTCTCAGCTTCATGCGACGATTCAGCCGTGAGGCCGAGGCGATTCGCTCGCTCAACCACCCCAACATCGTCCCGGTCTACGGTTCCGGCGAGACGGATGACTTTGTCTATCTGGTGCTGCGCCTGCTCGAAGGTGGAACCCTCCGCAAGCGCATCGCCTCGCAGCGGCTCACGACCCAGGAAGCCTGCCAGTACGCGATCCAGATCGCGCATGCGCTGCACCATGCGCACCAGCAGGGCATCATCCATCGTGATGTCAAGCCATCCAACATGCTGCTGGACAATGAGCGCCCAGGGATGATTCTGCTCTCGGATTTTGGCACGGCCAAGATTCTGAATATGCGCGGGCTGACGAAGACTGGCTCGACGGTCGGCACGCCAGAATACATGTCGCCAGAGCAGGCGCAGGGGCATGAAGTCGATCAGCGCTCGGATATCTATTCGCTGGGCTGTACGCTCTATGAGATGCTGGCGGGGCGTCCGCCGTTCATCGGCACGGCGCCTGTCTCCGTGCTCTATCAGCAGGTACACGCGCAGCCGACGTACATCCGCAGCTACAACTCCGAGGCGCCCCGCGAGCTGTGGACGGTTCTGCGCATCTGCCTGGGCAAGACCCCGCAGGAGCGCTACGGGACAGCGGAGCTGCTCGCGGAGGCGCTGCAGCCATTCGCGGATGGACTGATTCAGCCAACGCCCGCGCCGTGGCAGCCTCCCACGGTGACTCGACGACTCTCGACCGCGGATCTGAGCTTTCCGACGCAGCCGTCTGATGAACCTGTGACGCAGCGGATGCCACCGCCCTTTACGCCCGCGCCTACAGCGGTGACGCCGGGGATGAACGGCATGGGCGCGGCGGCGCTGGATACTGGCGGCTCTGCTCCGTTCACCATGGATACCAGCCGCGTGCCAACCTCGCGTCCAGAGTTCGGTCCGCGTGGGCCGCGCCCTTCTCTGCGCCTGCCGCATGCTCAGGGCGGCTCTGGGCTACTGAGCGCCTCGATGACGTCAGAGGAGCGCGATGCGGTAGACGCCTTCGAGTCGCAGATGGAAGTGGATGAGCGAGCGGCGCAGCAGCAGCGAGTGACGCAACGTCCAGATGGACGCGCCACCCGCCGCGCAAATCCTTATGCGACGACACCCATCCCTGCGGTCGGGCAGCCTGCGCCCAACAGCGCGCCCCTGCGCGGATCCACGACGAGCGGCCCGCTAGGCGCACGCGGGGCAAATAGCGGCCCGCTAGGCGCGCGCGGGGCAAATAGCGGCCCGCTTGCCACGCCTCCGTATCGAGGCTCTACGACGAGCGGCCCGCTAGGCGCGCGTACCGGGGGCAGTCAGCCGCTTGGCGGCGCGGCTGACTATCGTGGGCCGCTGAGTCACCCGCTCGATGAGCAGTACCGCTCCCCGATGAGCGGGGCGCTGGGCGCGACGCCAATGTATCGCGGGTCGAATAGTAGCTCCCTTGAACAGTCGCGCCCTGGCGTATCGAGCAGACCAATTACTGAGGCGGAACAGCGCGCCGCCGCCAGCATGAGGCGACCCGCGACAACATCAAAGCCAGTGAATGTTAAGTCGCTACGTGAGTATATGGATCACCAGTCACTGGGGCGTAGTCGCTCTCGTCATGGTGGTAATGGGCCGTCCACGCAGCTTGTTGGCGCGGCCATCGCGGCAGTCCTGCTCATCGTGGCGCTTGGCGTAGGGGGGATGAAGCTGCTCGCGCGGCCCGCGCCTGTCGCGACGCCTCGCCCAACGCCGCATGCCACCGCGACGCGCCCGGCGCCTACCAGCACGCCAACCATCGCGCGGCCCACGGCGACCGCTACGCAGAATCCGCAGGTCGCGCTGAACCGCGAGGCAGCGAGCGCATTTCGCGCGATCACTCTCTCCCCATTCGCGGACGGATCCTGCGCGAGTAGCTCAAACACAACCCATATCACTGGAGGCTCGCCAGTCTACGTGAATCTCTGCATGGCCAGTACCAGCGCGGCGGGGCCTGTGACGGTCGTTGTCCGGCAGAAAGGCGCAATCGTCCGCACCCTTATCTACAATCTCTCTACCAGCGTTGGCTCGTCCTATACAGAGGGTCATACCCTCAACTCCGGCAGCTACGACATGCTGGTGACGATGCGTATCAACGGCGTCGTCGCGACCGCGCGCGACATCGCTTTCACGATTGGCTGAGCAAGCTGGCGACTGAAGTCGCGCCTGGGTGGCCCTTCGGGCGCTGCCGCTCCGCGCGTAGAGCGCGCGTCAGCCCTGCGGGCCGCGAAACTCGCATGCGTGGGCTGGGTCGCGGCGAGCCGTGTTTCGCGGGGGAATGTGGTCGTTCGGTGTGAATCTCGCGCCCCGTCGGGGTTCTAGTCCGCCGTCGGCGGGCTTGGCGGCGGAACGCCCTCCAGGCGCGGCTTGAGCCACCATCCGACCCGCTTGGTTGGCGGGAGATAGCAACGACATAGCAAGACGCGCTGTGCGGCTGCTGGAGCCGCACAGCGCGTCTTGCTATGTTATGAGGGGATCTGTGGCCTCGCGGGTTAGTTCGAGAAGATGCGGAAGATGTTGCGTCCGCCCTTGCCGTCGTCCTGCTCGGCGCTCTGCTGGCCCTGCTGGCCCTGCTGCGCGGGGGGCTGGCCATTGCCACCGTAGTAGTTAGTGTCGTTCCAGCGCGGATTGACGCTTTGCACCGGCGCGGTTGGGCCTTCGTCCGGGCGCTGGGCGCCGCCATTGCGGTTGCTCAGCCAGTCGGGCACATTGCCTCCCTGTGGGGCAGCCGCCGCGCGCGGAGCGCCAGCCGGAGCGCTGCCAGAGCCGAGGCGCTCGTGGTCGATCCAGTCGTAGGCGCCGCTGAGGGCGTGCTCGCACCAGGTAGAATAGTCCTTCGGGGCGAGGCCAGTGCGCTCGAAGTGATCGAGGCGGCGCATCGTCAGTGTGAGCCAGTCCTCGCCCTGCTCCACCATGCGGTCGAGCAGATCAACGCCAGTGACGCCGCTGCGCTGCAAGCGCTCGATGGCGGTCACCTCAGCGGGGGATGGGCGATACGACGCTTCTTTCGCGTCATTGTCGCTCAACTCGGCGCGCAAGCCCGCCATCGTCTCATCGAGCGACTGCGTGACGCGCGTGACATACCAGGACATGTAGCTGTCGTTGACACGCTGCATGGCCTCGAGCGGAATCTGCTCGTAGAGTTTCGTTACGGCTGTGGAATCGGAAGCCATCAGTCCTGCACCCTTCTCGCTGCCTGCGACAGACGGAGTACATTGGCGAGATGTGCGGCGCGTAGCGCGCGGTCACAGGTGACCGCAAGGCCGCCATCTCGAAGCATCGGTCAGGTTAATCCTGCTCGTCGCGCTGGCGGTTCTGCCACCAACTCTGAACGGAGTCCGCAGAGGATCCCTGGGATGAAGCGCCAGCGGCGGACACCCCAGTGTCGGCGAACTTAGCCTCCTGTGAGCGAGACAACTGCTGCATCTGCTCCAGGGGGTCGCTAGGCATCTGTTCCGCCCGCGCCAGCAAACTCGCAACGACGGCCTGGTCAGCGGCAGGGGCCGAAGAGGCGCTGGCGCCGCTGAAGGATGTCGCCGGGCTAGTCGCGGGCCGAATTTGGTCCGGGCCGCCGTCCAGTTTTGGCATGGCCGCCTTGATGACGTCAATCGTGCCGAGCTTGTGGCCAGCCTCAGTGTACGAAAGCAAAGCGGTGATGATCGGGTTGGTCGTCTCTGGCAGTGGCGCGGGCTGACTTGGCGCCATCTTCTGCACGCGGCCCCGCTCCTGGTCCAGCGTATTGATCTGGTCACGCAGGCGGCGGCCGATGTCCTGGTGGTGAAGCCACAGCTTGTACTTGCCCATGTATGTCCCTTGCTCACTCGCGGCTCGCTGGCGCGGCCCAACACACATCGCCAGGCGATCTGTCTGCCTTGTCTGGCGGCCTGCGCCGTTCAATCTGGCGCCTCCGAAGATTCGGGGCAGGGCGGACTACTCCCCCGAATTGTCCGCGCAAGTATACCATAGGGGCTATTCCCCGGCAAACGCGCGGCGGCGCCATCACCCTTTCCGGCTACTAGCAGGCGAAGGGCAATCACGCTAGCGTCTCCGCCGCCTGTTTCCTTGACACCGACCCTCCAGAGTGGCTACCATTACCGCATTACCAGCCTCGCTTACCGTGCGCTTCGCGTGGTGGGTGGGGAAGAGAGAACAGGCGCCATGCGAGACACGCCTGCCAGCCGCAGCCCCAGAAAGCCGTGGGATGATGTGACACGGCGCGCGCTGGCCCGCATCCCCTCGCTAGCCTTCCGCTCAACCGTCGCCCAGGCGCTCTGGCGCGCGACGCCAAGACGGAACGTCTCCCCGGCGTTAACGGGACAATGAGGTCGGAGCCAGCATCAGCCTGGCATCCCGGCGAACAAAGGTGGCGCCACGAGGCATACGCCGCTCGTCCTTTGCGATGGGCGGCGTATCTTTTTGGGCAAGCGCGGGCGCCGCTTGGGGCGCGCCTGGCTTTGCCTGCCGGGAGGAGTCGTATGCTGGACATCGCGTTTATCCGGGAGCATCCGGATCTGGTGAAGGACGTGGCGCGTCGTCGCAAGACCGCCGTTGATGTGGATGCGCTGCTGGCACTCGATAGCGAGCTGCGCGAGACACGCCGCCGCGCGGACGATCTGCGCGGCGAACAGAATCGCCTCTCGAAGTCCATCCGTGACGCGGGCGCCGATAAGGAGGCGCGTGAGGGTTTCATCGCGCAGGGGCGTGTCGTCGCGGGGGAATTGAAGGGGCTGGAGCCGAGAGAGCGCGATCTGGATGCTCAGTTGCGCGAGCTGCTGCTGCTGACCCCGAACATCCCCGACGCCAGCGTGCCAGAGGGCGAGAGCGAAGAGGACAACGTTGAGGTCAAGCGGGTGGGCGACCCGCGCCAGTTCGATTTCGAGCCGCTGGATCATGTGACGCTGCTAACGAATCTCGGCATGCTCGATCTGGAGCGCGGCGCGAAGGTCGGCGGTTCGCGCAGCTACATCCTCAAGGGTGAGGTGGTCTTTCTGGAGCTGGCGCTGATGCAGTTCGCGCTGCACCACGTCGCGCGCAAGGGCTTCCTGCCGCTGGATGTCCCGGCGCTGGCGCGCGAGTTCTGCTTCGTGGGCAATAGCCAGTTCCCGCGCGGGCGCGAGCAGACCTATGCGCTGCCAGAGGATGAGGTGTATCTCGTCGGCACGGCGGAAGTCTCGATCACGGGGATGCACAGCGGCGAGATTCTGCGCGAGCAGGATTTGCCCATCAAATATGTGGGCTACTCGCCCTGCTATCGCCGCGAGGCGGGCACCTATGGCAAAGATACCAAGGGCATCATGCGTGTCCATCAGTTCTACAAGGTCGAGCAGTACATCATCTGCCGCGCCGACCATGAGGAGTCGGTGCGCTGGCATGAGGAGCTGCTGAAGGTCGCCGAGGAGATCGTCGTGGCGCTGGAGCTGCCGTACCGCGTCCTGAACCTCTGCGTGGCGGACCTGGGCGACGCCAAGGTGAAGGGCTACGACATCGAGTGCTGGGTGCCGTCGGAAGGGCGCTACCGCGAGACGCATTCGGATTCGTACTTCCACGACTACCAGGCGCGGCGGGCCGACATCCGCTATCGCGGTGAGGATGGCGTGGTGCGCTATGCCCACACGCTCAACAACACCGCGCTGGCCTCGACGCGGGCGATCATCGCCCTGGTGGAGAACCACCAGCAGGCCGACGGGCGCATCCACGTCCCGGCGGCGCTGCGTCCGTGGCTCGGCGGCCAGGAGTATCTCGGCAAAGCCTGGCGCTAGGGTTGGCTATCAGCGCAACGACGCGCCCATCCACCGCTCACTAGGCTTGTGGTGGATGGGCGCGTCGTTGTCATGCGCTGGTTGCGTGTGTCTTCAACGGGTCAATGCGTGTCGTAGTAGTAGAGGTTGTAGGCGCGCATCATGTTGATGATCGAGGAGCCGGGGCTGTTATGGTTGGTGTAGTGGCCCCAGTCCCACGGCGACTGTCCCAGCGCCCGCGCGGCGGCATTGGCCCCACCAGCGCGCCACGCCGGCGCTACCCTGGTGTAGTAGCCGAGATGCGCGACATGGACGTATTCGGCTACCCCCTGCGACGGGGTGTAGGCGAAGGCGAAGGCGGCGGGTGAGCCAGGCACATTGAGGCCGCCGACCATCGGCTGATTGGGCATCGCGCCGCAGTTGCCCCAGTTGTAGCCAGTAAAGGTATGGGTGCGCCAACCCGTTTCGAGACCCCACTGCGCCAGAATCATGCTGACGGGCCAGCCGGTCTGGCGGCTCGCCTGGCGCGCGTAGGGCAACGTGAAGTTGATGAACGCGCGCACTTTGCTGGGCGCGCTGTAGGTCGGCGCCTGCGAGACGGGTTTGGGAGCGGCCTTGTTCGACGCGGCCAGCGGAACCATCGGAATGCACATCTGCTGGTCAACGTAGATCAGGTTGACGTTCTGGATGTGGTTCGCGGTGGCAAGTTGGGAGATCGAGACGTTGTAGCGGTGGCTCAGCTTCCACAGGGTGTCGCCGGGACGCACGCGGTACCACTTGCAGCCAGCGGCGGCGCTCGCCGTCATGATCTGCGGGAAGAAGCCGATCACCAGGGCGGCGACGATGGCCAGATTGGTCAGCAGCCAGACGGGCGGCAGCCGAAATGCGCGCCGACCGCGCCGCCGGGGTTTCTTCTCCTCGACATAGTCGGCTTCGATGACCCCATCTGACAGTGCGTGGCGAGCGCGGCGTGGGCCAGGAACCTGCACGACGGGGCGCATCGCCGCGACATGGATGACGCGCTCGGTGGCGCGGCGCACGCGGCCTCGCGGGCGGCCCGAAGCGGGCGGCGGCGCGCTGGGCCGGACGGGTGGGGGCGCTACGACGCGCTGGGCGCCGGTGAAAAACTCCACGAACTCGGCGAGTTCCTGGTCGGCGCGGTCGGCGCGTGGCGAGCCTCGCTCGATGTCGTCCAGCGGCGGCAGCGGTGGCAGGGTTCGTTCCAGCAGGTCTGTGCCGTAGTGAGGCGAAGGCGCGCCGTGGGGGCGGCCACGTCCATTATCCAGGCCCATCGCATCCTCTCTTTGTCTAGCTGACGCGCAATTCAGAATCGCGCGTCAGCGCCTACACGGGTTCTGGCCGACTCTAACAGCCGCGTAGGCATTGCACAAGACATTGAGGGGGAAACGTAGTACCATCGTACAGGGAAGCGGAGTTGTTGAGCTTCGTTGCTCGTTATGGCGCCTTCATCGCGTCATGAGCAGACCCATAATGATGCCAATGAGGGCGCCAGCGAAGACCTGGATCGGTGTATGCCCGATCAATTCGCGGAGTCGCTGCTCGCCAATTCCGCGTTCGTGGAAGAAGTCTTCGAGCATCAGATTGAGGATGCGCGCCTGTTTACTGACGGCCAGGCGCACGCCTGCGGCATCGTACATGACGACGCCCGCGAAGACAGCGGCGAGAGCGAAGGCCACGGAGTTGAGGCCATCCACGCGCCCGACGCCAGTCGCGAGGCCCATCACCAGCGCGGAATGCGAGCTGGGCATGCCGCCCGCCGCGACGAGATGACCGAGATTCAGTCGGCCCTCTTTGCGGAGCGCAAGCAGCATCTTGATGAGCTGCGCGATAAACCATCCCGTCGCGGCCGCCCAAAGGGGCCGGTTGGCGCCTAGCAGCGCCAGTTGTGCGCTCATCTCAGTTCCCGCGTGTTTTCAGCCGCGCGCCTGGCGGACAATCGCCCGCCAGCACGTTCATTCAGATTTGTGTTCATTCGCGTTCATTCGCCTTCGAAGTCGTCGAGCGCAAAACCATCGTCACTCTCGCTTGGTGGTGCGACGATGCGCAGGCGCCGCACGCGCAACTCCGCTGAGTCGAGGCGATCCTGGCAGGCTTTGGCCAGCCGCATGCCGCGCTCGTAGAGGGCCAGGGCGTCTTCGAGCGGTAGCTGGCCATCTTCCAGTGATGTCACGATGGTCTCCAGTTCGCGCAGTAGCGCCTCGAAGGGCTGGGAGACGTCCACCGCGTTCGCCGCGGCCACCGTGTCGGCGCGCTGGCCGCGCCGCTTGCGATCGGCGCCGCTCTGGGCGTTGTCGGATGTCATGCCTGGATGTTCTCCTGTCTGCGTGAGTGGGCGGCGTCGGTTTCACCGTCTCGCGCGCTCACGGGCGTGTCGCTGGGACGCGCATCGGACGAATCGGGCAGGCGTGGGCCAGCCGTCGCGGCTATGCGGCCATCCGCCAGTGTGATGCTGAGGCCATCGCCGGGGGCTACCTGCGCCACCCGCGAGACGAGCGCGCCATTGTCTTCGCGCCGCACAACCGCATAGCCGCGCGCGATGGTCAGCAGGGGGCTGAGGGCGTGTAGCCGCAGCGCAGCGGCCCGCGCGGCCTCGCGTCGCAAGGCGAGCGCATGGTCGGTGCGCAGGGTCAAGGTCTGCGTCAGTGCGTCCACACGCTGGCGCTGATCGGCGATCAGGCGGGCAGGGTTGGCGCGGTCGAGATGGCGTGCGGCCATCTCCAACGAGGCGCGCTGGGCGTTCACGGTTTCCGCCAATGCGACGCCGAGCCGTCCCGTCAGGTCGTGGAGGGCGCTGCGCCAGACGGCGGCGTCGGGGACGACGGCCATCGCCGCCGCCGTGGGAGTGGAGACACGCAGATCGGCGACGAAATCGGCGATGGTGAAGTCGGTCTCGTGCCCCACGCCAGAGACGACCGGAACCCGCGACCGCGCAATGGCCCGCGCCACAACCTCTTCGTTGAAGGCCCACAGTTCTTCGATGGAGCCGCCACCGCGCGCCACAATGATGACCTCAGCGCGCCCCTGCGCATTCAGCGCGTCGATGGCGGCGGCGATCTGCTCCGCCGCGCCCTCGCCCTGCACCAGTGTCGGCGCGAGGATCACCTCGACCAGCGGGCAGCGCAGCCGCAGCGTTCGCAGGATGTCGCGTAGCGCGGCGGCCTGCGGCGAGGTGACGACGCCGATGACCTGCGGGCTGAGCGGCAGCGGGCGCTTGCGTTCAGGCGCGAAGAGGCCTTCCGTCTCCAGCCGCGCCTTGAGCGCCTCGAAGCGCAGACTCAGCTCACCTACACCTGCGTCGCGAACGTCGTCCACGTAGAACTGGAGGTCGCCGCGTTGCTCCCAGACGCCGATGCGCCCGTGCGCGAAGACCGCCATGCCGTTCTGGAGCCGACCCGTGGCGTAATTCTTGAAGAGGGCGCAGCGGAGCGAGGCGCTGCTGTCCTTCAGCGAGAAGTAGCGGTGTCCTGACGCGGCCTGGGTGTAGTTGCTGATCTCGCCTTGCACCCAGACATCCTGGAGGAAGTAATCTTCCGCCAGGAGATCCTTGAGATAGCGCGTCAACTCACTGACTGCGACGATTCGCATGGACGCTGGCCCCTCCGCCTGTGCGCGCTGTCCGTTAGCTTTGCGGTTCGATCTCCATCAGCGGCTGTCCATATTCCACGGGCTGTCCATCGCTGACGAAGATGGCGCTGATGCGTCCCGCGGCGGGCGCCTCGACTTCGTTGTAGACGTTGAGCGCCTCGACCGCGCAGATGATCTGTCCCTCGCGGATGACATCGCCCAGCGTGCAAAGCCCCCGCGCGCCTGGCTTCATGGCCGCGCGGAAGACGCCGACGAGCGGCGCGCGCACGGTGACGGTGTTCGTCTCGGCGCGGACATCCATCTCCTCGACGACGAGCGCGTCGAAGAGGTCTTCCTCGGCGCTGGAGCCGATAGAGATCGGCGCAGGCTTGCGCAGCGTGAGGCGCAGTCCGCTGGCGGCTTCCTCGATGCCAATTTCATCAATGTCGCTGCCATTCATCAGCGTGATGAGCTGGCGTAGCTCCCCGACGCTGAGCGGGGATTGCTCGGGCTGTATCTCGTCGGGCTGGTCGGCCTTGTCGCGCGTCATGCCGCTCCTCCGTTGATGGTGACCACAGATGCACAGGGGTAGGTGAGTGGGCTAGTTGACCCGCTCGACATAGGTTCCGCCATCGGTCTTGACACGAATCTTGTCGCCGATGGTGACGAAGAGCGGCACCTGGACGACGACGCCATTTTCCAGGGTCGCTGGCTTGGAGCCGCCGGTCGCGGTATCGCCCTTGAAGCCTGGTTCAGTATACGTGACTTCGAGGTCAACGGTGATGGGCATCTCGACGCTCAGCGGCTCGTCTTTGTAGCTGATGACTTCGAGTTGCATGCCATCTTGGAGGTAGTGGCGGGCGTCGCCAAGCTGCTCGGCGGAAATCGGGAACGTCTCGTAGGTTTCGTTGTCGAGGAAGTAGTAGGTGTCGCCGTCGTTGTAGCTATACTGCACGGGGCGATGATCGAGGAAGGCGCGCGGAAACTTCTCGCCCGCGTCAACGGTGCGCTCGATGTTGGAGCCGGTGCGCAGGTTGCGCAGTTTCATGCGGACAATCGCGCCGCCACGGCCCATCTTGATATGCTGCCAATCAACGATCTGGAAGAGCTGTCCCTCGAATTCGATAGAGATGCCCTTCTTCAGGTCACCAGTGGAAATCATGTCGTTCGTCATCCTCTCCGCGCGCCAACCCCGCCACGGGGAGGCTCATTCATCTCGCGCTCTGCGGGACCACGCGGCGCATCGCCGGGATCAACCGCCCTACGCGCATCGGTTGTTTGGGCAAACTGTTGTAGTCGTCATGGGTTCCGAGGCGTTCGCGTCAGGAACGCGCCGCCATGCCACAGGCGCCGGACACCCAACATATTCTATCATGCGCCCCCTGCGCCGCCAAACAGACTGGCCTGAGCGGCGTTCGCGCCCGCGAATTTCTGCGTCCGAAGCACTCTTGACGCTCGCTTTACACTGATGATGGAATGCGTGCGCGTAAAGGGCAGGCGTTGCTCGCTCTACGCCGCGTCGCAATCGAAGCAGAGGGGGCGGGCATGGCGGATCCACAGGCGCAGGTAGACAGTGAGCAAGAGTCGAATGCAACATCTGCCAAGAAGCAAGCCAAATCCAGGACACCAAAGAAGATATCGCGGTGGCGCGCTTTCTGGAAAAGTCGCTCAAAAGCGCGGATGAGAGGGGCGTTGATTCTCATGCTCCTGGCACTGGTGGCGGCGATGGACCCTGTCGCTACCTGATAACGACCAGGCGCAGGTGATGGCGGTAATTCAGGTGGTGGGGCAATCCCTTGGCGCGACAGGTTTGCGCGTGGGGTGGTCGTGGCGCTAGCGCTCAGCATGGGCGCTAGCCTGGCGCTGTCCCTGTCGCCTGTGCCGGGATACAAGTCATGTATCCTATCTACCTCGCCTGTCTGTGCCAGCCTCGCGCAAACATCACAGTTCTCATCGATTACTGAAAATGTGGCTGGTAGTGAAGATGGTGTGCGTTGTTGCGAGTTGATTCTGGAGTCTGACGTGCGTACGATATTGTCGTTCAGGTGTTTTCGACAAGCGTCGAGCGCAGATCTGCTGTTTTTATGGATGCCAGGCAATTGGGTAAAGAGACATCGACACCATCACCAGAAAAAAACAGTGAGGCGCGGAAAGAGAACATCAACGTGGGCATATGAACATCTTATCTCAATGGTTTTCAGCTCATGAATTCTCCGCATAATCTGACCGGCGCAGCGGAATATGAGCGGAGTGGTTGATCGTGAAATTGAGCGATCGCATTTGAGCGTGCGCTCTTGGAGGACTCAAGCAGACGTTTGTGATCGTATCAGGTGACGGTGATTATGCGCCGCTCATCTATCGTTTGGTAGCGCTTGGCCATGACGTCCAGGTATGGACGTGGGGACAGAACGGCTGTCTATGACAGAGTAATGTGATATACCTTTAACCGTTGTATACTCTGCGACCTGATGAACAGGTAGACCAGGACTCATCGCGCTCCCGGCAAGATTCGGGCGCTGCAAAACCATCGAGCGCACATACCGCTAACCTGCTCTCATCCCACGAGCGCCTTTATCGCTTCGAATTTGGCGCCCATTCCGCAAGAACCTCCGCATCTTGAGTTTCAAACTGGCATGGAAGCGTTGTATGAAGCCATCTATCACACCGTAGAGAAATATCACATACTGGTTACTCAAAAGGCTAACGCGAAGGCGCTATTTGATAAATTGGGAGTTGTGCTAGTTCATTGTTGACAGAAAACGCTCGGTTGACTACAAGGGAGTCATCTTACCACTCCTTTTAGCCCAACCGAGGTGACTCCGATGATAGCCGATTTCGACGACTTCTGCACCTGGATGTACGTGCTCATCAGTGACCTGTTCGCGCCGCTGGCCGCGCAGGTCGCTCGTCCCGGCCCCGCGCCAGCCTGCACGGATGCGGAACTGATCACCATGGCGATTGTGGGCGAATGCTGCGGCTGGGACCAGGAAACGGTCTTGCTCAGCCACTGGCGCGACCATCGCGATTTGTTCCCGCATCAGCCCGAACGCTCCCGCTTCAACCGCCGTCGCCGCGACTTGGCGCCGGTCATCAATCGCCTGCGTCAAGCGATTCTGCAGACCCTCGATCTCGCACAGGACACGCACTGCATCATTGATAGCCTGCCTGTTCCCGTGGTCCAGTTCTATTACGTGCCCCAGGCCAGCGTCGAGTGGAAGGTCGCTGGGGCCACCTTCGGACATTGCTGCTCCAAGAAACAGGCGATCTTTGGCTACAAACTGCATCTGCTCATGACTCAGAGCGGCGTCATCCGCGACTTTGAACTGGCGCCCGCCAACCTGCCTGATCTGACGGTCGGCGTCGAACTACTCACCGGTCACACGGATCTCCAGGTGTTAGGCGACAAAGGCTATATCAGTCAGCCCGCCGCCACCGACCTGCGCACCCAGGCTAACATCACCCTCGTGACGATCCCGCGCAGCAACCAGCGCCACCAGCCCTCGGCGGCGTTCCGCCATCTGCATGCGCATCTGCGTCAGCTCATCGAGACCGTCAATAGCCAACTGGCGCTCCAGTTGCATGTCGAAACCAACCACGCCCACACCTTTTGGGGCCTCTCCGCGCGCCTCTACACCAAGCTCACCGCGCACACCCTGTGCGTCTGGCTCAATCGCTTGCTGGGCGTCGCTGATGTCCTTCACCTCAAAGCGCTCGCCTTCCCGCACAACTAGCACAACTCCCAAATTGTCCTCCTACCTGGACACGAGCGTGAATCTCTCACAACAGTTGCTAGCGATTGGGTACGCTAGCAAAGGTTCACGTGGTTCATGGATTCGCAGCACAACCGCTGTTGGCGCGCTTGCCGCTGTGGCGCCGGATCAGGCAGCGCGCCAACTCTTCACATTGACGCTCGCAACCGCACATGCGCTAGTAAGCGCCTCCGCAAATCGCGAAGGATTTATCACAATCCCCAACGTTGTGACCACACTGCATACTTCGGAGATCGCCAGCGCAAACTTGCGGGCTGCACTGGACACGATTTTGGCGAACACAAGATATAGCATTATGGATGTTCGATACCTCGCACATTGCGCCCGCGCTCTTGGTATCATCACGTTTACCATAGTGCCTATGATGCCTGATCTCATAAGCAATCCGCATCTGACAGCGCTAGGCGAGCAACTCATTGCGCAGCTTTTGGCGGGGCAGTCGGACGCGCCTGAGGCGGGCGTCTAGCATTCTCTCGCCGATGGTGGCTAACGGGCACACAATATGCGGGGGGAAATTTCATGTGTGGGCAGGCGTCAGGCCTGCGGAATCGGTCAGGAGCATAAGGAGGTCATCCTATGCTATCCGAATTTGGCTGGGTGGTCGTTGTCTGGTTCATCTGGACGGCGCTCTTCGCCATCACCGTTGTGCTGGTGCGGCTGGCGATGAGCGATCAGCAGGTGGCGACTGTCGATCTGGAGGCGCATGTCATCGCTGCGCAGACCGGACAGAGCGTCGATGAGGCGCGCGCCGCGCTGGTCGCCGCGACAGGCGACGCGCCTGCGAGCGGAGCCGCGTCGCGCGTCAACTGGCGGCTGAAGATGCCGCGCCGTCCCGCGCCACCGCCACCGATCGGCGCCTCCTGAGCGAGCGGCGAGCGCAGCGAGTTGGGAAGCACAGACGTGAAGCCCCGCGCCTGCGCTACTCCGCGCCGCCTGGAGTCTCGCGGAGCAGGCCCACCAGCGCCTCCAGGGCGGCAAGATAGCCGCGCCAGCCCAGCCCCACCACCTGCCCCCGGCAGATCGGCGCCAGCAGCGAGGTGTGGCGGAACTCCTCGCGCGCGTGGATATTGGAGAGGTGAACCTCGATGGCCATCAGCCCGGAGCCAGCCACAGCGTCGCGCAGACTGACGCTGGTGTGGGTCAGGCCGCCGGGATTGATGATGAGTCCCTGCGCTGTGGGGCCATGTTCCTGCAGGAAGTCTATCAGCGCGCCCTCGTGGTTCGACTGGAGACAGATCATTTCGCAGTCAAGCTCGCCGCCGCGCGCGATGAGCCGCTGATTGATCTCGTCCAGCGTCATGCTGCCGTAAATGTGTGGCTCGCGGCTGCCCAGTGTGTTGAGGTTTGGCCCGTGGACGACGAGGATACGCAGCGACTCTGGGGTGGTATCAGACATGGGGAACCTCGCTTTCTGGCGACTCATCAGTGGTTGCGCCTAGCTCCAGCAGCGTCTCGTGGATGGCGGATTCGGGGGCGCTGTCGAAGAGCGCCGACACGCCGAGATCGGTGAGCAGCGCCCAGCGCACGCGCCCGCCGCGCGCCTTCTTATCCCACAGCGTCGCGCGCAGCAGCGCCGGAGCGCTCAGCCCATCGATGCGCGTGGGCAGGCCGAAGCGCGTCAGCAGCGCCTCCAGTCGTTCCACCACAGGGGGCGGGGTGACACCCATGCGCTGGCCCAGGCGCGCCGCGAAGACCATCCCCGCGCAGACCGCCTCGCCGTGCAGCCAGAGCCGATAGCCCGTCACCGCCTCGATGGCGTGGCCCAGCGTGTGGCCGAAGTTGAGCAGCGCGCGGCGCCCGCCCTCGCTCTCGCGCTCATCCCCCTCGATGATGCTCGCCTTGATGGCCACCGATCCGGCGATGATCGCGGTCGTGGCGCTCGGCTCGACGGCCAGCAGCGCGTCGGCCTGGCGCTCCAGCCCGGCGAAGTAGGCGGCGTCGAGCGCGGCGCCGTGCTTGATGACCTCGCCCCAGCCTTCGATGCGCTGGCGG
The DNA here is from genome assembly GCA_963840335.1 of uncultured Chloroflexia bacterium. Lineage (GTDB taxonomy): Bacteria > Chloroflexota > Ktedonobacteria > Ktedonobacterales > JADMIN01 > JAKAIY01. The sequence continues at coordinate 70,034 of CAWIYP010000033.1, forward strand.
GTGGGGAGGGTGAGCAGGGCCGCCGTGTCGGTCAGGACGAGGCGCGGCTGATAAAAGGCGCCAATCAGGTTCTTCCCGCGCGGGTGGTCTATCGCCACCTTGCCGCCGATGCTGGCGTCCACCTGGGCGAGCAGCGAGGTGGGAAGCTGGATCAGCGGCAGCCCGCGCAGGTAGGTGGCGGCGGCGAAGCCCGCGAGGTCGCCGACGACCCCGCCGCCCAGCGCCAGCAGCGCCTCGCCGCGCTCGATGCGTCGCTCGGCCAGCCAGTCGTGGATGGCGTTCAGTTGCTCGCGCGACTTGCTTACCTCGCCCACTGGAACGGTGAAGACCTCTGGCGCGAACCCGGCGGCGCGCAGACGTTCCACCAGCGGCGCGGCGTAGAGCGCGCCGACAGCGCTATCCGTGACGAGGCTCAGACGTGGCGGCAAGCCAAGCGCGGTCAGGCGAGCGGGCAGGTCAGCCAGCGCGCCCCAGCCCACCACGGCGTCGTAGCCCGCGCCCGCCGCGACTCGCCGCGTGACCGCGGCGGCGCCCGCGCTGGGGAGCAGCCCCCGCGCGATCAGCCCGGCGGCGATGCGCTCGGCTGCCTGGTCGGTGGTGAGCGCGTCGGTCGCGATAATGTCATGCGCCCGCGCGTAGGCGGGCTGGCGGCGCGCGGCCAGCGCCTCGATCCGCGCCTGCGCGTCTGGACCGGCGAGCATTGGGCGGAGGTCGCCGATGGCGAGGCCCTGCGCGGCGGCCTCCTCGCGGGCGCGGCGCAGGGCGGTCGCGGGGGTGGCCTCCAGCGCGACGACCCAGGCATGCTCCAGCGCGCGGGCCAGATTCGCCTCGCGCTCGACGATGCCCGCGCCGGTGGCGATGACGACGCGACCACGGGTCAGCGCGCCAGCCAGCGCCTCCGCCTCACGCGCGCGGAAGCCCGCCTCGCCCTCACCCGCAAAGATGGCGCGGATGGATGTGCCTGTCGCCTCCGTGATGGCGGTGTCGAGGTCGAGGAAGCGCCAGCCGAGCGACGTTGCCAGCGCCTGGCCGGTGGTCGTCTTGCCAGAGCCTGTCGGCCCGATGAGGATGATGCGTTCGACGGCCTGCGCCGGGCTGGGGGTGTGCGATGTCTCCATAGGTGGCATTGTAGCACGCGGTAATTCAGCGGACATGCGCGATCTGTGATGCGTGACATTGACGGGTGACAGGCTGGCGGCTATTCTGGCGACACGCTCCGCGTCGTTGCGGGCGACATGGAGGACATCAGAGAATGCTGAGGAAATGGCTCATGCGCATGCGTTCGATGACGAGAGGCGCCCTGGCGTCTGGCCTGTTCTGTGTATTGCTGGCGCTGGCGGGTTGCCAGCTTACCGTCGGCCCACTCAGCCTTGGCCCGACACCGACGCCGAAGCTGCCGACGCTGCCGAGTGGATGGACATGGTATCACGACAGCGTGTACCCGTTTGACGCCCCTGTCCCACCCCATTGGCAGGCGCATGGGTATTGGAACAATGTCTATTCAGGCGACCACTGCCAGCGCAAGGTGGACCTTGTGCCACCTGTAAGCCAGGTGGGTTACCAGTCAGACCCTAACCGACTGTTTGAGTTTATCAGTATCGTGGTTGCCACTACCTGTCCTGACTTTGTGCCAGCATACACCAACAAACATCTATCGCCTGCGGGAACGGGGAAGATTGACGGCACGTCCGCGACACTCTACACGCAGATAGATGAGGCAGGCAATGATCACGCGGCCATTACGCGCTTCGGTGGCCGACAGTACGTTTTCTATTTCTACTATGAATACGGGACGGCGACGCCACAAGCAGGCGCAAAAGCCGAGATTGGAGTATTCGAGACGCTGCTCAAGGATTTTGTCTACCACGGCAAGTAGCTCTGCGTCATTTCGCGCGTGCTCACGGAACAGCCCCCGCCGGAACTCTACCGACGGGGGCTTGATGTTCGTGTGCGCGAGACTATCCCTGGCGTGGCGCCGCTGGCGTCTGGGCCGTCGGAGGCGCGGCGAACCCTGGCGCAGTCGGCGCGTCGGGAGACCGCCGCCACGAAGGCTGGAGCCGCGTCTGGCGTGACCTGAGCGGCGTTCTTGCCACGGCGTCGCTGCCAGATGACGGCGCCGACGATGATGAGCAGCAGGACGACGCCAGCGCCCGCGCCGATGGGGATCAGCAGGCTGGTGTTGAAGCCGCCGCCGACCACATCAATGTCCGTCTCCTCGCCGTAGTGGACGGTGTATGTCACGGTGTTCCCGCTCACTGTGCCGCCTTTGTGCGAGGTGATCGAGCCGGGCATGGTGACGGAGAAGCTCTCGCGCAGGTCCTTCAGATACGGCGTCACGTCAACGCCGCCTGTATTCGTCGTGCCCTGGGGCAGCACCATGCTCATGTGGCCCGTCACATGGAAGGTATTGCTCAGGGTCCCCTGCTGCTCACTGAAATTCAGTGTATCGGATGATGTGCTTGTGGGGAGTCCGGCGCCGCCAGTTGTGGGGAGGCCTGAACCGCCAGGTGTGGCGCCGCTGGTCTGGGGCATGTCCTGGACGAGCTTGTTAAGCTCCGCGATTGACTTGAAGGAGCTGGTGTACGCCCAGTAGCTGTAGCCAGTATCGTCGTAATGGCGATACGAGCCGCCCTTCCCTTTGATCTGGTCGCCGTAGCTGTTCATGCTGCTACTGATCTGATCGCTCGCCAGGCTGATGAGTTGCTCAGAGAAGCCAATCGTCAGCGTGTATGAGCCGGAGCCATCGCCATTGATGGTGACGCTGCGGTCTACGTGCATGCAGCCCGCCAGCGAGATCGCCAGTGTCAGCAGCAGCGCGAGCGTCGCGGAATAACGTTTGATCGAGCGCAAGATGATACTCCATTCTGGAATGCTGACCCGCCACGCAGCGACCCCATTTCGCTGGTCGAGTCCTTGTCTCACGAGATAGAGCGCCTATACTAGCAGGCGACAAGTCGCAAATCAAGCTAATAACAAGGATGCGTCAAGGTGGCAAAGTGTTTCAGAGGTTTCAGATTTGCCTCTCGGTGGGAAGGATTGACGGGCAGGGGCTGCGGGCGCTATAACCGTGAAGGGTCATCCGGCGCCGGAGCGCGTCGCTGAGGGATGGCGATGCGCGTGACGACGCTGGGAGGCGCTATGCTGAATGAACTGCGAGGCCGGAATCTGGCCCATGTGGGCTGCACGCTGGGCCTGACGCTGGGCCTGATCGTGGGGTTGGTGTTGGCAATGGTCATCGCCATCTTCGTGAAGACGGCGAACACAACCGCACTGGCGACGCTGGTCTGGTTCGGCCTGACCTTCGCGTTGGGGATCGTTGGCTACCGGCTGGGTGGCCGGGTCTCGCGCCGACTCTGGGGCGCCGAGATGGAGCAGCGGTCGCGCGAATAAGCGGGCTGTGCCCTGCTCGCGGCCTGAAAGCCAGAGAACCGCGCGCCACAAGTGAAGCAAAAAGGGGCTTTAGCCCCACGTCGCGTGCGCCGGCCATTGATGGCCGCGTCCGCCTTTTCTACAGATTCACCAGCACGATGCCGACGAGAATAGTGGCGACACCAGCCCACTGAATGCGGGTCAAACGCTCGCGCAGGAAGAACCAGGCCAGCACGACCGTGACGGCGGTGAAGAGCGAAGAAATGGTCGCGACAACACTGGTGAGCGCGCCCGCTACCCCGAAGTTGTAGGCGATATTGGCAACAGTATCGAGGAGGGCGCCGGGAATCACCCAGAGCCAGAAGGAGCTGTCGCGCGGGGTCAGCGCATACTGCGCTGGAGCAGCCGTTCCCTGGGCGAAGGCGGCCCAGCCGAAGAAGCGACGCGAGGCCCAGGCGGCCAGCACGATCAGCGAGAGCGCGACGAATTCGGTTACTTTGCTCACCATCGCTGTCTGGATGCTGCCAACCTGCGCCACCACGAAACGCAGCGCCCAGTAGGTCACGCCGAAGAGCACTGTCGCGATCAGCGCCTCCGGGACGCCTGGGCCAAGCAGGCGCCGCCGTCCACTCGTGCCATCGGGGTTCGTCTCGCGGTGTGGTGGCGCCATGCCGGAGAGGGTCACGCCGACCAGCAGCAGCCCCAGGCCCAGCAGCTCCGCCGGGCTAGGCCGCTCACCTGTTAGCAGGGCGAGGGCAGTGGCGATGGCGCCAAAGCTGGCGACGATAGGCGAAACAACGGCCAGCTTGCCAATCGCGAAGGCGCGGTAGAGCAGCGCCGCCGCCACCAGGATGACGAGGCTCAGCGCCGCCGCGGCCAGGATCGCGGCGGGAGTCACACCATCAAAGCTGGGACGCAGCCACGGCACAACGCCGATGAAGAGCGCCACCATGCCAATGAGCTGCATGAAATAGAGCGCGCGGAACGCGCCTACCGCATGGATCGCGCCGCGCAGGCAGTAATCGGCGACACCCCAGCAGAGCGCCGCTGTCAGTCCCAGCAGCACACCGTTCGCCATCGGGGCCTCCACGCGGCTGTTTGCGGTACGAGAACTCTTGTGTCAGGATACGACGCAGGCGCGGCGATTCATCCCACGTCGCGCGCTGGCTGGTGGTCGCTGGACTAGTCGTTGTCCTTCGCGCGCGAGCGTTCGTGCTGGGTGAGCAGGCGCTTGCGCAGGCGGATAGTCTGAGGCGTCACTTCGACCAGCTCGTCGCTGTTGATGAAGTCGAGCGACTGCTCCAGGCTCAGCTTGACCGGCGGCGAGAGGCGCACGGAGATGTCGGCGGTCGAGCTACGCACGTTCGACTGCTTCTTCTCTTTGCAGACATTCACCATCATGTCATCGGGGCGGGCGTTCAGGCCAACGATCATGCCCCCATAGACAGGCGTGCCAGGGTCAATGAACGTCTGGCCACGCGCCTGGGCGTTGTTCAGGCCATACGTCATGGCGGCAGCCGCCCTCCGACGCGATCAGCACGCCGTTGCGGTCGGTGCCGATGGCGCCGAGCCATGGCTCGAAGCCGGTGAGCATGCTGGCCATCGCGCCGTTGCCCTGGGTCAGCGTCAGGAACTCGTTGCGCAGACCGATCAGTCCGCGTGTGGGGATGTCGTATTCCAGGCGCACATTGCCGACGCCATCGTAGACCATGTTGGCCAGCCGCGCCTTGCGCCGCGAGACATTCTCAGTGACAGCGCCGACATACTCCTCGCGGGTGTCGATCACCAGCCGCTCGATTGGCTCGACGGTGTGGCCATTCTCCTCGTGAGTGATGACCTCAGGGCGTGAGACTTGCAGCTCGTAGCCCTCGCGGCGCATCGTCTCGATCAGCACCGCCAGGTGCAGCTCGCCACGTCCCGAGACCACGAATTCGTCGGCGCTGGCGCCATCTACCACGCGCAGGCTGACGTTCGTCTCCAGCTCGCGGTAGAGGCGGGCGCGCAATTGGCGCGACGTGCTCCACTTCCCTTCGCGTCCGGCGAAGGGGCTGGTGTTGACGCCGAAGGTCATCTTCAGCGTCGGCTCCTCGATGGCGATGCTGGGCAGCGCCTCAGGCACATCGGGATCGGTGAGTGTATCGCTGATGTTGAGGGTGTCGAGGCCAGCAATCGCGATGATGTCGCCCGCCGAAGCTTCCTCCACCTCGCGGCGGCCCAGCCCCTCGAAGGTGAAAATGTAGCTCGTGCGGCCGCCACGCAGCACCTCGCCTTCGCGCGTGATGCGCGCCACGGGCATGTTGGGGCGGACACTGCCACGGCTGATGCGCCCGATGGCGTATTTGCCCTTGTAGTCGTCGTAGTCAAGCGTCGTGACTTGCATCTGGAACGGGCCAGCGGCATCCACAACGGGCGCAGGCACGGTCTCGATGATCGTCTCGAAGAGCGGCACGAGGTCCATGTTGCCGTCGTTCGGGTCGCGCCGCGCGATGCCCTCGCGGGCAATGGCGTAGAGCACGGGGAAATCGAGCTGATCGTCGCGGGTGGCCATCTCCAGGAAGAGGTCCTGTGTCCAGCTCAGCACCTGCTCGATGCGCGCGTCGCGGCGGTCGATCTTGTTGATGACAACGATGGGCGTAGGCCCATTTCGAAGGCCTTGCGCAGCACGAAGCGCGTCTGCGGCATCGGCCCTTCGACAGCGTCGACCAGCAGCAGGCAGCCGTCGGCCATATTGAGCACGCGCTCGACCTCGCCGCCGAAGTCGGCGTGGCCTGGCGTGTCAATGATGTTGATCTTGACGTCCTTGTAGTGGATCGCCGTGTTTTTGGACAGAATGGTGATGCCGCGCTCGCGCTCCAGTTCATTCGAGTCCATGATAAGCTCGCCGACCTGCTGGTTTTCGCGGAAGACTTTGCTCTGCTTGAGCAGGCCATCCACCAGGGTCGTCTTGCCGTGGTCAACGTGGGCGATAATCGCGACGTTCCGAATATCTTCGCGCACACGCTTGGTTGATGCGTCTTCAGACAGTTCCGTCATCTGCATATTTCTGTATTCTCGTACTCTTTCCCTGGAGCGCCCGTAGCGGTCGTGGCGTCCGCACTTGAAGGTTTATGTAGCGGCGCCCACGTATGATCCGCTCGACGTGGGGACGGCGCAGGCGCGCGCGGTGGCGGACACGCCATGCGCGCAAAGGCGGGCGCAGCGCACAGACCTCGCGCTGCGTCCGCCGTCGTTGGTGGTGTGGCGCCGTGGCGCCAGTCGAGCGCGCGCCCACCTACCGTAATTGCCTGGTGGCCGCTCTGTTCGCGCTCTGCCCATACGCTTTCAGTTATGAAGTATATCACGTCGGCCCGTCGGCTGGCGAACCGGACGGCCCGATGTGCTACGCTATCATGGCGTTCGTGATGGTGGTGAGCGCGGGTGATGAGTGTCCTGTAGAACGGAGTAGCGGTCATGGCGCGCGTCGCGGGGGACAAGTCAGTGAGTGGCCTCGCGCTAGGGCGACGCCTCGGCGCGTGGAGCAGGGAGACGCGCAGCTATCCGCGCAATGTCTGGCTGCTGCTGTTCTTTACGCTGGGCAAGGGAATTCAGCTCAGCATTGGTCAGGTGACGCTGAGCCTCTACGCCTACAGCATCGGCTTTCGGCAGGATTTCATCGGCTTTCTGATCGCTGTTCCCGCCCTTGGCTCACTGCTGGCGGCGCTGCCCGTGGGTTTCCTGGCTGACCACATGCCCCGCAAGCCACTGCTGCTCATTACGGGGCTGCTGAATCCCATTTCGCTCGCGATGATTGGCCTCACCACGAACGGAACGCTGATGTTGGTGGCAGGTTTCGCCAATGGCATCCTCTCTGCCGCCTACTGGGTGACGATCATACCTATGCTGACGGAGAGCGTGGAGCCGCATCAGCGGGTGGGCGTGATGTCGCTGAACACCTTCCTGATGCTGGGGGTCGGCTCGCTGGGCGGATTGCTCGGCGGCGCCGTGCCAGCGGTCGTGAGCGCGTTCACCGGCCTTTCAGCGAACTCGCCGGAGCCGCTGCGCTGGGGGGTGATCGCGGCGGCTATCGCCGTCTTCCTGCCGACTGCCCCGCTCTTCTGGCTGGCGGAGCGCACGCCATCCACCTCCTCCAGCGCAGCGCAGCCGGAGCCAGTGGCGGCGCCTGCGGTGGTAGCCTCGCCAACGCCGATGCCGACTACAGCGCGAGCGGCCTTCCCCAGAGCGCGACCCATCTGGCTGCTCTTCATCCTGTTGCTCGTGCCCGATGTGCTCTATACAGCGGGTGAGGGCGCAGTGGTCGCGCTAGAGCCGCTGTTCTTTCATCTGCGCTTCGGTCTGGATACGGCGCTGATCGGGACAGTCGTGGCGGGGAGCGGACTGCTCATCGGCGTAACATCGCTGCTCGCCCCCAGCATCGTGCGGCGCTACGGCAAGCTGCGCGTCATCACGGCGGCGCAACTGCTCAGCGCCCCGGTCGCCCTGCTGATCGGCTACGCGCCGTGGGTCTGGCTGGCCGCCGTAGCGGAGTTGAGCCGCAACCTGCTGCGCGGCGCGTTCGAGCCAGTCTACGCCACCTTCGCGATGGAGCGGGTGGATGCGCGTTACCGTGCGCGGCTGAGTGGCTTCTACAGCGTCACCTGGAGCGTCGGCTTTAGCCTGGGCGCGGCGGCGTCGGGCTGGCTGGAGCGCAACGTCAACCTCTCCATCGGCTTCCTGCTCGGCGGCGCGCTGCTGGCTACCGCGCCGATCTGGCTCACCCTTGCCTTCGCGCGCGACCCCAGCGTGGATTGACGACGCTGAGGCTGCGCGCGGGCCGTATCAGCCTCAGCCGGGAAGCTGGCCCGTCGAATAGCCGAGGAGCTGGTCAGGGGTCGCGTTGGCGCACCAGACTGGCCCGCTGGTTGGAATCAGGCGAATGGCGCAATGGGTCAGGCCGACGGGCTGCCAGGTCGTTGCGCCCAGCGGCAGGATATACACGATGGTGGACGACGGACCTGCCGCCGGGAGTGGCGTCGTCTGGTTCGTCTCGCATTCCGCTACCAGTGACCCATCAGGCTCGGCGCCGATAGGCCCGCACTGCTGCGTCGTCGTTGCGACGCCCTGGCCACACTTGCCGGGGACGGGGCATGGCTGGGTATACGAGAGGATATTCACTCGATGCCACTGTTCGCCATAGTCGGTCGAGCATTCCAGGTAATCGTTCGCGCTCATGTCGCCGCCGCACATCAGGAAGGCTCCGCGCTGTGGTAGCCAGGTGATGAGCGATGTCTGGCCGCCGGGCGACGGTAGTTGTGTCCAGTGAGCGCCGAGATCGGTGGAGCGCCATAGAGTGCTATTGTAGGCGGCGCCGATCAGCGTGGAATCATCGGGCGAGATAGCAAGTTGGTAGAACAGCGTGGGGACGCCGTGCGGCGAGAGTGAGCGCCAGGTACGGAACCCATCGGCGCTAAACACGAGATTCTGTTCGCTGCCCTGTGGATTGCCTAGCGCGTTGTTCGTGATAGCTATAGCGCCACCTCGAACTGTCGAAAAGTCCACGTCATAGAGGTTCTTCGGCAATGGCGTCCATTGCGTGGCGCCGTTGGCGGAATAGAGAGCGGCGCTGGCCAATGTGCCGCATTCCCCGCAGCCCCAGGTGATCGTTGCCATCAGCGCGCTCGTCCCAGTCTGGTCGGCGATCAGGCTGCACTCGGCTCCCACCATTGGCGGATTATAGCTGAAGTGACCACTCTGGAGCCACGATTGGCCCGCGTCGGTGGTCTTCCAGATGACGTAGGTGTTGGCGCTAGTAGATTTGCACATCCAGGCGTCGTGCCCATCTACTGGTGAGATGGCGAGGTACTGGCCAATGGAAGTAACGCCAGCAGGCAGCTTTACAGGAGTCCAGGCCAACGCTGGCAGTGGAGTTGCCGTCGCTGTCGCCGTCGCGCTGGATTTCACCTGCGCCGAGCTACTGGCCGCTGCGCCGCAGCCACTGAGGGCGAGCGCCAGCAGCGCCGCCAATGCCCACACGCCGCGTCTGAGATTGCCCCGCATCCGTTGTTCTCCTTACCGCTGTTGGCTGAAACACACGCTGGGGCGAACGCCTTCCGCCCCAGGTGAAGCCATTGTAGCAGGCGGCGAAACATGGGACTGTGGCTGGCGTCACAATTCTAGCTGAGCGGCCGGCCATAAGCGCGCAGGATCGTGAGCGCCTCGATGGTCACGACGCCGCGCCACTCCAGCGCCGCCGCCGGATTCCACGCCAGCCAGTTGATCGGCCAGCCACCATCCTCCTGCTGGGCGGCGGTCGAGCGCGTCCAGGTGCGTCTCGATCACGTCGTCTGAGAAGAGGCGGCGGGCGAGGCTCCGCGGCGTCGGCGCGAAGTTGAGCGGCGTGTGGGTATCGGCTTCGGTGGTGGGCGTGAGCGCGACGTGCCCCTCGTCGAGCAGCTTTGGCCCCAGGCGCGCGAAGACCCGCTCGGCGCGCTCACGGTCGGGCGCGTGGTCGAGGAAGGGGAGTCACGGCGCGCATTGTATAGGGGCTGACATCTTCCGTAGTGTCCAGCTCGCGCCAACAGTAGTCCGTCGCCGGGCCGAGCCACGGGTGCGCGATGTGATGCTTGTGGAGCAGCGCGGCGATGGCGGCGGTCGGGTTCAGTGAGGCAGGCGGGTTGTCGTCCGTTTCCCACCAGGGCGCACGGGGATAGTCGCGCACCGAGGGCAGCACGAACGGCACGCCGCCCTCCGCTGTGGTGATGCTTTGCAGGTAGTCGCAGGCCCGCGCCACCATCGGGTCAGCCAGCGCGTCAACCTCATCCAGCGCACAGAGCGCCGTCCAGGTGGGCACAGGCTGACTCACTGGCCCACGCACATCGGGCTCCAGCGCGTTGCCGAAGCCGCCATCGGAGTTCTGGTAGGGGCGCAGCGCGTCGCGCACGGCCTGCCGCTCGCCATCCAGAAACAGCGCGGCGAAGCGGCGGCGATCCAGCAGCCGCGCGCTCGTCCACATGAACGTCGTCGCCATTGCGAGATTGGGTGATTGCGCCATTGCGATGTCCTCCACTCGACAGGGCTATACTAGAACGACCGTTCTAGTATGGCATGCGCTCTGAGGGAGATACTACTTTCGGGCGGCGCGTTTCGCCTTCACCGCTGGCGCTGGCGTGGCGGCGCCTTTCGCCAGGCCAAGGTTTGCCTGGCCAGTGGGGCAGAGAGGCGCCAGCGTGCAGACCTCGCAGAGCGGCTTGCGCGCCTGGCAGACCGCCCGCCCATGCATGATGAGCATGTGCGAGAGGTCGAGCCAGTCGGTTTGCGGGAGCAGCGCCATGAGGTCCTGTTCGACCTTCACGGGGTCTTCGCTCTCGGTCAGGCCCAGCCGCCGCGCGAGGCGTCCGACATGCGTGTCCACCACGACCCCTTCGACGATGCCGTAAGCGTTGCCCATGACGACGTTGGCGGTCTTGCGGGCCACACCAGGGAGCGTGGTCAGCTCAGCCATCGCCTTCGGAACCTCGCCACCGTAGCGCTCCACGATGATGCGCGCGGCCTCGCGGATGTGTTTCGCCTTGTTGCGATAGAAGCCCGTCTGCTTGATGTCCTGCTCCAGTTCCTCTGGGTCGGCGTTGGCGTAGTCCTCCGCCGAGCGATACTTCTGGAACAGGCTCTTGGTCACCTGATTCACACGCTCATCGGTGCATTGGGCCGAGAGGATGGTCGCGACGAGCAATTCCAGGGGCGCGGCGAAGTCGAGCGAGCAGCTCGCGCCGGGGTAGAGATTCCGCAACTCCGCGACGATGGCGGCGGCATGCGCGCGTTCAGCCGCGCTGGGCTGGGTCTTCTCGTCAGGCATAGATTCGCTCCTCCAGCTTGTTCCAGGGAGATAAATGTCGTCGGTGTAGCGCATGGCGCATCAGGGCAGCAGCGGCCCCAGCGCGCCGGGGAGATGCGTGGCCAGCGTTCCCGCCAGCGCCAGCGCCACGCGCGCCAGCGTCATCGTCAGGCCCAGGCCGACCGAGCTTGGCGTGTAGCCATTGCCAGGCTCGGCGGGCAAGGACGCCTCGAAATACCAGTAGAACGTGCGAATCGCGCTGGCGAACAGGAAGATGAAGAGGCCCAGGCGCCCGATCTGCTCCGGTGTCGTGAAGACGCGGACGCCGATCATCCTGTCCGCCGCGATGAAGACGCGCCCAACCCAGAGGCCGATCTCATAGAGCGCCACCGCTGGCACGATGCACATGGCGGGCAGGATGCTCGCCGCCTCGATCACACCCGTGGACGCCGCGCCAACCACGCTGGCCACCAGCGGCAGCGCCAACAGCAGTGCCAGCACCATCGCCGTCAGGTCGCGGTAACGCACGAGACGGTAGATGATCAAGATCAGCCCAGCGTAGAAGAAGACGCCGAGATAGGTCGGGATGATCGGCTCGCCACCCACGGCAGGGTAGCCCGCGCTGTAGTCCTGGGTGATGAGCAGCCGCAGGACATCAAGTGTGTTGGCGCCGACTTGCGCCCAGAACGCCGGGTCGAGCGGCGTCAGGAGCTGCGCGGGCTGCTCGCTCGTGCGAGCAAAGACGACGCTGCCGACGCGGAAGCCGATGAGCTGATTCAGCACGGTCCAGAGCGCAGGCAGGGCGGAGACCAGCGCCGCGACGACCAGCGTCACCAGCGCGATCCGCATCCGCTTGAAGAGCTCTGGACGACGCCAGCGCCAGGCGAGCGCCACGCCAATCATCAGCATTGGGGCCAGCCAGAGGCCCGGAGCGACATCGCACGCCAGGCCCGCGCAGACGCCCGCAATGGCAAACATGGTCACCATCGAGGTCGAGTGAGTGGCGCCATTGGGCGCGGCCTCCTCCTCGCCGCTGGCAAGCTCGGCGTCCTGGGTCTGGTGGACATCCCGGATGTGGAAGGCGCGTAGCAGCGCGTAGACCGCGAGACAGAGCAGCAGCGGCAGCATAACGACCTGCATCCCCGAGCGGCTTAGTGAGACGTGCCAGCCAGAGGTCGCCGCCAGCAGCGCCGCCAGCAGCGCAATACCCTGCTGCTGCTGGCGTCCCGTCTGCCGCAGGATTTCCATCGTCATGAAGTAGACGACCAGCACGGTCAGCATGCCGATGATCGCGGAGGGAAGCAACGCCGCGAGCGGAGTGGGGCCGAAAAAGCGTACCAACGCGCCTTGAATCGCGACGAATGGCCCATTTAGCCCCTGTGGGTCGGCGAGGAAGAGGCGGAGATCGCCACTCACCTGCTTGAGCGCGTTCACGTCGTCGGCGCCACCAGTGAGATTCTGGTTCAGGTTGCCCAGGTGGAGCAGGCGCAGCATCGCGGCGACCACCAGAATCAGCGCCAGCGTCGCGTACTGCCAGACAGCGGCGCCGCGCGCGATGCCTTGGGCGCCGAGCGCGGCATAGCGGCGCACGATGCTGATCCAGCCCTCCTCGTAGGGGGCGGCGCGGAGCAGCAGCAGCGGCGCGAAGATCAGCAACACCTCGAAGAACTGCACGAAGAGATCGCGCCCGATGCCCGGCTCGTTGACCAGCAGATAGTTGCTGGCGGCGTAGGTGAGCAGCGCGCCCGCCGACATCAGCACCGCCTGCCGCCGCACGTAGGGCTGGAGCGCCAGTGGCCCGAGCGCCAGCAGCCAGACGATGTACCACGGCTGGAACCAGAAGGTGATCAGCGCCAGCGTGGCGAAGGTGATCTTCGCCGCCGCCGTCAGCAGATCGCGGATGTCGGCGGCGGGGCCGAGGATCCAGAGTCGGCGCGTCTGAATGGCGGCGAAGATGATGAAGAGCGAATAGAAGACCAGGCGCACCGTCTTATCGAGCGCCGAATATTCTGAGGGTTGCACCAGTAACTGCAGCGGCGCGGTGATGAACTGGACAATCGAGGCATTGTAGTAGAGTGGGCGCAACTGTTGCCCTAGCCCGTTGAAGGTCTTGATGCCATCCCAGAAGGGCGCGTAGAAGACCGCGGTCAGCGTCGCGCCGATGAGTGTAGCGCCCGCGAGCAGCCGTACTGTCGCCGCGCGGTCAAGCTCGCCGAAGGTGCGTCTGGCCGTGCGCGCGAACCAGCCGATGCGCTTGGACCAGCCGCTGCCAAACGCGGGAAGCGCGTCTGGGAGGGTTCTCAGCGCGCGGTGGCGTAGTTCGTAGACGAGCCAGAGCGGCACGAAGAATGCCGAGACGTATTTTGTGAGCGCGCCGAGCGTGAAGAACGCGAAGGCAAGCTGCGCGCGTCCACGCAGCATCAGCGCAATCGCCGCCAGCACGCAGATCATCATCGCGATGTCGTTGTGGCCGTTGCCAACGGTCTCGAAGAGCAGCAGCGGACTCCAGCCGAACAGCACGGCGATGCGCAGGCGCCGCTCCGGGTAAAGGCGCTTTGCGAGGTCATCTACCAGCCAGAGCGCCAGGATGATGCAGGCGGCGGCGAAGATCTTGTAGAGCAGCATGTTGAGCAGCAGGTTTTCGTTGCTGATCCACGAGAAAAGCGCCGTGACGATCAGCCACGCTGGGCCATAGGGCGAGGCGGGGCGATCAACCGCGTAGCCGCCGGGGAGCTTGTACGCGGGATTGTCCATCGGGTTCAGATGCAGGTGTGTGAAGAGATAGCCGCGCGCGACATAGCCGTAGAGGTCGGTCGTGGTGACGGGCTGCATCCAGATGAGGATGACGCTGAAGACGACCGGCGCCAGGAAGACGAGCAGCCGCGCCCGCCGCGCGATCTCTGGTCGCTCGCTGGCCTCATGCTGGGCGCGGTGAGCCGCCAGCAGCGCGACGAACTGCGACAGGAACAGGAACAGTACGACGACGATGAAGGCGATGGCCGCCAGCGGACTGTAGCCCGTGATGGCGCCCATATCCTTGATCTCGGATGATTCCGGCGTGATATGGGGCTGGTTCCAATAGGTGAAGATGGGGAACGAGAGCGTCAGCCCCAGGTAGCAGATGATCGTGACCAGCCCAGCGCCCAGCAGCGCCGTCACAGGTGAGACCTGGGCGAAGATGTGCGCGAAGACGTCTTCCGCGCGTGGCTGGAATCCGGGAATCGGAGGCGCGGCGGCGAGAAGTCGCCGCCAGCGCTCGCGCACCCGCGTGAGCGGTGGCTTGCGCCGCTCCTCGGTGAGTAGCGACATCCCTAGCGTTCCTCCTTGTGTCGCCCCTGCGTTAGCGCCGCGCCATAGCGCCACCAATAGTGTACCAGACGCGAGAAGCCAGAGCGCGTTCCGCAGCAGCAGCAGCGCCACGGCGGGCGCCCGCAAGTCCACGATGGCTGCCCAGACGCCGGGAATCGTCGTGATCTGCCCGATGACCGCCGCGCCGCCGATGGCCCCAAGCCAGAGCGCGGCGCGGCGGGCCGGGCGCAACGCCAGCGCCGGAATCAGCGGCAGGAAGTCGAGCAGGTAGTGCGACGGCAGCGCGCGGAAGGTCAGCGTGAAGGCCAGCGTCACCAGCGTTACGCCCAGCACCAGCGCCTGATTCGCGCTCATATCCGCCGCCGCGCCCGCACTGTGGGCCGCGCGCCGCCGCCACGCGCGCCACATCACGCCATAGACCGCCAGCAACGCCACGAGCAGCAGGGCGTCTGAGAGCGGGCCGATCAGCGCGGGATTCGTGAGGGGCGAGAGGACGACCCGCGCGAGGGTGTCGGGATGGAAGGCCGTCCTGACCGCCAGCCCTGGCAGCCAGCCCGCCGCCAGCGCCACCGAGCCATAGAGGCTCTCGATCTCGACATCGCGTCCGGTCTGCGTGGTAATGCTGTGCAGCACCGGCCCCCAGCCCGCGAAGGCCGCGACCAGCAGCGTCACGCCAGCGATCATCCCGCCGAGCCATGCCGCCGCCGACCAGCAGCGGACGCCGCGCCGCCCGCGCCGCCGCGCGCACGCTCACCTGCCCCGTTCGCTCCAACTCGTAGATGATGAAGGCGGGCGCGATGAAGAGCGGAAAGCCCTTGACGAGGGTGGCCACCGCCAGCAGCGACCACGCCAGCCCGCGTCGCCGCGAGACTAGCGCCAGCGCCGCGCCCAGCAGTAGCGCGCCCACCGCCAGATCGAACTTCTGCAAGACGGCGCCGCTGAGGAAGACCAGCAGCGTGTAGAGCAGCCCCGCGCCCGCGATCAGCAGCGGATTGCGCGTGAAGTGGCGGGTGGCGCGCAGAACCAGCCAGAGCGTGATCGCGTCAATCACCAGCATCATGATGGCGAAGCTCACCCCATACGCGCCGTAGCGGGTGGGGTCGGGCGTCGGCACATGCAGGATGGGCGGCGTGAAGGCCGCGTCGGGGCGCGGGGCGAGGCTCGCGAATGGCAGCAGCGGCAGCGCGGGCAGCAGCAGCAGCGCGATGGCCAGCTGGCGGATACTCCACCAGCACATCGCGATAGGGCCATTGCCCGGCGGCGAAGTCGCCCGCGTACTTATAGAACTGCGGGTCGCAGTAGCGCTGGCCCAGGATGACGCCCGCCAGCAAGATCAGCCGGGTGAGCAGCCCAGACGCCGATGGTCAGCCCACGCAGGGCGTTCGGGCGCTGAGCGAGCGCTACGAGGGCGCGCCCAGGCTGGACGGTTGGGTTGTGCGGCCGCTTGGCCTGGGCGCGCGGCGGGTCTGCGGTCACGCTCATGGCGCCACCTCCCGCGCCGTGGTGGGCGCATCCAGCGGCTCCGCGCCTCAGCGGCGCCCGCGCGCAGTGGCGCGAGCCAGAGGCGCCAGCGCGGGCAGCGCCGTGAAGTAGAAGTAGGTGGTGAGACTGCGCCAGGCGAAGAAGAGCGGCGCCGTCGCCAGCGCATAGCCCAGCGCGGGGGCGCGCAGACAGTTGCGCCAGTACCAGGCGAGCGCGGCAGCCAGCGCCAGCGCCTCCAGCGCCGTGTAGACGGGCGCGGGGAGCAGTGGCAGCGCGCCGGAGAGCGCGAGGCGCACCAGCCCGTTGCCCAGCGGGAACATCGGGTCGAGCTGTGGCGCCAGCACGCCCGCGAGCCAGGCATGCGGATTATTCAGGAAGAAGGGCGCGTTGATGGCGGCGAAGAGCGCCGTCGCGCCCGCCAGCAGCCCCGCCGCCGCGCGCCAGCCACGCTCGCGCCAGACGAGAATCAGCAGGAACGGCGCGGAGAACCACGCAAGCTGCTTGGTCGCCAGCGCCAGCCCCAGCAGGACCGCCGCCAGCGCGCCACGCTCCCGCCAGCGCCAGGCCGCGAAGAGCGGGACGATGTAGAGGATGTCGGGATCGGCGATTAGCGTCGCGTTGAGCAGCGGCACATCGGCCAGGAAGAGCAGCGCCACCCACGGTCGCAGTGGGCGCGGCGCCGACGTGACGAGCAGGGCGCCCAGGGCCAGCGCGCAGAGCAGCGTGAGCGGCGTCGCGTTGGGTAGCCCCGCCCAGACGAGCGGTACGAGCGGCAGGAAGGCCATCGCCGGATAGCTCAGCTTGCCCTCGAAGCCTTGCCCGCTGGGGTTCGCCTGGAACGCCGCCACGCGCTCGCTGGCCGAAGGATAGTCGGTCGGCGCGCGACCCGCGAAGGGGCCAGCCAGCAGCGGCGTCGTGTAGGCGGGATTCTGCTGGAGCGAGTTCACCGCCGCCACGATGTCGCTGGTGGCGTAGGGATTATGCCCCGCCAGCAGTTGTTGCGCGGCGTACTGGTCGAGGGTGGCGCCGTCGTTGGAGTAGCTGGGCGCCTGGAAGCTGGCGACGACCGACGCGCCGATCTGCTTCACGCCGACCAGCGCCGCCGCGAGGGTCAGCGCGAGGATGACCGCCTGCGCGCGGCGGCTGCGCAGCCAGCGCCACTGCGGAGGGCGCTCGCCCAGGGCGAGCAGCAGCAGCCCCAGCGCGGCGGAGAGCGTGACGAAGGCGAGCGCGCCGGTGAGCGGCGCGCCGATGGCGGCGGTGAGCGGGTCGCGCGGCAGCTCCAGCAGGTTGTGCAGGAGCGATGACCACGCCCAGCAGTGTCAGGCGTGTGGCCGCCTCGCCAGTGGGCAAGGGATAGGGCGGCGCCACAGAGCGGACGTTGGGCGCCAGCGAGAATCTGGCGCGTGCGCCTCGATCACAGCGAGCCTCTCACTTGCGGTCGCCGCGCTGACGCCCCATGCGCAGGGCCAACGCGCGGCGAATCGGCGCGAGCGCGCTGGCTACCCTTCGGCGAGCCAGCGCGCCGCTTCGAGCGCATGGTAGGTGATGATCATGTCGGCGCCCGCCCGCTTGATGCTGGTCAGCGCTTCCAGCGCGGCGCGGCGCTCATCGAGCCAGCCGTTGGCGGCGGCGGCCTTGATCATCGCATATTCTCCGCTGACGTTATACGCCGCGATGGGCAGATCCCAGCGGTCGCGCACGCGGGCCAGCACATCCAGGTAGGGCAGCGCTGGCTTGACCATCACCATGTCGGCGCCCTCCATGAATGTCTAGCTCGACCTCGCGCAGGGCCTCGCGGCCATTCGCCGGGTCCATCTGATAGGCGCGGCGGTCGCCAAACGCTGGCGCGGACTCCGCCGCCTCGCGGAATGGGCCGTAGAAGACCGAGGCGAACTTGGCCGAGTAGGCCATGATCGGCGTCTCGCTGAAGCCCTGGGCGTCGAGTCCGGCGCGCAGGGCGGCGATGCGCCCGTCCATCATATCCGATGGCGCGACGATGTCGGCTCCGGCGGCGGCGTGCGAGAGCGCCTCGCGTGTCAGCAGCTCCAGCGTCTCGTCGTTTTGCACTTCGCCATCGCGAATCAGCCCGCAGTGGCCGTGGCTGGTATATTCGCACATGCACACGTCGGTGACGATCACCAGCTCTGGCGCGGCGGCCTTCATCGCGCGGATGGCGCGCTGCACGGCGCCCTGGTCATCCCACGCGGAGGAGCCAATCTCGTCCTTGTGGGCAGGCACGCCAAAGAGCAGCGCGGCGCCGACCCCCAGCGCGACCAGCTCCTCGGCGCGGGCGGCCATCGCGTCCACCGGCCACTGATATTGCCCCGGCATCGAGCTGATCGGCATCGGCTCATCAATCACCTCGCTGACGAAGAGCGGGAAGATGAAGTCGCCGGGGTCGAGCAGCGTCTCGCGTGTCAGGCGGCGCAGCCCCTCGGTGCGGCGAAGGCGACGCATGCGCCTGGCCGGAAATCCACCCTCCACATGCGGGAGGCGCTGCGATGAGGGCAGCGGCGTCGCTCTGGAGCGGGTGGGTGGGGTCAGTCGTAGTCGTCATCGGAAGTCCTCGCAATGGGCGCGTGGGGGATGGCTGGCGGTTGAAACCGCGCCGGAAGGGCCGCGCGGACTCCGCATCTCCCCTCCCGCGCAGGCGGGACATGTGGCGGCGCCAGCCGCCTTCAGGCGCGGTTTCAACCGCTGGCGTTGTCGATTCCGCCATTACCCGCCAGCTAGTCGCGCTCAGGCATCTGCTTGAATGGCAGCATGATCAGCGCGATGAACGCCGCCAGCGCTGGAACCAGGTAGAGCAGGCCAACGAAGACGTCATCGGATGACTTCGCGTTGACGAGCGTAAACAGTGCGAACAGGCCGAAGCCAGCGCCAATCAGAAAGAGCAGCGCTGTGCTCAGCATTTTCTTTGACATCTCGCGCCTCACACTCTGCGATGTGGTGAATAGACCTGCGAATGAAAGTCAGGCGGGCGCGACAGGTTGCGCCGTAATCCCGTACGATTATACCATTGAGACGCCGCGACGCCACCAGCGCATGGCGAATCGTTCGTGCTGGATGCGCGCCCGCTGTGGCATGCTCGCGCGTTGAATAGTGTAGCAGCGGTGTTGGTCGCACGGGGCCAGCGCCTGACAGTGAGGCTCCGTGCGCGCTCAGAAATCATACTGTCGCCCTGGCAGGGATAAAGACGCCAGGGCGCGCGTCCGCGATCAGGAGGAATTGAGATGGTTGTGCGCCCGCGCTGGTATGGCGCGCTGATTCTGGTGGCTGCGCTCGCGCTGCTCGCCGCGTGTGGAGGCGGAACGACCTCCCATCCGATCAGTGGCGTGACGGCGACGACAGGCCCAGTGACACTCACCACGAATCTGGCCACCTATACCACAGGCGACGCGGTCGGCGTGACCGTCACCAATGCCTCGAAGTCGGACTACTACGCGAAGGACGGCAAGTCGGGCTGCACGATCGTGCAGTTGCAGCGCTACAATGCAGGCACAGGCGCGTGGGACGCGGTGGATCCCTGTGTCAGCAGCCAGCAGATACAGGTGTATCTGATCGCGAAGGGGTCAGCCGTCCCCTACACGCTGGCGCCCACCTCGTCCAGCGATGTGAACGCCTGGACGACCGGAACCTACCGCATCTCGGTGACCTATTCGACGAACGCCGATGGCGTCACTCAGGCGGTCGAGGCGCACTCCGCCGCGTTCACCATCACGGGGTCGTAGCAGCGTGGCATACGGCGACACACACGAAGCGCCAGGCCAGCATGTGGCCTGGCGCTTCGTGCGGTGGCGTTAGGCCTCTGGCGTGGCCGCCTCGCTGGCCTTGAGTTGATCCCAGGCGTGGTAGGAGCTGCGCACCAGCGGGCCGCTCTCCACATGGCGCAGGCCCAGCTCTTTGCCGATGCGCGCGTACTCGCGGAACTCCTCTGGCGGAGCGTAGCGCTGGATGGGCAGGTGGTCGAGGGTCGGGCGCAGGTACTGGCCGATGGTCACGATGTCGATGTCGCGCTCTTTGAGGTCGCGCAGGGTGGCGATGACCTCGTCGCGTGTCTCGCCGAGGCCGAGCATGAAGCCCGTCTTGTTCGGTGTCTCCGGGCGTAGCTCTTTCGCCCAGGTCAGCACGTCGAGCGAGCGTTCGTAGACGGCCTGCGGGCGCACCTGGCGGTAGAGGCGCGGCACCGTCTCGATGTTGTGGTTGAAGACGCTCGGCTTCGCGTCCATCACCACCTTCAGCGCCTCGCGTGACCCCTTGAAGTCGGAGGTCAGCACCTCGATGGCGCAGTCGGGGTTGAGGCGGCGAATCCAGCGGATCGTCGCGGCGACGAGCGTGGCGCCGCCGTCGTGTAGCTCGTCGCGGTTGACCATCGTGACGACGACGTGCTTCAGGCCCATCTGCTCCACGGCCTCGGCGACGCGGCGCGGCTCCTCCCAGTCGAGCGCCATCGGGCGGCCCGTCGCCACCGCGCAGAAGCCGCAGCTACGGGTGCAGACGCTGCCCAGGATCATGAAGGTCGCCGTGCGGTGTGTCCAGCACTCGCCCATGTTCGGGCAGCGGGCCTCCTCGCAGACGGTGTGCAGCGCCTTGCCGCGCATCAGCGTCTTCAGCTCTTCGACATTCTTGCCCACGGGCAGGCGCACACGTAGCCAGTCGGGGCGTGGCCCCGGCGCATCCGGCAGGACAGCCATAGCGGATTTCCCTCGTTGGATCGCTCGATGTATCAGACGGCTGGCGGTTGGTAATGGCATGGCGCAGGTCGGCTGGCGGTTGAAACCGCGCCTGGATGGCGTTCCGCCGCAAAGTCCGCCTTCGCGGACTAGGAACCAGACGGCGCAAGACGATCCGTATCCTCCTGCGAACCCTAGCCGCCGAGACCCAGCCCGCGTCGGCGGGCTTCGCGGCCCGCAGGCCTCCAGGCGCGGTTTCAACCGCTGGCGCTCACCCCCGCGACACACAGACGGCATCCGCATTGTAGCAGCGTGCGGCTGGCTCTCGCAACATACGCGGCGCTTCCCACGTATGGCATACTGTACGCAGCAAGCGACAGGCCCCTGGCGTGGCCGCCCACCTGGCGGTAAGGATTCGCAGCAGGGATGGAGTAATGCAGGTATGATTCCTCTCTTTCGCTCGTTTCGTGATGGCGCCGCACGCGAGCGGCAGCGCGTCATCTGGCGCATGCTCATGACGTTCAGCGCGATCAAGCTCATCTGTCATCGCGGCGATGCTCACGCTGATGGGATTGGCGCTGACCCACTCCGCGCCCTGGTTCGTAGCCACTCCCCGAACAACGCTCTCGATGCTCGTCAGTAGCTGTTTCGAGGTCATTCTGTTCCTCCAGCTTGCTCGACTTCGCCGCCAGCATGAATTCCACTGGCCCCTATGTCTGGGTGCAGGCGCCCCGCGCCTACGCCATCGCGCTGATGAACGCGGTCGCCGCGCGCGATACGGCGGTGGGGCAGGAGACGCCGATCGTGCCGACCGCGACGGGCGCGGACGCTGGCGCCGCGACGGGGGAGATTGGCCCACTCGCCCATCCCATGCGGATGCTGGGGCAGAATAACATCGTCTATACGCTCGGCATTGTGGCTGCTTTTCTGCCGATGGCTGATGGGCATCGGCATGATCGCGGTCTCGTTGAATCCCAGCCCCTATCGCGCGAGCGCCAACCCCGGCGGACTGGTTCAACTGGCTGAGCGTTCCCATGCTGCTCATCCTGATTGGCGTCTGTGGGCTGGCGTGGGCGCTGGTCGTGCGGCGCCTGGCGCGGCTGGAGCGCCAGCAATTCTCCGCACAGGTGGACGATGAGGGCGTGACGTTCCTGCTGCCGCGCGGCGCGGGTGGCGCGCAGCGGCTGCGCTGGAGCGAGGCGCGGGCCTTCGCGCGGATGATGACCTGGGATGATCGTGGCGGTCTGCACGAGGTCTTCGTGCTGAGCGATGGACAGCGCGATTTCACCTGGGAGGCGCGCTACGACACCACCGCGCCTGACGCGGCCCAGCTTGCCAGCGAGGAGCCAGCGCGGGTGGCGGCGCATCGCCTGGCGGAGGTGGTGACGCAGCGGAGTGCGCTGCCGCTCTTCGATGTGACGCAGACCATCGCCGCGACGCTCGCGAACACCGGCCCAGGCGGGGCTGCCGCGTCGTGGGCGGTCATGGCGCGCGCGCGCAACATCGCGAAGGCGCAGGGCGATACCGCGCTGGCGCATGAGCTGACGAGCAAGGTCACCCTCGGCGCTGGCCCCATCATGGCGTTCTTTACCCGTATGGGGACACGTCTGGGCAATGTGAAGCGACTCTCCCAGACGCAGCGTGACGAGACCCTGCGCATCGCGCGCGCGCTGCTGCCCTATTACCCGACGCCAGCGGAGGCGACGCCCAGCGCGCCCCGGCCGTGGCTCCAGCATGCCTACTGGAACCTCGAATTTGGCTTGCAGCTATTCATTGTCCTGCTGGCCTTCGCGAATATGTTTGCGGTTTTCGCGCTCGGTTGAGGCGAGCGCCGTCGGCTCAGCCGCAGGCGCCGGGATATGCGAGGGACGACCGTGGGACGCACTGGACGCGATCATTCGCGACGAGATTCGCCGCACGGGGCCGATCACCTTCGCGCGCTTCATGGAGCTGGCGCTCTATCATCCCGACTACGGCTACTACGTCGGCGGTGGCGAGGGGCGCGAGCCGGTCGGCTGGGCGGGCGACTTCTTCACCAGCGGCGATGTCAGCCCGCTCTGGGGCTGGGCCATCGCACGACAGCTTCACCAGATGTGGCAGGCGCTGGGCAGTCCCGCCCGCTTCGATGTGATCGAGCCGGGGGCCGGGCGCGGGCTGCTCGCCGCCTCGCGTCTGGCGCTATGCCCTCGCGCTGGATGAGCGCTGGGCGGCGGCGCTGCGCTATACACTGGTGGATCGCGCCGCGTCAGACGCCCCGCTGCGGCTGCGGCGCGAGGCGCGGCTGATGGCGGAGCTGGCCGCGATCCCCGCGCCGCCCGACGCCGTGCGCTGGGCCGCCAGCCTCGCCGAGGCCGCCAGCGACGGGCCAATCACCGGCTGTGTCGTCTCGAATGAACTGGTGGATGCGCTGCCTGTGCATCGGCTGGAGGCGCGCGGCGGACGACTGCTGGAGGTCTATGTCGCGCTGGCGCCGGAGACGGAGGAGTTGGTCGAGGAGCCGGGCGAGCCATCATTCTCGCGGGTCGCGGAGTACCTGGACGCGCTACCATATTCCCTGGCGCGACTATCCCGACGGCTGGCGCGCGGAGGTCTGCCCGGCGGCGGAGGACTGGATGCGCGAGGTCGCGGGCGTCCTGGGCGCGGGCTTCGCGCTGACGCTGGACTATGGGGCCAGCGCGCGACGGCTCTACACCCGCGCCCGCATGGCAGGGCACGCTGATGGTCTACACGCGCCATCGCCTCGGCGAGCATCCGCTCGCGCAGCCAGGAAGGCAGGACCTCACGGCGCATGTCAACTTCAGCGCGTTGGCGCGGGTCGGCGCGGCTGTGGGCCTGCGCGTCACGCGCTACACGACCCAGGCGGCGCTGCTGACCGGCGCTGGGCGTGCGCGAGCAGGCGGAGGAGCTGGCGGCGCGGCTCTTCCCCTATGCCGACAGCGAGCGCCACAGCGACCGTGGCCAGGCGGACTATCTGCGCCGCGCCGCTCTGCGCAACGCCGTGGCCACGCTGCTCGACCCAGCGGGGCTGGGCGGATTCCGCGCGCTCATCCAGCGGCGCGAGTAAGCGCCAGCCGCCGACGTACCAGGACTGGCGCCAGAGCGCGAATAGCGCGCGGTATAATCGGCTACAGATAGAGCCAGCTCATGGGCGCATTCGAGGAGGAGACAAGGTGGATCTCTCCGGCCAGTCTCTCGGCCAATATTTCATCAAGAACAAAATCGGCCAGGGCGGCATGGCGCTCGTTTACAAGGCGGTGCATACGACGCTCCAGCGCGATGTCGCGATCAAAGTCATCCCCGCGCATGTGGATCAGCGCGCCGATAACCTCTTCCTCGAAAGCTTCGCCGCTGAAGCGCGCATGGCCGCGGCGCTGTCGCATCCGTACATCGTGACCATTCACGACTTTGGGGTCAGCCCAGAGTGGGCATATCTGGTCATGGAGTTCGTGCCAGATGGCTCCATCCGCGACCATATGGCGAAAGCGAGCGAGCGTGGGCAGCGGCTCAGCCTCACCTGGTCGCTAATGGCGCTGGAGCAGGCCGCGCAGGCGCTCGACTATGCCCACCAGAATCAGGTCGTCCACCGCGATGTCAAGCCCGCGAATATGCTGCTGCGTAACCCGAATCTGGTGGTGCTCTCCGACTTTGGCGTCGCGAAGATGCTGCGGGATCGCACGATCACGCGCGGCGCGCAGCGCCCGTCGGAGTTGACGCGGGTCGTTGGCACCCCCCAATACATGTCGCCTGAGCAATGCCGTGCCACGAGCGCGCTGGATGGCCGCAGCGATATCTACTCGCTTGGCGTGACCCTCTACCAGTGCGCGACTGGTCTGCTGCCCTTCACTGGCTCGAATGACGAGGTCATGCGCAAGCAGATCTACGAAACGCCGCCGCGTCCCAGCGCCGTCGCGACGCTGATTCCGCCTGAGGTCGAGCGCATCATCCTGACCGCGATGGCGAAAGACCCCAACCAGCGCTATCAGTGTGCGCGTGATATGGCGGCGGATATGCACGCTGTGCGCGTGCGGCTCGAAGGCGGGGAGGTTGGCCCACCGCGAGCGCCCGCGCCCCGAACCATGCCGATGCGGGCGCCGCAAGGTATCGCGAGCGCCCCAGCCGCGCCCGCTGCGCCCGCGCCACCCGCACGGCAGGGGCAGTCGGGCGCGCTGGGCGTGTGTTTCCGCTGTGGCGCGCAAAATCGCCCCGATAATCAGTTCTGCACAGCCTGCGGCTATGACATCGCGGCGAATCGCTACTCCGAGGATCGCTATCTCGCGACGACGGGACGCCCGCTCCGGTGCCGTCTGATCTTCCTCAATGGGCCACTCGCCAGGCAAATCTACATGCTCCATCAGGATGTCACGATGATGGGACGTGGCCACGGGAATGATGTGCTGCTACGGGATGGCTCCATCTCGCGTCAGCATGCGCGGCTCACCTTCATGGGTGGGCAATGGGTCATCGAAGACCTCAGTAGCGCGAACGGCGTCTTCGTCAACCGTACCCGCGTGCGCCGTCCGCTGGCCCTGGCCCACGGTGACCGTGTGCGGATGGGCGATGTGGAGCTGATCTACGAGCTTGTCCAATA
>CAWIYP010000034.1:0-18860 GCA_963840335.1 uncultured Chloroflexia bacterium
GCGAAGGGATTCGAACCCTTAACCCCGTGAGAGGAGCGGTTTTTGAGACCGCCGCGTATACCGTTCCGCCACGCCGGCGTGAGGTGGCAGCCGTAGTGTACGCGATGAGGCCCCCGCGCCGCAAGCGCCTGTGCGCTATCATGCCACACACGAATCCGCTGGGATAGTACTATCCGCCAGCCACACGTAGCGAACTTTCGGGCGGCGACGTTGACGCATTCAGGGCTGGCCGCGCTGCGGAGAATCGTCCTGCCCTTGCCACACGCATGCGCCTCGCCTACAATACCGCTAGCCCAGGCTAGACGCGCCGTGCCTCGCTGTGTTCCCCACAGCCAGCGAAAACATCGCGTGTCGCGCTGGCCGTGATGGCGATCAACCAGTGATGGAAGAAGGAGGCGCACGCTCGTCGCTGGCTCACGAAGTCGAGCCAGAGCGTACAGCGTGCGATATAGACACCTATGCAGATACCGCCAGATTCGCCGCGACGCGGCCCCAACTCAGGCGCTTTTGGCGCGCCGCCCTCGCAGCCACTCCGTGGTCAGCGCTCGCAGCCACAGCCTGGCGCGTCCTCTCAGCCACGCAGGCTCCCGATCTCAGAGTTGATAGATGATCGCATGGATCAGATGTCCGCACGCGCCCGGCAGCGGGAGTGGCTGGTGTCGACCGTCGTGTTGGCGCAGGCGCTCATCACGCTCATGGTCGTGCCAGGCTATCTCATTTCGTCGGCGAATCTGCCTATGCTGATGACACTGGCGCTAGCGCTGGTCTTTTATCTCGCCGCTTTCCTCGTCAACTACCTGCGCCACGACTCGCGCGTCGCCACTGCCATCCTGATTGGTGGAGGCGCGCTCGCGACCGCCGCGCAGGTCTTCGTGATGGCGCTCGTCCTCCGCGATGGCCCGCGCACGGCGCAGGCGGCGCTGCTCTTCTTGCCCCTCACGCTAGAGGCTGGCCTCTTCTTCACGCCTGAGCTGACGTTACTGGTCAGTGGCGCCTGCGCTGTCGTAACCGCTGGCGCGGTGCTGCTCGCATTCGCGCTTGCCAGCGATTCGACCCCACTGAGCGAGATTTATCTGGTGGTCGTCTATTCGCTGGGGTTAGAGGGCTTTATTGGCTTTCTTGCCTGGCGACTGGCGCAATTTATCAAGGAGAAGGTCAGCGGTTCGCTTGCCCTGGACGATGGGCGGCTGGCGCGGGCGCTCCAGGGCAACCAGCGCCAGATAACGACTCAGCAGCACCAGTTGATGCAAGATGTTGGCGCTATCCAGTTCGCGGTGTCGAGCGCGCTGGCGCATGACTACAACAATACCCGCATCGATGTCGGCACGCCGACGTTGGCGCCGCTGGCAACCAGCCTATCAATGCTCATCCAGCAGGTGCGTGCGACGAATGAGCTGGAGGTCAAGCTCCAGCGGATGGAGTCGCAGGCGGTGCCGCTGGTCGAGATTGCCAATCGGCTCGCCACTGGCGCGGCTCCTGTTCCAGGGAGCGAGCTACCGACTGACTCGGCGTTCTATTCTGTTGCGGCGGCGCTCAATCAGGCGCTGGTGATCAACGCACGCCGACAGTCGCGATTGCAAGAGGTCGCCGCCGAACTGGCAAGCTCGCTCAAGCATAGCCGCGAGGGCGTCTCCAATACCGCGGACGAGTCGGCGCGGGCCGAGCAGCATGTCGGTCGTCTCGTTGCGCTCGTCGAGAGCCTCGTCGCCACCTCGCAGCGCCAGCTCGAGTTGTTGGGGCAGGCGCGGCGCGCGATGGCGCTGATTCTGCCGCCAGAGATTACCCACGCCGATTTGGCTGATCCATCGCTGCGAGAGCCAGTCGCCCGCAACACCGATGCGCTCGGTGGCTCGCAGGGGTATGGCGATGATATCGGCATAATGCGCCCAGGCTTCACCGAAGAGATGAGCATTCTCGAACCAGTTGACCATTCGGTGGCGGGAATCTCACCGCTCACCACCCCGCTGCGCGCGGTCGATGCGCTCGGCGGCACTGGCCCCGCTGACGGCGACGCCGCGATGTCCAGTGCGGCGGATCTCCCCGCTGGCCTGGGCGACACCTGGGTAGCGTTGACACAACTCTACGCGCAGACGATGAACGAATCGCGCGCAGCGGGCAATCTCAACCATGATATTGGGCTGCTGAGACGCTATGTGCGCCAGACGGGCGTCGGCATCGACTGGATCACGCAGGCGATCAATGCGGTCGAGCAGAACTCCGACCGGATACAGCAGCTTGCCAGCCTCTCAGGCGCTGCCATCGATGCGCTGGATGACCCCAGCGCATCGAGCAGCTTCTATGGCGGCCGCCCCGCATCGGCCTCGCTGCCCCGCCGTGCACCTCTGGTGACTCGTCCGTTGGAGGGAGATATGCGCCTGTCGATGGATGCGGACACTGGCTATGCGGCTGGGCCAGCGGCGAGCGACGCGATGCAGCGCACGCCTGGTACGCTGCGTGTCTCCGATTTGATCGGTCTCGATGCGTTGGGTGGATCAGGAACTGATCAAAACCTGTCGTCTGGTGTACAGGGTGATGGGGTCAATGACGCTGACCCACGCGCGCAATAAGGCGCGACACAGCATCGCCGCAAGCGCCGAGAGCGTTCAGCGCCGTCTCAACGCCACGGTGCCGGTGGCCTCAGAACGGCTATTTTTCAGCGATTTCAAGGAATTGGGGAGTGGCTAGAGTGGCGGGTAGGGTGTAAACTGTTGGTATGGAAGAACATAGCCACCTGCAGTGCCCACACTGCCACCACACCACCCACCAACAGAAAGTCGGACGCAATCCCTCCGGCAGCCAGCGCTACCTGTGCGCTCACTGCCAGCGGAAGTACACGCCCCAACCCCAGCCGCGCGGCTATGACGAGGCGCGCCGCCGCCAGGCGATCGGGCTGTACGTCGATGGGATGGGGTTGCGGCGCATCGCGCGCCATCTGGGCGTCGTCCACCAGACGGTGGCCAACTGGATCGCCGCTTACACGGCCACTCTGCCCGACACGCCTCCCGCGCCGCCCCACGATCAGCAACACCCCCTGCCCGTCGTCGAACTCGACGAGTTGTACACCTTTGAAGGGCAAAAAAACAGCGCGTCTACCTCATCACGCAGGTAGACCGGGCAACGCGCTGCATCATCGCCTATGACATCGCCTACGACTGCGAGCCAGAGCGCTTGCAGGCGTTACTCAACGCGGCGCCCTCGGCGCGTCAGTACTACTCCGATCAACTCCCCGCCTACACCAACCTGGTCTACTACCCCGGCCAGCATACGGCATTACCCAACAAGAGCCAGACCTACTCCGTGGAAGGGGGCAACGCGGAGCTGCGCCATTATCTGGCGCGGCTGGCCCGCCGCTCGCGCTGTTTCACCCGCTCGCTCCCGGCGCTGCGCGATGCGGTCAAGCTGTTTGTCTATGCCTGGAACCGTCGCCAACTCTTCCGCCGTGCGCACCCCAAGTACCCGACGCATGTCTTTGAGTTCGCCTACCCATGATGCTAGCCACTCCCTTCCTTGCCACCGCTTGACGCCTGCCCGCCGCCCTGCCTATACTGCCTCCTGTACAACCGCATATCGAGAACCCGTGAGGTGGCGACCCTCGCCGCGCGAGGGAAACGCCAGGGAAAGCGGTGCAATGCCGCTGCGGACGCGCCACTGTAACCGGGACACGCTGCTCCTCTTCGCCCAGCGCCACACTACGTGACGCTTCGGCGCGATACCACTGTCGGGGCGACCGATGGGAAGGGATGGGAGCAGCCGCTCGCGGCGCCACGCCAGTCGTGGCCGCGAGACCGGAAGCCAGGAGACCGACCTGACGGGGATTTGCTCAGTCCTTCGCGCCAAGAGGAGAGAGCAGCGTCGTCTCATCGCACCCTACGCTGCGCCCTCGCTCTGCACGTCAGAGATGAGGGCGCCTGTGTTTTCTGGAGCAGCGTATGCGTCGGCGGCGCATCAGTATGCGGCGCGTCGCGGGGGCCGCGAACACGAACGCCCCCGCCCGTAGGGAGAGCCGTGCGCCGATTGCGGCGCAGAGACACGCGCGGCCCCCTGGAGGAATCCTGATCGCATGCGCACATCGCGCTTCCGTCCGCTGGCGCTGACCAGCGGCGCCATCCTGGCGCTCATCGCCACGCTCGCCCTCGGCGCCTGTGGTGGCCCCAGCGCCGCGACCTCGACCGGGCCAGCGAAACCGCTGCTCGCCACCGACGCGAATGGCACGACCATCGTCATCCCGGCGCAGGCCCCGCAGCGCATCGTCTCGCTGACCCCCGTGGATAGCGAGATTCTCGGCGCGCTCAGTGAGCAGGCGCGGGTCGTCGGCGTGGACAACTACACCGACTATCCCGCCGACATGGCCGCCAAGCCCAAAGTCACCGACGCCAACAGCGTCCCCAACATCGAGCAGATCATCGCGCTCAAGCCTGACCTCGTGCTGAGCTATGGCAAAGATACCAACTCCAGCGTCAGCCACGCCGACACCCAGCTCATGGCGGCGCACATCACCGTCTACGACCTGCCCGCGCTCGACCTGGACGGCTCGATCACCGAGATACAGCTCATCGGCCAGCTCACCCATGCCGAGAGCGCCGCCAACGCCCTCGCCGCCAGCATGCGACAGAGCATCGCGGCGGTGAAGGCGCGAGTCGCCAGCGCGCCGCATCCGACCGTCTACATGGAGCTGTACTACGGCAATGGCCCCACGTATGTCTTCGGCGGCGGCTCCTTCGGCGATGAGATGATCAGCGACGCGGGCGGCGTGAATATCTTCCACGGCGACACGTCGGGCGGCGGCTATCCGGCGGTGAACAACGAGGCGATCATCGCGGCGAACCCGCAGGTGATCATCCTGACCGATGGCGCGACGCCCGCGCAGGTGGCCGCGCGTCCCGGCTGGGGGAAGCTCGCGGCGGTGAAGTCGGGCGCGATCTACAGCATTGATCCGAACCTCACCCAGCGCCCCGGCCCGCGCATCATCCAGGGGCTGGAGGAGCTGGCGAAGGATATCCACCCCAACCTGGCGCAGTAGGGGAAATCGGCGCGTCGTCTCTGGCCCGCGCTGGGTCAAGAGGCGGCGCGCCACCGAGTGGCCACCGTGGAGGTTCGTATGGCTCAGGCGCAGCGTGACGCCCCACCCGCCGACGCGGCGCGGGACGCGGCATCCCAAGCAGGCGAGCATCAGCGCGCGCCCATGCGGAGGATGCGACGCCAGCCGCCCAGTCGCACGGCGCTCACGCTCGTTGGGCTACTGCTCGCGCTGCTGCGTCGCATTGGCGCTGGCGACCCTCCAGGGAACGGTAGACATCCCGCCGCTGACCACGCTGGAGATCACGCTGCGTCATCTCGGCGCCTGGTGGATTACCCCGCACTGGCCCGTGACCGATGAGCTGATCATCATGCAGGTGCGACTGCCGCGTGTGCTGGGGGCCGCGCTGGTGGGCGCCGCACTGGGTGTGGCGGGCGCGCTCTTCCAGGGACTCCTGCGCAATCCGCTGGCGGATCCGCTGCTGCTGGGAACCTCGTCGGGCGCGGCGCTGGGCGCGGTCGTCGGGCTGGTGCTCACGAGCGCCGTCACGGTGGAGTGGCTCGGCTTTAGCCTGGTCGCCCTGCTGGCCTTCGTCGGCGCGCTGCTCGCGGTGGCCGTCGTCTATGCGCTGGCGACGCGCGGCGGGCGCACCCCCGTGGTAACGCTGCTGCTGGCGGGCGTGGCCGTGGGCGCCATGCTAACGGCGGCGCAGACGCTGCTCATCACGCTGGAAACCTCGCTCCAGCAACACTTCGGCGCGCTTTACTTCTGGTTTTCCGGCGCAATTGATGTCGAGTCCTGGGCGCAACTGGGAATCGTCGCGGCGCTGCTGGCGCTGGGGATGCTCGTGGCGCTCTGGCTCGCGCCGACGCTCGACGCCTTCGCGCTGGGCGAGGAGATGGCCGGGCATCTGGGCATCCCCGTCGAGCGCCGCAAGCTGCTGATCGTCGGCGCCGCCGCGCTGCTGGTGGCCGCTTCGGTGACGATTGGCGGGCTGGTGGGCTTCGTCGGGCTGGTCGCGCCGCATGTCTGCCGCCTGCTGCTGGGGCCGCGCAGCCGTCCGCTGGTGGCGGCCTCGGCGCTGGGCGGCGCGGTCTTCGTGACGCTGGCCGACCTGCTGGCGCGCACCGTCGCGGCGCCCACGGAACTGCCGCTGGGTATCGTGACGGCGCTCGTCGGCGGACCATTCTTCCTCTGGCTGCTGCGCTACGCGGGCCAGCGGTATCGCTGGTAGCGCGAGAGGGGGCGGCGCATGCTTGACCATCGCGACATCCCCGCGGCCATCGCGCTGGAGGATGTGACGTTCGCCTATGGGTCGGCGGGGCAGACGGAGCCGGTGGCGCGGGGCGTCTCGCTGGCGGTGGCGCCGGGCGAGATGGTCGGGCTGCTCGGCCCCAACGGCGCGGGCAAATCTACGCTGCTCAAGCTGGCGTCTGGCGCGCTGCGTCCACAGGCAGGGCGCGCGCTGGTGGCTGGCCGCGACCTCCGCGAGACGCCCCGCGCGGAGGTCGCGCGTCTGGTGGCAATGATGCCCCAGGACTTCAGCGTGCAGTTCGCGTATACCGTGCGTCAGGTGGTCGAGCTTGGCCGCACGCCGCATCTGGGAAGCTGGGGCACACTGCGCCCCCGCGACCGCGCAGCGGTAGATGAGGCGCTGGCCGAGGCTGGGCTGACCGCGCTGGCCGAGCGCGTCTTCGAGGAGTTGAGCGGTGGCGAGCGGCAGCGGGCGCTGGTGGCGCTGGCCCTGGCCCAGCAGGCGCCCACGGTGCTGCTGGATGAGCCAACGGCGCACCTCGACATCCGCCACCAGATCGAGACGCTGGAGTTGCTGCGGCGCCTGAACCGCGAGCGCGGCCTGACCGTGATCGCGACGATGCACGACCTGAACCTGGCGGCGCGCTACTTCCCCCGGCTGGTCATCTACAAGCGCGGCATCGTGGCCGATGGCCCACCAAGCGCGGCGCTGGACGAGGCGACGCTCGCGGCGGTCTACGAGACGCCTGTGCATGTGGGCATCCTGCGTGGCGATGAGCGGCTGAGCGTGCAGCCACCCGCGCTCTTCGCGCCAGAAGAGCGGGCGACGCCGCGCGCGCTCCAGGCGCATGTGCTGGCGGGCGGCGGCTCCGGGCGAACTGCTGATGCGGGCGCTGGCCGACGCGGGCGCGGCGTTCTCCGCTGGGCCACTGAACGTCGGCGATAGCGATTGCGCGCTGGCCGAGCGGCTGGCGACGCTGACATTGGTCGAGCCGCCCTATGCGCCACTCTCAGCGGAGGGGCTGATGGCGGCGCGCGAGCGCATGATCGAGACGGGCGTGACGCTGCTCTGTCCGGCGCCGCTGGGGCCGGGCAACATCGCGCTGCTCAACGAGGCGCTGGCGGCGCAGCGGGCAGGCGCGCGGGTGATCCTGCTGGAGCCAGGCCTGGGCGCCCTCAGCGAATCGGACGACCGCGACGCGGCAGGGCTGGCGCTGGTGGCCGTGCGCGACTTCTCTGGACGTGGGCGCGTGGCCTACGCGGCCCTGCTGGCGGACGGCGCGACCTGGGCCACCACGCCGACGCAGGCGCTACACGCCGCGCTGGGCGCCACGCTGAATTCTCGCTGATACGCAGTGTAGGTCCCGCTGGCGTCGTCGGCGTTCGTCGCCTCGTTCATCGTCTCGCTCGTGTTCTATGCGTCTTCTCTAGCATGCTTTGCTGATGCGCCAGGCGCTTTTCGCTACCCGCGATAGCCGCTCGTCCATGCTCGTCCACGACCGCCTGGAACGACGCGAACAGCTTCAGCCATTGCTCGATAGTCAAGTCTGTTGGGATGATCGCGATATCAAAGTCCAGTCGCCTACGTATCGCATCGAGCTGTCGCCTGCCGCACAGGCGATTGAGGGCCTGCTCTACTGTCGGCTGCCATGCGGTAAACACATAGACGACGAAGTCGCGGAAAAACTGTCGGTCCACAGGACGAACCAGCGGTGGGCCGCGCTTTCGGAGCCGCAACATGACGACATCCACGCGCGGCGCTGGCGTGAAGTCGGCGCGCTTAAAGTGGTGAAGCAGATCCCCCTCGAACCACGGCTTCAGCAGGATCGTGCGTAGTGACTCATGCGGCCTGCCCAGCAGGGTATCTGCTGCTTCCCGCTGCATGATCAGGTGCGCGCGCTCTGGCGAACGTCCCCCCGCCGTCAACTTCGCGACAATCGCCGAGGTGATGGTGAACGGAATGTTCGCCACCACATGGTACGACTCGCACGGCAGACTGGAACGCAGGAAATCGTCCTGGCAAATCGTGACATGAGGCATATCCGCGAATTTCTTGCGGAGCAGCGCCGTCAGGCGGGGATCCTTTTCGATGGCGACCACCCGCTGATAACGCAGAGCAAGCTGCTCGGTGATGATGCCTTTGCCTGGGCCGATCTCATATACCAGGCTATCAGGCGCGAGGTGACATGCGTCGAGCAGCGAAGCGACAAGGCGCGGATCGCGCAGGAAGTTCTGAGAATAGCGGATGTCTGGCAGACGTGA
Source organism: uncultured Chloroflexia bacterium (assembly GCA_963840335.1). Lineage (GTDB taxonomy): Bacteria > Chloroflexota > Ktedonobacteria > Ktedonobacterales > JADMIN01 > JAKAIY01. The sequence continues at coordinate 8,534 of CAWIYP010000034.1, forward strand.
GGGTGAGAGTGAGGATGACATGGCGTAGTCCTATTCAAGCTATGGAGCGGGAACAAAGCACGAAAAAATCGCATCGCCATCTGGCGTATGCGACTCAGTGCGAAGCCCAAACTTGAAAGGACCCTGAAGCAGGTCGCGCGCATGGAATCTTTGGACGCTCTGTCTTTCAGCCCAGAGTCGTCGTGCACGCGCTCAAGTAGCTCACCCGTACTGGGCTTCGCTTATGCCTGCTTCAACCTTGTACACATGGATCGCTGAACTCCCCTAACATACAGTAGGCAGTAGCCGTAGATAGGCTGAGTATAGCGGAAAACAAGAGCGGATGTCCAGCGCTGGCGGGCGGCGGGTTCTACCAAAAACCGCGGGTTGGCAAGCTGGCGAATAAATTCGCGCCTGGAGGGCCCGCGGGCCGCGAAGCCCGCCGACGCGGGCTGGGTCTCGACGAGCATGAGCACGCAGGGGCAGACGGATCGTCTGGCGCCGTCTGGTTCCTCGTCCGCGTCGGCGGACTTCGCGGCGGAACGCCCTCCAGGCGCGGCTTGAGCCGCCAGCTTACCTGCCGCCAGACCCCCGATTTTTGGTAGAACCCGGGTGGCGCGACCTGAGGCGCCACGCCCACGCATGAGATCGCCTGAGCGCAGCCAGGGAGCATACATCGTATAGTGGTCGCAGCGGCGCCGACGCTGGCCCGCTGATGATGAGGAAGGCGCGCACCGACGATGAAGAACTACGATCCCCGCATGAGCTTTGACGAGGAATCCGCCGAGGGCTACGACGAGGACGGCACGCGCGGCGATACCCTAGAGGCAGTGGCGTTTCTGGCGCAGCTTGCGGCTGGCGGCCCCGCGCTGGAGCTGGCGATTGGCACAGGGCGGATCGCGCTACCCCTCGCCGCGCAGGGCATTCGCGTGGATGGCATTGATTTCTCCCCCGCGATGGTCGCCAAGCTGCGCGCCAAGCCCGGCGGCGACCAGATCGCTGTCACGATGGGCGACTTCGCCGAGGTCGCCGTCCAGGGCAGCTACCGCCTGATCTACGTCGTGTTCAACACGCTCTTCAACCTGCTAACCCAGGATGAGCAGGTGCGCTGTTTCGAGAATGTCGCCGCCCACCTCACCGATGACGGCGTGTTCCTGGTAGAAGCCTTCACGCCGAATTTTCTCATGCGCTTGCGTAACAATCAATATGTGGACGCGGAATCCGTCGAAGTCAGCGAAGTATGGCTCGATGTGGGTCGCCATGACCTCGCGAAGCAGTTGCTCGAAGAGAGTCATGTCGTGCTGTCCCGCGAGGGTGTGCGCGTCTACCCCATCGTGTCGCGCTACGCCTGGCCAAGTGAGCTTGACCTGATGGCGCGGATCGCCGGGCTGCGGCTGAAGGAGCGCTGGGGTGGCTGGAATCGTGAACCGTTCACAGGCGCCAGCGACATGCACGTCTCTGTCTACGGCCGCTGACGCCCAGACTCACAACTGCGCGCATTCGTTGGCGGCCACATTTCCTTCCTGCTGCGTGAGCGCCAGCGCTTCCTCGACACCGCGCTGGCCTTCCTGGGCGAATGAACGATGAAGGCGCCGCCTTGCCCTACTGGACAAACGGCGCCCGCTCGTTCTAGAGCCGCCTAGCGCGGATTGTAGGCGTACAAGTGGTTGCCCGCTGGATCGGCAAAGATGAGCGAACGCCCAAATGGCTCATCCTTCGGCTCCTGCACGATGCGCACACCCTTGGCGACGAGAGCGGCGTGCAGCGCATCGGTATCCTCCGTGCGCCACCATAGCTGCGGGCCGCCGTCGCCAGGCTCGCCCACGCCGATGCCGAATTCTGGCCCCTGACCTTCCTGCGGGTGCGCCTGCAGGAAGTTGGGCGCCTCAGTCTCCACCGTCATACCCATGATGTCGCGGTAGAATGTCCGCGCCGCTTCGAGGTTCTGAGTGCGCAGGATGATGATGTTCAGTTCCTTGAGCAGTGATTGCGCCATGGTGAATGCCTCCTGATGCCGCTATTCGCGAGCGCGTTCCTGGCCGCGTTGGCCTTGCGCTCGTCACATCCTCAGTATGGCCTGGCGCTGTGACAACAGTATGGCAACAAGTTTTAGCGCATGACCAGATGCGCAAAACGCGCTCCCTTACCTCCTGCCGCGCTACAGGCCGCAGCCGAAGCGACCGCCCACAACACAATAGCGCCTGAAGTCGCGCTCCCCGCCTCAGTCGGGCTGATAGACCCGCAGCAGCGCGGCGGCCTCCTCGGCGATGCGCTGGCGCAGGGCGGGCGGCTCCAGCACGCGGGCATGGCGCCCCCAGCCGAGCAGCCACTGCGTGACGTCTTCCGCGTCGCGCAGGCGCAGCGTGACGAGCAGCCCACCGTCCGCTGTCTCCTCCTGCGCGATGGTGAAGAAGGATGGCGATTCGCGCGCCCAGCGCGCCGCCTCGCCGTCGAAGTGGATGCGCGCCTCGAAGCCTTCCACCAGCGCGGGCCTGCGCGGGTGGCGATGATAGGCGGCTGGCGGTGTGAAGCGGTGGTCGAGCAGCGTCAGATCTTCGATGCGCTCCAGCCGGAAGTTGCGAATGTCCTTGCGCAGGTGGCAGTAGGCGTTCAGATACCACGCTCCGCGAATGCGCGCCAGGGCGTAGGGGTCAGCCTCGCGCCAGCTCGCGGCCTCAGCGGGCGCCGCGCCGGATTCGCCGCCTGATCGCTCGCCGTGCGGATAGCGCGTAAAGTAGCGGAAGCGCACACGCTGACTGGCGATCACAGCCCCACGCAGGGCGCGCAGCGTCGCGGCGACCTCTGGCTGGAGCGCCGCGCCATCTGGCCCCATATGGATGCGCTCCCGCAGTGACGCCACATCCTCACGCAGCCGCTCGGGCAGCACGGCGGTAATCTTGCTGGCGGCGGATTGCGCGGCGGCGCGGTATTGCGCATCGAAGCTCTGCGCCATCACGTCGGCGCCGAGCGAGAGGATGGTCGCCTCGTCAGCCGTAAAGCTGACTGGCGGCAGGAAATAGCCTGCCACCAGCGAATAGCCCCGCCCCGGCGTCGAGACGACTGGAACGCCCGCCAGCCCCAGCGCCACCAGATCGCGGTAGACGGTGCGCTTACTGACCTCCAGCGTGCGCGCCAGATCCTCCGCGCGCCGCCAGCGATGCGCCTGCAACTCCAGCACAATCGCGAGCAGCCGGTCAGTATGGCCCATAGCGTGCGCTCCTCCTGAGGCGTCCACCAGACACGCGAAGTCCCCTCACTCCGTTGCGGGATTGAGAGGACTCAGCGAATTCACGTCTCTGTAGCGACGCGGCGCGCTAGCGGGCGCGGGCGCCTGTCTGCTGCTCGATGGCGTTGAGCAGCGTCGCGTTGGATGGCGTGCGCTCCATCGCGTCGAGCAGCCACTGCGTCGCCGCCTGCGTCGGCTTGTCGGCCAGCAGACGGCGCAGCGTCGTCGCCCCGCGCAACTCCTCCGGCGTCAGCAGTAGCTCCTCACGCCGCGTGCCCGACTTGACGGCGTCCACAGAAGGGAAGAGGCGGCGCTGCGACAGCTCGCGCGAGAGGTGCAGCTCCATGTTGCCGGTGCCCTTGAACTCCTCATAGACCACATCGTCCTGACGGCTGCCCGTGTCAACGAGACAGGTCGCCAGAATGGTGATGCTGCCACCCTCTTCGAGGTTGCGCGCGGCGCCGAAGGCCCGACGGCCCGTATCGAGCGCCTGCGCGTCAATGCCACCGGAGAGCGTGCGCCCGCCACTGCGCGCGGAGAGGTTTTCGGCGCGGGCCAGTCGGGTGAGTGAGTCGAGCACCATGAAAGCGTCGCGCCCCGACTCAGCGACCCGCTTGGCGCGCTCCACGGCCACCTGTGTCAGCCAGGCGTGCCGCTCGGTGCTCTCGTCGAAGCTGGCCGCGTAGACATGGCCACCGCGCGGCTCCAGACGGCTGCGCAGGTCCGTGACCTCCTCAGGTCGCTCGCCCACCAGCACGGCCATCACCACCGCATCTGGATAGCCCAGTAGCACCGACTCCGCCGCCTCGCGGATCAGCGTCGTCTTGCCGGTCTTGGGCGGCGCGACGATCAGCGCGCGTGAGCCGAAGCCCAGCGGCGCGAAGAGGTCAATGATACGTGATGAGATCGGACGTGGGCCTTGCTCCAACCGAACACGTCGGTCGGGGAAGGTCGCCGTCAACTGGTCGAAGTGTGGCCGCTCGCGAGCCGAGTCGGGGCCAAGGTCATTCACCGAGTCGAGCGCGACGAGTGTGCGTCGCTGGCCGCGCTCCTCGATCTGTCCGCGAATGACATCGCCAGGGCGCAGGCTCCAGCGCCGCATGTCTTCGAGCGAGATGCGCCCGGTGGTCTGAAGTGTGCGCTCGTCGAGGATGTCGGCGGTTGCGGCGCCATGCCCCGTCGGGAAGACCATCCCCGCGACATCCACCACACGCGCTTGCTGCTGCGGCGCGGGCTGTTGGCGCTGGGTGGGCTGCGCATAGGGGCTGTAGCGCTGGTCTACCGGCGCGTTCGCGGGAGTCGTATAGAGCGGCGGCAACTGCTGCTGCTCGCGTCCGCGACCACGACCCGGCTGCTGCCCGCGTCCGCCCGTGCCGCGCCGATCCTGCGGATAGCCGCCCTGGGGCTGACGCTCGTAGCCTTGGTCATGCTGGCGGCCACCCTGGCGCCGCTGATCGCGCTGATCGCGCTGATCGCGCTGATCGCGCTGATCGCGCTGGTCACGCTGATCGGGATAGCCCCGACCCTGCGCTGGCGCTTCAGGATAGCTCTGATAGCCGCTGGGGCGACCACGCTGGCCGCGTGGCGGCTGCTCCTGCTGGCCGCCGCGCTGACCACCACGCTGGCCATACGGCTCGGCGGGCTGCTGATAGGGCGTAGTCGGCGGATAGACGGTGTACGGCTGGCCGCCGCGCTGCTCCTCGCGCCCCGGCTGGCCACGCTGCCCGCTGGGATAGCCACCACCCGTGGGATACGGCTGCGGCGCACCCTGCTGCGGATACTGTGGCTGGCGCGGCTGGCGGCCCTGCTCGCGGCCCTGCTCGGAGCGGCCCCGCTGCTGCTCTGCCCCGCGACCACCTGGCGCATACGGCATCGTGCCGCGAGCGCCAGAACTTTGCGCGCCACGGCCAGCAGGCTGCTGGCTGCTCGGCGCGGCGGGCTGAGAGGGGGCGGCTGGCTGACCATACGCGCGCTCGGCGGGCTCCTCCTGTGACGCGGGCGCCGACGGCTGGCTCGTCGCGCGGCCATACGGTGAGCGCGGGCGCACATCGAAGCGACGGCGCGGCGTGGACGTCTCGGCGACTGGCTCAGTGGGCGCCATCTGCGCGGCGGTCTCGGCGCTCGCGGCTGGCGCCCGCTCGGCGGATTCCGCTGGCGCGCTGAGCGCCTCGGCCTGCGTGGCGCGGGCGCTGCGTGTCGTGCGACGCGCGGCGGGCTTGGTGGGAGCCACCTCGCCGAGCGTTGCCTCGGAGGCGGCTGCCGCGCTGGTCGTGCGGCGACGGATCGTCGTCTTGGGCTGTTCGGTTGTCTGAGCGCTCATAGTATCATCCTGGGTGACGGCGGTGTTAGCCGTCGCGGCGCTGCGGCGCGTGCGTGTGGCGCGGCGCGGCTGCGCCTGCTCGCCGGTCGTCGTGGCGTCGGCAGAAATGGGGGAAGTCGCCGTCGCCTGCGCGGAGGTCTCGGCGCCGGTGGGAGCGGTCGCCTTCCGCGTGCGCGTCGTCCGGCGAGGGGGTAAAGTGTTGTCCTGATTCACTGGCACAGAGGCCTCCTGCAAACACAAATCTATCGCGATAAAGCGGAGCGCGGCGGCGTCTCTGCGCACGCCGGATCCGGTTGAGGCGACACTGGGATGGACGTAAACGAACGTAGCGATTCAACAGTCTCGCGGTACGGGCGCGGGCCACGTGCGATAGGCCGCGCGAACCATTTGAGAGCAGGCCAGATAGGCGTTAAACTCCATTGAAACGATACAGGTAAAAACACGGTGTGAGCCGTCTGCGCGACCCGCCCGACTGGGCCTGAGCGATAGACGCGATCAGGGCCAGGGCAAGACGCTCATGAGCGCTTACCAGAAGCGCGAAACGACGTCCTCACAATTGCTGAAACGGCGCCTCTTCTGTCCGCCGCCTCGGCGAGCGCCACAGGGCGTTCGCTGGCGCGTATGACGGTGCGCGGAGGCGTTGGACGCGCCCCTCCACTTGAGGGCGTCAGATCGCCTGAATGCGCGCATTTTGGCGCGAGCGGGTCAGCGCTACCGCGAGCCATTGGGCTGACGATATAGCGTCTACACAGCACATCACGCGCCATCCCTGGCGAGCGCGCGAGCTACGTTCGGAGCCATATCGCCGCGCATCGGCGGCGCCGAAACAACCCGGATGAGAGCCTCTTTCACACAAAAGCTCACGGCGCTATCGCCACCATCGTTCGTTCGGGCGTGCCATCAATTGGATGGGTCAGATCATGTGTGACGTGGCGCGCTAGCATGAGCGCGTAGAGCGATGTGACCCTCACAAAGGTAAGCGCGGAGGCGCGCATCGAACAGTGGGTGAACAAGCCGCGAATAAGGGCGGCAGACCCCGCAAAGAGCTACATAATCAAATCGCGCGTCATGCGGGCTGCTCGCAGCTGATCGAAGGGCCTGCGATGACGGCGTGAGAGGTGTGCGAATAGCGATGCCTGGAACTGCGACGCTAGAGCGGAATATCGCATCAATAACGACAGACGAAGCATAGCGCTCAAAACGCACACACTAGCCCGGGTTTCCCCCTTTGTTATACCAGCATTTGCGCAGGCTGGCAACCTCTCCCATCATGAACATGCTGTAGAGCGCCCTCTCCACCCCTCGCCAGCGCTCCAGGCTGGCCAGCGGACGCCGCGATTTCAAGGCGTCCGCCCTCAGCGCATCGCGCCCGGCGCGGACTTCCGGAATCATACGGCTGAGGCGTGAATGGATGGTATCACATCTGTGAAACGCCGTCTGCGTGTCGGTGGGTCACGCGCGGCAGGTTGGCGGATACGTCGGGCGTCGAGGCATCCGCGACACCCACAGTATACCACGCGCGGCGCAAGGGTCAACAGGCGTCCGGGCAAAGGCTCGCGCCGCTAGCGCGGGCGCGCCGCTCTGGCATAGAATACCTCTGGAGCGTAGATGGCGCATAGACAGCGGGGAGGTTCGGATGGCGGCGCAGGATTCACTGGACGCGGCGGGCGCAACCAGAGACGGCGCGCGTTTTACGCTCGTCGCGCGGCTGAGCGAGTTGCCACCAGGGCGCCTGAAGCGTGTGGATCTGGGTGGACGACTGGCGCTGCTGGCGCGGGTGGGGGATGAGGTCTTCGCGGTAGACGACGACTGCACGCATATTAGCGGAGCGCTCGACCAGGGTGAGCTATGCGAGTATGCGCTCACCTGCCCGATTCATCTGGCCCGCTTCGACATCCGCGATGGGCGAGTGTTGCGCGGGCCAGCGCGCGAACCGCTGCCCACCTATGCGGTACGGCTAGAGGGCGATCTGATCTTGATCGCCGCGCCCGATGCGCTGGAGCTGTGAGATGAGGAGTGCGTTTTGAGAGGTACATCCCACGTAGTTTTTGGTCTGGCGGGAGCCGTCGTCATCGCTGGCGTCACGCATGTGGCGGGCCCATCGCTGCTCGGCGGCGCGCCGGTCACGCTTGACCTGGTGACGGAGAAGGCGATCTTCTATGGCTTCGCGGCGCTCGGCGCCCTGACGCCCGACATTGATAACGCGCGCAGCACCCTCGGCCAGAAACTCGGCCCGGTGAGCCGAGGCATCCAGCATCTCGCGGGCCATCGCACCTTCTTCCACAGCATTCTCGGCATGGCGGTCATGGGCGGCCTGGTCTGGGCGGCGCAATATGGAGTGGGGCTGGCGCTCTACCACGCGGGCCTGACGGCCACAGGCGAGGCGCTCGGCTCTGGCGTCAATCCGGCGGGCTTCATCGCGCCGGGCGTGGGCATCGCCTTCGCGGGCCTGATGATCGGCTACTTTCTGCATCTGGTGGCCGATAGCCTCACCGAGGGCGGCGTGCCGTGGCTCTGGCCCTCGAAAGTGCGCTACGGCTTCCCGCCGAATCGCCACTGGCGCTTCCGCACGGGCACACTGTGGGAGCCGATCATCGTGGTCGCCGTCTCGGTCGCTGTCGTGGTTGCGGTGGTCTTCGGCCATCTCGGCGTCTGAGGTCGCAGCGACCTCACACCCCCGCCGCGCGCTGCCCGCCGATGTACGTCTCGGCGACGAGGTTGACGCCGAAGTGGTAGGCCAGCTCGCGCTCGTCGGCGCCGTGGAGGATGAGGAGGTCGCAGCGCTTGCCGGGGGCCAGGCTGCCCACCACATCGGCCAGCGCCAGCGCATGCGCGCCACCGAGGGTCGCCGCCGTCAGCGCCTGCTCCAGCGTCATGCCCATCGCGCTTACCGCCAGCGCAATCATCATCTGCATGCTCTCGCTGTAGGAGGTGCCGGGGTTGAAGTCGGTCGCCAGCGCCACCGTCAGGCCGCGCTCGTAGAGCCGCCGCGCGGAGGGATAGGGCGCGCTCAGCGTGAAGCTGCAGCCCGGCAGCAGCACCGCCGTCACGCCCGCCGCCGCCAGCGCGTCCAGCTCCTCATCGGAGGCGAAGTCGAGGTGGTCGGCGGAGACGGCGCCCAGCTCCGCCGCCAGCCGCGCGCCACCTGAGGGGCCAAGCTGGTTGGCGTGCAGCTTCAGCGCGTAGCCCAGGTCACGCGCGCGCGTCAGGATGCGCCGCGACTCCTCTACGGTGAAGGCCGACGCCTCGCAGAAGACATCGCAGAAGCGCGCCTGCCCCGCGAAGGCTGGCAGCATCCGCTCGCAGACCTCATCCACATAGGCGGCGCGGTCCGCTGGCGAGCCTCGGCGCTCCGGTGGCAGCGTATGCGCCCCCAGGAAGGTTGGGACGATGCGCGGCAGGCCCGGCGTCTCCGCCAGCGCGGCCATCACCGCGAGAATGCGTTCCTCGGTGGCAAGATCGAGGCCGTAGCCGCTCTTGCCCTCCACCGTCGTCGTCCCCTGCGCCGCGAAGGAGCGCAGCCGCGCATCACCCAGCGCGCGTAGCTCATCGGCGCTGGCGGCGCGCGTGGCGCGCACGGTGCTGAGGATGCCGCGTCCCTGCCGCGCCAGCTCCTCGTAGCCGACGCCCGCATGGCGCAGGTGAAACTCTTCCGCGCGGTCGCCAGCGAAGATGAAGTGTGTGTGCGCGTCCACGAAGCCGGGCAGTACCGCGCGCCCGCCCGCGTCCACCCGCGCGGACAGCGGGACATTCTCGACAGCGACCGCCTCGGCCAGCGCCGCCTCTGGCCCCACCCAGACGATGCGCCCAGCCAGGGCCGCCACCGCGCCCCGCTCGATGACCCCCAGCGGATGCTCCGCGCTGCGCGGCCTCCAGCGTCACGAGGCGGCTGGCGCCCGTCAGCAGCCAGTCCGCGCGCAGCCGGGCGCTGTCCGCCGCGCTCGCGCTACTCATGCGGCTGGCCGAGCTTCTCGTGGATGGCGCGGGCGACGCGCGGCGTCACGATGCCGTCGAGTTCACCGTTGAGGCGGGCCACTTCCTTGAGCAAGGTGGCGCTGACGAAGAGGTGCTTGAGCGCCGTCACGATCATCAGCGTCTCGATCTCTGGCGCGAGGTTGCGGTTCATCAGCGCCTGCTGGAATTCCAGCTCGAAGTCGGTCACGGCGCGCAGCCCGCGCACAATCGCCTTCGCGCCGACCCGCCGCGCCACATCCACCGTCAGCCCCTCGAATCGCTCGACGCGCACGTTGGTCAGGCCAAGGTCAGCGATGATCTCGCGCCAGAGCGCCACCCGCTCGTCGGTCGAGAAGAGCAGCTTCTTGTTCGGGGTGGCGTAGACCGCGACGACCAGCTCATCCACCAGCGACGCCGCACGCCGCGCAATATCAATATGCCCGTTGTGGACGGGATCGAAGGTGCCTGGGTAGACCGCTATCAGGGGAGATGTGGCCGCCTCTCCGGAAGGCTCGCCTGCGGAGTCCGCGCGTCGTTGGGCGTCCTGCTGCACTGCCGTCTTCTCGCTTTCTGCCGGTAGCGCGCCATGATCCCCAGCCAGACGTCACGGTGGCTGGCGGTCGCGCGCCCCTCGCATGGCATTGTAGCACCCTGGCAGCCGCTTCCAACCAGCGCGCCGCCCAATGCGCGCCGTCGCGCGTTATACGAAGCAAGAGGCGTTTTGAGAGCATACGGAGCCTGACGATAGGGCAATTCCCTCAGTGAAAGGATGAACCCGTGGCTGAAGATGGCCTGAATCCCCGCGCGCGTCTGAGTCCCCGCGCGCGCTGGCGGCTGGTGGGCGCACG
>CAWIYP010000035.1:0-36819 GCA_963840335.1 uncultured Chloroflexia bacterium
GGGTCGGGGCGTGAGTCCGCGATTCGCGCGCTTCTCCGCTGTGGGCTTGCAGGTCGTGTCGATCACCGACGTGACCCCAATCCCGCACAACGGCTGCCGACCACCGAAGCGCCGCCGCGTCTAACGCGACAGCATCCTGACGACGCGCGTCACGCAGGCGGCCACTGGCCCGAATCGTACTCGCGTCTCGCCTATATCCCAGGTATTGTCCGCAGGTAGTTCTAGCGCACCGTGTTCGCCGAGGCGCGCACGCCGTGAGGCGGCGCCTTCGTCCTGGGTGGCCGTGGGGGAAAGCGGCGGAATGGCGCAAGATGCGCGCCGCCAGCGCCCCGAGCCTTCGCCAGGCGTGGAACGCCGGGGCAGATCGCCCCACTTCCCGCCAGCGCGAGCGCTCATCACGCGCGCCTCATACGCGAACCCGCTAGCGTGGCCTGCAAAGCGCGCTAGCGATCCGTGTCGCCGATGCCCACACGGCCCGGCGGCGCATGACCCATCGCGGAGCGGTGTCCGCGTCTCACGCGCCCAGCAGCGGCTGGCAGGGCGACGGAGCGCGACGCCAGCGCACGCGATGCTGGTCACCCAAACGACACTCCCAAGCTGGGGAGCGCAAAGTGATCCATCAGGAGGACGAAGCCAACGTATGGCACGAATACCGGCCCGGTATGCCGCATTTGTCGGCGCGAGGGTGAGAAGCTCTACCTCAAGGGTGAGCGCTGCCTGACCAAATGCCCCCTCGACCGGGGACGTCTGCGGGCTGGCAAGCCCGGTCAGCACGGCGCGGCGCGCGCCCGCAAGGCGGCTATGCGATGCAGTTGCGCGAGAAGCAGAAGGTACGCAAGACGTATGGCGTGCTCGAGCGCCAGTTCAAGCGCCATTTCGACGAAGCGGCCCGCCGCCCCGGCAAGACCAGCGACAACCTGATCTACCGTCTCGAAATGCGCATGGACAACATCGTCTATCGCCTCGGCTTTGGCGACTCCCGCGCGCAGGCGCGACAACTCGTCGCGCATGGGCATTTCCAGTTGAACGGTCACAAGCTCGACATTCCGTCGGCCATCGTGAAGCCCGGTGACGAGATCTCCGTGCGCCCACGCAGCCGCGACACCGAATATTTCAAGGCGCGCGCGCTCATGTTGGCGCAGAAGAGCATTCCGGCATGGCTGCGGGTGGATCCCAATGCGCTCAGCGGGCGTGTGCTCGCCGCGCCGACACCGCAGGACCTCGAACTGCCCTTCAACGAACAGCTGGTCGTTGAGTTCTACCAGCGGTAGGAGGGATGACCCTTGCTAGATATTGCTCTGCCTCGAATCACGCCAATTGAAACCGAAGCCAAATACGCCAGCTACGACATCGAGCCGCTTGAGGCAGGGTATGGCAGAACCCTCGGCAATGCGCTACGGCGTGCCGCTCTCGTCGTCGCCCGCGCGGCGATCACCTCCATCAAGATCAGGGAGCGCAGCACGAGTTCAGGACGTGCCCGGCATTCGCGAGGATGTCACCGACATCGTTCTGAACATCAAAAAGGTGCGCCTGCGCTCATTGACCGACCGGCCAGTCACCATGCGTATTGAGGTCTCCGGCGAACGTGTCGTCACGGCGGCGGACATCCAGGCGCCCAGCACGATCGAGATTGTGACGCCTGATGTCTACATCTGCACCCTCGACGGCCCAGACGCCCACCTCGATATGGAGTTGGTCGTCGAGAGCGGCAAGGGCTACGTCCCCGCTGAGAGCAAAGAGGGTCAGGCCATCGGCGTGATTCCGGGTCGATGCCATCTCTCGCCCGTGCAGAAGGTCAATGACAGCGTCTGAGAATACGCGCGTCGGGCAGATGACCAACTACGACAAGATCACGCGCTCGACAGATCTGGAACTCGACGGCTCGCTGAATCCTGATGAGGCGCTGAAGCAGGCGTCGAGGTGTGCTGTGCAGCACTTCCAGATGATCGCGGACTACCGCGAGATCGTCAACGTGCCTGTGGAGCAAGGTGGCGCGCTGCCCAAGGGCGTACCGATTTCCAGATTCCACAGCGCATCTTCGACACACCCGATCGAGGAGCTCGATCTCACCGTGCGCGCGTTCAACCGCCTGAAGCGCAGTGGCATCACGCGGGTGGGGCAGGTGCTCATGATGTCGCGGGATGACCTGCTGGCGGTGCGCAACTTCGGTGAGAAGAGCCTCAACGAGTCGAAAGACACCCTGATCGGGCGCGGCTTCTTGCCGAAGTGGGGGCGAACAATCACTCCGGCGCCGCTGATGGCGACCTGGACTTTCAAGACTCCGATGTGGAGGATCAGTAGCGTTCATGCGGCACCGAATGGCGGGCAACCGCATCAATATGCCAGAGGCGCGTCGGCGTGCGGCGATTCGCAGCATGATCGACGGCCTCTATACCGGGAACACATCACGACGACCGAGGCGCGCGCAAAGGCGGTGCGTGGTGAGGCTGAGCGCCTGATCGCCATCGCCATTCGCGGGCAGACGACGCCTGGGCGCACCTGAAGGCCTGGTCCGAGAGCCGACTACACCGCCGAACAGGTGCTTGCGTGGCGCGTCGCGCCAAGCTTCTCGCTCGACATGAGATCGCTTCGAATGAGCACGCGCGGCTGATGGGAAATTCCCCCTGAGCGCCGAGGCGCGCAAGTTCAAAGAGGATCGCCTGGCGCGATTCAAGAAAGAGCTGCTCGACCTGATTCGCGATCAGAATGAGGCGCAGAAGGCGCTCACCGCCGCCCGCGAGGCGATGGCGATTGAGCTGCACGCGCGCCGTACGATTCTGGAGCACCTGCCGCACGAGCGCGCGGTGAAGAAGATCTTCGAGCAGTTCGTTCCGCGCTTCGCTGGGCGCAATGGTGGCTATACGCGCATCAGCAAGATCGGTCGCCGTCAGGGCGACGCCGCCGAGGCGGGCGCTGGAACTTGTCGAGCGGGTGTCGCTGATGCGTTGCGCGCTGGCCGGTGACGATGGGCGGGCGCGTGGCCCAGCCGGAACAGGGGCGCCGCGCCGTGAATATCGCCGCGCTCGTCGCATACGATGGGACGCGCTATGAGGGCTTCCAGCGTCAGGCGGCGGAACGCGGGCCGACGATCCAGGGCGAGCTTGAAGCCGCCATCAGCCGTATCACCGGGACGCCGGCGCGGTTGATGGCGGCGGGGCGCACCGATAGCGGCGTCCACGCGACCGGGCAGGTGGTGAATTTCACCTGCGAGGCGCGGCTCGACGAGGCCGCCTGGACACGGGCGCTCAACGCCAATCTGCCCGGCGACATCGCCATCCGCGCGATCCAGTTCGTCGCCGAGACGTTTCATGCGCGGCAGAGCGCGCTTGGCAGGCGCTATCGCTATCGGATCGTTTGCGCGGCGACGCGCCAGCCACTCCGCGAGCGCTACGCCTGGCGGTCGCCGCAGCGGCTCGATGTGGCGGCGATGAATACGGCGGCGGCGGCGCTGCTCGGTGAACACGACTTTGGAGCCTTCGGTTCCAGTCCGTGGGATCGGCGCGGCAAGGCGCCACGGCACACCGTCCGGCGGATGACGCTGGCGCGCTGCCAGTGGCTCACGCCTGACCCGCTGGCGACTGGCGATCCGTTGCGAGGCGCGGCGGCTGATGAGCCAGATGAGTTGGCGTTCGAGTTCGCGGCGAACGGCTTCCTGACGGGGATGGTTCGTCGCCTGGTCGGCACGCTGGCGCTGGTCGGCGCGGGCCGCCGGAGCGTGGCTGACGTGCGCGGCATCCTGGAGGCGCGCGACAAGATACGCGCAGGCCCAGCGGCGCCCGCGCACGGACTCTGCCTCACTGCGGTGGAGTATCCGCCAGAGATGGTACACTGGTAAGCGAGACGCGCTCGCCGACCGGGCAAGCTAGTGACACACGCGATACACGCGGCAGGCGCGAACCAGCCGTGACCACTGAGCGGAAGCTCACACTGTGGGAGGGCGCCGAAACGCGTCCGAAACCTATAGGGAGTTTGATGAGCGATGAACCCCAATCCGAGAACCTACAGCGCCACGGCTGCTGAGCTGGACCCGCGCTGGTATGTGATTGACGCGAAAGACATGGTGCTGGGCCGGCTGGCGAGCGACATCGCGCAGGTGTTGCGCGGCAAGTGGAAGCCAACCTTCACCCCGCACATGCTTTCTGGTGACTATGTGATCGTCATCAACGCGGCGCAGGTAGACGTGACCCGCAACCGCCGCGACCTGAAGGTCTATTTCCGCCACTCGATGTATCCCGGCGGCGGCAAGAGCGAGACCCTGCGACAGGCGCTGGAGCGCCACCCGGAGCGCGTGATCGAGCGCGCCGTGCGTGGCATGCTGCCACACAACCGGCTTGGCGATGACATGATGGGCCGCCTCAAGGTCTACGCTGGCGAGAAGCACCCGCATGAGGGGCAGCAGCCGTTGCCCTGGGCGCGTCCGACGGCTGAGAGTGTGCTGGCGGAGCAGGCGAAGAACGCGCAGGCCTAGAGCGCCCCGCGCAGGCGAAGTGTGGCGCTGTGATGGCGCTCTGGAGGAAGTTTCGTGGCGGAAAAGTTGCCTTATTTCTACGGCACGGGTCGGCGCAAGACCGCCGTCGCCCGTGTGCGGCTCTACCCGAATGGCGATGGCACGATCATCGTGAACAATCGTCCGGCAGAGCAGTATTTTGGTCGTGACACGCTGGTGATGGCTGTCCGCAGCCCCCTGCGCCATGTTGATGCGGGCGCCTTCAATGTCCACGTTCGCGTGGTCGGCGGCGGTGTCGCGGGTCAGGCGGGCGCCGCGCTGCACGGCATCGCCCGCGCGCTGTTGCGCGCCGACGAGGGCCATCGCCCCGCGCTGCGCAAGGGCGGATTCCTCACGCGCGACCCGCGCATGAAGGAACGCAAGAAGTACGGCCTGAAGCGCGCCCGCAAGGCGCCGCAGTACACGAAGCGCTAATCCTCAGCGCCTTCGTCTGCGCCGCGCAGGCCCAGCCTCCGCGATGCCCCGCCGCCGACCAGCCCTGGTCAGCGCGCGGGGCGTTGCGCATGTCACAGGCATGTGTGAGTATAGTGGGCTGTGAGTGGATGTCGAATCGCGTCAGTTTTGAGTCTTGCGCTACTCAATAGTATGAGCAGCGCCAAATATGTTAGCCAAATATGTTAACAGTAGCTCATTCGATGGTCATTCTCACGCTTTGTATTGAGGAGTATATCGTGTCCACACCAATTCCCGCGTTTAAAGCCCTCTTCTATGAATTAGAGGAGTACCGAGGAGCCAATACTTACAGGGACATATTGGCGCCCTGGCTGCCACAGGCGCTTCAGGCGATGGCCGTATTGAGCCGATATGGTGACGCTGCGGCGCACACATGGCGCGAAGGGGACTCGGACCTGTGTAACGGCGGCATTTCACATTTCTATAGCTGCCTCGAACACCTCTATGCACTCTCCCGAGTCAACGACTTTTTGCTATTGCCCTTCGAGCCGGATAAATTAGGCCGTCTGACGGAATTCCAGTGGCGGCCCCTAGCGAAGGTTTCGGCGGAGCAATACATGGCCTGGTGGCAGGCTTTGGGCATGACGCAGATAGCCGAGACTCAGCCGTTTCATCCGTTCTACCATGAGATTGTCACCGTCGAGCAAGCGGAGGATCACAGCGAGCCGATTCAAATACTCCAGACGCTTTGGCCCGGCTTTCTTCTGGGTCACATGCTCTTCTCACGCGCGGGCGTGGTGGTTCGAGGAGGCAAGGAGCATGTTGTCAAGGAGATTGCTGAGACCTCGCTCCTGTATTGGGCATATATGCGCAACAATCGGCGAACCATAGATGCATCGGTTGGTTGGGGACATAACTCACAGTGGGTCACGGACTTCCGACGCGACTACGTGACTGATGAAGCATACTACTACAATGTGGATGGGGAAAATCCTCTGCTTGATGCCGATGGGCGCCTCGCTCAAGAAGCAGTACCGGATGGACTGACGCCACAGGGAGCGATCGAGATCATGACGCATCGCTGTCTTATTAGCGTACCAGAGGCTGTCGATGAAGCGTATTTGGATCTTCATACGTATCAGGAGCCGCGCGTCCAATAGCATTATTGCGTGACATTCTGTGTCGTGCCTTCGCGCTCCTGTCGCCACCAGTCTGTAGCTTGCACTGCCATGTATCGTGTACACTGCCTCTACACCATATATCGCAATGAGATATGAGCGTGGGAGGCATCACCTATGGCAGACGACATCTATGGTGGGGCGACGGCGGCGTATGCGCCGACTGACCCCACGCTCTTCTCCGCATGGATCGTCGACACGCTCGGGCGACCACTGGTGATCGTCGCGCTACGTCACGAAGAGGAAGGTAATCCGCTGGCGGACTTGCGCGCACAGTTGAGGGCGTATCCCAGTGTGCGGCTGTTGGTGGAAGTGGTCGCCGATGCGACTGACACCGCTGCATTGAGTCGCATCGCCGCGCTCGAACCCGATACCTTGCTCGTCTGCGAAGATGCCCGCGACCCTGACGGCGCGCCCACCGCAGGCGCCTGGCGCACGGCGATTCTCGACGCCGCCGAGGGTCTCAACCTCTTTGATCGCATGCTGATCGCGTGGCGCGGCGTTGGCGTCACGCGAGCCAGCGCCCGCGCGGCTGGCTACGAAGATGGCTTCACCCCCGAGCAGCCCCTCGCCGACGTGCTGGCCATCCTTGCGCGCGAGGCCATCACCCGCGCGAGCTATCGCCGCCAGGGCAGCAGCCCGCCCTGCTACCTCTAGCAGTCTCCTCGTATGCGGCAGGTATGATACGATAGGCGCATTGGAAACCGCCAGCCAGTGAACCCCCGTTCACTTAACGCCGAGGAATTATGTGTGGTAGCCTCCAAATCCGCCATCTCCGCCGGACCGCAGTTCTCCACCGAGAACAAGCATCTAGGCGACCTGCTCGCCTGGACACACCAAATCGCCGATCTCAGCGCCGCGTCTAACCTGCTCGCGTGGGATCAGAATACCGTCATGCCAGAGGGCGCGGCTGAGGGGCGCGGCGAGCAGCTTGCCACCCTGCAGGGGGTGATCCACGACCGCTGGTCATCGCAAGACCTCGATGACATTCTCAAGGCGCTGGCCGCTTCCGAAACCGCCTTCACCGACGCCGACCGCGCCCTGATACGCGAGGCCACCCGCGAGCGCGCGCACGCCACCAAACTGCCGCGCGGCCTGGTGGAAGAGATGGCGCGCAACGAGGCAAGCAGCTTCGAGGCGTGGCGCAAGGCCCGCGCGAACAACGATTTCGCGCTCTTCGCACCGTGGCTCGCCAAAACTATCACCTATCAGCGCGAGGTCGCCGACCGCCTCGGCTTCAAGAAGTCGCGCTACGACGCGCTGCTCGACCTCTACGAGCCTGGCCTGACGACTGAGCGCGTGAACATGCTGTTTGCTCCGGTGCGTGAGGTCAGCGTCTCACTCCGCCAGCGCATCGAGGCCAGCGGCCACACCGTTGACGACGCGTGCATCATGGGCGCGTTCCCCGACGACGCGCAGAAGCGGCTCTCGCGCGATCTGCTGGAGCGCATGGGCTATGATTTCACGCGCGGCCAGATTGAGGTCTCGCCACATCCCTTCACCACGGACTTCGGCAGCCCCTACGACGTGCGCCTGACCATCCACCCCAGCCCCGACAATCTCGACGACTCGGTGATGGCGGCGCTGCATGAGGGCGGCCACGCGGTCTATGAGCAGGGCGTCGCTCCAGCGCTCGCGCGGACGATGCTGGCCGGAGGCGCCTCGATGGGCGCGCACGAGTCGCAGTCGCGCCTGTGGGAGAACGCGATTGGCCGCTCCGAGGCCTACTGGCAAGGGCAGATGGAGACCGTGCGCGCGGTCTTCCCGGAGCGGTTCGCCAAGGTGGACGCCGCGACCCTTAGCCGCGCGCTCAACAAGGTGCAGCCGGGCCTCATCCGCATCGCCGCCGACGAAGTGACCTATAACCTGCACATCATCATCCGCTTCGAGATGGAGCAGGCGATGGTCAATACCACCGTCGCCGTCGAGTCGCTGCCGCGCATGTGGAACGAGAAGTACACCGCGTACCTGGGCGTCACGCCGCCGACCGACAGCGATGGCATCCTCCAGGACATCCACTGGACCAGCGGCTTCGGCTACTTCCCGACCTACACGCTGGGCAACCTCTACGGCGCGCAAATCTACGCGGCCCTGCGCGCATCGTTCCCCGACTTCGACACGCGGATGGCGGGTGGCGATACGGCGTTCGCGCTCGGCTGGCTGCGCGAGCGGATGTACCGCTGGGGCAAAGTCTACCTGCCGGAAGACCTGATCGAGCGCGTCACCGGCAAGCCCCCCTCGCCTGACTACTTCGTGGAGTATCTGACACGCAAGTTCGAAGAGGTCTATGGCCTGCCAGCCGCGCCGCTGGCCCCCGCGAAGGCGGAGAAGGCGGCGAAATCCGTGAAGGCGGAGAAGCCAGCGAAGTCCGCGCGCAAGTAGCCCTGAGCCTCAGAGGACGCGGGCATAGACCCACATCGCGCCCGCGTCCTCGCGCGTGTAGCCCGCGCCATCCATCGCGTCACGCAGGATGAGGAGATCGGGTAGCCAGAGCCAGACCCGGCTCAGGCCGCGCTGATGCGCCTCGCCGCGCAGCAGCAGCGCCAGCCGCCCAATCGCGTCGGAGAGGCCGTCCATATAGCGAACCTCCAGGTCGGGCGCGTCGTGGTCGGTGTCCGCCGTGGCGATGGCGAGCGCCTGGGTCGCGCCCCACTCGTCGAGTGTGATGACCTCGCCCGCCGCCAGATGTTCGCGGAACAGCTCCTCGCTGACGCCGCGCCCAGCCCAATGGTGAATCTCCAGGCCTCCATTGAACGGCGTCAGGTTCGATTGCTCCAGCCAGGCCCAGAGCCGCGCGAAGTCGTCCGGGCCAGGCGTGGCCAGCAGCGCGTTGGTGGGCAGCGCGCCCTCGGTGGTATCTGTGCTGGTCTCGGCGATGCTGGGGTCTAGCTCGGCGGCGCTACGGGGCGCGCTCTGGCGTGCGGCTTCTTCGGGGTCGGGCGAGAGCGCGCCGCCGACGTAGTACGCCAGCTCAGCGACCTTGCGAAAGCCGAACCGCTCGAAAAGGCGCTGTGAGGCGACATTGGTCGAATGGGTAAACATCCGCGCGGAAGTGGCGCCTAGCTCTCGCGCCCGTACGAGCGAGCGTGAGATCATCACCCGCCCCACGCCTTGCTGTCGGGCATCTGGCGCGACCCGCACGCCCTCGATCCATGCCTCCTCGGGCGCCGTCAGCAGCACATGGCTCAGCGCCACTGGCTGCCCCGCCATCACCCCGACGAGCAGCGCGCCATCCCGCGCGGCGAGCCAGTCATCCCAGACATCGGCGATATAGTCGCCCTCATCGCCAAATGTCCGCTCGCAGAAGGCCAGCACCGCGTCGCGGTCCTCGGCGCGGGCGTCGCGCACCTCCAGCGTCATCTTCTGGCGCTCCCTGGCTCATGGCTGCTACCTCCTCGCGATGGCTGGCTTGTTTATAAGATGATCCTTTCTCCTATTCTACCGTCGCCACCCAGTCGTAGTCAGCCTGGACACCGTGCTGACCGAGCACGAGGCTCAGTTGGGCGGCATGCTCCTGGATATGGCGCATGCTATAGAGCTGTAGCTCGGCGTAGCTGACGACCTCACCCTGCCTCATCCAGGGGAAGTTGACCGGTTGGCGCGCCCGCTCGTCGGTCATCGTCGCGATGGTGGCGCGACATTTCTGACGCAGAGACGCGAGATAGGCGCGCAACTCATCCCTGGTATAGGGCTGGCTGGGGAGCGGGCTAGCGGCGTCATCCTGCTCGACCAGGGTAAAGGGCGCGGGAGGAGCGAATCCTTCTTCAGCGCCGAAGAGGTACAGGTCGAGCCAGAACAGCGCATGATAGGCGACATACCAGAACTCCGCGCGCTCTGGCGGGTAGGATGGATCATGCCAGACGGGATGGCGCCAGAGGGAATCGGGGCAGGCCTTCACGGCGTTATCGAGCATGGCGATGGTCGCACCAAACTGCCGCCATAGCATCGTACGCCACAAGCTATCCATATGCGCTTCTCCACGAGTGGTACTAGCGTCGCAACTCGGCGTTCAGGAAGGCGACGGTTCGCTCCCATGCCAGCGTAGCGGCGGCGGCATCATAGGCGTCCAGGCGATTCTCCTCGAAGAACCAGTGCCTGGTTTCCAGATACGTATAGAAAGTGAAGCGCTTTCCACCTTCTCGCAGCGACTGCTCCATCTGCGCGACCGACTCTGCCGACACATAGGGGTCATCCTCGGCGAAGTGACACAGGTACGTTGCCCTTGCGCGCTGATAGTCCAGCCCAGGATATTTATCATAAAACGTCACGACAGCGGCGATCTCATCCGGCAGTTGGACGGACATATCGAGCGCGTAGGAGCCTCCCAGCGAGAGCGCAACAAAGCCGAACGCGGCGCGACCGTCCGACGGGATGGTCGCGCCGTGGTGGCGCAGGAATCGCAGCGCAGCCGTGATGTCGCCGCGCACCCGCTCCAAATCCTGATCCGTCGCCTCACCCAATACCGCCGCCTCCTCAACTGTGGAGGTTGTCTTGCCATGATAGAGGTCAGGGGCAAGCGCCACGAAGTCCGCCTCCGCCAACCGATCGCAGACCTGCTGAATCTGCTCGCGTCAGCCCCCACCAGGCATGTAGCACAACTATTCCTGGCCCCGCCCCCGCATCCGGCGTCGCAAGATAGCCAGTCGTGGGCGCGCTCTCGGTATCGAATTCGATCATCTGTCTAGTCATACCATCCTCCTGTAGCGCTCTGAATGCTACGCAAACCATAATCGTTCGGTGACCTGTATCATGCTTGTCTCAAATCTGGGATTTTGTACCGCGCCGCTTGCGTTTCGAGACGTTCATGCCGCATAATGAGAATGTTCTCAATGAGAATATTCTCAACTAGCGAGGCGCGCCATGACCATCTTCGAGAGGCTCGCGCAAGCAGGCTACAAGCTGACAACCCCACGTAAGCGTATTCTCGATGCGCTGCGTTTGGCGGAAACGCCGCTGACCGCGCTGGAGGTGGCGGCGCGGTCGGGTGTCTGCGTCGCTTCGACCTATCGCGCGCTGGCGTTGCTGGCCGAGCTTGGCGCGGTGAGCGAGATCACCGATCCCTGCGCCGAGCGCGCTGGGGCGCTACCAGCGGGCGAGATCGTGGCGGACGTGGAGGCGCGCGGCAGGCGCTACGTCATCTGCGCGACCGCTGGCCACCATCACCACTTCACCTGTCGCGGCTGCCATGCCACGCTGGATGTCGCCAGCTCGGCGCTGGAACAGGCGCTGGCGGAGATCGAGCGGACGACAGGCGCGCACATCGAGCGGCACGACATCGCGCTGGGCGGCCTCTGCGCAGGCTGCCAGCGCAACGAGAGTCACGCGACGACTGAGGGGCAGGCATGACGGCGATCTACTTTTCCATCGCGTCGTTTTTCTCGACGACTATCGGCGGCCTGCTCGCGCTACGGCTGCACACGCGGCTGAAGTATGTCATGGGGTTTACCTCTGGCGTGCTGGTGGCGCTCGTCGCGTTTGACCTGCTCCCCGAAATCTTCCATCTGGTGAGCGAGCAGCAAATTGATCCCGTCTTCCCGATGGTGGCGTTGATGCTGGGGTATCTCGCCTTCTACGCGGTCGAAAAGATGTCGCTGATCCACCATAGCCACCAGAGCGAAGCTGGCGAGACGCTGACGACGCATCCTCAGGTAGGGCTGCTCTCGGCGCTGGCGCTCTCTGGACACAGCTTTCTGGATGGCGTCGGTATCGGGCTGGGCTTTCAGGTCAGCACGACAGCGGGTATCATTGTCGCCATCGCCGTCATCGCGCATGACATGTCCGATGGGCTGAACACCGTGACGTTGATGTTGGTGAACCGCAACACCCGACGCGGCGCGTTCGCCATGTTAATGCTGGATGCCATCGCGCCTGTGCTGGGGACACTCTCGACGTTCCTTTTCACGATTCACGGGATCGCGCTGCCGCTCTATCTCGGCTTCTTCGCGGGCTTCCTGCTCTACATCGGCGCCAGCGACATCCTGCCCGCCGCGCACAGCAAAGAGAGTTCCGTCGGGACGGTGCTACTGACGTTTGGCGGCGCGCTCTTCGCCTTCATCGTCACCCGCTTCGTGTGAGGTTCATCGGCGCTGAACAGAAGGAGGCGCATCTATGTGTCGCAGTATCCAGCCGCTCTACAATGTCGCGCCACCCGCCACCGAGGATGAAGTGTACGCCGCCGCCACGCAATACGTGCGCAAGATCAGCGGCTTCACCCGGCCATCGAAAGCCAACGAGGCTGCCTTCCGTGCCGCCGTGGACGCGGTAGCCGCCGCCTCGCGTGACTTGCTCGCTGCGCTCGTGACGCCCGCCCCACCCAGAGATCGCGCGGCGCGGGCGCAGCGGGCGCGGGCACAGCGGGCAGCACGCGTCCGCTAATACACCACCGACTCAATACATCCGCGGCAGGAAGTTCGGAAGAAGCCCTTGATCGCGCCTCATCGTCGCGCCGTCAGGAGCATCATGCTGTGTGCTGTCGCGCGATTGCGGCTGCGCTCCGGGCTGAAGCCTTCGGGATAGCGCGCCCGCAGCTTGGCGATGTTCGCCTCCAGCACGTCGCTCATGTCGAGGTCGAGCGCGTCCAGCAGTGAGGCCACATACCAGAGCACGTCGCCGAGTTCCTCAGCCATTATCTGGCGATCAATTTCGTGGCCCTGAAAGACGATTTTCTTGACGTGGTCTGTCACCTCGCCTGCCTCGCCTGACAGGCCCAGCGCGCCCATCACCAGCCGATCACTCAACGCTGATGCGTCGCCTCTGGTACGCATCGCCAACTCCTGATACTGCTTCCAGTCCACACGCGCTCCCTTACTCGCTACCCGCCACACCGTGCTGATGTCAATGTTTGTGGGCGCTGATGTCCGTTGTGATGTGTGATAGCTCCTGCCTGGCTCATTCCCGCGTGAAAGCGACGATGTGGAAGACGGGATACGCTCCCGCGATCTTCTCGAAGTCCGCTTCTGGCGCATTCATATCCACTGGCATATGGGAGCGCGCTCCCGGCGCCCGTTTCAGGTAGGCTTTGATAATTGGCGCGCGCTGGTTTACGGGAACCTCTTCGAGCTGGACTTCCTCACGGCTACCACTGCGGATAACCGCCCTGCCACCCGATGCCCGCACGTTCTTGACCCATTGCACGTTCTCGCCAAGCATGGAAACCAGATACCGTCGTCCTTCGACTACGGCGATAGCCACTGGTAACGAGATCGTTCGGCCAGACACGCGGCCGGTTACTTCCAGCGTCACCAGCCCATAGTTGGAGGCTATGCCCAATCTGCTCAGCGCTACATCCACCCGGTTGAGCTTCCGCGCGAGCCAGTTAGGACGCTGCCCACGGTACATCCATTGTCTGAAGGCGCCTTTCTTAGCCATGGCCTCAATACCTCATGCTTCCTTACCACCCGGGACACGGATTGGGCACGCCAGTTACAAGGCGATCGCCTCGCCTGGCGCTCGCAGGTCGTTCAGGCTCGTCGTCTTGTGCCTGGCGTATGATCAATCGCGGCCTAATACACCACCGACTCGGTGTACTCGCCAAAGACCGTGCGGAAGATGCCCATGATCTCGCCCAGCGTGCAGTAGGCCCGCGCGCAGTCGAGGATGAAGGGCATCGTATTCTCGGTTCCGCGCGAGGCCTGCTCCAGCGCGGCCAGCGCCACACTCGCCCGCTCGTTGTCGCGCTCGCGGCGGGTGCGCTCCAGTCGCTCCAGGTGGATGCGCTCCTTGGCGGGATCCACGTAGAGCGTCGGCACACGCAGCGAGTCGTCCATCATGTAGTCGTTCACACCGACGATGATGCGCTCGTGGCGATCCACCTCCTGCTGGAAGCGGTACGACGCCTCGGCGATCTCCTTCTGGAAGAAGCCGTTGCGGATGCACTCCAGCACGCCGCCCAGCTCGCGTACCTGCGTGATGTAGGCCATCGCCTGGCGCTCCGTCTCGTCGGTGAGCGCTTCAATGAAGTATGAGCCTGCCAGCGGATCGATGGTGTTGGTCACGCCGCTCTCGTGGGCGATGATCTGCTGCGTGCGCAGCGCCACCAGCGCGGCTTTCTCGGTTGGCAGGGCCAGCGCCTCATCGAGTGAGTTGGTGTGCAGCGAATTCGTGCCACCCAGCACCGCCGCCAGCGCCTGGAGCGCCACCCGCACGACGTTGTTCTCCGGCTGCTGCGCCGTCAGCGAGACGCCCGCCGTCTGCGCGTGTGTGCGCAGCGTCCACGAGCGCGGGTCTTTCGCGCCATAATGCTCACGCATCTGATGCGCCCAGATGCGCCGCGCCGCCCGGAACTTGGCGATCTCCTCGAAGAGATCATTGTGGACATCGAAGAAGAACGAGAGGCGCGGCGCGAAGTCGTCGATGTCCATCCCGCGCTCGATGGCCGCCTCCACATACGCGAACCCGTCGGCCAGCGTGAAGGCCAGCTCCTGCACCGCCGTCGCCCCCGCCTCGCGGATGTGGTAGCCGCTGATGCTGATCGTGTTCCAGCGCGGCATGTGCTGCGCGCCAAACTCGATGGTATCCACCACGAGCCGCATAGATGGCTCTGGCGGGAAGAGAAACTCCTTCTGCGCGATGTACTCTTTGAGGATGTCATTTTGCAGCGTGCCACCAAGCTGCGCCATCGGCACACCCTGTTTCTCAGCCGCCGCGATGTACATCGCCCAGATGGCGGGCGCGGGGCTGTTGATCGTCATCGAGGTGGTGATCTTGTCCAGCGGCATACCACTGAGCAGCACCTCCATGTCGGCCAGCGAGGAGATTGCCACGCCGCACTTGCCGAACTCGCCCAGCGCCATCGGGTGATCGTGGTCGTAGCCGTAGAGCGTGGCCATGTCGAAGGCGATGGAGAGGCCCGTCTGCCCGTGCTCCAGCAGATAGTGGAAGCGCGCGTTCGTCTCCTCCGCCGTGCCAAAGCCCGCGAACATGCGCATCGTCCACGGTTTCGCGCGGTACATCGTCGCCTGGGCGCCGCGCGTGTAAGGATACTCGCCAGGGAAAGCCAGGTCGCGCCCATAGTCGAGGCTCGCGTTATCTTCCGGCGTGTAGATGCGCTTGATTGGCATGCCCGATTGCGTGGTCGTCTCGGCGGGGCGCTCTGGCATGCGCCGCATCGCCTTGGCCACCGTGTCCGCCTCCCAGCGCGCCCGCTCCGCCGCGACACTCGCCACGGCCTCTGGCGCCAGCAGCGGCTGCCCTGCCGTCGCTGGGGCCGCTGTCGTCGGCTGTGTGGCCTTGGCGCCCCCCTTCGCGCGTTTCCCCGATGCCTGTGGCTTCTGATCCAGCATGATTGTTCCTCCTGGCCGTCAGATGGCCACCTACGCCGTCACCTCGACCGACATCGCGACCGCGCCGCCGCCGCCCAGACAGAGCGTCGCCAGCCCCCGGCCACCGCCGCGCCGCCGCAGTTCGTAGATCAGCGTCGTCAGCACGCGCGACCCGCTGGAGCCGATGGGATGTCCCAGCGCCACGGCGCCGCCGTTGGGATTCACCTTGTCCCAGTCCCAGCCAAGCTCCTTGCCATTCGCCAGCGTCTGCGCCGCGAATGCCTCGTTGACCTCGATCACATCAAAGTCGCTCATCTTCTGGCCGGTACGCTCCAGCAGCTTGCGCACGGCGCGCGGCGGGCAGGCGAAGATCATGCGTGGCTCGATGGCCGCCGCCGCGTAGCCCGTGATGCGCGCAAGAATTGGCAGCCCCAGCTCGCGCGCCAGCCGCTCGCTCGCGACCACGGTCGCTGAGGCGCCGTCGCTCAGGCCAGGGGCATTGCCAGCGGTGACAGTGCCGCCCTGCTTGCGGAAGGCGGGACGCAGCTCATGCAGCGCGTGGAGCGTGGTATCCGGGCGAATCGGCTCGTCGCGCTCGATGACGGTCACGCCGCTCTTGCCGTGTACCTCGACTGGCAGGATTTCATCGCGAAACTTGCCCGCATCGGTCGCCGCCTGCGCCTTCATGTGGCTGTTGTACGCGAAGTCGTCCTGCTCCTCGCGCGAGACATCATAGGCCTCGGCGACGATCTCGGCTTCCTCGCCCATGTGGACGTTCTCGACCGCGCACCAGAGGCCGTCGTGCACCACGGCGTCGATCATCGTCGCGTCGCCCATGCGATAGCCGGTGCGCGCCTTCGTCAGTAGGTAGGGCGCGTTGCTCATGCTTTCCATCCCACCCGCGACAAATAGCTCGCCGTCGCCCGCCCTGATGGCCTGAGACGCCAGCATTACAGCCTTCAGCCCTGAGCCGCAGACCTTGTTGACGGTGAAGGATGGAACATCGGCGGGGACGCCGCCGCCCAGCGCCGCCTGGCGCGCGGGCGCCTGCCCCGCTCCCGCCTGCACGACATTTCCCATGATGACTTCATCAATACGCTCGACGGGAACCCCCGCGCGGCGGATGGCCTCGCGGATAACGAGCGCGCCCAGGTCAGTAGCGGAAAACGATGAGAGGCCACCGAGGAAGCGCCCCGTGGGGGTGCGCGTGGCGGCGACGAGTACTGGATCAAAATCAGCCATGACAGGCTCCTTTGTCTCAATAAGCCACCTGCTCGCGATGGCGCCTCGTTGCGCGTCGCTGGGCGAGTGGCATCCCTGGCATTATACGGTATCATAGCGCGCGCTGCCCGCCGCGCCAGGCCCCCTGGCGCCATTCATGCCTCATCTTAAAGCGAGTGAATAGTGTGATTCGCGCCACTAGTGAGCGAGCAAAGACGCCGCCTACGTAAAATGGTGTATCTCTGCCTGTAGACAAGCGCGCCGCACACGAGTACCCTAGTGGCAATGGAGTGGAGTCGCATCACTCCAGAAGGTTCTTGTCCCAGCGTGACTGACGCCAGTCAGATGCGGGCATGGGGAGCGAAGGCAGGGAGCCTGCTCGTTTGCCATCTGACGCTGGAACTGGCGCGCGAGTGTCCTCCTGGGGGAGCGGTCTTCCCCGACTACATGCGCCCGACCGCACCTGCGACGCGGCGCCGAAAGGAACACCCAGCCATGTCTGATCCACAGCAGCCGTATCAGCCATACCAGCAGCAGCAGTACGCGCCGCCCCCCGCGCAAGGCCAATGGGGAACCTCGACCATCGCCAACCTCGGCGGTGAGGTGATGGCCGGACTCGCCTATGTCGTCGCGATCATTCCCTTTGTCGGCATCATCGGCCAGATCATCATCTTCGCGATTGAGAAGAATCGCTTCGTCAAGTTCCACGCCGCGCAGGCGCTCTGCATCAGCGTGCTGGCGTTCGTGCTCGGTGTCATCGACTGGGTCGTGACGATTGGCACTAGCATCGGCGCGTCTGCCGACACTACTGGCGCCATTAGCGCGGGCGCCTTCGGCCTCGCGGCGGTCTTTGGCTGCGTGTTCTTTATCCTCGGCCTGGGCATCCTGGGCATCTGGATCTGGGGCATGGTCTCGGCCTTTACGGGCAAGGCCACCAAGCTCCCGATCATCGGCGGCATCGCCGAGGGTCTGGCGGGCGGCCCGGTCAGCTCGATCTAACTGACTGCTGGGCAAGCGAAAGACGCGCCGGATGGGAGAATACCGCTCCCGTCTGGCGCGTCGTCGTTGCCCGCCCTGCCAGTCCGCGCGCCGCGCCTCACGCGGGGAGCCGCTGAAGTGTGTCGCGCACCTCGCGCATCAACTCCGCGACCGCTGGCTCGACGGTCGCGCTCTCCTCGGTCGCCTGCGCGGTATCTTTGAGCAGGTGGCCAGTGAGAATCGCCACGACACGCGCGTCTGGCGCGATGACGCCCTCCGCCCGCAGCTTCCGCGCGCCCGCGAGCGAGGCCGCCGAGGCTGGCTCACAGCCGATGCCCGCGCGGTCAATGACGGCCTTCGCGGCGAAGATTTCCTCATCGCTGACCTGCGCCACCACACCGCGTGTCGCCTCGATGACGGCACGTGCGCGTGCGTAGCTCACGGGGGCGCCGATGTTGATGGCGGTGGCGCGTGTGCTGGCATGCACGGGTGTATGCGAGCGCCACTGGTCGGCGTAGCTGTGGTAGAACGGCGCCGCCCCGCTCGCCTGAATCGCTGCCATGCGTGGCACGCGCGCGATCAGCCCTAGCTCGTGCGCGCGGAGCAGCGCCGCGCCGATGGCCGAGGTGTTGCCCAGGTTCCCCGCTGGCAGCACCACCCAGTCGGGCGCATCCCAGCCGAGTTGCTGCACGATTTCATAGCCAATCGAGCGCTGTCCAGCGAGACGATAGGGGTTGATCGAGTTGAGCAGGTAGATGCCCAGCTTCTCGGCCACCGCCTCCACATGCCGCATCGCCGTGTCGAAGTCGCCCGCGACCTCCACGCTGCGTGCGCCATAGGCGATGCTCTGGGCGAGCTTGCCGCCCGCCACCTTGCCCGCGGGCAGAAAGACCAGCGCGGGCAGCCCCGCCTGCGCCGCGTAGGCCGCGAGTGAGGCGGATGTGTTGCCCGTCGAGGCGCAGGCCACGGCGCGCGCCCCCAGCGCCCGCGCGACGCTCATCCCCACCGTCATGCCGCGATCCTTAAAGCTGCCGGTGGGATTCTCGCCTTCGTGCTTCAGGTATAGTCGCTCCAGTCCGGCGAACTCGCCGATGCGCCGCCAGCCCACATCGCCGACCGACGCGCCGACCGCGTGCAGCGGGGTATTACCCTCGGCGCGCGAAACGATACCTTCTTCAGGCAGGGGCAGCACCAGTTCGAGGTAGCGCCAGACGCCGCTGCGCGCGCTGCCCGACAGCATACTGAGCCGATGGGTGAACCGCTGGCGCAGGATCGCCGCGCTCAGCGATTCCAGCGGGAAGGTGTCTGGCTCGATGTCGAAGGGGACGCCGCAGGCGCAGCGAAAGCGTGTGCTCGCGCCCGACTCGCTCGCGCCGCACGCTGGACACCTGAAGGTGATCTGGCGCAGCAGTGCGCTAGCCTCGGTTGACGCCGATGATGTCTGGCTCATGCTCTGCTCGCTTTCGTTGCGCCTGACTCTGCTCCGGCGCTGAGTGTGGCGACGGCGCCGCGCTGTGAGAGCGCGACACTGACCCAACGGCCACTGACTCCTGCCGCCTCCGCCGCCCGCGCCATCGCCGTACCCACCTGTTCGGCGTCCGCGCTGACGAGCGCCAGCACGGATGAGCCACCGCCCGAGAGGCACGCCCCGTGCGCGCCCGCCGCTCGCGCCGCCGCCACCAACGCGGGCAGCGCCGGGAAGATGCGCTCGCGGTAGGGTTGGTGGACGCGATCTGCCATCGCCGCGCCCAGCGCATCGTAGCGTCCCGTCTGGAGCGCGCCGAGCAGCAGCGCCACACGGCTGAGGTTGAAGGTCACGTCGCCCCGCGCATAGCGCTCCGGCAGCAGCGCGCGTCCAGCGACGGTGCTCATTGGCATATCGGGGATAAAGACCACCGCCCGCAGCGCATCGGGAACGGGCAGCGGCAAGGAAAGAACACCCGCGCCCTGCTCGTCCGCGCCCGTCACCACCAGCCCGCCGTGCAGCGCGGCGGCGACGTTGTCGGCGTGGCCGCCTGGCTCGCAGGCGACGGCCAGCGGCAGCAGTTCCGCCAGGCTAAGCGGCTGGCCCAGCAGCGTGTTGGCGGCGAGCAGCCCCCCGACGACCGCCGTGGCGCTGCTGCCCAGGCCACGGCTCGGCGGAAC
The DNA here is from genome assembly GCA_963840335.1 of uncultured Chloroflexia bacterium. Lineage (GTDB taxonomy): Bacteria > Chloroflexota > Ktedonobacteria > Ktedonobacterales > JADMIN01 > JAKAIY01. The sequence continues at coordinate 19,683 of CAWIYP010000035.1, forward strand.
CTGCGCGTCGATGCGTACCCGCAGGTCGGGCGGCGTGATCTTCATCCGCTCGCAGACCAGCGCGAACGCCCGGCAGAAGAGGTTATCCGCGCCAGTCTCGATTGCCGCGAGGTCAGGGGTGTCGTCGCGGGTGGCGGCAAGCTCCACCTGGCAGTCGCCCGGCTCGGCGCCGCCGCGCGCGTGTGGGCGGACGCTGACCGCGAAGGTATTGCGCAGATCGAGGGCCAGGGCGACGCAATCGAAGCCCGGCCCCAGATTGGCGCAGGTGGCTGGCACGGTGACGACCGCGCGACGCCCGACAAAGGGCGCGGCGCCTCGCGGCCCAGACGCTGAGAGCGCCGGGGCCGTGAGGTCTCGCTGTGGCATCAGCGTACCTCCATCGTGTGGAGGGCTGGCGCCATGGCCAGCAGCCCATGCAGCGCACTGTGCTGGTCGAGGTAGCGTAGCGCGGCGAAGAGCTGCCTCTGCACCGCCGCCGCCTTGCCCGCCGGGACGATCAACTGGAAGCGGCGGCGGGGTGGCATGTCGTGCGCTGGCAAGGCATGCTCTAGGTGGTCATGGTGGTCGCGATGGTCGAGCAGCACGCAGGTGACGACGACCTGAGCCGCCGCGTCGTGGCGCCCCTCGCGCAGCCCCAGCAGCGGATCGTCTGGGGTCGCTGGCCGCGCGGTGATGATCCAGTCGTTCAGGGTAGCGCCGCGCTCGACGGCATGGCGTGCGGAGGCGATGATGGTGCCGGGATGCTCCGGCCTAAGCGTGCTGCGCAGGTGCAGCGGGATGCCCGCGCTGGCGAGGGCGCGCGCTGTCGCGGGATGCAGCACACGCGCCCCTTGCCGCGCCAGTTCCGCCGCATCGGCGTAGGTCAGCGCGGGGAGTAGCTCGGCTTGCGGGGCGATGCGTGGGTCGGCGCGGTGGATGCCGACGACATCGCTATACAGGTACACGGCGTCGGCGCGCAGTGCGGCGCCGATCAGCGCGGCGGAGTAGTCGGAGCCGTTGCGCCCCAGCGTGATGACTTCGCCCTCGTCACTGCGCGCGACATAGCCAGGCGCCACGAGTGCCGCGCCGCTAGTCGTCGCGTGCGCCACCTGCGCCGCGAGCGCCTCGCGAGTGGCCGCGAGCGACGGGATCAGCCGCGCCCAGGGGCCATCATCGTGCGGCGCGCCCGCTGGCGTGACGTCCTCGCGCTGGCTCCTGGCCACCACTGGCTCGCCCACGAACGCGACGCCATCCACGCCCTCAGCGCGCAGGGCCAGCGTAAAGAGCAATGTCGAGAGCCGCTCGCCCCAGGCCGAGAAGCGGGCGAGGTCGGCCACCGAGGGGCCACCCGCCACGCGCGCGGTGGAGCTGAGTCGTGTCAGATCCGCTTCAAGCGCCGACCAGGCCGCTTCGAAGCGCGGAGGAATCTCCGAAGTGGCCCCAGGAATGGTCGTGGTAGTCAGCGCGGTAATAATCGCGGTGTGCTGCGCGCGAATCGCGGTAATGGTCCCCTGCCACTCAGGAGTACCCTGAGTGGCAGTCTCACCAATCCTGATCAGCGCGTCAGTCACCCCGGCCATCGCCGAGACTACACACACAACCATCTGGTCGCGGCGGTGCGCCGCGACGATGCGAGCCGCGGCCCGCATGCGTTCCACTCCGGCGAGCGACGTGCCGCCGAATTTTACGACGATCACGACGCTCCTCCTCCCTTGCCTAACACGGGACTCACTCCAATTCTCCTCGCGCGGGTGGCCATATCTGGCTCCTCACGCCTACGACAAAGGCCACCCTGCCCGCTTGTGTCGTGCGGTGGGTGGCCAGGCGCGCGTGCGTCGCGCCGCCCGGCGCATGCAGGCCCCGCAGACCAGGACGTATCCCGGCGTCGGTAGCTGTAGGCGGCCAGCCCCATAGCGGGCGCGCCCACAGGCCGTGCATGCCGTCGAGCGACATGTGCGTCGTCGCGCAGACTCAACGATATGTCTAGGAGAATAGCAGTACACAGGCTTCGTGTCAATTTTCGTTCAGGCGAACGTTATTCGGCGCCTGTGGCCAACATTCCCTGCCTACTCCTTCACGTCGGGGATGATAGTCAGCGCGACCATCACCGCGATAAAGGCCACCGCATAGACGCCCGCTACCAGCAGTGTGTGCGCGCCCGTCACAGGCGTCAGCGGGACAAGAAAGCTCCCTATCGCCGAAAACTGCGGATTCGAGAGCACCGCTGTTGGCATCTGGTTCAGATTCAGCCCCAGGAAATCACCACTCAGCAGCGACCAGAAATCCCAGCCAGTCAGGCGGTCAGCCAGAATCAGCAGGATGATCGAGAAGTTATCCACCGGGAACCAGGCGATGGCGATGCTCAGGCCAGCCGCCAACGACCGCGTCGCCGTCGTTACCGCCGCCGCCATCAGAATCGAGACGCCCAGGCTCACCAGCACTGAGCCGATGTAGGCGCGCGTATTGGCCCAGAAGGTCGCGTTCGCCGCGTTCAGCACATCGAGGCTCCCGACATTCACCCGCACCGCCAGCAGGGTGATGAGGATGGAGAAGGTGGCCAGCAGCGCCCCACCGATCACCGTGATCAGTGCGATGACACTGAGCTTGGCGCCAAGCAGTTGTAGCCGCCCGACCCCACGCGCCAGCAGGATGCGAATCGTGCCGCCCGAATACTCCATGCCGATCAGCCGCGCCGTCACGACGATCATCATCATGCCCCAGAAGACGCGCAACAGGAAGAAGGTGGATTCCATGAATGTATAGAGCACTTGCAGCGGCGCCACAGAGATGCGGTCGCTCAGTCGTCCACCCGCCGTCAGCACCAGCGTGAAGAGTAGATAGCCCACCACCATCAGCCCCACCATGATCCAGAACGACCATTGCCGTGAGACCTTGATCCATTCGCCGCGCATCAGGCCAATAAACGATGGGCGTGGCTCGTGTGTGGCCACCATCGGCGCGCCCGCCGCGTTGATTGTCGTCGCCATGTCGCTATTCCTTTCATCCCTCGCCATATCCTCAGACAGGGCATGGGAGGGCGGAGTGTATGCCTCAGCGCGCGTGGCTCGCGTCGCCTGAATCACCCGTCAGCCGCAGGAAGACCTGCTCCAGATCCTCGCTATAGGGCGCGATGGTCTCTGGCGCGAAGCCCGCGTTGACGAGGAAGAGGTTGAGCTCGCGCCCCCAGCCACCAGGCGCCGCCGTGATGAGCGCGCCATCGCTGTCGAGTCGCGCCTTCACGCCCCACGGCTGCCGCTGCGCCAGCGCCAGCGCCTCAGCCGCGCGCCCTGGCTCCAGGGTCACGCGGAAGGCGCCGTGCGAGCCGACCAGCGTCTCGATGTCAGCGACCGTCACGAGCTTGCCCAGATTCAGAATCGCCACGCGGTCGCAGATTTGCCGCACCTCCGTCAGCACATGGCTGGAGATGAAGATCGTCTTGCCCTGCGCCGCCAGCGCCCGCAGCAGGTCGCGCATCTCTACGATGCCCGCCGGGTCGAGGCCATTGGCTGGCTCATCGAGAATCAGCAGGTCGGGGTCTTGTAGCAACGCGATGCCCACGCCCAGCCGCTGCTTCATGCCCAGTGAGTAGGTCTTCACGCGGTCGTTGTCGCGTCCGGTCAGCGCCACTAGCGCGAGAATTTCATCAATCCGCTGTTCCGAGACGCCGCCGAGCGTCTCGCCAACCGCGCGCAGATTGTCGCGTCCAGAGAGATAGCCATAGAGCGCGGGCTGTTCCACCAGCGCGCCCACCCTCGGCAATACCTGCGCATGCCCATCCGCCAGATTGTGCCCCAGAATCTCGATTGCGCCATCCGTCGGGCGCACCAGCCCCAGAACCATGCGGATGGTGGTCGTCTTGCCCGCGCCGTTCGGGCCAAGGAAGCCGAAGACTTCACCCTGCCGCACTTCCAGATTGAGATGATCAACGACGAGCCGCTCGCCGTACTTCTTGCTCAGACCACTCACGCGCAGCGCCACCGGCGCTGTAGCCTTCCGCGCCGAAGCGACCTGTGTCGTGGATTCTGTCGCCATGCTCTTTCCCTTTCTGCCAGTTGTTCGCCCGGCCAGGCGCTCTCATGTGGCGCGTGGGGCGCTTTCCGTGTCGCCCACACCGCAAGTCTTCGTCCATGCCCGCCAGGTGTCGCATGCATACCTTACGCCGCGCGTGTCGCCTCTGTATCGCGCGCTTGTCGCAACTCTGTCGCAATCGCTCCGTACATGCCGCGAGACGGGTATACTGAGCAGCGAAGGCGCCCCACAGAGAGGATAAGGGTAGATGGCAAGCGTACTCCTCGTCGAAGATGCGCAGGAGCTGGCGCGGGTCGTCGCACGCGAGCTGGAGGCCGCGGGCTACACGGTGACGCAGGCGGCCACTGGCCCCGCCGCGCTCGACGCGCACACACGCGCGCAACCCGATCTGGTCATTCTCGACTGGATGCTGCCGGGGCTAGATGGCCTGGCCGTGCTGCGGCGCATGCGCGAGACTGCCGCGACGCCCGTGCTGATGCTGACGGCGCGCAGCGAAGAGGCCGACCGTGTGCTGGGGCTGGAGGTCGGCGCCGACGACTACCTGACGAAGCCGTTCAGCATGCGCGAGTTGCTGGCGCGCGTGCGGGCGATGCTGCGGCGCGTGGAGCTGATTCGCCAGACGGTCTCGGCTGACCGCGAGCCAGGCGAGGAGCCGCTGCGCTATGGTCCGCTGCTGCTCGATCCGGGCGCGCGGCGCGTGACGCTCGATGGCGCGCCCATCGAGATCAGCGCCACGGAGTTCGCCCTGCTGCGCCTGCTGATGCGCAGCCCGGGCCGCGCCTTCAGTCGCGCTTATCTGCTGGAGACCGTCTGGGCGGAGGACTACATCGGCGGCGACCGCTCCGTGGATAACGCCATCCTGCGGCTGCGGAAGAAGATCGAGCCGCTGGGCGAGGCGGTCGAGACTGTCTGGGGTGTGGGCTATCGGCTACGAACTGAGGGAGCGTAACAGCATGGCAGAGGATGGCGAGCGCGCCGCGACAGGCGCCCAGCACGAGACCCGTCCCCGGCGCTTCCTGGCGACGGCGAGCTGGCCCCGCGCGCTGACCGAGACGCTGGCGCTCGCGGCGATCTGCGCGGTGTCGCTTCCGCTCTACCCCGGTCGCAACACGCCGACCAGTCACTTGCTGGCGTTCATGCTGCTGATCGGCCCTGCTGGCTGCACGCTCTGGATGGCGCTACGTCTGCGCCTCCCCGCAATGTCGTGGCGCCGCGCGCTGCTGATCGAGGCGCCTGTGGGACTGCTGCTCTCAATGCCCGCCTCAGCCACGCTGCTCTATGTCCTCCTGCGCGACTACATCCCTCTCAGGCCGATCCGCCAGGAACAGTATCTGATCCTGCTTGGCGTCATCCTGTTCCTGTTCGCGCTGGCCTTCGTGGTCTATCGCTTTGGCGTGCGGCTCTGGTTCTGGTGGGACATCAAGCGGCGTCGTAGCCTGCGCTGGGCGCTCACCCACGCGCTGCTCTCGGTCGCGGCGTCGGGTGTGGTCATCGTCAGTCTGGCGCTGTTTGGGCTGCAAATCGCGTTCTTCCGGCCCAATGCGGCGCTCTTCCAGTGGCTCACGGCGATTGTCTTTATCAGCATACTGCTCATCATCGGCATTCTGGTCGCCCTGCCGCCCTCCGCGCTCTTCTCGTACCTGTTCGCGCGTGGCGCCGCGCGGCGCATCCTCGATCTCGCCCACGCGACCGAGCGGCTGCGCTCCGGCGATCTCGCTGCCCGCGCGCCGGTGCAGGGCGAAGATGAGGTTGCGCGGCTCCAGATGAACTTCAACGCGATGGCCACCGACCTGGAGCGCGGTGTCCATGATCTCCGCGCCGAGCGCGATCAGGTGGCGTTGCTGCTGGATCAACGCCGCGAGCTAGTCGCCAACGTCTCGCATGAACTGCGGACTCCCGTCGCAACGCTGCGTGGCTACCTGGAGTCGGCGACCCTCCGCTGGAACGAGGCGACTCCCGATGCGCTCCGCCGCGACGTGGATGTGATGCTGCACGAGACACAGCGCCTCCAGACGCTCATTGACGACCTCTTCACGCTGGCGCAGGCGCAGGTGGGACGGCTCGACCTGCGCTGCGAGCCGACCGATGTCAGCGCGTTGGCGCGCAACGTGGTCGAGACGATGGCGCCGCTGGCCTGGCGCGGTGGACGGGTCGAGGTGGTGGCGCGCATCGTCCCCGCGCTGCCTGCCGCGCAGATAGACGCCGCCCGCACCGAGCAGGCCCTGCACAACCTGCTGCGCAACGCCATGCGCCACACCGCGCCCGGCGGCATCATCGCCGTCGTCGCCGAGCAGGCGGGCGAGCGGCTGGCCTTGCGGGTGCGCGACACCGGCGAGGGGATCAGCGAAGACGATCTGCCGCGCATCTGGGAGCGCTTCTACCGCTCTGACCGCGCCCGCGTCGCTGATGCCAGCGGCTCCGGGCTGGGCCTCGCGCTGGTGAAGGAGGTCGTCGAGGCGATGGGCGGCGCGGTCACGGTGGAGAGCGGGCTGGGGGAGGGGAGTGTCTTCTCGCTGCTGCTGCCACTGGCCGCCGAGGATGCCCTGCCCAGCGCGGCGCCCTCGCTCGCCGCGACAGTGTGAAATACACCCCAGCGAACTTGTGGCCTGGCGTCATACTATGAAGAAAGGCGAATGAGGTGGATGACGCGCCAACGGGGCAGCGCCCACGTTCGTCTGCGCCCCCCTTCAGACAACAGCGCGGAGAAGACGCTTCATGGCCATCTCTTCCTCACAGCGGCGCGATGAGAGCGTCGAGGTCGAACAGCGCTACCGCGCGAGCGAGCGCACGGACGCTGCTGTCTCCGTGTCCGATGATGACACGCTCGACCTGAGCGCCCTCCAGGCGGCGCTGCATCCCGCGCTGGGCGATCTGCCCCGCGAGCCACGGCAGGCGCGCAGCCGCGAGAAGCGCGCCGCGCTGCTGCGCGCGGCGGAGACGCTTTTCACCGAGCGGGGCTATGCCGCCACGACCGCCGATGACATCGCCCTCGCCGCTGGCGTCAGCGTGGGCGCCTTCTACAATTATTTCCGCAATAAAAAACAGCTTCTGCTGGCGCTGGCCCTGCTGCGCCTCTCAGTCATCTTCACCCACCTGCGGCTCGCGCATATGGACCTCGCGCATGGCGATCACCGCGCGGCCATTCGCGCCGCTGTCGCGTCGGTGGTGGCAGGGGAGCGCAGCCGGGGCCTGCGTGCGGTCTGGCAGCAGTTGATGTCGCTGGAGCCAGAGCTGGCGCCCTATCAGGCCACCGTCCGCCGCTATGCGCTGAATCTGATCGCGGAGCGGTTGCGCGAAGCCTGCGAGAAAGGCGACGCCTGGCCTGATCTCGACATCGAAGGCACATCCCTCGCGCTCTTCGCGATGCTCGACAGCCTCAGCGCCCGCCGCGACGATGATCTGCCAGAGGCGCGCGTGGTCGAGAGCGTGGCGCTACTCATCGAGCGGGCACTCTTCCCGCCAGCCGCCAGCGTCCCCAGTGCGGAGAAGGGAGTGCGCGATGGCTGAGCCTCCGCTCGCGCAGCCGAGCCGTTCCACCGCCGATCCGCTGCGCCAGGTGACGAGCGGCGTGATGCGCTGGCAGGGCGACGCCCACGCCGAGACCAGCGACGAACTGGTCGCCGAGGAGCCCCTGGAGATTCGCGCGCTGGCCGCGGACGCCACGCAGGCGCCAGAAACCATCGCCGTCATCATGCGCACGCCAGGACACGATAGTGAGCTAGCGGCAGGCTTCCTCCTGGGCGAAGGACTCATCACGCGCGGGAGTGAGCTACTCGGCTTCGTGGCTGGCCTCGACGCCGATGGGCTGCCCTCGCCCAACCTGCTGGATGTGCGCGCCGCCAGTGGCGTTGACCTCGGCCAGCGGATGCGCGAGGCGGGCTATTCGCGGCAGTTCGCCGTCAACTCCAGTTGTGGCGTCTGCGGCAAGAATACCGTGGAGGCCGCCTGCGCGCTCCTCCCACCCGTCCCACTGGACAGCTTCCGCGTCGCCCCCGCCACGCTCTATCGCCTGCCTGACCTGCTCCGCGCCGAGCAGCGTGTCTTCAGCGCGACGGGCGGGCTGCATGGCGCGGCGCTCTTCGATGGCGCAGGTTCGCTGCTGACCGTGCGCGAGGATGTCGGGCGGCATAATGCGGTGGATAAGCTGGTGGGGCGGGCGCTGCTGGCGAATGAAACGCCGCTCCATGACCGTGTGCTGGTGGTCAGTGGTCGGCTCTCGTTCGAGATTGTCCTGAAAGCATTGGTGGCGCGCATCCCCGTCATCGCCGCCGTCTCCGCGCCCTCCAGCCTGGCGATTGACCTTGCGCGCTCTGGCGGCATCACGCTGGTTGGCTTCCTGCGCGGCGAGAGCTGCAATGTCTACACCTGGCCAGAGCGCATCATCGCGGGCTAAAGCCGCTCAGGCGCGCTCATTGCGCGGGGTTGCGGCCACCTCAGCCATCGCGGCGGCTTCGGCGATGGCCGCGCGCATCATTTCGAGCGAGCGACCCAGCGCCCGCTCGGCGGCGGCGCGGCCGCCCAACCCCACCTCGCGCGGGTGCAACTCCACCGTCACCAGCCCCTTGTAGCCATCGCGGGCGAGACGGCGCATCAACTCGCGCAGGGGCAGCTCGCCGTCTCCCGGCGCCAGATGAGTGCGCGGCTTCCCGTTGATCCACGCGAGGTCATTCAGATGGATATTGCGCAGGAGAGGGCGTGCAATCTCGTAGTCCAGCAGGATGTCTTCATGGCAGGCGCCTGCGTGGCAAGTGTCGAAGGTGAGGCCGCAGCTACGGGTCTGCGCGTAGTTGACCAGGCGTTGCAGGTGGTCGAGATAGGCCATGCGCTTGCGATGGTTGTACTGGCTGTTTTCGAGGGTCAGCTCCGCCGCGTCGCTGCCCGTCACGCGCCCACGCCGGATGCCTTCGCTGAAATGGGCGTTGCGCGGGGAATCGGGGGAGTGAAAGCTCATCAAATGCGTGACGCCAATCGGCGCGCCAAGGTCACGCGCCACCGCCATCGTGCGCGGGATGCTGTGGAGCGGCGCACGCGGCCAGCCGGGCAGCGTGACGAATGGCGGGTGGACGCTCAGCACCGGTAGCCCCACCCGCTCGATGGCACGACGCAGCGGCGCCGCGCCCGCATACAGCGTCTCCGGCCCAATCGCCAACTCGACGCCATCATAGCCTAGGTCGCGCGCCAGACGCAGATTATAGTCCAGGGAACGGAGATAGAATGTTCCCGTCGAAAAGCTCAACCGCATAGCTGGAGCCTACGCCCTGGACTGGCGGCGCGTCAAGCAGGGTATGCCGCCAGGTGGCCAGCAAGCCATCAGCATGACGTTGTGGGGCCGCGCGCGAGCGCCGTGATACACTGAGGCAAATTGCGCGCACAACCTCACCGTATCGGGGCGCGCATTGTCGCCAGCCCGAGGGGAGATCGCATGCCAGCCAGCCAGCCCACGCCGCAACGCTCGCGCCACATCCGCTGGCTGGCCCGGCTTGGCGAGCTGGCGGCGCTGGTACTCGTGCTGGTGGTGGCCCGCAGCATCCTCGTCGCGACCTCGCGCCAGCCCACCGGCGACGTGCTGGAATACCATACGTACGCGCTGAACTTCTGGACCGTTCACCCCTACTTCACCTCGCTGCCCGTCGAATATCCGCCGCTGGCGATTCTGCCCTTCTCGCTGACACTGGCGCCACCCCTGCCCGATTACCAGACGGTCTTTGTCTGGTGGGCGACCGCCGCGATTCTCGTGGGTTATCTCGGCTTCCTGCGCTACTCTGACCGCAAGCGCGCGCTCGCGTACTTTGTCTATCTCGTCCTCGGCGCGATTGGCACAGTCATCTCGCGCTTCGACATCTTCCCGGCGCTGGTCACGCTGGGCGCGCTCTGGGCCACCCAGCGGCGCCACTTCGCGGCGGGCTATCTGCTGCTGGCGCTCGGGACGCTGCTCAAGCTCTACCCCGCCTTCCTGCTCCCCGTGCTGATGATCGAACATTGGCGCACGCTGACAGCGGACGGCGAGCTTCCGCGTGGGGCGCTCGGCTGGCTGCGCTCCCCGGCGTCCTGGCGTGTCGCGGAGGGCGTGGGCGTCTTCGCCATCGCCGTTGGGCTGGCCTTCGCTGTGGCCGCCATGCTCGATCCCTCGGGCGCGCTGACCGTCTTCAGCTACGCCAGTGCGCGCCCGTTGCAGGTGGAATCTCTGCCCGCGACGCTGCTCTGGCTCGGCTCGCTCTTTGGGCTGCCCGCGCATCCCGTCTTTTCGTTCGCCTCACTCAACTACGTCGGCCCGCTCGATGTCATCCTGAAGCCGCTCTCATCGGTCGCGCTGGCGGTGGGCTGCCTCTGGGCCTACTGGCGCTTCGCGCGCGGGCGCTTCACCCTGGCGCAGGCGTTCCTCGCGGTGCTGGCTGTGGTAGTCGTCGCGAACAAGATCTTCAGTCCACAATACCTCGTCTGGCTGGCTCCGTTTGTCGCTGAGGTCTACGGGTTCGATGCGCTCTGGCTCATCATCTCCGCGATCACCACGCTGATCTTTCCTTATCTCTACAGCGTCCGCAACCCCATTCTGACCGTGCCGTACAATTGGGCCTTCATGCCGATTGTCGCGATTCGCAATCTCCTCTTGCTCTCATTCACGTTGCGCGCTATTCTACGGGTTGCGCCGACACGACCGGCGGCGGCGCACACGGAGGCGCGAGCAGACGCAGAGCGCCAGGCGGCGAACCACAACACCGTGCGCGAGGGCGTCTGAAATGGAGGCGAGGCGGGGATGGCGCTACCAGATGAGGAACATGTAGAAACCGCCGTCGCAACACGCCCCCATGGCGGCCCTGTCTCCAGACGCCTCGTGGTCACCGATGGCAGTCGGCTCTTCACGATCGTCGCGGCGCTCCTGTGGGTGGCGCTGGTCGCCGCGCCGCTGCTCATCTCCATCGCCCTGAATTCGCTGGTGAGCGGCGCCCCACTGGTCGGGGTCGCGCTCTGGCTGGCGCTGCTGCGGGTCGCGCGCTGGCTCTCACCGATCTCACGCGCCGATGCGCTGCTCCAGCGAGGCGCATTCGCCGACGCGCTGGAGATGTGTGAGCGCTCGCTGAGTGTCAGCGGCTCCGGCGCCTGGGTGGGAAGCCGCCGTCTCGCCTGGCTGAATCGCCGCTTCTCCGCGCTGCTGGGGCTGGGGCGCTACGATGAGGCGCTGACCGCCGCTGTGGACGCGATGGAGGCGTCACCCGACCCAGAGACCATCGCCAACCTGGCCCTCGGCCTCTTGCGGCTGAATCGCTACGCGAGCGCCATTGCCGCCGCCCGCGAAGCCAGCACGCTGACGCATGGCCGCTCGGTGCGGGCAAATGCGACGCTGGCGTGGGCGATGCTGGCGCGCGGGCAGCCCGCCGAGGCCGAGGCGCTGGCGAGCGCGAGCCTGGCCGACATCCTCGCGCTCGCGCCCTACGTCCGCCGCGAGAATCATGTGGCCAGCCTCAGCGCCCTCTGCCGCGCGCAACACGTGTTGGGGCTGCGGTCGCGGGCGAGCGCCACACTGGTCGGGCTGCGACGCGCCACGCGGGGGGCGCCCGCGCTTGCCCCGGCGACGCTGCTGGAGGAGGCCAGCCTCCGCGAAGATGACCCAGCAGGCGCTATCACCAGCGTGCGGGAAGCCTTTACCAGCGATCCCGCGTACACGGGCTGGTATCTGACCCAGCCTGGCGCGTTGGACTTCCTGCGCGAGGCGCCGGAGATCGCGCCGCTGATGGCCCAGGGCGCGGCGACGATCGCGCGGATGAATGAGCGGACGCCTGATGATGAGGTCATCGCCCGCCTGCTGCTCATGATCCAGCCAGAGGAGCGCGAGCGCCCCGCCCTCCAGCGGAGCAGCATCGCGCTCAACATCCAGCTCGTCACGTTGGGCGCCACGCTCATCTTGCTCCTGCTCTGGATGTGGAGCTTCTTTATCGCCCAGAGCCTTTAGCGCGACAGTTCACTGGCATCGAGGCGCTGCCGCAGCCAGAGGGTCATCTCGTCGTACATCTGTTGATTGATGCGATGATCGATCATGTATTCGCGGTAGGTGAGGTCGGCCTGCTGTTGATGCAGGATGTCGCAGGCGGTGTGCGCGTCTTCAACGCGGATGACCATATCGCTGCTCCCGTGCGCCATGAAGACGGGCTGCCCCGCTGTTTCCGCTGGCGTGGCGAGCAGGGGCAGCGCCTCAGGCGGAATGCGCCCAGAGAGCGCGATGACGCCAGCGAAGAGTCGTGGCTGCGAGAGCGCCGTCACCAGCGAGACGACCGCGCCCTGGCTGAACCCCAGGGTGTAGATGCGCGTGGGATCGGCGCCATAGGCCGCGGCGGCGGCCCGCGCGAAGTCGGCGTAGAGCTTGCGGCTTGCGTCGATCTGTTCCGGGTCGAGGACGCGACCTTCCGGCGTGTAGGTGATGTTGAACCAGGCGTAGGAGTCGGGGGCGCGAGTGTGCGGCGCACGCGCGCTCACCACGACACAGCGCGGATCGAGATCGGGCGCCATTTCGAAGAGGTCGTTCTCGTTGCTGCCCACCCCATGCGCCAGCGCCAGCAGCGGTGGCCGCGCGCCCTCGGCGGGTGGCGTCAGCGCCCCGCGCACGCGGTGAACGAGCGGCAGCCCCTCCACTGGTTTCACATCCATCATCACACATTCTCCCTCATCCCCTGCGCGCCGCGCTCTGGCCAATCGCAGAGAGCGGAAAACCCGCGCTATTCACGGCATTATCGCGAAATCAGCGTTGACAGCGCCATGCGGGCAATGGTACACTACTCCCCGCTGGCCCACAATGGGTACGCACGCCAAGGTAGCTCAGTCGGTAGAGCACAGCACTGAAAATGCTGGTGTCGGCGGTTCGATTCCGCCCCTTGGCACCCTGATTTATCCCCCTGAACAAGAGCGGGAGCCATCGCCTGATGGCTCCCGCTTTCGTCTGTTTGCGCGTTGGCTCAGTCTATGCCCCCGCTGTCGGCGTGATCGGCGAAATGGGCGTGACGGTTCCCGCTGGCGAGGCCTGTGGTGTGCCTGATGAGCGCGGCCCGAACGGCACCAGATCGAGATTGATCCAGTTGTTCTTGTAGAGTGTCTGCATGTGTATCACCGGCTGGATTTCCCACGCGGTCGCCCGGTCGTTGGCGATAAACGCTGGTGGCTCCTGATCGTAGACCAGCCAGCCACTCACCGAGACGACTTGCCCGACCAGCCGCAGCATCGTGTAGTCTGTCCAGCCGGGACGCAGCGCGCGCACACGCGGCGTAATGACGATCACCATCGCCGTCTGTACCGCGTCGCCGCCACCAGTAGCGATCCAGAGATACCAGTCGCGATTCGCGGCTGAGTCGCAGTTCGCGGGGGTTGGGCCGCCATGCCGCACGGCGATCACCCAGCCCGTTGTCTTCACGGCTGACCCCTCGTAGAGTGCGATGCGCTGGGCGTCGGCGCTGGCCCATGCGCTGCGCGCCTTCCCCTCGACCTGTGGGGTTGTCGGGACAGTCATCACCTGGGTGATGTCCGTATCGCGCCAACCGCTGGGAGGATTGTCATCGCTGCGATTCTCCAGCGTATTCAGCGCGGGGTCGCCGCCTTGCCCCTGTGGCGGACAGCCCTGGTAGGCCGTCACTGTCGGCGTGACACGTGGCAGGTTGGGCGGGAAGTAGTTGGTGTTCGCGCCGCCAATCTGGTTGATGACGCCGCAGCCAGATATCGCGACGATGAGCATCGAACTGAGCGCGACCAGGACGAGTGATCGGGAAACGAGTGGAAATCGGTAACGCATGTATGAGGCCTGTCTTTCGAGAGAGCATCCATCGGGATGGTTGCGCCGAGTGGGTTACAGCGGTCGCGCTAACGCGCGCGAATGTAGCCACGCTCGTCGCGCGCGGCGTTCACCCATACGACAATGCCACACTTCACCGATGGCGTCAATCGGTTGTGCGTTCCGTTCAGGCAGCGCCAAGCCAGCGGCGCGCTAGCGTGAGCCGCGTCCGTCCGCGTCCGCGGGGCGTCTGCCATTCGCGCTGGTGGGCCATAGCTCGATGTGATCGCCCGCCAGATGCACGCGCGCGCGCCCACCGAAATTGATCGCTTCGAGCGCGGGGCGTGGAATCTGCAAGCGCCCGACATTATCGATGATGACGGTTTCCTCGGCGGCCTCGGCGTTCACCAATTCGGTGCTGGTGCGTCCATCGCGGATGGCCACCGCACGATCCATTGCCTCCGCCACATGCGTGTCGTGGGTGACGATGATGGTGGTCAGTCCCAGTTCCGCGTTCAGGCGGCGCAGCAGACGCAGTGTCTCAGCCGCAGTCGCGTTGTCCAGCTCGCCCGTCGGCTCATCAGCCAGCAGTAGCGGCGGCTCATTGGCCAGCGCCACCGCCAGCGCCCCGCGCTGTTGCTCGCCGCCGGAGAGGCGCTCTGGCTTGTGGTCAACACGGTCGCCCAGCCCCACTAGCCCCAACAACTCCTTCGCGCGGGCGCGACGCTGGCGCGCGGGATAGCCCGCCAGCAGCATCGGCGTCATCACATTGTCGAGCAAGCGTGAGGTCGCTGAGCAGATTGCGCCCCGTCTGTTGCCAGACATGCCCGACGATGCGCCGCCGATAGAGCAGACGCTCGCGGCGGGTCAGGCGTGTCAGGTCCACTCCCGCCACCTCGCAGCGCCCCGCGCTGGGGTCGTCCAGTCCGCCCAGGATGTTGAGCAGGGTACTCTTGCCTGCGCCCGACGGCCCGACCAGCGCGAGCATCTCGCCCTGCGGCACGCGCAGATCCAGCCCCTGGAGCGCCACGACTTCCAACTCGTGACTGCGATAGATCTTTACGAGGTTATGGCTCTCGACTAACACGTCCGCCACTGCGCCTGATCCTCTCTCTAGTTCTCGTCGCTCTGCTCTTGTCGTATGGAGGCTATCGCTCCCGCTGAACTAATCTTCGCCCAGACGCAGCGCTCGCCCCAGCCCGACGGTCGCGGCGTAGCGCGCGGCGATCAGCAGGGCGATGAAGAAGGCCACCACCAGCGATAGATAGAAGATGCCCAGCGCCTTCGGGTCGGTGACGAGCACATAGGGTGGTGTGCCAAGCAGTGTTGGATCAACTGGCTGATCGCTGAACTGCAAGAACGGCAGCGTGGCTGTCACGAGCAGCGCGCCCAGCGCCGTGCCGCCCACCAGGCCGAAGATATAGACGATGCTCTGCTCGCTCAGCAGAATCTTGATCAACTCGCCATTGCCCACGCCCAGCGTGCGCAAGACGGCGAACTGCGTGGAGCGTTGCCGCGCCGCCAGCGCCGACTGGATGATCGCGCCCAGCACCGCCAGCAGCGCCGCCATCACCGCGCCTATCAGCAGCAGCCCGCGCATGCCCGAGCTGACTGGATTCGATTCGGCGATGCTGAGCTGGTCGCGCAGGCTGATGACGTTATCGACATCCAGCTCCTGGTGATTGTTGAGGTAGGTCGTAAACGCCGTTTCGCGCGCGGCGACGCCATCCGTCAGCACCCAGAACTCATTCGGGCCGATGACGATGCCCGCGTGCGGGTTCCCGTAGGTGATCGCCTGCGTGAAGCTCTGCTGATCCATGATGATGAAGCCGCCGGGATATTGCGACGGGGTAGAGCGTCGGGAAGTCGTTGACGATCGCGCCAACGACGAAGTTCGTTGAGCCGAAGATGTTCTCGCTCAGGGTCAGCGCAAACTTGTCGCCCACCTTCAAGAAGTTCTGCTGGGCGAAGGTCTGACTGACATCCGCCCAGATCGGCATGGCGCCGCCCGATTGCGCGGTAGTGTTTGCCGTGAAACCTTGCATGAGTTGTGGCAGCGATTCACTTGCGTAGTCCGAGCGCCACGAGGTCGGATTCACCACCTGACTGAAGGTGCTGGGATCGATCACCAGCACACCGAGGGGTGTCGAACCCTGGTCGGCGGTCGTGGAGGCGACGGTGCGATAGACTGGTGTCACTTCGCGGACGCCGGGCTGTTGCGCATAGGTCTTTTGCAGCGTATTCGCGAAGGACTGCTGCTCCGTGAACCGCTGGCGCACGCGCAGGGATGCGCCGACGTTGTAGGCCGCGCTATCGCTGACGTTGCGCGCCAGTGAGGCGTTGTACGAGATGGCGAAGATGCCCAGACCCACCGCCAGCGTCAGCAGCAGCGTCATGCGCATGTACTTCGCCGGGGTGCGCTCGACCTGCGCGAAGGCAAGCATCGCGCTGAAGCCACGCCCACGCGCCGCGATCCGCTGGCCAAGCGCCGCCGCCAGGGGGGCGAGTCGCAGGGTGACCAGCGCGCCCGCCAGCAGCAGGAGCGCCGGCGAGACGAGCAGCAGTGGGCTGGAGGAGCCGCCCGGAAGCTGCGCGCGCACACTGACGCCACCAAATTGCCCCAATTCCAGGTAGCCCAGCACACAGAGCGCGGCGAAAATCAAGTCGAGATAGTAGCGCGCCCAGAAGGGTTGCTGCGACTGCCGCGCCTGCTCGCGCCGGAACGCCAGTACATCGAGCCGCGCCGTCTGGAAGGCGGCGAAGGTGATCGCGCCGACACCAAGCAGCGCCCCCAGCACCGCCGGGCCAATCACGCTGCCCGGCGAGGCAAGCCGCGCCAGGTACGCGGAGCCGATGGGCAGCCCTTGCAGCGCGCTGCTCGGCACAAAGTAGTGTACCAGCGCCACCGCCAGGAAGGCCGCCAGGAAGGCGCCCGGCGACCGCCGAGATCAGGCCGAGGATCACGCCCTGCGTCACGAAGACGCCGAGGAGCTGTGTACCGCTCGCCCCACGGCTCTTGAGTGTGGCAATTTCCCCCGATTGCCCTTCGATGAGGAGACCTGACATCGCGACGACGAAGAGCAGCGCCAGCCCAACAATCTGGGCAACCACAACGTACAGGGGCAGCGCGAGCAGGCTCTCCTGCCCCTGTAGCCCGCTGATGATCTTGTCAAGGTCGCTGATGACGCCGACGCCACTGACTCCCGCGATGGGTTGCGCGTCGCCGCTCAACCGCGAGCGGAACTGCGCGACATCGCTCTGAACCGTGTCCATGTTGGCCGCGTTGATCGAGGCGGGTGTCGTGCGGAAAATCCAGTTCTGCACGGCGCCGATGCCTGAGAAGGCGCTCAGCGTGCGGTAGAAGTCGTTGTCGCTGAC
>CAWIYP010000036.1:0-87462 GCA_963840335.1 uncultured Chloroflexia bacterium
CGACGGATTTCGCCGCTCCAGCACTGCGGCTCCGGCGGTGGTCGGCGCTACGACAGCGATGGCCGCCTCGACCGCTCTGCCCCGGCGCGAGATCATGTGGCAATGCCGTTGGTGGGCTGATGAACGAGCCAATCACCACGCCAGCGGGCGTCCGCCAGCGGTACGCGAGCAGGATGCGCTCTGATCCATTCGCCAACCAGCGGCAGGCGCTGATGTTCTCTACACGCACGCTGACCAGGAACGATGCGCCAGTCCGTGCGCTGGTCGGCGGCGGCGAGGTGGCGCGCAGGCTCTCGGCGTAGCAGCCCAGCGCGGATGAGATGGCGACCAGGGGCGCCGCGCGTGGGTGGTCGCGGTAGGCGCGGAGATCATACAGGTGAATGACGCCGAACACGCCGAGCGATGGCAGGCCCGTCAGCGCGACTGGGCTGAGCAGGTAGTCCGGATGGTCGTTGCCTCGACGCTGGGCAGCGCATGAAGATCAGGAACGGGAATCATGTCATACATGCCAGCGGCTTCAGCGTAGTAGAATATCCCAATAGTTATCGCCGTAGCCATAGGTCGCCGCGTCCGTGCTGATCGCGGGTGGCTCCGTGCCGCACGGCGAACGCGGGTCGCAGCCCACGAACGCTACGGTCTGATTCGGGCCGATCCGCTGCATCAGCCACTGCGAGAGCACACCTGTAGCCGCCATACGGAGACTGTGTGATTGTAGGTAGTTCCCGGCAGTTAGTGCCGCCAGCCCGGGAATGAAGGTGGCAATACCCATGACAAAACTGGCGCCCACCAGGACCGTGGCGCGCGATGAATGGTCGTGATGAGCCAGAGCGTTGGCTGGCGATGCGCGAAGACGATCAGACCTATGATGAACGAGCGCGCATCCCAGCCAACGTCGCGCTCACTCCAGAGCCATGTCGTCACCCAGAAGCCCAGGCCATAGACCCAGGGCACATTGACGACAAAGGTCCACGGCGACTTCGTCAGCACCTCGTTCATATAGCCCGCCAGAATGAGTATCCCTATCTGCGCGAGGCTGACCAGGCCAAAGCCCGCGATAAGCTTCCACACTGGCTGATCTCGCAGATTCCCCACCCCACGAATCGCGAGTGTCAGGAGCAATGGTGTCAGGACGAACAGGTGGCGCTCGCGAAGCTGACTCATCGTGTATCCGGTGTAGATGGTCGTCATCAGAAGGATGATGACAACGATGAGTCGCTATGAACAGGCTCTGCGCCTTCGCTTCGCTTGTCGCGCCGGAGTCGCGTGTCAGGCTGCGCCATCCGAGCGTCGCGAGCGGCAGCATCAGAAGGCCCATGCTGAGAAACAGGTCAGCGGCAAAGAGTGGCAGGAAGTCGAGTAGCACACCTGGATGCCCCAATGCTTGCAGGAAGACATTCGTCTCGCCCGCGCACTGGACGCAGGCCCGCAATGAGGCGCTGCGCAAGATGAGCCAGGGGCCATACAGGAGCGCGATGACGCCAAAGCTGAGGGCGGGCCAGAGCAAG
Organism: uncultured Chloroflexia bacterium; assembly: GCA_963840335.1. Classification (GTDB taxonomy): domain Bacteria; phylum Chloroflexota; class Ktedonobacteria; order Ktedonobacterales; family JADMIN01; genus JAKAIY01. The sequence continues at coordinate 1,506 of CAWIYP010000036.1, forward strand.
TAGACACGAAATGCTTCGCTGCGTATGAAGCTACGCACGGCTGGTTTATCTGTGCGTAAAGCTCAACACAAGCATACCGATGTTCGCCAGCGCCCAGGCGAGCACGAGCGCCGCGCCTGTGTTCTTGGTGAGCAGCGCCAGGCCAAGCAATGCTCCTGTGAGCAGCGCGCACCGCGGCGTGGGTCGCTGGAAGTACGCGATGATAGCGACGCACGCGGTCACGAACAGGGGATAGTAGATGATCTCCGCCAGGTAGTGGCTGGCTTCCCACATACCAGACACCCAGGCGGCGGCTACCGCGACCAGGATCGCGAGCGCCCGCGATACCCCCAGGCGCCGCGCCAGCGCGTAGGCGGGGAAGATCACTGCCTCCATGATGAGGTGGTTGAGCAGTGACATCGGAAATGTTGAAAGGCTATGGGCGGTGAGTAGCCGCTCGAGCGCGACGAGGAGTGGATAGAGCGGAGGAATGAGGGTAGGAAAAAGCCCCTGATAGCGAAATGCGTGTTGGGTGAGGAGGTTTTGGCCCACCAGCGCGTACTCTGCTTCATCGGGCAGGTAGTATGGGTAGATCACGCCCATATCGAGACGCATAAGTGAGAAGACATTTACGCCATAGAGCAGCGTCAGAATGCCAAGGGTGGTCCATACGCTCCTGGGGCCGATGCGCGTCTTGCCCGTCGCGGTCGCGTCAGGCTCCTGCCTGTCCGCCACCGCGGATCGCCTGCCGATGGAGAAGGGATTTGCGCGCATGAACACTGTCCTGGCACTCTGCGCCTTGCCATACCGTGCTGTGGGGCATAGCTCCAAACTGGCGGGCGTCAAGAAATTCAGACGCGCAAGACAGGCGCACTCAGAAGCAAGCACATGTCGTTTGCTTGTCAGGCGCCCGCGAAGCGCGTCGCGCTCGTGAGTAGAACGGGCTGGCGCGGAGGGCGGTAACTGCGGGACGCATCGGCGCGTGACGGTCGCAATGAGAGAAACGCAGCCCTCGCTCGTGGTGTTACGGGCGAGGGCTGGATGGCGTGCGCTGGAGGGTCAGTGGCTACTTCTCGGCGGTGGCGGGCTTGCGGCGAGGTTTCGCGCCGTTGTGGCCGTTGTGGCCGTTCGCGGCGGCGTGGACGCTGGCAGTAGACGGGCGTGAGCCAGCCCATATACTCGCTGCGGCGTCCGCGTGTCACGTCGCGGTAGAGTGCGGTGAGCTTTTCGCTAAACGCGCCGAGCTTGCCTGTGCCGATAGGCCGATGATCTACCTCGATGACCGGCGCAATCTGCGCGCCCGTGCCAGTGAGGAAGATTTCGTCAGCGGTGTAGAGTTCTGTGCGGTCAATGACCCGCTCGCGCGTCAGCATCTCGAACTCGCGCCGCGCCAGTTCGATCACCGTGTCGCGGGTGATACCCTGGAGGATGTTCTCGGAGGGTGGCGGGGTAATCAGCTCGCCGCCAGTCAGCAGGAAGATATTCTCCGCTGAGCCTTCGCTGACATGGCCCTCATTCGTCAGCATGATCGCCTCATCGAGGCCACTCATCAGCGCCTCGGACTTGGCGAAGGCGCTGTTGACATAGGCGCCGCTGATCTTGGCTCGCGCGGGTATCATGTTGTCATCAATGCGCCGCCAGGAGGATACCATGCAGCGTATCCCCTCGGTCTTGATGTAGTCGCCCATGGGCAGGGTAAACATGGTGAATGCGTCTTGGAGGTTATTCAGCCGGACACCAATCTCTTCGTCAGCCTTGTACGCGAAGGGGCGAATATAGCAGTTCTCATGCAGGTTATTGCGGCGCAGCAGGTCAATGAGCAATTCGACCATTTGCTCTGGCGTATGCGAGAGGTGAATATTCATGATACGACAGGAACGCGCCAGACGCTGGAAGTGTTCGAGGACGCGGAACACATAGAGCTGGTCACGCTCTTCGTTATAGTAGGCGCGGATGCCTTCGAAGCAGCCTGTGCCATAGGACAGCGCATGGGTCGCGACGCCTACGCGGGCCTGGGCGCCTGGCATAAATTCATCATTGTGATAGACGATCAGATCGGATCGCTGCGAGAGCGCAGCGGGGGTCACAGCGGGGGTCGTATTCTTCGACACCGTGATTCGCCTCCTCGTGCGTTCGTGGCGTCATCGCCACGTAAGCGTTCGCCCGCCATTGGGCGTGAACTTCATCGCACTGCGCGATGTGGGCGCTCTCACCAGGGGAGAAGCGCGATGGAGCAGCGCTCTTCAACAACGACGAATGGGCCGGGAGCGTGGTAGCGCGTACCCCAGCCTCGCTAAAATATCCGCTTGCCGACGGCTGACAGGACAAGCTCTGTCGCGAGCATCGCGGTCTGGTTGTGATGGTCGAGAATGGGGTTCACTTCGACCATATCAAGGCCGATGAGCCGATTGCTCTCGGCGACCATCTCCATCGCCAAATGGGCCTCGCGATACGAAATGCCTCCATGAACGGGCGTCCCAACTCCTGGAGCTTCCGAAGGATCCACAACGTCAAGGTCAACGCTGACATGCAGTCCCTTCGCGCCATCGAGCGCAAACTCCAGCGCCTCGCGGGTGACGGCCTCCATGCCCCGCCGATCGATGTCGCTCATCGTCAGGACATGCGACGCCCGCCTCGCGGAGCAGACGCCGCTCGCCAGGGTCGAGGTCACGCGCGCCGACGATGGCGACGCGCTTGGGATCAACCTTTGCGCCAGGGCCACCGACGTTGACCAGCCGCGCATCCCCCAGCCCGGCCAGCGCCGCCAAGATCATCCCGTGGATATTTCCGGAGGGAGAGGTCTCGGTGGTATTGAAGTCCGCGTGGGCGTCGAACCAGATGACACCCACCGGCTTGCTGGCAATGGCGGCTCCGGCGATGGAGCCGAGCGCGATGCTGTGGTCGCCGCCCAGCGTGATCGGTAGCGAGCCAGCGGCGATGCTTTCCGCGACGCGCGCCGCGAGCAGGCTAGTGGCGGCGACGATGGGGCCGACATGCTTGGCGCGTGTGTCATGCTCGCTGGACGCCGCCTCCGGCTCGCTCACGGGGATGGGCGGCGCGCTGGTGACAGTGTGCCCCAGCTCGCGGAGCTTCTCGACGATGTTGGCGTAGCGGATGGCGCTTGGCCCCATGTCTACGCCGCGCCGGTCGGCTCCCAGATCCATCGGGACGCTAATCAGCGTAATATCCATCAGTATCTTCTTGGTGGAGTGGTTGCGCGCTCACATGAGACGTGGGCGCGTCGCCCCCATTGGCGACGACCTCAGTATAACATCGCGCGGCTTCTGAAATCGCCCAATTTTCGACCAATTTCGCGAGCATTGCGGGGAATTCTGCTCTGGGCAGTTGGTCGGGCCAGATCGGTTCGTCGCGGCGCCGGAGCCATGCGCGCAGCCTGAATCCATAAGAACTGGCGCCGTCTCGTAGACTCGAGACATGCAGCCTCAGCGCGCTTCGAGCAGACCGACGTGATGTTGCTCACGCTGCCCTGCCATGAAGGCTGTGTGTCATACGCGCTGCAGCCGCTGCCCGCGCCGCTCCAGACGGTCTCAGCCCAGCCGCGCGCGTTGCCCGACGTGGACAGTGAGGTGCCGCCGACTGCGGTCACATATTGCGAGGCTGCCGGATACTGCGCGCCGTAGCCGCTATCGCCGGAGCTAGCGGTGATGGCGATGCCAGGGTGGTTATAGTACGACGTGTCGTAGGAAGGATCACTGCTCGACTCGCTGCCACCGTAGCTGTTGCTGATGGCGTTGGCGCCGAGCGCCGCCGCTTCGTTCACCGCCGTGCCGAGGTTCGTCAGGCTGGAGCTAGACGCCTCGACCAGGATGATCTTGCAGTTCGGGCAGATCGCGCTGACCATATCGAGGTCGAGCGAGATTTCCTCTGCCCAGCCACCATTCGCGCGTGGATAGCTCGTGCCGCCGCTCTGATTGACCTTGCGGAAGCAGCCGTTGGCTGTCGTGCAGGCCGACAAGCCCCAGGCCGAGCGATAGACATTGAGGTCGGCTTCCGCGTTCGGGTCGTCGTAGGCGTCCACAATCGCGACCGTCTGGCCAGCGCCCGCCGTGGAAGAAGGTAGCGCATAGGCGGAGATCAGGTCGCAGGGTGTGTAGCCACTGCCGGGATTAGTGGTGCAGACAGCAGTGCTGCCACCGCCGCCACCACCGCCACTTGTCGGGGTCGGTGTTGGCGCGCTAGTGGTCGGTGTCGGGGTTGGCCCGTGTGGGTTGCCCTTGTTGGGATTAGCTTTGTTTATCCGCAAGATGGCGTTACAATGGGCGAATCCGATGGAGGATGGCCCGCACGAATGGAAAAACGACACTGATGACGCGGAGGAGGCTGCCGCCGCTGCGGGCGCTGCCTGGGCTGACCGGGCGCCGTTGGCAAAGACCAGTCCGGCTATCAGTGCCACTGCCAGCGTAATCGCGCTCATAAGCGCGAGGAGGCTGGATCGTCGCATGCGCATGATCCCTTCTGCTGCGATGCGCCGCCAGCATCAGGCCATACGGCGCTGGCGGCCCAGGAATATTGACACGCCACGCTCTCTTGTGTGGCGTAACCTGGATTGACGCATTGGCGCTGTGGGCGTGAGCGAGCTGGCGGCTCACTCGCGTACACAACGCCGCTTGAAGTTCCCCATGCGTGTCAGCATTCCACTCTCCTGTGGCATGCAGGATAGTATATACATAGAAATACTTAACGTATGCGGCAAGGATACGCCCGGCTGGTTCGTTCGTCAAGTGGGTAATAGAAGAAGGTTCTACCAAAAATCGGGGGTCTGGCAAGCTGGCGAATAAATTCGCGCCTGGATGGCCCGCGGGCCGCGAAGCCCGCCGACGCGGGCTGGGTCTCGACGAGCATGAGCACGCAGGGGCAGATGGATCGTCTCGCGCCGTCTGGTTCCTAGTCCGCGTCGGCGGGCTTCGCGGCGGAACGGCATCCAGGCGCGGCTTGAGCCGCCCGCTTGCCTACCGCCAGACCCCCGATTTTTGGTAGAACCATAGAAGAAGGGATGTGGCATATGGCGGATGATAGACGCCCTACGCCTGGTGACGTGTCTGTGGCAGGGCTGGCGATCGGGCAGACAGTGACGGTGCGCAAGCTGAGCAGCGAGGGCGCGCTGGTCTTCGCCTATCCCGGCGTCATCGCGCAGACGTTGCCCGCTGGCGTGCGCCTCGATGCGCAGTGGACGCGCGAGCCGATGGCGCTGGGCTACACCACCTTCGAGCCAGGCGATCACTTCATTGAGTGGTTCTTCGCCGACCGCTGGTACAACATCATGGAGGTGCGCGGCGCGGGCGGCCTGCTCAAGGGCTGGTACTGCAACGTGACGTATCCAGCGGAGTTCGCGGCGGCGAGCGTGAGCTATCGCGATCTCATCCTCGATCTATGGGTCGCTCCAGACGCGGCGACACTGGCGCTCGACGAAGATGAGTTCGCCGCCGCCGCCACCCTCACCGCCGAGGTTCGCGCGGAGGCGGTCGCCGCGTTGGAGCGTCTCCGCGCGTTGGTGGCGGCTCGTGAGGCGCCATTCGATACGCTCCCCGGCTGAGTCGCGGCGCGGCTACTTCAGCAGCAAGGGCAGGAGGACGACGGCGGCGGCGGTGTTGTTGATGGCGTGGACAACGATGCCGGGCCAGATCGAGTCGCTGCGCCAGCGCGCCCAGGCCAGCGCCAGGCCGATGATGACGAGCGGGGTGAAGGAGCCGATGTCAGCATGGGCTACGCCGAAGATCAGGGCGGAGAGGATGATCGAGGGCCAGAGCGGCATACGCTTGAGCATGCCCACGAAGATGAAGGAGCGGAAGAAGATTTCTTCGCAGAAGGGCGCCGCGATCGCCGCCGCCGCCAGCAAGCCAATTGTCGTGAGCGGAGCGGACTGCCCTTCTTTGAGCAGCGTCTCGCTATTCGTCTGGATCGGCAGGTGGAAGACGGTGATGAGCTGGCTGTAGAGGATGCTTCCCCCCAGGCCAATGACCAGCGCGACGACAATTACGCCCAGCGCGGGAAGCAGCGGCGTGGCGCGGAAACCCAGCCAGCCCATCCGCTCGCGGAACGATGTCTGTGGCAGGCGGCGGCTGAAGATGACGATGATGGGCGCGATGAGGAAGATCCCTTCGAGCAGCGCAGAGAGCAGGAACGCGACCACGCCGCCGATGGCGTCTTGCAGGGCGGGGACTGGCTTTGTGGCGGATGTCGCTATGCCGCCGGAGAGCAAGCGTGGCGCCGATGCTAAAGGCGAGCCACGGAACCAGGGTGGCTGTCGCGCCGATGACCATCTGCCGCAGGGTCCACGGTGTCGCGCTGACGCCGCGCCCGCTGGAGGCTGCCCCTTCGCCCGCGGGGACGCTGGGATGTTCGTCGGGGATATTCTCGTCAAGCGAACGCATGCCGCTTCCTCTTCCTCCGCGGATTTTACCTGTCGCGGGCGCGTGCGGCCCCTCTTTTCATTGTACACGCGGGAGAGGCCTGGTGGCGATGGTACATTGGTCGCCTTGCGGCGGGCTATCTCCGTCAATATAATAGTGTCCATGCGCCTGTACAAGCGACTTCGCAGGGATGTCACGGCTCGCGCGATGTGGGAGGCATGATCCGGTGGACTATACGCCACGAGACAACCCCATAACGAATATCAACTGGCGTCGCCATCGCAGCGGATGCCCGCATTATCGTGAGCGCTGGTTCCCCCAGAGCGAGCTACAGTCGGGTGAGCCGATGTATCAGGTCTTTTGCGGCATGAACACGCCGCCCGGAACCGTCGAGGAGCAGGAGAAGTGTCTCTCCAGCAAGACGCGCTGCTGGCGTGTGGCCGAGGCGGGGCCTATCCCCGTCGCCAGCGTCAAGCGCCGCCGCCCGGCGTAGCGCAGCGCGCCCAACGCCGAACGGCGGCGACTTCGGGTATAGATTCGACGCTTCACCGCATCGCCATTCCGCGCTAGTGGAACTTGCCTTGCTTCACCAGGCGCTCGATGGCGGCGCGCAGTTGCTCCGCTTGCTGGGTGTCTTGCTGCTTCAACTGCTGGAAGAGCGTCATGGTCTCCTGGTCACCAGCTTGCTGGCTGTCCTGGATATACCGGTCGTAGATGCTCACACCTTCCAGCTTGCTTTGCAGCGTCGTGAGCAGATCGTAGCTCAGATTGTCCACTGATAGCTCCTTTCCTCATCGTGTGTTTCCGTTGTCAGGGTGACGCGAGCCAGATGGCTCTGCGCCGCGCGACACTCCTCGCCGCGCAGGGGGATATGCGGCAAGTTTGGCGCCGTGCGAACAGGCGCGCGGTGCTTTCTCCAGGGATGGAAAGAAAGACTGAGTTGGGGGACACCCCCAAGCCCTCAGGGGTGCTGTCGCGCACGGGGCGGCGACATTGACCTATACTCTACGAGGCGCGCGTCTGGTGTGACGCGAGCGGCGGCGAGAGGCAGGCGACGCGATGGCGGCGGATACGGCGGAGTGGGTGGTCGCTGTGGATCTCGGCGGGACACAGACACGGGTGGCGCTGGCGGCGGAGTCTGTGACGGCGCGGGTGGAGGAGGTGGCGATCTTCCGCACGGAGGCGGAGTACGCGGCGGAGATGGCGCTGCTGGTGGAGGCAGTGGCGGCAGGCGCGCGCGCGCGTGGCGGGACGGCTGGTCGGGGTGGGCATCTCGCTGGGCGGGCGCATCGCGCGGGACGGCTCCAGCGTGCTGGTGGCGCCGAACCTGCGCGACTACGAGGGGCGCCCACTCGTCCAGGAGATAGCCGCGCGCTGCGATGGGCTGCCCGTGCGGCTGGCGCATGACGCCGTCTGCGGGCTGCTGGCCGAGCGGCGGTTGGGCGCGCTGGCGGGGGTGGAGCGCTGCGCCTATCTGACGCTCTCCACTGGCACGGGCTGCGCCGTCCACCTGGAGGCGCCCGGCGGCGGAGCGGCGGGCGTCACGCTCTCCATCGAGCTGGGCCATCAGCTTCTCGACCAGAACGCGCGCGTCTGTCTCTGCGGCCAGACCGGCTGCCTGGAGACGTACACTGGCGGGCGTCAGCTCGCCCTGCGCTATGGCCAGGCCTATCGAGACGCTGCCCCCGGCTGAGCAGGGGCGGCTCTGGCGCGACTTCAGCGAGAAGCTGAGCCTGGGGCTGGTGAATCTGGCGGCGCTGACGCGGGTGGAGCGGGTAGCCATCGGCGGGGCAATTGCGCTGCATCACCCGGAGTTGCTCGGCGCCCTGCGCGCGGAGGTGGACGCTCGCCTGCGCAACGCTCGGCTCGATCTGGTGGCGGCGGCGCTGGGCGAGCGCGCTCCGCTGATTGGCGCGGCGGCGCTGCTGACGACGCCCGCCGCTGAGCTTGTTCACTGAGAGCGAGGGTGGGAATATCAGTGTGGTTGACAGATGCGCGGATGCGGCATATCTCAATGTACAGAAGATAGCGGACTCCAAATGACGGTTCTGGATGCGTTGAACATGCTCAGTCAGAGGAGGCGCGCGAACACACATGAGTGACCAGAATGACCAGGGCGGCCCGGTGGCGCCCTTCATCCCCGATGCTGGTGGGCGGGTGATTCGCCGTCAGTGGCATGATGGCGCGTGGTGGTTCAGTGTCGTTGACGTGATCGCGGTGCTGACAGATAGCGATGCGCCTAACCAGTACTGGCGTGACATGAAGCACCGAATGTAAGGAGAAGGCGGGGCTGAAACCCAAGCAAATTGTAAACAGTTGAAGATGCGCGCTCTCGATGGCAAGCTGCGCGCTACCGACGCCGCCACCGCTTAGGCTGAGCTTGTACACTGAGAACGAGGGTAGGAATATCGTGACGCGGGCAGACGTGGTAGATCTCGCTGTTATGAAGCGTCGAACGGCGGGAGAGCGTGGGCCAAAACCCAAGCAAATTGCATGCAGTTGAAGATGCGCGCTGCTGGGCGCGGATCTGCCCACGCCAACAGAGAGCATCAAACAGGTCGAAAAGCGTGAGCAGAAGCGTCTCGAGCAGGAAGCTCAGCGTCGCCATCAGCCATCGCTCTTCGTTGATAGCGCGACCGAGGATAACTCCTGAGCGTCTCAAGTTCATTGGCGCGGCGCTGCTGACGACGCCCGCCGCTGAGCTTGTTCACTGAGAGCGAAGGGGAGTGAACCGTGGCGATGCTGACAGATGCGCGGATGCGGGGCCTTGCGGCGGGGCTGGGCGCCGGACTGCTGGCGTTTGGGGCCTTCTCGGTGGCGGCGCCGCGACCATTCGCGCGTCTCTTTGGCTTTGAGGAGCCGAGCGTGGAAGTCATCGCGATGATGCGCAGCATTGGCATGCGTGATGTGGCGATGGGCGCGGGCCTCTGCGACGCCGCCGTGCGCGGGAAGGACTACGCGCCGTGGCTGCTGGCGCGCGCGGTCGCGGATGGTGGCGACGCGGTGGCCATTGGCATCGCGGCGACACAGGGCAAGCGCAACCTCCGCTTCATCGGGCTGGGCGGGATGGCCCTCGCCGCCACGCTCACCGATGCCGCGCTCTGGGCGCTGGCCCGCCGCGAGCGGGAGTAGCCGCCTGAGCGGTTCGGAGCGCCCTGAGGCGGCCTATGTTGTGTCATGTGGGTGGCGTAACATGGAAGTCTACAGCGCGGCTTTACGTTGCCCGCGTCCTGCTGGCGCCAGCGCGTTTCTCCTATGGCCTACGCTGAAAGAGAGCGTCATGTGCTAGAGACAAGCTATTCCCTTTCTCCAATTGGCGTCTTGCGGTCGTCGCTCAAACAGCGTGCGGAAGCCCCCAGGCAAGCCCGCGAAGGCGCGCCGGACGCATGGCTTGAAGTGAATGCAACGGTTGCGGAGGGTCTTGAAGGGATCGCAGTGGGCCAGGAAGTTATTCTGATCACCTGGCTTCATCAGGCGCGCCGCGACACCTTGAAAGTGCGCCCCCACGGGGATGCGACCAGGCCCTTGACTGGTGTCTTCGCGACACGATCACCTGATAGACCGAATCCGCTTGGCTTGCACCGCGTTACGGTTCTCGCTATCGAGGGGCCACAGACTGAAAGTGGGACCGATAGAAGCGATTGATGGGACACCAGTAGTAGATATCAAGCCAGCACGCTCACGATCAGCAGACGCATGAGTGGCGCTAGTGGCGCTGGAGCCATACGCGCGGGGCAGTGATCTGTACGCTAATCCAAATCCGTCCTGGCATCACGCGCCGCCGAGAACGCCGGAGAAGGTCGTGACCTCCAGGCCATCGGCGCGCAGGCGGGCGACGTAGGGGTTGATGCCCACGCTATCTCCGGCGATGTGACCCATCACCAGGATGTTCCCGCGCACGCCCTCAGCGGCCAGCCGCTGCGCATCTTCGCGTGGGAAGTGGATGCAGCAGAGGGTGTCGACGCCGTGAGTCAGGTAGGCCCGCGCGACGTGGTAGCCGCCGTTGGTGTAGGCGCCATGCGAGACGACGACCCGCCCTGCGGGCGCCTCCCAACTCGCCCAGCGCGACCTGCATCCGTGTGCGGGCGGCGGCGAACTCTGGCAGGCGCAGGAGCGCGTCGCGCAGGTCGGCCACCGTCGCGGCGGGATTGCTGGCCAACGCCTCGTCTACCGTCGCCTGCATGATGCGCCTACCGACCTCATCCAGCGGCGAGTGGATGTTGAGGAAAGGTGTTTCGAGCAGGCGCGCGACCGAGGCGACGTGGTCGTAGTTCTCGCGCTGAGACGCCGCCTCGAAGCTCGGCGATACGCTCGGCCACCGCCGCCTCAGCCACATCGCGCGGGACGCCCGCTGTGACCATCTGCCCGACGTGCAGGCGGTAGACCTCCCAGAAAGGGCCAGCGTAGCCAGCGGGATGATGCGCGAGGACGGCGTGGTAGCCAAGCTGCCGCGCCATGAACAGCTCGGATGTCCCAACATCTATCCCCAGCAGGACATGGCTGATACGCATCCCTGGGTAGTAGATCGCGCAGTCGCCGGGGATGTCCTCCCAGCCCGCCATCTCCAGCGCGATTTCCATCAGTCGCGCCGTCGTCATTGCCGCCATCGTCTTGCCTCCACCAGTCGTTTCCGCGACATGCGTTTGTAGCCGCACATACGATGATGGTACGCAGGTAAGCGGGGATTGTGTCCAGTCCCGCGCCTCACTCGCCGAGCGCCTCAGCGATGGCCTCCACCTGCGTGAGCGCTTCACTAGCCAGGAGCGCCGCCGCCCAGCGCTCCTCGCCCTGCGTCGCCGCGCTGGCGCGACGCAGTGGTGATTCTGGCGCGCTGATTGCGATGCTCGCGCGAGTCGCGCGTACAGCGTGCGGGTGAATGGTGAGGCCTCGTCGAGATTGGTGGTGAGACATGGCGGATCAAGCAGCGAATGACCGTAGGGCGGACACTACGGCCCTCGCACGGATGGCGTGGAATGTCGCGAGCATCGCCGACATTCCCTGGGAGGAGCTGCCCGATGGCGTGGCGCGCGGCTGCTTGCTGGAGATGGCCTACCTGGGCGCGGACGTCGGCGCGTTTCGCATGGCTGATGGTTCGTGGCGCGTGAAGGTGGCAGGGCGAGCCGAGACGTGCAGGGAGTGGGCGGCGCGGTTCTGCGTGTGAGCGGGAGCGGTAGTTGTCCCAACGGCTGAGACCGCGTGGGAGGGGACGCTATGCGGATCGAAGTGTCGCAGGCATTCACCCTGGAAGATCTTGCCGTGTTCGATGCGGCGCATCTGCGTCAGGTCATCAGCTCTGTCTCCGGCGCGGCGTCGCCAGAGCTGGTTGGGCGGGCTTTCGCGTGCGATCCGCTCCAGGCGACGGGGGCGCTGGCAGGCCTGGCCGAGCGTATCGAGCGTGCACTCCCGCTGGAGAGCCGCGCCCAATTCGTCGCCGCCCGCCAGCGGCCTACGACCACAGCGGAGCGAGAGTCGGCGCGTCTGGTCACGCTCGACCGCCTGTTCTGGGATCTGACCTACTGGAAGACGCCAGAGGAGTATGAGCGCCTCACCGCTGGTGAGCAGGTGCATCTGGGCGCGCTCGACATTGCGCGGGTGGATGGCGCCGTCGCGCTGGATGCGGGCGCCGGAGCTGGGCGCGTCACGCTGCCGTTGGCCCGCCGCGCGCGTCTGGTCTATGCCATGGATCCCGCGCCGCCGCTGCTCAATCTGCTGGAGCGTAAGCTTGCCCATGCCGACTTGCGCAACGTCGAGCTGCTGCGCGGTGTCTTTGGGCGGACGCCGCTGCCTGATGATAGCGTGGACGCGGTCATCGCCTGCTCGGCGTTTGGGATGCTGGAGGCGCGCGGTGGTGAGTGCGGCCTGGCGGAGTTACAGCGGGTCACCCGCCCAGGCGGGCGTATCGTCATCATGTGGCCCGAAGACCCAGAGTGGTTCATCCGCCACGGCTTCGCGTATGTCGTCCTGCCGGGCCATCTCACGATCACCTTCCCCACCCTGGAGGATGCCCACCAGATCGCCGCGCGCTTCTATGGCGCCGAGGCCATGCGCTACCTGGAAGCGACCCACCGCACGGAGCTGCCGTTCCACATGCTCGGGGTCAAGGAGCCGCGCGACCTCTGCTGGCTCACCGTGCGCAAGTGACGGGCATGGCGCCGTTATGGACGGGACGCCGTGCGCGCCTCGATCTCACGCGCGCGCTCCTCAGCTTCGGCGGCGATGGATTCAGCCGTCTCGCCGGGGGCATATGCGTGGGCGTCGTAGCCTGCTGGCGTGGGGATGTTCTCTCCATTGCCCTGCGCGGCTTCCAGCAGAAACTCGATCAATTCCTGCCCTTTCCGCGCCGCCTCGGCATAGCTCTGCGCCATGCGTATGCGCCAGTGCGCCCATGCGCTCCCACTCAGGCAAGCTGGCGATGTACGTCTGGTCTACGTCGCTCCATTCGATCAGCATGCTGTAGCGATCCGTTTGTTTCCGCGTCCGCCGTGCGCTGTGGTTACTGGCCATCGTACAGCCTTCGTTACTGATTTGATGCGTTTACAACACTGATGATGACAGTGATACTTCGATGAACCTCTGGATCGCTATTGGGACGTGGAATCGCCTCTCCGTCTTCGCGCAGACCCTCAAGATGAAGGGCCATCGCCTCCCGCATGTGCGCGATGACTTCATCGCGGGTGGCCCCTGTCGCGACGCAGCCAGGAAGATCCGGCGCATAGGCGCTCAAGTTGACCCTCGGCGCGCTCGATGATGATGAGGTAGCGCATAGGTATCTACTTCCTCTTGGGCTTTGGTAAGCCAGTTTGTTTGAATACGCTATCGCGCGTCGCAGTCACTCATTCCACTCCAGCGCGCGCGAAGGCGTGAAGCCGAGGTCGAGGTAGAGCGGGCGTCCCATGTCGGAGGCCCAGAGAACCAGCCGCTGCTACGCCCATTTCCCGCGCGCGGGCGATGATGCGCTCCATCAGCGCGCGGGCGATGCCATTGCGCCTCCAGTCAGGGGCTGTATAGACGTTCGACACGTAGCCACGCTTGCGGTGCAGGTCGGTCAGGCTCGGCAGCGTCGCCCACCAGATGAGGAGGGCGCACGCCACCACCTCGCCATCGGCCTCGGCGAGGAACGCGATATGCGTCCCCCGCTCGATCTCCGCGCGGATGTCCTGCCGGGCGGCCTCCAGATAGGCGGCGTAGTGCTCGGCGGTGGCGGGATGCTCCGGGTGGCGCTCCGTCTGCATCCGCCAGCGCAGGTCGGCCAGCGTTTCTACGTCGGCGCCCGTCGCCTCACGATAGGTGATCGCGCCCGCGTCTCTGGATGTCTGCGCCATCGCTCAGTCCTCCTGTCCGATGATGAGTGAGTGGCCCGTCATGCCCGCTGGCTGCGGAATGCCCAGCAGTTGCAGCATCGTCGGCGCGACATCCGCCAGGATGCCATCGCCGCGCAGCTTCGCGTTGGGCCACTGCGGCACGACGAAGAAGAATGGCACGGGGTTGGTCGTGTGCGAGGTCAGCGGCTTGCCAGTGTCGTATTCGATCAGTTGCTCGGCGTTGCCGTGGTCGGCGGTGATGAGCGCCGCGCCGCCCTGGGCCAGCGTCGCCTCCACCACGCGCCCCACGCCCGCGTCCACCGCCTCGACCGCCGTGATCGCCGCCTCCAGCACACCCGTATGCCCCACCATGTCGGCGTTGGCGTAGTTCATGATGATGACATCGTAGTCGCCGCTCTGGATGCGGCGCACGACCTCATCGGTCAGCTCGACCGAACTCATCTCTGGCTTCAGGTCATAGGTCGCCACTTTGGGCGAGGGAATCAGCTCGCGATCCTCACCGGGGTAGGGCGCCTCGCGTCCGCCATTGAAGAAGAAGGTGACGTGCGCGTACTTCTCCGTCTCGGCGGAGTGGAACTGGCGCATCCCACGGTCGGAGAGAATCTTCGCCAGTGGCTCATCCACGTTGTCAGCGGGGAAAGCGACCTCGACGGGCAGCCCCGACTCGTATTCGGTCATCGTCACGAAGACCAGATCGTCGATGCGTGGGCCACGGTCGAACTTGCCCTCCGCCTGGTGGGGTAGCTCTGGCAGGGCGAAGGCCTTGGTCAGCTCGCGGCCACGGTCGGAGCGGAAGTTGAAGTAGATGACGGCGTCGCCTGGCTCGACGATGGCCACCGGATGGTCATCCTCCACCAGCACGATTGGCTCGATGAACTCGTCCGTCACCTTGCGCTCGTAGGACGCCGCGATGGCCGCCACAGGGTCAGTGGCGCGCTGCCCCTCGGCGCGCGTCATCGCCCAGTAGACGCGGGCGATGCGATCCCAGCGGTTGTCGCGATCCATCGCATAGTAGCGGCCAGAGATGGTCGCCACGCGCGCCGGATGCTCGCCGCCCAATCTCCTTCGCCCGCGCCAGCAGCTCCGTCATGTATTCGCGCGCGCCGAAGGGCGAGGTGTCGCGGCCATCGGTGAAGGCGTGGATGTAGACGCGCTCCACCTCGTCACGCGCGGCCATGCGCAGCAGCGCCTCCAGGTGGCTCTGGTGCGCGTGGACGCCGCCGTCGCCGATCAGCCCGCAGAGGTGCAGCTTCGAGTTGTTGCGCTTCACCTGCGCGATGGCCTTCAGCAGGGCGGGATTGCTGAAGAACGAGCCGTCGTGGATCGCCGCGCTGACGCGGGTGAACTCCTGCAGGACGCGCTTGCCCGCGCCAATATTGAGGTGGCCGACCTCGGAGTTGCCCATCTGCCCCTCTGGCAGGCCCACCGCCGGGCCAGAGGTGGCCACCTGCGTATGGGGCCATTGCTTCTCGATGGCGTCGAGGTGGGGCTTGCGGGCCATCGCGATGGCGTTCGCGTCTTTGCGGGGATTGATGCCATACCCGTCCATCACGATCAGGGTGAGCGGGCGTGGAATAGCTGGCATGACGGCGTGACTCCTCTTTTCGCTGCGATTCGCGCATAGGCGGTCAGGGCGCCCCAATTGGCGGGCGCTCCGAACCCCCTATGTTATACTACGTGATGTTTCTAGCCCCTCCCGCAAACATCGGCGGAGAACAGGCTGGTAGGGCGCTGCGAGGCGCTGGAGGCGTGGCGCGCGGCAGGCCGAAACGACGCCGGGGAGATCAGACGCTTGGCAAATGCGCGACTTGTTCCATCAGGGCGCCGCGTTGAACGTCGACACGACGTTCCTCGTCGGTGATTGCCCGTGAGTTGATCGAAACAGTCGTGCTGACGGTGATCGTCTTTCTCGTGGTGAATGTCACTGTGCGCCCGTACCTCGTCGATAGTCCCAGCATGGAGCCAGGCATCCAGGTCGGTGATCGGATGGTGGTCAGTACGTTCGCGTACAAATTCAACTTTGGCTCGCCTCAGCGCGGCGATGTCATCATCTTTCACCCACCGAGCAACCCCAGCAGACCTACGTGAAGCGCGTCATCGGCATCCCTGGCGACCGCATCTCGATCACGCCGACATCGGTGATCGTCAATGGACATACGCTCAAGGAGCCGTATATTACATTGCTCGATCCGAGCGCGCCGGAGAGTGCCAACGTGCTGCCGACGATCACGCTGCGCGCGAACCAGTATTTCGTGCTGGGCGACAATCGGCAGAATAGCGATGATTCGCGCTTCTTTGGCTATGTGCCGCGCGCCAATATCATCGGCAAGGTAGAGTTCATTTACTGGCCGCTGACGGATGCTGCGGAGCGTCGCGACCTACTCGAATGTGTTTAGCGGCGTCGGGCGCTGAGTGGCGTCGGCGTATCGCGATAGATTGCTGCGCAGGCGGCGTTGAGGGAGAGACCCCTGGAATGCGGACAAGCACATTGAGCCATACAGCGGCGGAGCGCCGGGCGCACCTGATGCGCGAGCTGGTCGAGGTGTTGCTGTTCGTCGGCATCGTCTTCGCGGCGGTCAGTGTGACACAGAGCTTCGGTGTCGTGGATGGCTCGATGGGATCCGCGCTCCAGCAGGGACAGCGGGTGCTGGTGAATAAGTCGGCGTATATCCTGTCCGGCCCGTCGCGCGGCGACATCGTGCTGATCGCCGACCCTCAGAATCCCTCGCAACTGTTGCTGCGGCGCGTGGTCGCCGTGCCAGGTGATACGATCCTCATCACCGCGACCACCGTCGAGGTGAACGGCGTCACGCTGGACGAGCAGCCGTACACGGGCATCGCGCCGGGACAGCCAGAGAGCCAGCTCATCGGCAAGACCACCCTCACCGCGGGCGAGTACTTCGTGATGGCCGATTCGCGCCTGGCCTGGTCGTCGACCGATTCGCGCGGCTTTGGCTTGTTCGCGCGAGAACATCTTGGCAGGGCGGAGTTCGTCTACTGGCCCTTGCGCCAGTTCCATTGGATCGATAGCCACGCGGGCGTCTTCGCGAGCGTGCCGAGCCACTAACTGAGACGCGAACGAGACGCGGAAGGGATGCGTGAACTGAAATGCTCTGGTTCAGATAGCGCTGATCGTGGGCGCCATTGTCGCGCTGGTGGCGGGCGCCCTGCTCTGGTTTACCTATCGTGTGGCGCGTGGGCTGTTGCGTCCGGAGCGCAAGGCGCTGGCGCTGACGCCGCACGATGTCGGCCTGACGCTGGAAGATGTGCGCATCGATGGGCCGAGCGGCGCGCTGGCGGCGTGGTATCTGCCCGCGCGTAATGGCTGCACGCTCATCTGCTGCCACGGCATCCACGACAATCGCGGCCAGTGGCTGGAGCAGGTCGCCAAGCTGCATGCGCGCAGCGGCTATGGCGCGGTGCTGTTTGACTTCGCGGGGCATGGCCACAGCGACGGCGAGATGGTCACCTATGGCATCCGCGAGCGCGAGGATGTGGCGGCGATCATCGGGTGGCTGCGGGCGCGTGGCGATGTGAACATGGACGGCCTCGCCATCATGGGCTATTCGCTCGGCGCCATCACCGCGACCCTCGCCGCTGTCAGCATTCCTGAGCTACGCGCGCTGGTGATCGAGAGCGGATTCGCCGACCTCCAGCACGACATCGCGCAACTCTTTACCCGCTTCACGCATCTGCCCGCGTTCCCGCTGGCGAACATCGTCGTCTGGTGGGCGCAGCGGATGGCCGATGTCCGCCTGAGCGACATCCGCCCGGCGCAGGTGATCGGGCAGGTCAGCCCGCGCGCGACGCTCATCATCGCCGACCTCGACGATGGCCTCGCGGACGAGCCGTATGACGGCGAGCGTCTCTATGGCGCGGCGGGCGAGCCGAAGGAGCTGTGGCAGGTCGCCGAGGCGCGCCATGTGCAGGCGTTCTGGCGCTATCCCGATGAGTGGATTACGCGGGTCGGCGACTTCCTCGATCAGCATCTCGCGCCAGCGGCGGCCGCCGAGGTCGTTCGCGTCGCGGAGCATGTCCAGCGCCACGAGCGCGACCAGGCGTAGCGCAGCGAGGAACACCCAGTATGCCAGAGCTACCAGAAGTCGAATATCTTGCGCGGCAACTGCGCGAGACGCTACCCGGCCATCGTTTCGTCGGCGTGGAGACACGCTGGGAGCGCACCATCGCGGGGATGACGCCAGCAGGCGTTGGCGGCGGCGCTCAGCGGGCGTCAGGTGACGACTGTGGGGCGCCGCGCTAAGTACCTCTTGCTGACCCTCGATGATGGGCGCCTGCTCATCATTCATCGGCGCATGTCGGGCAATCTGCTGCTGTGGACGGAAGGCGAGCCAGAGCCGCTCTACGCGCGGGTGATCTTCACGCTGGACGATGGCCGACGCCTCGTCTACAGCGATCCGCGCAAGTTTGGGCGGGTGACGCTGGCGCGGGTCGACGCGCTGCCGGCCCCCTTCGCCAGCCTCGGCCCGGAGCCATTGGACGAGGCCTTCACGCCAGCGGCGTTGGCGGAGCGCCTGGCGGGGCAGAAGCGCGCGATCAAGGCGGCGCTGCTCGATCAGCGAATCGTCGCGGGGCTGGGCAATATCTATGCTGACGAGGCGCTCTGGCTGGCGCGCATCCATCCGCTGCGCCGCGCCAACAGCCTCACATCCCCGGAAGTCGCGCGGCTACACGCGGGCATCCAGCAGGCGCTGACGACGGGCATCGCGCATGGCGGCACGACGTTTGGCCGTCACCGCGACCTCTACAACGAAGCTGGCTCCAATCTGGAGCATGTCGCCGTCTATCGGCGGACGGGCGAGCCGTGCCTGCGTTGCCAGACGCCGATCGAGCGCATCACTGTGGCGCAGCGCGGCACGCACTTTTGCCCGCGCTGCCAGCCAGAGATACGCTAGAACTCGCTCCCTGACTAGCGCGAGCCGCCGCGAATCTTGCAGGGCAAAGAAGAAGCCCCGCTCCACATGGGAGCGGGGCGATGGCGAGACATCCGCGCTGGGCGCCGTTACGGCGTGGCGGTGGCCGTCACGCTGGGTGAGGCGCTGGGAGACGCGGTAGGCGTCTTTGCCTTCGGTGTTGGCGTGAAGGTGGCGCCAGGGGTAAAGAACGTCTGATTCGAGTATGGGACGCCTTTCCAGGTCGCCGTCACCGTCACCTGGACGGGAATGCCGGGCGTCGGGTCGCTAAATGCGACAGTGGTCGCCGCCACGCCATCAGCGCCAGTCGTTACCGTCGCGGTCTGGTTGATCGGCGCGCCAATCAGGATGGTCACCGGTACGCCGGGGTTCGGCGGCTGTGACGGTGTCTGCATGCTCTGATCCTGGACACGGCAGAGGACGTAGATGGTGATCGTGTCAGGATTGCCAGGCGAGTAGTTGGATGGCCACGCGCCAATCGTAAATGGCGGAAACGTGGGCGTCGGGCTGACCGCATTCGCGAGAGGCGTGATGAGCGCGATGCCTGACGAAGTCCCACCACCGGTCACCGCTGGCGTCTGGCAGGCTACCAGCGCCACCGACATTACGCTCAGCGCCACGACCAGCAGCGCAAAGCGTCGCACCTGAAGTACCATGACGCCTCCCGAACCTCCATGCAGTCGTCAACACCGCGCCGCGCCATGCCATGCGCGAGCGCATTGGTTGGTGTGAGAGTGTGCCCACGGTAGTATAGTCATCCGTGGCAGTCGGCGCAAGACCGCTTGATGGGTTCGTTGGCCGCGATTCCCTTGAATTCAGGCTCCACGCGATCACGCTCACTGGCAGGCCAGATGGGCTATACCGGCGCTGCGCGTGGCGCTGGCGAGACGCGCCCGGTGTGTGCTACGCTGAGATATGGGGCGTGTGGCCGCTGTTGGTTGTCGCCACGCCGCCGCCAATATCCACAGCGAGGAGTGAGCGCATCCATGAGTCAGCAGCGATCCGATGGGCGGGATGATGTGACCTGGGAGATCGCGGAGATCGTGGAAATCGTGGAGCGGACGGATGCTCCAGCGGACGCCACGCCGACCGCGTCGCCGCTCGCGCCACTGGTGGAGGCGCGCCTCGACCTGGGCCGCGCCGCGCGCAAGGGCATCCCGGAGGTCGTGCTGGCCGAGAGCAAGCGCGACGATCAACTCGTCGCCATCGTGCGCGCCTTCCTGGAGCGCAACGGCTACGCCATTGTCAGCCGCGCCAGCGAGGGCCAGCTTGCGCTACTGCGCGGCGCATTCCCCGACGCCAACGTGGATACCCGCGAGGCGGCGCACGCCATCGCGCTGCACACGCCAGAGTACGCGCGGCCCAGCACAGGTGGGCATGTCGGCGTGCTGACGGCGGGCGTGGGCGACATCCCCGTCGCGGAGGAAGCGCGGCTCGTGGCGGAAGAGATGGGGTGCCGCGTCAGCACGATCTACGATGTCGGCGTGGCGGGCATCCACCGACTCTTCGGGCCGCTCGATGCGCTGCTGGCGAGCGATGTCGCGGCGCTGGTGGTGTGCGCTGGCATGGATGGCGCGCTGCCAAGTGTGGTGGCAGGTCTCTCGCATGCGCCCGTCATCGGCTGCCCCACCAGCATCGGCTATGGCGCGGGCGGCAAGGGCGAGGCCGCGCTGCTGGCGATGCTCCAGACCTGCGCGCCGGGGCTAACGGTCGTGAATATTGATAATGGCGTGGGCGCGGGCGCGACGGCGGCGCTGATCGCCAATCGGGTCGCGGCGGCGCGGCGGGAAAATTGAGACGTACCTCATAATACGCAGAAACCGCTGCAACCAATCTCTCTACATCTTCGTAAAATGGTGTGATAGCTGGCGTTCTGGCATTCAAGGTGCTTAGAAAATGGCGCCGATGCCTGTCGGCTATCCACGCAAGCTCCATCGCCCGTCCGACTGGTGGCGGTCAGAGGCAAGCGCGCGTGGCCGCAGCCTCCGATGAAGTTGCGGCGCCCCATAGCAAGGGGTAAGTTGAACAAAGAGAGAGGTGCGACCGATGGCTTCTAGCAAACGTGGACCGGAGCCGGGTTCGGACAAAGCGAAGCATGGTGGACAGGCTGTGCGTGAAAAGTACGGCCCAGAGTTCTACAGCCGAATCGGCAAGAAGGGCGGCGAGGCCGTCAAATCGAAGCTTGGTTCCTCGTTCTATGCCGAAATCGGCAAAAAGGGCGGCGAATCCACCAAGCGTCAGCAAGGCCCAGAGTTCTACAGCCGCATCGGTAAAAAGGGCGGCGAGCGGGGTCGGGGCACTCCCAAGCAGCAGAAGTCATAGCGCGCGACCGCGCATATGACAACCGATGATACGGTTTGGCTCGTCTCGGTGTGGATGAGTCACCGTGGCGTACCGCGACGGCGATGGAAGGGTTTTTCTCCATGCCGTCGCGTCGTTTTTTGCGCTGATTGCGCGGCAGTGATGTCCCGTGATCGCCCATGAATACGTGACTGCATATGCTAGCGGCGAATGCAAGCTGTAGCCATCAACTATAATCAACTCAAATAGATACCATAGCAAACTATGCCTTGCGTTAAGGTTTTGCCCCCGCTATACTTCCACTATCGCAAGAGCGCGGTGGGCTGTTTTCCACCACCGCTCCCGATCAGGCGGCTGGGCTGTTTTCCAGCCGCACACGCTCCCAGGAGGCTGTTTCTCCAAGGGGATGCGCACATGGCGGTACAGGCTGATTTCTGTGGAGACCGCCACTTACGCTCAGGCTGTTTCTGGGCACGCCGCGTTAAGCCGGGCTGTTTTCGGCGACTGCGCGAGCACGGTGCGAGTAGGCTGCTACTCCTCGTACCCAACGCAGGCGACGACGAGCTGTTATTTTCGGACGCGCCGCGAGCGAAATCTGGGGCGGATTTGATCCGCCCCTTTTTCGTGTCTTCCGCCAGGTCGCGCCCCTGCTCCCGCGCCTCTCCTCACCTATCCCCAATCAACCCTCATCAACCCTCATCAACCTTCGTCAACCTCCATCAACCTCTGAACGTATGGCACCGCTTGCCACTTGAGATGCGCCAGGTGGTATATAGCAGTGTCCGCATGTTGATGAGAGGGGAACTGTGTGAGTGATACCGTGACCGATGACGCATCGCCAGAAACATTGGCGCCGGAGGTGTCAATCCCAGAGCTGGCGTTGGTCGTGATTGCCAGCGCGGAGATCGAGGCGGCGCAGGCGTTCGCGGCGCGGAACTTCACCCCGGCTGAGGTGGTGATGATCGCGCCAGAGACGGCCGCAGCCGAGGCGCTCGCGGCAACGCATGGCGCCATCACCAGCCGCTTGCGTCATCGGCAGCTTGTGGCGGTGGTGGTCTTCAGCGATGAGCCGACGCTCTTCGAGGCCCTGGTCGCATCAGGCGCATCACTTCGATGTGGCCCCGGTGGCCGTGCGGCTGGGCGAGGCGATTCCGCATGCGCGCTTCCCGACTGGCCCGCACGGCTATGCGGAGACACACACGCTCACGACGCCGGAGGAGTGGGAGGCGGCGCGGGTCACACGGCGCCCGCTGGCATGCGACCTGCGCGGCGAGCGCGGCCCCTTCGACATCATCGGCGACACGCATGGCTGCTATGACGAGCTGCTGGAGCTGCTGGCGGCGCTGGGCTACGCGCGCACGGGCGAGGCTGGCGGCTGGCGGCATCCTGCAGGGGCGGCGCGTCATCTTCGTCGGCGATCTGGTGGATCGTGGGCCAGGCGTATTGCGGGTGGCGCGGCTGGCGATGGAGCTGGTGGCGAGCGGGCAGGGATTCTGCGCGCCAGGCAACCACGACAACAAGCTGATGCGCGCGCTCGATGGCCGCAATGTGCGTATCGCCCACGGCCTGCGCGAGACCCTCGACCAGATCGCCGCGCTGCCCACTGAGGAGGAGCGCGCCGCTTTCACGCGCGACTTCAGGGACTTTGTGCGCGGGCTGCCGCCCTATCTCTGGCTGGACGATGGCGCGTCTGGTCGTGGCGCACGCGGGGCTGCCAGAACGCTTTCACGGGCGTATCTCGGAGCGCATCCGCGCGCTGGCGCTCTACGGCGAGACGACGGGCTGGGAGGACGAATACGGCAACCCTGAGCGCATTGACTGGGCGGCGGAGTATCGCGGCGCGGCGGCGGTTGTCTATGGCCACACCCCTTTCCGTGAGACTCGCTGGCGCCACAACACGATCAACGTGGATACGGGCTGCGTGCATGGCGGGCGTCTCACCGCCGTTCGCTGGCCAGAGCGCGACCTCGTCAGCGTCGCCGCGCGCCGCGAGTATTCGCCCCGCGCTGGTGGCTTGCGCTAGGGCGGCGCAGCGTCGCGGCCATGAATGGCCGACGCACGGTGGGATGGGGCATGAATGCCCTGTGCGCCGACCATGGCGGCGGCGTCGGACTTGAGTCCGCGTCCGCGTGCTCCGGCCTTTTCAAGGCCGAGAGCGCCAGCAGTCTCACCTCTGGCCCAGACGCCGCTCCTCCGTCTTGCGGGCCATGCGCGCCAGCCAGATGAGCGCCACGAGCATCGCGACGGCGAGCAGCGTCATGCCCGTCTCATCCTTGCCCGCTGGATGGATGTTGAATTCCATCAGCGGGGCCAGCGCGACCCAGAAGAGCGCCACACCAGTGAGCAGCGCCAGCCGCTGCCGCGCCGACCAGTCAATCCGGCGGCTCCAGCGGCTCACTGTCCAGGCGCCCAGCGCGATGATGAGGATGAAGCAGGGCCAGCGCGAGGCTCTGGCGGTGGAAGATGTTCGGGCCGCCCCAGAGGATGACGAAGAAGGCGAGCGTGTAGAGAAAGCCCGCGAACCGGAGCGAGGGTAGCGAGGGCGCGGGGCGCTGGCTGACGCGCGGCGGAGTGGCCGGGGCGCCGCGCCGCTGACGCCAGAGACGCGCGAGTGGATGGGTCGCCAGCCAGACCAGCGCCACCGCAATCGCCAGCGCTAGCAGCCAGCCCAGCAGCGGCGGATGGTATCCCTGCGCGCGGAACATCAGGAAGCCAAAGACGACCAGTCCTACGACCGACGTAGCGCCCAGCAGGAGCATCAGCAGGCGGTAGCCGCGCTCGCTGAACCAGGGCAGCGGCGCCAGCATGGGGAAAGCCGTCTCGACCAGCATGATCGGCAGGGTGACGCTGACGATGGCATGGAACGCGGTCAGCCCCACCGCCCAGAACCAGTTGACGCCGAGGATGTGGCTGAAGCTGGCCAGGTAGGCGGCGTCGGGCCAGTGGAGATTGAACCAGCTTGTGACGACCAGCCCCTCCTCCAGCACGCCATAGGCGGCGCCCAGCAGCACGACGCTGCCCCAGCCGAGGTCGCGGCGCCGCGCCGTCTCGCGGACGAGTAGCGCGCCAGAGCCATAGAGCGCCGTCAGGAAGAGGAAGGTGAGTGGATTGAGGAAGTTGAGTGGTGGCGTGGAGCCGGTCAGCCCTTCCGCGATCACGGGCGCGAGCAGATAGAGGGCCAGTGCGGCCACCCAGCGCCGCTGGCCGATGGGGAGCGTCGTGGTCGGTGTCATCCGCGACGGGCGCCGAAGCATGCGGCGTCGGCCAGTGTGGCGCGGCGGGCGCGTGGTGCGGCGTGGGCGCTGGCCCCATCGGCGCGGTCGGCTCCCACGGATTCCAGCTCATCGGTCGCCCTCCTCCTGCGCTACGTGAATCAATCCCCATGTGAATGTGTCGCGGCGATGCGTTACTCTTCGTCGAGCGCGCGGCGAATCTCCTCCGCCGCCGCGTCGGTGAGCGCGCCCTTCTCGTGGGCGAGGGGGAGTGTCAGTCAGCCCCAGCGCCTCGTAGGCGGCGCGCAGGGCCGTGCCATCATCGTCTGGCACGGCCTCCTCGGCGTGCGCCCGCAGCCACGCCTCGTGGATGCGCACGGCGCCGACATCGCCGCGCGCGATGGGGCCGGTCAGCGCGGCGGGCAGCCCGACCGCCTCCAGATTCTCGACCGTGGCGCGCAGCAGGGGCTAGCAGCGCCCGCAGCGCGTCGTCGCGCTCCACACCCCAGCCCGCCCAGAGCCGCGCCGCCGCATCGACCAGCGTCACCAGATAGTTCGAGACGAGCACGCCAGAGAGATGATAGGGCGCGCGGTCGGCCTCCGCCAGACGGATGACCTGCCCGGCGAGTGCGGCGACGAAGGCGGTGAGGCGCCCCGCCAGCGCGGCGTCGTCGCACTGGAGCGCCCAGGACGTCCCCGCCAGCCGCGCCAGTAGCTTCTCCGCGCCTAGATCGCGGGTGTCGCGTGGGAAGGTCATCAGCGGGTGCAGCGCGGCGACCAGCGCCCCGCGCGCGGCTGCCGCTGCTAGCGGGCGCCACCCCCTGCGAGCCGCTGAGGTGAACGACCGCCTGACCCGCGCGCCATGCCACGCCCTCGGCGATGTCGCGAATCGCGTCGTCGCTGGTGGCGATGAAGACGAGATCGCAGCGCTCGGCCAGCGTCGCGGCATCATCGAGCGCGAGACAGCCCCCGGCCAGCCGCGCCGCCGCCTGCGCGGAGGCCAGCGTGCGCGAGGTGACGGCGACGGGCGCCAGACCAGCGGCGGCGCCGCGCGCGTCCAGCGCCACCAGCAGCGCGCTCCCCACCGCTCCGGCGCCGATGATGCCCACCCGCAGCGGCGGCGCATCGTGGTCGTATTCTGGCATGTGGTTCGCTCCCTCACGTTGCGTCAGCGACTCAATTTGCTTCACAATACCACGCTGCGTACGGCGATATGTCTCAGTTGTGTCGCGGCGGCGGCATTTGGTCTATGCGCGCTGGCAATTGTCGCGTAGGACGTGTTAAAGATATATCGGAGTTGTTCTGGCGGCGTGACCAGGGGTATGCGCGCAGGGAGTAAGGGAGGTGCAAGGACTATGAATAAGCGTGTGGCGCTCGGTTTGGTGGGCGGACTGCTGCTGTCCGTTGGCCTGGTGATTGGCGTGGCGGCGGCGCCGTCGCTCCAGTCGCTGGTCATGGGCGGGCATGTGAGCGCGGCGGCGGAGGTCACGACGCCGACCCCGTCGGCGGGCGCCTATTGTCAGCTCTACATCGATACGGTGAGCAAAGACCTGGGTGTGAGCCAGTCGCAGCTTCAGAGCGCGAACAAGGACGCGCTCCAGGCGGTCATCAATAAGATGTACGCCGATGGCAAGCTGACGCAGACGCAGAAGGTACAGGCGGAGTCGGCGTTGGCCCAGTACGCGGGCGATCCGTGCGCGGCGCTGCAAGCCATCGCGAAGCAGAAGGGCGCCGGAATGGTCGGTGGCGCCTCGGCCAAAGCGCTGAGCGGCGTGCGCACGGCGCTGCTCTCGGCGGTCGCTGGGGCGATGAAGATGTCGAGCAGCGACTTGCAGAGCCAATTGAGCGCTGGCAAGACCGTCGCGCAGGTCATCAGCGCGCAGGGCGCGAGCAAGAGCGCCGTCAGCGCCGCCTATCTGAAGGTCGACGCAGGCCCAGCTTGCCTCGGCGGTCAAGAGTGGCGCGATGACACAATCGCAGTCTTCGATGGCCTACAGCGTGCTTGCAGCAGGCGGTCGCGGGCGGCCACTATCCGCTGCTCGATAAGCGCGGCGGGTTCGGCGGCCCGAATGGCGCGATGTCGCCAGCGGGCATGATGTCGCCAGCCGGGATGATGTGGGGTAACTAGCCCTCATCTAGCAACGCCAAGACGCCCCCAGCTGAACTCCGGTGGAGTGGCTGGGGGCGTCGTTGTTGCGTCGCTGGTCTAGTCGAGATACTCTTTGAGCATGCGGCTGGCGGCGGGGTGGCGCAGCTTGCGGATGGCGCGCTCTTCGATCTGACGGACGCGCTCGCGGGTGACTTTGAGCTGCTTGCCGACCTCTTCGAGGGTGTGGTCGTGGTCGTCGAGGAGGCCGAAGCGTAGCTCGATGACCTGGCGCTCGCGATCGGTGAGGGCGCTCAGCGCGCGGCGCACTTCCTCGCGCAGCATCTCGCGGTCGGTCGTGCCTTCTGGCCCTTCGGCGCCTTGATCTTCGATCAGGTCGGAGAGCGAGTTTTCTTCTTCGTCGGAGAGCGGCGCGTCGAGCGAGAAGACCTTCTCAGCCCAGACGAGCAGCTCGGTGACACGCTCGGCGGTGATGCCCAGTCCCTCGCCAATCTGCGCGACGGTCGGCTCGTGGCCTAGCTCCTGGTAGAGTTGGCGGGTCATGCGCTTGACCCGCATCACTTCTTCCATGATGTAGACGGGCAGGCGCACGGTGCGGGTGCCTTCGAGGATGGAGCGGGTGATCGCCTGTTTGATCCACCAGGTCGCGTAGGTGGAGAAGCGGAAGCCTTTGCTGGGGTCGAACTTCATCACCGCGCGAATCAGCCCGATGTTGCCTTCGCCGATGAGGTCTTCGAGCGCGAGTCCCTGCCCGACATAGCGTTTCGCGATGCTGACGACCAGGCGCAGATTGGCCTCGATGAGGTGAGTACGCGCGGCGCGCTCACCGCGTTCGACGCGCTGGGCGAGGTCTAGCTCGCGTTGCGCCGAGAGCAGTGAGATACGCGAGATTTCACGCAGGTAGAGGCGCAGGCTGTCGCTCTGGGTGAGCGCGCTGATATCGCCAGTGTCGTTATCTCTTGGCGCATCGTGATCTCTACGCCCGCGCCGTTCCGGTTCGTAGGATGTCGTCGGTTCATCCATTGCCATGGTGTCGCTCGTTTCTTCCCGGGACTGCCGCTGGCGCAGTATAGCACCCGCTTTTTCCCCGCGCAAGCCTCAAAACGCTGGGGCGTCGGCAAAGCGCCGCATCGCCGTGGCGCGCCTGGCATGGCGCCGTCTGGGGTGAGGTCACTCCACGCACTGGCGCGTTAGCCGTCGTACCCGCCAAAGAGGCGCCGTTCAACACGACTCAACATGACTCGACACAATCCGCACGATCTACGCCGCTGTAGACGATTTCCGCGCCCTGAATGTGTCCAGACGACGCTGCCGGACATCGGTGGGATTGTCAGGCGTGGCGCCGCAAACGATGTCGCATAATAGCCACCAACGGGCGTCAGTGTCAAGGTTGCCGCACGCCAATCCTCGGCTTGAGTGGTCAGCGCGAAGCGTTGGGATTCCATCGTGACATCGGGCCAGCGCGTTTCCAGTCTGTTCACGCAAGCGCTCAGTCCAGTTGGCTTCTGGCAGGGATGCTATAATGCAGACCGACATGTTCAGCGTCTGCGGGGCGCCGTTCTGCTGACCATCAATCGCTCCTGGCGCCGCCAGGAGGCGCCATGGCGCCGGGTGTTTGAGCAAAAGGATGACCAGTTTCCAGCCCCCACTTTAAAGGTCGAATGCTGTGTCATGCGGGTGCTTTTTATAAGCCAGTGATCGGCGTAGCCGCGTATGATCGTACGAGGGAGTCAGCCGCCATGAGCCAGGCCGACCAGCCCCTGAGCATCACACCCTTCTCGATCCAGGTCGAGGAGGAGGCGCTCACTGACCTGCGGGCGCGCATTCACAATACGCGCTGGCCTGATCAAATACCAGGCAGTAGGTGGGAGCAGGGCGTCGACCTGGACTATCTGAGGCGGATGCTCAGGTATTGGGCCGATGAGTTCGACTGGCGGGCACAGGAGCGTGAGCTGAACTCGTTCCATCACTTCCGCGCCGAGCTTGATGGCATCCACATCCACTTCGTCCACGAGCGGGCGGTGGGCGAGCAGGGGATTCCGCTGATCTTGACCCACGGCTGGCCCAGCACGTTCGTTGAGTTGCTGCCGCTCGTACCGTTTTTGACAGATCCGGCGGCCCACGGCATCGCTGGGCCCGCGTTTGATATTGTCATCCCCTCATTGCCAGGTTATGGCTTCTCCGAGCGGCCCGCACGCACCGGTATAAACTACCGGTACACCGCTGCGCTGTGGCGCCGCCTCATGCGCGGCCTCGGCTATGCGCGCTATGGCGCGGGCGGCGGGGACTTTGGGGCGGGGGTCGCCACCTTCATGGCGCTGGATGACCCGGCGCCGATCATTGGCATCCACCTCAGCAATCTGGAGATTCCACCCTACACGGGTCCAGGGTCACAGCCGCTCTCCGAGGCTGAACGCCGCTTTCTCGCCCGCGGCGAGGCGTTTTGGCAGATGGAAAGTGGGTACAAGGCCATCCAATCCACCAGGCCCCAAACCGTCGCGTATGGGCTGAACGACTCACCGGCGGGCTTAGCCGCGTGGATCCTGGAAAAGTGGCGGGCGTGGTCGGACTCCCACGGAAACCTCACGACACGCTTCTCGCGCGACTTTCTGCTGACCAACCTGACGATCTATTGGGCCACGCAAACGATCACACCCTCCATGCGTGACTACTTCGACAATCGCTGGTTCGGCGACACGCTCGGCCCCACCGACTTCGTTCATGCGCCAACCGGGATCGCCGTCTTCGCCCACCAATTCGCCGACGAGGGCGAGCCGCCGCGTGAGTGGGGCGAGCGCCTCTACAACGTCCGCCAGTGGACATCGATGCCGAGCGGCGGCCATTTCGCGCCAGTCGAAGAGCCTGAGCTGCTGGCGCGCGACATCGCGACCTTCTTCGCCGCGCTGTAATTCCCGCCATCCAGTGTCCGCCAACAGCGCCTCGCGCCGTTTCTGGTCGGCTGGCGAGCGCCGGAGCGCCCCTGGCGATTCTGCTGGCGCGCCCATCTCGACTCGCACGCGGAGGGCCTGGGCATGCCCACGATCCCAGCCCTCATCTGCGCTGGGCGCCTCCTCTATGGCTTGGTCGCCTGATCCCGCGAGACGCACTGAGGGAGGCGTTTGGGGCGCATGCGTGCCGCACCCAGGTGAGGAGCCGTAGGCAGGGCATTGCCCTCGTTGCCCTCTTGGGATCAGTCCCGTCGCGCGGGATAGCGTTCCTTGAGCTTAACGCGGGCCTGGCGGCTGGTGAACTGCCACTCAATGGTAGCGCGCCGCACGCCGTCCACCCTGCCTTCGGCGAAGCGGAGCTGGACGTTGAGGACGGTGTTGCGGCAGACGTCGACGGCCCTGCACCTCACGCAGGCTCCAGCCCGCGCCAAGTTTGGCGCTCATGAGCATACCCGCTCTGCCAAGTCTCTTCTGGAATTCTGGATTGAACACTGGACACCACTACGTATAATAGTACACATCGCCTGCCAGCAGCATGAGTGGGAGGGATTAGTGTAGAAGGGACGCCGCATGGAGCCTACTGAGCCACAGCCATCCATCCAGCCGCAGACGCCGCGTGTGCGGGTCAGCGCACCGCCGGAGCCAGCCACAGCCAGCCACGCCATGCCCCATCTGCAAGCGCGCGACCCAGGCGGATCAGTTCGGCTTCGTAGAATGCGCCTGCGGGTGGGGTGGGCCAGGTGATCCAGTAGAATCCGCGCGTGGCTTCTCGCGCTGGGTGACGCTGTTCGACCGGCGCCAGGCGACGAAGATCGCGCGGCGAGAGCTGGCGCGCATTGCCAGGACAGGTAAGGCCGCGAGCTCGCGTCACTTGCTCTACATCTTGCTGCTCTCGATTCTGAGCGCGGCCATCTATCTGATCGTTAGCGCGCTCTTCGTCGGCAGCATCATCCTGTGCGCGCAATTCCTGATGCAGCAGGTCTGGCTGGGCGCGGGTCTGGCTGGCGCGATCGTCGTGTATCTCTACTACGCGCTGTTCGGCGTGCCGCACCGCATCGAGGGCATCGTGACGCCCATCACGGAGTATCCGCGCCTGGCCGCGACGCTGGGTGAGATCGCCGCACGGCTCCAGGTGAAGCCGCCGCAGTGGGTGGTTCTGACGCCGGACGCGGGCTTCTGGATCGCGCGGCGGATGCTCTGGAGTCGCGCGCTCACACCGCAAGTCTGTCCTGGGCGTGGGCGCGGCGGCCTCACGCAGATGAGCGACCCGGAGCTACGCGCGGTGCTGGCGCATGAGCTAGCGCACCATCGGCGCGCGGATACCTTCTTCGCGCGCTATTTTGGCGGCGCGGAGCAGGCGCTCCATCACATCATCGATGGCGTCCAGGCGGGCATTTCGACGAACTACAAGAACGACTGGGCGGCGCATGATCGTTCGAACAACTCGCTGCCCGTGCTGGTGGGCGTCATCGTCATCTGGGTGGTCACGCTGCCGTTGCGCTTTCTGTGGTTCGGCTTCCACCTGCTGCGGATGCGCCTGAGCCGCGCGGACGAGTACGAGGCTGATAGCGTCGCCGTCCAGACCTATGGCGCGCAGGCCTTCGCGCATGGGCTGATGGCCGTGCTTTCGACCAATTCAACGCTGCGGGGCGCTGGGGCGGGCATTGTCGGGGATATGCGGCGACACAACAACCCGAATCTCTTCGCCGAGCTACGCCGCCACTACGCCGAACTGCCCGCCGACTACATCGCGCGGATGCGTCAGAAAGCGGCGGTCGGCTATCGCAGCCTGGAACAGTCGCATCCCATCACGCCAGATCGCATACGCGCCGCCCTGCTCGTCGCGCCGCCAGAGCCTGCGCGACCGTTCCTGTTGCAGCCCGTGAGCAATATCCTGACGCCAGCGGGCGCGCCAGACGCCAGCCAGGTGGAGCTGCGGCTGACGGAGATCATGTTCGCGCGTGGGAAGCGGCAGGCGCTAGCGGCGGGGCTGGCCCTTCGCGCCGCGCCCGCCCTTGCCATTCCCGGCGCCTTCGCTGGCCGCGTCTTCCTCGGCGACATCCTCCAGCAGGCGATCCATCTCCTGGCGCATGGCGCTGAGGTTGGGGTACGAGCGATAGACGCTGGCGAAGCGGATATAGGCGATGGCGTCAATCTTCCGCAGGCGCTCCATCACCAGCTCGCCAATGGTGGAGGAATCAAGCTCCGCTTTGCCCAGCTTGTACAGCTCGTTCTCGACATCGCGGACGATCGCTTCGAGCTGTCCGACGGCGATGGGGCGTTTCTGGCAGGCGTGGCGCAGGCCCGACTCCAACTTCTCGCGGCTGAACGGCTCGCGCCGTCCATCGCGCTTGACCACCATCAGTTCATTGAGGACGACCCGCTCGATGGTGGTGAAGCGCTCGTTGCAGCGCTCGCAGCGGCGTCTGCGCTGGATGGTCTCGCCGTTGTCGCGCGAATCTATGACCTTCGACTCATCATACCCGCAGTGGGGACATTGCATAACTCCGCCCGCTCCTCGCCTTCCCCTCGTCGCGGCAGGCGCGGATGACGCCGACGCCGCAGGTGGCGCCGTCGCCGCAAGCCGAGCGCAAGGGTGTACTTGAGTATAGCATAGGCGGGTGGGAGAAGCCGCGAGACGCTGGCGGTCGCGGCGCCCGCGCGGTAGAGTGTGGGAGAGTCGGACGCGCCGCCCTTTGTTGGTCTCTGCGCGTGGGGCGGCGAGATGCGCTACGAGATGCGCAACATCAATGACGATGGAGGCAGATGCTATCATGAGCGCCCACAAGACGCCCACCAACGCCCTGACCACCTACGAGGTCTACCTGCGCACCGAAGAGCTGCTCGCCCTGCAAAAGCCGCCAGAGCAGCGGCTGCATCCCGATGAGCTGGTCTTTCAGATTACCCACCAGACCTTCGAGTTGTGGTGGCGCCTGACCACGGAGCTGCTGGCGGCGGCGACGGCGGCGTTGCGCGCGGACGACTTCGTGGGCGCCGAGATCGCGGTGCGCCGGGCGACGGCGGCGCAGGAGGTCGTGGTCGCGGCGATGCGCCAGCTAGAGCTGGTGCCGCCCGCCGATTTCCTGGTGATTCGCGCCGGGCTGGGCGATGGCAATGGCGGCGATTCGCCTGGCTACCGCGCCATTCTCCGTGCGACGCCCCGGCTATGGGAGGCCTTCACCGCCGCACTCGACCACGCTGAAGTGGGGTTGGTGGAGGTCTACGCCCATCCGCGCGCGCTGCCCGGCGATCTACGCCTGCGCTGAGGCGCTGACCGACTTCGATGAGCGCTTCCACCTCTTCCGCGCGGCGCACCTGAAGCTGGCGCAGCGGCACCTGGGCCTGCAAACGACGGGGACAGGCGGTATGCCGATGGAGGCCATGGAGCGCTTCACTCCATCATCTGCTCTTCCCCGACCTCTGGAAGGCGCGCGATGCGCTGGTGAAGCAGGTTCAGGCGGAACAGGCCGCCCACGCCAACGGGAATGGAGCGGGCGCGTGACCGATGTCCTGGTGACCGGAGGCGCGGGCAAGCTGGGCGCGCTCGTGGTCGAGCGGCTGGTCGCGCGGGGCCATCGCGTGCGCGTCCTCTCGCATTCGGGGGCGGCGGCTCCGGTCGCGGGGGCCGAGGTGGTCGCGGGCGACCTCACCACAGGCGAGGCGCTGGACGCCGCGCTGGCGGGCGTGCGCGTGGTCATCCACGCGGCGTCGAACTCGCGGCAGGCGCAGGCGGTGGACGTGGACGGCACGCGCCATCTGCTGGAGGCCGCGCAGGCGAATGGCCTCGCGCCGCACATCGTCTATGTCTCCATCGTCGGCGTAGACCGCTCCGAGCTACGCCGTATTACGTGGCGAAGCATGCGGCGGAGGCGCTGACGCGGCAGTCAGGCCTGCCGTGGAGCATCCTGCGGGCGACGCAGTTCCACAGCTTTGTCGCGCCATGCTCTCCGGAGTTGGGGATCGACGTGCTGCTGGAGGTCGTCACGCCGCAGGGTGGCGCGCTTCCAGAGCATCGAGATTGGCGAGGTGGCGGATCGGCTGGTGGCGCTGGCCGAGGGCGCGCCATTGCGCGCGATGGAGGAGATGGGCGGCCCGGAAATCCTGAGCCTGGATGCGATGGCCGACATCTATCAGGCGGTGCGCGGGCGCTCGCGCGCATACACACCTGGAGCCGATTCAGCGGGTCGCCGCTGGGATGGCTTCCGCAATGCCGTCCTCACGCCCGACCACGCCGTCGGCGTCGTGACGTGGGAGCAGTATTGCCAGCGCGTGGCCGCGGGCTGAGGCAAGAAGAAGCCCCATCCCCGACCCGCATCCCCAAGAAGAAACACGGGGTATGCGGAGCCGAGGATGGGGCCACACGTCAGGCCCGG
This sequence comes from uncultured Chloroflexia bacterium, assembly GCA_963840335.1. Taxonomy (GTDB): domain Bacteria; phylum Chloroflexota; class Ktedonobacteria; order Ktedonobacterales; family JADMIN01; genus JAKAIY01. Next base: position 35,050 of record CAWIYP010000036.1, read on the forward strand.
CGCCTCACTCGCTCGGCGGCACATCGGGCGCGCCAAGCTGCACCTTGTCGGCCAGCTCCACGCGCATCACCTTCTTGTCGAACTTGCCGACGCTGGTCTTGGGCAGCGTGTCCACGAAGAGCACCTCATCGGGCAGCCACCACTTCGCGACCTGTGGCTCCAGGTAGCTGATGATGTCCTCTTTCGTAATCGTGTCCTTGAATTCGGGCTTGGGGACGACGACCGCGACCGGGCGCTCCTGCCACTTCGGGTGGGGCATGCCGATGACGGCGGCCTCCATCACCTGTGGATGCCCCATGATGAGGCCTTCCAAGCTGCACTGACGAAATCCACTCACCGCCGGACTTGATGACATCCTTCGTGCGGTCCACGATCTGGATGTAGCCCTCCGGGTCAATCGTCGCCACGTCGCCCGTGCGGAACCAGCCATCCATGAACTTCGAGGCGCCCTGCTCGATGTCGTCGCCGTGGTAGTAGGAGCTGGTGATCCACGGGCCGCGCACCTGAATCTCACCGAAGGTCTCGCCATCCCAGGGGGCCTCTTCGCCGGTGTCCAGGTTCATGATGCGCAGGTCTACGCCCGTGACCGGGATGCCCTGCTTGGCGCGATAGGTCAACTGCTCTTCGGTGGGTAGCTTGGTCAGCGCGGCCTTCAGGCGCGAGACGGTGCCGATGGGCGAGGTCTCCGTCATGCCCCAGGCGTGGAGCAGCGGCAGCCCCTTCGCGTCCATCGCGGCGATCAGCGAGGCGGGCGCGGCTGAGCCACCGACGACGACGCGCTTCACGGTGGACATGTCGAGGTCAGCTGCGCTGGGCCAGCACTTGCAGGAGGCCGATCCAGAGGGTCGGCACACCGGCGGCCAGCGTCACCTTCTGGTCGGAGATGACCTGCGCGGTGTGCGCGGGATCCATGAAGCGGCCAGGGAAGACCAGCTTGGCGCCGACCATCGCGGCGGCATGGGGCAGTCCCCAGGCGTTGACGTGGAACATCGGCACCAGCGGGAACGCAATATCCTGATTCGAGAGCGCGATGGTGTCGGCCTGCGTCACCGCGAAGGCGTGCAGATAGGACGAGCGGTGGCTGTAGACGACGCCCTTGGGGTTGCCCGTCGTGCCGGAGGTGTAGCACATGGCCGCGGGCTCGCGCTCATCCAGCTCTGGCCAGGCGTAGGTGGCGGGGGCGGCGGCGAGCAGCGCCTCGTATTCGTGGACGGGGGGCAGGCCGTCGGTGTTCTCTGGCATCGGGCCATTCATCACGACGATGTGCTTCACGCTGCCGAGCGCGTCTTTCACGCCATTCAGCAGCGGGAAGAGGTCGCGTCGACGAAGATGACGCTATCGGCGGCGTCTTTGATGATGTAGCCCGCCTGATGCGGCGCGAGGCGCAGGTTGAGGGTGTGGAGCACGGCGCCCATGCACGGCACGGCGAAGTACAGCTCGTAGTGGCGGGTGGAGTTCCAGGCGAGGGTGGCCACGCGGTCGCCCCGGCGGACGCCCAGCGCCTCCAGCGCGCCCGCGAGCCGCTCGACGCGCGCGAAGACCTCGCCAAAGGTCGAGCGCTCGTAGTCATCGCCGACGAGCGTGAGGATCTCGGTCTTGGCGAAGAGGCGCCGCCCGCGATTGTAGATGTGCTGGAGCGTCAGGGGGTAGTCCATCATCGTCGCGGTAATCGTCGCGGATGGCGCGGGCGGCGGCGGGCGTCGGCGCGGGCGCGGCTACGGGTGGCTCCGGCGCCGTGGCCGGCGGCGGCTGCGGCATGGCGGGGGTCGCCGGGGCATCATGGGCTTGGCGGAACGGCGAAACAAGTTCATTCAGACACCTCCCGGGCGCTCCGCCAGCATCGGCGGGCGCATCACACGACGTCTTCGACAGGCTGGCGCGGGGGTTCAGGGGATTGCGTCATCATTCTACCGCGTTTTTGTGGTTGCGCGCACATCCATTATGCGTTGCTATAGCTCAGGTATGATATAGTCTGAGCCAATACGAGCTTGTGTTCAGGTTTGCGCGCGGAGTCGCGCTCAGACCCACGCGCCACAGGAGGCGTACCCCACATGGCGACCACCCTCGATAAAGGCTCGTTCCAGTTCCCGACCGTCTCGGGCGGGCCAGACCGCCAGCGACCAGGCCACGATGGACGCCGCTGTGCAGACGCTCCAGCAGCGCAAAGACGCCTGGGTCAACGTCTCCGTGCGTGACCGCATCGCCCTGATGGATCGCCTCATCGCGGACTTCCATGCATTGCAGGGGCGCTGGGTGGCCGCCTGCCTGGAGGCCAAGGGGCTAACACCACAGTCGCCAGCGGCGGGTGAGGAGTGGGCGACCGGCGCCTATGCAACCTTGAAGCATATGCGGCAGTTGCGCGTCAGCCTCAGCGACATCGCGCGCTATGGCTCACCGCGCATCCCTGGCCCCGTTCGCACGCTGGCGAATGGGCAGGTGACGGCGGGCGTCTTCCCGCAGACCACCTACGACAGCGTCTTCTATAGTGGCGTCACGGCGGAGGTCTGGCAGCAGCCGGGCGTGACGGTCGAGAATCTGCCGCAGACGATGGCGGTGGCCTATCGCAGCAAGCAGCCGGGGCGGGTCGCGCTGGTGCTGGGGGCGGGCAATGTCTCCAGCATCGGGCCGCTCGACGCGCTCTACAAGCTCTTCGTCGAAAATCAGGTGGTCGCGTTCAAGACGAATCCCGTCAACGCCTACCTGGGGCCGCTGATGGAGGAGGCGTTCCGCTCGCTGATCGAGGGCGGCTATCTGCGGGTCCTCTATGGCGGCGCGGCGGAAGGCGCGTATCTCTGCAATCATCCCGGCGTGGACGAGATTCACATCACCGGCTCGGACAAGACCTTCGACGCGATTGTCTGGGGGCCAGGGCCAGAGGGCGCCGCGCGCAAGGCCGCCGGGACGCCGCTGCTGACCAAGCGCATCACCGGAGAGCTTGGCAATGTCAGCCCGGTGATCATCGTGCCGGGGCCGTGGAGCAAATCGGACATCGCCTATCATGCCGCGCATGTCGTCAGCATGCTGACGAATAACGCGGGCTACAACTGCAACGCGACGCGCGTGGTCATCCAGCATGCGGGCTGGGGCCAGCGCGAGCAACTGCTCCAGGCGATGCGCGGGCTGCTGGCGCAGACGCCGCCACGCGCCGCGTACTATCCCGGCTCGCACGACCGCTACGCCGCCTTCGTCCAGGCGCACCCAGAGGCCGAGCGCTACGGCGAGGCGGGCGATGGCGCGCTGCCGTGGACGCTGATCACGGGCCTGGATGCGCAGGCCAGCGACGACATCTGCTTCACCACCGAGGCCTTCTGCGCGCTCTTCTCCGAGACGGCGCTCCCGGCTGGCAGCGTGGCGGAGTATGTGGATCGGGCGGTGGACTTCTGCAATCAGCAGGTCTGGGGGACGCTGAACGCGACGCTGCTCGTGCATCCCGCGTCGCTGCGCGATCCAGCGGTGGCGCAGGCGGTGGAGCGCGGCATCGCGAACCTGCGCTATGGCAGCATCGGCGTCAACTACTGGGGTGGCGTCAGCTTCGCGCTGGGCATGACGACCTGGGGCGCCTATCCCGGCCATGCGCTTGACGACATCCGCTCAGGCAATGGCGTCGTCCACAATGCGCTGATGTTCGACCAGGCCACAGAAGTCCGTCGTGCGGGCGAAGTTCCGCCTGACGCCGACGCCGCCGTGGTTCGTCACGCGGGGCAAGGTCGCGACCAGCGTCTTCCGCCAGCTCGCCGACCTGGAGGCGCGACCCTCGCTGGCGCGCGTGCCGAGCATCGCCATCGCGGCGCTGAGCTAGCGGCGGGGGCGGGGCGACCTCACCCCCTAACCCCCTCTCCCACGAGGAGAGGGGGAAACGGAGCCTGCTCCACTCTCCCTGGGGGAGAGGGGTTGGGGGTGAGGTCTCGCCTCGCGCGCCGTTGGAATCACTATTCGCCGCCCATCCCCGCGTGAGGAGTAGACATCTTGGATACCACTACCGACCTGATGAGCCTCTCGGCCAGCGCGCTCGCGGCGGCCATCGCGCGGGGCGAGGTCTCCGCTGTCGAGGCGGTCGAGGCCAGCATCGCGCGCATCGAGGCGGTCAATGGCAAGCTGAACGCCGTGGTGGTCAAGCGCTACGATGCGGCGCGCGCCGAGGCTCGCGCGGCGGACGAGCGGCGCGCGCGGGGCGAGGCGCTGGGGCCACTGCATGGCGTGCCGATCACCGTCAAAGAGTGCTTCGATCTCGTTGGCACGCCCGCGACGTATGGGCTGCCCTCACGCGCCCAGACGCTCGCTACCGAAGATGACCCCTACATCCAGCGGCTGCGCGCGGCGGGCGCGATCATCGTCGGCAAGACGAACGTGCCGCAACTGCTGCTCTATATCGAGAGCGATAATCCGCTCTATGGCCGGACGAACAATCCCTGGAATCTGGAGCGCACGCCCGGCGGCAGCAGCGGCGGGCAGGCAGCCATCATCGCGGCGGGCGGCTCGCCGCTGGGGCTGGGCAGCGACATCGGCGGCAGCATCCGCGTGCCCTCGGCGTTCTGTGGCGTCGTGGGGATGAAGCCGACGGCGGGGCGCATCCCTGATCTCATCAGCTTCGGGGTGCCGCTGGGGCAGCGCGCCATCGTGAGCCAGGTGGGGCCACTGGCGCGCACGGTGGATGATGTGGCGCTGGCGCTGGCGATTCTCGATGGCGGGGCTACGCGTCGCCGCATGAGCCACGGGCGCCGCTGGGTGATCCAGCGACGGTGGACATCAGCAAGCTGCGCGTCGCCTATTACACCGATGACGGCATCCTGCCCGTCGCGCAGAGCGTGCGGCGGGCGACGGTGGAGGCGGCGGGTCTGCTGGCGGCGCGTGGCGCGCAGGTGACGGAGTGGCGCCCGCCTGATATGGAGCAGGCCAACGACATCTTCTTCGGCGTGCTCAGCGCGGATGGCGGCGCGGGGGCAAAGGCCTTCATGGGGCGCAACCCGCGTGACCCGCGCATCGGCCAGCTCGTGGCGCTGGCGGGCGCGCCGCGCGGGCTGCTGACGGTGGCGGGCGGCGCGCTGGGGCTGATGGGCCAGCGCACCCAGGCGAGCATCGCGCGCAACCTCGGCTATAGCGATACCGCGCACTACTGGCGGCTCGTCGAGGCGCAGATGGCGTATCAGCGGCGCTTCGCCCAGGCGCTGGACAGCGACCCCGGCGGCCCCTTCGACCTCATCATCTGCCCGGCGGCGGGTGTGCCAGCCTTCCAGCACGGCGCCAGCCGCGACCTCGTGACGGGCGGCGTCTATGCCACGCTCTACAACGTGCTGGGCTATCCCGCTGGCGTCGTGCCCGTCTCGGTGGTGCGCCCCGGCGAGGAGCAGCCACGCAAGCCGGGGCGCGACGCCGCGATGCGCGCCGCCAGCCGCGCGGAGGCGGGCAGCGCCGGGCTGCCGCTGGGCGCGCAGGTGGTCGCCCGCCCCTGGCAGGAGCATGTGGCGCTGGCGGCGATGCGCGTCATCGAGGAGGCGGTGGCGGCGAGCGGCGGGCTGCCCCGCCCCAATGGGGTGTAGTGGCTGGGGGCGCGAGCTATCCTGCGGTGTGCGTGAATCCCAGCACCGGAATATTCATCGCGTCAGTCGCCAACGTGACACTGCCCGCAATCTTCCAGTTCGCGTCGAAGGTGACACGGGTAAGGGTGAATGGGCCACTGCCAACGTCGCCTACATCGCCCCAACCAACGCCGTTCAAGCTATCGAATGGCTTCTCATTGGCGAGGATCACCGAGCCACCATCGGGTGTCCAGGCCTCTGGCATGCCCGGAAGTGTGAGCGGCGTCGCGGTATCATGCGCGACATCGATGAGCAAATAGCGCAAATCCTGGTTTTGCGGAAAACCCGTCGTGACAATCGCCTGCTGTGAGTTGGGCCGCCAGAGAATCTGGGTGAAGCCACCAAAGGACGGGCAGATGCTCGTGAGATACGGCAGGCGCGTAAAGGCGCCGGTTGTGGTGTTGACCACGCCGACCTCAGGCGTGTAGGGATCGCTGTGAATCTGTTTGTTGTAGAAGAGCGCCTGGCCCCCGCCAGGGAGCAGGCTGAAGCCGCCCGCGCCGAGCATTGGGGATCGCATGATGAAGATGGGTCGCACGGCCCCCGTCACGACATTCAGACTCTCCAGCGGCTCGGCGGAAGGCGACATGTCAGGGATGTACCCGACCGCCGTGTGCTGGCTATCGAGCCAGCCATAAAAAGGGCCGATGAGTCGATCGTTAGGCTTTGGAACAAGTGTGGCGTGGCCTTGCGCAAAATTGAACACATCCAGAGTGAAGTTGTTGGTCTCGGCGAAATAGCGCTGGTCTGGAGACCACATTATGCGCCCGGATGGACTATCTGGGGCAGTGTAACTTTGGGTAATTCCTGTCTTGAGGTCAACGACGTGGAAATATGCCGCCGCATAGGCAATAAACTGTCCATCAGACGCAGACCCTGCTGTATAGAAGCCGCTGTCAGGGGGATAATCCGTTGGCAGCGCGGGGCCGACGAGGCGGCTCTTGCCATCCAGTGAGACGACCCGCGCCAGCCCATCTGGGCCAGGATAGACCAGCCGCCAGTCGGAGAATGCTGGCAGAGGGTGTGGGGCGCTATTAATCGTTGGTGAGGCGGTCGGTGTCTGTGCCCCAACAACCCATTTGGCAGGTGTTGTGCTGGTGGGTGTAGCCGCAGATCGTGCCACTGTCGCGGCGGCTGGCGCACAGGCGCTCATGACCAGCGCGCAGAGGAGCGCGACTGCTGCTCCACATGATCTCAGCCCGCGCGTTCGCCGCCAACGCCCGCTGCGAGCGACTAATGTGGCGCCTCAGTTTCCTTACGTCGAGTCGAGAATCGTGTGGTCATGTAGTATCCCCAAATTCGATTCAACTCACTCAATTTGTCCCCATCAACATCCCACATTAGCGTGCGCCTAGGAGATAGGGCATAGTCGCTGGCGAACAAGCCCAATGAGGCGACGATGATAACGCTGCCCGCGAATCAGACGCTAGCTATCTGGCCCCAGCGTCGCGAGCGAATCGTATCGGCGGGCTGACGAGCTACAGTGGCTCGGCTCGCGCGGTGTCGGCGTCATCGAGCTGCGAGACGCTGAGGCCGTCGGGCTTGGCGCGGGTGGCGTGGCGCAGGGCATAGGCCAGCAGGACGGCAGGCCCGACGAAGCAGCCCGCGACGATCAGCCAGTAGAGGATGCGGTTCTGTGGCGGGCAGTAGGGCATATCTGAGACATAGGCGCATGAGACGACATCGGTTGTGATCATGAAGTATGTCGCGGCGATGTTGGCGTAGAAGGCGAGCCAGACCGCCGCGAGCCAGCCCCAGCGTCGCGTGCGGCGGGCGTCGGCGAGCGCCAGCGCCCACGCGGTGAGCGCTAGCAGGATGCCGCCGATATAGCCGATCAGCGAGGCGAACAGATTCGCGGTCAGGTTCTGTGGGAGGGTGTTGGCGGTGATGAGCCAGAAGATGGCGAACCCCAGCGCCGCGCCGATGCTCGCGACCGTCACAGGCCCACCGCGCGCGCGCTCGCCGAGGACGATGATGAGCGGGACGATCAGCGCCAGGAATGAAACTGATTCCGATGAGCGAGAAGAAGTACAAGCCTGCGCTCCTCTCCACTGATGGCGCCCGCGAACACCTTGCGGGCGCTGTGCGCGCTCCGACGCCAGTATAGCAGACGCAGGGCGCAGGCGCTCTCAGCGCACTGGAGGTGGCAGACGGAGCTGGCGCGCGGCGTCCGCTGGCGAGATGACGCCGAGTGGAATCAGCTTGGCGAAGGCCTCGGCGCGGGCCGCGAAGTCCTCTGGCTCCTCGAAGCCGCCGAAGCTGATGGTGAAGCGGTCGTCGAACCAGCGCCGCACCTTGCGCGTGAGGTAGCCTGCCACCAGCGCCATCACGGGAGCGACCGCGCGGCGATAGACGACGTTCTCCTGCGATTGCCCGACGCTGCGGTTGCTGTCACCGGTGAAGCCCAGCTCATCCATCGTCAGGCCGAACGCCGCCACCGTCACATTCAGCAGGAAGCGGTCGAACTCCACTAGCGGGTCATCGCCCGCGAGCGCTCGCCAGGTCGCGCCTGGTGGCAGCGCCCGCGCCCGCACGCGCATGCGGTCGGCGCCCGCCAGCAGCCCGTTGAAGGCGCGCTCGAAGCTCTCCAGTTGCTCGGGCGTCCAGGCGAGGTCGGCGGGCGGCTGAATCAGCCCCAGCGGCGTCGCGCCATCGGTGAAGCGCGCGAGGTCGAAGCTCTGCTTCCGCAGCGCCTGGTTGATACGCAGGATGATACGCTCGATGCGCGAGATGCCATAGGGGCTGTCGGTGCGCGCGGTCTCGCGGATGTAGTCCAGCTCATCGCGCGAGTACCAGCCAGCGGGCGCGCCGTAGAGAAATTGCTGGTAGGCGGGCGCGGGCACGGCTGGTGGGCGCCCCGCGTCGTCGAGCAGCGGCTTGATCGTCGCGCCATCCACCAGCTCCAGCGCGTAGAGATCGCCGCCGCGCGTGCGCCGCGTGTAGATGGCCACTGCGTCAATCTCCAGCAGGTCGCGGACGAAAGCGACGAGCCATGCGCGCAGGTCTTGCGTCTGGTCGGGACTCTCCAGGAAGGCTTCGATGCGGCGGGTGGCCTCGCGCCACTGGGGCGAGGTGGGGCGCTCGTCCGCAGCGAGTAGCTCGGCGCGGGGCAGCGCCCGCAGCTCCAGCCGCCCCAGCACATCGAAGTAGACGCGCTCGCAGAGCTGCGCGCCATCGTAGAGCGCGGCCAGGCTGCGAAGCTGCGCGAAGGTGGTCTCCTCGGTGGCGCGCGGATACTGCGCGATGTTGTAGCCGACGGGGAAGGCCCACTGGCGCGGCGAGCCACCCGGCCCGCTCAGCCCCGGCGTCGGGCGGATCGGCTGCCCTGGCGGGAATGCTCCGTCCGCCAGCCAGGGGGACGGGAGTCGCCGTGCGTCGCTCGTTCGCCACGCCGCTTGTGCGCCGTCCACGCTTGCCTCGCGCGCCTGCCGCTCGTCGCGCGCCTTCTCCTCATGTGCCTCACTCATGCCGCCGACCCCCTCCGCTTCTGTGCGCGGCGCCACGCGACGCCGCTGCGAGGCAGTGTAGAGCGCAACAGCGCCCCTCCGCTACGGACGGCCCGCGACCACTCCGGCCAACACGGCGCCTTCACGGACACGAGCTTGTCGCACGCTTCCCTGCGCGAGCGGCTTGTGGAGGGATGCGCGGCCCTCCCAGACTGATGATTCCACTGGCTAGCCAACACGAATTGACAATAGCTCCGCTCTCTTGACGCTCCATGCGGTATGATGTATGGTATCGGCCAGTGATACCTAGAATTGCGTAGTTCATTTCAGTATCCGCTGCGCCACGATATCGAGCGGACGATGCCTCTAACCTGCTCGCCTGGAGAAACGTACAAGCTGCGAAGAGCATCGCGCTATGTGGGCAGTAGCGATAGCGACCAGACCTCACACGTGTTCGTATGCGGAAGGTGGGTGAACCCATGGCAGACCAACCCGAACAGTCGGCGACGCAGAGCGTTACTTCTGAGGCGGAGACGATACCGGGCGTGCGGCGGCGGCGCTCGGTGCTGGGTGATGTGACGGCAGCGCTGCTGCTGGGTGATTTCGCCCATGATCTTGGGATGCCAGGAGCCGTTACGCAGGTCGTCATCAGCTTTGTTCCAGCGCTTGGGTCCGCCTGCGCCATCCGCGACCTCATCGCCGACCTACGCCGCAAAGATCACGTCGGCGCCACGCTCAACTTCCTGGCGCTTACCCCTGTCCTCGGCGGCTTCTCCAAGACATTCGAGGTCATCCGCAGCACGGCGCATGTCGGCCACGCGGTGCACGTCTCGCGCGAGCAAGCGGCGCGGCGCAAGGAGCAAAAGCAGAACCAGCAGGTGTAGGGGGATGCGTCGTCGCTCGTAGCTAGCCTGGCTCTCTTCACCGCGCCGACATTCCTCTCCAGGCGCAGGCGGACTGTGATATGTGTCACTGTCGGCCTGCGCCTATGCGTTTATACTGATGAGCGACATGCCTGCGTACATAGATGCGCTCGACGTATGTGGTCACCATGGAGAAGGAATAAGAGATGACGCGTCGTTTCCGCCGGGCCAGCGCGCTGCTGGCGCCGTTGCTGACGCTGGCGTTGCTGAGTGGCTGTGGTGGGACTGGCGCGGCGCAGGCGGACACGAGCGCCACAGCGACCGCACAGCCCACGGCGACCGCACAGCCCACGGCGACGGCCACGGCGACGCCGCTGCCCACTACTGCGGTCGCGTCGGGCGCCTGCGGGAAGTACTTCGGTTTCCCGTACTCGGCCGCGTTCACCCCAGCGAGTGGCCTCGTCGTGACGCAATACAGCGGCCTTGGCAATCTCGCCTATCCTAGCGCACAGATTCCCAGCAGCCGACCGGCGACGCCGATGCTGGCGCCAGACACCTCTAGCAGCGTTCCACGGCAAGGCGCGAAGGGCGGCGAGAGCAGCGAAAGCAGGGGCGGCTGAAGCTGCGGCTAATGGCCTGCGGGCCATGAAGCCCGCCGACGCGGGCTGGGCCATTCACGCCGCATTGTGTGAGGCGCCTGTCGTGTCGCTCTACCCCGTGCGATCGGACGCCACCGATAGTCAATCCCAACTTGCATGAAGGCGGCGGCGGCTATGTGCTGGTCATCTGCAATCCATCGAGCAAGCCACACACGATCAGCGCCGTGCGGGTCACCATCGCGAAGATAACGCCGTACACCAACCAACTCAACACATGGGCGCCGTGTAGTGGATCCTATAGTCCCGTGTCCAAGAATGTGTCTGGTGGCTGTGGCGGGGGAGACTCCGAGAACGAGTATATGCACGCCCAGTTCGCCGCTAACGCGCCAGTTGGCGCCTCCGTCGCCGCGACGCAGACGGGTACGAACATGTCAGACATGAGCGGCGGTATCAACTTTGGCCCACTGCCCGTCACACTCAAGCCCGGCCAGGCGATGACGATCGAGGTGGGCGTGGCCGATCCGAGCGTAGCGGGCTATTACACCTATTCCTACGCGCTGACGGTGGATGGCGCCAGCACGGGAACCGTAGCCTACTCGTTGAAGACGCTGCTGGCTCCGGTGGCGCGCGTCTGGACTGGCGCCGCCTGTCAGACGACAGCCATGCAGGCGCTGATCGCCAAAGAGCCGACGCCGTCGGCGAACACGCGCTACATCTGCCCCGCGTCCTGAGGGTGCGGGACAGTGGCGGCTCGCTGCGGAAGCGCCACTAGAACAGCGAGAGTTGCTGCGGGGGCGGGCTGTCGTCGCGCTGGTCGTCCTTCTTCTCCGTCTGCGAGGCGAGCTTGCCCTCGCTCGCGAGTCGCCGCGCCTCGGCCAGCGCCGCTGGGATGGCGCGGCGGAAGTCTTCCTCCACCGTCTGGCGCAGGCTGCTCTGGTGCAGCGCCGCCGCCGGATGGAACATCGCCACAACGATGCGCCCGTCGATCTTCTTCGCTTGCCCGTGAATCGCGGTGATGCGCGCATTGGGGAAGTAGCGCGCCATCGAGAAGCGGCCCAGCGTGACGATGACCTTGGGGTTGATGGCCGCGATCTGGCGGTCGAGGTAGTCGCTACAGGCGGCGATTTCCTCAGGCAGGGGGTCGCGGTTGTTGGGCGGGCGATGCTTCACGACGTTGGTGATGTAGGCGGTCGAGCGATCCAGTCCGATGCTGGCGAGCAGCTCGTTGAGGAACTGGCCCGCTGGGCCGACGAATGGCCTGCCGAGGGCGTCTTCGCGCTGCCCTGGCCCCTCGCCGATGAACAGCACCTCAGCCTCGGCAGCGCCCTCGCCTGGCACGCCATGCTTCGTCCCTTTGCAGAGGTCGCATTTCGTGCAGCTCCGCACCTCCGCCGAGATTTCGTCCAGAAGCTCCTGCGCCGTCATTGTCCGCCCTCCTGCGCTGTGATCCACTGCCCGCGTCCCATTCGCTGGCCGCTGCTTGACTCTATGATAGCCCATGATAGCGCAAAAAGGCGGCGGGCGAGGGAAACGAATTTCCCTCGCCCGCCGCCGGTGCGGTCATGGCGCCTAGCGCTGCGGGTCGCGCCCGAAGTCGCTGCGGCCACCCTGCGGGCGGGGGCCACTGGGGCGCCCGCCGCCCATGCCGCCGCTGGGGCGACCACCACGGTCGGAGTAGCCGCCGCCGCCACCGCCGTAGCCGCCGCGACCACCACGGTCGCCGCCGCCACCCATGCGCGGGCGGGCGGGCGGACGCTGCGCCTCCAAGCTCCTCCGCCGAGGGCATCTCGCCACTGAGGGCGGCCTTGCGCGAGAGGTTGATGCGGCCCTGCGGATCGACCTCGATCACCATCACGGTGATCTCGTCGCCCATCTGCACGACCTCCTCAGGCCGATTCACGAAGTAGTCGGCCAGGTTCGGCGTGCGGACAAGCCCTTCCTTGCCGGGCAGAATCTCGACGAAGGCGCCGAAGTCTACCAGACGGCGCACGACCCCGGTGTAGATCTTGCCCACCTCGACCTCTTCGGTCAGGGCGCGCACGGCGGCCACGGCGCGCTCCATGCCATCGCCACTCAGCGAGGCGATGTGGATGGTGCCGTCCTCCTCGATGTCGATCTTGACGCCCGTTTCTTCCTGGATGCGCCGGACAGTCTTGCCGCCTGGGCCAATGACCGTGCCGATCTTCTCCGGGTTGATCTTCAGCGACTGGATGCGCGGCGCGTAGGGCGAAAGCTCCTCGCGCGGCTCAGGCAGCGTCTGGAGCATCTTGTCCATGATGAACATGCGGCCTTCGTGCGCCTGATCGAGCGCCTGCTTCAGCACCTCGGTCGTCAGGCCCTTCACCTTGATGTCCATCTGCAGCGCGGTGATGCCGTCCGCTGTGCCAGCCACCTTGAAGTCCATGTCGCCCATGGCGTCTTCGAGGCCCTGGATGTCGGTGAGAATCTGGTACTTACCCTTGACGGAGTCGCCCGTCTCGGTGATCAGGCCCATCGCCACGCCCGCGACCGGCGCCGCGATCGGCACGCCCGCGTCCATCAGGCTGAGCGTGCTGCCGCAGACCGAGGCCATCGAGGTCGAGCCATTGGAGCTGAGAATCTCCGACACGATGCGGATGGCGTAGGGGAAGATGTCCTTCTCCGGGATGACTGGCAGCAGCGCCCGCTCCGCCAGCGCGCCGTGCCCGATTTCGCGGCGGCCTGGGCCACGCGACGAGCGGGTCTCGCCGACGCTGAACGAGGGGAAGTTGTACTGGTGCATGTAGCGCTTGCTCTCATCACCAGACAGTCCATCCACCTGCTGGCTCTCGCCGGCGTGCCGAGTGTCACCAGGCTCAGCGCCTGGGTCTGGCCGCGGGTGAAGAGCGCGGAGCCGTGCGTGCGTGGCAGCAGGCCCACCTCGCAGGTGATCGGGCGGATGTCCTTCGGGCCACGACCATCGGGGCGCAGGCCCTTATCGAGGATCTGCCCGCGGATGAACTTCTTCAGCTCGCTATCGTAGAAGCCGCTGATTTCCTTCTGCCGGTCGGGATACTTCGCGCCGACCTCAGCGTTCATCGCCGCCTGCACCTCGGCGAGCGCCGTGTCGCGCTCGGCCTTCGTGCCCTTGTTCACGGCGGCGGCAAAGCGTGGCTTCACGAAGGTCTGCACGGCCTTGAGCAGCTCGGCGTCTGGCTCGACAGGCGTGTACGTGCGCTTGGGCTTGCCAGCCTTCGCGGTCAGGTCGTTCTGCGCTTTGATGAGAATCTGGATCGCCTCGTGGCCCTTGCGGATCGCCTCGATCATCGTCTCTTCGGGCAGCTCTTTCGCGCCCGCCTCGACCATCACCACCGCCTCGGCGGAGCCAGCGACCACCAGGTCGAGCAGGCTTTCCTTCAGGTCGGTCTCGGTGGGATTGATGACGACTTGATCGTTGATGTAGCCGACGCGGACGGCGGCGATCGGCCCCTGGAAGGGGATGTCCGAGACCATCAGCGCGGCGGATGCGGCAGTGATGCCGATCACATCGGAGTCGTTCTCGCGGTCAGCGGAGAGTACCGTCAGGACGACATGCACGTCGTTGCGGTAGCCCTTGGGGAAGAGTGGGCGAATCGGACGGTCGGTGAGGCGCGCCGCGAGAATCGAGTGCTCGCTGGGGCGGCCTTCGCGCTTGATGAAGCCGCCGGGGATGCGACCAACCGCGTAAAGACGCTCCTCGACATCCACCGTCAGCGGGAAGAAGTCGATGCCTTCACGCGGGGAGGTTGACCCCGTGGCAGTGGCGAGCACCACCGTGTCGCCGTAGCGCACGATCACCGCGCCACTCGCCTGCTCGGCGACGCGCCCGGTCTCGATGCTGAACTCACGACCGGCGAGAGTCGTCGTTACCTTCTCTATCATGTGTTCCTCCGAACCCCCCTGGCTTGCGGTTTTGCGATGCGAGGAGCGTTCATGCGTATCAATAATCTGGCGTCGTGAAGTCGCGCTTACGCGCCTGTCCCTTCATGGATGACCTGCGCCAGATGTCTGCGCTGGGCGGCTACGTCTGTATGCGTCAGTCGCGCTCATGTGATGGGCGCTGGCAGGCGGTGGTCGCCTCGCGCGGGTCGTTCATCCCTGCGAATGTTGCGCTCCGTGCGCGTGTTGATCGGGTTGTAGGTGCCGCTGCTGGGTTGCGTGACCCGACGACGGCGCGGGATGGATGGGCCACGCATTGGCGCGTTACGTTGCGCCTTGCGCCAGGTCGCAGCCCATCCGTAGGCGCCCGCTTGGCGGCGCTCCCAGCCGAGGCGCGCGACGCCACGCGCGTCGCATCCGCCGAGGAGCCGCCAGCGCGCGATTAGCGGCGCAGGCCTAGCTTGGCTATGAGCGTACGGTAGCGCTCAGGATCCTTGCGATTCAGGTACTTCAGCATGCGCCGCCGCTGTCCTACCATCTTCATCAGGCCACGGCGCGAGTGATAGTCGTGCTTGTTGGCGCCCAGATGCGCGGTCAACTCCTGAATGCGCTTGGTGAGCAGCGCTACCTGCACCTCTGGCGAGCCTGTGTCGCCTTCATGTGTCTGGTGCGAGGTGATGATCTCAGTCTTAATGTCTTTTTCGAGAGCCATGCGTTGTGACGCGCTACCCATCTGGCCAGCATACGCGCTTGCGGCGTCGCGCCTACCGGTGTGTTCCGGTGGGACGAGCGGCGAGGCGTGTCACGCGCCAGCGGCGGCGTCATCCTCCTTTAATGTTGGTGGGGAGCGTCTTCGGCCTGCCTGGCGCGGAGACGTTCGCTTCATTCAACGAAGCCCGTGGTCACTGCTGAGCGCAAGTCCAGTCCGGCGTGTGCGGTGTCGGCCTGCGCGAAGCGACCTCCAGGCGAAAAGACGTGCGAAAGAACGGTCGCACGGTGAAAGCTGGGTATACTGGCGTGCGCGAGACGACCCTGTGGCGTGAGGGAGGCGCGCTAGCCAGCCCGCTGGACGTGATCTCCGTCCGTCTCGGAGCGCCGGGCCAGCGCGTAGGGGAGGCGCCCGCGCTCTAGTAGCTTCACGGGCGGCCCAGCGGCGACCTGCCCACCCCTGTCATGGGTGGCGCATCTTTTCCGGATGTCAATCATCTGTTTCAGCAATCGTATGATAGCATAGCGTGACGGCGCTCGCAACGCCAAATACGGCGATATTCCACTGATGTTGGGGAGACAAGGGCTACAGTGGGAGGGGCCGAGGGTGCGCGGAGGTCATGGCGCGGCGTATGGAGACGCCCCCGACGCGGGAAGCGTTGGGTGGGGTAGGCGCGCTCGTTGGCTATGGGCGAGCCGCTAGAAGGATGTGGGCGGGAGCAGTGCGCGCTGGAATGGTCTTGCGCCACAACGCGCGCAGAGCGTGTAGGTTTCGGTGTAGGTAGGCAGGCGAGGCGAGGCCCCGAGCGAGAATCGCGCCTGGGTCGGCTGCTCGCGCCGCTGAATCGTGAGGGTGCGTACGTGATTGGAGCAGTAAAGTCGGCCACAGCCTTCACATGTCACCGTCGCCGATTGGCCGCAATCTTTGACATGACACAGCGCCCCGTCCGGTTGCGCCGCCATCAGTGACCTCCCTTGCCTCCTCATGCGGGCGACATACCTGCGCGAGCGATCCCGCGCACGGCGCGCCCCGACACGTCATGGTCGAAAAAAGGCCGAAAGGTCAGGATGCGCGCATCCTGACCTTTCGCTTACCAAGGTTTCGCTTGCGTGCAAGCGAAAGGCCAGCCGTCGGCTGGGCCGACTACCACTGACCGCCACCGTAGCCGCCGCCGCCAGAGCGGTTGCCGCCACCGTAGCCGCCGCCACCAGAGCGACCGCCGCCACCGTAGCCGCCGCCACCACCAGAGCGACCGCCGCCAGCGGGGCGCTCCGCCGCCTCATCGAGGCGCAGCGGGCGATTGCCCATCATCGTGCCGTTGAGTCCGGCGATCGCTGAACGGGCCTCGTCATCGGTCGACATCTCGACGAATCCGAACCCCTTGCTCTGGCCCGTGTTGCGGTCAGTGATTACACGTGCGTCCACGACCGTGCCGTACTGCATGAACATCTGACGCAGCTGCTCATCATCGGCGGAGTAGGGCAGATTCCCTACGTAAATGCGAGTGCCCACAAAGGCTCCTTCAATCTCATGGTATGGAGCAGCCAGTGTGGCGCGTGCCATACCTTCCGAACAGTAACCAGTCAACCAGTGCGCCACTCGCCTCGTAACGGGGGGAATCAGCGCCGCCATCTCATCACAACACCATGATGTTTGATGGCGTCACATAAGAGGTGCGTACGAGATCAACTACGGCATTACTATATCACATGGGGAAGAACATCTGCAGGAATGCGAGATTCCACATATATGCGGAAAATCCGTGGTAGAAATCTGGCATAGATGTGGTACGCTTAGGAGACAATGCTGTGTGGTCTGGCGAACGATGAGCGCAACAGGGGCGTCTCACGCTGCGCCGAAGACAGCAGCGCATGAAAGGAGAAGCGGGAACGGCGGAAGCGTCGTAGTCTGACCGACCGCCAGACCGCGCCACGTTAGCGTGAGTCAAATTGTCATTCGAGAGGGCGACTCATTTGAGGTCGCGTTGAAGCGATTCGCCCGTAAGGTCCAGCAGGACGGTATTCTCTCTGAGGCACGACGCCGCCAGCGGTACGAGCCGCCCAGCATGCGCCGCAAGCGTCAGGCCGAGGCGCGGGCGCGCAAGGCGCGCAAGCGTCAGGCGAAGATGGCGGCGCGCGGCTACTAGCCACCGCTTCATCAGACCGCACGGATAGCTGGGGCGTCGGACATTACATCATCCCCCAGCAACGTAATGCGGCGCCCATGAATCAGCGAGAGAGCGGGAACGGGACAGATGTCTCAGTTCCCGCTCTCGCCGTGTGCGCGGGGCGACGCATCGTCTCAGCGCGCCGCCCCGCGCCAGCGGGCGTCAAGGCCCTCGGGGCGCCCGACGACGCCTTCGAGCGCGAGCGATGTCCGCGCGATCGGCAGTGGCTCCGCAGGGGCTGCCGCCGCATCCACGAGGCGCTCCGCGAAGCCCGCGCGCTCCAGCTTCAGCAGCCCCGCCAGCGTCGAATAGGCCGCGATCGGCCAGAGGTCAGGCGCGACATCGGTGTAGATGTGCGCGACCAGATCGGAGACACGCCGCCAGCGGCTATCGGCGCCGAGCGCGGCGATGAGCTGGCGCTCGCGCTGCTCGCGGTGGGTGATGTAGCCCTCCAGCAGCGTCCGCGTGTCCTCGCGCGCGGCCCCATGCCCCGGCGCGATCAGCCGCAGGTCGCGCGATTCCAGGGCGAGCAGGCGGCGCAGTGAGGCGAGGTAGTGCTCCAGGTCGCCCTCTGGCGGCGCGATGACGACGGTGCCCATACCCGCCACCAGATCGCCCGCGAAGACGGTTCCCGCGCCCTCCAGCAGATAGCAGAGGTGGTCGTAGCGATGCCCTGGCGTGTGGATGACGCGCAGGGTGCGGTCGCCCAGGCTGAGCGTATCGCCATCGGCCAGCGTCTCGTCGGCGTCGGGGACACCCTCGCGGCTCCACGCCAGCACTGGCGCGCCGGTCAACACTCGCAGCCGCGCCGCGCCCGCCACATGGTCGGGATGGCCGTGCGTCACCAGCAGCGCCTGCGCGCCGCCCAGCGCCCGCGCCCGCTCAGCGACGGCGACGAGGTGCGACTCGATCTCCGGCCCTGGATCGATCACGACGCAGCCCCGCGCGCCCGCCACGAGATAGGTGTTCGTGCCCGGCCCGGTCATCGGCGAGGGATTGGGCGCCAGGAGTGTCGAGACTCCCTCTGGCAGCGGCATGTCGACCTCCCTCCGTCGCATCTGCTCGCCTTGTCGGCGCTAGGTTACGGTGTATACGTCTCACAGGAGGTTACCGCATTTCCCGGCTCCCAGCCAGTAGGAAAGCTCCACATGAGGGTCAGGCGCGCATGGCAGGGCTGAATTGAATGCGTCGTGAGATAGGTCATCTGATAGGTGACCGTGCCTGATCCCCATATGGGCGCGCCTAGGGTGTAAGAGGTCACGCCGCCGCCGAACATCATCACCCGCGTGTTCGCCATACTTTGCACGACGAGCGGTGGCCGACCATAGTAGAAGAAAACGGCGCTGAAGGCGATGCTGAGCAGCAGGACGCCACTGACCAGCACCAGGCGCCGACGTAGCTGGCCTGGAGTGAATAGTGGCGCGGCGAGCGCGGCGCGCGAGATGACCAGCGTGTGGGCAAGGTGATCGCCGATCCGCTGACGCCGGCGTGAGAGCAGCGCGACCACTCCACCAATGAGATAGACGCCAGGAAGCGCGTCCACAATGCGCGCGACGTTGCGCGTAACGATCTGCCAGAAGGAGGCGCGCCGCCCCGCGCCATCTCGTCACGCGCAGGCGGAAGAGCCACTTGCCGATGGTCGCGCCGAAGAGCGCTTCGAGGCTGATGAAGTAGACCAGCCAGATGATTGTTAGCCAGCCCCAGCCGACACCAGTATAGGTCGAGAACTGCGTGACGCCACCGCCAGGGGGAGGGATGGGTGAGCCACTCGTAACCTGAGTGACGCCGATAGACGAAGTTGACGAAGCTATACACGAACGAGAGCGCGAGCATATCAATTATGGCGGCGAGCACACGCGCCCAGAATGCGTCGTGGGGATCCATCGGGACGGGGCGCGGGTTCTCCTCGGCGCGTGGGGGGACTTCGGCGAGTGTCATGGCTACGCCTCCAAATATGGGAGCATGGCAGAGAAACTACTATGCGTCAACTGCCGATTTAAGGCAGCATTGCGGAATTACAGCTACACGGCCCGATTGGGCATCGAGAATCGGTTGCTCTATGTTCCATAGGGTACATAACTGCTCTTAAAAGGACATTCACGCCACGGCGACGCTTCAGGATGGCTCTTCGCCGTGGTCGCCCGCGTCTGGGCGCGTGTCACGATCGCCGCCGTTGTCAGCCGCAAACAATCCCGGCTGTGTCGCTCGCGCGGTGAGGCTCTTCGCGTTCTCACTGCTCACCACGCCGCGGCCTAGCCGGGCCTCGACATCACGCCGCGCGGCGCCGCCTACCTCGCCCGCCTCACGCGCGTCAGCGGAAAGCGCTGGCATGCCTTGTGAGTCGTGCGCCTGATGCAGCGCCGTGGCGGTGGCCTCGGTAAGTGTTTCGATGGCCAGCTCGAGCGTCGTCTCATTGTCGCGGAGGTTGGCGCGCTTGGGCAGATGCTTCAGCGTTTTGTGCTCCGCCGTGGTGAGATCCGACCAGCCCTTGTGCTGGATGTCGGTCAACCTGGCGAACTGCGGCCCCTCTTTCACGCCGCGATCGCGCCACTCGTCGGTAATCTCGTCGCGCGTCATGATGTTTCGCAAGCGGGCGTTAATCCACTCGGTGCTGTAGCCCGCGCGGCGGTACTGCTGGCGGAGGCGATCCGTCATGCGCTCCGGCGACTCAATCTCTTCGAGGCGCTCAGAGCCGACCCGCGCGAGCCACTGCTTGAACGGCTCGGCGCGCGGACTGGGGATGCTCTGAATGATGCGCAGCAACGTCTCAGCGTCAGCTGCGTCAGTGACGCGCTGCTTGCCATCGGGCGCGGCCATTTTCAACTGTACGATTTTTGCGTACAGTTCACTCCAGCCCTCTTCATCACTGAGTTTGCGCTTCAGGTCGCTCCAGTAGCGGCGGGCGCTGGTCGTCTCCGCCAGCAGTCCCACCACGTCAATCACCAGAAGAACCAGCGACCGTCATGCATCACCTTGCGCACCTGGCGGCTGGCCTGTTCTTCGAGCGCCTCAAGGCCCATGCCCTGCGTGTCGTCATCATCACTCATGGCTCATACCTCCACTTCTCTACGCTATGTCGCCGATGTCGGCTTTACCGACGCTGTAAAGGAAGAAGGCTGTTCTGCGACTCAGTGTACCTGTGTATCGCGCCATGATCAACCTTGTGGGCGTGTCACTCCCACGGCAGGAGGATGACATCCTGGCCGTCGCGCCGATCGACACGCGGCATGATCGTCTGCGGGATCTGGCCCGCGAAGCGCGCCCGCGCCGCCGGCCAGGTCGGCCAGGCCGACTCAGGTCGCGGAGTTGGTGGATGGTGGCGAAGACCAGTGGGAACTCGCCGCGCTCGTAGCCCGCCAGCGCCTCCTCTGGCGTGACCCATGCGCTCTGCGTCACCTCCAGGTCGTCGTGGGCTGGCTCCTGTCCCTCCGGCGCCTCCACGAGGAAGAAATGCGTGTCGAAGCGCTTGGGCCAGGCTTCCGGGGTGATCCAGTGCGCCCAGTGCAGCAGCGTGTCGGTGGCCAGCGTGAGGCCTTCGCGCTGGGCGACCTCCAGCAGGGTCGCCGCCTTCGCGTTCAGGGCGGCGCGGTGCGGCGCTCAGGCGCGGGAGGTCGTCTGGCGCGACCGTCAGCGACGCGCCCTCACGCAGCGCCACCAGCGCGCCCGCCTCCTCGAATAACTCGCGGATGGCGGCGGCGCGGAAGCCCGTCCCCAACGTCGTCGGCCCATCGCCTGTGGGGAGACAGACGCCCGGCGCCTGCTCCGCCTCGCGGTCCGCCGCCTGCACCGAGCCGCCGGGGAAGACGAAGACATCGGGCACGAACTCGCTGCGCACATGGCGCCGCACCATGAAGACCTCGATGCCACCCAGCGCGGCGCTCGCGGGCCATCACCGTCGCGGAGGCAGGGCGCGGCGTCGCGGGTGTGGGCATAGCTTCATCGGGCAGGGCTGGCATAGGGTGGCTCCTCTTGTTGCTGCAACGACCGAGGCCAGCGTACCACATCGCGCGGGGCTGGGCGCGGGCTGGCGTGGCGTCGCGCTGCCCATTTGGGGGAGTTGGCTATACCCAATTGGCTATCAGCGCCAGTTTATAAATAGGTGGATTGTCCGGTTGAAATATTTGTTCGATATGGCGTACACTCTCCCTCGTGCGCTCGAAAGGCCCTCGAAAAGAATATGCCTCAATGTGTGTCATAGGGCGTGAAAATGGGAGGGAGCCAGCGATGGCCAACCGCGAGTTTACCCTGGAGAACGAAGTCCACTACAACCGGCGCGGCCCGATCCGCTGGATCACCTCGCATGTGCTGCGGTACAAGCGCTACCTCGCCATCTTCATCGTCGGCACCGTGCTCTCGCAGGTGTTGACCGCGCTGATTCCAACGCTGATCGGCCAGGCGTTCAACGAGATCGTGCGGCCACAGCCGAGCCTGAGCGCGCTGCTGACCATCGCGCTGGAGGCGCTGGGCATCGTCGGGCTGCTCTTCTTCACCGGGCCAGCGGGTATCTTTGGCAGCGAGGTGCTGGCGCAGCGGCTGGAGCGCGACGCCCGCGACGAGCTATACCTGAGCCTGCTCGCCAAGAGCCAGACCTACCACAACCGCCAGCGCGTCGGCGACATCATGGCCCGCGCGACCAACGACGTGCGCCAGCTCAACCCGATGATCAACCCCGGTGTGAGCCTGATTCTCGACTCCACCAGCGCGCTGGTCATCCCGATCATCTTCATCGGCTTCATTGACTGGCGGCTGCTGCTGGCCCCGCTGATCTTCACGGCCTTCTACATCGTCGCCGTGCGCAACTATACGCGGCGGCTGACTCCCGTGACCGCCGAGATGCGCGCGCAGTTCGGCCTGATGAACGCCGGGCTGGAGGAGACGATCACGGGCATCGAGGTCGTCAAGTCCACCGGGCAGGAGGAGCAGGAGCGGGGCAAGTTCACCGCGAACGCCAGCCGCTACCGCGACTTCTACGTCAAGAATGGCGAGATTCAGGCGCGCTACCTGCCGCTGCTGCTGATCGCCATCGCCATCGTCGGCGGCTTCCTCCAGGCGCTCTGGCTCTTTGGCCAGGGGCAGATTTCGCTGGGACAGCTCATCGCGTTCATGGGGCTGATGTCGCTGCTGCGCTACCCCAGCTTCATCTCGATCTTCACCTATTCGCTGGTGCAGCTTGGCGTCGCGGGGGCCAACCGCATCCTCAGCGTGATGCGCGAGGAGACCGCCCTCGACGAGAACGCCGCTGGCTATAGCGCCGAGATGCGCGGCGAGATCAGCTTCGAGGGGGTCGGGTTCGCCTACGAGCCGGGCGGGCCGTGGGCGCTGCGCGATGTCTCGCTGCGTGTGGCGCCGGGGCAGACCGTCGCCATCGTCGGGCAGACGGGCAGCGGCAAGACGACGCTCACCAAGCTGGTCAATCGCACCTACGACGCCACCGAGGGGCGCGTGCTGGTGGATGGCGTGGATGTGCGCGAGTGGAGCCTCGACAGCCTGCGCTCGCAGATTGGCGCCATCGAGCAGGATGTCTTTCTCTTCTCGCGCTCCATCGCCGACAACATCGCGTTTGGCCTGGGCGAGGGCGTCACCCGCGAGCGCATCATCGAGGCGGCGCAGCAGGCGCAGGCCCACGACTTCATCATGGGCTTCGCGCAGGGCTACGATACCGTCGTTGGCGAGCGCGGTGTGACGCTCTCCGGCGGCCAGCGCCAGCGCCTCGCCATCGCGCGGGCGCTGCTGGTGAATCCGCGTGTGCTGGTCCTCGACGACGCCACCAGCGCGATTGACAGCGCGACGGAGGACGGCATCCAGCAGGCGCTGCGAGCGGTGATGCGCGACCGCACGACGCTGCTGATTACGCCGCGCCTCTCGCAGATTCGCTGGGCCGATCAGGTGGTCGTGCTGCGCGGCGGCCAGGTGGCGGCGGTCGGCACGCATGCGGAACTGCTGCGGACGAGCGACCTCTACCGCCGCATCTTCAGCCACTACGACAGCGCGCGGCAGGGCGCCACGGCAGGCGCAGGGGAGTAAGCTGGCGGGTGGGGCGCTCTCGGCCTTGAAAAGGCCGGAGCACGCGAACGCGGCCTGAAGGCCGATCCAAACGCCACTTGCGCCGCAACATCAAAGGGGCTTCAGCCCCAACCGACCGTGCGCCGGCCTTTCAAGGCCGCGATGGGGAACGAGGAGAGAAGACCTGTGGGCTTTGTGATGGATGGTCTGGACGCCGAGGCGTATGACCGCGTCTATAAAGATCGTGATCTGGTGCAGCGCATCCTGCGCTACTTCCGTCCGCAGGGGCGGGTGATGCTGCTCGTCTCGGTGATGACGCTGTTCGCCTCGGTCCTCGATGCCGCCCTGCCGATTCTGATCGCGCGCGGCATTGACATCTACGCCGCCTCGCGCAGCCTGCTCGCGATCACGGTGATCGTCGGGGTGGTGCTGGCGGCGGGCGCGCTCTCGTGGACCTTCAACTTCGTGCGCCAGGCGAACACGGCCCGCGCGGTCGGCGCCGTCGTGCTGAAGCTGCGCGAGGACGCCTTCGCCGCGACGCTGGAGCGCGACATGTCGTTCTATGACGAGTACGCCTCTGGCAAGGTCGTGAGTCGCGTCACCTCCGACACCGAGGACTTCGCGACGGTCGTGACACTGACGCTGAGCCTTATCAGCCAGGTGTTGATGGTGGTGATTGTCGCGGGGGCGCTCTTCTCCATCAGCCGCTCGCTGGCGCTGATCGCCGTCAGCATCGCGCCGGTCTGCTTCGTCGTGGCGCTGGCCTTCCGCCGCATCGCGCGCGTCACGACGCAGCGGGCGCGGCGGGCGCTGGCCAGCGTGAATTCGCTGGTGCAGGAGACGATGAGCGGCATCTCAGTGGCCAAGAGCTTCCGGCAGGAGCGCGCGATCTACGGCGAGTTCGCGACGGTGAACCAGCGGTCATATGCCGGTGAACCTGCGCCAGGGCCTGACCTTCAGCGCAATCTTCCCGCTGCTCAACACGATCACGGGGCTGGGCACGGTGGCGATCATCTACTTCGGCGGCGCGCAGGTGGCG
Source organism: uncultured Chloroflexia bacterium (assembly GCA_963840335.1). GTDB lineage: Bacteria > Chloroflexota > Ktedonobacteria > Ktedonobacterales > JADMIN01 > JAKAIY01. The sequence goes on from CAWIYP010000036.1 coordinate 59,328, forward strand.
AGCCATCAGGTCAGCGCTGGCTCGTGGTATCTCTTCGTCCAGGCGATTGAACTGTTCACCATCCCGCTGACGAGCATCGCGAGCTTCTGGAGCCAATTTCAGCAGGGGTTAGGCTCGGCGGAGCGGGTCTTCGCGCTGGTGGACGCGACGCCGCGTGTGCAACAGACTGGCGCGGAGGCGGTTCCGGCGGTGCGCGGCGAGATCACCTTCGAGCGCGTCAACTTCGCCTATACGCCGAATGAGCCGGTGCTGACGGACTTCTCGCTGCGCATCCCGGCGGGGCAGACGGTGGCGCTGGTGGGGCATACGGGCGCGGGCAAGTCCACGCTGGGCAAGCTGGTGGCGCGCTTCTACGAGTTCCAGGCGGGACGCATCCTGATCGATGGGCGCGACATCCGCTCGCTCGATCTCATCCAGTATCGTCGCCATCTGGGGATCGTGCCGCAACTGCCGTTTCTCTTCAATGGCACGGTGGCGGCGAATATCCGCTATGTGCGGCCAGAGGCGAGCGCGGCGGAGGTGGAGGAGGCGGCGCGGCGCGTGGGCGGCGGCGACTGGCTGGACGCGCTGCCCAATGGCCTGGAGACGGAGGTAGGTGAGCTGGGGCGCGGCCTCTCGCTGGGGCAGCGACAACTCGTGGCCCTCGCCCGGCTGATGCTCCAGCGCCCAGCCATCCTGGTGCTGGACGAGGCGACGGCCAGCGTGGATCCGCTGACCGAGGCGCAGATTCAGGAGGGACTGGACGAGGCGCTGGCCGACCGCACGGCGCTGGTGATCGCGCATCGCCTCTCGACGGTGAAGCGCGCCGACCGCATCCTCGTGCTGGACCACGGGCGCATCGTGGAGGAGGGCGCGCACGACGAGCTACTGGCGCGCGGCGGTCGCTACGCCCAGCTCTACAACACCTACTTCCGCCACCAGAGCGCCGACTACGTCCCCGGCAGCGGCTTCGTGGCGGTGGCCGAGGGCATGGCGTCCAGCCTCGACGGCGCGGAGGTGTAGGGGTAAAGGCGTGGGGAGATGTGGGTTATGGCTCCTGAAGAAAACCGTACTGGCGAAAGTGATGGTCATACGTCCAGGTTTGTCGAATATGGAGCCGTTCCATCACTGCGAAGCTAATCGAATCAACGAGCGAAAATTCTTTGTCGTAGCCCTGGCGTATGATTTCACGGGCGCGTGTCTCATCGCGTTCAGTCGCGCGCACAATGCGCATAGAACTGGCATAAATTCGATCAAGCGCACGCTGCGCGATGTCACGGTCAAGCCGGTTCAAGAGCAATGCGTGGGTCTCGGCGACGACGAAGTTGGTCGTGTACAACTGACTGCCTTCACGCGCGAGGCGCTGCGCCGTGGCAGCCGCGAAGGCGTGGTTATCATCGCGCGCGTCAGTAAGCGCGTAGAAGGCAGAGCTATCTACGAAGACCCGATTACTCATGAGCGGTCAGGTATGTGCGGGTCTGCGGCGGCGTCCGCCAGATAAGCGTGTTTCCTGGCCGATACATCCGTTGGGCCGTGCGAGCGCCCGGCTCCGACAATATCCCACAGCGGGTCATTCGCTGAGAAACGGCGAACTGACCGTTTGCCACGCCGACGCGCCGACGAGAGACGCACGAGTTGACCGTCGCGTTGCACCACAATCTGTTTACCTGCGGCGACTTCATCAAAGATGGCAGCGACATGCGTCATGAATTCTTCAAACTGGACTGGCTGATCTAAAGGTTCTCTGTCGACGGCATCCATAAATCATTCCCACTAGCGAGCGCTCTTTAGCAAGCATGATCGCCAATTGCTTGTATTAGCTCTCTGCCATCTCACACATGATACATCACATCAGTGCTTTATAGCTGGCTCGCGGTGGCCGTTACGCCCAGCGCTACAACACCTACTTCCGCCACCAGAGCGCCGACTACATCCCCGGCAGCGGCTTCGTGGCGGTGGCCGAGGGCGTGGCGCCCAGCCTCGACGGCGCGGAGGTGTAGGGCGGGCAAGGGCAGATGCTGCCCCTCCCCCGCACCCTACCCCTCCGTCGGCGCCGCATCGGCGGGCGGCTGTGCGCTGGCGTCGGCCTCCAGCGTGGGCACGATGATCGGGCCTGGTAGCGGCGCCGCAACGTCCGCCGTCCGCGTAGCCTGCATGGCGCCCATCGCCTGCGTGGGCGGCCCAGCGGCCACGGCGGCGGTGGCCAGGCGCATGCGGCGTGGTCGCAACAGCGCGCCGCTGACCAGCAGCGCCACGACGAAGAGCAGCGCGACCAGCGCGAGCGCCCAACTCGAGGTCCACGCGCGCTTCACGCAGAAGGTGGAGACGCAGAACAGGTTTGCTGACTGATTGGATGTGGTATGCGCTGAAGGATCTGGCAGCGCCCCAGGCAGTGGCCCAAAGTAGAAGGCCTGCACCAGCGGCTGTGGCGGCGGGATGTTGATCGGCATCGGCGCCGTCGGGTGCGTATAGCCCGCGGGTATCACTGGATAGCCGCTGTAAGGCAGCCCGCGAATCAGCGAGCCATACTGGTTGAGCTCCCAGTCGGCGTTGACGCCTTCACCACTCCGTCCAGTGATCCAGACGAAATGCCCAATCCACAGGTGATTGTAGAGCGATGGGTAGAACTTGTACGGCCCCACGAATGGGTCAGGGTCGAGCGGAACTCCCAGCAGGGTATTCGCGGCGTAGGAATACTTGAAGTAGTCGGCTCCAGTCCCGGAAATGAGGCCATAGAGCCATGTCCTGATCGGCACCTCCATGCGCGGGTAGGGCTGGATGGCGGCCCGCGTCCCCGCGCCGGGATCCCAGACATAGAGATCCTCGATGCTGCTGGGATACCGCACCGGATCGTACTTGGACTTGACCCCGTAGACCACGACCGAGTGTTCCCCGTGATCCACAAAGACGCTGATCGGCTGCTGCGTGCGGATCAGGTCAGCGACCATCTGGTATGTCGCGTTCAGCGCGCTGGAGGTATCCACCTTGACGTGGTATTGCCAGCCCGTCGCGAGCGTCAGTCCCTCGGCGAGCGAGCGCGGATCAGTGCCAAAGTCATACGAGATGTCGGCGGTCACGCCTGGGCGTGTCCCCAGCCCACGGAGATATTCCGGCTTTGGCTCGCCCCACTCGCTCATACTGGAGGAAGCGCTGAGCATGCGCGCGACCTGATACTGCGAGAACGTCTGGCCGCCGGGATGCAGGTAATTCGCGATCAGCGCGACCGTCGCGACACCACACCAGTTGCTCCACTTCTGCTGCCCGGTCAGGCTCTCCGCTCGTGCGATGTAGAGCAGCCGATAGCTGGTCTTGGGCAGCGAGCGCGTCGGCTTCGCAGGCTGAATCGGAATAGGCGTTGGTGTCGGCGCCACGACGGGCGTATTGGTCGGCGTGTTGGCTGGGACAGGCGTATCGGTGGGCGTATCGGTTGCGGTCAGGCGTATTGGTCGTGGTCTGGCGTATCGGTTGGGGTCGGTGGTGTCAGTCGGCGTACTGGTCGCGGTCGGCGTATCGGTCGGCGTGCTGGTGGGGGTGTCCGTCGCCGTAGCGGTAGGCGTATCCGTGCTGGTCAGACCGCGCAGATTGACCCCGTAGAAGCTCGCCCCCGCCGCGTTCACAGGCTGCGCGCTGAGCAATGCGCCAGAGACGAGCGCCAGCAGGAACGCGCACAGCAGCGTGACGCTCGTTCCCCGCCGCGTCCATCTCATCCAATTCCGCCACGATCCCGTTCGCATCCACGCTCACCCTTCAGCGGCGTCCCCCGCCGCACTTCACCATTCCTCCATTGCGCCTGCGCGCGTATGTATGCGGTTCTATTCACACGCGATTATCGCGAAACACGCCTCGCTAGCATAGAGGAGCAAGCCGCGTATGTCAAGTCAATATTGATGTTGCGCGTTACTCCTCCGGTGGCGCCTCTCAGCGGATGGCGGAACGACATCGGCCTCCAGCACGGGCACGATGATCGGGCCGGCGGCGGGGCGCGGAGCCTCCTCAGCGGGCGCTTCGGCCACGGGCGCGGGGGCCTCCTCAGCGAGCGTCTGCTCGGCGGGCATCACTGCCGTGGGCGTCTCCTCATCGGTGGCTACGGCTGTGGCGGCGGCCAGGCGCGAGCGGCGCGGCGGCATCAGCGCGATGCTGAAGAGCAGCGCCCCGACGAGCAGTAGCGCGGCCAGCGCGAGCAGCCAGCCGGGTGGCAGCGCGCCGAGCGAGCAGAACGACGGATCGCAGATCGCCTGGAGCGGCCCGCGCGGAGTCGTTCGTCAGCGTTGGTGTGGGCGGCGGCAGCGGTGTCAACGTTGGCAGCGGCGTCAGCGTCGCCGTCGGCTGGCGTTGGCTTCGGCGTCGGCTTTGGCGTCGGCTCGGCACGACTTTCGGTTGTGGCTTTGGCAGCGGCTTGTAGCTGAAGGTCTGCACGGGCGGTGGCGGCGGCGGGATGTTGTTCGGCATCGGCACGGATGGCCCAGTGTAGCCCACGGGTGTCGCCGGGAAGCCGCTATCTGACAGCCCGCGAATCAGCGCGCCATACTGGTTGGTCGCCCAGTCGGAATTGAGGCCCACCCCACCCCACGACGAAACCCACACATAGTGCCCAATCCAGAGGTGGTTGTACTTTACTGCCTCGAAGGTGTATGGCCCAACAGCGGGGTCAGGGTCGAGCGGCACATGATTGTAGATATTCGCGGCGTAGGGATATTTGAAGTAGTCCGAGCCGCTCGGAAGGATGCCGTAGAGCCAGGTGTTGATCGGCACCTCCATACGCGGGGAGGACTGGATGTTCGAATTGGAGCTGCTTGTGCCGGGATCCCAAACCCAGATGTCCGTGATAGCGCTGGGATACTTGATCGGGTCGAGGTTATTCTTGGTCACGACCCCATAGACGATGACCGAGTGCTGCCCATGATCCACGAAGACGCTGATCGGCTGCTGCGTATGGATGAGATCGGCGACGATATGGACGGTCGCGTCCCATGCGCCCGCAGTATCGACCTTGGCGTGGTATTGCCAGCCTGTCGCCAGCGTCAGTCCCTCGGCGAGCGAGCGCGGGTCAGTGCCAAAGTCGCGCGCGATGTCGGCGGTGACACCTGGTATCCATCCGACAAGGGAGGAGCTATAGTGTGGCGTGGGCGCACCCCACTCGCTGGTGCTGGAAGGGTCGGAGATCAGGCCAGAGACCTGCGGCTGTGTCGTGTAGTCTTTGAGGTAGTTCGCGATAAATGTGACGGTCGCGATACCGCACCAGTTCCCAGCGGATTGCTGGCCAGTCAATGACTCCGCGGAGCCGATGTTGAGCACGCGCAGGTTGGTCGTGGGTGGCGGTGGCGTCGCCTGTGGCGTCGCGATCGGGATAGGCGTGGGCGTGCTGGTCGGCGTCAGCGTGGGCGTATCAGTCGCGATGGGGGTGTCGGTCGCGGTCGCGGCTGGCGTGTCGGTGGGTGTCGCGGTTGGCGTATCTGTCGCGGTAGGCGCCGGTGTATCAGTCGGCGTATCTGTCGCGGTAGGCGTATTCGTGCTGGTCAGGGCGCGCAGGCTGATTCCAGCGTATGTCGCACGCGCCGCGTCAGCCTGCTGGGCGCCCAGCAGCGCGCCTGAGACGAGCGCAAGCGTGAACGCGCCTAGCAGCATGACCGAGGTTCCCAGCCGCAGCCAGCCTGTTCGCCCGCTCCGTCTTCCCGCTCGCATCCACGCTCACCTTTCAGCGTCGTTGCCTCGTAACGCTCCAGCGACTGGCTCGTAGGCTCGTGCGCGCCGCGCTTCTACGCAATTTCCATGAGATACGCCATGCTAGCATAAAGGAGCGGACCGCTTGTGTCAACGCGCAAGCGATTGGGCGATGATGTCGCTCAGCGACCCTCGCGCGGCCCGCATCTGGCTATGCAACGAGACGGATGCGCCATGCTATAATGCGCCAGATGAGGCGGCTCCACCAGCTTCGCGCGGGCCGCAACGCATGGCTCTGGGGCGAAGAATCCGGGGCGGGATAGCGGGAGAGTGATGGCAGGCTATGGGTGATGTGGGCGGCGGCGCAGCCTCAGCGCAGATCGCCATTGATGGCGCGGCGGGTGTGGGCAAGAGCACCATCGGCGAACTGGTGGCGCGGCGCCTCGGCTATCTCTACATTGATAGCGGCGCCTTCTATCGCGCGCTGACTCTGCTGGCGTTGCGCCGCAACGTCACGCTGGACGACGAGGCCGCGCTGCTGGCGCTCATCGAAGCGGCGCCCATCCGTATCACACATCCCATCACGGCGGGCCAGCAATACAGCGTCTTCGCGGGCGATGGCGCCACCGATCTGGCCCCCGACCTGCACAGCCTCGACGTTACCCGCGCCGTCTCCACCGTCGCGCGCATCCCTGCCGTGCGCGTCGCCCTGATCGCGCGCATGCGGGCGATGGCCAATGAGCACAGTGTCGTCATGGTCGGGCGCGACATCGGCAAGGTGGTTTTGCCCGACGCCACGCTCAAGATCGCGCTGACAGCGCCAGCGGAGGAGCGCGCCCACCGCCGCCACGCCGACCTCGTCGCGGCGCTCGGCGATGGCGCCCCCGCCCCCGCGCAGGTGCTGGCCGACATCGAGGCGCGCGACCTGAAGGACGCTGGCCAGATGAGCATCGCGCCAGATGCCATCGAGATCGAGAACCGCGATGGCCAGCGCGATGTTGTCGTCGAGCGTGTCTGCGCGCTGCTGGCCGAGGCGCTGGCCCGCCGCGCAGTCCCCGCCGCGCCCGCGCCCGTGGCCACGGAGGCCGTGGCGGCTGAGGCGCCAGCGGAGGAGCGGCGGCCACGTGGCGCGTCGCGTGAGGGCGCCTATATCGCGCCAGCGGTGAAAGCGCCGCGCGAGAATCACTGGCGGGGCAAGTCGTATCCGTTGGTCTACGAGTTCGTGCGCACACTGGCCAGCCTGATCTTCCCGCTGCTCTTCAAACTGCGCGTCGAAGGGCTAGAGAATATCCCCGCCACTGGAGCGGCCATGCTCGCCTCGAACCATGTCGCGTGGATCGACATCCCGCTGGTCGCGTATCCCATCAAGCGGACGACGCACTACATGGCCAAGGCGGAACTCTTCCATGTACCGATCATTGGCTGGTTCATCGGGATGACGGGCAACTTTCCGGTACGGCGGGGCGAGAGTGACCGCGAGTCGCTGCGCATCGCGAACAAGCTGCTGACCGAGGGCGAGATGGTGGCCATCTTCCCCGAGGGGCATCGCACCGGTGGCGCGCTGATTCGCGGGCTGCCGGGCGTCGCGCTGATCGCCCTGCGCGCCAATACGCCGGTCGTGCCGGTGGCGATCATCAACAGCGCCGCCGTGCTGCGCAAGGGGCATATCATCATCCGGCGTCCGACGGTGACAGTGCGCTACGGCGCGCCCTTCATACTCAGCAAGAGCGGCGCGCGCCACACGAAGGATGACCTGGAGCGCGGCATTGACGAGATCATGACGCACATCGCCGCGCTGCTGCCGCCGGAATACCACGGCATCTACGCTGCCCAGGTCGCGAGCGCGAGCCAGTCCGCCGCCCTCGCTCGCGCCCACCAGCGACGGTAATCGTTAGCGGCGCTTGCCGCACGCGCCCTGGACGATGTGGCGCGGGCATTGTCGCGTGTGCGTGGGAGTCGTATACTCCAGGGGAATGGCGCGAGATGCTCCCGTCTCCGCCGCACTCCCGAAAGGAGAGGCCCCATGTTCCGTCCAGAATACTTGATCCCGCTGCTCCTGATCGCGCTGCTCTTCTTCGGCGCCAAGCGACTGCCCGAGATTGGCTCATCCGCTGGGCAAACCATCCGGGAATTCCAGAAGGCCTTCCGCGAGAAGGATGCGGAAACTCCCGCCGCGCTGCCACCAGCGCCAGAGAAAGAGACCACGCCGCAGTAGGCGCAAGTGGCGCGCGACAGGACTGCGCGCACATCAGCGTGAGGGGTGACCTATGACAACAGTGGACACTCACAGCGCGGTAGACTATCTGCTCATTGGCGGAGGATTGGCGGCGGTGACGGCGGCCAACGAGATCCGCAAGCGCGACGCGAACGGCAGCATCCTGATCGTCGCGGCGGAGGCGCACGCGCCCTACCATCGCCCGCCGCTCTCCAAGGAATATCTGCGCGGCGACATTGGCCTGGAAGGGATCTATGGCAAGGGCGGGGTCTACGCGCACCTGCTCCCCTGGTATGAGGAGAAGCGCGTAGGGCTGCGCACGGGCGTGGCCGTCACCCGCCTCGATACGGACGCCCGGCGCGCGATGCTGAGCGACGGCGCGACGGTGGACTATCGCCAGGCGCTGCTCGCCACGGGCGCCCGCCCCAATGCGCTCACCATCCCCGGCGCGCGGCTACCCGGCGTCTTCTCCCTGCGCACGATTGACGACGCGACGGCGATGCGCGAGGCGCTAAAAACGCCCGGTCGCAACGTGGTCGTCATCGGCTCCGGCTTCATCGGGCTGGAAGGCGCGAGCAACGCGCTCGCGCGCGGCGCGCAGGTGGCGATTGTTGATCCGGTCGAGCGCGTCTGGCCAGGGATGCTGACGCCTGATCTCTCCGACTACCTCCAGGGCCAGTACACTGCGCGCGGGGCAACCTTCCACCTGGGCCACGCGCCCGCAGAGTTCGTCGCGGGGCCAGATGGGCGGCTGAGCGCCGTGCGGATCGCGCCCTTCGAGCATGCTGGCTCCATGCTGACGCTGCCAGCGGATATCGCGCTCGTCGGCGTGGGCGTGACGCTCAACACCGATCTGGCGGCGGAGGCTGGCCTGAATGTGGACCCACGCCACGGCGTGATGGTGGACGACCATCTGCGCGCCTCGGCGGATGGCGTCTTCGCGGCGGGCGATGTGGCGGCATACGTGGATCCGGTGATGGGGCGCTTCCACTTCGAGCATTGGGACAACGCCATTGCCAGCGGGAAGACGGCGGCGGCGAATATGACCGGCTCCGACGAGCACTATCGGCATGTGCCGTACTTCTTCTCCGACCAGTTCGATCTCTCGCTCAACCTGCTGGGCTATCCCGCGCCCGACGCCGAGGTCGTGCTCCGGGGCGACCCGGCGCAGAACGCCTTCACAGCGGTCTACATCCGCGACGGGGCGATTCGCGCGGCGCTGATGGTGAACGACGACGCGCAGATGGACGACTGGCGCGAGCTGATCGAGGCGGGGACGGTGGCGCCAGAAGATCGCTCACGGCTGGCTGACCCGGCGCTCGACCCCGCCAGCCTGAAGCGTAGTTGATGCGCGCGGGGCTGCGGGCGGCCCCTCTGCGGAGCAGCCGAAAGGTGTTCCCAGGCTTGACGAGGCGGCGGCGCATCGCGTAGAATATCCTTCGCGGGCGTGAAAGCGCGCCGCACCCTGGCGCATTCGTCTAGCGGCCTAGGACATCGCCCTCTCAAGGCGGAGATCACGGGTTCGAATCCCGTATGCGCTACCATAAGCCTCCACCCATAACGGTGGGGGCTATTGTTTTCCGGTTTGTAGCATGGGATCAGACGGGCGCCAAGCAGTTTGCCCCAACCCCAAAATTGACCTCAGCGCGTGTTTTGCAATGGAATACTGGGGTGAGACTCCATCCTGGGCTCAACTTCGCTTGCTTGCGATCTATTTTATCGTTCCCGTTTTGAGGGATGAGCCACAGAATGCAAACGATGCGCGCCGCTGGGCGCGCCAAAAGGCGCATCGTCGTATCACAGCCTCTTGAGAGGTCGCCACATGTTGGAGGAACTCGGTCATGAGAAAAGTCATTGTCCTTGAATTCGTCACCCTTGATGGTGTCATACAAGCCGGAGGCGGGCCAGCGGAAGATACCAGTGGTGGCTTTGCGTATGGCGGGTGGGTGGCTCCCTATTCTGACGATGTCATTGAAGCAGTCATGAATAAGCAGATGAATACGCCGTTTGACCTGTTGTTAGGGCGCAAAACCTTTGAGATTTGGGCATCGTACTGGCCACGCCATGCGGACGTATGGCCGGGTGTCAATCCAGCGGCGAAGTACGTCGCCTCGAATACCATGACGTCTCACGAATGGCAGCCCTCCGTGTTTTTAAGCGGAGACATTGCGGAAAAAGTCAGCGACCTCAAGCGGCAGCCAGGGCCGAATTTGCATGTGTACGGCAGCGCGAATCTCGTTCAGACGCTCATGAAGCATGACCTGGTCGATGAGTTCTGGCTCAAGATCTATCCGCTGACATTGGGCAGTGGCAAACGGTTGTTTGCCGATGGCGTCATCCCAGCGGCGTTCAAGGTGACGGAGAGCCAAGTCTCCTCGACTGGCATCATTAGCGTGAATTACGAGCGTGCGGGCGCAGTTACAACCGGAAATTTAGCAGATTGAGTTAGCCAAGCAGGCGGCGATGCGAGAACTGTCACCGATCTCGCATCACGCTTGCTTCGAGCCGATCATGCGCGTCTCCGCGTGCGAACTGGCAATGGCCATGTGGGTTCACCTCCCACGTGCGGCGGCGCATTCCCAGATGGGCTACATCACGCGCCGCACCGAACATCCGCGAGGACTTCGGCGATGGTGTAGCGGGAGCGCGCGATGATGTCGGGGTTGGTGTGGAGGTAGTAGGGGAGCGCGATCAGCGCCACGGAAAGCGCCCAGCCGCGCCCGCGCGACCAGGTCGCGTCATCGTCGCGTAGCGCCGCGCGGAAGGCTGCGCGTGGCCCCGCCGAGAAGAGGTTCCAGGCGGCCTGATGGTCGCACGCGGGATCGCCTACGCCGAGCGCGCCGAAGTCAATCACGGCGCTGAGCCGCCCCTGATGGGCCAGCAGGTTGCCAGATTGCAGGTCGCCGTGAAGCCAGAGCGGCGGGCCATCCCACACCGGCGCGTTGAGCGACGCTTCCCACGCGGCGGTCAGCTCGCCGGTGTCATACAGCCCGCGCAGGGACACGATGGCCTCGCGGGTCTCGGCGTCGCGGGTGGCCAGCGGCGCGCCACGATTGCCGGGGTCGGGGCGTGGGCCGCCAGCTGGGGTCGATCCGCCGCAGGGCGAGAATGAAGCTGCGCCAGGTCTCGCGCCGCCTGCGCTGGGTCGGCGAGGCTGGTCTATGGTCGCGTTCTCGCCTTCGAGCCAGCGACAGACCGACCACTGCCAGGGATAGCCTTCGCCTGGTGCTCCCCTTCGCGAGCGGGACAGGGAGGGCCAGCGGCAGGTGCGGGGCCAGGCGCGGCAGCCACGCGCTCTCCAGATCCACCTGATCGGTCGCCCAGGAGATGCGCGGGAGTCGCACGGCCAGGTCATCGCCCAGCCGGTAGATCGCGTTGTCTGTCCCCGCGGACGCGCACCCGCTCGATGGGCAGGTCGGCCCATTGCGGGAATTGCGCCGCGAGCAGCCGACGCACGAGCGCCGCGTCGATCTCCAGCTCGCCGTCGTGCATTTTGCCAGAGGACATGAGCGGCTCCCCCTACCCTGCCTTCTCAGCCACGTCCATTCGCGTCGCGAGCAGGATTTCCTCGGCGGGGGAGCGGCGCTCGTTGGCGCTGATGAGCGCGGCGACCTCCGCGCGGCAGCGGTCGAGGCGCGCGGTCCAGGGCGCCAGGGTGGGCAGCCCACGCGCGATTTCGTCTTCTGACTGGCGCAGGAGCGCGGCCAGATACTCCACCTGAATGAGCCGTACCTCGTCGAGCGCGCTCCGATAGGCGCGGGCCGCCGCCGGGCTGCTCCGCTGCACGTTGCGCAGGGCGGCGTAGAAGCTGTTCAGGGTGAGGTAGAAGCTCCGGCAGCGCGCGGCGATCTGCGCGACGTGCGACGACGCATAGCGCGCGTCATAGGCCGCCAGATTGGGATTTAGCTCGCCCAGCAGGCCGCGATTCTTCAGCAGCGTGGCGTACGGCGTGTTGACCTGGGCGCGCATGAAGCTGAAGGGATAGCCGACGTAGCGGTAGTAGCCGGTGCGCAGCAGCGCATCCACATTCTCGCGTAGCTCCGTCAGCGTCACCAGCGGATCGAACATGATGAGGCCCAGCTCGATGTCGATGTCGTAGGCTTCCAGCGCCCGTATCGCCGCGATGTTGTCCTCCGGCGTGACGCCCTTGCCGTAGCGCCGTAGCTGCGAGGCCGAGAAGGATTCGGCGCCCATGAAGACCATCGAGAGACCCGCCGCCCGCAGCGCCGTGAAGAGCGTCGCGTGATCCGCGCTAATGGCGCCACCTGCGCCGCGATCAATGACGCTATCCACCCGTATCGAGATCGTGAAGTCGAGGCCTGGAATCTCGCGCAGCGCCTCGGCGATGGCCAGCGCGCCCGCCGGATCGTCGCCGATGAAATCCTCGTCGGTGAAGGTGAACGCGGCCGCGTGCGCCGCCGCAAGCTCGCGCGCCTGGGCGACCACCTGCGCCACGCGGAGGCGCTTCCAGGCCGCCGAGTGTTTCAGGCGGGGGAAGCGCGTGCAGAAGGTGCAGATGTCGTAGTGGCAGCCCCGGCTCGACTCGATGCGGCTGAAATAGCTGGCGGGGTCGAGGCGCCGTGGGACGCCGACCAGCGATGTGCGCAGCGGGTTGTCGTGGCGGACGCCCTGCCGCGTCACGGTACGTGAGGCTGGGAATCAGCGAGAGGTCTGGCGTCTCGCGCGTCGCCTCGCGACAGAGGGCGACTAGCGCGTCCTCGCCCCAACCACGCACGATGAGGACGCGGGGGAAGCGCTCCAGAAAGAAGTCGGGCAGCGCCGTGGGGAGCGCGTGGCCGAGGACGACCAGCGGCGGCCTGGCCTGCTGGTAGAGCGCGTCGAGGAGCAGTAGCGCATCGTCCAGTGTGCCTTGCGGACATGAGAGGCCGACGACATCGTAGGCGTCTGTGGTCAGGCGTTCGATGACGCGCGCGCGCTCGTCGGCTGTGTGGTGGACACCGAAGGTCAGCAGGTCGAGCGCGCTCCCCGGCAGCCGCCGCGCGACCGCCCCCGCCAGCGCCTCGATCGCCAACGGCTCCGCGTTCGTTGGCTGCAAGTCGCTGTAGAGTTGCACGAGGCCGCAGCGAGCTGAGCGTGTCATACGGCCTCCTTCAGGCGCGAGTGACTATCCTGATCGTGTGGGCATACTAGCACACCGCGCAGTTCCAATGCCCCTCCACGTCGCATCGTGGCAGGAACCGCACGCATTGACTCTATACGCTATGCTTCTGGTGTATCATGCTAATGTACCTGATCGCTTTCCCCCGAAGTGGAGCGGGTTTATCCAGTCATCTAAAATTATTGGCCGCAGGAGTGCAGCATGCCATCGAACGATAACCATCCGTCCGATCATGGCGTAGGCCAGCCAGAGCTGGTCGTTGGCGCTATTGTCGTCAACCCAGTGGGCCAGGTGCTCATCGTCCAGCAGCGCAAATGGGATAACGGCTTTACCTGTTTTGTGGGCGGACATGTCATGGCCGGTGAACCTATCGAGCATGCCTTGCGCCGCGAGTTGCGCGAAGAAATCGGCATCGAAGCCAATGGCGCCACGTTCGTCGGCTACGATGAGTCTATCAAGCCCGCGGCATATGAGCGCATCGCCCATCTGGTCTTTCTCAATTTCGTGTGCCACGTCCCGACGAGCGAGCTACATGTTCCCGCCGATGGCGAGATTCAGCGGACACGCTGGGTGGCGCCCGCTGAAGCGCTCACGCTCGTCATGGAATCCAACCGCAGGCTCCTCGCGCATCTCATCGAGAAGGGCACGTTCTGAGCCTGCGCCACGCGACTTCCCCTACGCCAGCAGGCCCAGCTTCGCCAGGGCCGCGTCGCGGTCCACGTCAGTGCTGCGCTTGGGTGATCTCGAACTGGTCGATCGGGTGCTGCCAGCTCTGGATAAAGTCTGTCAGGAAGGCTTCATAGTAGAATGTGCCGGTCTTGTAGACATATGTCGGTGGCATTTCGTGTCTCTCGATCCCTTGTGTAGAACGAGACGAAGCGCCTCGTTGTCAAAAATCTCTGAACGGTAGAAGAGGTTGTCCGCACACGTGCGAACTTGGATAGTAAAGGGACTCTTGAGCGCGTAGAGATCTACGATAGCCCTGCGAATCTCATCGCGGATCTGTTGACTCGGCCTCTTGCACGGTCATCCCCGCGCCGGGGATAGGATCTGTGCGATGCGCCCAGAGCGCGATCCTTCCGCATGCACCTGAATGGCCGGTGCTTTCGCGTGGATCAAGAATGAGGATGCGGCACTGGAGCTTGCTATCCGCCGCGTTTCGCCAGGAATTTCGCGCAAGTTCTGCGCGAACCACCGCGAAAGATATAACTTCGGCACTCTGTCAGATTTCCTCTAGGCGTCGCACAAACTCTGGGTTGGACTCGCTCGTAGGTGGAAAGTAGCCGATAGGAAGGAGCTGCTTCCAGTGCGGCAGCCAGTTCGATGGGCGTGTCGCCGATGAGTGGGTTGAGTCGACTCTGGAGTGGATGAGATCGATCTCGTGCCTTCACCGTCCTCGACTACCTGGCTCTTTCTCGTCGTCCAGCACTTCCTTTTGCGCGTCGGACATCGCCGCTTCGACGATGATGACATAGAACAGCGTGAAGATGAGCGAGGTGAGGAAGGAGACGGCGGCGCCATCAAGGGTATTGGCGTAGTCACGGAAGAAATAGGCTGAGACGAATGTGCCAAGCGTCAGAAAAAAGATGATCAGAATGAACCAGCAACCGGCGTACACGCTCTTCACGTCTCAATGATCGCTTGACCAGATCGCTTTTCGACGCTCTCTGCGTCATACGCGCGTTGGCTGGGGATGTGTAATCTGCCATGCTGACCTCACTCACTTACACTTCAGATACGGCATGATTCAGAGTGAAACAGGGAAAACGACCGGGCGCTGGTACGAGTCATGGTACGCGCGTCTTGTGCGCGTGTCAACGGCGAGCGGGCGATGGCACTGTCGCGCGTGCGCGTAGCCACGCGCCATGCCTCCGCGTCTGTAGAGATAGGTGGCTGGAGACTGCGCGCATGAAGGGAGCGGGCGCATGGAGCGCATTGGGCGCGTATTGACACTGGCGCGCTATGGCATCCTCCTGGGGATTATCGCTAGCCTGGCGCTGGCGCTGACGCTGCTCGTCGTGGTGGTCGGGCGCGGCGTCGTGGTGATCTCCGAAGCGCCAGCCGCGTTCACCTCCATCAAGGTGGTCAAGCTGACTGGTGGTCGAGAGCATCGAGCTGGCCGACCTGATCCTGCTCGCTGTCGCGCTCTATATCATTGCGCTGGGCCTCTTCGAGCTGTTCATCGCCCCTGTGCCGATGCCCGCCTGGCTGACCATTACCTCGCTCGACGACCTCAAGTCGAAGCTCATCAACATCGTCGTGGTCGCGCTGGGGGTCAGCTTCTTTGGGCAGGTGGTGACGTGGGATGGCGTGACGAATCTGCTGACGCTGGGGCTGGCGATTGGCGCGGTCATCGTCGCGCTGGCGATTTTTGGCGCGCTGCGGCTCAGTAATGGCCATGCGAGCAGCCGCGCGAGTGGCGCGAAAGACGCGCCGGAGCCGTAAATCTCCCGCCTGGGGCAGGGATGCGCGCCTGGCGGCCTTCTCGGCGCGGCGTTTGACGTGCGCTGAAGGCGTATGCTACCATCGGAAGGACAAATGATACATGCGCGCGGAACGCTCACATCAGGGACGATGCTGAGGGTCTGGCGAAGGGGTTCGGGACGCTTCTACTCAGCGGTCGGGGTGGGTTCTTGCAGTGTAGCAGGAGAGCGCACTATGTGGTTCCGAAGATTCATCGCATGGGTTCGGACGCGCTTCTCCGCGTCCCTGCTCGATGACGAAGCCGACGTGACGGAAACGAGCGATCTCCCCTTCGCGGGCGTCATGCCGCCCTACGAGCCAGAGTTCACCCGCCGACAACTCTTCTATCCCCGCGATCAGCTCAAGGCCTTCGGGCTGGGGCCAACCTACGACGCCTTCACACTGGAGCCGACCAGCTACGAATCGCCGACCACCATCCCGCTGCGCCGTCTCTCGCCGCAGATGGAGCTGCTGGACGAGCAGCCCACGCAGACACTGCCCACGCTGGGCGAGACGCCCGTCCCCGCGCCCGCGCCGACGACCATCCCCGTGTCGAGCCGCGAGCCAGCGCGCGAGCCGAGCCAGCCCGTGATCAGCGAACCGCTCTCGGCCAACCTCCAGCGCCTCAGCAACCTGCCCGATTCCTCTGACATCTTCGACCTGATGGACGACCTCGATGAGACCACGCGCCGTCTGCTCTTCTTGCGGCGGCTCGTGCGTCAGCGTGTCTACAACGAGGGCTTCGGCTTCGGCCAGACCCCCCAGCAGTACCGCCATAGTCTGGGGCTGAGCGACGAGCCAGACCAGCCGGACAGCCACAACTAGCGCGGCGGGCGGCTCACCCGCGCCTGGAGGGCGTTCCACTGCCATGCCCGCCAAGACCCAGCCCGCGTCGGCGGGCTTCGCGGCCCGCAGGCCCTCCAGGCGCGAGTTTACTCGCCAGCTTGCTAGCAAAGGCTCACCCGCAGAGATGCGCCAGCCGTAGCGCCTCGGCGACGCTCCAGGCCTGCGCGGGACAGCCGTCCGGCGTGAAGGGCGCCGCGCCCCAGGCGATCTCGCTGATCGAGCCGATGCCCGCCTCGCGCAGATTTGCCCTGAGCGGAGCCAGCAGCCGCGTGCGCATCGCCCGGGCATCCTCCTCCGGAAAGGCCTGCGCGCGGGCGTCGGCATAGGCGCCGAGCAGCCACGGCCACGCGGTTCCCTGGTGATAGGCGGCGTCGCGGGTGCGCTGATCGCCGCCATAGACGCCCCGGAAGGCGGGGTCGGAGGGCGCGAGCGTGCGCAGCCCCAGCGGCGTCAGCAGCTCGCGCTCGACCACCGCCAGCGCCGACCGCGCCTGCTCCGCGCTGACCAGTTCCGGCGCCAGAGCAAGCGCCAGCGCCTGGTTCGGGCGCAGGGAGGTGTCGCGCTGCCCGGTCACGCCGTCCACATCCACCACATCGCAGAAGTAGCCGTCGTCCGCATACCAGAAGGCGCTGGCGAAGTGGGCCTGAATCGCCTCCGCCAGCGCGGTGTAGGGGGTCGCGTCGCGCTCGAGGAGTCGCGCCCAGACGGCCATCAGCCGCAGCGCGCGATACCAGAGCGCGTTGATCTCGATGGGCTTGCCCCGGCGCGGCGTCACCACCCAGTCGCCGTTCTTCGCGTCCATCCAGGTGAGCTGGACGCCTGGCGCGCCCGCCCGCAGTAAGCCATCCGCCGCATCCACGCCGATGCCGTAGCGTGTCCCGCGGATGTGCCAGGTGACGCTGGTATCCAGCTTGTCGAAGACTTCATCCAGCAGGGGCCAGTCGTTGCTGGCCGCGAGGTAGGCGTCGAGCGCATGGAAGAGCCAGAGCGTCGCGTCCACGGCGTTGTATTCAGGTGTGTCGCTGGCGTTGTCGGGGAAGCGGTTGGGGATCATTCCCTGGCTCATGTAGGCGAGGAAGCCGCGCAGCAGCCCGCGCGCCTCGGCCAGCCGTCCGGTGGCCAATGTCAGCCCCGGCAGCGCGATCATGGTGTCGCGCCCCCAGTCGGTGAACCACGGGTACCCCGCGATGACCGTCACGGCGGGACTCCCCGCCGCCAGGGCCGTCGTGGCAGGCGCCGCGTTCCGCGCGACGATGAACTGGTCGGCGGCGAGCGTCAGCCGCTGGATGAAGGGATTGTGGGCGCCCGCCTGGGCCAGCAGCGCGCGTTGGCGTTGTCGCTCGCGGGCCAGCGCGCGTGCTACCACCTGCTCGTGGTCGTCGCCGCCCAGCGTCTCACCGGAGGGCAGCGCGCCCGTGGCGTCGTCTACGCTGAGGGCGAGCGTCGCGGTCTCGCTGGGGGTGAGGCTGACGGTGAAGGCGCCCGCGAGGTAGACATCCTCCTGATCCACCAGGCCGCGCGCGCGTTCGGCGCGATGCTCGACATGCCAGTACCACTCGCCCAGCGCCTCGAAGCGCGCCAGCGGCCCAGCCGTCAGGCGGCAGGCGTCGGCGGTGGGCGTCGCGCGGACGACGGCGCTGGCTGGCCCGCTCGTGACCGCGAAATGCCAGTCCGGGATTCCCCTGCTGGCTGGCGTGGTGGTCGCGGCTGACGAGGAATGGCATGCAGCCGCAGGGTGATGGGCGCGGTTGGCGCGTCGGGCGTGGCGATGAGGCGGTACTGGGCAAAGGTGAGGTTGGCGCCATGCTCCATCCACACGCGCTTCTCCAGTGTCAGCCCGCCGCCGAGGTCGAAGCGGAAGGTGGGGATCAGCCCTTCCAGCGCGAAGCCGCTGAGGCGCTGATAGCCCTGGGGCTGTACGACGCCGCCCGCGTATTCATCGGCGCCGAGGGCGATCTGGTCGCCGTTGGCGAGCGTCACCTGCTCGTCGATCTTCGTGACCAGCGCCACGCGCTCCTGTGGGCTGCGTGGCGCGGCGACGAGATAGGCATGGTAGCAGCGCGTCGTGGCCCCCACGACCGTGCCCATCGCGTAGCCGCCCAGCCCATTCGACACGAGCCACTCGCGCGCCAGCCCGGCGTCGAGCGTGGCCCAGGCGTCGGACGTCAGCGCGAGGCTGGGGAGATCAGCGGTCGTGTCGGCTGGCTGGGTCATGGCGACTTGCTCCTTCGCGCTCGCGGTTCCGCCAATGGATGCCGCATATCCTTCATTGTATGGTATGCCGCCGTGGTTCCGTCTGGGTGGCGCTTCCGGCCCACATTCGGCGCCTACGCTTGCCGTGTGGGCGCGCGCTCTGCTATGGTGCTAGTGAGCGTGGTGTGGGGATTGTGTGGCGCGAACACCTCTGGCGCGCCGGAGAGAAAGGAACGCGCGTGGCGTCTGAGGAGGCGAAGTTCAGGGCGGAGACTCCGGATTACCCGGACGATCTGAAAGAGCGCGACGAGCGCGAAGATCAGGACGCTGACGAGGATGTGGACGAGGCCTTTGGCGCAGAGGATGATGCGCTCGACGATCTCTCGCCTTCGCTGGCGCGCGCGCATCGCCTGCGCGCGGACGCGCTCTATGGCGCGCTTCCGATCTCGCGCTGGGCGCAGACACTGCTCGACCTGGAGCCTTTCGCGCGGCTGGCGGATGTCTCGCTCTCAGACGCTCCCGGTGAGTTGCTCTTTCGGCGCCCGTTTCCCTCACGGCTGACCCATAGCCTCGGCGTCTACTATCTGGCGCGGCAGGCGCGCCCGCGTGACCGCGCATTGCAGGCGGCTGCCCTTGCCCATGACCTGGGGCATGGCCCCTTCTCGCACCTGACCGAGCCGCTGATGATCGAGCAGCTTGGGATGGATCACGAGCAGCGCGGCGTGGAGCTGCTGCGGCGGACGCTGGCGGAGTTGCGCGGCCCCGCAGCGCGGCTGCTGGCGTGGCTCGACGCGGATGAGGTGGCGGCGCTGATCCTCGGCGCGGGGCCAGAGGGACGCGGCCAACTGCTGAATGGCCTGCTGGACTACGACAACCTCGACAACGTGGCGCGCTTCCTCCAGGCCGCCGAGCTGGGCGTCCCTTCGTATGATCCCCGCGCGCTGGCCCGCGAGCTACGCCTCATCACGCCGGAGACTCCAGACGCCGCGCCGACCGTGGCGCTGAGCGCCGACGGCGAGGCGCTGGCTCACGGCTGGCTGGCCGACCGTGGACGGGTCTATCGCTTCCTCGGTGAGGGTGAGCGCAATCTCGCGATGCGGGGGATGCTGCGCAAGGCGGTTGACCTCGCGGCTCAGGCGCGGCAAATCGGCTCGGGATTCTTCGACGCGACCGACGCGCATGCGCTCTGGCTGCTGCGGAGCGCGAACGCGCCAGGGGCTGATGCGCTGGTGGCCGATGTGACGCAGGATCGCCTCTATCTGCTTGTCTGGGAAGCGACGGCGCCAGAGGAAGCCGATGCGCTCTCCGACCTCTTCGCGCACTGGCGCTCGCGTCTGGCCATCGAGGAGCGCGTGGCGACGGAGGCTGCGCTCCCGCCGCATGCCGTCGTGCTGAGCCTGACGGTCGCGCGGGGCCAGCGCGCCCTGCCGCCGATTCTCCCCATCGAGCGCGGGCGCGCTGAGGGAGCGCGTCCCGTGGCGCCGCCCGTTAGCGCGCCGATGGCGCCACCGCCCGACCGCGCCCTCCGGCTCTTCGTCGCGCGCGCCGCCGGACGCGATTACGTGCGCCGCGCCCGCATGGCCGCCGAGCGCGCGCTGGGTGAGCTAGGGGCCATCCCCCGCGCCTGGGCTGACTTCCACTGAGGCGGCGCATACGCGCTCAGGTGGTCGCGGGCGTGCGGTCGTCGCTGCTGGCTTGTGGCCACGTGGGCGCCGCGCCGCGCTGGACTTCTCGCCGCGCTTCATCCAGCCCCAGGCCACGCCGCACCTCGATGTAGCGGAGAATCGCATCGCGGCTCAGGACGCCCACCAGTCGCCCGGTCTCATCCACCACGGGAAGCTGGTTGACATCGCGCGCGACCATGCGCGTCATCGCGTCGTTCAGCCCTTCGTCAACGCGCGCCATCTGGAGCCTGGCCAGCGGGGTCATCGCCTCGCTTGCGGGCGTCCACGGCCAGCGCTCGCGTGGGATGCGCCGAATGTCTTCGAGCGTCATCAGCCCGATGAGGACATCGCCACGCATGATCGGGATCGAGCGAATGCCATACGGCAGCACATAGGCGTCCACGAGCTGCTGAACGGGAACATCGCCCTGCGCGTTCGTGGGCGGTGGACTCATCACCTGGCTCACGGTGACGCCTCTGAACAGCGCCTCCATCGCTACCTGGGTATTCTCCGCCTGTGCGGCCTGGAGCAGGAACCACCCGATGAAGCCGAACCACAGCCCGTTGAAGTAGTCACCGCTGAAGAAGAGCCAAACGCCCCCCATGATCATCAGCAGCGCGACACCCTGACCGACGCGTACAGCCCAGCGTGTCGCCGTTTGCAGACTGCCGGTCGCCTTCCAGATGATGGAGCGCAGCACGCGGCCACCGTCGAGCGGGAAGCCTGGAACCATGTTGAAGACGGCCAGTAGCAGATTCGCCGCGCCCAGATAGAACAGCATCACCGATGCGAGTGGGCTTGCGTCGCCAATGAGCGCCCAGGCGCCAAGCGCACACGCCGCCGATGATGGCGCTGGCGAGTGGCCCAACGAACGCCATCTGGAACTCAACGCCAGGGGTCTGGGGTTCGCGCTCGATATCCGAGACACCGCCGAAGATGAAGAGCGTGATGCTCTTCACGGGCATGCCCTTCGCTCGCGCGACCAGTGAGTGCGCCAACTCATGGATCAGCACGGAGGCGAAGAGCGCCAACGCGGCCACCAGCCCCAGTGACCAGTAGGTCCACGCGGAATAGCCTCCAGCGGCCTGCGGAAAGAATGAGAGCGCCAGCGATGAGGTGAGGAGCGCGAGGATGATCAGCCAGCTAACATTCACCTCAATGCTGATGCCAGCGATCTTGAAGAGTCGAAATGAACCAGGCATATGCGCCCTCCCACTTTGTCTAGCATGCGGTCTTACGCCATTCGCGCGTCTCTGCGGTCATCGCATCCGCTATGCCAGCATTCCGGGCGCTCTCCGTCATGCGGTGAAGCGTCGCTGCTTGAAGCAAACATCGCTAGCATCTCACGCCGGTCACTCGCACCGGGCGGATGCTCACGCCTGTCTCACAGTGAAGTAGATGGCTGGCGGCCTGGCGCTATGGCAGAACCTGCCTGCTCCAGCTCCCCTGCGTCAGGTGGAGGAAGACGCCTTGCATGATAGAGGTCGTCATCAGCGGCGGGCAGCCTTGCTGATGCGCGATATCGCCGATGCCCCACAGCTCGCCAGAGCCATCCGCGTTGATGCTGAGAGGAAACGAGTCGGCGTAGGGCCAGGTCACACGGCTCCATTGCCCGTTCGCGTACTGCTCCATCACCCCCTCGGTTCCACCAACGCCGCTACTCCCTGAGAGCCAGGTCGCGCCGTTCGCCGACGTATAGACCACGTTGGCGAGATAGATGCGCTTGCTTGCCCAGTCAGCGGGAGTGGCTACGGCGCCCATGCGACGCCGTTGTAATGCAGCAGGCCAGCGTCACCGGGGGCGCCTGTGTCGAACGCCCAGCCATCGGTGGGAGAGGTCATCGCGATGGACTCCGTGACGCCGGGGAAGGTTTTGGGCCAGATGCTCCAGGCGCCGTTGATGTAGTGCGCGAAGAGTGTCGTCAGGGCGGTGGTTGCGTAGTCGGTGGCGCCGATCCAGGCTTCATCACCCGAAACCGCCGAGAGGGAAAACATCTCCGTCGAGTCCTTCACGTTCGGCGCTGGAATCTGCGTCCAGACGCCGCCGAGGTAGCGCAGGATGACGACCGCCGCCCGGCTGGCAGGGTCATTGGGGTCGCGCTGTGAATTGGTCCAGGCGAACATCCAGCCCGCGTCTGGCCCGAACATCTGGACGGTGATCGACTGAATGAAGTTGTCCGATGTTCCTGGCCGACCTTTGAGGGCGCGATCGAGCGCGGGCACATCCACCTGCCGCCACTGGCCGCCGGTATAGTGCAGCACCAGCGCGCGGAATCCCGTTCCGGTGATGGGATATTGGGAGGCGGCCCAGCCATCGTCGGGGCTATCCATCGAGATGGTGGAGAGTCCTGCGCCGGGATAGGTCTGTGGCAGGCGTTGCCATGCGCCCTGGGTGAGGTGATAGATGACCCCGGCATACGTTGAGCCGCCGCTGATCGCGCCCACCGCCCAGCCATCGCCTGGCGCGTCCATCGCCATGTCATCTAGCTCCACATTCCCGGCGGGCGCTTGCCACTGCTTCGCCATATCACAGGCCTCAGGCGTTTGCATTTGGGTTTGCGTGGTCTGGGTCGCCTGTGCGCGCTGCCCCGTCGAGACTTGGCCGCATGCCGCGAGCCACACCAGCGCCACCACGAGCAACGGCGCCCGCACGCGCGCAGCCGACCGGGACTTCACCTGAGCATATCGCCACATGCGAATCCTCCTGTGTAGGGATGCTTCGCGCCACAACCATCGCCAGCGTCAATGTCTTCTACTCCTACATATATAGACGCGACTGCTCTCCACTATTTGCGACACTCAGGCAAGCGCGCGTATACTGCGCACGCCAGATACGAAGCGATGCGCTTCAGTGGTCGGGCGATGTCGCCTGGTGGGTCTGGCGGAGCGCATGGTGGACAGAGGAGAACACAGATGTTCGCACGTGTAACAACGGTTTCCGTCCAACCTGACAAAGCAGCCGAAGTGGCCCGCGTCTACAACGAGAGCATCCTTCCCGCCGTTCAGGCGGCCAGTGGCAACCAGGGCGTGTTCCTCCTGATGGACGCGGCCACCGGCAAGGGAATGTCCATCACCATCTGGGACACAATGGAATCTGGCGCGGCGTATGACGCCAGCGGCTCCTATCGCGAGCAGGTGGGGAAAGTCGCCCCATACTTCACTGCCGCGCCAACGCTCGATACCTACGAAATAGCGGCGCAGGGATAATTCCGCGCTCCCCACAGGCGTATCGCGCCCAGAACAATCTACGCCGATGCCGTCCCATCTCCTGGATGGATGGCATCGGCGTCATCTGTTGCTTGGGCGTCAACCACGGCACGCATTCAACGTGGACATGCGCCAGCCTACCTGGGCGCGTCATAGTATACCAGCCAGGGGATGAAGGGGTGAGGGCCATTGCGAAACGCCTGTCTGCGAGCGAGCGACTCTATTCCACAGGGATGCGCCTCATGCTGGGCGGCATGGTAGAATGAGCCGGGCGGTGTGACGCCATCGGTGGTGTGGAAAGGGAGCGACAGATGCCAGCGACCCCGGCGACGCAGCCGCTGGATCTGGGCGAGAGCCTGCCGCAGCGCCTGCTCGATCTGCTCTTTCCGCCGAGGTGCGTCCATTGCGGCTCTGCGGGCGCACTGCTCTGCGCCGCCTGCGCCGGGCAGATTGTCGCGCCGCCCGCGCCGCGCTGCGACCGCTGCGACCGTTCGCTGCTGGGGGCGCTGGGGCCACGCTGTCCCGCCTGCGTCGCGCTGCTGCGTAAGCCAACGCCGCCACGTCCGCTGGAGCGCATCATCGTCGCGGCGGACTATGGCGGGCCTAGTCGGCTCGGCGATTCGCGCGCTGAAGTTTCGTGGGCGGCGTCGGCTCGCGAAGCCACTGGCCGCGCTGCTTGTCAGCGCCACACGCCGCGCCGATTTGTCCGATTGATCTCATGCTGCCGATGCCGCTGCACCGTGACCGAATCCGCGAGCGTGGCTATAATCAGGCGACGCTGGTGGCGCGACCGCTGGCCCGCGCGCTGGGCGTCCCGCTGCGCGAAGGACGCGCTGCTGCGGGTGCGCGCGACGCTGCCGCAGACACGACTGGATCGCCGCCAGCGCCGCGAAAATGTCGCGGGCGCCTTCGCGCTGGCGCCGGGCGCGGCGGAGTCGCTGGCGGGCAAGCGTATCGCGCTGGTGGATGATGTGACGACGACGGGCGCCACACTGGAAGCGGCTGCCGAGGCGCTGCTCGCCGCGCGTCCCGCCGCGATCTATGGGCTGGCGGTGGCGCGCCCAGCGCATGATTGGGCCGCGACGCCGGAGGATGACGTGGGGTAGTCGCCACGGGAAGGGACGAACGCTACCATGCCACTGACGCTTGCACTGCTGGGCGCACAGGCGCCGACGACGGAAGCCGCTGTCGAGACGCTGACGGCGCTGCTGGGTGTCGCGCTGGTGGTGGCGCTGCTCGCGCGGCGGCTGCGCTTCCCGTATACCCTCGCGCTGGCCATCGTCGGGCTGGCGCTGGGCCTCACGCATCTCCTCTCCAATGTCGAGTTGCAGCCAGATGTCGTGCTGTTCATCTTCCTGCCCGCGCTGCTCTTCGAGGGCGCGTGGAATATCGAGGCTGCCGCGCTGCTCGCCAACTGGGCGCTCGTGCTGCTGCTCGCGGCGCCAGGACTGCTCATCGCCGTGGGAATCGCCGCGCTGGCGCTCCACTTCGGCGCGGGCTTCACGCCGCTCACCGCCGTCCTGCTCGCCGCGATCATCTCACCCACCGACCCCATCGCGGTACTGGCGCTGCTCCGCCAGCTCGGAATGTCCTCGCGGCTGCGGGTCATCGTCGAGGGTGAAAGCCTCTTCAACGATGGCATCGGCGCGGTCGTCTACACGATCACCCTCGCGGTCACGCTCATGACGCTCCAGTCGGGGACGAGTTTCTCCTCCGCGCAGATCGGGCAGATCGCGCTCCAGGGGGCGTGGCTGCTGCTCGGTGGGCCACTGATTGGGCTGGCGCTGGGCTTTATCGTCTCGCGAGTGTTGCGCCACATCGAGGACCACCTCATCGAGACCGCCGCGACGTTCATCTCCGCCTATGGCGTCTATCTGCTGGCCGACCTCGCGCACACCTCCGGCCTGCTCGCGGTGGTGATGGCGGGGCTGATGCTGGGGAGCTATGGGCGCCGTGTCGGCATCTCGACCGGGGCGCGCGAGGCGGTGGATAACGCCTGGGAGTTCATCGCCTTCGTGGTTACATCGCTGCTCTTCCTGCTGCTGGGCGCGCAGATCGGCGGATCGCTGGCAAGTCAGTCGCTCGCGCCGATACTCTGGGCCACGCTGGGTGTGCTGGTGGGGCGCGCGGTCATCATCTACGGCATCTTGCCGCCCTACAATGCGCTGGCCCGCTGGTGGAGCGCACGGCAGCGGGGCGAGCCCTGCGCGTGGCCGCCCCACCCCCATCCCCAATGCCTGGCGGCCATTGCTGGTGCTCTCTGGCCTGCGCGGCGCGCTCTCCATCGCGCTCGCGCTGAGCCTCCCTGCCACGTTGCCCGATCGCACGCTGATCGCCAGCGTCGTCTACGGCGTCGTGCTGATTACGCTGGTCGGGCAGGGCATCGGCCTGCGCGTGCTGCTGCCGCGCTGGCCTGGCCTGCGCGAGAGCGAGCGCGGCGCAATTGAGCAACAAGGCTCAGATGTGACCTGATGCGGTTTTCGCGTCGAGTCGCAGAAGAAGTCCTAGTGAATGGAAATCCACATAACGTGTGCGGTACTCTACGCATAACCCCAGCGCAACGACGCGCACGAGCGTCGCCCACAGACAGCCCCTACGGAGCATCTCGGCGCGGCGCGATCCGGCGGCATCCCCTGCGGCGGATCGAATGGGTGACGAGCAAACTTGAGCGGATGCGTGGGTGGAGTGTGTAGAGAGCGCCCACGCGCAAGACGGAGGCCTTCCCACTATGCCAAAGGTACGGATGACCCGCGGCCTGATCGCGCTCGGCGCGGTACTCGCCGTAGTGTTCATCCTCATCGTCGTCGGCGTCGTCGGCGTGCAGCAGCGCGCCCAGCCACGGCAGGTCGATCTTTCGACGCTGCTTTCAGATGTACGAGTGGATATCGCGGCGCATCATGTTGATACGCTGACGGTCGATAACTCTTCGCTGACCCTTGACCGGGGTAATGGGGTGGTCGTGCAGGCGCAGACTGGCCCAGGCTTCTCCCTGGGCGACGCGCTCAAGCGTGACGCGGGTATCCCCTACAACAATCCGCAAGTGCTCAAGGTCAGCTACGCTGGGACGAGTGTCTGGTCTGGGCTGGGAAACTTCCTGCTCTCGCTGCTGTTCATCTCGCTGATCTTCGGCGCGCTGATCTACTTCATGCGCCGTGGACAGGCGGGGAACAATCCGGCGATGACGTTTGGCAAGAGCCGCGCGCGGATGTTCGCCGAGGATAAGCCCTCCACCACGTTCGCGGATGTCGAGGGCGTAGACGAGGCCAAGCAGGAGCTTCAGGAGATCGTCGAGTTCCTCAAGTTCCCGCAGCGGTTCGCCGAGGTCGGCGCGCGCATCCCGAAGGGTGTGCTGCTGGTTGGCCCTCCAGGGACGGGCAAGACGCTGGTCTCGCGCGCGGTGGCGGGTGAGGCGGGTGTGCCGTTCTTCAGCATCAGTGGCTCGGAGTTCGTCGAGATGTTCGTCGGCGTGGGCGCCAGCCGCATGCGCGACCTCTTCGAGCAGGCCAAGAAAGCCTCGCCGTGCATCATCTTCGTCGATGAGATCGACGCGGTGGGACGCCAGCGCGGGCAGGGCTTCGGCGGCTCGCACGACGAGCGCGAGCAGACGCTGAACCAGCTCCTGGTGGAGATGGACGGCTTCGACGCGCGCACCAACGTCATCGTCATGGCCGCCACCAACCGCCCCGACGTGCTCGACCCCGCGCTGCTGCGCCCGGGTCGCTTCGACCGCCAGGTGACGCTCGACCGCCCCGACATCCGGGGGCGTGTGGCCATCCTGAAGGTGCATGCGCGCAACAAGCCGCTCGACGCAGATGTCGATCTGGAGATCATCGGGCGGCAGACGGCGGGCTTCTCCGGCGCTGACCTGCAGAACCTGCTGAATGAGGGCGCCATTCTGACGGCGCGCTACGGCGAGAAGACGATCAGCATGGCGACGCTGGAAGAGGCGATCGATCGCGTGGTGGCCGGGCCAGCGCGCAAGAGTCGCGTCATCAGCGAGCGCGAGAAGGCGATCACCGCGTACCACGAGGTCGGCCACGCGCTGGTGGCGCACCTGCTGCCGAACGTCGATCCGGTGCATAAGGTCTCGATCATCTCGCGTGGCCAGATGGGCGGCTACACGCGGCTCGTCTCGGATGAGGACCGCTCGCTCTGGTCGAAGTCGCAGTTCCGCGAGTTCCTGGCCTTCGCGCTGGGTGGACACGCGGCTGAGAAGATCAAGTTTGGCGAGGTGACGACGGGCGCATCGAATGACATCGAGCGCGTGACCTCCATCGCCCGCAAGATGGTCACCGACTACGGCATGAGCGAGCGGCTCGGCCCGGTGCAGCTTGGCAAGCGCGATGGCGCTGGGTTCCTCGGCGCGGATGGCGGCGAATCGCGCAACTACAGCGAGGAGACTGCCCGCGAGATCGACGAGGAGGTGCGCGACATCGTGCTCACCGCGCTCGACACCGCCGAGAGCCTGCTCCGCCAGCACCAGGAGCGCCTGACCCTCATCAGCGAGAGTCTCATCAAGAAGGAGATTCTGGAGGGGCGCGAGTTCGAGACACTCTTCGATCTGCCGCTGCCAGAGGATCGCGAACCTGCTACGCTGGCCGCGCTGGCCGCCATCGCGCTGGCTCCGCGTGTCGTCCACGCCACGGTCAGCGACCACGGGATGCCGCCGGGGATGAGCGCGAACCTCAGCGCCGAGAGCGAGCCAGTGGCTGAGCCAGCGCGACGTAGCGCCACGCTCGACCACGCCGACCCGGAGCCATCCGTGCTAGCGAACATCCAGCAGGAGTGA
>CAWIYP010000037.1:0-14979 GCA_963840335.1 uncultured Chloroflexia bacterium
AGACACATGCGCGCTCGCGGGTGTTCTCTAGCGCCGTGGCTCGCCGCTCGCGTGGGCGGGGCGTCGCGCCTGTTGCTGCGCTGCTGGCGCTGCTGCTGCCGTTCGCGCTGGCAGCATGTGGCGCGCAGGCGGGCGACTGGCGGCTGCTCGGGGCCGACTAGTGGCGAGCATGTCTACACCATCACCGCCGATCCACATGCCGCCGGGCTGATCTATGCCGGAGCCGATGATGGCGGCGTCTATCGTGTGCGCGCCGATACGCAGGGGAATGTCCTCAGCGGCGCGGGCATTCCCTCCAGCGCGATCGTGGCGAGCCTCGCGCCTGACCCCACGCGGGCGGGCGTGGTGCTCGCTGGAACGAGCGGCGGTCTCTATCGCAGCGTGGACTATGGCGACACCTGGCAGGTGTATGGCGCTGGCCTGCCACAAGGCAAAGCGGCGGTAGCGCTGGCCATCACCCCCGACGGCACCACACTGCTCGCGGGCATCGACCACGGCGGCCTCTATCGCAGCGTGGATGGCGGCGCGACCTGGACGAGCGCGGCCGGCGGCTTGCCTCCACGCGCGACCCCCGTGGCGCTGCTCTGGGACTCCTCAGCGCATCTCTGGATGCTGGGGCTGGTGGCGACCAGCCAGACGCCCCTCTACACCAGCGCCGATGGTGGGCAGACGTGGACGCCCCGCGCGACCGGACTCCCCGCGCAGACACAGGTCAACGCGCTGGCGCTGCTGTCCACCGCTGGCTCATCCGCGCTCTTCGCCGCGACGACGAGCGGCCTCTACACCAGCGTGAACACCGGGCAAAGCTGGAGCCACATCGCGGGGCTGCCTCAGGGAAGCGCGCTGGCGCTGGCGACGCTGACCCAGCATCCCACCTGGCTCTACGCCTCCGTTGGCGCGGGCGTCTATCGCTCCACGGACGGCGGCGCGCACTGGCAGACGGTGGCGCAGGGGCTGATCGGCGACGCGCAGGGGCTGGCCGTGACACAGATCGGCCAGGGCAGCCCGGTGGTCTTCGCGGCGGCGGGAGAGGTCGCGCGCTACCCCAGCGGCGCCACAGCGGTCGGCGGCTTTCCAGTAGCCGCCTTGCTAACCTTCTTCGTACTGGCGCTGGTCATCGGCGGCTACTTTCTCTCGCGGCGGATGCGGCGCTTCGGCTATGCGATGGGGGCGAACCGCAACGAAAGCAACACAGGTCGCGCCGCCGAGGCCGCCGAACACTGGGCCGCCGATGAGGCGGAACGCCGCGCCGCAACCCGCGCCCGCAGCGAACAGCGCGCCGATAGCACGGTCGCCGCGCCCATCCGCCCCACCTCGCGCGCGACGACCGGAGCCCCCGTCAGCCCACAGAAGGCCGCGCAGAACGGCAATGGCAAGCGCAAACACCGTAAATAAGGGGCGGGGCGATTGATGCGGATTAACGAAAAGGGTGGATAGAATAGAGACGCGCATCGGCGCCGCCGTGTGGGAGGGGCGGCTTCTGCGCCGGATGAACAAATTGATGCGGATATGGCCGCTACGGTCAGGGAGGCACCGCCTTGAAAGGCCGGCGTACGCGCGCAGCCGCGCAGAATCGCCCGGAGGGTGGAGCGAATCGTGATGGTATCGGCCTTCAGGCCGCGCCCGCGTGCTCCGGCCTTTCCAAGGCCGAGAGCGCCTCACCTCATGCTATCCGCCCTATTTTGTTGATATGCTTCAACCGCCAGCCGCACTCACCGCTCCGCCACTACCAGCGCCCGCGACTGCGCCCGCCGCGCGGCGGCTCGTTGCGCCACTCATCGCTTTCGTCGTAGCGCGCATCATATTCGCCGGTGTAGCCGCGCTCATCGTAGTCGTCGTAGTCGCCGCCCGCGTCCTCGTCGCCCGCGTCTTCCCAGAGCGCGCCAACCATGCTGGCGGAGGGGCCAGCCGTCGCGCCCGCCATCCCTGCGGTGGGCCGATAGGTCGCGTGGATGGGTAGATGCTCCTCCTTTGGGCGTGGCTCGCGCATGCCAGGAACCACGAAGAGGATACCCGCGCCAAGTATCAACCCCAGGCCCGCAAAGGCGAAGAGCAGGCTCGTCGGCTGCGGCGCAAGTGATAGCTTGCCGAGATGCGCGGCGCTCGGCGCGACATAGCAGACCGCAAAGAGCGTCGCGCCGAACAGGCTCGCCAGCGCCGTAATGAAGCCCTCCGCCGCGCCGATGGCCCGCCGCTCCGCGCCATCGCGCTTGGCCCGCAGCGCCAGCCGCGCGCCCGAGATGGCCAGCGCATCCACCACACCCATCCCCAGCGCGGCGGCGAAGGCGATGGCGGCAATGGGCGCCGCGCCGAAGATCGCCAGCCCCACGCCGGTCAGCGCCAGGCCAATCAGCGTCAGGCGCTGCCCCAGCTTGTTGAAACCCGGCAGACTCGCCACGAAAGCGCCTAGCGCCTGGCCACTCGCCGCCAGCGCGGCCACCACCCCCAGATAGACAGGCGGCAGATTCAGCCGATCAACCAGATAGAAGGCCTCCAGCACGGCCAGGCCGCCCCCCGCCAGCGAGAGCGCCAGCAAGGCCAGCAGCGCCGTCGCGCTGGCGCTGCGCCCGCCCGCCAGGGCCAGCCCCACGCGAATATCGTTCAGCGCCTGGAAGGGCGTCCGCGGCCCCTGCTGATACCACTCTGGCAGGGCTAGCTCGCGCTGCTCTGGGGTCAATTCCGCGTCGTCCGCATCCTCATCTTCCTCTTCACTGGCTTCCGGCGCACCCTGCTCATCGCGCGCCGCCGCCAGCAACTCGTCGCGGATGGCGTCATCTGGCGCGACGGTGGCGGGTGTCGCCTGGAGGAAGCCGCGCTGGGCCTCGGGGAGCGCATCGAGGAAGCCATCCGAGTTGCCCGCGAGCAGGAAGAACAGCGCCGTCGCGACCCCCACGAGGATGATGCGGTCGCCCAGAGCGAGGAACAGTATCGAGCCGAGCAATGGCCCCACCACCGCCGCGACCGCTGAGCCAACGTAGAGGTCATTCGTCACCAACTCCAGCTCGCCGGGCGCGAGACATGTTCGCGTGGCGGCCACGCGCAGCGACTGGCGCAGGCGTCCGCTGACCCCGATGACGAAGAGCAGCAGGTAGAGGATGGGATAGATCGTGAGGAAGTGCATCCCCACGATACCCAGCGCCGCCACGAACCGCACGCGCCCGACCCAGGCGAGCAATCGTCCCGGCTCGGCCACATTCTCGAAGGTCGGCGCCGAACGGGCCGATCAGCAGCCACGGCAGGCCCAGCGCCACCAGCGCCGCAAGCACGGCGAACGGCGAAGAGGTGAGCATGACCAGCCAGATGATGACGCCAACGCTCAGCGTACCCTCACCCAGCAGCGACGCGACCTCGCCGCGCCAGAGATGCCCCGCGTTGCCATCGTGGAAGAGCGCGAAGCCGTGGCGCTTGCGACGGATCGCCTCCAGATGCGCGGAGGTGACGACGCCGGGCTGGCTCGCCCCATAGGGATCCGCGGCGCCCCACTGCCCTGATGTCCGTGGCAGGCCGCGCGGGGCGGCGGTACGTGCCGCCGTGGAGTAGGGGCGGTAGACATTGGCGTCACTGGAGCGCCCAGGGCCAGCGGGGGGCGGCCATAGACGCCCGAAGCGCCAGGGCGGCCAGTGGGCTGCTGTGGCTGAGGCGCCTGCCAGCGTGACGCGCCGGGCTGGCTCTGGCCGAAGCGGCTCTCGCCCGGCCGCCGGAGACGTGAGCCGTCCGGGTCGCGCGGCGGATAGTCTCCCGGCATGCGTGTCTCCTCGCAAAAAGCGGCAGTGGAAGCGTGAATTCGCGCCAAATAGACACCGCGCAGTATAGGTCTGGGCCGGGTGGAGTGTCAATCGCGCTGGCCCGAATGCCACCCCGCTCCGCAGCGCCTGCGCGGATGCGCCACGCCAGACGGGCGGGCAGGGGGCGCGCCTGCGTCCGCCAAATGACCCTCGTGCGCGTTGCCATCGGCGCTGGCGCGGGTGTATACTGCCAGAGAGCGCCGTCATCCGCGAAATCGTGAGCCGGTGACGGCGCCGTTGTATGCGCGCTGGCCTGCCGGAAATGGGTCGGCGCGTTCATGTCCTGAAGGAGTACGCCGCTGATCGCGCGCGTACGGAAGGCAAGGTGAGGCGACGATATGCCTGGAAAGCGGTCGCAATCGAACGACACGACAGGGAAGCATCAGGGCGGACAGCCCCCTATCACCTCTCGGTCGGCGCGCGCTGCGTCGAGCGCGCAACCGGCCGCGCGCTCCGCAGCAGCGGATGGCGACGCGCACACGGGCGGGATGACGCCGCTCACTGGCTCCGAGATTCGCGAGCGGTTTCTGCGCTTCTTCGAGGAGCGCGGCCACCTGCGGATGAGCAGTTCATCGCTCATCCCGCGTGATCCGACGGTGCTGCTGACCACGGCGGGCATGCAGCAGATGATCCCCTTCTTCCTCGGCCAGGAGATGCCGCCAGCCAAGCGGCTCACCACGGCGCAGAAGTGTTATCGCACGACCGACATTGACGAAGTAGGCGATGATTCGCATCTGACCTTCTTCGAGATGCTCGGCAACTTCTCCGTGGGCGATTATTTCAAGCGCGAGGCCATCGAGTTCGCGTGGGAGCTGCTGACGAAGGTCTACGGCATCCCCGGCGAGCGGCTCTATCCCACCGTGCATGCCGACGACCTCGAATCGCCGGGCTACTGGCAAGAGGTGGCGGGCATTCCGGCGGAGAGCATCACGCGCCTCGACGACAACTGGTGGGGGCCTCCAGGGGATCGCGGCCCGTGCGGCCCCGACTCTGAAATCTACTATGACCGTGGCGCGCACTATGGCTGCGGCGAGGCCGACTGCGCGCCCTCGTGCCCGCGCTGCGACCGCTTCCTCGAAATCTGGAATCTGGTCTTCATGCAGTATTACCAGGATGTCGATGGCAAGCGGACGCCGCTCAAGCATCCGAACATTGACACGGGCATGGGGCTGGAGCGCCTGGCGGTCGTCTTGCAGGGCAAGAAGTCGATCTACGACACCGACATCTTCCGCACGATCATTGACGCCATCGCGCAGACAGTCGGCGTGAAGTATGGCGCCGACGACGCGCACGACCGCTCGCTGCGCGTGGTGGCCGACCACGGGCGCGGCCTCGTCTTCATGGCGGCGGATAGCGTGCTGCCGAGCAACACCGGACGCGGCTACGTCTTCCGCCGGGTGCTGCGGCGGACGGTGCTCTTCGGCAAGAAGCTCGGCCTCGACCGCCCCTTCCTCACGGATGTGGCGGAGATCATCATCCAGCAGATGGGCAGCCACTACACCCAGCTCACCCAGCGCCACGACCAGATCATCGACATCCTCAGCATGGAAGAGCGCAAGTTCAACCAGACGCTGGCGACGGGTCTCGATCTGCTGGAGCGCGAGCTGGCGCGCATGACGGCGGCGGGCGAGACGACGCTCTCCGGCCCCGTCGCGTTCCGCCTCTACGACACGCACGGCTTCCCGCTGGAGCTCACCGAGGAAGTCGTCGCGGAGCGTGGGCTGGCCGTCGACCGCGAAGGCTTTGAGTCGGAGATGGAAAAACAGCGCAAGCGGGGGCAAGACGCCAATCCGTTCAAGCGCGAGAAGGGGGAAGAGGCATGGACCCAACTAGTGAAGGTCCTGCCGCAGACCGTATTCAGCGGCTACGACGGGGTGGCGGACGAGAGCGAGATCGTCGCCCTGCTGGTGAACGGCCAGCCGGTGGACATGGTGACGGCGCCAGAGAGCGCGGCTATCGTGCTCGCGCGGACGCCATTCTACGCGGAAGCCGGCGGCCAACTGGGCGACCAGGGCGTGATCAGCAACGAGATGGGGGCGTTCCAGACACAGGATACGCAGCGCCCCGTCCCCGGCCTGACCGTCCACTTCGGCCAGGTGACCGAGGGCAGCCTGCGCGTGGGAGCGAGCGTGCGCGCCCAGGTGAACGCGGAGCGCCGCCGCAACATCATGCGCAACCACAGCGCGACCCATCTGCTGCACCGCGCGCTGAAAGACCTCTTCGGCGATCAGGTGAACCAGCGTGGCAGTCTCGTGGCCGAAGACCGGCTCCGCTTCGACTTCAGCCTCAATCGTCCGCTGACGACCGAGGAGCTGCGCGAGGTGGATCGCCGCGTCAGCGTGTGGGTACTCGAAGACCTGCCAGTGACGACGCAGATCATGCCGTACAAAGAGGCCACGGCGACCGGCGCGATGGCGCTCTTCAACGAGAAGTATGGCGACGTGGTGCGCGTGGTGCAGATGGGGCCGAGCAAGGAGCTATGCGGCGGGACACACGTCGCGGCGACCGGACAGATCGGCCTCTATCTGACGACGCAAGAGGCCAGCGTCGCGGCGAATACGCGCCGGATCGAGGCGCTGACCGGCGTGACCGCCGATACGTTCCTGCGCGGGCGCAGCGACCTGCTCATGTCGGTGAGTTCGCGCCTGCGGACGAAGCCCGACGAGGTGCTGACCCGCGTGGATCAGTTCCAGGAGGAGCTGGCCGAGGCGCGGCGGGAGCTGGCGGTGGCGCAGCGGGCGCAGGCGCGGGAGCTAGGCCGAGGCGCTGGCGGCAAAAGCCGTGCGCGTGGGCGATACGCCAGTGGTCGCAGCCGTCGTCTCAGTTACCGACGATCAGGCCCTTCGCGCGCTGAGCGATACGGTGCGGCAAAAGATCGGTCCGGGAGTGGTGGCGCTCGTCCAGGTGAGCGGCGATCAGGCGAAATTCGTCGTGATGGTGGATCCAGCGGCGGTCGCGCGCGGAGCGGACGCCCGGGCGCTGGCGGCGGAACTCGGCGCCCGTCTGGGCGGTAGGGGCGGCGGCAAGCCCGACCTGGCCCAGGGCGGCGGCAAAGAGGTCGGGGCCGTGCACACGGCGCTGGCCGCGATACCCGACCAGGTGGCCGCGCAGGTGAAGTAGCCGCCCTGGACAATAGACCTTTCCGGTGGGCGGCGCTTGCCGGGCGCCCGCCTGCCGTGTATACTCGTATTTGTGCGTCTGCAACGGCTAGCGCGTACATTCCCATGCCCCCGAATGGCGGGGCGCGCGTGGGCTGGGCGCCCTGAGAGAGCGAAAGAGCAATTCAGATGAAGGTTATCCTGCTGCAAGAAGTGCCTGGGCTGGGTCAGCCGGGCGATGTCAAAGAGGTAGCCGCTGGCTACGCGCGCAACTACCTGCTGCCGCGCAATTTAGTGCAGGCGGCGACGGCGTCGGCGATGGCGACCCTGAACGAGCAGGTCGCGGGCGCCAAGCGACACCAGGCCAAGATCGAGGCCGAGCACACTGGACTGGCGGAGAAGCTGTCGAATGTCACGCTGACGTTTGCGGTGCGTGTGGGGCAGGGCGACCGCCTCTATGGCTCCGTGACGACCCAGGACATCGCCAATGCCCTGCGCGAGCAAGAGGGCATCACGATTGATCGCCGCTCCATCCAGCTCAAGGAACCGCTGCGCGCAATCGGCTCGTTCGAGGCGCCTGTGCGCGTCAGCACGAAGCACGAGGCGAAGGTCAAGGTCAACATCATCTCGTCGGAGGAGGCTCCAGGCGCCACCGAGGCGACTCCCGCCGAGCCCGCCGCCGAGTAAGCGCAGCCGTTCCCGACATCCGCGCTCATCAAGGGCGTGTCTTCGCGTGCGCGCGAGGATGCGCCCTCTGTGTGTTTGTTAAGCGGGAAGCCGCCAGGGGCGCCAGGCCGAAGGGGATGGTCGCATGCCAGATGATCCGCATGATCTGCGCTGCCCGGTCTGCGCCGCCCCGCTGACGGCGGGTGAACGCGCCCTCACCTGCGCGGCTGGCCACAACTTCGACCGATCGCGCCAGGGCTACATCCATCTGCTGCGCCCTACCCGTCTGCGTGGCGACATGCCGGAGATGCTACAGGCGCGTCGCCGCTTCTTCGATGCGGGCTGGTACGCGCCGCTGGCGGAGGCGCTGGTGGCGGAGGTCGGCGCGTGGCTGGCGGCGGATGGCGCGGCGCTGGCCCTTGAGTCGCGGGCGCTGCTCGACGCGGGCTGCGGCGAGGGCTACTACCTGCGCACGCTGGCGGAGACGCTAGCCCCAGCGCTGGCGACGGGCGGCTGGCGGCTCTACGGCCTCGACCTGGCGAAGGAGGCCGTGCGCATGGCGGCGGCGCGCTCGCGGGCGGCGACGTGGCTCGTGGCCAGCGTGAAGGATCGCCTGCCCTTCGCGGATGCGGGGGTGGGGGCGCTGCTCAGCGTCTTCGCCCCGCGCAACGCGGAGGAGTTCGCGCGGGTGGTCGCGCCGGGCGGGCTGCTGCTGGTGATCACGCCGACGAGCGCGCATCTGGCGGAGGCGCGGGCGGCGCTCCCCTGGCTGCTGACGCCAGAGCCAGCGAAGGAGCAGCGGCTGAGCGCGACGCTGGGGGACGACTTCGCGCTGGTGGCGACGCGCACGGTCAGCTTCTCGCTGGCGCTCGACGCCGCATGCGCTGGCCGACCTTGCGGAGATGACGCCACACCGCGCGGTCGCGGCGGATACACTGGCGGCGGCTGCCCGCGCGGCGACGGAGCGCGCCCCCGACGGTCGCCTCACCGTGCGCGCGGCGTGCACCATCCACCGCTACCGCCGCCGAGGCTGAGCGGCGCGCGGCGGGCGCATGTTCGCTTGACGCTCGCCACACGCCGACGCTATACTACGGGCGGCGCACCCTCGCGCCATCACGCCGATGTAGCTCAATGGCAGAGCAACGGTTTTGTAAACCGTAGGTTGTCGGTTCGAGTCCGACCATCGGCTCCAACTCTAAACCCAGATTTGAAGCGGCTTTGAACATATGCGTTCAAAGCCGCTTCGTCGTCTATAGGGCAATTGATGCCAATTATGATGCCATTTGCGGCGTGGGAGGAGGGCATGCTTCCTGCAGCCGCGACGCTGCCTAATCCCTCTTCTGTCATGTTGGGAGTGCCAAGCGGAAGGTGTTGACGAGGGCAGCGAGCGCGGTGAAGCCAGACTGCAGCGCCTCGGCATGGGCATGCGGAATGAGTGGGAGCCAAGCCACCAAGAGGCAGGAGCAGACATAGGGCTGGAGCAGTAAGCGCAGATTGTTGAGATGCTGCTTCCAGCCGATTCCTGCATCTCTGGTCGGGTGTTCCCGCAGCGGCGGCGGAATCACGGCGAGCGGAGCCGTAGCGCCACCGCTCAGCGCGTCGTGCGCCTCATCGGCGAGCGTCTGCAAACTGACCAAGGTATAAGCGTCCATGACCAGTTCCCACCAACGCTCCATACTGGCGTACTCGGTCACGCGGTAGTCGGCCCAGCCCAAATCATCCTGGGCGTGTTTGAAGCCATACTCCACCCAGGTACGCAACCCGAACGTGTTGCCGACGGTCCGTTCGATCTGTCCAGGTTGGTTGGTCATGAGATCCCAGGTGGTCTCTTTGGGCAAGGTCGTTGGGTCCGTCGTGATCTGGGAGTAGCGGACCGCGCCGCGCGTTCCGTAGATCGTCTCGCGGATGAAGCGCGGGTCGCTGCTCCCATCGGTGAAGAGGCGCTCGAAGGGACGCCAGCGCGTCTGGCGCACGCGCTGTCCTGGCCCCAACCACACGCCGTGATTCGAGCGGATGGCGACGACGTACTGGAGACCCAGTCGGTGGAGTGCGCTGATCAACGGTGCGCTCTCGCCGTAGCGGCTGTCGGCCAGCACCACGCTGAAGTGGAAGCCGAGGGCCAGCAACTCCTCGATAAGTTCGACCGCGAGTTGGGGCTTGGTCTGGTAGACATCGTCGGGTTTGAGGCGCGACTCCGGCTTATAGACGCGGAAGAGCAGCGGGAAGGTCGTCGTCCCGAGCAACCCGTACGCCTTGACGGAGACGACCCCGTTGGCCAGCGCGTGCGGATTGCCGATGTACTGCGAGGCGCTATAGTCGGTCGTGTGGCCCTTCTTGCGGTCGCCAGTCTCGTCAATGCAAAGAATGAACGGCTGGTCGCCCAACGCTTGCCGCAGCAGCGTCAGTCGCTGGGCACGCACCTGCTCCACCGACCAGTCTGCTTGGGCGAGAAAGTGATGCAGCGCCTGGGGATCCATGTGGACGGCCTTGCCCAGGCGCGGCAGCGGCTTGTGCCGTGTCTCGGCCAGCAGCCTCACATGCAGGGCAGTAAACTGCTCGAAGTGGCGCACGTTCTTGAACAGTGAGCGATACTGCTCACTGTACTGGTCAATGAAGGCCACGGTCGGCGTGGCCGGGCGTCTCCTGGTCATGGCTGAGACTCCTTCGCTCAGGCGGAGAGCCTGCATACGGCGTGCCGAACATGACAAAAGAGGGTTGATGATATTTTAGAATTAACGACGGGTAGCTGGCGGCTGAAGCCGCGCCTGGAGGGCGTTCCGCCGCCAAGTCCGCCTGGCGCGGACTTGGAACCAGACGACGCGAGCGCAACCGCACGCCCACCCACACGGCAGTTCGCCCAGACCCAGCCCGCGTCGGCGGGCTTCGCGGCGCGCACGCCTTCCAGGCGCAAATTTATTCGCCAGCTTGCTGCGCGCCCGCTGCGCGCCCGCTGCCTGCTGCACGCCTGCATGCTCGTCCATTTCACGCATGAACGGCAGCCCCGCTCGCGCCGT
Organism: uncultured Chloroflexia bacterium; assembly: GCA_963840335.1. GTDB lineage: Bacteria > Chloroflexota > Ktedonobacteria > Ktedonobacterales > JADMIN01 > JAKAIY01. Next base: position 10,564 of record CAWIYP010000037.1, read on the forward strand.
ATGTTATATACGGTATGGGAGGCGCGCGCATCCGCGTTCGGCGCGCCTGAAAGGTGGAATCCGCATGCGACTCAATCGCGGCATCATGATACTTGGCATCGTGGCGACGCTCGTCACGATCGCGAATGTCTACTTCTCGCTCATACTCGACGCGCTGCTCTGCTTCGATAGCTGTGTGGATGTCGGCGGCATGCTGGCGAACGGCCAGTGGCCCTCCTTGCTGCTCCCGCTGCTCATCCTGTTCCCCTCCGCCATCCTGATCGTCGTAGCGTGGGCGTGGGAGATCAACGTGGCGCGGCGGCTGGGCGCCCGGCGGCTACTGGGCGCTGTCGTCGCCTTCCCGGTCGTGAGCCTCGTCGCTGGCCTCGCCGTCGCGTTCCTCACCAGCATCTCGGCGCAGGGGTTGGTGATGTATCCGATCAACATTGGCTATGGCAGCTTCGCGCTGGCGCTCTGGCCACTGCTCATCACCCTCACAGCCGCCTTCTGGCGCGGGGCGACGGCAGCTCCCACCGTCACAGCGGGCGCCGCGGCGGGCTGAGCGGCGCGGCTCGCGGCGTTGTCTCAGCGGCGGGCGCGGAGCTGATGCTTGATCAGCCCGATGATCGCCAGATGCTCGCGGATGTGCGCGTTCGCGGGCGCGAGGCAGCGCCAGATCGGCGGCTGATCGAACGCCCAGGGGACTTCTTCGCGCATGGCCTGTTCGAGGTAGATCGGATAGCGCGCCATATGCGCTGATGTGTCTGGGCGCTCGTCCAGCGCGTCATCGCTCTCCTGCGCGCCCAGCCAGGTGATGAGCGCGGCGTGGGTCGCGTCGGCGTATTCCAGGATGTCAGGCAACTCAAGCTGGCGCGCCATCTCGTCCGCCTCCGCCTCGGTCAGCCCCACGCCGATGCCGTGCGTCGCCAGCGCCCCGCACCCCTGCCACCGTAGCTCATCTATCAGCTCAGGCTTGCCCAGCGCCAGCGTCTGGAGCGCCCAGTCCCGCGTCCGCGCGATATGCCAGAGGTCGAAGGCCAGCAGGTTCGTGTTGGGGATCACGCGCGTGAGCAGTTCTTCCGGGGCGAGGTCATCCGCGAGACTGTGGTACACCGTATGGATGCTCGTAAGTTGCGTCACCAGGAGCGCCGTCGCGCGCATATGCTGTCTCCCTCCACCCCAAAAGGAGCGAACACTGACCATCGTCGACATGCTGTGTCGGACATGTGACCAGTATAGCGCATATCCCGCCAGCGCCTATCGTCTCCAGATGTTGCGGGCGCGCGCGCAAGGATGTATTGTTGCAGGTGTACTGTGCGCTACGCAATATCCGGTAGCCAAACCTGCTGAAGACTGAAACGTGAGGCGTTTACCATGACCAGCCAGCCGTCCACATCGCGTGTCGGCGTCATCCTGATGACCTACGGCTCTCCTCCCACCCTCGAAGATGTACCAGCGTATCTGCGCAATGTCTACGGAGGCCGCGAGCCAAGTAAAGAGGTCATCGCCGAGTTCCAGCGACGCTACGCGCTGATCGGCGGCTCGCCGCTGCTGCGGATCACCGAGGAGCAGGCGGCGGCGCTCGAAGTCGAGCTGAACCGACGCCATCCCGACGGCCCGATCTTCCAGGTGTCGGCGGGCATGCGCTTCTTCGCGCCGTTCGTGGCCGATGTCACGCCCATCGCCGCATCGGGCGCCGCTGCGCTGGTCGGCGTCATCATGTCGCCGCAATATTCACCGATCCTCATGCGTGGCTACATCAACACTCTGCGCGACGCAGTCGCCGCGCTGGGACGCGATGATCTGAAGCTCGCCATCACCGAAGACTGGCACCTCCAGCCGGAATTCCTCCAGGCGGTGGCCGACCGCGTGCGCGAGGCGCTCGACCGCCTGCCGCCGGAGAAGCGCGCGACCACGCCTGTGCTGCTCTCGGCCCACAGCATGCCGCTGCGTGTCGTCGCGGATGAGCCGGACTACATTGATAACCTGAAGCAGACTGCGGCGGCCATTGCTGAGCGCGCGGGCGTCAAGCCTGACCAGTGGATGTTCTGCTATCAGAGCGCGGGCCATACGCCAGAGCCGTGGCTCAAGCCCGATTTCGCCGACCTCATGCCCGAGTTGAAGGCGCAGGGGGCGACGGACGTGCTGATCGCGCCGGTACAGTTTCTCTCCGACCACCTGGAGATTCTCTACGACATCGAGGTGGGCGCGCGTGAGCAGGCGGAGGAGCATGGCATCGTCTTCCACCGCACGCAGTCGCTCAATACCGCGCCGCTCTTCATCGAGGCGCTGGCGGAGGTGGTGGAGGATACCTTGAAGCGCGCCGCGCCGCTGGAGCCTGCCCCAGCCTCGCACTGAGGCGGGCCACTGGGCTACGCGCCCGCACATGTCAGATACATAATGCGAGGGAAAGCAGGTTCACACATGCGCGCAATTCGTGTCGAACAGCACGGCGGGCCAGAGGTTCTGCGGATGGGCGAGGCGCCCATCCCTGAGCCGGGGCCAGGCCAGGCGCGGGTGAAGATCACAGCGGTCGGCCTCAACTTCATCGAAATCTATCAGCGGATGGGCCAATATAAGATTCCCCTGCCGTGGATACCGGGCGGCGAGGCAGCGGGCGTGGTGGACGCTGTCGGCCCCGGCGTGACCACGCTGAAGGTGGGCGACCGCGTCGCGAGCGCCGCCTTCTCCGGAGCCTACGCCGAATATGCCATCGCTAACGCCTGGCAGCTCGCCCCTGTGCCTGATGGCATGGAGCTGCGCGTGGCGGCGGCGGCGATGTTGCAGGGGATGACCGCGCACTATCTCTCGCATTCCACCTTCCCGCTGAAGTCTGGCGACACCGCGCTGATCTACGCGGCGACAGGCGGCGTGGGCGGCCTGCTCACGCAGGTAGCCCGCATGCGTGGCGCCCGCACGCTCTGCGCGGTCGGCTCCGAGGCGAAGGCCGCCGAGGCCCGCGCGCTGGGCGCCGACGAGGTCTTCGTCTACCGCCAGGTGGACATCGCCCAGGAGGTTCGCCGCCTGACCGATGGCAAGGGCGTCCAGGTCGTCTACGATTCCGTCGGCAAGGATACCTTCGACGCCAGCTTGAATTGCCTGGCGCCACGTGGTTATCTGGCGCTCTTCGGCCAGTCGAGCGGCCCCGTCGCGCCACTCGACCCGCAGACCCTCAACGCCAAAGGCTCGCTCTTTCTCACGCGCCCCACGCTCATCCACTACATCGCCACGCCAGAAGAGTTCCGCTGGCGCTCCAGTGACCTGCTGGGCTGGATCGCCGCTGGGCAGCTCCGCGTGCGGATCGCGCGCACCTTCCCGCTGGCGCAGGCGGGCGAGGCGCATGCCTACCTCGCGAACGAGCGGCCAATGGGCAAGATCGTCCTGGAAGTCTGAGCGCGCACCCCGGTCCCTGTAAATGCCATCCCGACGCGCGCGTCTCATCTCGCGAAGGCCAATGATGAGGCGCGCGTTTGCGCTGCGCGGAGAAGGGATGTGGCGACGATGGCGCGATGGAAGCGGCGCGCGTCAGGGATGGCGCTCGCGGTGGCGTTGCTGGCGCTGCTGGCGAGCTGCGCGGCGCCTACCCTTCCCTGGCAGGCGCGTGGCCCGGCCTTCCTGCCCAACGCCCAGCAAATCCTGCGTATCTCGGCCCCTGGCACTGGCGGCCCGACGATCTCGCTCGACCCCACCAATGGCGTATCGTATACCTTCAGCGGCGCGTTGCTGCTCTCGCTGACCTACAGCGGCCTGCTGACCTTCGATAGCGGGCTGCGGCCTGTTCCCGCGCTGGCTGACCACTACACCGTCAGCGCGGACGGCCTGCGCTACACCTTCCACCTGCGCAGCGGGGCGCGCTTCAGCGATGGCGCGCCGATCGCCTCCGCCGACGCCGCCTTCAGCCTCAACCGCGCCGCCGGGCCATGCGCGAGCGCCACATCCTACTTCTTCACCGCGCTCAAAGACCAGCCGCGCTACGCCCAGCAGCACTGCCAGCCCAACCCGCACGGCCCGCCAACCATTACCGCAGCGGGGCAGCCGCTCATCAGGACGCTGGTCGGCGATGCGCTGCTCACGCCCGACCCCAGCACGCTCGTCATCGTCCTCGCGCATCCCGATGGCGCGCTGCCAGTGAAGTTGGCCGAGCCAGCCATCGGCATCGTCGAGCGGGCGGTCGTCACGCGCTACGGCGGCGACTGGCCGAGCCACATCAGCGGCGGCCAGGGAACCAGCGGCATGTACGCCCTTGCCAACATTGCATCGGATAGGGAGATGGGACTGCTTGTTACGCTGACACGGGCGCAGGACTACTGGGGCGGCCGCCCACGTCTGCGCGAGGTGATCGTAGATATGCGCGCAAGCCAGGGAACAGCCACTGGCGATGTCATCTTCGCCGGAGATACGCGCGGGAGCAGCCCAAACGCCCAGACGGCGCAACAG
>CAWIYP010000038.1:0-94270 GCA_963840335.1 uncultured Chloroflexia bacterium
GGGATGGCTCTTCGTGGAAGATCGTCGCTAACCCCACCCTGCCAACGGGCGCCTTCGGGGCTACGCTGAGCGGCGTGGTCGCGCTCTCCGCGACGGACGCCTGGGCGGTGGGCAATTACACGGACAGCAGCCACACCATTCGCACGCTGATTCTGCACTGGGATGGAACCTCGTGGAAGGTCGCTCCCAGCCCGGATGTCTGGGGCACGCTCACAGATGTGGCGGCGGTAGGGGCGCAGGACGTGCGCGCGGTAGGCAATCGCTACCTCGATAGCGCGAACAGCAACAATGTCGGAATTGTCGCGCGCTGGAACGGGACGGTGTGGAGCGTAGCGGATACGCCCACCCCATCAGGCGTCACCGACAGCTTCCCCCGGGCGATTGCGGCGAACGACGCGGGCGGCTACTGGATGACGGGCTACTACTACTCGACCAACTACCATGCGCTGATCGCGCGCTGCGGCTAGGCGGCGGTTGCGCGGACGTGAGCATGGGCGGCGTGCTGGCGATGGCGCGCCACCCGCGCCCTTCTCCGCCGCTACCGCGCCCGCTTCAATCCCCGCCGTGGCCTTGGGGTGTCCGAGGGCGACACTGGCCGCGAAGGGAAGAAGCAGTTTGGGTGGGCCGCATGCTCTTTCATGTAGAACTCGGCGAGGCGGTCAATCAGGCGCACCGGATCATCGTCATAGATGATGACCGCCCCGGTCTCCTTCTTGCAGATGCGCACGAGGTCATCCACCTGATCCGCAATGCCGTCTGTGCCCGTCAACACGCCAATCAGACGTCCCTCGTCGTAGGCGATGGCGAACTCGCCCAGCGTCCCGGAGCGCCCGCCAGCGATCACGATCATGTCGGAGGAGTGGATGTTCAGCACCTCGCGCCCCATCAGGCCCGATCCCGGTGTAGATGAGCACATCATAGGCGTCGCTCGGTGAGCCATACTTCCGCTCATGCTCCTGGAGCGAAAGCCCTGGTGAGATGCCGATGCTCAGCCCACCGGCCGCCTGCGCGCCCAGCGCCGCCGCGTATGGCAAGCCCGGACACGCGCCAGTGATGAGGACATGGCCACGCTGGGCGATTGCGCGGCCAAGCTGGGTCATCTTCTCCATCGTCTCGTTGTCATGGTCATCACTCGCCGACCCCATCACCCCGATCGTCAGTCGTGCCGCTTCGCGCATCGCACACTGCTCCCTCACCGACGCCAGCCAGCGCGCCCACCCAGCGATGCGCGGCGCCGCCCAGCAGGCCCACCGAGAACGAAAAGCCGTCCGCTCAGGGCCATTCGTCAGGAATTCTACGCGCGCGACGCCGCTATTGCCACCCCTACCCAGAACAGTAGACAAGGGTGCTACTATTGGAAAAATCACACACCCAGCATGCGCTCCTGGTGGCGCGACAGCATCGAGCGCGTCAGTGAGTGGCAGATGCACGGAAAAGGTAGCCAGACAAGAGGGGAGGCGTCGGGTGAAGAAGTCTTTACGCGCATTGCTGCCCGCGCTGGGTATCTACATCGTCGGCGCCGCGAGCGGTATGAAGGCCGCTGACCTGACCGACCAACTGGCATGGCAAGCGGGCTGGGATGGCTGGGCGCCATTCGGGGCCGCGATGACCGCAGGGCTGCTCACAGGCGCCATCGTGATCCTTGGCCTGACCCTCTCGCTGGCCTGGCTGGGCGCGCTGCTCGGCTGGCGACGGCCACCACACGCCGAGGGGTAGATTCGGCCATTCTACTAAGGGCCGAGAGCAACCCGTCGCGCCAGACCGAGACCGCAACCATAGAGCTCGTGCGCGATCACCGCAACAGAAAGCTGGGCACGCGATACCCAGTTCGGTTGAGGATCACAGCGATCTTCTGCGCCTCCGCCTCTGTGCTCCAGTCGTAGCCAAGCGCATTCGCCATCCGATTGACCGCGTTGAAGAGAAAACACAGGTACAGCAGATCAACGATGCCTGCCTCAGACACGCCAGCCGAGCGGGCCGCCTCGACATCGGATCGTGTCACATCACCAGGCGACAGCGTGAGCGTCTCCAACAATGCGAACGCAGCGCGTACTCGTGGCGTGAACGTGGCATGTGGCGCGTCGCGCCAATGGTCGAGTTGTTCCATCGTGATCGGCTGCCCAAGGATCAGAGTGGCGCCACTCGTATGGATGCCGACGCAGTAGCGACACGCATTGAGGCGCGAGATAAAGGCCCCAAGCAGCTCGCGTTCACCAGGCGTCCACTCCGACTGTCCCCGCATAATAGAGCGAATCAGGAATATCCAAGGACGCCCAAAGAATCGTGGCCGATACAGGGCGGTCTTCACGACAGCATCAGGCGCTGTCCCTGCGATCGCTCCCATCACGCGCAAGGCCAGCCGATTGCGCGCCGAATGTCCATGCTCCAGCACTTCGAGCCACACGATCAACGCTCCTCTCGCCTATCGCTCCCATCGCCGCGATCGCTCCTATCGCCCAGGTCATGCAAGGCGCGCATGCCAGCTTCCAGCCGCTCGCCCGCTGCGCCCAGTGCGGCGGCAACGGTGAGTTCAAAGATGGCGTCTTCCGAATACCCAGCCTCCAGCAAACGGCGCGCGTCAGCATCGCTCATGCGATACGACTGATCACGGATCTTGGCGACATACTCCCCGACTGGCCCAGCCTCAGGATCTCCCCGATAGATTGATTGCCGCAGACTGGGCTTAGTAGCGCCAGGCGACTCAAGCACAGCGCGGAGCAGCGATTTCATCTCATCGGCATGGCGTCGATCCACGCGCTGATCCGCCCGCTTGCTCCATCGAGAGGTAGATGGCATAAGCATGACCTTTCTATGTGGAGCGCGCACAGGGCATGCGCTTCCGCACAACCGTAGACGCACATGATACACCCAGCGACTGATCCCAGCGGGTAGACCAAAATGCGTGTGCGCCAGTCAACTGTGGCTCTGTGGGAGGCTGTCAACCAGTCTCGTCAATCAGTCGTACCCATCCAGTTGACCACGATGTCGAGTGGGCATCCCCATCGTGCAGTCGCATCGCCCCGACGTGCTGCCAATCATCGGCGCTGCGAGCCCCTACCACTCAGCCCGCCCCTGGAGGAGAATGGCGCCCACAGGCGCATGGTGGCGGCGGAGAGCGATTCCTGGGGAGATGGCTATGTCGGCAGTCTCAGCGCCAGCGCGTTGTCGGGAGCATCAGCATCAGACAGGCTGATATGCGGCGACTGGCGCTACTTCCTGCGACGCCGCGCGCCTGATTGAAGGCCAGCGCAGCCAATATGGCCAGCGTTCCCCAGATGGCAGCCACAATCGCGAGATGGATCCCGGCGATGAATGCTGGTTGGTCGGGCGTCACAATCAAGGCGCCGACAATCGCCTGGCCCACGAAGAGGATGCCGCTCACCAGCCCAATGATCGCCTGTCCCGGCGCGCCTCACCGCGCCTCGGCCAGCTCCTCCCACCGCGTCGTATAGCGCGGCGAGCGGCGTGTCTGTCGCATCCGCCACGGCTGCGCGATGCCCGCCGAGAGCGGACGGATCATGTCGCGCCCGAACCGCGCGTTGATCGCGTCCAGCGTCCGCATCAGCGCCTCGCTCCGCTCCCACTGCCGATGCCGCGCCCCATCCGTCAGCTCCTCCGCGCCAAACAGCTCCCCCTGCCGTACCGCATCTGGCATGAACTCCCCCAGGACGACCCCCAGCTTGTGATACGCGAAGCCCGCCCGATACACCCGCTCCAGCGCCACCTGCGCCGCCGCCAGCAACTCCAGCGTATCCGCCGTCGCGCGGGGCAGCGTGAGCGTCGCGCTGGCGCTGTGCTGCGACTCCGTCTCGCGAAAGACGTTCGTCGTCAGGAAGACCGTCAGCCGCGTCGCCAGCGTTCCCTGCGCGCGGCACCGCTCCGCGCCATGCGCCGTGAAGAGGGCGGCAGCCTCGCGTAGCTCACTCAGCGCCGTCACCGGGCGCCCAAACGAGCGTGACGTGCAGAGCTGCTTGCGGCGCTCTGGCGGCTCGTCGAGCGGCAGGCATGAGACCCCACGTAGCTCTAGCTGGGTGCGCGCCCCCGTCACCGTGAGCTGCCGCCGCACCCAGCGCGCATCCGCCTGCGCGAGGTCATACGCCGTCGCAATGCCATAGCCCAGCAGCAGCTGCGCCCGCCGTGGCCCAATCCCCCACACATCCCCCACTGGCAGCGCCCGCAGCAGCGCCTCGCGGTCGCGCTCCGTCTCGCCCAGCGCATAGACCCCGCCCAGCGCCGCATCATGCTTGGCCAGTTCCGCCGCCGCCTTGGCCAGCGTCTTCGTCGGCGCCACGCCCACCGAGACCGGAATTCCCGTCCAGCGTCCCACCCGCTCACGCGCCGCCGCGACGAACGCCCGCCGCTGCGCCACCGGCCATGCCACCACGGGCGAGAGGTCCAGGAACGCCTCATCAATCGAGTAGACATCCAGACGCGGTGTGTAGCCCTCCAGAACGCGCATCACCCGCTGGCTCATATCCCCATACAGCGCGAAGTTGGCCGAGCAGACGATCACGTCATGCTGGCGGATGAGGTCGCGCGCCTGATGCAGCGCCGCGCCCATCGGGATGCCCAGCGCCTTGGCCGCCCGGCTGCGCGCGATGATGTTGCCGTCGTTGTTGCCCAGCACGACCAGCGGCTTCCCTCGCCAGTCAGGCCGGAAGACCACCTCGCAGCTCGCGTAGAAGCTGTCGCAGTCGGCCAGGCCAAAGAGCGTTGGGGTGGTGGGCGCGGCGGGCTGGATGGCGGCGAGCGGATCGGACGCGACAGGGGCGCTCACTGCGCATCCCGCACATCGGCGTAGCTGGCCGCGCGGACATCGCCCATCGCATCGTCACCGCTGAGCGTATCCGCCTGGTGGATGACGTAGGTCACGACGCCCCAGACAATCGCCTGCGTCGCGTCGCCGCCGTCCCCCAGCGGAACCGCCTCGCTCACGCCATCGCCCGCCGCGACGAAGATCACCCCATGGCTTGCCACCGCCCGCAGGTAGCGCCGCACGCGCAGCTCGCCACCGACCGCCAGCGCCACCAGCCGCCGGGGCGAGGGACGCAGCGAGCGGTCCACCACCAGGATGTCGCCCGCGAAGACCCCCGCGCCGCGCATCGCATCCCCGCGCATCCGCAGGAAGAAGGTCGCCGCTGGCCGCCGAACCATCAGCGCCTGGAGGTCGAGGCTGGCCTCCGCTACATCTTCCGCTGGCGAAGGAAAGCCGCTCGCGCGATACCCGACAGGACGCCCAGCATGCGATCTGGCATCAGGAGCAACGCCACGCTGAGCCTCCCCTGACCGTGTCTGCTCGTTCGCCATCCGCTGCCCTCCCTTCCCGCGCCTTTATGCGAACATGTGTTCTATTTTCATGCGCTCTCTAGCATGCGCACAAGACACGCCAAATGCAAGGGCGCACAGCGAAAACACGCTGGGAAGAAGGCAATCTCGCGGCGGGGAACGCGCGGAGATGTCCGCCAATGACCACATCTCACACACCACTATTGAGTCCGGTAGCAACTGTAAATTAGGGAACGGCTGCGAGGGAAGGCGCGCCTCTCTGGCAGGCTGGCTGTTATGTCGCGATCAGGATTCTATGGAGCAGGCGCTCATGACCAAGCGCTCGCATATACTTGACAGGCAGGGGTATGCTACTGCTAAATCTTGAAACAAGCAAGATGCGTTGCGCGGATTGTCTTCGCCACACTACATGCGCCGTCGCTAGCGATGGCGTTGGAGAGCGCGGCATATTCCTCACCGCATGCGAAGGAGACGTACCCCTATGGGTTGGCTCGGCTGGTTCCGTAAACGATCACAGGCGCGCGCTGGCGCCATGACCTTTGAAGCCTCGATGACGGATATGGTCGCGGGGCGTAAACGTGTTGTCGGCCTCCCCTACGCCTTGCCCGCGGATGATGAGGAAATCAACCGCCTCGACTTCCAGCACTACATGCTGCGCTATGCGTTTCAAGGACTCTACGCGGCGCCGATCTCTCAGCCCAATAGTATCCTCGACGTTGGTACTGGCACGGGGCGCTGGGCGATGGAAATAGCGATGGCGTTTCCCAGCGCGAATGTCATCGGCGTTGATGTCAAGCCGCCCGCGCTGGACGAGCGCGCAAGCGCCAACCCCAACGCCGATGTTCGCCCACAAAACTACACGTTCGTGCCGGGAAATCTGCTGGAGGGCTTGCCCTTCGCCGATCGCACATTCGACTACGTGCACCAACGCCTCCTCTTCACCGCAATCCCGCACGATCGCTGGCCCGCCGTTTTGCGGGAATTGATCCGGGTCACCCGTCCTGGCGGATGGATTGAGCTTGTAGATTCCATCGGTTTGGCGAATGGCGGCCCCAATGTCGAACAGTTGATGGTCTGGATTCGCCAGTTGTCCTCACGCCGTGGCGTGGATCTCATGGACGGTGGGCGCATCGGGGACTATATGCGCGCAACCCCGCTGCTCCAGCAATCAGCTCGACGCATAGATTTGCCCACTGGCGCGCATGGCGGAAGATTAGGCCGGATGGTGGCGACGGATTTCGTCTCGGTCTGTAGAGGATTCGGCGGCGTCGCGGTTGCCCAGGGCATCACCACCCAGTCCGCGTGGGACACGACCCTGGAACGCATGCAGACGGATCTCAATCAGCCCACCAACCGCTGTGTCACCCCATTCTTCATCGTCTGCGGCCAACGTCCATAGGGTTCACAGTCCGGCGCGCAATCAGCGCGCCGGGCGCGGTGAGCGGGGCGAGTCTCCACAGATCAGCAAGGGTAAAAAGGGAGATCAGGGAAGAAATCACCCGGCTGGTACTGCGGAGGCAGCCAGAGCGTGACGCGCACCATGCCATTCGGGGTGGGGGGCGCAATCTCAAGCCTGCCGCCAATTTGTTCGATGGCGCCGCGCATCTTTTGCGTCTTCGCGACATTTTCCGCTCGCCCAAGTACGGCCTGAAATGCCTGCATTGTCTCATCCTTTAGATAACGCAGTGTTGTTCGCGCGATGGTGATCCTGCGGCCATCCATGAAGCGCGTTCCCACGCGGCAGTGCGCCCGCACATACGGCGCCTTTAACATGCTCTGCTTGCTATAGTAGCTGGGCATGTCAAGCGAGCGCGCGGCGGAGGCGCATTACCTCGCCAGGCCAAAGACCACACCACAGCCGCGCCAGCGGTCAGCGCCGCCTGCCGCGCCGCTCGTAGAGGTCGGCGCTCTGGCGAATCAGCGCCAGCGCGAAGAAGAGCGCGATGATCGGCCAGCCCAGCCGCAGCGGCGTCCAACTCCATGTCGGCAGACAGAAGAGGCCGAAGGCGAACGGCGTGGCCAGCGCGAACTGCCACCAGCGCGCGGGCGACATACGATTATCCTGCTCAGTTCGCATATCCCTGCTCCTGTGGGGACGTCCTCATCCCCAACGCTTCTCGGCGCCAGTCGTCGTTCCGTGCGACAATCAGGGCGTTATGCGCGTCAGTATATATACAATAGACAGACAGGGCCAGTCCCACACGCGCAGCGGAGAGAAGAGGCGGCATCCCCAGATGGTGGCGGTCGAGAACGAGCAGGATTTGCGCCGCAGCGAGTTGTATATCAATCGCGAGATCGCGGCGCTCGCCTTCATCCGACGTGTCCTCGAAGAAGCCGAGGCGCATCGGCATCCCTTGCTGGAGCGCGTGAAGTTCCTCAGCTTCGTCAGCAACCAGATGGACGAGTTCCTCATGGTGCGGATGGCGGGCCTGCAAGATCAGCTCTCCGCCAGCGTCCACACCCACGGCCCCGACGGCCTCACCCCCGAGGAACAGATCCACGCGCTGCGCCCGCTCATCCGCGAGATCCTGCGCGAGCAGCGCAAGGTCTACTATGACGATATCCTGCCCAAGCTGAACGACGCCGGCATCCAGATTCTTGACTACGCCGAATTGACCGAGGCCCAGCGCGAAGAGGCCGCCACCTACTTCCACCGCGAAGTCTTCCCCGTGCTGACGCCGCTCGGCGTGGACCTCAGCCACCCGTTCCCGCTCATCTCCAGCCGCAGCCTGAATCTTGCCGTCACCCTGCGCGACCCGCTGGCGGGCGAGCTGTTCGCCCGCATCAAGGCGCCGCCCACCCTGCGCCGCCTCGCGCCTATCACCCCCAGCGGACGCGAGCGCCGCCGCAACAGCCACCCGCGCGTCGCCTTCGTCTGGCTGGAGCAGCTCATCGCCGCCCACCTCGACCAGCTCTTCCCCGGCATGGAGATCATCGCCGCCTATCCCTTCCGCGTCCTGCGCGACGCTGACTTCGAGATTCAGGCGGATGAGGCGGGCGACCTGCTGGCTACCGTCGAGCAGGGGCTGCTGCGGCGACGCTTCGGCTCGGTCGTCGCGCTGCTCGTCCAGGCCGACACGCCAGCCTTCGCGCGCGACCTCCTGCGCGACAACCTGGAGATGGACATCGAGGACATCTACGACCTGCAAAGTCCGCTGGGCATGAGTGACCTCGGCGAGCTGCTCGACCTCGACCGCTCCGACCTGAAGGATCGCCCTATGCTCGCGCGCACGCCACCAGAGCTACGCCACGCGGGCGACATCTTCGGCGCCATCCAGCGCGGCGACATCTTGCTGCACCATCCATACGACTCGTTCAGCAGCGTGGTGGAGTTCATCAAGACAGCCGCGCGCGATCCGCAGGTGCTGGCCATCAAGATGACGCTCTACCGCGTTGGCGGCAACTCGCCCATCGTCGCTGCGCTGCTCGAAGCGGCGGAGGCGGGCAAGCAGGTCGCGGTGATGGTCGAGCTGAAGGCGCGCTTCGACGAGGAGAACAACATCGAGTGGTCGCGCATGCTGGAGCACGCTGGCGTCCATGTCGTCTATGGGCAGATTGATCTGAAGACCCACGCGAAGGTGGCGCTGGTCGTGCGGCGCGAGGCTGGCGGGCTGCGCCGCTATGTGCACCTCGGCACAGGCAACTACAACGCCTCGACTGCCCGCGGCTATGAAGATTACGCGCTGCTCACCTGTCGCCCAGACATCGCCGAGGACGCCTCGAACCTCTTCAACATGCTCACTGGCTTCGCGCGCGGCGTCACCTATCAGAAGCTGCTGGTCGCGCCGACCACGCTGCGCGCCGGACTGCTGCAGCGCATCGAGCGCGAGATCGAGCGCACGCGCGCAGGCGGCCAGGGACGACTCATCTTCAAGATCAACGCCATCGTTGATAAAGAGTTCATCCAGGCGCTCTATCGCGCCTCACAGGCGGGCGTCCAGGTGGATCTGCTGGTGCGTGGCATGTGCTGTCTGCGCCCCGGCATCCCTGGCGTCAGCGAAAACATCCGCGTGACGAGCCTGGTGGGGCGCTTCCTGGAGCATAGCCGCATCTACTACTTCGCCAACGGTGGCGTCGAGGGCGAAGATGAGGCCCTGCTGGGCAGCGCCGACCTGATGCCGCGCAACCTCGACCACCGCGTCGAGGCGCTCTTCCCCATCGAAGACCCCGCCCTGCGCGCGCAGTTGAGCCGCTTCGCGCTGCCCGCCTACCTGCGCGATACCGCGAACGCGCGCCGCCTGCTCCCCGATGGCGGCTACAAGCGCATCAAGCCCGCCAAAGGCGTGCCCGCCTTCGACGTGCAACAGTGGTTCGGACGACAAGCGCCCGACCTGCTCGACGAGCGCGGCATCGAGCCGACACGCCCGACGCCGCGCCCTGGAGCCTGAACGCGCTATTCCGGATCGCGCCCCGCTAGCGGCTCGACCATTGGACGCATCCGAATCTCCATGATGCGCGAGCCAGCGCTCTGTGACGCCATCAGCAGCGCCGCCTCCGCCACATCCTCCGCCTCCAGCATCTCCGAGGTGGCCACGCCCTCTTCGGTGCGCCCGGTTCCGATGGCGAATTCCGTCTTCACGCCGCCGGGACAGAGCACACCGACCTTGATGCCTCTGGGCCGCAGCTCGCGATCGAGCGCCTGGGTGAAGCCGACCTGAGCGAACTTCGTCGCGCAATAGACCGCCTCACCAGGGAAGCCCATCACGCCCGCCATCGAGGAGACATTGATGATGACGCCCGATCCCTGGCGCGTCAGCACGGGCACCGCATAGCGCGTGAAGAGGAAGGTGCTGCGCATGTTGGAGTCCATCATCGTGTCGTAGTCGTCGGGACTGGTCTCTTCGAGCTGTTTGTAGACACCGACACCCACATTGTTCACGAGGATATCGAGCTTGCCAAAATGCTCCAGCGTCGCCTGCATGGCGCGATCAGCCGTCTCTTCCTCGCGCACATCGCCGATGACGAAGCGGCAGACGCGGCCAAGCTGCTGCGCCTGCTCGGCCAGCGCCTCCAGACGCGCCACACGTCGCGCCACGACGACGAGGTCGGCGCCCTCGCGCATGAAGCGGCGGGCGATGGCGGCGCCGATGCCTGCGCTGGCCCCCGTGATCAAGGCCACCTGCCCGTCCAGCTTCCCCGCCACCGCCCCGGTAGATTCCATTCGCTCGTCCGCCATTGCTCTGACTCCTTGTTCCCCTGAGTTGACATACAGCGCCGACTCAGCGCCCGACGCCGCCACACACCTATACGCTATACCGCGGGGCATGCTGGGCGCCAGGTATCCCGGCGAATTCACGCGCGGAGATTGACCGCGCGGCGCAGTGGGCAAAGCGAAGGCCGGACTACGTGAGTCCGGCCTTCACAAGGAGGGGAGGAGGAGATTTGGTGGAATTCTCTCTCTGCCTTCTACGTTACTGCTTTGCGTGTTTGCGGGCATCAGGTAAACACCTGACGAAACATCAGGTGAACACCTGATTTATACGTCAAAATGCGTAGACGATATCCAGGTGGGTAGGAAGCGATCAGTTGCGGCCAGAGCCATACGCGCCGCCCTGTCCCAGCGAGCGCGTCTCTTCGAGCGCGACCAGCACCCGGCTGATGTCGTCGGCGACCTCCGCGAGCAGATGCGGCAGCCAGTCTTCGGGATGTGGCTCCTGCCCAGAAGCGGGGCCACGCCCGCGCCCCAGCCTGCCGTGCCCGTTACGCCGCTCGGCTCCGTCGGCGCTCGGACGAAACGCGCTGGCGCCTTCGGGGTCCCAAAGCGGCAGCTCGACACGCTGCTGCAAGGTCAGCGCCTCCGCTTCGAGGACGCCATCGCCAAGGGTCAGCGCGATGCTGGGTCGCGTCTCGCCCGCGCGGCTGCTGTGTTCCGAGGCGCGCAGCTTCAGCGTGCGAGCGAGCTGGCTGAGGTTGACGTTCTCCAGCGCGACCCGCTCCATCGGCAGCGAATAGGTGAGGTCGAGCGAGAGCGGTGGCACGTTCTCGGTGCGCAGGTGCGCGCACTCTTCATCTGGCTCGTGGAAGAAGTCACAGACACCCTGCGCGCCTTCCAGCGAGAGCACGCTATCCAGCGGCTCCCACGCGAAGGAGAGGGTGCAAGTTGCGCGGCGGTCGGCCTCTTCGCAGGGGCCGGGATGCATCGCGCAGGCGAACTCGCGCTCCAGTGTCTGGGTATTGAGCCAGAACTCTGGATGCGCCGAAAGCCCTGTCGCATCGATCGCGTTCAGGATCATCTCGGTGATCTCTTCGTACGTGATCATCTGGCCCACTCCTCACTGGCCACGCGCCCCTAAATCAACATGCGTTTAGAGTGTACCGTACCATACTGGACGAGGTTTCGCCAGAGATACACGCAGCCAGAGACGCCAGCCGACGCCTGCGGATAGTAGACGCTATCTGGTATGCTCTAGACTGGCGGCGCGGCGCGAATGTTCTCCCTCGAACGGAGCGCCCGCGCCGTCGCGTGTGACATCGGCGAGAAAACAACCAACTACGGCAAGAGTGGAGAATTCGTACATGCAATCTACGGTGCGCGGCAGCGTGATGGGCCTGCGGGTGTTGTGGATCATCAACATCGTGCTGGGCGTCTACATCTCATACATCGCGAAAGATCCGGGTGGCTGGGTGATGATACATATGGTCTCAGGCATCCTGATCGTGGCGCTACTCTGGTTCCTGGGTGTAGCGCAGGGCCTGGCCAAGGGCGGCTCGCTCGGCATTACCATCGCCACCTTCCTCGTGGGCCTGGCGCTGCCAATCGTCGGCATGACCCAGCTGTCCGTCGCCGATGGCGGCGGGCTGTATGCCGTGCAGGGCCTGCATGTCGTGCTGGCGCTCGCGGCCATCGCGCTCGGCGAGATCAGCGGCTCGCGCTACAAGAAGAGCCTCGCCGCCGCCTGAGACTCGGCGCATCCCACAGCTCACCTGCCCCAGCGCCCCTGGCCTCCCATGCGGAAGCCAGGGGCGCGCTGCTTGGAGCCGAAGATCCTCCGAGGCGCGGCGCCGTCGCGAGCATCACGTATCGTACTGGTACAGGTTAAAAGTATTCATGGCAACGATGAGTTTTTGGCCTGGCACGCCGTTGACGGAATAGTGTCCCTCATCCCACGGCGACTTGCCCAGCGCGCGCGCCGCCGCGACCGCGCCACCCGCGCGCGCCGCCTTCGCTATCGCCGAATAGTAGCCGAGGTGGGCGACGTGCTCGTAGATCGCCAGGCCGACCTGCGGCGTCGGCGCATAACAGAAGCTGCGGACAACGGATTGATGGAAGCAGACCCCGCCATCACCATTCGGATCAGGAAACACCTTCGAGTTGGCCAGATTCCAGCCATCGAAGTCAGGGAATCTCCATCCGTGCTCGACCCCCATCTGGGCCAGCACCACGGAGACCGGCCAGCCGAGATCGCGGTGCGCCTGCTGCGCGATGGGGAGCATCGTCTTGATAAACGCCGCTGGCGAGGAGACTGGCCGAGGCGCCGGCCCGTTCGGGAACGGCGTCGACACGACGGGCGCCGCGGCCCCCAGCGCCCTGAGCGCGCCATTGAACGCCTGCCGCTCACTGCGGCCAAGGGGTGTCAGCGCGCCCACCAGTGTCTGCGCGACGACCAGGAAGAGCGCAACGTAGACAATCAGCGTCTTGCGGCGCTGCGTCTTCGCCCGCATGCGTCTTGTGTATACAGCGATGCGCTTTTTGAACGACGCCCGCGTCACACCGCCTTCCGGAGCAGTCAACGGCTCAGAGGGCGGCTCAGCCAGCAGCGTTGGCGAAATCGGGTGGACGAGCGGGCGCGCCGTCACACGCACACGCGGCGAATACAATGTCTCACTGGGGGCGTCGCGTCCGTCGCCATCGCGCGCATCTGGCGGGGTAAGCGAACGACGCAGCACGACTGGAAGGTCGCCCGTCGTGTCGATGATACCCCCACCTCCACCACCACCCTGTTCAGCCAGTTCAGGCCTACGAGATGAGCGCCTCGTCCCCACAGCGCCTGCTCCTTTGTCATCTGGGTTCGCGGTTGAGGTCGTCCAACTATACCCCACAGAAGATGACAGACCGAGGGAGGTAGTACATCCTGCGCCCCGCGCACACCTCGCTCTGGCTGCGTGAACCCCAGCGCCCGCCACGAACGGAAGGCTAGCCAAAGGCTACTATGACGCCAATACACGTCGGTATGGTTGCTATCTAAATACTTTGAAATGACCTTCTCAGGCGCTAAAAATGTAGCTCACGGAGATGTATTTCCGCTTTTCACAACCTCCACAGAATATAGAAACATAGTGTGCATGCAGTGGAACTTGAGAGCCATCCCTCATGCTCACTTCACAGCAGCAATTGTGCTGCTTTTGTGGAGATGGGGCGTTGCGTTTGGGCGCCGCTGACGCTCTACTTCCACGCTCAAGTGTGCCAAAGCAGGCACGAAAGGAATTTCCCCCGCATTATGCCTACATCACATTCCCCAATCAGCCGGATACGCATCTTTCCGCTGATCGCCCTCCTGCTCGCTCTGGGCGCAGTCATCATGGCATGCGGCTCAACCACAGACAATGCTGGAGCTGTCACAACTGGCTCCACTTCAACGACCAGTTCCACAGCGAAGCATTTCAAAGTAGGGCAGCAGGTCAAGGTAGGAAGTACCTGGATTGTGACCATCAATTCGGCTACGACCCACGCCGCGACTGAATTTGACACGCCCAAAGCGGGAGACACCTATCTCGTCATCGACGCGACGTTCAAGAACATCTCGTCCTCCGAGCAGAATCTTTCCACACTGCTCCAACTGAGTCTGAAAGACTCGACGGGTCAGAGCTATGACGAAACGATTACGGGCTTCGCCAAGCAGCCACCAGATGGCAAGGTAGCGGCTGGCGACATGAACCGTGGTCAGATCGTCTACGAGGTGCCAAAATCCCAGAAGACCTATACGCTCGCATTTGAGGCTGACATCGTTTCATCGGGTCAGGTCGTCTGGAATATCACAATCTAGGCGAACGACTCAAAAACCTCAGCTAAGAGCCGCCGGTTCGCCCAGCCGGCGGCTCTCTCCTTGCCTTCGTACTGGTCAACAGCATCCCACAATGGCCACCCCGTCATACGCTACTCCGCAGGCGTCGCATCGGGATTCGGCGGTATGGTCGGCGCGCTCTGGCCGCTGGGGGGATCGGCCTCGACGACCAGCGGATGGTCTTCGTCGCGAGCCTCGCCCCAGCGCGGGCGCGCGGGCTGGTCATATTCGCGGAGGAAGCGCTTGCCCATCGCCCAGCCTAGCCGGGAGAGGCCCACGAAGACCGCCAGATATAGCGCCACCGTCACCACAACGCCCAGCGCGACCCCGAACCCGCCCAGCGGGACGGCGAAGAGCGAGCCGAGGAAGCCAAAGACAATGTAGCCGAGTGGCGCGAGCAGGCAGGAGGTCATCACGCCGAGGAGGCAGCCGAGGTAGCCGCCGTGGGTGGGCCACTCATCGTAGCCCGGCGGCGTCGCGCCACGATAGCGCTCATCCTGCTCGTCTTGCTCGCCGCCGCTCTCCACCACCCGCGCCTCGTCCGGGGCAGCCGCTTCTCGCTCGATTGGTTCGTCTGACACGCTCGCCTCGCTGCTCTATTCGCACGCCCGCGCCATTGGCGCATGGCCTCACGTTCATGGCAGGCGACAACAGCCCACGCCATCGCGCCATGTCGTAGCATACTCCCTCATCGCAATTCACCGCCATCCACCACCATCCTCTCCCGCTTAGTCCTATTTCATGACAACTCGCGTTCACGGCTGTTTTTTTCGTGTACGCGGATGCGCCCACGTGAAGTGGTCAGCGTGTACTCAAATGCGAATCGGGGTAGCGACGCTATGCCATCTCCATTTATACAGGCGCAACAGAGTCTTGGCGCCCACCGAAAGGCACTGCGGCTGGCGCACTACCTGTCTGTTCGCGGTGGCGCCAAATGCGCCGTTTGATGCGGCGACATGTGAGCGCTCACGCACGGCGCTGCCGCTCATCCGTGAGCGGGGCCATCGGCGGCGCTGGCGATTCAGAATGGGGTGGAGGCATGTATGCTGGCGTGGGATGCGTTCGATGTGGCGCCTAATGCGGGCGACAAGGCGTTCAAGGCGAGCCAGACAGCGCGGAGGGAGGTGATCGAGGCGCGGCCGCGGAGCCTGGCGCTGCATCAAACGCTCATGCAGCGTCAGACTCCGCTCATACACCTGACGCCGCCGATCAGGAAGCGAAAGGTGTACGCCTCACGGCTTAATCGCGGTGTTTGCTGCCGTTGTTGTCAACGACATTCCAAAGGCTAGCCGCATTACCGTTATTGCCACCGTAGAGTACAGCGTCTCCAGCGGAACTGGCGGAACCGCTAACGAGCGCAAGGCCCGAGGCCGTCGAGTCTGTAGGCTCGTTGCAGTTATCCGCTACTGCCCCACAGGTTGTTCCAGACGTTGGGGTGGTGGCGGTCATAAACACGCCATGCGCCAGGTTATCCGAGCCATACGAAGTGGAAATGTAGTCACCCACCATGCGGCCCTGGCTAGTATTCGCGACCCAGGTCACATTGAATGGTCCCGCGAGCTGGGTGACTGCGCTCCAGGTACTGCCACCATTGGTGGATGAGATGAAGCCGACGTCGAGTACGCAGCTGCTGCTACACGCGGACTTTGGATAGTAGTAATAGGTCACACCTAGCTGGGCGGTCGCGCCAGCGGTGCTCTTATTGACCGCCAGGCCGGGGATGAAGTGATCTACGCCGCTGCCGACCGCGTCGGCGGGAATGCGGCTGACTGCCGACCAGGTAGTCCCCGTGCTATTAGTGGAGTGGCTGATCACCAGGTCGTTTGCCCGGCAGCTTCGCTCGAAGCGGCAATCCGACCAGACGACATAGACCGTCCCGGCGCTATCAATTTCAGCCGTGGGCAGGGCGCCAGAGCGCAGGCTCCCAGCCTCGGTATGATGCGAGATGGTAGCGATGGTCGTGACCGCGCTCCAACTTGCGCCACCGTTGGTCGAGTTGTAGGCGCCGACCGCCGTCTCATTGGCGTTGTCGGTCGGCACGATCACGGTTCCATCGGGCCGGACGACAGGCTGGCCACCGATGACGCCTGCGTTATTCGTCAGGGCCGCGCCCCACGTCAGGCCGCCATTGGTGGATGTGCTCATGTGCATCAGATTGCCCGCCCCGTTGTCGTCCCACTCGGTATAGCAGTGCCCGTAGTAGGGACTGGTCGCGGAACTGTCGCAGACGATCCAGTTCTTGTCGGGACTGCTGCTAGTGTTTTCGGTCAGCACTGGAGTACCCCAGGTCAACCCGCCATCGGTGGAGCGGCTGGTCAGGATCGCCACGCCTTTGACCCCGCCGGCTTCGGAGAGGACAAGCGAGGAGATCATCCAGACGTTGTCTTTGGCGTCATACGCGACTGCGGCGTCAGTCGCGCGGTCATAGGCGCCACCGCCGTAGTACTTGGTCACACCGGGCAACAAACCACTCGTCCAGCTAGAGCCGTTGTTGGTGGAGGTGGCGAAGCCGATGGCGCACGCGCCTCCGTCGTAGATGCGCGCCACCTGGAAGGCGCTGACGATCGTAGAGCCATTGGAATAGCTGTCTGGTTCGACTTCAGTGTGGTGATAGGTCGTGTTTGAAGCAGTACAGGTTGCGGCAGTAAAGGGGTCTGTGCTGAGTTGCGAGAGGGCCGCGTTGGCAAATACTGTGCCAGGCGCCGCGATCATGAGGACAACAGCCAGAGCAGAGGCCGCGAGGGATGCGCCGAGGGATCCGAGGGGTGCGCGTACTTGCTTGAGCAACATGCGCCGTACTCCTTAGCTGGGGCCAATTGCTCGACAGGGCTCAGTCTGCCTGCCGTGACGACTCTCATACCATACTTATGTTTGATTTACAATGAAAAGATTCTATCTATCAGGCAGAATCCACCAAAATACGCAGAGTCGTTTCGTTCTCAACTTTCATAGAGATAACCAAACAGATTGCCCAACGCTGGGGATTGCGCGATCAGCCCCACCTGATTCGTAACAGGCAGCGCGCCGCCTGGGCGGAGAGCCATTATTCGAGACTCTCCGCCCAGGCGAGGGTAGAGGGTGGTGTAGCATACATCACACAGGCCAACGCCGACGCTACCTCAGCGCCGCGCCAAGCGAAGAAGCAGCCGCGAGATGCAACATCCCGCACATGACGCCATCGCCGCGACAGTGCGCGGCTGGTTCAGCGCCTCCGCCCCAGAGATGGGCTACGAGAAGAAGCAGCGACGCTACGGCGTCTACGGGCGACATGCGACAGCGGGAAACGAAGTTCTCATCCGCCAACTCACCCCAGCGGAGGTTCCAGCGTTGCTCGCCGACGCACGCGAGTACTTCGGCCCCACGTCGCTGCGCCTCTACATCGAAGATCCCGCGCTGGACGCGCAGCTACGCGCCGCCCTGCTCGCAGCGGGATGTGTGGTCTTCGAGGCGCAGAGCTACCTCGCGCATGTCGGGCCGCTGCCCATCGCCGCGCCCGTCCCAGACCTGACCATCGAAGATGTCACGCCCACGACCCTCGAAACCTGGGCCATCACCAAGCTCCAGGGATTCACCGAGGACGACGCCCTGCCCTCTGCGGCGGACCTCGCGGCGCAGGTCGCCCTGCGTGGGCAAGAGATGCGCGACGTCGGGCGCCTGCGCCTGGCGCGCATCCACGGCGACCCGGCGGCGATTCTTGGCTGGTATGAGGATAGCGACCGCTTCATCTACAATCTCGCGACCCGCCTGCCCTACCGCCATCGCGGCATCGCGCGGACGCTCCTCTGTGACTTCCTGGCCGAGAGCCAGACACGGCGCGCGCGCTCGACGCTCATCAACGCCGATACCGCTGGAACCTCCATCACTCTCTATCGGCGGCTGGGCTTCACCGATGAGGTCTACTGGCGCGTGCGGTATCTGTACACGCTACCCGCATAGTGGTGAGACACGCGGGCGACTGTCCGCATTGACGGCGCCCGCGACGCGGCGTGATACTACGTGGGCGCGCCATCGCCAGCGCGCCCCGCAGCCGTGCGGGCCTTCCATCCCACGCGAAAGGCGTTACGCTAGATGATCGATACACGCACCTTCGAGGAGCGACTGGAGCGCTACGCGACGCTGCTCCTGACCCTGGGCGTCAACCTCCAGCCCGGCCAGAACCTCATCATCGCGGCCCCCGCGGTTCCCGTCGAAGAGGTCGCCCCATTCATGCGCCTTCTCACGCGCAAGGCCTACGAGATGGGCGCGCGCAATGTCTACCCGGAGTGGGACGACGCCGAGGTCTCGCGTACACGCATGCGCAGCGCCCCCGACGAGGCGCTGAGCGACGTGCGGTTGTGGCGTGTGCGCTGGCAGGAGGAGGAAGCGGAGCGCGGAACCGCCTTCCTCTCGCTCTATGCCCCCGACCCCGACCTCTACAGCGGCATCGACATCAAGCGCCTCACCACCAGCAGGCTCGCGCACGCCCACGCGGGCGCCAAGCTATCCCAGGCCGCCAGCAGGCTCGCGTATCCATGGTCGGCAGGCTCCATCGCCATCAAGGCCTGGGCGCGCAAAGCTTACCCCGACCTCAGCGACGAGGCGGCGGTCGCGGCGCTCTGGGACTACATCTTCGCCGCCACGCGCATCAACCAGCCCGACCCCATCCAGGCGTGGCGCGAGCACCTCGACCAGCTCGCCGCGCACATGGCCTACCTCAACCGCATGAACTTCCGCCGCCTGCGCTACACCGCCCCCGGCACAGACCTCGCGCTCGATCTGCCCGACGGCCATCGCTGGGTGGGCGGCGGCGCGGGCGACCACAACGGCGCCCGCTTCGTCCCGAACCTGCCGACGGAGGAAGTCTTCTCCGCCCCCGCGCGCGACGGCGTGAACGGCGTGGTGGCCAGCACGATGCCGCTGAACTACAATGGCTCGCTGATCGAGGGTATCCGCCTGACGCTGGAGCAGGGGCGCATCGTCGCCTACGCGGCGGATCGCGGCGAAGAGATGCTCAAGAGCATCATTGAGACGGATGAGGGGTCGCACTATCTGGGCGAGGTCGCGCTCGTGCCGCACAACTCGCCTGTCAACATCGGCAGACCCGTCTTCAACTCGCTCTTCGACGAAAACGCCGCATGCCACCTCGCCATCGGACGGGCGTATCCCATCTGTGTCGCGGGCGGTGAGACGATGACGCCCGACGAACTGGCCGCGCATGGCGTCAACGCCAGCGACGCGCACGTTGATTTCATGATCGGCTCAGCCGAGATGGACATCGACGGCGAGACCGCCAGCGGCGAGCGCGTCCCGCTCTTCCGCCAGGGCCTCTGGGCCTACGACTCCACACGCTAGCCCGGGAATAGAGTGAGTTGACGGTCAGCGCGTTCGCCGCCGCCATCTCACTCTTTCTGCCGGTGGAGAAGAAGGCAGGGGAGCAGGCGTAGCTGGCCGGGCCTACGGCTGCCCGTTCCGGCGTGCGTAGTGATCCAGATACGCCTGCTCCTCCGCCGTCAGCGGCTGGTGATATCGTCTATACAGCTTCACCCAGAGAACATTCTCCAGCCAGAAGCGGTGGATGAAGTCGGTAAAGGTTGGCGCGCAGACCCGGAACTGTGCCATCGCCTTCTCGATATCCACGCCGCCGAAGAAGCCAGGATAGGCCAGGACACAGTGGTCACCGGAAGGCGTCAGGTAGAGATACCACACGACGCAATATTGCTGGTCATGCAAGAAGGGAACAATGAAGCCGCCCTTGCTCTCTGGGCAGGCGATGAGCCGCTCGCCCAGGTCGAACTCACACGCCGTGCACGAGGGGATGCGGTCTTGCAGATCGGGCGACGACATCAGGCGGGAGAAACTCGCAGGCAGCCGCAGCCCATGCCCGGCGGCATCCGCTGCCAGCGTCTCCACATGCTCCCGCGCCTCGGCGGCGTTGCGGCCCGCGGAGGTTGGCGAGCCTACCCGCGCGGACAGCGGCGTAAGCCAGTCAAACGTCTCATCCGCTGGGGCCAATGGCGGCAGTTCATCATAGGAAAACTCACAATAGGTGGAGTTGCAGGCGCGATAGCGCCTCAGGCCGAAGGACAACCACTCGGCGGGAAATGGAACGCTGGACAGGTCAGCCATTGTAAACCATCCTCTTATACGCCCGCCTGACGCCACCATACGCTAGAACGTGTTGAACTGACGGTCGCCCGCGTCGCCCAGGCCAGGGCAGATGTAGCCGCGCTCGTCGAGGCGGTCATCCACCGCCGCGACGTAGATCGGCACGTTGGGGTGCGCCCGACGCAGCGCGACCAGCCCATACGGCGCGGCGATCAGCGCGACATAGCGGATGCGCGGCACGGCGTAGGTGTCCAGCACGTCGAGCGCGTCAATCGCTGAACCGCCCGTCGCCAGCATCGGATCAACCACGTAGCATTCCGAGATGTGCGTGGCCTGCGCCAGGCGGTTGTAGTACTGTATGGGGCGCAGGGTCTTCTCGTCGCGCCGCAGCCCCAGATGCCAGACCTGCGCCTCTGGGGCCACCTGCCGGAAGCCCTCCGCCATGCCCAGGCCCGCCCGCAAGATCGGCGCGACACTCACGCCGCCCGCCAGCCGCCGCCCGACCATCGGCTCCATTGGCGTCTGAATCTCGACTGGCTCGGTGGCGATGTCGGAGGTCGCCTCGTAGGCCATCAGCATGCCAAGCTCCTGGACGAGCGCCTGGAAACGTCCAGGCGTCGTGTTGACATCGCGCAGTTCCGTCAGCTTGCACGCGATGATCGGGTGCCGCGAGACGTGCACACCCGGCAGCGCCAGCGCCTCCTCGCGGGTCGGCTGCGCCACGCCGCGCATCGGGTAATAGAGCGGATCGTCTTGCTCCGCGTTACCGGTGAGCGGGCCTGATGTCCCTGATGATGCCATGTGGATATGTCCTCCCCTTTGCGAAAATACGGATGTAATGCGATCACGACTCCGGCGCGGTGATCCGCATGAGCTTGAATGAATAGCGGATCGTGATGGGCGTCTCCCAGTCGTCGCGATAGCGCGCGCGCGCCCAGGCTTCCAGCCGCCGCACTGATTCCGGGAAAAGGTCATCGGGCGCGAGCCAGGTGAGCGACCACGAGCGCTCGGCGATGTCGCGGAATCCCTCAGCCGGAGTATGCGCAACCTCCCAGTCGGCCACCTGCCACTCGTCCACACGCAGGCCACGCCCGCGCGCTTCCGCCAGCAACTCCCCGTGGCTATTGACTCCCAGGCGACGCGGCTCAGCCCCTAGCTCGCGCATGATGGCGACCCACTCGTCCTGCATGGGATGCGAGACGTGATCGCCGTGGGCGACATCCTGCCCCAGCAGCAGCGGGGCGCCGGGGCGCAGCACGCGCAGCGCCTCGCCAAACGCCGCGCGCCACCGCGTGAGGAGGTGGAACACATGCACCGCCACCACCGCATCGAATGCGCCCGCCGCGAAGGGCAGCGCCGCGATGTCGCCCAGCGACACCTCCAGCCGTCCCCACGGCGCCCCTGGCGCGGCGGCGCGGGTGGCAGCCTCGTTCGCGCTCAGCCGCTCGATCATGCGCTCCGAGATGTCTACTCCGGTGATGTTCACGCCGCGCGCGAGCAGGGGCAGGGCGATGCGCCCGGTGCCAATGCCAAGCTCCAGCGCGTGGGCGCCGGGCGCGAGTGGCCCATAGCGCAGCAGTGCGTCGGCGATGGCCTCCGCCACACCAGGCGGATAGCCCCGTGTCGCGTCGTAGCGGTGCGCCACTGGATCGAACGAGAGCGACCCTGTACCCGCCGTGTCAGACATCATCGTCTCCTCAGTTCAGCGCCTCAGCCTTCGTCGGCGTCCTGCGCGAGAGCCTCACGGCGCTTGGCGAGACGCGCCTGCGAGAGCGTGTAGCCACGGCTCCGGTAGATGCGGATGGCGGCGTCATTGTCGAATGAGGTTGTGACGGAGACCTTGCCAAAGGCGCACTCGACCAGGAAGTAGCGTTCGGCGGCGTCGAGCAGCTCCATCGCCACACCACGCCGACGATACGCCGGATGCACCAGCAACTCGTGGATGTAGCCGACGACCGTCTCTTCTTCGGCGTCCACCTGCGCCGTCGCCAGCAGCAGCCCCACCAGCGTTTCGCCCTCCGCCAGATGCTCCACCGCGACCCAGAGGATGCCCTGCTCGGCGCGCAGCAGCGCCAGGCTGGCGCGGCCACGGCCACTGGCAGGGGAGATCAGCTCCAGCGCGGCGGTGCGGTCGTCGCTGGTCGCTGGGCGCACCACCAGGGGCGCCTCCGGTTGTGTCGTCACGCTCGTTCCTCTCCCTTGCACAGGGCGCGCTTTTCGCCCCCGCATAGTATATCCAGTTGGCCGACGTTTGTGTGCGCTGTATGGTGGTATGACGACACCGCCTTCGCCGCCTGCTGGACAGAGCAGCGGAACCGATTCAGCCAGCGCTGGGGGAGCGGAGAAGGCAGCAGCCAGCGCCCTCCAACGATAATGATGAAGAGCGGGTAGAGGCGGCTAAGCGCCAGAGATTATCAGCGAGGAGGGAGCAGTTCTCGGCAGCCGATTTCGAAGAGCCAGCGCTCATATTGTTCAGCCGTCCATCCGCGCTCCTGCGTCAGCAGGCGATAGATCTCCGTACCCGCGAGGGCGTAGAATACATCCGCCGCTGTCTCAACACTCAACCCTGGCCGAAGACCACCATTGCTCATAGCCGCCTCCATCGCTCGTCGCATCGCGTCCAGATGACGTTGCTGCCAGAGCGCCCAAAGCCGGGCCAGGTCAGGATCATTGCCGTACTCGCTACGCAAGATATCCGTAATGAGCCAGGAACGCTCATTGAGCTGGCGCAAGATACGCGCTCCAGTGCGCATCTGCTCAACCTGATCGGCTTCCAGCGCGATTTGCTCCACACTAAGCTCTGGAGTGGTCACAATCTCCTCGGCTAACGCGCCAACGACCGCCGCCCGGCCAGAGAAATGCAGATAGACCGTCGCAAGCGAGACTCCTGCCTCGCGAGCTATCGCCTCCATTGTCACTGTGGAGAAGCCGTGCGCAGCGAAAAGCCGTTCGGCAGCCACGAGGATGCGGCGCCGGGTTTCGCTAGCCTGCCGCTGGCGCTTCGGCGAATAGTAGTGACGTGATGGGTTATCGGATTGCTTGTTGACTGTCATCGCAATTCAGTATACACTCCATCCAGCCATATTGGCTAGAAAGAGCGTCTAGTGAATTATGAGGCTGCGATGAGTGACCAGGGTCAGCGGATTGAGAATCCAGTGACGGGACAGACAATGATCTTTCTGGAGACAGGAGAGACGACCAACGGTGAGGTGTTCAGGGCTGAAGGCATCTTTCAGCCTGGAGGATTCGCTGGACCCCTCCACCTCCATCCCTTCCAGGAGGAGCGGTTTGAGGTAACCCAGGGAACAGCGGGCTTCAAGGTTGGTGGAAAGCAGCTACAGTTGAATCCTGGCGAGGCCATTGTCGTCCCCGCTGGCAAGAAACACACCTTCTGGAACGCTGGATCAAGCCAGACGCATGTTGTGATGGAGTTCCGGCCAGCGCTTCCGTCCACCCGGCGCTTCTACGAATACTTTTTTGGCATGGCGCAAGCTGGACTCACGGGAAAAGATGGTATGCCCAACATGTGGCGGATCGCTTTACAGGCGAACGAATTCTCTGACCACGTCCGCCTTGCGAGTCCACCCTGGATGGTTCAGCGCGCTGTCTTCGCGCTTCTACGGCCTATCGCCCGCCTGCTTGGATACAAACCGCTCAAAGGGAAAGATCTCTTAGCGCGTAAGCAGACTAGACAGCCTGGAGAGGTGAGCGCTTCGTGATCTGTGCATGTCATCGGCTCACGGCGGGCTAGTGAGCGCGCGTACCCTGAGCCTGAATCCGAGCCAGTGATAGTTTTCTATTTCCGCAAGAGGGGCTATTGGAGCCTTTTCATAACTCCTTCAGGCACGGGCGAGGTCAATCCGCGCCCATGACGGCGTGTGTGAGTGTCCATCCCACCGACCAGTTGGATATGGTATCCTCACGATTGGCGCCCAGCTTTCCCTCACTATGCCATCGCGGTTAGCGTTGTGCGCCGTTTGGGCGACATGGTGAACTGGTCGAGCGACAGAGAGGTGGCTCCTATGACCCTGATCCAGAAGAGCGTCACAATCAACGCGTCGGTAGACAAGGTGCTCGCCGTCCTCGAGGACCCGGAGCGGCAGTCCGAGCTGAACCCCAACCTGAAGATCCTCTCGTACACTCCATCCTCGCTGGGCTACTTCGACTCGAAATGGGAGTACCGCATGGCCGGCATCCCATTCAACGGGGCCAGCACGACGGTCGCCTACGAGCGCGGCAAAAGCATCATCTTCGAGTCCAAGGGCGGCATTGACTCGCGCTGGGAGTGGACGATCACCTCTCAGGGCGACGTGACGCAGGTCGCGCTCTCGCTGACCTACACAATGCCCGGCTCGTTCCTCGGCGCGGCCTTCAACAAGCTGATGCTCGAGGGGCAGAACGAGAAGGACACCGAAGCCGAGCTCGCCAACCTCAAACGCCTCTCCGAGAGTTAGCCTCAGCGCGTGCGCGCCCCGGGAGGCCAGTCGCCTGCTGGGGCGCCACCGCTGCCCGGTGAAGCCCTTGGCCGTCGGCATGCTGCCTCCACGCATAGCGCAGCCCGCCATAGGGCGCGTAGAGCTACGTCGCCAGCAGATACCCTACCCGAACCGGTATTTCCTACAAGGCTCGGCGGGTATCTCTGGTATGGCGCCACACGTCTACGCCACCGATCTAACCGACGTCGAATGGGCGCTGGTTGACGCCGCGTGGCCGCTGTGCGCATGCTGCGGGTGCGCGCGCAATGTGGAGCCGCGCGGCGACGAAGGAGATGCGCCGAGATGGCCGAGCCAGAGCATAGCACACCGCCCGCTCCCCTCAAGCTGGGGCTGATCGCCGATAGCCCCGTCTTCCCTGGCGACTGGACGGCAATCCTGGAGCATGTCCGCGTGGCTGACCAGCTCGGCTTCGACTCAGTTTGGCTGGGCGAGGCCTGGGGCTACGAGCTGTTCACCTCGCTGGCCGACTTCGCCCGCGAGACCAGCCGCATCAAGCTGGGCGCGGGTGTGGCCAATGTCTTTTCGCGCTCACCCGCCGTCATCGCCAGCACCGCCGCCACGCTGGACGAGCGCTCCGGTGGGCGCATGCTGCTGGGGCTGGGAACCTCCGGCCCACAGGTCATCGAGCACTGGCACGGCATCCACTATGAGAAGCCGCTGCGTCGCCTGCGGGAATATACCGAGATCATCAACAAGATCGTCGCGCGTGAGCCGCTGAACTATGACGGCGAGGTCTTTCACCTGGAACGTGGCTTCACCATCCGCTTCCACCCGCCGCGCCCGCACATCCCCATCTACATCGCCTCGCTTACACCAAAGAGCATCCACCAGACGGGCGAAATCGCCGACGGCGTGCTGCCGACCTACTGGCCGGGGCATGCCTACCCAGAGATGCGCCGCATGCTCGACGAAGGTTCCGCCGCTGCTGGCCGTCCGGCTGGCTCGGTGAAGATCGCTTCGTACATCACCACCGAAGTGCTGCTGGACGAGAGCGAACGGCCAGCAGCGATGCGCCGCGCCGCTGGCCCCCTCGCCTTCTACATCGGAAAGATGGGAACGTTCTACGCCGACATGCTCGCCAGCCACGGGTTCGCTGAGGAGGTCGCGGCGGTGAAACAGGGGTGGGAATCAGGGCAGCAGGCCGCGCTCGCCGCCGTTAGCGAGCGCCTGCTCAACGCCACCGCGCTGATCGGCTCGGCGGAGGAAATCGTCGCCCGCCTGCGCGAGTGGATCGGCGCTGGGGCTGGATGAGCCACTGCTCTCGCTGCCACAGAGCGCTCGCGAAACCGTCGCCCCCCGCCTGGAGGCGCTGGCGCGCGCGGCAGGGCTGGCAGAGGCGTAGGCGCGGCGGCATGCCGACGCGCTACCCCGCGTCGCCCTGGTGAATCTGCACCTGGTCTTCGGGTGAGAGGTTCGCGGCCTGGGCGATCTGCTCTGGTGAGTAGTGGGCCATCTCCGCCTGAATCCGGTCGAAGGCATCCTGTGGCGTCTCGCCGGGAAGCACCTCGCCCACCACGACCATCTCGCCAATCACCTTGCCATCCAGGATCGCGGCGCGCTTCACGCGAATCCGCCGAGGCTGCGGGGCCGGAACTGGCTCAGCCACGACTCGCTCCGGCGCGGGTTCTGGCGCGCGTTCCTGCGCCAGCGCGCCCGCCGCGAACGCGCCCACTCCTGCCACGCCAGCGGCCTCCGCCAGCGTACTCGGCTGGTCGGGCGGCGTCCGGGTCGCGGTCGGCTGATCCCAGCCTGGCGTCGTCGCGGCGGGTGGCTGTGTATCCGCGCTGAAGACGGACGGCACTGGCGGCACATTCGCCTCAGCGGGCGGCGCATAGCTCGGCGCTGGCGGGTAGTTTGGCTCCGGCGCATAGGGATATGTCGCCATCGGCGGCTCTTCCTGCGCATAGGGATAGCTCGCCGTCGGCGCCTCTTCGGGTGTGATGTAGAGGGGCGCCGCTGGCTCATCGAACGTCGCGGCGGCTGGCTCCTCATCATCCGGGAAGCTCACATAGGCGGGCGAGGCATTGTTGTAGGCGATGTCAGCGGTGGGCGCGACGATTGCGGGCATGCTGGCGTCCGTCACATCGCCAAGGTCCTCGTCGCTGAAGTCATAGGCGCCAAGCGGGGTCGCTGGCAGCGTATCCGCCGGAGAAGCCTCGGTCGCCATTGGCGCAGGCGCGGCCTCCTCCGTGAAGATCGGCGTGAGATCAGGCTGCGTCGGCTCATCGAACGATGACGGCTGCGCGGCGCCCCACGCGGCGGCCCCCAGCGCGCCCGCTCCCAGCGCGGCGGCCCCCAGCCCGGCGGCATCCGCCGCAGACGACGCGGGCGCTTGCTCCACCGCATAGGGTGTAGGCGGCGCCACTGGCTCCGTGGCGGCGGCGGCCTGGTCAGTGGCGCCGCTCACTTCATAGGGAGACGCGCTCGAATAGGCGATATTGGAGCGGCCGCCCGTCTCCTCCGCCAACGCGCGCGCATCGGCTACCTCGCTCGCGGTGATGACACCCGCCGCGCTCGCGGCCCCGCCAGCCACCGGATACGTCGCGGTTGACTCCGCGCCCTGGGCCGCCGCGTCAGCGCCATCCTTCTCAGCCAGCAGATTGGCGCCGATGATGCCCTCCGCGATCAGCAGGTTGCGCTGATAGACCTGCTCATCGATACGCCCCAGATCAATGATCTCCCAGATGAGCGCGGCGAGCAGCAGCAACACACCCAGCGTGTCGAGCGCGGCGCCGACGGGATGCGACGCAAGCTGGCTGGTCAGCGGCAGCGTCTGTGTCAGGCCAAAGATCAGGGAGACGGCGCCAAGGAGAAAGAGCGCGAGATGCGCGAAGCCAACCCGCCATTCTTTCAGATAAAAGCGATGGGCGCCCGCCGATCCCAGGAAGAAGCAGAGCAGGTATGCGGCGGTAGGATTCGTCTCGCACTCCTCATACTGAGACTTGACCACCGCCTGTCGCTCCGGATCCAGCCGCGCGGTCATTGCCATTTGTGAGATGTCTACACTCACTCCCGCTACCCTCCTGATATGCCTGATATGCCTGAATGCGCCCGCGTGGCCGTCCAGTGTGGCGCCGCGTCCGCGCAGAGATCACCTATGTGATGAAAAACGCGCTCGATGATAAGTCCACTGCCCGCGCGGGTCAGTTCAAAGCCAGAAAAAACACTCCTCCAGCCGTCCGTCGCGGGGCGCTATAACTCTACGTTACCTTAACATAGCGCGCTGGGAGCGTCAAACATACGGTAATGGCGGCTCACGGTCGCCATGGCGCTCGCCCG
Source organism: uncultured Chloroflexia bacterium (assembly GCA_963840335.1). Taxonomy (GTDB): domain Bacteria; phylum Chloroflexota; class Ktedonobacteria; order Ktedonobacterales; family JADMIN01; genus JAKAIY01. The sequence goes on from CAWIYP010000038.1 coordinate 28,148, forward strand.
CGACGACCACCCGCATGCGCGGCGTCCAAGGATCAGCGAAACTGAAGCTCACCGCCTCTAGGGTGAGCGGTTGGTTCTCTTGCAAGACGACGAAATAGTGCCCCCTTTTTGCACGATCTGGCGACACAGCCCGCGCGTCGCCAGCAGCGCATCGCCGGTCACTACCCGTCCGCTGAGCAGGCGAGCGGGCAGCGCCGCCAGGACCGCCTGGACGCCCGCCAACTCGTGCCCTTTGCCCAGCGTCTCAGCCTGCGCCAGCACCACCCGCGTTTGGTGGGTGAAGGCGGCGACCAGATGCACCCCCGGAATCTCCTCCCCGTGGATGCCGCGCAGCGTCTTGCCGTCAATCGCTAGCGCTTCGTCGGGCTCCAGTCCTTGCTGGGCGAACCACTGTCCCAAGACCCGCTCAAAGGCCGCGTGATCCAGGGAGCGAAAGGCGCGGTGCAGCGTCGCCACACTCGGCCCGCGATCCCGCCGCATTTGATAGAACCGTAAGACGCGGTTGACCACGTCAGGCAGCCGCCCCTATACTGGCATGGAGGACGCGCCCACGGCACGCATGCGATCTGGCCCAGTGACACCGACTGCGACGCGGATGCGGGCGCGCTAGAGGGAGTGAGGACGCGCATGACAACAAGCGTGGCGCATGATGCGCCGCCGACGGCCACCCAGTCTGAGGTCATCCTGCGCACACAAGGGCTGACCAAGCAGTTCGGCGCACGCATCGCCGTGCACGATCTCGCGCTGGAGGTGCGACGCGGCGATGTCTTCGCGTTGCTGGGGCCAAACGGCTCTGGCAAAACGACCACCCTGCGCATGCTGCTCGGCCTGGTCTGGCCCACCAGCGGCTCGATCACCATCTTCGGGCAGGACTTCGCCAATGACACCTGGCGACAAACGACGCTGCGGCGTATCGGCGCGGTCGTCGAACAGCCCACCTTCTACCCCTATCTGAACGCGCTCGAGAACCTGAGCGGCATCGCCACCTTCGCGGGCCTCAGCGACTCGCCGCAGACGCGCGCGCGCATAGTGTGGGCGCTGGAGCAGGTGCGGCTTGCCGACCGCGCGAAGGATGCCTATCGCAAGTATTCGCTCGGCATGAAGCAGCGGCTGGGCATCGCGGCGGCGCTGCTGACCGACCCGGAGTTCATCATCCTCGACGAGCCGACTAACGGCCTCGACCCCGCCGGTATCAGCGAGGTGCGCGCGCTCATCGCCCGGCTGGCGCAGCGCGGCGTGACGGTGCTGCTCTCCAGCCACCTGCTCTATGAGGTGCAGCAGGTCTGCACCCGTGTCGCCATCATCCAGAACGGCGGCCTGATCGCCCAGGGCAGCGTGGAGGAGCTCCTGCGCGCCAGCCGTGGCATCCTGGTCGGCTTCCCACCGGGCGATGGCGCGCACCGCGCGGCCCAGGCGCTGCACCAGGCGAATCTCGCCTGGGCGCCACAGGCCAGCTACATCCGCATCGATCCCCTCACGCCTGGCGACTGGCAGCTCCTCGTCACCGCGCCGCAAGAGCGCGCCGCTGACCTGAACGCCCTGCTCGTCAACGCGGGCATTATCCCCGCCGAAATTCGCCGCTATGAGGCCAGCCTGGAGCAGTATTTCCTCTCGCTGACCGGTGGCGCGGCGCTCATGAGCATGGCCCCCGCCTACACGCTAGGGGCGAACGCCGCACAGACACCACAGACGCCACAAACGCCCACGCAAGGAGGTCAGGCATGATCGCACCGACAACGTCCCACGACGCCGTCGCCGTCGCGCCCACCACCGCCGATGGCTGGATCGCGCAGTTCAGCCGCCTCGTCCGCTGGGAGCTTTTCCTCGCGATTCGCCGTCGCGCCATGATCATCACGCTTGGCTCCCTGCTGCTGGTAGGCTATCTGCTCGTCATGCTCGTTGATTTCGCGATCTACGAGAGTGCGCCTAACGACCCTGTCACCGCAATTCTCGGCTCCTCGCTCGGCTTTCCTGGCTCGATTGGCGCCAGCGGTGGCTACATCACCAAGCGCGGGCGTGTTGCTCTTCGTCGTGCTGGTGGGCGCGCTCATCGGCTCCGAGTATAGCTACAGCACCTTGCGCCTCTCGCTCGCGCGCGGCGTGGGGCGAGGTCAGCTACTCGCGGCGCAGATCACCGCCATCGCCATCTTCGCCCTCGCCCTCACCGCCGTAGCGCTCGTGCTGGGCGCCATCGCGGGCGGCTTCGGCGCGCTCGTCGGCGTGTCCACGCCCACGACCCAGGCGGGCCTCTCTCTGTGGGAGTTGCTGGGCTACTGGCTGGCGCTGGCATACAACATCTTCGCCTACGCGCTGATCGCGGTTTGCCTGGGGACGCTCACACGCTCGGTCGCCGGTGGCATCGCTGGCCCGCTCGTCTTCATCGTCGTCGAAGTCGTCGTAACAGACGTGCTGACCGCGCTTGCGGCGGTTCCAGTTAATAGCCCACTGCTCAAGCTGATCGTCCAGATGCCCGCGTACCTGATGGGTGTGAACACCGGAGCGCTTATCACGCTGGCGGGGGCGGGGCCGTTCCCGCTCACCAGCGGCCAGGTGAACGACCCATCGCTCACCGTGCCGCATGCGCTGATCGTCTCGGCCATCTACTGCGCGCTCTTCATCCTCAGCAGCTACCTCGTGCTGCGTAACCGCGACATCGTCGAATAGACGCACGGGTTGGGGACTATCCCAGCGCGTCAACACCCGCTATACTACTGAGCGAGAGGGACGGCGGCCACGCGCCCAACCGTTCCTCAGCGTAGCAATCGTGCCGTCTCACCAGCGCCGAACACATCCAGACAAACGCTGGCCCACGCGAAAGAGATGCCTACCATGCCCGTGCCTCCGCAGCAGCCACAACAGCCACAACAGCCCATCGCGCTCTTCGATCCCAAGACCATCACGGCGGCCAACTATACTGGAATGGTCGCGGGCATCCTCGCCATCTGGTGTTTCGGCGGTGTCGTGCTGATGTTCTTCGGGACAGCGATCACCGACACGCTCGGCCTGGTGCTGACGGTCGCTGAGACGGTCTTCATCCTCACCCGCGACCGCGCCAACTTCTACAATGGCGCTGGATTCTGGAAGGTGGATCAGTGGAGCGCGGGCCAGCGCACGCTGCTCGCCGTGCTGGAGGCGCCGTTCTACTTCCTCGCACTGATGCTCTACGTCGTGCGCGTCGCCGCGCTGCACTACCAGCAACTCCAGCAGCCCGCCCCGCTGACGCCGCCCGCCAAGCGCAAGCGCCCGCAGCGCTAGGTTCCGCGTGGGATAATGTCCTCAGTGAGAGGCGCATGGTGCGATCTGTAACAATCGGCGGCGCTGTGCGCTTAAGACCACATCTGGGGTGGCGTCCAAAGAGAGGTTTATGATGTTTGCCGAATATTTGCAGGCCGCGATGGCGCATGCCGAATATGAACGATTCGAAGATGGCACATTTTACGGCTCGATCCCCGGCTTCCAGGGTGTCTATGCCAACGAATCGACACTCGAAGCGACTCGCAAGGAACTCCTGGAGGCGCTGGAAGGCTGGGTATTGCTGAGTATCTCCTTGCATCACGACCTGCCGCCTTTTGACGGGCAAAGGCTCATCGTGAAGGCGAGTATGTAATGCCCCAGAGCTTGGCATAGCGGCGTCTGGACGTGTGCGCGCCAGATGAAAGGATGATGCGACGATGCGAGCGGCACAAGGACGAATCGCCCGCGATGTCATTCGCTGGGTGGCGTTGAGCGCCTGGCTGCTCGCTGGGCTGACGGGCTGCGCGGCGCTGCCCCTCAGCGCCGCACGCGCCTCCGCCACGGCGACGACGGCCACGGCGACGGCCACACCGCCCGCGACGCTGCCCCTGCCGCCGATGTTCGGCGCCTACCACATCTTCGTCAGCGACCTGCTCAGCGGCGATGTCTATTCGCTGGGGACAACGACCACGCACGCCGCCCGCAGCACGCACGGCCTGGGACTCTCGCCCGATGGCCACTCGCTCTACGTCACCGATTCTGTAGGCGGCCAACTGCTGGTCTTCCATCTGAGCGGCGGACAGACTCAGCGACGAGCATGCCGTGCGTGTCGGCGCGCAGCCCGTCCACATGGTCGCCTCGCCCGATGGCCGCTACGTCTTCGTCACGAACTTCTCTGGCTCCAGCGTCTCCGTTGTGGACACCCACACCTGGAGCGTCACCCGTACCATCCAGACCCCCGCCGCGCCACATAGCATCGTTCGCTCACCCGATGGCCGCTATGCCTACGTCGCGTGCTACCTCGGCGCCGCCATCGCCATCATTGACATCGCGCGCCAGACGCTCATCGGCAAGATCACGCTGCCACCACTGGCGCGCCCGTATGGCCTGGGCATCAGCCGCGACGGCCACTATCTCTACGCCAGCGACAACTTCTCTGGCCGCCTCTTTACCCTCGACGCGCTCACCCGCCGCGCGCTCACCTCGACCCAGGTGGGGCTGCGCCCCGCGCTGATCGCCCGCTCACCCGATGGCACACGCCTCTACGTCGCGAATGGCGGCTCGCACAGCCTCAGCACGCTCGACATCGCCACCAATCCCGCCGCGCCCACCGTCATCGCCACCACCGCGCTCGATGGCTACCCGCATGGCGTCAGCGTCACGCCCGATGGCCGCTACATCGCGGTGGCCGATACGGTCAGTGGCAATGTCGCGCTTGTGGATGCGCTGACACACCAGGTCATCGCCAACGTGTCAGGCATGCCCTACCCGAACGACACCCTCTCACTCGCCGCCTGAGCGAAGTGTCATGAAGCGCGGCGCGAGGCTAGCCCTGCAATGCGTGCTCAGATATATACTTCGCCAGCGATTCCTGGCGGGCGACAATCTGCGCGTGATCGCGACGCTCGATCGCACGCGCCAGTTCAGCGACTTCATCATGTCCTGTGTAAAACAGGCGACGAAACTCAAATGACTCGTCACGCGGCAGCCTGTACTGCTGAAACACAGCTTCGACGAAGTCCGCGCCGTAATACTCAAATGCCTTGAAGTCATGGGCTGGGTCAGCGATGCGCGGCCAGTAATCAATGATGCCAGTGAGCTTCGCGCCGCGTGGGTCAACGAGGATATGGTAAGTCCACATGTCAGCGTGGGTGACGCAAACAGGGAAGGGCTGCGCTTTCACCTCTGCGATATAGTCGCGGAATAAGCGCTCTACCCATCGCTGCTGCCGCTGCGTGAGATAAGGAAACACCATCTGACGAAAATAGGGATATGCGCGCGGGTTTTCCTCCATATACGCGCCAAACGATGCGGGGTCTAGCTCATCCACACCAAGCGCGCGAGCGGTCTCAAGCGGGAAACGATGCAACGCCGTGAGAAACGCGCCAAGCTCCCGCGCAATCCCGCAGCGTTGCTCCGCCGAGAAGGTACTCGCAAGAGCAGGCTCAAAAGGAACCCCAGGCAGGTAGGTATTGAGCTCATAGTCACTCTCAGTGTGTTCATCATGATGAATCGTGATCAGTGGGAGCGGAACGGGCGAATACTGGGCAAACGCATCGAGAAAGTTCTTGCGCGTCGGGGAAATGCGTCGTGGGGAGCGGGGGAAGCGAAAGGTGGCCTGTCGCCGAACAAAATAGACGACATGATCATTGCCAGCAAGGTTCAAGTCGATGTCGTCAATAGTAATGCCTGGAACGTGCGCGGCTATCACCCGGAAATGGCCAGGTGGAATGGGAGAACGCATATGTATCCTTCGTTTCCTCTCATCACCTCCGCGAGAAATCTTTGCTGCCGCGCACCCACAAGAGGAAGAACCTTCCCAGCAGCAGAGCTTATCCAGGATTTGCGTTCTTCAGTTGCGCCGCCAGCGTGTTGACGCGCGTCCGTGGGCCATAGATCCAGACGATGAAGTCGCGGCCTTCACCCTCCGTTTCGGTCTGGAGGTCGAACTGAGTCGCGAGGCGTTCGGCGATGGTGACGATGCGCTCGCGCTCCTGCGGGCCAGCGACGCGCGCCGAGAGCGCCACACGTCCCAGTCCGCTCCTCCGGCTCCAGCAGCGAATCCACCAGCGCGACGAGTTGCTCCCGGCCAAAGATGACCTGCATCGGCGGCGCGCTCGGCTCTAGCTGGGCGGAGAGGTCTTCGGCGGGAGAGCGGCGGCGCACGCTCAGCGGCGGCGTTTGCGCCTTCTCGCCCGCCTGGTCATCAGCGAGGATGCGCTCAGAGGCGTCTACCGCTTCGTCGTAGACCTGGCGCAGGCGCTCCAGCAAGGCCTCGCGCTCCTCCTCATCGGCCTCGGCGTTGGGGTGCGCGTAGGCAAAGAGTCCGCGCCGCATATCGTGGTAGATGAACGGTAGCTCGCTCTCGATCTTGCGTCCACAGTGCGGGCAGACGGCCACGTTGAGCGAACCCGCGAGCAGGCGATAGAGCAGGTGTGGCTCCAGCGTGACGTTTACCGTCTGATAGATCGTGTCGGTAAAGGTCGTTCCGCACTCGCAGACAAATTTCATCGTCGAAGAACGTGGCATGCCCTGTCTCCCCTGTAGCGCCTCCCAACGGTCGCCAGGCGGCGCCGCTGGGGCCAGATCGCTGGCCGCGTGGCAGGGGCGCTCTGAGCGCGCCCCCCATTCCGCAGCCTTCTCAGTGTACCACGCGCGCCAGACGGCAAGCGCCTCGGCCCTGCCCAATTCAGCGCGGAAGTGTTGTCCGGTAGGTGGCCTATGCTATACTCTGTGATGGCGCATTTTCAGTCATTACGCTGTTTGCGGCGACACGGCGATGCCCCCCGCCAGGGAGCGCGCGGCGACGGAGCCACTGCTCCACGCGCACACCGTCTCACCGTCTCGCATATGGAGCCGCGCAACGTCGGCGCAGCACGCCGCCGCCTGGCGCCTCTCCACTCATTCTCCAGGAGGCGCTCGTGATTGCCCTCGGCTATCTCTTCGCTGGCCTCTTCTTCCTCGGTGGCGTGGGATTCGTGCTCTTTTCGCTGATTCCTCGCCGATACCCTGAACTCGCTCTTTCTTCGCGGACGCGAAAACAAGAGCAAGCTCGGCACCTATGAGTCAGGCGAGACACCCATCGGCTCGGCATGGGTGCAGTATCCGCTCGCGTTCTACATTTTCGCGCTGCTCTTCGTCGCCTTCGATGTGGATATCGTCTTCATCCTCTCCTGGGCGGTCATCTTCCGCCAGTTGAGCTGGTTTGGCTTCATCGAGATCCTCTTCTTCATCGGCGTCCTGGCGCTGGGTCTCGTCTATGCCTGGAGGAAAGGAGTCATCCGATGGATCTAAGCGTCCAACGCGGCGGGCAGGCTGGCGTCCCTTCGCTGCGCGCCTACGACCGCGATCATATCCATGACCTGCTCCAGCGGCTGACGACCCTCGATGAGCGTCTCGGCGCCCCGATGGCGAAGTCGCGGCTCAACGCGGGCATCGTCAACATCGACATCCCCTCGGACAAGCTGCTCGACGCGGCCCGCCTGTTGCGCGATGAGCTGGGATTCGACATGCTCACCTGCGTCACGGGCGTTGACATGATTGACCACATCGAGTCGATCTATCACTTCCGCTCGCTCACCGAGGACTGGCTGCTCCAGGCGCGCGTGCGGCTGACGGCGGAACACCCTGAGGTTGATTCGCTGGTGAGCCTCTACCCCTCCGCGAACTGGCTGGAGCGCGAGCAGTACGACATGTGCGGCATCATCTATCGCGGCCATCCTGACCTGCGGCGCATCCTGCTGGAGGACGAGTTCATCGGGCATCCGATGCTCAAGAGCTTCAACACCACCCCGATCGTGCGCCACGACCGCGCCACGACCCAGGCGCCCGCCGTGCAGGCGGTCGGGGGCGAGAACCTGCGCCATCAGGAGCGCATCCAGACGAAGCGGCTGAACCAGGGGACCATCGAGCGGATTCACCCCGGCATGACCACCCTCGGCGGCGCGGCGATCTACCTGGAGACAGGCCAGGGTGTCGAGCCGCAGAGCGGCCCGCCCAAGGGCCGCTATCTGGAGGCGCCAGCCGAGGCGGATGACGCGGCCAGCGAGCAGTCCACGCCGGAGAAGAAGGGGTAAGTCACATGTCTATAGACGCGGTTCGCCTGCCCAATGCCACCTACGAGGACGCTTCGGGCCTGCGCAGCGAAGAGATGATCCTCAACATGGGGCCGCAGCACCCCTCGACCCACGGCGTCTTGCGCCTGGTGCTGACCCTCGACGGCGAGACGGTGACGCAGTGTACCCCTGTCATCGGCTATCTGCATCGCGGCATGGAGAAGATCTTCGAGAATCGCCCCTACATCGCTGGCATTCGCTATACCGACAACGCCGACTATCTCAGCCCGATGATCAACGAAACGGTGTACGCGCTGGCCATCGAGCAGTTGACGGGCATCGAGCCGCCACGCCGCGCGCAATACATCCGCCTGATCGTCAACGAGATGGAGCGCATCGCCAGCCACCTCGTCGCCGTCGGCACCTATGGCATGGACCTGGGCGCTACGACGCCGATCCTCTGGGCCTTCCGCGACCGCGAGCAACTCATGGATCTCTTCGAGTCACTCAGCGGCCACCGCTTCACCCACAACTACATGCGCGTCGGCGGCGTGATGCACGACTTCCCCAAGGGCTGGCTCACCACCCTTGAGCAATGGTGCGATCAGTTCATGGAGAAGGGCCACCCGGAGCTGCACCGCCTGCTCACGGGCAACGAAATCTTCGATGCGCGCACCGAGGGCGTCGGCTATATCGACCGCGAGCAGGCCATCGCCTACGCGCTGACTGGCCCACTCGGCCGCGCCTCTGGCGTTGAGTTCGATGTGCGCGTCAACCGACCCTACGACGCCTACCGCGAGATCGCGGTGAACATGCAACTGCGCCGCGAGGGTGACTGCTTCGCGCGCTACATGGTCAAGATGGACGAGATGGCCGAGAGCGTGCGCCTCATCCGTACCGCCATTGACCAGCTTCCCGGCGGCAGCATCTGCCAGCGGACGCCCATCGCGCTCCGCCCGCCACGCGGTGAGACGTATGCCGCTGTGGAGAGCGCGCGCGGCGAGGAAAGCGTCTATATGATTAGCGATGGCTCGGAGTATCCGTATCGCGCGAAGCTGCGCGGGCCATCGTTCGTCAATCTGCAAATCCTGCCAGAACTGCTGCGCGGCCACAAGATCGGCGATGTCATCGCCATCCTCGGCAGCATCGATATCGTGCTCGGCGACGTGGATCGCTAACACCGGCGAGAGGCGAGACAACGGGTATGAGTACTGACGTGCTTCTGACAATCGTTCACTTCCTGGTGACGTTTCTCTTTGGACTAGGCTTCCTGATGACGGCGGCCACCATCCTGGTCTACCTGGAGCGCAAGACCCAGGCGTACATGCAGGACCGCTATGGCCCCCTGCACTACGGCCCCGCCGGGCTGCTCCAGTCGCCATTCGATGTCGTGAAGCTGCTGCTGAAGGAAGACATCAAGTCCCTGAAGTCAGGTGGATAGCATCGTCTTCAAGCTGGCGCCGGTGATCTTCTTCGCGCCGGTCATCACGGCGTTTGTGGTGCTGCCCTTCTCGCCGTATCTGACGGCGGGCGCGCTCGCCACGGGCATCATCTTCTACGTGGCGCTCAGCTCGATTGACGTGATCGGCGTCTTCATGGCGGGCTGGGGCTCGAACAACAAATACGCGCTGATCGGTGGCCTGCGCTCCGCCGCGCAGATGATCTCCTACGAGTTGCCGCTGGTGCTCTCCATCGTCGGCGTGGTGATGCTCTCCAGCGTGCTCGCGCCGGGCTGCGCAGGCGCGACAACCCCGACCTGGCGACCTGCGGCGTCGGCTCCATCTCCTTCACGCAGATCACCGCCGCGCAGATGCAGCCAGGCGCGCCGTGGTTCTGGTTCGCGCTGGCGCAGCCGCTGGGCCTGCTCGATCTACTTCATCTGCGGCCTGGCCGAGACGAACCGCTCGCCCTTCGACCTGCCTGAGGCGGAGTCGGAGCTGGTGGCTGGCTACCTGACGGAGTATAGCGGTCTGCGCTGGGCGATGTTCTTCCTCGGCGAGTATGGCAACATGACCATCGTCTCCGCCGTCGCCACCGCGCTCTTCCTGGGCGGCTGGTCTGGCCCCGGCGCGGCGATTGGCTTCTGGCAGGGCCTCTTCGGCACGACTGGTGGCGGCGGCTTCGTCGCCGGGCTGATCTTCAACGTGATCGCGATGTTCTGGTTCGTCTTCAAGATGAGCGTGTTGCTGCTGATCTTCATGTGGATTCGCGCGACACTACCCCGCCTGCGCGCCGACCAGTTGATGCGCTTCGCCTGGCTCTTCCTGATTCCCGTGACGCTGATCAACATCATCGTCACGGCTCTGGCGCTGCTGCTGCCCATCGGCGGCATCGGGCAAATCGTCCTGGCGGGGGCGGTCAACTGGCTGATGATGTTGGTGATGTTCTTCTCGTTCCGCCGTCTCATGGGAGTCTCGCCGAAGGGCAAGACCCCGAAGTGGATACAGAGCGAGGCCGCGACGCCAGCGCCGACCAAGCCCGCGCTCACCAGCCCGGTGGTCGAGGCCAAGCCGTAGGGGCGGCTGGCGAGTAGCGTTGCGCGTCGACAGCGTTGTGTGGGGGCGGCTGCAGCCGCCCCTGCTCGCGTCTGCCGTATCCGCATCAATTCGTTAAACATCACGACCCGCCACGGCTCGCGCGCGCCGTACCCGCATCAATTCGTTACATTGCGTAACTCGCGCCGGAGGGCGTCCCGTCGCCAGCCCACCCGTTATTGATACTACCGTTGCGCGCGGCTGCGTTGGGCGCTATACTGACGGCATGGCGCGCAGAGGCTGTTGGCGCGCTTTGACGATACCTGCCCGGAAGCGTGGAGGCGATGCTCTGTGGGGACGTGTGTTCGCTGTGGCGCGGATGCGGTTGACGGCAGGGGAGTGTGCCGTAACTGCGGCTGGCAGGCGCCAATCGAGATGTACGACGACTCCCCCTCGCTTGGCGAGACACGCGCGGCTGATCCCGTGATCGCACCGCCAGTGACCGGGCGCTACCCGGCCAGTGGCGCAGGCTATGACCGCGCCTCGACCGCCGCCGCGCAGGCGACCCGCTCGCCGCGCACTGGCCCCTGTCTGGCCCCATGTCTGGCCCAGAGGCCGGGCCAATGTCTGGCCCGACCTCTGGCGCCAACCGCACGTCCTCGCGCTTCTGTGGCTCGTGTGGCGCGCGTATCGTCGGTACGGAGACCTTCTGCGGGCAGTGCGGCATGCCGCTGAATGGTGGCTCGCAGCCAGGCGCCGCGGTTGGACGCTACCAGATGGGCGGCGTCTCGGGTTGGGGGAATGACAACGACGCCTACACGGAGGCCCTGCCCGAAACCCCCACCATGGCCGCCGCGCACAATCCCTACGCCGCCGACCCCTATGCCCGCTCCTACGCGCCGCAATATGGCGCACGCGGCGCGGAGTCTGGTGGCGGCCTCTCGCGCTCCACCCGTATGACGCTGGGCATCGTCTTCCTCGCCATCAGCATCGTGCTGGCGCTGGGAGCCATCGCCATCCTCACACTGTAGACCCGCCGCGCGCCCTCTCATCTCAGGGTCGAGGATACAACGCCGCCCCAGATACGCGCGTATCTGGGGCGGCGGCTTGCTTTGCCGAGGGTGGACGCCTGCTGACCCGCTACCCGACCGGATCGGGCGGGCGGTCATCGGGGGATGGCGGCGCGTAGAGGTTGCGCAGCGCCTCCTCACGCCAGCGCCGCTCCGCCTCCTCCACGCTGGGAGCCGCACTACTCACAGCCGCTGGACGCCGTGACCAGCCAACCAGGAAGATGATTGCGCCAATCACCAGCAGCGCCACCACGCCAAGCGTCGCCCACACCCACCAGGGCGTCGGCGTTCCTGTGCCAGTCGAAGGCGATGTTGTCGGCGCGCTCGATGCCCCGCCTGTCGTCCCGCTCGACGACCCACCCGTGGGATTCTGGTTATCCTGCGGCAACGTCACCGCTGGATTCGCTGGTGGCATACCATCCTGCGGAAAGCGCGCATAGGGATTGGCGATCACAGGGGGCGCTGTCGTGACCTGGATGCGTTTGCTGATCGTCCGCGAGCCACTGGCATCGCTCACGGTCAGCGTCATCGTGTAGTCACCCGCCTTCGCCCAGGTATGCTGAACCGCGGCGCCTTGCGCTGTCGGCGTCCCATCACCAAAGTTCCAGCGATAGCTGAGCGCCGCGCCTGGCCGCGCGGGATCATACGCGGCGGAGGCGTTGAGGCTAACCGTCTTGCCAGGCGAGGTCGTCCCGACATCGCTGATCGCCGCCAGCGGCTTGCCGTCAGCGGACGCGAAGCCCAGCACGCTCGGCTGCGCCAGCGTCCATGTCGAGAGCATCCCCGGCAACGCCAGCGAGAGTTTCAGCGCGGCCGCTTCATTGCTGGAGCCGCTCGCGAAGATATTCATCAACTGAATCGTATCCTGCGGCTGGTCATAGGGATAGGAACCCGGCGGCGGATTCTGGTCATAGTACGAGTAGTTGCCGATGATGGTCAGCGTGGGCCTGCCCGCCAGCGAGAAGGGATACTGATCGCTGGAGGCGATGTTGTCGTCCTTCTCGGTCACGTATTGCAAGTCTTGCGTCGTAAAGATCTGCTGTGAGACAGGCTTGCCGCTGGTGTCGGTATACGTCATGCTGCCATCGCCGAGCGCGCGGAAGGCCGAGAAGGTGGCGGGCGCCGCCTGCTCGACCAGCGTGCGGAAGGCGGTGATCTCGGCGCGCTGGGCGGCGGTGAAGGTCTGCGTATTCGCGTAGGACTGGTTGTTGGTGAGTGGCGTCACGAAGAGCGTTGTCGGCATCAGCGGATATTGCATCGAGCCAAGGTAGCGCAGCGGATATTCGATGCCGTTCTGCTCCTCGTTGATCATCGCCGTGATGTTCGGGATGTCGCCGTTGATGGTCTGGTTGAGATAGTGGAACGAGCCGTAGAGGCCCTGCTCCTCGGCGTCGTAGATCACGAAGCGCAGCGTGCGGGCGGGGTAGAGGTGATTCGCCCGCCAGTAGGTCGCCAGCGCCTTCGCGACACCCAGCTCGATGGCGCAGCCGCTGCCGTCGTCGTTCGCGGATTGCGTGGAGCTGCCCTCGGCGTCATAGTGGCAGCCGATGACGACCACCTGATCGGCGTGCGTCAGCCCCGGCACCGTCACCTCGACATTGAAGGCGTCCACGGTTGCGGGGCGTCCAGTCCAGCCTGCGACGGGGAACGGATCGCGCCGCGCCGTCGCGCCAAAGCCCTGGAGGTCGCGCAGCATCTCTGCCTGCCAGTACGCGGCGAACTCATCGTGGCCATTCACGCTGACAGGCAGGTTCTTGTCATAGCCCGCCTCGCGATGCTGGAAGTGGGTCGCCATATAGTCGAGTTGGTCGTAGATGTAGCTGGGATCAACCGTCGGGAACGCGACCGCGTCACTGGGCCTGGCCGCCGAGGCGGCGACAGCGGGCGCCGCTGCTACCACTGCGGGCGCGGCATAGCCCACGAGCGCCGCCAGCGCGAACGCGATGAATATCGGCAGAGTGTATCGCTGTCGCATGGTTGGCATTCCCTCCATCCCCCACTTCCCAGCACGCTCGCCAAAGCGCGGCGCCAGCAGAGGCTATCGCATGCAGAGACGCATCCGGCAGGCGTATTTTACACCAACCGTGATTCCCGCGCGCCATCCGCGCCTGAGCCGCCACGGCGCCGCACAGGCCCGCCCTATTGCTGGCCGTCGTATGGGCCGTCATCCTTCCGCCACCAGGGCGGCGCCTGGGGCAGCGTCGCGTCGAGGTTGGACGCCGTGTCCACATCCAGCGGCGAGCGCGCAGGCCCTTGCACTGGATAGTCCGGCGACACGGGCGCGGAGCCACGCCGCGAGAGCAGCGCGAAGGTTCCCACGCCGCCACCCAGCGCCAGCAGCGCCACGATCACCAGCAGCGCGATCAGCCCGCCGCCAGAGAACGGCCCGAACGCCCCCAGCACCGATGGCGTTGCGCTTGGCGTCGGCGCCTGGGCAGGCGGGCCACTGGTCGCGCCGGAGCCCGCGTCCACCGTCGCCGTCGCGCTCACTGTGGCTGTCGCGTGTGGCTTCGGCGTCGCGGTCGGTTTGCTTGGCGTCGTCCCGCCGCCACTGCCAGGGATGGCAGGATTGGTCATTGGGAAGAAGGCGTCCTGCACCTTGTAATACGGATTACCCTCATAGTAAATAGTGACACTTTGCGCGTTAAACAGGTTGCTGATCGGCGAGAGCGTAATCGAGGCTGTGCCATCCGGCGCAATCTTCAGGGGTTGCGTGTAGTTCTTCTGAATGCCAGAGCCGATAGTGATGGTGTAATATCCAGTCGGGGTTGGGAGGCCAGGCCCAGCCTCGAAGACGATGTACATCTGTATCGGCGTGCCAGTGACGATGGTCCTAGGATTTGTATAAAGCTTTATGCCACCCAGGGGTTGCAGTTCGCTCACCAGAAACTTGGTAAGGCTGAAGCCCGTATCGGGAAAGGAATAGTCTGGGACACCACTAACCTTGCAGTCCATCGTATAGTATCCAACAGTCGTAGGCGCTTTAACCGTCACACCGCCCTTGCTATTCAATGTGAGGTTAGAGTAGGTCACGGTTGTTGGCCCCTTCAGGGTGATGGTCGCTGTCCCCTTCGGCCAGTCAATTGGGTATCCTGTACCTATATACTGACTCTGAATGCTAAGCGGTATAGACTGCCCTGGCGTCCACGTTAGATTAGTGTATACAAGTGGCGCCACCCCACCTCCACAATACAAGTTCGCAATGATGGGGGTTGTTGTGAAAGTGACGGTTTTGCTGGTGAGAAGTTGATCGCCGTTGGTTGGATCGGCAAACGTCGCATACGCTGATTGATTGCCTACCGTAAAAGGAAAGGCCGCATCACTTACATAGTAGGTTACCGTGGTCGTAGAACCTAAATCTAATGAGAAATAAACGCTCATTGTCTGCCCGGTAGCCAAGGTGATTGTGGCTTTTCTCTGTATATTTGCGCCTGTATATGGCGCACTTAGCACTATATCCAGATTGAAGTGTGGGCCAGTCGCGCTAGCGAGTTTAAATATCGTCCCGTTCGTGATCGAGAGCGCCAGCGAGCCGCCGGTGGCAGCGTGGCTGCGCGCGGTGGTGGAAGCAGGCGTGGCGTGGGCTGGCGCGGCGGGCGCCACAGCAGTGGCCAGCATTAGCGTGAGGACAGCCACTCCGACCCATGCGATCATCCTCCGCCACTGCGCGATCATATCCTACTGTCCCTTCCGGCCCGCTCGCATCTCAACACGCTACCCACAATTTTGCGTATGCAGTGCGAGTATAGCAAGCCAACACCTCCATTACAAGCGGTTTGCGCATCGGCCTTCAATCCATCCCTGTGGTATCGTGACCGCAGAGCGAGCGGCGTGGCGTCGAGGCAGGCGCCCGGTGGAGCATGGGAGGGAACGCGGCATGGATCAGGCCAACGACGGCGGGCGACGCGGCGGCTACCAGGCGCTAGGCGCGATGGCGCTACGCGGCGCCACGGTCGGCGCGGATGGCGCGCGTGAGTGGCGTTTCAGTGCGGCGGATGGCGCGGAGGCGCGTGTCGCCCTGCTGGCCAGCGACATCGTGCGGGTGCGGCTACTGCCGCCGGGGAGCGCGCCCGCCGCGTCGTGGGCCGTCGCCCGCGAGACCTGGCCCACCCTCGACATCGCCGAATCCGCTGGCGACACGCCGGAGACGCTGCGCCTCACGACCGACGCGCTCAGCGGTCGAGATCACGTACGCAGCCATTCCGCCTCTCCTGCCGCTGGCCCGATGACGCCGCCTTCGCCGAGGATGATCCCGCGCGGGGCATGGGTGGCGTGGACACGCTGGGCGTCGCTGGCCTGCCCGATGCGCTGGCGCCCGTGGGGAGCCTGCGCTGCCACAAGCGGCTGGCGCCGGGCGAGCGCGTCATTGGCGCGGGCGAGCGCGCCGAGCCACTGGATAAGCGCGGCTATCGTCTCACCTTCTGGAGTACCGACCCACCGCATCCGCATACTCCCGATACCGGCGCCATGTACGCGACGCTGCCCTTCTGGACGACGCTGCGCCCGGATGGCCGCGCCTGGGGCGTCTTCATGGACAGCGCCGCGC
Source organism: uncultured Chloroflexia bacterium (assembly GCA_963840335.1). Classification (GTDB taxonomy): domain Bacteria; phylum Chloroflexota; class Ktedonobacteria; order Ktedonobacterales; family JADMIN01; genus JAKAIY01. The sequence continues at coordinate 44,247 of CAWIYP010000038.1, forward strand.
GGGGCGACCTCGACGCGGGCGCGAGTGACCCCGCGCTGCTGAGCTTCGGCGTGGCCGAGGGTGAGCTGACCTACTACCTCTTCGCTGGTCCCACGCCCGCCGACGTGCAGCGGCAATACAGCGAGCTGACCGGGCGCATGCCACTGCCGCCACGCTGGGCGCTGGGCTACGGCCAGTCGCGCTGGAGCTACTATCCTGACGCCTGGGTGCGCGACATCGCCGAGGGCTTTCGCAGCCGCGCAATCCCCTGCGACCACCTCTGGCTTGATATTGACTATATGGATGGCTACCGCGTCTTCACCTGGCATCCCACCCGTTTCCCGCAGCCAGAGGCGCTGCTCACCGATCTGCGCACGCAGGGCTTCAAGGTCGTCGCGATCATTGACCCCGGCGTGAAGGCCGACCCGACCGACGAGACCTTCGCGGATGGCGTGGCGCGCGACTACTTCGTCCGCCGACCCGATGGCGCGCTCTTCACCGGGAATGTCTGGCCGGGCGCCAGCGTCTTCGCCGACTTCAGCCGCGCCGATGTGCGCGCGTGGTGGGGCGAGCGCCATCGCCCGCTGCTCGACGCGGGGCTCGCGGGCATCTGGGACGATATGAACGAGCCAGCGCTCACCAACATCTTTGTCTCCGGCTCCGGCCGCCACGCAAGAGACCACGATGACCTCCGACGCCGTCCACCAGCCCGATGGCCCCGATGGCCCGCCGCTTCCCCATGCGCGCTTCCACAACGCCTATGGCTCGCAGATGGCCCGCGCCACCCGCGAAGGGCTGGAGCGCCTGCGCCCGAACGAGCGCGCCTTCGTCCTCTCGCGCTCCGGCTATGCGGGCATCCAGCGCTACGCCGCCCTCTGGACAGGCGACAACAGCAGCCAGTGGCAGCATCTCGCGCTCTCTACCCGCATCTGTCTCAGCGTCGGCATGTCGGGCCAGCCCTTCGTCGGCTTCGACAGCGGCGGCTTCTTCGACGCGCCCTCCGGCGAGATGCTCACGCGCTACCTGCAGCTTGGCGCGTTCTTCCCGTTCTATCGCAACCATAGCGCGATGTCTACTCCCGCGCAGGAGCCATGGGCGTTTGGCCAGCCATGGGAGGCCTTCTGCCGCGACGCGATCAATCTGCGCTATCAGCTCCTGCCCTACCTCTATACTCTTGTCGAGGAGGCCAGCCGCACGGGCGCGCCGATCAGCCGCCCGATGCTCTACGCCTTCCCCGACGACGCGACGGTGGCCGGGCTGGAAGACCAGTTCATGTTCGGCGGCGACTTCCTGGTGGCGCCCGCGCTGGCGGAGGGGCAGCGGCAGCGCGAGGTGCGCTTCCCGGCGGGCGTCTGGCGCGACTGGCGCACCGGCCAGCGCTACTCCGGCCCACTCAGCGCGCGCATCGAGACGCCAATAGACGCGGCGCCGCTCTTCGTGCGTGAGGGCGCGATCGTCCCGCTCGGCCCCATCATGCAATACGTCGGCGAGCTGGTGGAGGAGCCACTGACGCTGGTCTGCGCGCTGGGGCCAGCGGATGGCGCGCAGGCGGCGGGAACACTCTACGAAGACGACGGCGCCACCCGCGACCACGAGCGCGGCGTCTGGAGCCGCACCCACTTCACAGCGGCGCGCAACGGCCAGCGGATCACCCTCCGCGCCGCAACGTCCGAAGGCCCCTATCGCGCCAGGCATGGCGGCGTCACGGTCGAGCTACGTCTCCCGCTGATGGAGCCGCGTGGCGCGCGTCCAGCGATCCGCGCCGCCCGCGTGGATGGACGCCGACTGGCCACCGCGCAGGTGGAACGCATCGAGCGCCGCTACGAGACGCTGCTTGCGCGCGCATCTGGGCGATGTCACGGCGCCCTTCACCGTCGAGATCGAGTTGGCGTGAGGTGGAGAGGCTACATCGCGGCCATCAATGGCCGGCGCACGGGCGATTGGGGCTGAAGCCCCGGAAGACGTGGCGCGGGCGGTGTCCGTATCGGACTTTAGTCCGCGTCCGCGTGCCCCGGCCATTGATGGCCGCGACACCACCCACCCTGGGCATGACGCCGCGACACCACCCACCCTGGGCATTGATGGCCGCGACACCACCCACCCTGGGCATGACGCCGCGCGTGGCCCTAGAATCTGGGATGAGCGTTTGGCGGACACGGGCAGAGCGGAAAGGTGGAGCGCGATGAGCGAGCGCAAGCGTATCCTCGCGGTGGATGTTGGCACAGGCACGCAGGATGTGCTGCTCTTCGATAGCGCGAGCAGCATCGAGAATTGCTTCGCGATGGTCATGCCATCGCCGACCGTCATCACGCAGCGTCGCATCCTGCGGGCCACGGCGGAGGGGCGTCCCGTCCTGCTCAGCGGGCATATCATGGGTGGCGGGCCGTGCGCCTGGGCCGCGCGCGACCATGCGCAGGCGGGCTATCCCTGCTACGCCACGCCTGACGCCGCCCGCACGCTCGACGACGACCTCAGCATGGTCGAGGCGCTGGGCCTGCGTGTGGTGGATGAGGCCGAGGCCCTGCGGCTGCGCGAGCGCGAGGGCGCGCGGCTGGTCGAGGCGCCCATGCGCGACTTCGACGGCGAGGCCCTGCGCGCCGCCTTCGCCACCTTCGATGTAGACGCCGACGTAGACGCGGTGGCCGTCGCCGCCTTCGATCACGGCGCCGCGCCGCCAGGGGTCAGCGACCGCCGCTTCCGCTTCGACGCCATCGCCGCGCGCGTGCGCGAGCGCCCTGACCCGCTGGCCTTCGCCTGGCGCGCCGACGATCTGCCCGCCGACCTGACCCGCCTGGCCGCCGTGGCCACCGACGCCGCGCGCTACCAGCCCCATCATCCCCCGCCGCCGTCGTCGTGATGGACACCGGAGCGGCGGCGCTGGCGGGCGCGCTGGAAGACCTCACCGTAAGGCGGCTCGATGAGTCGCTGGTCGCCAACCTGGGCAATTTCCACACGCTCGCCTTCCACCTGCGCAGAGGGCGCATCATCAGTCTCTTCGAGCATCACACTGGCGAGCTGGACCGCCCGCGCCTCGAAGGCTACCTGCGCGACCTCGCGGCGGGCACGCTAACCAATGAGCGCGTCTTCGCCGAGAGCGGACACGGCGCGCTGACCCTCGACGAAACCGTCAGGGCGCGTACGAACGTGGCGACACCCTTCCTCGCTGTCACCGGCCCCCGCCGCGAGTTGTTGCGCGGCTCGGCGCTCACCCCCTATGAGCCAGCGCCCCACGGCGCGATGATGCTGGCGGGCTGCTATGGCCTGCTGCGCGCGGTCGCCGCGCTCGCGCCAGAGATGGCCCCGGCGGTCGCGCATGCGCTCGGCGCGCCCGACGCCTGATGGGGCCACCCGCCAGGCTCAACTGTTGAGCATCATTTCTGGGGAGCGACGCCGATTGGTCGCGCCGCCTTTGCGCCCGGCCTGCCGCGCCTCATCGCTCGTCCACTCGTGCGCCGCGCCATTCTTATGCGCCGCGCGCCCACCCTTACTCGCAATCTCTCGCTGCTTCTTAGGATCCATCGCCGCAAACCCTCTGCGACGCCCCTTGCGTTCTTGCGCCATCGCGCCTTCCTCCTCAACAGCTAGCTTCCTGCTCAGTAAAACTGGACGAACGACACACGCACGCCCGCGCCAGGCTGGCGCCGAGGCGAAAGGCCCGCACACCTGGCGCCAGATAACCTTATGAGCGGTGATTACTTCACGAATCCATGCGCACCATCTTCTGTTTATGGCGCCTGCTCGCTAGCGGCGCCATGCGGCGGCGTGGTAGCATGACGCGGATGCTCCATCCCAGCATGCGCAAAGCCGCCGGGCGGCCCAGCGCGCGTTCGCGCGGCGCGTCGAGACCCTTCAGGAGAAGCGGCGGGCGCCCGCAGTGCGCGTGCGTGTGAGGATTCAGCGCAATCGCTTCGAGTCAGCGCGCACGAACAGGAGACGGGGAAAGGACCATGACACACCACGGTGGGCGGTCGAATGGAGGCTTCACCAGCCCCCAACGCCGTATTCAGGAAACGGTCACACTCGCGGGGCTGACCATCGGCGAAGGTGAGTGGCTCGCGGATACTACTCCCAATCTCGTAGGCGCCACACGCGCCACCCCAGACGCTATCTGTGTGCGCGACATCGCCCTGCGCTATCGGCCTGGCGCGCTGGGCATCGCCGATGCGCTCGACGCCACGGAGCAAATCTTCGCCGCGTTCGCCGCCGCTGGCGCCACCATTGACTCACGCCACCGCTGGGAGATCGTGGACGACGAAGACGAAGGGCTATCCCTGAGCGCGAATGGCTCGCCACGCAGCTTCGCCGAGGCGATGCGCCTGCGCCAGCTTCGCGCCAAGCGTCTGCCCGATGAGATTGACCTCTCGGTGGACGCCGTTCTCGTCGTAGACGCACCCAGTGGTGATCTGGCCGCCGCCGCGATGTTCTGGCTGGCGCTCACCCTGACCTCCCACGACTGGTAGCGCCCGCGCCTGCCGCCAGAGATGCGCTACAATACCTTCACGCGAGTAGCAGGCAGTGGAGAGGAGTGGGCGCATGCGGGTGATGATCTGGGCGGACATGGAAGGCATGGCGGGCATCGAGGTCTGGGAGCAGGTGACAGGCGGCCACCCACAATACGAGGAGGGCCGCCGCCTGATGACGGGCGAGGTCAACGCGGCGGTGCGCGGCGCGAAGGCGGCAGGCGCGGATGAGATCATCGTCGTTGATTGCCACGGCGCGGGCGGCTCCTACAGCTTCAAGACGCTCATCCCCGATCAACTGGAGCGCGGCGCGAGCTACGTGCTGGGCTATCCGTGGCTGCGCTACGTCGAGCCACTGCGCGCGGGCTGCGACGCCTGCCTGCTCGTCGGCGCGCATGCGATGGCGGGAACGCCCGATGGCGTGCTGTGCCATACCGTCAGCAGCGAGGCCTGGTACAACGCGCGCATCAATGAGACACTGGTGGGCGAGAGCGGGCTGGAGGCGGCGGTCTTTGGCGCCTTCGATGTCCCTATCGTCTTCGTCGCGGGCGACCGCTCCACCTGCAAAGAGGTGACCGACCTGCTCGGCCCGAAGCTGGTGACGGCGGAGACGAAAGAGGGGCTGGGCCGCTTCTCCGCGCGCAGCCTCAGCCACGCCGACGCCTGCGACCTGATCGAGACGCGCGTCCGCGAGTCGCTGACGAACCGCGACTGGCCCGCCCCCTGGAAGCCCACGCCGCCGCTGACCTTCACCGTGGAGTTGGCCGCGCCCGACCACGCCCAGGCCTACATTGGCCGCCCTGGGCTGGAGGTCGTCAACGCGCGCACGGTCGTCGCACGCGGCGCGCCCGACCAGACCTTCTGGGATATCTGGGACAATTTCTGGTATCGCCGCTAATCTTCTCCCTCGCCGCGATACGCTCACGCGCAATGACCTGATGAGGAGGCATCCATGCCCAAGCAGCCGAAGGACGAGCAGCCAGCGGATGACAGCGAGGGTGGCAGAGCTGTTCAGTGGCCCGAAGCGCACGCTCTACATCGTCCGCCACGGCAAGTACGACCCCATTCCCTACGGATGAGGATGACCCCAACGACCCCGGCGGCGCGCTGGTGGCGCTGGGACGCGAGCAGGCGTCGCTGACGGCGGAGCGGCTGCGCGGACTTGCCGATCAGCGTCATCCATTGCAGCACGCTCCAGCGCGCGCTCGATACGGCGGGCATCATCGCGCAGCGCTTCCCCGGCGTGGCGGTGCGCCCGTCGCCGCTGCTGCGGGAGTGCGTGCCGAGCGTGCCGCCGCTCATCCGCGAGTATCTGGAGCGACGTGTCCCCGCGCATGAACTGACCGATGGCCCGACGCAGGCGCGCGCGGCCTGGGACACCTACTTCCAGCCGCCTGAGGACGACGCCGACGACGCGCAGATCATCGTGTCGAGCGGCAACCTCATCAGCTATCTGGTAGGACGCGCGCTCAGCGCCCCCGCCGACGCCTGGATTCACACTGACATCCAGCACTGCGGCCTCACCGAGGTCGTCGTCAGCCGGCAGCGCGGCGCTGTCGTCATCCGCCACAACGACGCGGGCCACCTGCCGCCGGGGCTGCACACGTTCGTGTGAGCGCAACCGCTCTGAGCCTGATCCAGCATACCTGAGCGCTGGAAAAACGTCGGACGTGGCCACGAATCTCCCGCGCTCCATGTCGGCGTATTGCCACGGTCTGGCCTCCGGTCTTTGCGCGCATGCCTCCAGGCATCGTACACTGGCAATGTTGCGCTGTTCGCTCAGATGCTCTCGCTGAACGAATGACCAGCGAGACGCACGATACTCCTTGTGCTGGATGCGGAGATTTTGATAATGGCATCAGGGCGGCCTGTTACGACCTCAACCTATTCCGGCGCATCTCAGTGTCGCCGATCTCGTCGATCACTTCTTTCTTGCCTACAATGCAGCGCGATTGAGTGAAGCCTGCCAGCTCATAGCTCAAAAGGTTCTGCGCCCCAATGTGACCGTAGGACTAACACTCTCCGGCGCACTCACGCCTACTGGTCTTGGTTACGCGGCGATCGTTCCCCTGATTGAGGCTGGATTCGTCGATTGGATCGTTTCCACGGGCGCGAATCTCTATCACGATATGCACCGCTCGCTCGGGCACAACCTCTATCAGGTTGGGCCCGTAGTCGATGATCTGGCGCTACGTCGTGAGAAAGTTGTGCGCATCTACGATATCGTGCTCGATTACGATGTCCTGCTGCAGACTGACGCCTTTCTCTATCACTGCCTCGAGTTGCCCGAATTCCAGCATCGCATGAGCACATCAGAGCTGCACTATCGACTCGGCGCCTACACTCTGGAGCGCGAGCGGGTGCTTGGCTTGCCGTACCGCTCAGTCCTCTCCGCCGCGCACCTCGCGGGCGTGCCAGTCTACACTTCAAGCCCAGGTGACTCGACAATCGGCATGAATATCGCCGCATTGCGCGCCAATGGGTATCAGGTCGGCTGCGATACCGAGGCTGATGTCATCGAGACAACCGCGATTGTCTATAACGCTAAACGTGATGCTGGAGAAAGCGCCGTCATCGTGCTGGGCGGCGGCAGCCCCAAGAACTTCGCGCTACAGACGGAGCCGCAACTCCAGGAGGTGCTGGGCATCGAGGAAAAGGGCCACGACTACTTCGTGCAGTTCACCGATGCCCGTCCGGATACCGGTGGTCTTTCAGGCGCCACGCCCAGCGAGGCGGTGACATGGGGCAAGGTTGACCCAGAGATGCTGCCAAATGCCGTCGTTTCCTACGTTGACAGCACAATCGCGCTCCCCATCCTGACCGCCTATGTGTTGGATCGCTGCGAAGCGCGCACGCCCAGGCGGCTCTATCAGCGGCGCACGGAACTCGTTGATGCGCTGCTCGCCGTCTATCGGGCAAAGTGGTCTGAAGCGAAGCCACAAGAACACCCTGAGACGCCTCACGACCCCGCATAGTCGCCTCAACGAGGTCGTCCTCAGCCCTCAGCGCGGCGCCGTCGTCATCCCCACAACGACGCGGGCCACCTGCCGCCGGGGCTGCACACATTCGTGTGAGCGCGGGCGGCGCATGGCGTCATGCGGTAGTTGTAAATGCGTAGGCGGCATGGTATAGTGGCCGCGCGCGAAATCCCGCCTTTCGTTGGCGTGGAGCAGGCGCAACCGACGGGCCACATCTCCGTGATCCGTCACACAAAGCATGCTAAGGAGCGCTGTATGAGCAAGGGTCTCGCCATTGGGCTACTGGTAGTCGGCATCATCATCATTGCGCTGGCTGTTCTGGAACACTTTGTCTTCAAGATCAACGTTATGCAGCATTTCAGCACGATCATCGGCGTCGTCGGCCTGGTCGTCGCCGCTATCGGCGCCTGGGGCTTTCTCCGCGGCGACCAGAGCGCGTAGCCATCCGCGCACACACCCCAATGCTGTCTAAAGCCGACTGGTTTTATCTGAGTTGGGGATGCCAGTCGGTTTTTCACCGTCCTGTCGCAACTTTGCGCACAACCGGCCGTAGAAACAAGCGACATGAAGCTCCTGACAGGGATGGCGTTGTCCAGGGCCACTACGCTCCGGGCGTGCCGAATAGCGGAGGAAGCGAAACAGATGCGACAGGCGACCCGTGTGTACGCGATTGTGGCGCTGGTAGCAATGGCGGTGGTTGGATTATGGACAAGCCCTGCGGGGTATGCGGGTGGGCCAGGTGGGATTGATCAGGCGGTGTACTATGGGTTCGGACTTCGTGGATCTGCTGATTGTTCCGCTAGGCGTCCTGACTGCCAGCGACGCAGCGCGGGCGAGGCCGTGGCTGGCTGGCCCTCTTGATCGCGCTGATCGTCGTCGCGCCCTTCGCCGCCTGGATCGGTACGCTGACCAATCATTGGCAGTGCCGCCTGGGCCATGCCCGCCGTGCCGTCGCCTGTCGCCGCCTGTCTGCGCGCCCGTGGCCCATGGTCGCACGCAGGCAGGTTGGGTGGTGGCATTCCTGCCCGTCCCGATTGCCGCGCTGGTCTATTCCCTCACCGCAGCCCGCAGCGCGCCGGAGCCAGCCGCAGCGGACGCGAACCAGCGCGAGCGGCGCACGATCATTGTGAGCGCAATCGTTGGAATTGTGATCATGACCGCGCTCGGCTACCTGGGAAACTCAAATTTCCTGTTCTTCCAGTTTGCCCATCAGTCTCTCGCCAACGGGGAAATGGCCCTGATCGCTGCAGAACGTGCTGTTCTCGCTGTGGCTCACGCTGGCCGCTCTACCAGTCGCCATTGCCAGCATGGCGATGGCGCACGCCGCGCAGACGGCGAGGGTGGGTGGTAGGCTGGATCGCGCTCATCGTGCTGGCGCTGCTGACTGCGGACCTCGGAAGCATGGTGGCATGGGGTTTGATCGCTTCGGTGGCTGGAGCGCAATCGAGCGACCAGATGCCCTACCTGCAATCGCTCCGCGTCATTAGTATCGCTGCGCCAGCGGCCATCATGCTGGTGGCGCTGGTCTATGCCGCCGCGCCGCGCTCCAGGCCCCGCGCCGCCGCCCTGGCCGCCGCATAGCGCACACCTGCTCGCACAGCATCTACCCACCCCGGAGCACGGGCGGACGGCGCCCGCCTCCCGATGGAGTCCCAGAGTAGCGGGCGCGCATATCTACTCGCGCACGGGCTCGTAGCGCAGCGCGACGACCCCGCTAGGGAACGCTCGTGACTCCAGCAACTTCAGCGGCGCCTTGCGTGTGACGCCCGCAAAGAGCGGTTTGCCCGCGCCCAGCATCACTGGGTTGATCTGGATGCGGTACTCATCAATCAGGTCGAGTTGCGCGAATGTCTGGAACAGCGCGACGCTGCCGAGAAACCAGATATCCTTGCCCGACTGGCGTTTGATAGCGGTGATCTGGTCAGCGATGTTGTCCTTGATCAGCACGGTGTTCGTCGCGCTGCCCCAGTCCACGTGATCCAGCGTGCGCGAGACGACGATCTTCGTCGCGCCCTCCAAGAAGCGCGCGTGCTCCAACTCCGCTGGTGTGCTTTCCGGATTGCCCGGTATGGTCAGCCAGTAGTTCGCCATGAGTTCATACGTCCGTCGGCCCCAGATGACGGTGTCGGTCTGCTCATGCAGCGCGTGGGCGTACTGCTCAAGGTCGCTAGTGTAGGAAATCCAGTCCAGTTCATCGTTAGACCCGGCCGCGAACCCGTCCAGCGAGAGATGGATCAGCGCGATAACTCGCCTCATCGTGTGTACTCCTTGTGAAATGGCGTCATATGGGGAGTATCCCCATCTTGGTATGACAAGACATTCCTCACATCACCCGCGCGGACGGAAAGCAACCCACTAGAGCGTGCGGGACTGGGTCAGCGCGCCACCTGCGCAAACACCCCCGCCGCCAGCCAGTGGGCCAGCGACGGGGGTGTTTTGCGCGGGATGGGCCGCCGCGCCTACTCCACCTACTCGCGGATGCGGCGGGCGGGCAGCGGGCGCACCAGCGGATTCGTGCCGTTCAGGCTCTCCTCCTGGCGGCGCGGCACACGCTGTGTCACCAGGAAGCTCGGCGCACGCGCCAGATCCTGCATCGGCAGGTTGATGTCCTCACCGAAGCGATTGTAGAAGGACAGCTCGAAGTTCGGCGTCTCACCCAGCGCGCCGTGCGGGCAGACCTCCACACAGTCGCCGCAGAAGATGCAGCGGTCGAGCGCGAAGTCCCAGCGCACCAGCTCGCGCTCGGCCATCATCAGCGAGCCGGTCGGGCAGACCTGCACGCACGCGCCGCACGACACACAGTCGGTCGCGTGCAGTGACATGTTGAATGGCGTCGAGACGATGGTATCGAAGCCCGCGCCAAACATGCCGTAGCAGTTCGGGCCGATCACATCATGGCAGACGCGCACGCACTGCGTGCAGTTGATGCACTTGTTCGGGTCGCGCAGGATGAAGCTGTGCGAGAGGTCGAACTCGTAATCGTGATAATCGGTCGGCTCGCCATCGTGGAAGCGGTTGTTTTCGAGGTCGTACTCGATGCTGTACTTCTGCAGGTCGCACTGGCCAGCGGCAGGGCAGGCGCACTGGAGGCAGCGCGCCGACTCCCGCTGGGCCTGCTCCGCTGTGTAGCCCAGCTCGATCAGGCGGAAGTTGCGCTTGCGGTCCTCGTAGGGCAGCATGGGCATCTTCACCTTCGGCTCGACCGGCTTGTACGGCACGATGTCGAAGAGGTCGGGCTTGCGCTCCTCCGCCTCGATGGTCTTGGAGACGCGCGCCATGTCCTCGCCGCTCAGATAGGAGTCGATGGCGCGGGCGGCCAGCTTGCCCTGCGCCACGCCCTCGATGATCGTCGCCGCGCCAAGCTGGCAGTCACCGCTGGCGAAGACGCCCTTGCGCGCCGTCATGAAGTTGTACGGGTCGGTCTCGATGGTCGTGTACTTCGTCCAGTTGACCCCCGACTCGGCGGGCAGCACGGCCTTGTCGGGCTTCTGCCCATACGCCGGAATGACGGTATCGCAGTCAATGACGTACTCGCTGCCAGGGATCGGCACCGGACGGCGGCGGCCACGAGCTATCCGGCTCGCCAAGCTGCATCCGCTGGAACTCCAGCCCGACCAGCTTATCGCCATCGAACTTGATCGCGGTCGCGGCGGCGAAGAGCTGCAGATGCGTGCCCTCGGCCTCGCCGTCCTCGACCTCTTCAGTCGTCGCGGTCATCTCGCCACGGCCACGGCGATAGACCGTATGCACCTTCGCGCCGATGCGCACCGAGGTGCGGGTGCAGTCGAAGGTCGTGAAGCCACCGCCTAGCACGACGACCTCTTTCGTGTCGTCCACTGGCACCGGGAAGCCCTGCGTCTTGTCCATCAGGTAGGAGATGGCGTTGACGACGCCGGGATTCTCCTCGCCCTCCAGGCCCAGCGCGTTCGAGGTCCACGCGCCGATGGCCAGCAGCACGGCGTCGAAGCCCTCAGCGAAGAGGTCATCGATCGTGAAGTCGCGGCCCAGCTTGACGTTGTACTGCGCATCCACGCCCAGCTTCCAGACGCCATCGAACTCCTTGTCGATCATGTCCTTGGGCAGGCGATATTCAGGGATGCCGTAGCGCAGCATGCCACCGGACTGCGGCATCATATCGAATGTCTTGACGTAGTGGCCCTTCAGCGCGAGGTAGTAGGCGGCGGTGAGGCCACTCGGCCCCGCGCCCACCACCGCGACCTTCTTGCCGGTGGACGGCCTCGCGCACCCAGGGCGTCGGCGGGTCTTCGATGCACTGCTCGGCGGCGAACCCGTGCATGCGGCAGATGGCGATCTCTTCCTCCACCAGCCCACGGCGACAGACTTCCTGGCAGGGCGCCGGGCAGGTCAGGCCGAGGATGTAGGGGAACGGCAGCACTTCCTTCACCAGGCGCGCCGCCTCGCGGTTCTGCCCCTTGCGCGATCAGCTCCAGGTAGCCGGGGATGTCAATGTGCGTCGGGCAGCCCACCTGGCACGGCGGCTGACAGTAGGCGTTGTGGTCGGAGAGCATCATCTCCAGGTTCGTCCGGCGGATGCTCTTCAGCCGGTCGGAGGCGGTGCGCACGACCATACCCGGCAGCGCCGCCGTGTTGCACGAAGGCAGCGGTCGGTCGGCGCCGTTGATCTCGACCAGGCACATACGACAGGCCGAGGTTGGCTCCAGCTTGTCGTCGTTACACAGATTCGGGATGTCCATGATCCCGTTCTCAATCGCCACGCTCAGCAGGGTTTGCCCTTCATACGCCTGCATCACGCGCCCGTCAATCGTTACCTCGAATGACGGCTGCCCGCGCTCATCGCGCTTGAACGGCTCGTTCCCCTGTGACATCGCGGCGTCATCGCGTATCGTGACAGCCATATGACCCTCGTCTCTTGCGCCAGCGAACCGCGCTCCCCGAAAGAGCGGCGCGGCCCGCGCCCGACCGTTGATCAGTCTATCGTTTGTGGCGTTCACCCAGCGGCGAACGGCCTAGAGCACATGTTTCGTCGCGTAGCGGTGCGCCCGCGTCGGCGCGCAGGTCCCCGTCGGGCAGCGCCCGTCGAGATGCGCGCTGAAGTCGTCCGCGAAGTAGCGCGTCACGCTCACCAGCGGATTCACCGCGTTGACGCCGAAGCCGCAGAGCGAGCCATCGGGAATGTAGGTCGCGAAGTCGGCGAGCGTCTTCAGGTCGCCCTGCTCGCCCAGCCCGCTTGTGACACCCTCCAGCAGGCCCTCGACCCGCTTCACGCCGACCCGGCAGGGGACGCACTTGCCGCACGACTCCTTCGCCAGGAAAGACGCGCGAGCCTGCGCCCAGGCCACCATGCAGGTCGCGCTGGGCAGCGCCTCGATCACCGCCGCGCCGACGATGGCGCCAGCCTCGTGCAGGGTCTCGAAGTCGAACGGCGTGTTGAGTTGCGAGAGTGGCAGCGCGCCGCCCTCCATCCCGCCGACCACGACCGCGCGGGTCGTCGCTGGGCTTGCGTCCACGCCCGCCAGGCGCAGCGCCTCCGCGACGCTCGCGCCGAAGGGCAGCTCGATCAGTCGTCCCTGTGGCATATTGGGCGCCACCACCGTCACCAGCTTCGCGCCACTCGTCGCCTGCGAGCCAGTCGCCCGGAACGCCTGCGCGCCGCGCGCGATGATCGCGGGCAGATTCGCCAGCGTCTCGGCGTTCTGGGTCAGCGTTGGCTGCGAATAGAGGCCAGCTTCAGAGGGATACGGCGGACGCTGCTGCGCCTTCATCGGGCGCCCCTTGATGATCTCGATCATCGCGGTCTCTTCGCCGCCCATGAAGCCGCGCTCCACGCCGACCGCCGTGATGGAGAGCGAGAAGCGCGAGCCGAAGATGTTGCGGCCCAGCGCGCCCTGCTCCTGCGCCTCGCGCAGCGCGGTCTGCGCCGCCTCCGCCGCGCGCTCGCGGGTACTGCGCACATAGAGGAACGCCTCGGTCGCGCCGACCGCGAACGCCGCCAGGGCGATGCCCTCCAGCACGGCGTGCGGGTTGCGCTCCAGCAGCATTTGCGCCGCGAGCGAGCGGGTGTCGGCGTCGTAGGCGTTGCAGACGACGTAGCGCTGGCGCTCTTGCGCGCCCGCTACCAGCGCCATCTTGCTCGCGGTCGCCACGCCAGAGCCGCCGCGTCCGCGCAGCCCCGCCGCCTCGACCTCGGCGATCACATCGGCGGGGGACATCTGCCCCAGCGCCTTGCGCAGCGCCTGGTAGCCGCCCTGCTGGGTATAGGCCGCATAGCTCGTCACTGGAGCGGCGGCGGTCGGTGACCAGGAGACTCGTGGATGTATCAGGCACGTTGGGCTCTCCTGTGATTGATGGAGCCATACTTGCCACGGGTCGCGGCGGATGGCCCGCGCGCCACCTCATCGTCGCGCAGCACGCCAGGTGTGGCTGGCTGCGCGGGCGTGAAGCTCTGGCTCGCCGTCACGATGCCATAGAGGTCGCTGATGTCCACACCGCGCCGCTCGACCACCCGCCAGGCGACTTGCAGCGGCATGCCATGGTATGCGGCCATCAGCTCATCGAGCGTCTGCGTCAGGTCCCAGGCGTCGAGCGAGGCGCGGTCGAGAATCGCGTCGGCCTGCGCCAGATCAACGGGCGCCTCCAGCGTCGTCGCGACTGGCGTGAGGTTCGCCGCAGCGATGTGGCGGCTGGGGTACGGCGCCATGTACTCCGAGAGGCGCGGGGTGTAGAAGCCCGCGATGGCGGTCGGCGAGAACCACGGCCTGCGGCGGAAACGATAGGTCGGGCGCGCGTCAATCGTGATGGCGCGCGGTGGGCAGACCTTCTCGCAAAGCAGGCACGCCTCGCACTTGAGATTGAACGGCGTATCCTGATCCGCCTCCTGGATGAGCTGGATCAGGCCACGGCTGCGCTCCGGCAGCACACGCTTTTCATAGGGATAGAGCCGCGTCACCTTCTTTTGGGGGACATGACTCAGCGTCAGGCCCAGCCCTTGAAGTATCCCGCGCATCGGCTACTCCTCGCCCTTGATCTTCAGGCCTTGCTTCTCGATCTTCTCGCGCAGCTTCAGCAGCCCCTCGATCAGCGCCTCTGGGCGTGGCGGGCAGCCTGGCACGTAGACATCCACCGGCACCAGCGTATCAACGCCCTGCACCGTGTAGTAGCTATCGTAGAACTCGCCGCCCGAGGTGGCGCACTGGCCCATCGAGATGACCCACTTGGGGTCGGCCATCTGCTCATAGAGACGCACCAGACGCGGCCCCATCTTCGTCGAGACGGTGCCCGCCACGATCATCAGGTCGGCCTGGCGTGGGCTGGCGCGGAAGACCTCCGAGCCGAAGCGCGCCATGTCATAGTGCGGCTGCCCCGCCGCCATCATCTCGATAGCGCAGCAGGCCAGGCCGTAGCCCAGCGGCCAGATGGAGCGGCTGCGGGCGTAGTTCTGTGCCCACTTCAGCATGTCCGCCAGGCTCGTCAGCGCGACGGGAGCCTCCTGCTGGCCGGGGATATACTCTGCGGGCGTTCGGGGCGCCATCGGTAAGGCGATCCCACGCGGAGGATGTGTGCTCATAGCTCGATGTGATCCCTTCTGGTCCGTCGCGCTGGGCGGGCGCCCACGCGGCGAAGCGGCCAACCCGCGCTGTAGCGGGAGGGGCCTGTTCGTCCACCAGGGAAAGCGCGGTATGGAAGCGCGAGCGCTGTATCACGCCACTGCGTCACACATGCTCGTGGTCTGCTGCGCATCTACGGGAGAAAACCCATCTGAGATTATAACATGGCTTCCCTTGCCATGCACACGCAATCACCGCCAGGCGCCTATATTCTTCCGGCATTGCCACATCATCTCCGCAACCAAAGAACCGGCCGTTACTCGATCACAGGCTGTCCCGTTTATATGCGTATCCAGGGCGCCACCGGTACCTCACTGTGCTTTGAAGTTGCCGGCCTGGACATGAAGGAACGCTGTCGCGATATGGGTAGGCTACTTCCACTTTTTGCGACTCCGCATCTTGGCGTGGCCGCACAGAGCCTCCCGCGACAGTCTGTATGGATTCTACATGGGAGAATTCGATGGATTGGAAAGGTCACGGCGCGAAGACCGGCCTCTTGCGCAATGGTTGGGTTAGCGCAGGAGCAATCGTCGGCTTAGCCTCGCTCGTGGCGGGATTGATCTTCGGCGGTCAGGTGCTCACGGCGCATGCCGCGACACCCGCCGGAACTCCCCTACGCTACAATGCGAAGCACTCAGCCCCGGTCCCCGCAGGCGCGCACACCCTCGGTCGACACAACGCCAACGGGCGCTTGCAGGTCGAACTGGTACTCAATCCCCGTAACGAGAGTGGGCTTAACACCCTCATCCAGCAGATCAACACCCCTGGTTCCTCTGTCTATCACCACTGGCTGACGCCCGCGCAATTCAACGCGGACTTTGCGCCAGCCACCTTCGACACGAGCTGGCTCACGAACGCGGGTCTCCGCCAGGTCGCCGGGCCTAGCCCGCTGGTGCTGGCCTTCACGGGTACGGCGAGCCAGATGGACGCGGCATTCCACACGACCATCAACGACTATCGCACGACCGATGGCCGCACGGTCTACGCCAACGCCACCGCCCCGCAGGTTCCCGCCTCGGTCGCGGCGAACATCGCTGGTGTCGTCGGCCTGGACAACGTGCAGAGCAACGCCGAAAAGCCTGAGATCGCCAAGCCGATGAAGAAGGTCGGCAAGCTCGACGGCGGCAAATACGGCGCTGGCCCCGGCGGCAATGGCCTGACACCCTCGCAGATTCAGGGCATCTATAACGCCAACTCCACCTACCGCTATAGCACGGGACGCGGCGTGACAGGCGCGGTCTTCGAGCTGTCGGGATACACTCAGTCTGACATCCGCGCGTATGAGACCCAGTTCGGGCTGCCCAAGACGAAGCTGCAGGACATCAACATCGATGGTGGCCCCTGTCCTGCCGCCGCCTCGTATGGACTGCCCTGCGACTACGGCGCGATCGAGGATGAGCTGGACATCCAGTTCATGCAGGCGATAGCGCCGGGCATCTCGAAGATTCAGGTCTACCTCGGCCCGAACACCGATCAGGGTGTCCTCGACACTTACTTCGCCATCGCCAACCAGAACACCGCCTCGGTGGTGAGCACAAGCTGGGGCGAGTGCGAGCCTGGCCTCTCCGCTGGTGTGGCCCAGGGTGAGTTCTACTCCTTCGCGCAGATGGCGTTGCAGGGGCAGAGCATCTCCTCCGCCGCTGGCGACAATGGCTCCTACGACTGCCTGGGCACGTTCGGGCAGCCCTACCCATCCGTCTCGCTGACCAACCAGACCGACGACCCCACCACTGATCCGCTGATGACCTCGGTGGGCGGCACATCGTTCTTCGGCACGTTTGATCCAGGCAGCAACCTGCATCCGACATATCCGACGGGCGCTGAGTATGTCTGGAACACGCTGAACAACTGCTCCAATAGCGACTTCATCGCCGAGGGCGTTGACCTCAGCGCGGCGTTTGGCGGCGTGCTCTGCCCGTTTGGCGCGGGCGGTGGTGGCAATAGCACCATCTGGGCGCGGGCTCCGTGGCAGCGTGGCGCAGGCGTGACCTCCTCCGCGAGCACGTTCGGCGCGTCGTGCGGCCAGAAGAGCGGCGTCCAGTGCCGCGAAGTGCCGGATGTCTCGCTGCTTGCCGACCCGAACTCTGGCTATGTGACGTACTGCACGGATACCGGCGGCGGGTGTGACCCCAATAACCCGTGGCTGCAGATCGGCGGCACGAGCTGCTCATCACCGATCTGGGCGGGCATCGTCGGGCTGGCGGTCAGCGCTGGGCATCATCGCGTGGGTCTGACCACGCCGCTGCTCTACGCGCTGAACAGCAACTATGGCCACAAGACCGCACTGCACGACATGGTTGGCGGCGCCACATTCACCTTCGACTGGTCAGGCTTCTTCGGCACGCCACTGCCACCAGTGACCGTCACCACCAACAGCAATGGTGTTGGCTCACCCGCTGGCTTCTCCGAGACGCCGAACTATGACATGGCGACGGGCGTTGGCACGCCGAATGTCGCAGGCATGGTGCGGGCGCTGGCCTTCGACTTCTAGCGAGTAACGCGATGGGCGCAAGGTCTGCGGCGAACACATGCAGGCCTTGCCCCGTCCGCATAGAGCATGAGCGCGCTTCCAGGGCAGGAAGCGCGCTCATGTCATGTTCTGGCGCCCAGAACGCCATACAGTCGCGCCAGATGTGCCACCTGTCAGCGCGGACTGATAATTCTACGCCTCATCTCCGTTACACAAATAAGCGGTATCCGCGCGCATTCGTCACCAGACCATGAGGAACCAACGACCCATGTACAGCGCGATGTGCCCCCGTTGTGGCACGGTTCTTTACTCCACTGTCCTTGGCCAGGCATGGTTATCATGCCAGAACTGCCAATACTTCGGGATGTTGCTGACGACGCCACTGCTCGCCTCGCACATCCAGCCACCGGCCCCTGCGCAGATGGCCGCGCAGATTGCGGCTCCAACGCCAGCGCCATCCCTCACACCCGAAGCGGCGGACTCGCCGTTGTCGGCGCTCCAGCAGCACGCGCTGCGCTATGGCGAGGAGATCGCCGCCGAGCTTGCCACGCTGGCGCCGCACGACTATCTGCTCTCGCTCACCCAGGTATGGGATCGCATGCAGCAGGCGACCGATACGCTCTTCCGCAGTCTGGGCGAGCGGCGCATGGGCGACTACCCACCCGACACCGAGCATGTCTCCCGCGCGCTGGCGCAGATCGGCGCCTGGCACGTCATCGCGCTCCAGGTGGCTGGGCGCCTGAACGAGCCACGCGAGCGCTCGTGATGCCTGGAGCAGGACGCTATGCGTCCTGCGGCAGTCGCGCGCTCTCCTCGAAGATGCCCGCCTCGCGCAGGTGCGAGATGTCGTTGAGCGCCATCAGCAGCCGCCGCTCACCCAGCACCCGCGCCACCGAGATGCTGGTATTCGCGGCGGGGAAGAAGTAGTCGCGCTCCAGCCCCAGGAGGTCAGCGAAGTAGGCGTTGATGGCGCCGCCATGCGAGAAGACGGCCACGCGCTCGCCGGGGTGCGCAGCGTGGATGCGCGCGACCGCCGCCAGCAGCCGCCCCCGCAGCCGTGCGGACGGCTCGCTGCCAGGGATGGCGCTCCACTTGCCGCCCCCAACGGCGACATTGGCGATCTCTTGCAAGCGCCGCCGCAAGATCCGCGACACCTCCGCCGGGTCCTCGGTCGCCGCGTCCGGCCCAACGACGCCTAGCTCGACCTCCCGCAGATCGTCGTCCAGCGTCACAGGCAGGCCCAGCGCCTCGGCGGTCGGCTGCGCGGTCTGCGCGGCGCGCGCCGTGGGGCTGCTGTAGATGGCGGTGGGCTTGTAGCGCATCATGCGCTCGGCCAGCGCCCGCGCCTGGCGCCTCCCCAGGTCGCTCAGCGCCTGCGCGTCGTAGTCGCCCAGCACCACCTCATCCTGATCGGGTAGCGCGTCGCCGTGCCGCACAAAGTAAATCTCCGTCCCCCCGCGCTTCAGGCTGAGGAAGGGATCGGGGATGGCGTTCTCTGGATTCTCTATCTCATCAGACATGGAGCCTCGCTTTGCTGGGTGTAGCGTGACATGGGGCGCCGCAACAATGCGCGCCCGTCGCCTCACATGATACGCCCACGAGGCATGCGACGGCATATTGGTGGGGGGAGATAGGCAGGTGAAGGAAATTTGGACAAAGCATAAAAGCGAGGGCCGACCCTGTATGGGCCGACCCTCCTCTGGTGAGTACCGTCGCGCGCATTACCGGGCTAATGTATGCGAGGCCCGATACGCGCTCTCCTCGCCGACCTGCAAGAACAGCGCCGTAGCGATCGCGAGCACGGCGATGACCACCGCCGCGACCGCAAAGAAGGTCGCGACTCCCAGCGTCATCGAGAAGGCCGCCGCGAGTGACAGACCGAATGCGAGGTCCAGGAACATCATGAACTCGCTAACCGCTGCCAACCCGAAACCCACTCCATACAATGTCGCGATAGTACCTGCCCGTGGCTCCTCAGCACGCCGCGCCATCGTCACGCCGACAGCGATCACAGCGATGACGGCGAATGCAATCGCGAACGCCAGAGGCCACCAGAACGATAGCGGCGTGGCGAGCCAATAGCTCAACATAACACCACTCTCCTTCCCTCGTCGTAGGGGGTTATAGAACCATCACTGAGATGTCCTACCCTCCTACCATCAAGCCTATGACGGGCGTATCTCAGCGGTAGCACACAAGACCCGCGCTAGTACACACTTTCCTCACAGCAACGGCGCGCCTATGCGAACAGCGCCAGCGCATCCTGCCTCGCAGTCCTTGTCGAGGAAGAGCCTGTGTGCCATAATGTGACTGCGCATTCTTGCTGAGAGTCCACGTAGGCAAACTGGTACACAGGCGCGCTGGGGTGTATGACTGGCCTGGGATTATGCGGAGAATGTGAGACGCGCCATGAAAACACGGGTATTCATTGTAGAGCGGGATGAGGCGCTGCGAGAGACGATAATCCTGGTGTTGGAAGGGGCAGGCTACACGGCGGGCGGCGTAGGAGACGTGGGGCAGG
Source organism: uncultured Chloroflexia bacterium (assembly GCA_963840335.1). Taxonomy (GTDB): domain Bacteria; phylum Chloroflexota; class Ktedonobacteria; order Ktedonobacterales; family JADMIN01; genus JAKAIY01. The sequence goes on from CAWIYP010000038.1 coordinate 64,241, forward strand.
CGCTGGCGACGCTCCGCGACAGCCCACAGCCGATGGTTGTGCTGATCGGCCATGGTGACCCAGAGGTTGAAGGACTTACCCTGCTTGAGCAAGTCAGCAACCTGCCCAAGCACGCCTATCTCCTGCTCAGCACGCATCCACAGATCGCGCCGTCCGTCTCCAACCCCTACACCCAGCGTCTGGTACCGATCATGGCAGAACCATTTGACGTAGACACATTGCTCGCGCAGGTAGACGAGGCGGCGCATCGGTTGGACGCGGCGCATGCGAGCGACAAAGACAGCGATGCGCCTTGCTAGCGGCGCCAGCCCCATGCCAACCATGCGCAGCGGCGGCGAACTGGCGTGGGGCTGGGCTTGGATTCGACAGCGCTGAAGGTGACGACAGCGCTCGCATTGCGCTTTAGCGACGAAAATGTGGAGGCGGACGACTCGCCGCCGTTCGCTGACTGAAGCCACGCCATTGCTCTGTGATTCGCCGCGCGAAATCGAGCCGCCCACGCATCAATCTCCACTCGCGCAAACAAATCCGCATCCAGGCCATCAACCTGCGAGATGTCGGTCACGAGTTGGCGCGCATAGAGAGCGCTCCCCGCGCTCAGGATCGTCACTTTCGTCATGCGACCTTCCACTCGCTGCTATGCGAAAGCTTGCGGCAAGCGCCACCTGATAGTCGCGTAGCGAGGGTGTTCACATGCTCGCTTCAGTCATGCGCCCAACAGGCCTTCACGGCTCCAACCGCCAATGAAGACATCAGTCCGGCCCCGTCCGTTTGCGGCTCCCACTCGAAGAATTAAGCGCTATAGAAAGTCGTCGCCGAATGTATCAGCAAGGAAATAACAACATGACCACTAACAGCCATCAGCAGGGCTATGCCGCGATCAATGGCCTCAACATGTACTACGAGATCCATGGAAGTGGCGAGCCGCTCATCCTGCTTCCCGGCGGCTTCATGACGGTGGAGGCAATGGGCGCGATCGTATCACAGCTTGCCGCGACTCGCTGCGTCATCGGTGTCGAGCTACAAGGTCATGGGCACACCGCCGATATCGATCGCCCACTCAGCTATGAGTTGATGGCGGACGACATCGCCGCTCTGATAAGGCATCTCGGCTACGAGCAGGCCGACATTTTCGCCTTTTCTCTGGGGGGCGGCGTCGGGCTGCAAACCGCCATTCGACACCCCGAGGTGGTGCGCAAGCTGGCGCTTGCCTCATCCGCATTTAAGCGTGACGGATGGTACCCCGAAGTCCTCGCGACAATGGCCGCGATGAGCGCCGAAGCGCTTGCCGGAACCCCGCTACCAGAGGCGTATCGCGCCATCTCGCCCAAGCCTGAAGCGTGGCCAACCTTTGTCGACAAGATGCGACAACTGCTGAGCGAAGACTATGACTGGACAGCGGACGTCGCGGCGCTCAAGACCCCCACGCTCATCATGGTCGGGGATTCGGACAGCTTGCGATTCGCGCATGCCGTGGAGTTCTTTGGTCTGCTCGGTGGCGGCCAGGGGGACGGCGACACGCAAGGTCTCCCACACTCACAACTGGCGGTGATTCCCTCGACCACGCATGTTGGCTGGGCGCCCCCCTATCACGGGATGATGTCCCGCACCCACCTGCTCCTGCCGATCATCACGGAATTCCTGGATTTCTCCATGCCAACAGCAGGTGAGCCTGAGTAATGGTTTGTCAAGCTGACTAATGCGTTAACACACCTCGCTCACACAGCCCGCAGCGTGACGGGCCGCACGCTGCGGACGACGCCATAGGCAAGAATGATGAAGACTGGGATAAGGCCCAGGCCGATGCCAATGACATTGAGACCGGGAATTACAAACCTCAGCTTCACGATTGCCAGTATGAGCAGCCCTGGGACAAGCGCCGCCACGAGAAGACCGACAAACCATCGCCACTGCCGCGAGGCGCCAGCTTCGACCAGCGCGACTATCCAGAGGACGAGTGCGAAGGCGAGATAGATCGCGAGATAGATCGCGAAGATTATGGCGCCTGCCAGGTCATCGCCCGTTGACGGCGCCTGCTGCACCGCTAGTAAAAAGTTCGCTAACCATATGCCATAGCTCGCCAGCGCCAACGCCACCAGGGCGAGTCCCCATCCGCGCCGTGAGCGCAGATCCACGTACGCCACGCCCGCCAGGAAGAGCAGCAGAATGATAGCCAGCATCGGGTAAGCGCCAGTGGGATTATACATAGCTTTAAGTTGACTCCCTTTCTCTCAAATCTCTCGGCGGCGCCACCACTACACCCCCGCCCGCCCCTCGCAGACGGCCAGCGCGCGGCGCGCCAGCGCGGGAATACCCTCGCCCAGCGTCGCGAAGAAGGGGTCATCGGTCGTGCCGGAGAGATGGCGTTTGTAGCTACCCTCCAGCAGAATCGCCAGCTTCCAGATGGCCAGCGCGACGTAGAAAGCGACGTGATCCATCTGGCGCCCCGTGCGCGCGGCGTAGCGCTCCACGAGCTGCGCGCGCGTGGGGAAGCCAGGCTGCGCGGTGACGTTCCACGCGGCGTCGCCCAGCGCGCCCATATCCGGGTCGCCCGGCTCACGCCAGAACGAGAGCAGATACCCCACATCCGCCAGCGGATCGCCCAGCGTCGCCATCTCCCAGTCGAGAATGGCGACGACGCGCGGAGGCAGGTCGGGCGCGAACATCAGATTGTCGAGGCGATAGTCGCCATGCACGATCGTCGCGGCGGGCGACTCCGGCAGATGCGCCTGGAGCCACGCCGTCACTGCGTCGAGGTCGGGCAGCGGGCGGTTGCGCGAGGCATCGAGCTGCCCCGTCCAGCGGCGAAGCTGGCGCTCCAGATAGCCCTGCGGCTTTCCCAGGTCGCCTAGTCCGACGGCCTGCCAGTCCACCGCGTGCAGGTCGGTCAGCCGGTCAATCACCGCGAAGCCAATCGCGCGGCGTGCCTCCTCGGTCGCGAAGGCTGGGGGCAGCGCCGCGCGAATCACGACGCCTTGTACCCGCTCCATCAGGTAGAAGGGCGCGCCGATTACCGAGGAATCTTCACAGAGCAGGATAGGCAGTGGGATGGGGACGTTGGTCTGCTCCAGCCCGCGCAGCACGCGATATTCCCGCGCCACATCGTGCGCCGTCGGCAGCAGCGGCCCGCGCGGCGGACGACGCAGCGCCCACTGCTCGCGCCCGCGGGTGATGAAGAACGTCTCGTTCGAGTGGCCCCCACGGATGCGCTCCACCTGCAGCGGCTCGGTGGCGTCTGGCCCCGGCAGCGCCTGCGCCAGGTAGCGCCCCAGCGCCGCCGCGTCCACCAGATGGCGGCGATGACGTAGACGAATCGCGCGGCTGATCACTCATGCGACATCCTCCTGATGACACGATGGAGCGACGGCGTGGGGCATTGCGCCCGCTGCGCCATAGTATACGCTGTTCGCCGCCCGAATTCAGCGCAACAGCGCGTAGGTCATCGGGCCGACGAGCGACACCCGAGCATCTCGCGCATCGCTTGGGCGCCTTTCCTTGAAGCTGGTCACACTTGTGCTTCACTGCTTTGTTAAGGCAAGCGTAGCGTGTGTACCAGCATCTCCGATATACTGTAGCTAGAGAAGTGGCAGAGGGCCTTCGAAAGGACTAGCACGATGAAACTGAACACCAACCGCATTCTGGTCGGGGTCGGCCTGGGCTGTTTTGCGCTGTTCTCTCTGATAGGATGGGTGATTGCCAGCCTAACGCATGCGTCACTTATCAATAACATGACATTTGATATCAGAAACCCGCAGAGTTATGGAAACCCATTGAGTATTGGAGCAGACTCTGGGGTTGATGTGCGCGTTGCTTTTCGTTGGCATTGCCTTCATTGGCGCGCTGGTGCGCCTGGGTGAACTGCATCACTGGGGATGGTTCGCGACCTTGCTTGCATTTGCAGTTTCTTCCATCCCCTTTGGGATCCTCACCGTGGCCGTGATCCTGGCCTTTGCCTTGTATCTCTTCATTGGCCCAGATACTACGGACTATCAGCGCAACAGCGCGTAGGTCATCGGCCCGACCAGCGAGACCATCCCCTTCAGCTCCATCATCGCCAGCGCGCCAGAGACGCGCGCCACTGGCAGACCCGCCGCGCGGCACAGATCATCGATATGCTGCGGATCGCCCGCCGCGCGCAGACAGGTGATGAGCGCCGCCTCCGTCTCATCTTCCGGCAGTAGCTCGCGCAGTTCCTGTTGTTGCGGCGCCATGCTCAGGTTCAGTTCGGCCAGCGCATCCTCCGCCGTGAGGATTAGCTTTGCGCCATCCTGAATCAGCAGATTCGTCCCTGTGCTGCCCCGACTGGTGATGTTGCCCGGCACGGCGAAGATGTCGCGCCCCTGCTCGGCGGCGAACCGCGCGGTGATGAGCGCGCCGCTGGCCTCTGGCGCCTCCGTCACCAGCACCGCCAGCGAAAGCCCGCTGATGATGCGATTGCGCGCGGGGAAGTTGCCCGCGTCGGGCTGTGTCCCCGGCGGAAACTCCGTCACCACGGCGCCCTGCTCCACGATGCGCGCCGCCAGCCGCGCGTTGTCCGGCGGATAGACCAGGTCGGGGCCGCAGCCCAGCACCGCGATGGTGCGCCCGCCAGCATCGAGCGCCGCCGTGTGCGCGTGGGTGTCCACGCCGCGCGCCAGCCCGCTGACGATGGTGACCTGCTGCGCCGCGAGATCGCCAGCCAGCCGCTCGGTGACATGCCGCCCATACGCCGTCACATTGCGCGTGCCAACGACGCCAATCGCCAGGTCGTCCGCTGGCAGCAGCCGTCCACGCACGTAGAGGACTGGCGGGGGCGCGGGAATCTCGCGCAGCAGGCGCGGATAGCCAGGGTCTATGACCCGCAGCGCGGCGACCCGCAGCGTATCGAGCCGGGCTAGCTCAGCGCCGGGATTGATGCCGCGCCGCTGCCGCTCGAAGGCGCTGGCCGTGCGCTCGTCCAGCCCCGCCTGGCGCCACTCGGCGGGGGTCGCCTCCCATGCCCCGCGCGCCGAGCCGAAGGCGTCGAGCAGCAGCGTGAAGCGCGCCGGGCCGATGCCCTTGACGCGATTCAACGCCAGCCACCACGGCAGGTCAGGGTCGTCAGCGGCGCCCGACGGCCGCATCGGCTCCGGGGCTAGCTCCGGCGCGAGGTATGGCTGCGCGGGCGGCGGCGTCCATCCGCTGGCGGCCTCCTCCAGCGCGCCCGTCGCGGCGCCACGCTCCGGCCCATCGGTGGGCGGGGTATCATCATCGCCAAAGAGCGGCTGCTGTTGTCCGCCCCGCTGCTTCGCCGCCATCGCCTGCCGCTCCTCTCCACCAACGCACGTTTGCTTGCCGCAACATAGCCCATAGGATACAACGGGCGGTGAAGAGACGCCAGAGGTGAAACCAGGAGTGGACATCTGGCGCCACATCCGCGCAGTGCGCGCGCACAGGAGCGCGTCTTGAGGAATAGGGAAGAATAGGGAAATGGAGCGGCTTACGCCATGACAGCGACGGATGAGACGACCACCAGCGCAGGTGGACGGCTGAAGCGGAATCTGCGCAGCCTTTGGGCCAAGCTCAACGAAGACTGGCTCTTCAACTTCTCTGGCTTGCTGGCCTACAACTATCTCACCGCCCTCGCGCCGATTCTGCTGGCGCTGGTGGCCATCGGCAGTCTCGCCCTGAATGCGCTCGCGCCCACGACCTATAACACCTTTGTTCAGAATCTAGCGTCAATCTTCCCCGCTGACCTGGGGAACTCGCTCGTCAACGCAATCCTCACCGCGCTGCGGCAGGAAGCGGGGGTCTTGCTCACCATCGCGCTGCTCGCGGCGATTTTTGCTGGCTCGCGGCTGTTTGTCACGCTGGAGGATCTCTTCGCGATCATCTATCGCACCTCGTCACGGCGCCCCATCCAGCAGAACATCATGGCCGTCCTGATGATGCTGCTCTTCATCGTCATGACGCCGCTGCTTTTCATCGCCGCCAGCCTCTCCAGCGCACTCCTGCGCGAGGTCTTGCCGCAAGGCGCTCAATCCAGCGGCGTCGCGCTGACCATCGCGAGCGTCGTCGTGAGCGTCCTCCTGGCGTTCATCATCTTCGCGGCGATCTATCTCGTCGTACCCAATCGCACACTGTCATGGCGCGCGGTCTGGCCGGGCGCGCTGATCGCCTCCGCGCTGCTGAATCTGTTCGAGGCGGCCTTCCCGCTCTACAGCGCTATCTTCCTGCAAAATCCTGGCTATGGCACGGCGATTGGCCTGGCGATTGTGACGCTGGCGTTCCTCTACTTCGTCGGCGTCATTACGCTGCTGGGCGCGGAGGTCAATTCCTGGGCGATGGGGCTGCGACCGCGCGGCGCGAGCCTGCCAGAGATCGCGCGGCGGGCGAATGCCGGAAGCAGAGACGCCACCACCCCACGCTGAGCGGCGTACCGTTGAGCTTGGGACACCATCGCGCCATGCTCCGCTACTTTACGTATATGTTACACTTTTCGCAAAGACCCTCAGCCTGGTACGAGGAGGCGCGCAATGTCAGACGCATCCCCTGAGTCTCTGGTGTACATCGCGTATGCGCGCGCGGATGTCGCGCGCGTCGCTCCGGTGGTGGTGGCGCTACGAGCGCGTGGGCTGGCCGTCCACTTCGACGACGCCAGTCCGCACGGCAGCGGCAGCTACGTCCACATGACCCAGCAGGCGCTCGGCCAAGCGCGCGCGCTCGTCGTCTTCGTCTCGCAGGCGTCCATGCGCTCGCCGTGGGTCGAGTCCGAGGCCCGCGCGTTTCAGGCGCAGATGGCGCGCGGCGGCGGGCGCAAGCTGATCCCTGTCCGCCTGGATGATACGCCGCTCCCCCTCGCGTTCAGCGCCTATCAGGCCATCGACGGCGCCAGCGCCACACCCGACGCGCTTGCCGCCGCCGTGGCAGGCGTGCTGGGCGGCGCCACAACCGCTGCTCCCGCGGCTACCCCTGCTCCAGAGCCTCCTGCCGCCGCGGCCATGGATGAGCCAATGTTCGCGGTGTCCTCGCCTGCCACCGCAACCGCCAGTACGATCTACGCGGCGTACGCGCGGGCCGATGTCGCGCGGGTGGCGCCCATCGTCGCGGCGCTACGGGCGGATGGCTGGAACGTCGTCTTCGACGCGAACAGCATGCACGGCGGTGGCGACTACGTGAGCGCTACTCAGCAGGCGCTGCGACAGGCCGATGCGCTCGTCGTCTTCGTCTCGCAGGCGGCCAGGCGCTCGCCGTGGGTCGAGTCCGAGGCCCGCGCGTTCCAGGCGCAGATGGCGCGCGGCGGCGGCCGCAAGCTGATCCCCGTCCGCCTGGATGAGATGCCCGTGCCGTCCGCGCTGGCGGAATACACCACCGTAGACAGCGTCAACGCCGCGCCCGCGACCGTCGCCGCCACCATCGACCACTACCTCACCGCCACGTCCGAAGCGCCATTCGCTCCCTCTGCGGGCGCCACGGGGCCATTCGGCGGGATCGAACTGGAGGAGCCAGCCGCCGACGAGGGCGAGGCCACGCGCGGCGGCTGGCAATATGCTGAGGAGCCGCCAGCGCCCGCCCCTGAGCCAATCGCGGCGGCTCCCGCCACGCCAGAGCCAGTCGCCCCCATCGCCCCCGCCGCGCCAGAGCCGCCAGCGGCCAAGGGGTCACCGGCGCCAGAGCCGCCACTCTTCACGCCAGTTCCTCCGCCTATACCCATTACACAGCCTCAGCCCCAGCCTGCCGCTTCAGCCGCGCCAGATTCAGGCGCTGGCCAGGGCGCCGCGCAGGAGCAGGTGACCTTCACCGCGTACCACCTGAAGGAGATGCAGACGCAGCAGTGGCAGCCCCTGATCGTCTACCTCTCGCTCGATACCCCCGCAACGCTGGCGCTGGTCGCGGCGGCAGCGGCGGAACGGCTGGCGGGCAAGCTCGACCAGTTCCGCGCGGCGAGCGCCGCAAAGTCCGCCGGGCTGATGCGCGGGGCCTCACTGCGCATCGTCCCCAGCATCCCTGGATTCCAGTTCAACCCGGCGTATCTGGATGTCAAATGGCAGGAGAACGTGCAGCAGCACGAGTTCCGCATGCGCGCGGTGAGCGCCGACAAGGGCCGCGCGGCAAATGGCGTCGTGCAGGTTTTCCAGGGACTGCTGCTGCGGGGCGAAATCCCCATCTCGATCTTCGTGGGCGAGGCTGCCGCGCGCCCCGACTCGCCCGACGCCTACCAGCAGGCCATCGCCCGCGCCTATCGCAGGGTCTTCGCCTCGTACTCGCACAAAGACGCGCCCGTGGTGGAGTCCTGCGAGACGGCGGCGCGCACGATGGGCGACAACTACCTGCGCGACATCACTCTGCTGCAAGCGGGAGTGGAGTGGGATCCGCGCCTCATCCAGGCGATCAACGAAGCGGACATCTTCCAGCTCTTCTGGTCGAAGCGCGCTGCCGAATCACCGTATGTAGAGCGCGAATGGCGGCATGCGCTGGAACTCCTGCCCTCGCGCGAGAGATTCATCCGCCCGGTCTACTGGACGAGCCAGCCCTACACCATTCCGCCAGAGCTAAACGCGCTGCACTTCCAGCCGCTCAGCCTCACGAGCCTGGGCTGGGGCTGGGTGCGCCGCTTCTTCTACGGCCTGGGGAACGGCTGACCACCCTCATCATCACACGCCACACAGCGCGAGCGCCCTCCACCATGTGCGACGGGCGCTCGTTGCATAGAGTGTCTGTGGCGCATTCGCGTGTAGCGTACAGCCAGATGCACGACAGTCGGTGTTAGCCCTCTTCATCGAGGAGCGCCGTCAGTTCGGCCACGGCGTCGATTTCGGGGCCATCCCAGGTGGGGCGATCTTCCAGGCGCGCCTCATAGGTGTCGACGTGGAGCGGGCGCACCCGCAGCGCGCGCATTCCCGCCGCACGCGCGCCGATCACCTCGTCTGGCCGGTCGCCGATGTAGACGCACTCCTCCGGCGCGACCGCCAGCCGCTCGCAGGCGATTTCATAGATGCGTGGGTGCGGCTTGAGGTAGCCAGCGTCGCATGAGAAGATAGGCGCCTCGATCAGCGGCGCGAAGGGCTGCGCTGGCCATAGCTGGACAGTCTCCGCGGAGCAATCGCTGATGAGGCCAAGACGATAGCCGCGCTGTCGGAGGGTCGCCAGCGCCTCAGTCGCGCCCGGCAGTGGAATCAGTCCTTCCGCGACGAAGTCCATACGCAGGCGCAGGGCCTCGGCAAGACGCGCCTGATCGAGCGGCCAGCCCTCCTGCTCGAATATCCACGCGATGTTGGCCTGTATGCTGGGAAACTTGCCCGTGCCACGCGCGGGCCACGTTTCATAGGAGAAGCGCCGCGCGAAGACCTCATTATCGCGTGCGCCCATGACATCGGCCATCGCCGCGACGACGCGCTCGTGCTGTGAAAAGGAATAGCCGCCGACCAGTGTCCCATAGAGATCGAAGATGACGGTGCTGTAGCGCGGCAAGCCTTCTCGCATGTGACATCCTTTCTCAGCCCATCTCAACTCATCTCGCGCGAGTGAGCATCCACAGTGGCGGCCTCACGGCGCGCGGCAATGCGCCGCAGCAGCGCGACATACGCGGCCAGCGCGAGCGCCAGCGTCGAGGGCAGATAGAGCAGCCCCAACGGCCCACGCGAGCCAAGCGCGCAGATGACGAAGACGGCCAGCGCCGCGCTCCAGAGCGCCAGCATCCCACCGCCCGCAATGAGCCGCGCCTCAGCTCCGACCCGCGTGCGAGCGTCGGCGATGGCCCCTGCCGCGCCCACCAGCGTCAGCGCCAGCAACGCCAACAGCAGCGCCCAGACACCCACTCCCGGCTGCGTCGCCAGCAGCGACACATAACGCGCCTGCGACGCCACGCAGGTCGCGCCATCCGTGTCTGGGCAGACGGAGTAAAGCGGGGCCAGCAGCGACATCGGCAGCGTCAGCGCGCCAATGACGGCGGCGGCGATCCCCGCGCCAAGCTCGATGCGCCAGAGGGCGATGCGTCGTGGCATGCGCTGCGCCCCCTCCGCTAGCCACGGCCCGCACGGCGACGGCCACGCGGCGTATCGTCAGACGTGTACGCGGGTTCATCGCCCCCAGAGCCACGCAGCAACACACGCAGGAAAGGGCCGTAGCCACTCCGCAGCAGCAGCAGCAGAGTGACGACGGTGATGACCAGCGCGACCAGCGCGAAGCCGCAGGTTAGCGTAGCCGATTGCACGAAGGCGGCGACCGGCGGCCCCGCAGGCGCGATGGAATCGGCGGGAAGCGTGACAGCGGTGGGGGCGGGCAGGATGGTCGGCGTCGTCGCTGGTGTCCCGATGGCGGGCGTCGCGGTGGCGGCGAGCGCGGGCGCGGCCACCGCGACGCCAGCGCCCGGAGCCAGCAGCCAGGCGAGCGCGAGCAGCATCCCCACACCGACCAGGACGCGGGCGCCACCAAGTCTTCGCCGCATGCTGACTACCGCTCCTCTCCGCGCACATCGCGCGACCTACACCGCCGTCAGTCTACCGATGCGCGGTGAACCCTGTCAACCACGCAGGCCATCAGGCAATCAGGCCGCGCATGGCGTTTCTCGCCGTGTGATAGATTGAGGGCAAGTTGGCTGGCGATTGAAATCGCGCCTGAAGGGCCTGTTAGCCCACAAGGTCCGCCTTCGCGGACCCAATCCCGGACCCGCTTCAGCGGGTCTTGTGGCGGCGCCAGCCGCCTTCAGGCGCGGTTTATGATGTTTTAGCAAATAGGACGAGCATGCGTCGCAGCAAGCTGGCGAATAAATTCGCGCCTGGAGGGCCTGCGGGCCGCGAAGCCCGCCGACGCGGGCTGGGTCTCGGTGGTGCGCGCGTCGCGTGGGCAGACGGATTATCTTCGCCGCCTGGTTCTTAGTCCGCGTCGGCGGACTTGGCGGCGGAACGCCCTCCAGGCGCGGTTTCAACCGCCAGCCGTCCCGCGCGGTGCTTGCGTTTATTTCTAAATGCTCATCAACCGCTGGCGCCCCACACACGCAAAATGATTGATGAGCTTGGAGCAATGACAGACAGCGAGCTACTTACGACCATCTTCGGACGCGAGACCCATCCCATGCGCGAGGCATGCGCCGCGTGGATGGTCACCTCGCGGCCATTCCGCGCATTTCTGGAAGAGAACGCCAGCAAAATTCGCAAGAAGAGCGCGCCAGGCGGCCGACGCGGAGAGCCTGCGCGACCTCCAGCTGGAGATGGACACCGCCTACCATCTGCTCACCGACCGCCGCGTGACGCTGGCCTATGAGCGCTATTTGGCGGAGAAGCTGCGGGGGCCAGACTTCACCGTGACCTTCAAGGGGCATATCGTCTTCAACGTCGAGGTGCGCAGGCTGCGAGCGCCTATCGCGGACGGCAAACTCGGCGAGGGCATCTGCGGGAAGCTGCGGCAGATGCCACCCAGCGCGATCAATGTCTTGCTGATCGGCGCGGACACCGGCGCCGCCCACAGCCTCGACGCCGCGACGACCATCAAACGCCTCATCCTGCGCGCGGAGGTCAAGCAAGACGACTACTTCGCGCAGCGCGGCTTCCGCGACGCCCGCGACTTCCTGCGCGCGCTTCAGCGGCTGAGCGGGCTGCTCCTGCGCGCCGACTGGCACGAACCAGGCACGTCCAGCGCGGCCCTCTGGCTCAATCCACAGGCCAGACATCCCCTGCCAGCCGAGGCGCAGAAGCTGCTCTGGAGCTAATCGCGAGGCGCCAGAGCAACTTCCGCGCTGGGCGTCATAGCGGCAGAACGCGCGTGTTGGTGAGATACGGCGAGGCGAAATTGGTCAGGTCGCCCGCCTGCGCGCCCGGCGTCAGGAAGAGGCGCGCCGAGAGCGGCTTGCGCAGCCGCCACGCCAGCGCCGCCACATCCGCCAGCAGGGCCGCCACGGCGGGCAGCGGCGCATCGCCGGGCAGCGGTGTCGTATCGAGGCCTGTGCCACAAACAGCGGAATAGGCCAGCAGCGAGGTCACGCTCAGCAGGCCATCCGCCCCGCGCATCCCCAGTGTCTCATCCTCCAGCACGGGCAGCATCAGGCCGCAATAGCCGCAGGAAGGCGCCACATCCGCCGCCGCCCCGCGAATCGCCGCCGTCAGGGTCGCCGCCAGCGCCAGCGTTCCCGGCGCGCCGAACAGGCCCAGCCCCGCCTGCTCCATCGCCGCCGCGATACTCTCATCGCCCATTGGCGCGGGCGAGAGGTCAACCCCACCGTAGGTGTAGCCCGCCTCCTCCGCCAGCCGCCGGATCAGCCCCGCCACCGGACGCGCCGCCCGGGCCAGCGCCATGCGCACGGACTCCTCGATGGTGGGCAGCGTCGCCAGCGCATCACTGTCCGGCACTATCGGGCAGATCGCCAACCGCCGCGCGAATCGCCTCGCCGACCAGGCCCGCGCCCTGCAAGCCGAACGCGACGCTCCACTCCGGCCCGCGCGCATACGCCTGCGGGAAGAACGGCCCGCCCGGCTCGCACATCGCCAGCAGCGCAAAGCGAAAGTTCGCCTCGCCCGCGCTCGCATCCGCCAGTTCACGCATCACCCGCGCCGCCGCCAGCGCAGCGGGATAGCGTGGCGGATGCTCGCCCCAGGCGACCTGCGCCGTCGCGTTCAGCGCGGGGTGCGGCCCCAGCAGATCCACCAGCAGCGGCAGGCGCTCCAGCGGAAAGTCGGGATCCCACGCGGGCGCCGGGCCGAGCGAGACGAACGGCGTCCCCTCCGCCTCGCAGATGCGCTGGAGGTCGGCGGCGTAGGCCAGCAGCGCCGCGTCATCCCAGCCGCCCAGGTCTTCGAGAAGCGGGCGGGTGGCGATGCGCGTCGTCTGGACGACGTAGCCCTCCGCCTCGGCGCTGGCCTGCGCTTGCCGCAGGAACGCCGCCGCCCGCGCGAAGACCGCGCCATCCAGCGGATGCGCATCGCCAATGAAGAGCGTAATCGCGCGTATCGTCGTCATGAAGCCGCCTCCCAAGCGCGCGGCGCCCGTGGGAGAACTCCCAGAGGCGCCTGTGATACATCAACGGGTCGTTGAGTTGTCGCTGTACTCTCAACCATACCCCGTATGATCTTCTCCAGGTTGCGCGCGATCAAGAGGCTGCTTACGTCGCATGGCTACCCCACACGGCTCATCGGCTCACCGAACCCAGTTGCGGCGCGACGCCCAATTGCTGGAGCAGTCCCAACGTGTCGGTCAAGCCCTGCTGATCCATGATCCGGCCATCGCGCATGTGGTAGACCGTGATATTCGCGACGGTCGCGCGCTTGCCAGTCGGGGGAATGCCGAGCAACGGCCCGAGGTGGGTTCCCGTCGCGGTGAAGCGCACGGCGACCTGCTCGCCCTCCGCGACCATCTCATCGAATGTGACGCTCAGGTCGGGAAACGCGGCGCGATACATGGCGACCAGCCCCTTCATCTGGGCGAGGGTATTGCTCGCGGCCATTCCCAGCGTGTTCGACCGGGCGACGAGGTCGGGATGCGCTAGCTCGTCCGCGACCGCGAGATTACCCTTGTTCCAGATTTCGTCGAGCGCATGGCGGAGAATCGCCTTGTTTTCTTCTGGTGACATTGTGTCCCTCTCCTCCTCATGGTTGTGTCGCGGAATAGCTCAATTGCCGCGCACGGCAGCGCTGTGTCGCGCGGTCAAGACTGACGCCGCGCGCCGTCGCAACAGCAACACGAGGCTGAGCGAGAGCATCCAGAGATAGTAGAGCGGTGGCGCCACGAAGACGCTGACGAACGAGGGCGAGAAGAAGCCGTCCTGGGCAAAGGCTCCCGCGGCGGCCAGGTGCGCGGCGACCACGAGGATGCCCAGCCAGCCCACCCAGCGCGCGACGGCGCCTGTGCGCAGGATCACCGCTGAGAACGCGCCGACCGAAACGGCGGTCGGGAAGGCTGAAAGCGTCGTGCCGAGCAGCGCCATGTCACCGAGCGACCTGGCGGCATCTGGGGTGAGCGCGCCTGACCGATAGCCAAGTTCGAGGACTGGCGCGAGTCCGGCGAGCACAACCGCCCAGATCAGCAAGCCAGCCCCCAGGCCCAGCGTCGTCAGCGGCTCGGAGTCGCTCGCGCCGCGACGCAGCGCGCTCCACAGGCCCGTCAGGAAGCAGGTCGTCGCAGCCGTGAGGGCGCCCCACACGTAGACCTCGCCCAGTAGCTGCGGCCCGTGGCTCGTCGCGTAGGTGGCCCAGACGCTCCCTGCGTCTCCTATGGAAGGCAGGTCAAAGATGAGATATGCGCTCACCGCATACAGCAACACACCGAGAATCCCGGCAATGGCCGTGAACCGCCTGACTGCGGCATCTGACATGGAATAGCCCTTTCATCGCAACTGGAGGAACCGCGTCAACGAGGCGGCGTAGCGGCTGATGGAGTGAGCCTGAAGGGGCGCCTACTCCATCCCCGCCTGCCCCTGCCTCGACTGTACCGATGAGCGTGCGATCAATCCATGCGATACTCACAGAATCACCGGCAGAAATGCCCCACAGCTTGCGCAAGCTGGCCCATTGAATACGCACGCCCGCCAGTGTTACCATGCGAGATGAAAAGCTGGGCTGGCGAATATTGACGCTTAATTCGTTGATTGGGTACTGGTTCGCGCCAGCCCCCACCCCCAGCCCCTCCTCCGCGCGGCGGGAGAGGGGAGTTCTGGTTCCCCCTCTCCCGCCGCGCGGGGGAGGGGGTTAGGGGGTGGGGGCGTGCCTGGCGCTACACCTCATTACCCAAAAACTCGTTAAACATCACGAGCCGCCATCTGTCCCGCCAGCCCGCATGGAGTGTCACCACATGGCAGCCACTCAACCCGCTACGTTCGGCGCGATGCTACGGCGGCATCGCATCGCCGCTGGGTGGACACAAGCTGAGCTAGCGGAGAGCGCCAACGTCAGCGTGCGCAGCATCAGCGACATGGAGCGCGGCGTCACCCGCTGGCCGCACCGCGACACCGTCGCCCTGCTGGCCGATATTCTCCAACTCGCGGAGGCTGATCGCGCCACGTTCGTCGCGGCGGCGCGCCGACCGCACGCGCACGACAGCCTCGCGGCGGCCACACCAGCGCCCACCCACCGCGCGGAACCTCCCGCATCCCGCCGACGCCGCTCATCGGGCGCGAGCGCGAGGAAGCCGCCCTCGTCCATCTGCTCCGCAGGGAGGACGTGCGCCTGCTGACGCTCACTGGCCCGCCGGGTGTTGGCAAGACTCGCCTGGCTCTCCAGGTTGCCCAGGCGCTCAGGGCAGACTTTGCCGACGACGTGGCCTTCGTGGCGCTGGCGGCGGTACGCGACGCCGAGCCAGGTGCTCCCCACCATCGCGCACACCCTCGGCCTGCGCGAGACCGGCGCCCAGACGATCGCGGACACGCTGCTGATGGCGCTGCATAACCGGCGGCTCCTGCTCGTGCTGGACAATATCGAACAAGTGCTGGATGCGGCGCCCGCATTGGCCAATCTGCTGGCGGTCTGCCCACACCTCAAGCTGCTCGTGGCCAGTCGCGCCCCACTTCGTCTGCGCGCGGAACATGCGTTTGCCGTACCACCACTCGCCGTCCCAGATCTGGCGCGGATGACCCCACACGATGACCTTGGCCGATACGCGGCGGTGGCGCTCTTCACGCAGCGCGCACGCGCCATCAAGCTCGACTTCGAGCTGCTTCCCACCAACGCGGTGGCGGTGGCGACGATCTGCGCCCGCCTGGATGGCCTGCCGCTCGCCATCGAGCTGGCGGCTGCGCGCATCAAGCTCTTCTCGCCACCTGCGCTGCTGGAGCGTCTCACCCAACGCCTGCCGCTGCTCACCGATGGCGCGCGTGACCTGCCAGAGCGACAGCGCACGCTCGAACGCGCGATCTCATGGAGCTATGACCTGCTCGATGAACCAGAACGGCGTCTCTTTCAGCGGCTGACGGTTTTCTCGAATGGCTGTACGCTGGCGGCGGCGGAAACGATCTGCGCCACGCCGAGTGAGGCGCATGGCGCGCAAACCGACATCATGGCTGAACTCGTCTCGCTGGTGGACAAGAGTCTGGTCGTGCGGGAGGAGACTTCCGAAGGCGAATCGCGCTTTCGCATGCTGGAGACGATACGTGAATACGGGCTGGAGCGACTGGCGGCCAGCGGCGAGGAGGAGGAGCTGCGCAGGCGGCATTTCGCCTACTTCCTGGACATTCGCGGAGGCCGCGATGGACGAGCTACGCGGCCCCGCGCAAGCGACGTGGCTGGAGCGGCTGGAACGCGACCACGACAATCTGCGCGCCGCGCTGGCCTGGGCGCTCGCCCACGGCGAGGCCGAACGCGGGCTGCGCATGACCTGGGCGCTCTTCTACTTCTTCCGCAAGCATGGGCGCCTGCGCGAAGGCCAGCGCTGGATGGAGGCGTTCCTGGCGCTGCTGCCTGAGGTGCGACGCCATCCGCAATGCGCGCAAAGGGACTTTTCGCGCTGGCGGCTTTGCGGCTGTGGCAGTCCGATCTGAGCGGCCTCGGGCCACTCGAAGAAGGCCTGGCCCTCAGTCGCGAGGCGGGTGATACGGTGATGACGGCGGATGCGCTGCATGCCGTCGGGATGGTCGCGTACGAGCTGGGCGACGAAGCGCGTGGGGTGGCGCTGCTCGAAGAGGGTCTGGCGCTCAGTCGCGCGGCGGGGAATCCGTGGAGCATCGCCCAGGCGCTCTGGACGCTCGGCGAGGTCGCCTACGCGCGCGGCGACCTGGCGCACGCCGCGAAACTGAATGCGGAAAGCCTGGCGCTCTTTCAGCAGGTGGGCGATGTCTCCTATATCGCCATGCTCACCCTGCGCGAGGGCTATATCGCGCAGGCGCAAGGCGATTCCGCCAGGGCGGCGGCGTGCTATCGCGAGGCGCTAGCGCTGGCGCGCAGTCTGGGCGAAACGCGCGCCACAGTCGAATCCCTGGAGGCGCTGGCGATTCTGCTCAGCGAACAGGGGAGCCAGGAACGCGCGGTTCATCTGCTCAGCGTCGCCGCGCGCCTGCGTGAAGCGGCCGCCGAGCCGCCACGCCCATCGCTCCAACCCACCCTCGGCGCCACGATCGAAGCGTTACGCGCGACACTCGGCGCGGAGACGTTCGTGGCCGCCTGGACGGCAGGCAGACCATGCCACTCGACTCAGATCATTGGAGCGAGTGGGAAGCGCTCGCGCCGCTCGCCACACGTCGCAGCGCGAATGAGCGCCATCGTCCACTAATTGAGCTTGGCGCGCACCTCGCGGGTCGCCTCGATGCGACGCCGCAGCCGCGTACCCTCCGGCGCATCGGGCGCGCGCTCCAGATACGCCATGATGTCGGCGGCGGCCAGCAGCGACTCACCCAGCGCCAGGCGCAAGATGCCACGGTCGCGCAGCTCCTGCGGCAGATCAGGGCGCAGCGCCACCAGCCGATCGATCACCTGGAGCGCGTTGCGCCGTATCGCCGCGCTGCAGATAGACCATCTTCAGATTATTGAGGATGCGTGTGAGGATGTGCCGATTGGTCGCCGCCTGCGCCCAGGCGGGATCGAAGCTAGTCGGCCCCTCAGGCGCGAGCAGCCGCAAGATGAACTGGTGACACGTCGGCTCATCGAGCAATTCGCCGCGATGGAAGACATCCACATACGACGTCGCCGCCTTCCTCCACCGGAAGCGGCCACTTGACCATGAAATGCGCGGGCAGCCCCACCCCCTGAAGCGGGACGCCCAGCCTGCGCGCCACCTCCAGATAGACCACGCTCAGCAGGATAGGCAGCCCCTGGCGTCGCTCCAGCACAGCATCGAGGTAGCTGTTGCGCGGATCAGCGAAATGCTCGTCGGCCCCGTGGAAGTTCTCGCGCCGCGCCAGCACATCGGCCATCGTCTCCAGCACACGCAGCGCCGTGGAGCGCCGCGCCGCCTGCTCCGCGCGCAGCAGCCGCGCATGGGGGCCGAGCGCCGCCCAGACCTCCGCCGCCAGCGCATCGAGATCATGCAGGTAGCGCGCATGATTCACGCTGGGCCGCTCGATCTCCGCGATCAGCAGCGCCCCCTCATCGAGACGCAGCGAAGCGTCGGGGCGGCGCGCGAACGCCGCGAAACGCAAGATGGGCGCGAAGGCCAACTCCCGCATGCGCTCGATCTCCCTGCTCGCTAGCGGGAACCCACACCCATAGACCGCTCCCGACACCATATTTCCCACTTTCTCTAGTGTACCGCACCACATCGCACGCTGTGGCGTCTATTCTGGCGCCCTACACGCGGATAACTCCATATGCCGCCCCCTGGCGACAGCATGACGCCACCGCCCGCCAAGCCAGAGCGCGAAACGTGGGCGCGGGCCATGCGGATCCAGGCAGGATGCGGCGGCGCGTGTACGAAACACTCAGGAATGTGAACAGGAGCATACCATCATGGCCAGGACAAAACTTTCCGTGAACCTCGCCGATCAAGCGGCAGAGACACAGAGCGCGACACGCGCGTGGGTGCGCGCAGGCGTCGTAGCAGGCGCGACATTGGCCCCCATCGCGGCGGGCATCGCCTACAGCCGCTTCGCCGTCGATCATGCGGCGCCGCTGCCCTTCGCAATCGAAGCAGACCGCCGCATGTTCCGCAGCCCGATGGCCGGGCAGATCAGCTACTACGCCGATACCAGCGTGGATGGCCGCCCGCTGGCGCTCATCCACAGCATCAACGCGGCCGCCTCAGCGTATGAGATGCGCCCGCTCTTCGACTACTTCCGTGGGCGGCGTCCAGTCTACGCGCTCGACCTGCCCGGCTTCGGCTTCTCAGATCGCAGTGACCGGGTCTACTCGCCCGACCTCTACGCGACCGCCCTGCTCGACTTCCTGCACGAGATGCACGCGCAAGAACATGGCGGCGCGGATATCGTGGCGCTCTCGCTCGGCGGAGAGTTCGCCGCCCGCGCGGCCCATCACCAGCCCGACATGATCCACTCGCTCACGCTCATCTCGCCGACGGGCCTCTCTGGCCGCGCGCGAACGGGTAGAGGCAGCCAGAGCGCGCGTAGCGTCCTCGGGTTTCCCCTCTGGAGCCAGGCGTTCTACGACGCGCTGGTGAGTCGCGCCAGCCTGCGCTCCTTCCTCCAGCGCAGCTTCGAAGGCGAGATCGACACCGGGCTGCTGGAATACGCCTGGGCGACGGGACACCAGCCCGGCGCGCGGTTCGCGCCACTCTACTTCCTCAGCGGTCAGCTCTTCACGCCAGACGCTCTCTCGCTGCTCTATGGGCGCGTGACACAGCCAGCGCTCGTCCTCTACGACCGCGACGGCTACACCAGCTTCGACGCGCTGCCGACCCTGCTGGCGGATCGCACCAACTGGCAGGCTGAGCGCATCACTCCCACGCTCGGACTTCCGCAGTTCGAGCGGCTGGGTGATACCGCGCGCGTCGTGCAGGCATTCTGGGCCAGGACACCCATCGCGCAGCGCTAAGCGATCAAACGCGGGGAACCGAAAAGGGCGCCAGAGCCACTTGGGCCACTGGCGCCCTCTCGGCTGGGGTATCATAGAACCAGGAGACGATAGCTGGCGATGTCGCGGCTCTCAGCGCCGATGCTGATCCGCTGCCAAAGCTCCTCTGCGCCGTTCGCCCGTCATCGGCGAAGGAGGTCGTTATGCCCTGGACAGCGGGACTGACCGTGCGCGTCTACACACGCGAGCGTGCGCGTGTAGGGCATCGGCGCGTCGTCGAAGCGCTGATCGAAGCGGCGCGGGAACGCGGGCTGGCAGGCGCCACCGTCACCCGCGCGCTGACCAGCGACCTCCCTGGCGCCAGCGACAACGGCGCGCACGACGGCGACCCGGTCATCGTCGAGATCGTTGATCGCGTGGAGCGTATCGAAGCCGCCCTGCCAGCGATCGCCGCGCTCGTGCCTCACGGCGCGCTCAGCGTCACCCCAGCGCGGATCTACCTGCCCGCCTCACGGCTGCGCGCCCGCGACGCGCTGGAGCGCCCAGACGCCACCTTCGCGCCAGACGCGCCCGCAACTGAGGCGCTGGACATCCTGCTACATCGCGGCGCCCGGCTAATCTCTGTCCTCGACGCCGAGCGCAAGCCCATCGGCGTCGTCACGTTGACCCACCTGCTCGCCCAGGTTGATGGCGACCTCGCCGCCCACCTGCTCACGCTCAGCCAGCCAGAGCACATGCGCGAACACCTGGAGCCGCATGTCGAAGGCAAGCGCGCGCGCGACGTGATGCGCTCACCCGCGCTGACCGTGCGCGACGACGCCAGCCTCGACGCGGCGGCGCGCACGCTGACCGGGCGCCACATCACCCGCGCGCCCGTGGTGGATGCGCATGGCCACTACGTGGGCGTCGTGAGCGAACACGAACTCGTCAAAGCGCTCATTCGCGGGGCGCTGCTCACCGAAGCGGACGCGCGCCACCCGACGCCCGCCCATGCCGAGACGCGTGCGGCGCTGGCGGCGAGTGTCGAGCCAGCGGGTGGCGAGCCACTGACGGCA
The DNA here is from genome assembly GCA_963840335.1 of uncultured Chloroflexia bacterium. Lineage (GTDB taxonomy): Bacteria > Chloroflexota > Ktedonobacteria > Ktedonobacterales > JADMIN01 > JAKAIY01. Next base: position 84,633 of record CAWIYP010000038.1, read on the forward strand.
GTCAGGTGCGCCGACCGCACAATTCCCCTGCTAGCGGAGTCCGCAAGCTGGGATGAAACCGCCCAGGCGGTCGAGGCGAGCGGTGTGGCGCTGGTGGTGGATGCGCGCGGACGGCTGCGTGGCGTGGTAGAAGAGGAAGCGCTGCTGGCGCGCGCGACCGACGCTAGCGCGGCGGCGCCGCAGGCGAGCGGGATCATGGCGCTGCGAAGGCTCCTGGCGCAGGCGACGGGACAGCCAGCAGGAGCTGCCGGGGCAGGCGACGTCCGAGCTGCGCGCAGGCGACCTCTGTCAGCCCGCGCGGCTCATCGTGGCGCCAGAGACTCCGCTCGCGCAGGCGCTGGCGCGTATGGTCGCGGAGGATGGCGCCGACTACGTGGTCATCGCCGCGCCCGACTCCCCGCCGGAGGGCGTGCTCTGGCGGGAGGATGCCCTGCGCGCACTCGTCGGCGGCTGAGACAAGCGGTCATCCCCAGCGGAAACGGGTAGCGCCGAATTGAGGATGGTGATACGCTTCGCGGCGATAGAGCCACGTTCGCGGTCACGCTTGCCCTTGACCCGCACCAGATCGCCCTCCGTGAGATGCGGCAGCGCCTCCTCCCAGGTCGTCCGCGAGCCGTCTGCCTGCCGGATGCGCGAACCGGATTGCAGCAGCACGATCGAGACACGCCCCGTGCGCACACTGGCAGCGGTCAGCGTCGCTGGCCCAACAGCGACGATCTTCATCAGTCGCCCGCGCTCATGCTTACGCGCGGCCTTGCCCTGCGCATCAGCTCTGGCCCCGTCGCCGTTCGTCTGGAAGGCGGCCTCCTCTCGCATCGCGAAGATGCGACGCGGCAGCGCATCCAGTTGCGGGGCGCTCTGGAACAGTTGATTATCGTAGGTGCGCGGCAGCAGCATGGTAATGCCCTGCGCCACCAGCGTAAACGCGTAGACGACGCCCTCCTTGGTAGGCTGCATCTTCTTCAGCGCGACGGAGCCGCCATCGATCTCCAGTGGCAGAGCGACTGGCGCGCGCACAATGATGCTGGATGCGCGGTAATATTCAGCGCTGGCGGGACTTGGCCGTTGCCGCAGCAGCAGTGAAGCGAACTGGCGACCGGCGGCCACCACATCCGTCGCGGTGATGAGGCAGACATCGAGCTGCCCATCATCCACGAAGGCGTCGGGCGTGATGCGTGTGAAGGCGCCATAGCGCCGCGTATTGCCGACGACGATCTGCGAGACACGCCCCTCCCACCGCGTATCGTTGAGCGTTACCTGCACGGGAACCGCGCGAAATTTTGGCAGCGTCCGCACGGCGGCGAGGCCGACAGCGGCGGGGCCGATCAGGTTCTTCAGCGGCTTCGAGACACGCGCGATCACCGCGCCATCGAGGCCCAGCCCAGCCATCAGCATGAAGTATTGCCCATGCCGCCCGTTGATCGTCACATGGCCGACATCCACCCGTCGACGCTCGGAGCTGGCAAGCTGCATCGCGGCGACCCGCAAACGCTGCGATATGCCGACCTCATGCGCCCACAGGTTCGCGGTTCCGCCAGGCAGTGAGCCAACGGCGACATCGGTGTCCATCACGCCATCGATGATCTCGCTCAGCGTGCCATCGCCGCCACAGTTAACGACCACATCGAAGCCGTCGTTCGCCGCCTGACGCGCAAGCTCAGTCGCCTGGCCGCCATGTAGCTTTTGGCGCACGGTGACCTCCCATCCATGCGCCTGAAGCACCTCCAGCGGCTCCGAAAGATCGATGCCACCACGGCCAGAGCGCGGATTCGTGATGAGGCACGCGCGCACAACTCTATTCACCATCGCTGGCGTCTCCTCCCTCGGGCGCTCGCCCAGCCGAATCGTAGGGGCGTCGCATGCGAGATGCGAGCGATCGAGCTGATGGCGGCGCCTTAGACGGCGGCCACGCGGCTGCGCTCGTGGAGACGGCGCTCGCGGATCCACGCCCAGAGCATGCCGAGCAGATGAAACAGCACGATGCCGACTACCAGCATCAACGCACCGAGCAGATAGCTCGCCAGCACGTCTGATGGCCAGTGCGCGCCTTGCCAAATGCGCGAAGGGCCGATGAAGATGATGAAGTAGAGGCTGACAATTCGCACGATCCACAGCAGCGGACGCAGCGCAGGTCGCGCCCGACCAGCCACCAGTGTGAGGTAGAGCAGAAAGCCGTAGAACGCGATCACATGCGTCACATGGCCACTGGGGAAGCTATAGAGGCCGAGATTCGCCACCGCGTGAATGTGGTCGCCATGCGGGCGCGGCCGCTGCGCCATGCCATTGATGGTCACGTTGACAAAATCGGCGCCAAAGCCAGCGAACGCGGCGGCGATGGCGGCGCGAATCTGACGCGCAAACGCCAGCAGGACGATCACCACAATCGCCGTGATACCCGCGGGCTTGGGCCAGTTCGCATCGCTCGCGAAATTGATGAAGCGCACGAGCGCTGGTTGCCGCAACTGTTGAACCCACTGCTCGACGCCGAGATCACCGGGGAAGGGGCCCGCATGATACGCGGCGAACGTGAGCAGCGCAAACACCGCCGCGCCGATTCCCCAAAGCGCCACGACGATAGCCGTACGGCGCGCGCTCCAGGGCCAGCGAATAGGCGCCGCATCGGGAACGCCCGTCATCTGCTCTGGCTCCTGAATGATGTTCTGCTCGTCGGCGGCTTGAACGCTGCGCTCTCAGCGGTTGAGATGGTGAAACCATAACTCCTCAACATATCCTTTCACTGAACCTGCTGTGATGCTCACAAACGCATCACAGGCTCCGTCTGCCCGCTAAAACGCAAATACCGTGCCATGCGGGCTCGAGGCGAGAAAATCAGCATTGGCAGGGTCAGGATGTGGTATACTGTGGAGTCGCGAAAGCGGCGCTTTCCCTGGGGATGTCGGGATTCGACAGATGGGGGAAGGGAACGTTTGCAGGTCGAGGCGCCAGACGCAATCTCGTTAATCACTGGCAAAAACGAATAGCTGCCAACAATCGGCCAGCTCTCGCTCTCGCGGCCTAAGAACCGCTGAGCGCATCCGTCTGACCTCAGCCTGATGGGTCAGGGAACGGGTGTCACTAAGTCAGGCTGGGTAACGCCGACTACTCGCTGAGCGTTACTAAGAGCTAGCGAGCAGGCGTGAGCGAACCCTGTCGGCGGGGGTCGCGCGCGTGTGATCAAACCACCGACTATGCCTGTAGCATATCGTTTTCGGCTTCCGTTTGGACGGGGAGTTCGACTCTCCCCCATCTCCACCACAAACCCCTGGATTTCAAGCGATCCAGGGGTTCTTTATGTCCGCTCGTACCCAAATCGCTACCCAAAGGGCGCACAGCGCTCTGGCGCCGCATGGGATGCCGCAGCGCGAACCGCAGAGATGAGGACGCACTGGTATGCGTGCGCTTCTCCCCGCAATGAACACGGACAGCGGCGCGCTTAGTCGGGATACACGCGCCAGTCCGCTGGCTCGTGCTGCTCTGCCCAGGCCACATCATCGCGCTGGTCATCGTAGTCGAACTTGGCGAGATTGGCGATCTGAATCTCATCAGGCCGGAGAGGTCCGCAGATACCGGTTAAATCGTCGGCTAAGCCATGTGGCTGCAAGCGCACAGCGTAGATATTCCCCGTCGGAATGTACTGCCAGAAGGCGTAGGTTGGTTCCATAGGAGTTCCTCCTCACTAGCAAACGGCGCCGAGCCATCCACCGCGTGTGACAAGCGGTAATCGAGCATCGAATGGTAGCGTCAAGGCGCACGGCGGCATCCAAGATGGCGCATGACAGGCGCCCTCGCTGACCATCATGCCTACCAGATATCTCATTCGCATTACAGACGCCAGCCGCGATGTCACAGCGCCGTCGCGCTTTGCCAGCCGCATCAGATCATTGATTCTCCACCTGATCGGGGCGGCTACCGTTGCTCAGGCGTCCGATCGCTTCGGACATCACATCAGTCGCGCTCTGGCGTACCATCGCTCTTGCCGTGTCGTACTATAGAAGGAGGCGGCAGTTGGAGGCATGATGAGCGCCGCGTTACACTTCACAGGCGCGCCCCACACCTGTCACCTGTCACCTGCTCGTTCGCGCACACGCAAAGGAGCGTCAGTTGCCATGAGCAAACCGAGAGTCTATGTCACACAGCGTATTCCCGATCAGGGATTGAATCTCATCCGCGACTTCTGTGATGCGACCGTCTGGCCGGAGGAGCTTCCACCGCCTCGTGAGGAGATCCTGCGCCAGACGCGCGACTGCGACGGACTGGTCAGCCTGCTGACAGACACCATTGACGGCGAGCTGCTGGACGCCTGCCCACAGCTCCGCGTGGTGAGCAACATGGCCGTTGGCTTCGACAACATCGACGTGCCAGCGGCGACGGCGCGCGGCGTACTCGTAGGCAATACGCCCGGTGTGCTGACCGAGACGACCGCGGACTTCGCCTTCGCGCTGCTGCTGGCGACAGCGCGACGCATTGTCGAGGGAGTGGACTACGCGCGGGCTGGCAAATGGCGAACATGGGGGCCGATGCTGCTGCTGGGTACGGACGTTCACCACGCGACCCTTGGCCTCGTCGGTCTGGGCCGGATTGGCGTGGAGATGGCCAAGCGCGCCAGGGGCTTCGACATGCGCGTGCTCTACTATGACGTCTATCGGAGAGAAGATCTGGAGCGCGAGATGGACATCACCTACGCCGCGCTCGACGAGGTGCTCGCTCAGGCCGATTTCGTCAGCATTCACACACCGCTGACACCAGAGACGCGCCACCTGATGAATCGCGAGCGTTTCGCCGCGATGAAGTCGTCCGGTGCGCTGATCAATACCTCGCGCGGGCCAGTGGTCGAGACTGACGCGCTGGTGGAGGCGCTGCGATCTGGCCAGATCGCCTACGCCGCGCTCGACGTGACCGAGCCGGAGCCGCTGCCCGCCGATCATCCGCTGATGTCCATGCCCAACTGCATCGTGACACCGCATATCGCCAGCGCCAGCGGAGCCACCCGCGGCAAGATGGCCGAGATCGCCGCGCGCAACCTGATCGCTGGCCTGAAGGGTGAGCCGCTACCCGCTGGCCTCAACAACGACGCCCTTGGCACGGGCCGCAATGCCCTGCCGCGTGCGTGGTGAGCCGGGGCGCGCCTGGCCACGCCCAGGCAAGCGACGCTGAGCGCGCGGACGCAGCGAAACGCGCGGGACATGGCTGCGGCGAAACGTGGAGGCGGTGTGTGGACATTGGCGTTCCACATGCGGAGCCACGCCAGAGACATGATGATCTACCGCTCAACGGAGAGCAAAGGGAGGCGCAACAATGAAGTTCGCACAACGGATGAGCCGCCTGGGCACTGAGACGGCATTTGAGGTACTGGCGCGCGCCAGGGCGCTTGAGGCGCAGGGCCGCGAGGTGATCCACCTGGAGATTGGCGAGCCTGACTTCGATACACCAGCCGCTATCATCGAGGCTGGCTGCGACGCGCTGCGGCATGGCGCCACGCACTACACCCCCTCGGCGGGCATCCCTGAGCTACGCGAGGCCATCGCCCGCGACGCCAGCACGCGGAAGGGCGTCACCTTTGACGCCAACGACGTGGTGGTAACGCCTGGCGGCAAGCCAGTCATGTTTTTCACCGTTTTTACACCCCAAAAGTGGCGTCAACTCCCCGCAGTTGACGCTTGGGGCGAGCATGTTATAAACCAGGTGTTACCGTAACAATACATTTTATTCCAGTCAAGTAAAACCTTGCGCTTGAATATTCCCATTCCTCCGGCGTTTCCGTAAGCCCGGCTTTCACTGGATTATAATGTATATAATTCAATTTTGTATAATATACTTTTTCGGAAAATATGGTTACATCATCAAACCTGTGCTCCCAAAAAGGAAAGGGCTTAGATGAAGTTAATCTATAATACTCAAATGCCACTCGTTTCTTCATATCTCCCATAAAACAGCTTATTGATTTTTCATCGGGAATGTTTACCAGAAGGTGAAGGTGCGTAGGCATAATTACAAATCCGTGAATTGCGGCATTATCTCTTAATCTATAATATTCAATATTTCTTAATACGACTTCAAACTGGTCCGGCTCAACAAACCTCTTTATATGCGCCTCCGTAGATGTAGTCACAAAAAAGAGACCTGATTTCTGGATTGATCTGTGTCTCAGCGGCATAATTTAATGTCTATTGGCGTCAACTACGGGGAGTTGACGCCACGGTGTAAAAGAAAAAGTCGGCCCTTCTTGAGGGCCGACCTATCAAATCAGTTTTCTTAATACTGCTTCAGTATATGCTCTAAGCCCTCTTTGGGGTAGATGTCGAGTTCGATCATCCACTCCTTGAGCTTGGCCACGCGAGTCTTGGCATCGGTGGGCAGATCAAACGGACGGCCGCGGCCATCGAGAATGATACCGACCACGCCGCCTGAGAGCTCGGTGGTCAGGCTCGGAGCCCTTGCCCCTTGCCAACATCGAAGCCACGCCCGGGTTGAGCGTCGCCTTGGCCTTAAGCGGAAGATCGTCCTTGCCCATACCCAGCGGGAATATCTTCATCTGGCCGTACATCAGCTTGCCCTGCTCGATTTTGCCATCGGGGAATTCGATCTTATAATCCATCATCTCTTTCCCCTCTTTGCCGCCTTCGCCGGCGGGAGCGACACAGGTGCCGAGATGAATGAGGCAGTCCTTGTTGAAAACTTCGGTGGCCGCTTTGGCGTGGACCTGAGTCAGCACGCCAAGCTGCGGCATCATGAAGATCGAATCGACCGCCAGACGGGTGACACCCTCGGGCTGGAAGGCGTCGATCATCATCAGGGCGGCCTGCTGACGGCGCGGGGCATGCGAGAGCACACCGCCGGAACCGATCAGCATATCGAGCGTCATCATATTGACAATCGTGCCGCCGGAGGCCGCCTGCTCGAAAGCATCGGCGATAGTGCGCTGCTGCTGCACGCCTTTGAGCTCGGTGGCAAACGATTTATGCTGAATGAACGCCAGCCGCAACGCTTCTTTGGCAATCGCCTGTTCGAAAATCAATTCTTCGAGCATCTGCGGGATGGTGGTCGGGCGGATCATTTTGTTCTTGACGCGGTTTCTGCAGATCGCGCTCGTCCATATCGAACGGCACCCAGCGCATGACATTGGGCAGGGTGGCCTCGGCGAAGACGTTGGAGACCGAATAGCTCATACCGAGGTTGGCCGATACGGTTCGGTTGAAGACACCCTCGGGTTTGCCTTCGGGACGGAAGACGGAGAAAACATCGGTGGTCGCGCCGCCGATATCGACACCGACCGCTTCGATATTCATTTCATCGGCGACGCGCTTGATGATGAGGCCGACCGCGCCGGGAGTCGGCATGATGGGGGCATCGGTCCATTCCATCAGCTTGCGATATCCGGGCGCCTGCGCCATGACATGCTCCATGAACAGGTCGTGGATCTTCTCGCGGGCCGGAAGCAGGTTTTCGCGTTCGAGAACCGGACGGAGATTATCGACTATATCGAGCGCTACTTTTTTCTCCAAGCGAATCCTTGACCGCCTGGCGGGCTTCGTTGTTACCCGCATAGATGACCGGCAGATTGTAGCCGGTCCCAAGACGCGGCTTCGGGATCGGCGGCGGCGATAAGCTCGGCAAGTTCGACTACGTGAGTCGTGGTGCCGCCATCGATACCGCCGGAGAGGAGGATCATATCGGGGCGAAGGTGCCGGATACGCTCGATTTGCTGGTGCGGCAGGCGCTTGTCGTTGGAGGCGATAGTATCCATGACAATGGCACCGGCGCCTAAAGCGGCGCGTTCGGCCGATTCGGCGGTCATCGATTTGACCACGCCGGCCACCATCATCTGCAAGCCGCCGCCCGCTGAGGATGTCGAGACGTAAATATCGGTGCCGATTTTCTTGCCGTCCTTATCGCTGGCCGGGCTGATGATTTTGTCGTTTTCATCAAGAATTTTCCGGCCGGAAAGCTCCTCCACCTCGCCGATCGCGTTGAGGACGCCCATGGTGACATCCTCGAAGGGGGCTTCGACAGTGGTGGGGGCCTCGCCGCGGACGATCAGGCGGTATTCGCCGTCATGGTACTCGATAAGAATGGCCTTGGTGGTGGTCGAGCCGCAGTCGGTGGCCAGAATGACTTTTATATCTTCCGGTTTCAAATTTTTCATCGCAAACCTCTTTATCTCATTCCATATATTTCACCAAAGACAAGGTAATTTAGCAATCGGGACTAAAAAGTCAACCCCGATTTTTTAACATCTAACACGTTAAACTCCAACCGCATATTTGGATGATATTAGCCTTTTAGAGCGGAAAATTATCTTGACTATAAATTGAGATGGTTTTATTTAAATAATGTTTCAGCCATTTTTGCAGCTTAAGGCCGATTTTTGCAATTTCGATAAAAATTTTGGAGGGCGTATGCTCAGGCATTTAGCTTTTGTAATGATCGGATTGATGCTGGCCGGCGGCGTCAGCGCCCAGGATACATTGACCATCCGTCAGATTCAGGAAGTTCCGCCGGGCGGCGATATTTCCCCATATAACGGCCAGAATGTAGTAACCGGCGGCGTGGTTACAGCCGGATCAGGCATCTTCAATGGTGGTACGGGAATATTTGCCTATCTGGAAGAGCCAAATGGAGGAATCTTCTCAGGAATCAGAGTCTATTGCGCCGATGCTGGCGGATTTCCTGAGTTTACAGCTGGCGATTCAGTTGTTTGCCAGGGCACGGTTAGCGATTACGGCATGACAGAATTACTGGTATTGCCTAACACTATCTTTTTCAGATCATCGCAGCATGAAAACGATCCCTTGTTGATACTTGCCGCCGATATCGATCCAAATGGTGGAGATTCGCTTGCTGAGCGTTACGAGGGCGTTTTTGTACGAGTAACCAATTTAATAATCGATTCCGTGCTCGACTTCTCGAATGTCGATTTCTGGCATTGTCACAATTATGATGGCCATTGTATTATTAAAATTGAATCAGATTCTATCCCCGATTCGTTCATTCCACCACCCGGCTCAAATCCGGCCTTTGTCCAGGGCGTGGTGGATCAGATATCTGGGAATCAGTATGTAATAAAGCCAAGGTATATGCGCGATATCCGTTTTTGGGGCAATGGCTGCATAGGCCCTCATTGGCATTTACCCGATAGGCCGACAGCGCTTGACACGATAGAAATTGTCGCAGGGCTGGATCCTGGCATGGAGATCTCACCCTGTTTTACGCCGACGATAGCGACTGGACCAGTATTCCCATGACCGAAATTTCCTTTCCGCTTTACCACGCTTATATTGGGCCATTTGAAACAGGTATCACGATAGAATACTACTTCCGCGCCACCGACAATCAGGGAACGACTTGTTATTCACCCTATGAAGCGCCATTTTCATTTTATACTTTTATAGTCGATGATTCTCCTCCCTGCCCTTACCTACCCGGTGATATCAACAACAGCGGCGCCGTTAATGGTATTGATGTCATCTATTTGGCTAATTATTTCAAGGGCGGCGCCGCACCACCGCTTTCTTGCGATAATGGCAGCGGCCCCATTTTCGTAGAAGCTGATATCAACGGCAATTGTGTAGTTAACGCTGCCGATATCACCTTTCTGGTAAATTTCTTTTTGGGACGAAATACGATCAATTACTGTCCCG
>CAWIYP010000039.1:0-76778 GCA_963840335.1 uncultured Chloroflexia bacterium
GTCTGGGACAAAGCGGCGACCATCCGCTTCAAGAAGCCAGGCCGCGCCACGCTCTACGCCCGCTTCACGCTCGACCAGGCTGAACTGGACGCCATCCGCGCGGAGCTACAGACAGCCCGCTCGATTGATCGCGTTTATCGCGTCGATCTGGTGGATGCGCGGGGCGTCGTTCACGCTGAAATCGACAAGACCATCTATATTCGTCGCGCCACGCCACCCGCCGAGACAGCGCGTCCGGCGGACGAAGCCAGCGCGGCGCGCCTGTAGGATCACGGGCCGGGCGCCCACGGGCGTCAGGCCGCTCACCTGAGAGGAACCACTACACATGCCAGACGCAGTGATTGTCAGCACGGCCCGCACCCCCATCGGGCGGGCCAGCAAGGGCGCCCTGAAGGTCGTGCGCGGCGATGACCTCGGCGCTGTCGCCGTGCGCGGCGCGCTCGCGCGTCTCGCCCCGTTTGACTACACCCAGATCGAGGATGTGATTGTCGGCTGCGCCTTCCCCGAAGGCGAGCAGGGCATGAACGTCGCGCGCATCATCACCGGACTGGTGGGGCTGCCTACCACGGCGGGCGCCGTGACGGTCAACCGCTTCTGCGCCAGCAGCCTCCAGGCCGTGAACATGGCGGCGCAGAGCATCATGCTCGGCCAGGGCGAGATCATCGTCGTCGGCGGCGTCGAGAGCATGTCGCGTGTGCCGATGGGCGGCTTCAATCCCAGCTTCAACCCAAAGCTCATCAACAATCCTGATGGCGTCGAGATGTGCGGCATGCCTGGCGAAAAGACGACCGCCTTCGGCCAGTCCTACATCCCCATGGGCCTGACCGCCGAGAACCTGGCGCAGAAGTACAACATCAGCCGCGAGGAGCAGGATCGCTTCGCGCTGCGCAGCCACAAGCTCGCCATCGCGGCGCAGGACGCGGGCATTCTCGCGCGCGAGATCGTTCCCGTCACGCTGCCCGACGGCACAGTCGTCTCGCTGGACGAAGGCCCACGCCGCGATACCTCGCTGGAGCGCCTGGCCTCGCTAGAGCCAGCGTTCATCGCGGGCGGCACCGTCACGGCGGGCAATAGCAGCCCGCTCAACGACGGCGCATCCGCCGCCGTGCTGATGTCGGCGGAGAAAGCGCGCGAGCTGGGCTTCACGCCACGCGCGCGGGTGCTGGCGATGGCGGTGGCAGGCGTCGCGCCGGAGATCATGGGCATCGGGCCAGTGCCCGCCGTCCACAAGGCGCTGAAGCGCGCGAACCTGAGCCTCAGCGACATCGATGTGATCGAGCTGAACGAGGCCTTCGCGGCGCAGTCGCTGGCCGTCGTGCGCGAGCTGGGCATCGACGAAGCGAAGCTGAACCCCCACGGCGCCGCCATCGCCCTCGGCCATCCGCTGGGCGCCACGGGCGCACGCATCATCGGCGCGCTCATCAATGACCTGGAGACGCTGGACAAGCGGCTCGGCATCGCCACGCTCTGCGTCGGCGGCGGCCAGGGTGTCGCGACGATCATCGAACGCCTGTCATAGCACGGCCAGAGGAAATAGCCATGAGCTACAAGATTCAGCGCGCGGCGGTCGTCGGCGCGGGCATCATGGGCGCGGGCATTGCGGCGCTGCTGGCCAGCGCGGGCATCCCCGTCCTGCTGCTCGACATCGTCCCGCCCGACGCGCCCGATAGCGCAGACCCGGCGGTGCGCAACCGCTTCGCCCTGGGGGGCATCGAGAAGGCGCTCAAGGCGCGGCCAGCGTCGGCCTTCTTCACCACCCGCGCGGCGCAACTGGTGACGCCCGGCAACACGACCGACGACCTGGAAAAGCTGGCAGGTGTGGACTGGATCGTCGAGGCCATCGTCGAGGATATCGGCGTCAAACGCGACCTCTTCGCCCGCATCGAAGGTGTGCGCACGTCAGGGACGATCATCAGCTCGAACACGTCAGGCCTGCCCGCGACGATGCTGCTAGAGGGACATGGCGAGGAGTTCCGCCGCCACTTCCTGATCACCCACTTCTTCAACCCCGTCCGCTTCATGAAGCTGCTGGAGCTGGTCGCTGGCCCCGACACCGACCCAGAGCTGATGACCTTCATGGGCGAATTCTGCTCGGCGACGCTGGGCAAGGGCGTCGTCTACTGCAAAGATCGCCCCAGCTTCATCGGCAACCGCATCGGCAACTACGGCTTCGCCTCGGCCATCCATCGCATGCTGGATGAGGGCTACAAGATCGAGGAAGTGGACGCCATCTTCGGGCAGCCGCTGGGCCGCCCACGCTCCGCCGTCTTCCGCACGGGTGATCTGGCGGGCGTGGATACGCTGCTGCATGTCGCCGACAGCCTCTATGAGAATCTGCCCGACGACCCGCAGCGCGGCCTCTTCCAGATGCCTCCGTTCGTCCGCGAGATGGTGGCGCGCAAGTGGCTGGGCGACAAGACGGGCCAGGGCTTCTACAAGCGGACGAAGGACGCTGCGGGCAAGACGGAGATTCTGGTGCTCGATCCCGCGACGATGGAGTATCGCCAGCAGGATTCCGTCCACTTCTCCTCGCTCGACAGCGTGAAGGGCAATCCCGACGCCGCCGAGCGCAGCCACTCCGTGCTGACCGCGCAGGATCGCGCGGCGAAGCTGGCCTGGGAGGTGACCGCCGACACGCTGCTCTACACCGCGACGGTGGCGCAGGAGATCGCCGACGACATCGTGAACATTGATAACGCGATGCGCTGGGGCTTCAACTGGGAGGCAAGGCCCCTTCCAGTCGTGGGACAGCCTGGGCGTGGCGACGCTGATCGCGCGGATGGAGGCGGAGGGGCGCACGATTCCGCCGCTCGTGCGCGAGGTCGCGGGCAATGGCGTCGGCTCCTTCTATCACGACGGCAAGTTCTGGGACTGGAACAGCCACAGCTACCAGCCGCTGCCAGAGAGCGCGCGGCGCCCTAGCATGGCGCGTCTGCGAGCGTCGGGCGCGCGGATAGTCAAGGAGAATCGCGGCGCCTCGCTGATCGATCTAGGCGACGAGGTGCTGGGCATCGAGTTCCACTCGAAGATGAACGCGCTGGATGACGACATCGCGGCGATGCTGGCGGCGGGCGTGGAGGAGGCGAAGGCCAACTGGCGCGCCATCGTCGTCGCCAACGACGCGCCGGACTTCAGTGTCGGCGCGAATCTCGCCCAGGTGCTGATGGCCGCGCGCATGCGCCAGTTCCAGTTGATTGACAAGGCGATTGTCAACTTGCAACAGGCGAACATGACGCTGAAGTACAGCGCGGTTCCGGTGGTTGTCGCGCCAGCGGGGCGCGTGCTGGGCGGCGGCTGCGAGATCGTCATGCACGGCCAGCATGTGCGCGCGGCGGCTGAGACATACATTGGCCTGGTGGAGGTCGGCGTCGGCGTTGTGCCAGCGGGCGGCGGCTGCAAAGAGATGCTCGTGCGCTGGCAGACACTCTCGAAGAAAGTGACGCATGAGGGCGGGCCATTCGCCCCCGCGCGCCACGCCTTCGAGATCATCGCCGTGGCGACCGTCGCCACCAGCGCCGACGACGCCCGCACGTATGGCTTCCTGAAGAAGTCCGACGCCGTGACCCTCGACCGCGAGCGCCTGCTGGCCGACGCCAAGGCCGACGCGCTGGGGCTGGCAGCGGCGAAGGCTGACGGCAAGTGGCAGGCGCCCGAGGCAGCGACCATCATCCCTGCGGGCGTTGGCGCGCGGATGGTGCTGGAGCAGCAGGTGGACAACCTGCGCTTGCAGGGCAAAGTCACCGCGCACGATGTCGTCGTCGCGGGCAAGCTGGCCGCTGTGCTGACGGGCGGCGAGCATGCCCCGACGGAGACGCTGACCGAGCAGGACATCCTCGACCTGGAGCGCGAGGCATTCCTCAGCCTCTGTGGCATGCCCGCCACGCAGGCGCGAATGGATCACATGCTCAAGACAGGCAAGCCCCTGCGCCTAGGGTCTGTCTGACGAATCACTGCGACTCAAGTTCGCATCGTTTGGGATTCGCAGACACGAACTAATCCCTGCGCAGACCTACGCGACAGCGCGCCCCCTCCATCACGGCCCCCGCCACGGTGGAGGGGGCGTTTTCGCGTGCTGCCCTGCCCATCTGGCGGATGCTGGCGGCGTGGCGCATGTACGCTTGTGTGGCGCCTCCTGGTGACATTGCGCATTGTACAAGCGACACAGTGGAAGTACAGTTCTAAACAAGGCAGTAACTTTTCAGGCTGCCCGTGAGTGGAATAGGGTGGCAAGCTCCATGAGATGCGGATTAATGCGTCATGAGCGGGGCAGGCTCAGCGTGCTATACTCATGAACGAATGCGCCGTTCTCGTCGTCAGCGCCACCATTGTGAGGGCGCGCTACCGCGCGAGAACCCGAAAATGAATGGCTCTGTTTGCTGATCATCAACCCGCGCCTCAAACGTTGCACACCGTCCCGATTCTGGATTAGTCTGAATAGTCACACAAAGGGCTAGAGGGTGTGGCAAATGGCCTAGCGCGTGAAAAGGAGCGAAAGAGTGCAGTGGTCAATCGCTTTGAGTCGCCGAAGATCGCCCAAGATGTTGTCGTCGCATTCGCCTTGGATCAGATGGACGAAAAGGGATACTACTCTCGCACCCCGATTGGTGTTTGGGATCCCGGTCGGACCTATTGAGTTTCAGATCCTGTGCTCGCCGCACTCAGCGCTAATACCTGCCAGACTCCCCTGAGATAGTGACCAAATGCTACCCTAGATAGCTAACGCCGCCATCGTTGCCTAACTCGAACGATGGCGGCGTTTAGCGGAGTCAGAAGCCTCCTGCTCAGGCGGGCAGCGCACGGAGCCATAGGAGCAGAAAATACAGCAGTCGCCCTGTTTGGGGTGCGACTCACCCCCACATTGGCGGCAGATATAGCGGATTTGACACCTGTCAGTCGGCATGGTCTCCGCGCTCTCATAGCCACACCGAGGACAGTGGACAACCGATACAGGTTCGATAGCCATCTACTTGTCTACCTTACCAGCCTCACACGACAGGCTCCACTTATATATCTAATCCCCAATGACCATACCACTCGTCCCATCTACTCGTCACCCAGCAGCGACCTCTACCCCGGCCCGTTCACGGCAATTTTCGCCTTCGGAGCCTGCTTGAATGTGCTGTTGATACCATTCGCGCCGCTGGCGGATGTTTGCGGCCAATGGCAAGCGGTATAGTGTAGGGAAAGGTGAGAGAATCCCCCGAACGGGTGAGCGCGATTCCCCTCTGGCGGGCGATGACGCATGGTCAGGTGGGCCGTACACTGCGGGGTGAAAGGGGAACACGACCATGAACACCAGCGCATCACCCGCTCTCACCCCGCAGGCTGAGACCACGCCACGCGAAGGCGTCTTCATCAACCGCAACTTCTTCCTGCTCTGGCTGGGCCAGACTGGCTCGGTCTTCGGCGACTTCGTCTTCAACACCACGCTCGTCGTCTGGATTGCCGCCACCATCGGGCGCGGGCAGAGCTGGGCGCCGCTCGCCGTCAGCGGGGTCTTCGTCGCCGCCGCCGCGCCCGCGCTCTTCGTCGCGCCGTTCGCCGGGGCGCTGGTGGATCGCCTGAGCAAACGCGCCGTCATGCTCGGCGCCGCTGTGGTGAGCCTGCTGGTCACGCTCGCGCTGATTCCCGCGACGGGCCTGCCGCGGGTCGGCCCGTTGGCCAGCTTCACCCCCTCGACCACCTGGACGCTCGGCGCCATCTATATCGCCGTCGCGGCGCTCGCGGCCTGCGCGCAGTTCTCGCAGCCCGCCACGCTCGCGCTGATTGGCCAGATCGTCAGTGAGCCATCCCGCGCCCGCGCGATGGGCTTCGTGCAAGGCTCGCTGAGCCTCGGCATGCTCATCGGCCCGGCCATCGCGGCGCCGCTGCTGCTTGCGTTTGGCGCGCAGTGGGCGCTGTTAATCGATGCCGCCTCCTTCGCGCTCGCCCTGGGAACGCTGGCCGCCCTGCGCCTCGTTCGCCCAGTTGGCGCGCACGCCGAACGCCACGAGCGTAAGGGCCTTCTGCATGAGATGATCGAAGGCGCCACCTTCACCCTGCGCTCGCACACCCTGCGGACGCTGGCGCTGATCACGGGCGTCGCGATGCTCGGCGCGGGGGCCATCAACGCCCTGGATGTCTTCTTCACTACGCACAACCTGCATACACCGCTGAGCCTCTACGGCCTGCTCAGCACAGTGTTCGGCGTCGGCCTGATCATTGGCGCAGTGCTGGCGGGCACGCTGGCGCAGCGCTTCGGGCTGGCCCGCACGCTCTGGAGCGCCACCATCATCACAGGCGCGCTGCTGATCGTTTATGCCCGACTGAACAGCTTCGGCGCGGCGTCGGTAACGCTGCTCATCATGGGCGTGCCGCTGGCCGCGATCGATGTTGTGGGTGGGCCGCTGCTGCTGCGCGAGACGCCGGAGCGGCTGGTGGGGCGCGTCTCCTCCATCGTGACGCCGATCGGCACAGTGGCGACGCTTGCGGGCGCCGCCCTGGCGGGCTATGCGGATAGTACGCTGCTGGCGGGCTTTTCCGCGCATGCCCTCGGCATGACCTTCGGCCCCGTGGATACCATCTTCGCCGCAGGTGGCGCGCTGATTTTGGTCAGCGGACTCTATGCGATGGTGGGGCTGCGTGGCGATGACCGCCGCACCGCCCAGCATCTGGAGGCAAAGGAAGCAAAGGAAGGCGTCCGATGACTGCCAAATCACCAACCGACCCGATCACCGCCGCGAGACGCACGGGGCCAGAACTCCTCTCAATGCTCACGCTGCTGGCGCTGGGCCTGGGCGCGGCGGGCCTGGCGACTGGCGGGGTGGCGCTGCTGCTGGGCCATCCACAGGTGGCTATCCCGCTGCAGCGCGGCGGCGGCGCGGGCGCGTGGCGGCGCGGACACCGCCGCCCTGGATGACATCGAGCGGGGCGCGCGTGAGGCGCAGGTGGAGATGAACGCGCTCCTCCAGCAGATGCGCCCGGCCCCGCTAGAGAACGTGGGGCTGGTGGAGGCGCTGCGCGAACAGTGCGCGGCGCTGGGCTACCGCACAGGCGCCAAGGTCAGCGTCAGCATTGGCGCGTTGCCCAGCGAAGATCGTCTGCCGCCGCGCGCCCAGGAGCAGCTCTTCCGCATGGCGCAGGAGGCGCTGGCCAACATCGCGCGCCATGCTCGCGCTCAGCATGTCTGGCTGCGGCTGGAGGCGCAGGACGACGCGATGCTGCTAGAGATCCGCGACGATGGCCAGGGCTTTACGCCGGAGACAGAGAGCAACGGCATGGGCCTGGGCAACCTGCGCGAGCGGGCGCAGTCGCTGGATGGCTCCGCTGAGGTGGCGAGCGCGGCGGGGCAGGGGACGACGGTTCGCATCCTCATCCCGCTGCTCGCGCCGCTGCGTGTCGCGCCGGAAGTCGCCGCACGGCTAGCGACGCTGGTCGCGCGAGGGGAGCGCTGGCTCTGGTTCTGCGCCACCACACTGATGCTCTCGGGCGCCGTCGTCATCTTTGGGGGCATCTTCTGGCTGGTCGCGCTCGGTCTGGTGATCGTCGTCGCGACGGCGCTGCTGGCGCGGCGCGCATGGCGCGAGACTGTGGCGCTGGCGGGGAGGACAGTGAGCAGGCGCTGGCGCTGGGGCATCGTCTGCGTGAATGCCTGGCGTGGCTGCTCTTTCTGATGGCTCTCTGCGTCTGGTATCTCCCCGCGAGCGAGACACGGGTCTGGGGCAGCGGCATGCGGCTGGCGGGCGTGGCGGCGGCCTCCGCGTTGCTGATGATCCTGGGCGCGATCTGGTGGGAGCGCTGGCGGCGCGCGACCGACCGCTACTATCGCCTGCTGCCGCTGTCGCGCCGTCGCGTGGTCATCCAACGACGCTGGGACGAAACGGTGGGCCTGCTGGGAATGCTCGCCTTTATCTTCGTGCTGCGGGCTGATCTTCGGCGGCTGGCCCATCTCGCTGCCACCGCGCACGCCCGGCCAATGGGGCGATACAGCGGGGATCGCGCTGATCGCTCTGACCGTCGGCTTCGGCATGGTAGAATGGTGGCTCGTATGGCGCTGGCGGCGCGGGCTGCGTACTGTGCCAGGACGTGAGGCAAGCAGATGAGTGAAGCCGCGAGCGAGCGCATCTGGGTGGCGCTGGTGGATGACCATGCCGTCGTGCGGCGGGGACTGCGCACCTTTCTCGAATCGTTTCCCGATTTCACCATCATCGGCGAGGCGTCGAGCGGCGAGGAGGCGCTCCGTGCAGCTCGATCTCTGGCTGCCCGATGTGCTGGTGGTTGATCTGCTCATGCCCGGCGGGATGGATGGCATCGTGACGACCCGCCAGGCGCGGGCGCTCTCGCCCGCACACACAAGTGGTGGCGCTGACCAGCGCGACAGAGGATGAGCGGGCGCTGGCGGCGCTGCGGGCAGGCGCGATTGGCTACGTGCGCAAAGACGCCGACCCGCAGGCACTGCTCGACGCCATTCGCGCGGCGGCGCGTGGCCGCACGCTGCTCGAAGCCAGCGTGGCCGACGCGCTCTTGCGGGAGCTGACACGCGAGCAATCAGCGGGGCGCGCCGACGCCGCCCTGACCGAGCGCGAGCAAGCGGTGCTGCGGCAGCTCGCGCGTGGCCGCACCAATCACGAAATCGCCGAAACGCTGATGGTGAGCGATGAGACGGTGAAGACGCACGTCGGCAATATCCTCAGCAAGCTCCAGCTCGCCCATCGCACCCAGGCCGTCATCTTTGCGCTCAAGCGGGGTCTCATCTCGCTGGACGAAATCGAGGAGCCGTAGAGTGGTGTGGTATCGGGCGAGCGGCGAAGGAACCTCGTTTGACACGCCACGCCGCCAGCGGCGGGCGGGCGCTGGTGGATCACAGCCTGGCGCAGCCTTGGACTGTGGACAGCGACGAGCAGCCAGCCGTAGCGGAAGCCTGCGGCGAGGCGCGCTTCCGATGGCTCCATGTTGTCCGTGAATATGCGCAAGAAGGCGACTGGCGGCCACGGACGAGGCCATGACGCTGCACACGGCGCACGCGACTCATTACCTGGCGCTAGCTGAGCGGGCCGAGCTCCGAGTCGCATAGCGCGGGTCAGCAGACAGTGGAGTGGCTGAAGCATGTAGAGTGCGAGTATGACAACGTGCGCGCAGCGTTGGGCTGGCTGCGCGATCGGCGGGAGGTGGCTCTTGGGTTGCGCCTGGCGGTGGGCATCGGTGACTACTGGATTAGCCATAGCCGCTTCAGCGAAGGGCGACGTTGGCTGGAGGAACTCTTGGCCACGGCGCCGCAAAGTGGAGTGGTCGAGGCGGAAACGAGCGTCCTCGTCAGCATGCAGGCACAGGCAAAAGCGTTGCTTGGAACACTGGCGTCCCTGTTAGGTGATGCACGCGACCGCGACAGCCGAGTTAGAGGCGGCGTTGGCGCTAGGGCGAGCGCTGGGAGACCAGCAGACAATCATCTATGCGTTAGGCTCATTGGCTGACCTGGCGCGCGTCAGAGGAGAGGCGGAGCGGGCGGCGGAGCGCTACGACGAGTTGGCGATACTCGCCCGTGAGGTGGGGGCGGCCCTGCGGCTATCGTCCAAGCGCTAGCTAGTGAAGGCTTAGCTGCTTACGAGCGCAGCGAGTGGACCCGCGCGACAGCGCTCCTGGAAGAGGCGCTGGCGATTCATCGGACACGACGCGAACTAGACTCCATGGGCCTGTGTCTATGGCTACTAGGGGTGGTAGCGCTCCATCAGGCGAATCTCACCCTCGCACCGAAGCGACTGCGGGAGGCGCTTTCGATAGCTCAGGCGCTAGGCAACCAGGATGGTCTCGCGTATGTGCTGGAAAGCCTGGCATGGGCGTCCGCGCTGGTTGGCGGTCAAGAGCGGGCAGCGCAACTGCTGGGCGCGGCGGCGGCGCAGCGCGAAGCGCTGGGACAGACCAAATGGCCACGCTTCCGGGACGAGGTCGAGGCCGAAGTGGCTGCGGCGCGAGCGGCGTTGGGCGAGAACGCGTGGGCGGCGGCCTTCGCGGCAGGCCAGACGATGACGCTGGAGCAGCCATCGCTGAGGCGATAAGCGAGGACGGAGCGAACGGTTGATGCGCAGGCTGACCACTTGACACCATCTTCGGCGTCGCGCGGCTATCGCAGAGTGGTTGCGCAGTCGGCGTGTTATAGGAGTAACAGTGTAGCTTGGTGGCGCTGCCGGGCGACGCAATACTAGCCCTCTGGCGTTGGTGTAGTCGCCAGTGTGGCCGATTTCCCAGACGAGAGCGTTGGGCGCGTCATCCACCAGCCCGCAGGCAAGCGCATTGAATGCCATGGATGGGGGCGTACATGAGTATGGGAGGTCAATCAGCGCACCGTGTATTCGCTGCGCCGAACAGAAGACATCGCGAGTCAGCAAAAATACTGACTGCCGATTGGTATAGCCTGAAGCAGGCAGCTTGTCAATCCGCCTGATCTGGATCTGGCCTCGACATCGGGCCCTGTGACCGTCACGTGAGAGCGCGGCGGGGTTCCTTGCGTGGGCTGTGAGACGTGGAGGGTACGTTTCAAGCGGCATGGAGCGTCCACGCTCGACAGAAGGGAGCAACACCATGATAGATGTAACAGCGACGGCGAAGCGGGCTGAATTCAACTTTCTAGAGCAGTCGCACGGCAAGCGGGTGATCATCGAGACGGCGATCACGCATGCCACACTCCAGACCGAACGTTTCGGCGGCGTCCTTGAGGAGGTCTATGACGATAGCCTGCTCATTCGGCCCGATAACGGACGCCTCGTGCTCGTCTACAAGCACGCTATCGTGAGCGTGAGCGAGGCGTAGGTCGGGCGCCAGTGAACGCTTCTGAGCGTTGATGCGCCAGCAGGTGATGAGGGAACGGGCCGGACAACGCCTGCCATCGCCTGCTCTCACCACTGGCGCCTCGGTTGCGCTGAGACGACCGAGCGGCCAGCGCGCCATACGCCTGCCAGCGCAATGGCGCCCGGTTGGCCGTGAGCGCGGGCGCAGGCTGACGAGGAGGGGAGAGCGCGTATGTGGCGGATACCACACTGGCGGCGCGGCATAGGAAGCCTGATCGCGCTGCTGCTGATGCTTACCCTGGTGGCATGTACCTTGCCGACGACGCCAACGGCCAACGTCACGCCAACCGCGACGCTGGAGCCAGCCAACGACCAGGACATCATCCCGTCGCCCACGCCGACCCTGACGCCAACGGCGCTACCAACCACGGCGCCAACGCCGAAGCCAACCGCGACTCCCCAAGCCGACGCCCAAGCCAACGCCCACCCCGGCGCCGAACATTCCCCCAGCGCCACTTGCGACGGGCAAGGTAATCCTTGTCAGCCTCTCGCGCCAGCAGCTCTACGCCTACCAGAATGGCGCACTCGCTTTCACCTTCACGGTGGAGACTGGCCGACCCGAGCTGCCCACGCCGACGGGCGTCTTTCACGTCTTCCTCAAGAATTGCTCAGACTTGCGCTGGACCAACAATAGCGCGCCAACCTCCAGCCACAACGTGAACTGTGTGGAACACAACGGCGACAGGCATCAGGCGGTGTTCACCTCGCCCTGGCCGGTAGGCTCATCCAACTGGTACGCGCCCACCCACATCAACTATGCGCTGGAGTTCAAAGGTGGCGGCTTTTTCCTGCATGACGCCTGGTGGCACGTCAAATTTGGCCCTGGCAGCAACGTTCCGCATCAACTCCCCGACGGTAGCTGGGAGACAGGCTCGCATGGCTGCATTGGCATGCGCATCCCCGACGCCGAGCGCCTCTACGCCTGGACGCCGCTTGGCACGACGGTCTTCGTCCGCGCGAAAGTCTGAGTGGCGCCGCCGCTTTACCTGCGCCGCCCTGGTCTGCTATAACGAGCGGGATGAACGGCGCGGCATGGCTAGAGCCGCGCTACTTGCGCTCCTCGGGCAATCTGACACGGCGAAAGACACCCCAAAGCGCCAGGTCATAGGCGGCCTTGAGTCCGCCGCTGATGATGAGCGGCAGCCCCAGCGCCACCAGCGTTCCCGTTAGCAGCGCGCCGGAGATCACCGGGCTGACGCCAGAGCCGACGCTGCGGGCCAGCGATGTGACGCTCGCCGCCGCTGTGCGCTCCTCCGGCTCGACCAGCGCCATCGTATAGGCCTGGCGGGTCGGCACGTCCATCTGCGAGAGCGACTGACGCAGCAGCAGCACGCCGCTCGCCAGCGGGAACGTCGGCATGAACGCCACCAGCAACAGCAGCACGTTCGAGGGCAGATGGGTGAAGACCATCGTGTTGAGCAGGCCGAAGCGCCGCGCGAGGGGAGCCGCCGCCAGGAATGAGAGCGCCGAGAGCAGATTCGCTCCGAAGAGGAGCCACGCAAGCGAGCTGAGCGACGCGCCAAAGCGCAGGTGGAAGTAGAGCGTGAGCAGGCTTTGCGTCACCAACCCACCCGCCAGCGCATCCACACTGAAGAGGCCCGAGAGCCGCAGTACGACCCCACGCGAGCGTCCCAGCGGTGGCAACAGGCGGTTGCGCCATCGCAGCAGGCGGCGCGGACGCCGTCGACAGGGGACGCCTCGATGGCGGGCGTCATCCGCGACGACCAGCGCCGCGACCCCCAGCGCGCAGACGGCGTAGAGCCAGAACATCAGGCTGAAGCCGAGCGCCGGAGCGCCACGCCGAACGCGCGCCAGCAGATCGGGCAAGGCGGCAGCCAGCGCGCCGAGCGCCCCCGCGAAGGACGCGATCAGGTTATAGCGCGCGAAGAGGTCGGTGCGGCGGGCGAGCGCGACGGTCTGCGGCAGCATCGCCTGATCTATCGGCAGAAACGGCGCCGTCTCCGAGGTATTCGAGCCGAGGACGCCGACGAACGCCGCCAGCGCCAGCGCGGGATAGAACGACGTCAGCGCGTAGACCGCGCCGGTCAGCGCCATCAGCCCGGCCAGCGCCATCAGTGTGCGGCGGCGACCCCAGCGATCGGCGTAGTGGCCGATGAGGTACGTGCCAACGAAGTTGCCCGCCAGCGCGAGCGTGATCAGCGCACCAATGGCCACCGCCGAGACACCCTCGGCTGGCAGCGCGACCGCCAGCGTAACACCCAGCAGCCCATAGGCGAACTGGCGCAGCCCCCGCGACGCCACGATACGCCAGGCGTCGGCGCTATAGCCTGAACGCGACTGCTCCGCCAGATGCCCCGGTCTCAGGTGTTGTCATGCTCTACATATCTACTACAGAGACGATAGTTACAGCGAACCCGCTTCCCCTTACGCCTTGAAGGCGCCGTCAAGCTTGCCCTGGCGCGCCATCTCCTGACAATAGGCATAGAGCGCATCGTAGACGATGGACTCGCGTTCGAGCGTCGCATGGTCATCATTAAAGCCGAGACGGCGGAAGCCATCCGCGATGGCCTGGAGTCCTGGCCCCTCGGGTTGATTCCAGAGGGTGTTGTCGGTATCGGCGCCGTTGACGATCTTCCCCAGCAGGACCAGCGCCGGGTCGCTCTCCAGCGCATAGCGGGCCAGAATCGCCTCGAAGGAGCAGCGCTTGCCGTGGTGGCCCAGCTCAACGCCGGGCACGTCGTAGGGGGTCGCGTCCTCGCGCTCCGCGACCGCCATCACTTCATTCGCGGGAACGAACAGGAACTCCGCCTGCGGATCAACAAAGCGGCGAATTAGCCAGGGACAGGCGATGCGATCTACCTTGGCATGCTCGCGTGTTACCCACTTCATTGTGTCTCGCCTCCTTTCGCGCGCTCATGTGCGCCACCATAGTATAGTCCGTCTGGCGGTGATGCTGCGGGGGCATCACGATCCGCGTTGGCGCAGGTGGATCTCCTCCGTCGCGGTCGGCCAGCCGGGCATGCGCAGCACGGGCGCGTCGGTCGCGCTGATGGCGTCACGGATGCGCGCGGCATGCTCGACAAAGGTGTTGGCGGGCAGCGCGTCGAGGGGGAAGTAGCGCAGGTCGCGCGCCTCGTCGTTCAGTGTCAGCGCGCCGCTGATCGCCTCGCAGCGGAAGGAGAAGATGAGGTCGTTCGCTTCGGGCGCGCTATAGACACCCGCCAACTGGGTGACCTCCACATGCGAGGCCCGTCTCCTCCCTGACCTCGCGCATGACGCCATGCCAGGGTGTCTCGCCCAGCTCCAGCCCGCCGCCCGGCTGCCCCCAGAAGTCGTGGTCGCGCCGGTGGCAGAGCGAGCACCTGACCCGCCGCATCCAGGATGGTTGCGAACACGCCGATGCGTATCTCCATGCCAGCCGCTCCTCTCCGCTTGCTATCCCGCTTGCCCACTATAGCATACCCCTTGACATACGCTCACGATGGCGTTACTATTACCACAGTGGCTATAGTCAATGTGACACAAATTAAACAGGGAGAGGAGCCGCGTATGGGCGCCGTGAGTGATAACGCATCATCCGGCGCGAATGATCTGGCCAGCGAGCTGCCGCTCACGCCAGCGGTCTTTCATATCATGCTGGCGCTGGCGGATGGCGAGCGCCACGGCTACAGCATTCTGCGCGAAGTGGAGCGCTACACCGAGGGACGGCTGAAGCTGGGGCCGACGACGCTCTACCGCTCGATCCGGCAGATGCTCGCCGCGGGCTACATCGCTGAGACAGAGGAGCGCCCCGACCCTGAGCTGGACGACGAGCGGCGCCGCTACTATCGCCTGACCGAGAAGGGGCGGCGCGTGGCGCTGGCCGAGACCGCGCGGCTGGCGCGGCTGGTCAGCCTGGCCCGGCAGACATCGCTGGGAGCCTCGCTGGGGAGCGCGGCTGGCCTCGATCTGAAGCTGGGAGGCGCCTGATGTCGCGGCTTTCTTCCGCCCCGCGCCGTACCACGGCCACGGGCGACCGTGTCACCCGCATCTACGCGCTGCTGCTCTGGCTGGCCCCGCGCGCCTTCCGCGAGGCGCATGGCGCTGAGGTCGCGCAGGTCTTCCGCCAGCTCTACCGCGACGCCTGGGCGCAGCGCGGCGTATGGGGCGCGCTGGGATTCCTCGCCGCGGCGGCGGGCGATCTGCTGGGCGGCATTCTGGGAGAATATCTCGCCCTGTGCTGGGGCATATGGAACCGGAGTTGGGTCATGAGTCGCTTACGTTCTTCGGCGATTCTGGTGTTTTGCGCCTACATCGCCTTTGTCGTCATCGGCATGGGATTCCAGAAGATGACCGAAGATGTCGTGAAGTCTACTGTGCCAACAGCGCACCCAGGCATCGCGCTGGCCTATGACGGCGTGATCGCGGGCGCGCTCATCGCGCTGCTGGCGACGCTGGTCGGCGGCTTGCCCATCGCCTTCACCGCCCTGCGCCAGGCCATCGCCGCGCGGCGCTGGGGCATCGTGGCGCTCTTCGCCGTGCCACCAATCGCGCTGGTGGTCTGGCTCGGCTGGACCTGGACGCTGCTCAATGTCATCTTCCCCACGAATCAGACGGCCAATACGCCGCCGACGAGTAACATCTACGTCTACTCGTGGGTCGCGCTCTTCGTCGTCGCGGCTATCGCCAGCGTCGCCGCCGTCGCCACCGCCATCACTCGCAGCGAGATTCGCCCTGATCTCTTCCGCTTCGCGCTGGCGCCGGAAATTGGCGTCGCGCTGGGGATGCTCGTGACGGTGGCGGCGATGAGCGCCTGGGGCATCCAGATGCTGAGCGATGCGCCGAACTATCTCGCCGGCAACGCTGGACCGCTGGGCTTCGACATCAGCCTCGGCTCCAGCCTGATCGCGCACATCGCGCTGATGGGCCTCGCCACGCTCATCGTCATCGCGGGGATTGCGCGCGGCTACGGCGCACGGCACACGGCGGTCGCGTAGTCGTGCGCCATAGCCGCATTACTCCGCATACGCTGGCGCCTGGTCTCCAGGCAGGCGGCGTGTCGCTCGACGGATATACCCTTGTTCCACACATCTTCTCCCTGCGCCACTCACCCTCTTGGTAGCGCCTGATATACTAGCGCCAGAGACCGACACGCCCGCAAACTCATGGCGCGGGCAGGATTGGCGCGGGCGGCGCGCGGAGAAAAGGAAGCGACCAGTGGTCTACGCGCTCATTGCGGACGATGATGAAGGGATTCGCGAGTCACTGCGCATGTTGCTGGAGGAAGAGGGGCATAGCGTCACCGAGGCGACGAACGGCGAGGAGACGCTGGAGCGGCTGCGCGTCCCCGGCGTTCGCTATGTGGCGTTGCTCGACCTGCTGATGCCCGACATGCAGGGGGTCGCGCTGCTGGAGGCGATCAACGCCGATGCCTCGCTGGTGGGTCGCCACGCCTACATCGTGCTTTCCGCTGGCAGCGAGGCGCTGATGAACCAGGCGGCTCCGCTCATCACGGCGCTGGGCGGCTACATCGTCCCGAAACCCTTCGACATTGATGTGCTCGCAAAGGTCGTGCGAGAGGCCGCCCAGCGTCTGACCACAGATTGACGCCGCGCCGCCTCACGCGCTGACGACTTCGCGCAGCGCCGCGATGATGCGCTCGACTTCCGCCATGGTGTTGTAATGGGCCAGGCCAATGCGCAGCGCGCCGCCATGCTCCTCCAGCCCCAGGCGCTCCATCAGGTTGATAGCGTAGTAATTGCCATCCCAGACGAAGACGCCGCGCGTCGCCAACCCCTCCGCCAGCGCGCGGGGCGTGTGGCCCGCGACCGTCAGCGCCACCGTCGGCACACGGCGCGGCAGATCAGCTTCATCCAGCAGGCCATAGAGCGTGGCGCCGGGGATGGCGCGCAGGCCAGCGATGAGCCGCGCGGCCAGCGTCTGCTCGTGCGCCTGGATGATGGCCATCGCGGCGTGCAGGTCGAGGCGACGCCCCGTCATGCCAGGGAAGGTTGCGCGGTAGGCCTCGGCATGGGGATGGCCCAGCGTAGCAAGATAGTTGAGCGTAGCCAGTGTCCCCGCCTGTAGCTCGTGCGCCTGCGTGCCCGTCTCCCAGCGGTCGGGCGCCTCGTCGCTGGCCGGGCGCACCTTGTACGGACGCAGCCCTTGCATATGCTCCAGCTTGCCCCAGACGATGCCCTGATGCGGCCCGAAGAACTTATAGGCGGAGCAGGCGAGGAAATCGCAGCCCAGCGCCTGCGCATCGATCGGCGCGTGCGGCGCATACTGCACGGCGTCAATCCAGGTGAGCGCGCCAACTTCGCGCGCCCAGCCAATAATCGTGCGCACGTCGTTGATCGTGCCGACGGCATTCGAGGCATAGCCCACCGCGACGATCTTCGTCTTTGGGGTGATCTTTGCGCGCAGGTCGGCCATGTCCAGCGTGCAGGTCGCCAGCTCGACATCAGCCATGCGGATGGTCAGGCCGCGATCCTCGGCAAGTTGCTGCCACGGCGCAACGTTGGCGTCATGGTCGAGCGCGGTGACGACGATCTCATCACCTGGCTGGAGCGTGCGCCCTAGCGCGCGGCTGAAGGCGAAGGTGAGCGAGGTCATGTTCGGCCCGAAGACAATTTCGCGCGGGTCGGCGGCGTTGAGGAAGTCGGCCATCGCGGCGTGGGCCTCGGCAAGCAGCGCATCGGTGCGCTGGCTGGTGAGAAAGGCGCCGTGGGTGTTGGCGTTGCTTTCGCGGTAGTACGCGCTCACCGCGTCAATGCACGCCTGCGTTACCTGTGTGCCGCCGGGATTGTCGGCATAGACGACGGGCTGGCCGTTCATCTCCAGCGCGAGCGAGGGAAACGCCGCGCGAACTTCGGCGATATCGAGCTGGTGTTGGCCTTCGGACGTTGGGGTCGCCATGGAATACTCTCTCTCTGCCACTGCTAGCGCGTGCGCGCGGCTCATAAGGCGGACAGAGGCATTATACGCTTGCCGGAGAGCGCCGCCGCCCGACAGTGGGCCACCGATCACGATTATCGTGATGGCGAAGCTGGCGCCGCATCCACCGCTTGCCCCTCCTGGCAGATGGCGGCGCTTGCCCACGGGCTGCGCCAGCGACGCTAAAGCAAGTATACCTGCGTCTATCCGCAGAGAGCGAGGCGTGTGTGCGATGGGCCGCTAAACCTGCGTCATGGCGCCGCAAGATCGCTGGCCCGTGCGGCGTCCGCCTCCACTGGGGCGCGCTCCACCGCGCTGGTGTGCAGGCGCTGGCGGCGGCGCAGGAAAGGACGTTCGAGAAGCTGGTATGAGAGATAGCTGACGATGAAGACACAGACTAGCCGCAACCAGAGCGGCATCGGCGCGAATGGCGCCAGCGTCCCCTGCAGAATGGGCAGGTGCCAGAGATAGATGCTATAGGAGATGTGGCCGATGAAGCGCAGCGGCGCCGCCTCGAAGACGCCGCGCAGCCGTCGCCCGCTCCAGACGATGCCGAGTGTGAGCGCGCCGAAGGATAGTCCGGCGACGAGCGGATAGAAGATGATGTTCCAGCCCCAGCGCGCGCCGGGCATGAACATCACCGCGCCAAGCTTTCAGGTAGGAGCCGCGACCACCGAGATTGCCAGCCCACCGGTGAGTAGCCCCCAGGCCATGCGCCGCTGTGTGCGCCGCCCCAGCCGCTCAAGCTCCGACCCCAGCACGTAGAGCGTGGCGGCGATCGCCCCGATAAAGAAGACCTCCAGGTTCTTGCCTTGCATGCCCATAGTCGCTAGTGTCACCACGAAGCGCGCCGCCGCTCCACCACCCTGTGACAGCGCATCGGGCGTAATGGAAGCCATCAGCAGTGTATCGGCCCAGCGGATGCCCTCCGCCAGCGCAATCACGCCGAGCAGCGCGCCGAACAGCCGCGTGGCGGAGCGTGTGCGGCCCACCACGCGCGCGATGCCAGCGGCGATCACTGGCAGCAACAGATAAAACTGGAATTCGACGGCGAGCGACCAGAAGGGGCCATCCAGGTCGCGGTTGAATCGCGGAAAGCTGTCGTGGATGAGCGCGAAATGGGAGAGCGCATTGGCCCAGAGCGGCTTTCCGGCTCGCTGCCACTGCGTCAGGAGCATCACTGTCAACGCCACCCAGTAGACAGGCAGAATCCGTAGTGCGCGGCGCTGGTAGAAGCGCGCCCATCCGGGTAGCTCCGTGCCAGTGAGCAGCGCACGCGCGTACGGACGGAACAGCAGAAAGCCCGACAGCACAAAGAAGAGTTGCACACCCATCGCAAGGTAGTACCAGACATTGCCTATCGCCTGGCTGCCTGGCAGATATTCGACGCGCAGATAGAGCAGCGTGTGGAAGATGACGATGCAGAGGGTCGCTATCGCGCGCACGCCATCGAGCGCGTGTATCTCGCTACCGCTCGTAGGAGGCAGTAGCCACTGCGCGATGCGCTCGCGATCCACCCGCGACAGGATGCGCCTGGCAGACGCCAGGGGACTTGCCGCGCGCCGCCATGGCGCGGTGGAAACCATACCGATGCTGGTATTGGGCTGTCTTCGTGTATCCTCGCGTCTAATGCTATCTGGCTGGGTCAAAAGCGCTCCATGTCAGGTAAATTCCGCACTTCTTTGCTGGCTGATGCCCGTTGAGACGCTCAGGAGCTTTCTTGACGCTCCGCAAGCGACATGAGGCGAGGTATAGCACATCGCGTACCATGGGCCATCGTGACCGTGCGGCCAGGGCTTATGACAGGGAGACATCAGGCGAACACCTGATTGCATTGCGGGCGCTCACTCGTTAAAATAGGCGGAAGAGTGTCTTCCTGCCCTTCGACGTCCGCGGGGCGTCAACGCGGGCGCCCGCGCATCACGTGCTGGTCTCATCGTCCGGGAAAGGACTACTCGTTATGACTTCCAACCGTAGCGCGAAGCCGCTCGTGAGCGCGCTGCTCGCGTTGCTGTTCGTCTTCGCGTTTGTCGCGCCCTTTCTCACGGTAGACTTTCTCGCGGGCAAGACCACGCCGTTCGATGTCGTGCAGGCGGGCGCTATCCACTGGGGCGCCGTCTTCGCATTCGGCCTGATCTGGCTCGGCGCGCAACTCTTCTGGGATGCGCCTGTCGAGGCGACCAAGCTGGGCATGGCGATCTCGGCCACCATCGTCTGGCTCTCGCTCACGCTCTTCTTCAACTTCCAGAACATCACGTATGGCGGCCCGGTCGCGTTCTTCGCGCTGATGGGCGCCCTGGCGGTCACGCTGCTCTGGACACGCTTCCTCGCCGATGAGATTTCCTTCTGATCCAGCCAGCCAATCCGCCCGCCTGACCTCCTCGCCCAGCCTCCTTCATGGAATCGCTGGGCGATGCGCGTTTCCACGTTCGCCTCACACGCTCCAATCACCACTCCATCTGCGAGTTTTTTCGTACCCCTTGACGCAATACTTTACTTATGATACTAATACATATAAGGGAAGCAACTTCCAATTAGGAAGCTCATTACCAGGCGACCCAAACGCAATCCAGGCCCATTCCCCGGGCGTGGAGCAGGGCGCGACGCATGGCGCGATAGTTACCGCCAATCACAGAAAAGGGATCACTCTACATGGAGTACAGCATCGACACCAGTCACTCAACGATTGAGTTCGCCGTCAAGCACATGATGGTATCGACAGCCAAGGGCCGCTTTACCAAGTTCGCGGGCGCCGCCGAGATCGATGAGGCCACCCCAGCCAACTCCAAGGTGAACGTGACGATCGATACGGCGAGTGTCAACACGGGCGATGAGAAGCGCGATGGCCACCTCCGCAGCGCCGATTTCTTCGATGCCGAGAAGTACCCGGCGATCACCTTCAGCAGCACCAAGGTCGAGGCGCTCGGCGACGAGGCGTATCGCGTGACGGGCGACTTCACGATGCACGGCGTGACGAAGCCGCTGACCTTCGACATCACCCGCGAGGGCGTGACGAAGAACATGCAGGGCAAGCAGGTGCAGGGTTTCTCCGCGAACCTGGCGATTAGCCGCAAAGACTTCGGCCTGGAGTGGAACGTCGCCCTTGAGAGCGGCGGCTGGCTGGTGAGCGATCATGTCAAGATCGCGCTGGAGATCGAGGCGGTCGCGGCTGCTGAAGTCGCCGCCTAAGGCGTGACGCGACTCCTGCGCGACTTCACAGGCGCGCGTTTCTCAGGTCGCCGCAAGGCGCTGGGAGACGCGCGCTTTCGTTTGCGCGCCGAGAACGCTGGTGGGGTACGCGCTGGACGCGCTTCCCTCACAGGGGATAGTATGAACGTGGCGCATCGTCATCGAAGGATAGCAGCCGGCGATGTGGCGCCGCTCTGGAATACTGCGTCTGCGCGTGCGTCTGCGCGAAGGAAGTGGCTAATGCTCAATGGAAAGACGGGTGCGTCTGGCCGCGCCGGACAATCCGCTGGCGCGCGTTGCGTGGCGCTGACACAACCGCGACGCGGGCATGGCGTGAGCGTGACGAGCTACTACCTGGGACGGATGCTGGTGGAGCGCGGGCTGCGGGTGCTGCTGGTCGATCTGACGGGACGCCGCGAGCGGTTGCGCGCCCTGCTGGAGCGCGAGCCAATCAAGAATCTGGGCCTGTGGCTTCCGCCAACGACGCGGCCAGAGGCGCTGCCCGCGCTGCTGAGTCGCGCCCGGCAGGAGACACTTGGCAAAGTGGACGTGTTGCTGCTCGATGTGGATGCCCCGCTCTTGCAGAAGGTGGGCGGACTGGACGCCGGAATTGACTACGTGGTGGTCTTTGTCGAGGCGGGCGCGACAGGCCTGCGCGACGCCGACCAACTGGGCGCGCAGTTCGATGAGACCCCCGCGCCCTATGGCCGCCTCGGCGTGGCGCTCTGCCGCACCGACGGCGCCAACAGCGACGACCTGCCCCAGCAGACGTTAGAGCGGCGCTTCCCGGTGCTGGGCGGCTTCCCCGCCGATTACCTGCTCGCGGCCAGTGATGACGAGTACAGCGTGAGCGATGGCGCGGCGAAGGCGCCACACGACGACTACCTCATCGCGATCCGCCGTCTCGCGCGCACCCTCGCCGAGATCGTTCCGCTGCGACGCATGAATAGTCCCGCTGGCGCGGGCGCTCCGGCCTAGGCAGAGGAGCGCGCACGCCATTATGGCCCACTCCCCATTGGATGAGACAATCAGCGCGGCGCCCTCACTGCTCGACATCTACCTCGCGCTCGCGCACATCGGCCTCGCGGCTGGCCCACTCGCGCCGCTGGCGGGTGAGGCACCCGAGGAAACGCCGCGCCTGCACGTCACCCACGCCGCCACGGGGGAGTGGCGCGTCTTCATCCGTCCAGATGTGTCGGCGGCCATACGTCATCAGCTTGCGGCGCTGGCGCCCGAATCGCTCTTTACCGAGCATGCGCGTGTCGCGGCGCTGCTGGCGCAGGACACGCAGGGCGGAGACGACGCTGCGGCTGGCGCTGACCTCTGGATCGGGCGCACGCTGCTCTTTCCCGATGATCTCGCGCCCACGCTCGCCCGTGCGCCACAACGCGACATCCTGCGCCTCTGGCCAGATGGCGACCACTATGGCGCCCCCGCGCCCGGCGTCGCGCGGCTATGGTCGGGCGCCGCCCTGCGTGAGGAACCACCCCCGCGCGCTGTCTTCCCCGGCGAGCAATTCGCCATCGTGGTGGATGGCCTGGTCGTCGCCACCTGCGAATCATCGCGCGAGAGCGAGCTAGCCGCCGAAGCCTGGGTGCGCACGCTGCCAGCGGCGCGGGGGCAGGGCTACGCTACCCGCGTCACCGCCGCCTGGGCGCTGGATGCGCGCCATCGCGGCAAGATTCCTTTCTACAGCCACCAGCGCGCGAATGCGGCCTCCGCTGGTGTCGCGCGGGCGCTTGGACTGATCCCTTTCCTCGAAGACATCGGGTATTTGTGAGGCGACTGTGTGGGGCGTTCGCTCGCGCGAGACGCGCCTGTGACCGCCATCCGCATCACTCAGACGAGAATAGGATCGCCGATACGCGCTCTGACGATGCGCGAGGTAAGGAGGCGTCATCATGAATCCCCAGAGCGGCTCAACCAGCGGCGCGCGCTTCACCACCGCGACCCTGGCGCTGAGTGTCTTCCTGCTGCTCACTGGTGGTGTATTGCTCTTGCCCTTCGCCCTCAGCCAGAACGCGATACAGAACGACGTCTACATGAGCAATCTCTTCCTGGCGCCACTCTTCGTCGTCGCCAGTGTGACGCTCCTGCTCATCGGCGTCTGGCGCATTTTCCGCATCTCGGCGGAACGGCGGGCGCGCTTGCCGTGGACGCGGGCGCTGCTGATCGCGGTGGTGGGCGCGGGCGCGGTGGCAGGCGCTTCTTTCCTGGTCGGTGGGCAATATGCGTCGGTTCCCGCTGGCGCGGTCTACTGGCCGCCGTATCTGAACGGCTGGCTGCTCGCGGTGATCGCCATCATCGCTGGGGCCGTCGCCATCATCGGCTGGCGCTGGGGCGCCAGTGAGTCGCCCGTCGAGCGCGAGGAGTATCGACATACCGTCGCGTCCTTGAAAATGACGCCGACTCGATCCCATATCGCCGCGCCATAACGCCCCATTGCGCTGACTCTCGCCGCTCGTTATAGTGGTAGGTGAAGATGCCGCGCGGGCAGGCCCAGAACAGATTGCGAGGGCAGGATGGAGCTGGCGGAGAAACTACGCCGATTGCGCCAGGCTGAGGGCATTCGGCGGGGACTCTGGCGCACCTACACGCAGCAGGAAGTCGCCCGCGCCATGCGCCAGGAGATCGGCGTCTCGATCAGCCAGGCCTACCTCTCGCAGTTGGAGAGCGGCGCCCGCGTCCACCTCACCAGCGCGACCCGCGAGGCGTTGGCCCGCTTCTACCATGTCCACCCGGGCTACCTCGTCAGCGACCCACCAGGGATGGCCGCGCTGCCCGACGCCGCCGCGCCACTCGACGCCAACCTGCTCGAAGGCGTCCTGACGCGCCTCGCCGAAGCCCCCGACGCTGAGCGCGTCCTGCGCCTGCTCGACGCCCTGCTGCGCCTGCCGCCCGCGACGCTGGCCGCGCTGGAGCGCCAGGCCGGAGCGCCAGGCGCCGCATCCGACATCCCCGACACGCCGCACAGCCACTAACCACCAGCCATCTCGCGCCGACATTGACCTTAGCGCGCAACGACGCATGATGTCTGCTCGTACTGTGATATGAGTGGAGATATCAGGGCGGAGTCGGCCCCGCCACTACGCCGTCCAGACGCAAGAGGGCGGCAGGGAAGTAGATCTATGGCAAGCAAGATGAACTGGTTTGTCGCTGGAGTGGCCGCTGGTATGGCGGTGGCGGCCATTGGCCAGGAACTCGCGAAGGCGCCCGAAGACCGCACCTGGAAGGGAACCGTCGCGGGTGTGCCGTATAACTTCCGCCTGGAAGAATGGCCTCAGATCACCAACGAG
Source organism: uncultured Chloroflexia bacterium (assembly GCA_963840335.1). Lineage (GTDB taxonomy): Bacteria > Chloroflexota > Ktedonobacteria > Ktedonobacterales > JADMIN01 > JAKAIY01. Next base: position 24,182 of record CAWIYP010000039.1, read on the forward strand.
TACTGGAATCCCGAGAGTGACCAGATTCTCGTTCCCCATACCATCGGGCTGGGCTGGGGTGTCAACTTCGCCGCGTTGAAGCGCCGCGTCGAGGCGCTGCTGGGCGTTCCCGCGCCAGCCCACGCGCCCACCGCGCCACGCGATACGCCAGTAGGCGTCTGAGCGCGAAATGCGCAGGGCCTGATGCCAGGAGGCGCCAGGATGCTCGCAACAGATCCACTATCATTGCTGTTTCTGGCATGCGCGCTGTTTTCAGGGCTGTTCCTCATCGCGACGGTCGCGCTGGGCGCTGGCCACGGGCACGCCGGACATCTCGGCGGCCACGATGCGGGCGGCCATGCGACAGGCGCCCATGCCGCGGGCGCTCACGTCGCGGGCGGCCATGACGCGGGCGCCCATGCCCACGTCGCGGGCCACACGGCGACCCACACGACCGGACACGATGTCGCCACAACCACATCCTCCAGCGAGAGCCTGTGGGGCTCGATTCAGAATCTGCTCTGGGGCAGCCTCAACCTCAATGGCGCGCTGATCTTCCTGCTCGTCTTCGGTGTGCTGGGCTATTTGCTGCATAACAGCCAGGGCGCGCAGATCCTCGTGACACTCCTGGTCGCGGCGCTGGTGGGCGCGCTGGCGGCGATTGGCGTCAATGCCGCGCTCACCAGTATCTTCATCACCTCGCAGGCGGGCGAACTGACCGCCGATAGCTCGCGACTGGAGGGTCGGCTGGCCACGGTCAGCATCGCCATCCGCGCGCAGGGTATCGGTGAGGTCATTTATAACGACGATACGGGCACACGCCATAGCATCGGCGCACGCGCCACCAACGACCAGCCTATCGAGTCGGGCGCGCAGGTGGTCATCATCGCGGCTGAGGATGGCATGACGACCGTGCAGCAGTGGGACAACTTCATCGCCGAGACACGCCAGCGCCTGGACGCCGACCGTCCCGCCGCGCGCCTGGAACCAGCCGCGCCACCAGGTGGCGAGACCCAGGACTAAGCTGGTACGCGCCGCATCTAGTACCGCATTTCAACTACATCTGATCTATAGCGCATTCATTCGTAGCGCATTCATTCGTGGCGCGCTTCGCACCACCCGCTCGGCTTGCGAGCAGGGCTAGAGGCGCCGAAGAAGGGGTTGAGCGAACGCCAATGGGACCATTCGTTACCATCGTCGTCACGGTCGTCGTCATCGTGGCCGCATTTCTAGGCTTGCTGCGCGTCTTTAGCTCGTATTACCGCAAGGTCGGGCCAAACCGCGCGCTAATCGTCTATGGCAAAGGCGGCATGGAGGTGGCGAAGGGCGGCGCGAAGCTGGTCATCCCGCTCATCAGCCGCGCGCAGGAATTTTCCCTGGAGTTGATGTCCTTCGACGTGGCGCCACAGCAGAATCTCTACACCAATCAGGGCGTCTCGGTGCGTGTCGAGGCGGTCACCCAGCTCAAAGTACGCTCCGACAAGGACAGCATCCTGACAGCGGCGGAACAGTTCCTCAGCAAGACCGACGAGGAGCGCGAGGGGCTGATCCGCCTGGTGATGGAAGGCCACCTGCGCGGCATCGTCGGCCAGCTCACCGTCGAGCAACTCGTCAAAGAGCCGGAGATGGTCAGCGAGAAGATGCGTCAGGTCAGCTCGGCGGATCTGGCGAAGATGGGGCTGGAGGTCGTCTCTTTCACCATCAAGGAAGTGCGCGACGAGAACGACTACATCGCCAACATGGGGCGGCCAGAGATCGAGCGCATCAAGAAAGAGGCGAATATCGCCGTAGCGCTGGCCGCGCGCGATACGCAGATTCAATCCGCGAACGCCGCCCGTGAAGCCGCCGTCGCCAAGTCATCCGCCGACCAGGCGCGGGTCGAGGCCGAAGCCGCTTCGCAGGCGAAACAGTCAGAGTTCCAGCGCGACCTTGCCTTGAAGCGCGCCACCTATGACGCCGAGGTGAAGAAGCAACAGGTGATAGCTGACAAAGCCACGGAGCTACAGGCGCAGATCGTACAGCAGCAGATCGTGCAGGAAACCGCCCGTGCGCAGGAGATCGAGAAGACCGCGCAGGTGAAGGTGCAGGAAGCGGAGTCGCAGCGCCGCCATATGGAGCTGGAAGCGACCGTCATCAAGGCGGCGGACGCCGAGCGGCAGCGTATGGAAACGCTGGCGGCGGCGGAACGGCAGCGCCTCACGCTAGAGGCCGAGGGTCGCGCGGCGGCGCTGCGGTCACAGGCGGCGGCGGAAGCCGAGGCGACGCGCATCCGAGGCCTGGCGGAGGCTGAGGTCATCCGCGCGAAGGGCGAAGCGGAGGCCGAGGCGATGCGCGTGAAGGCGGCGGCTTATCACGAGTACAACCAGGCCGCCGTGCTCGATAAGGTCATCACGAACCTGCCTGAGATGGTACGCGCAATGGCCGAGCCGCTCTCCAAGGTCGACAAGATCAGCATCGTCTCGACTGGCTCCGGCGCGAATGGCAATCTCGGCGCGAGCCGCGTGACCGCTGACATCGTCAATATGCTCGCGCAAACCCCAGTCATTCTGGAGGCGCTGACGGGCGTGCGCATGGCCGACCTGATGGCGCGTGTCCCCGGCATGACGGTGGAAAGCGGTACAGCCGCCGATGGCGCAGCCGCGCCCGATAACAGCGCAGCCGCCACGGCCGCGCCCCACGCTGCCGCCACCGACGCCAGCGCGGCGCCCGCCGCCACCGACGCCAGCGCAAGCGGCCCCGCGAAAACGGCCAGCGGAGCCGCCACAGCGAGCGGCGCTAGCCAGCCGACCCAGCCCGCGGCGAATCCGCTGGCTCCCAGTTCCGGCGCAAATGGCGTGACATCGAGTGGGCGCGGCCCACGGCGCCAGCGCGCTCGCTAGCGGAGGATACGCGACGCGGGGCCAGCGGATGGGGAATATCCCACGTTGGCCCCGCGCGGTTGTCTGCCCGCGCGGTTGTCTGGAGGAGTCGCGCATGCCCATCCATATCGTCACGGGCGACCTGTTCGCCAATCGCTTTCACGCGCAGGCGCTGGCGCAGGGGGTCAATTGCCAGGGGTCGATGGGCGCGGGCATCGCTGTCGGCTTCCGCGAGCACTACCCGGAGATGTACGATGAGTATCGGCGGCAGTGCAAGGCGCAGCCCCGCGAGTTGAACCCTGGCGATGTCTTGCTCTGGCGCGTTGAGACGGGGCAGCCGTGGGTCTTCAATGTGGCGACGCAGGAAGACTACTGGCGCTCCCGCGCGACCTATGCCGCCATCGAGCAGGGGCTGCGGGCTGTCCGCGCGCTGGCGGAGAAACTGGGGGTGCGCTCGCTTGCGGCCCCACGCATCGGCGCGGGCTACGGCGGCCTCTCGTGGAAGAAGGTACGGGCGATCTTCGTGGCGGTTTTTAGCGACTGGATGGGCGATCTGTATCTCTACGAGACCTACGCGCCAGAGGATAGCGCGGAGTCGCTGGGGGCAAAAACGCAGTTAGATGAAATGGCCTAAAGCGACAGAAAGTATACCACACAGGACAAACGATTGTCCAGAAATCTCTATCCGCAATTAAGCGTATCTTCTCTCTGACAGGCTGGCTGATGCTTTATTGGACTTGTGTTAGACAGGGCGCCATGGTATACTTGCGCGCAGGGTCAAACCGTGACCCCATCGGTATTCCCGCGTGTGTACGGGGAACACACGCACGCTGTAGACGCAAGTCGGTGGTTGGCAAGGGTTAGAACGTCGGCCTGGGCTTAGGGACGATTTCACCTCAGTTCTCCTCAACAGCGGATTCCCCCGGTTATAGCGACGCCCCACATTGTTGCGGGGTAGACATGCGGTCACAGGCGCGATCTTTGAGAATCGCTCCATGACCGAAAAGAGAGGTTTTGACCTTGGCCACCGATCAGACACTTCGTTGCCGCGAGTGCGGGCGTGAGTTCCTATTCACGACCGGCGAACAGGAATTCTACGCCAGTCGCGGCCTGATGAACACGCCATCACGCTGCCCCGAGTGCCGCCAGGCCCGCAAAGCCGCGCAGTCGGGTGGGGGTGGCGGCGCGCGCCGCGAGATGTTCGTCGCGACCTGCAGCTCCTGCGGGCGTGAGGCGCGCGTTCCCTTCCAGCCGCGTGGCGACAAACCCGTGTATTGCAGTGATTGCTTCCAGCAGATGGGTGGGGGAGATGGCGGTTCTCGCCGCAACTCCAATAGTAGTGGTGGCGGTTATGGCGGCGGCTCCCGCTGGTAGCTTCCACACGGCACGCCAGTCCTGACTGTAGGCTGGTCGTGTGCTTGTCGCCCTCCGTTCCCTTTCGTGGGACGGAGGGTTTCTTTTTGCCCGCGCCTCTCTCGGCTAGGGCTGGCGCCAGTCGCCGCGATAGCGGTCGGGGTGGGGCATGCCACTGGCCCGCGCTGCCGCACGCATGGCCTCGGCGTCCACCACGACCCGCCGCGCTTCCCAGCCCAGCGCGCGAATCAGCGCAACGCATTCATGCGGCTGCGGGCCAGAAAACGCGAGATCGCCAAGGCAGACCATCTGCTCTGCGCCTTGCGTGGCGAGGTCGGCCAGCACAGCTTCGAGCGCAACCAGATTGCCGTGGATGTCTGAGAGGATGGCGATCCGCATGCGCAACCACTCCCTTCCGTGGCCTAGGCATGGCCAAAGAGTAGCGCGGCGATGAAGACCAGCGCGCCACCACCGACGACCTGCAAGATCGAAAGACCCCAGTTCGTGCCGAAGAAGCGGTGGCGAATCGCGGCGATGGCGACCAGCTCAACAGCGACGACGATGTACGCGGCGATCAACGCGACATGGATGCTCGGAAAGAGAAATGGCAGGGTGTGCAGGGCGCCGCCGAAGAAGGTCATCACGCCGGTGACGCCGCCGCGCAGGATTGGGTTGCCGCGCCCGGTCAGCGCGCCATCATCCGAGAGGCCCTCGGCGAAGGCCATGCTGATGCCCGCGCCCGTCGCCGTAGCCAGGCCGACGAGGAACGCCGGAAACGGCTGATTCGTCAGGAAGGCGACGGTGAAGATAGGCGCCAGCGTCGAGACGGAGCCATCCATCAGCCCCGCCAGGCCCGGCTGCACCACCCGCAGCACGAAGCTGCGCTCATCCGCCGCGTGCAACTCCGCCGAACGCGCGCTGCCGTCGAGTCGCCGCGCTACGCCAAAGAGGCCGAACACCCGCAAGACGCCCGCGAGCGCCACCTGCCAGCCGCGCGTCGTTCCAGAACTCATATCGCTCACATACCCTCCTCTATCGTAAGCTCTTAGCGGCTCGCCCGCGTGGTCGCCAGTGGCGCGCTCGACGCCCGCATCGCTCGCATGGCGCGCTGGCACTCCGGACAATAGCCGAAGTACTGCTCGGAATGCGACACGATGACGTAGCCCGCCACCTGCTCCGGAACCGCGTGCTCTGGCACGGCGCCCGTCTGGCGCGTCCACCACGCCATGGCAGCGCATGCAGACCAGCTCCGCGTGGCCAGAGGTATCGGGGTCGAAGTGGATGCGTCCATCGCCCGTGTCGAAGCGGCGAATCTCGCCCCACTCTACCAGTTCGTTCAGCACGTTATAGAGTGTCGTCAGCGAGAGGCTGGGCAGCCGTGGCCGCAGCCGCCGGTAGAGATCGTCCGCCGTGGGATGGCTGCGATCCTCCGCCAGCGCCGACCAGATGAGGATGCGCTGTGAGGTCGCCTTGCCGCCCTGCGCGCGAATACGCTCAATCAATGCTTCAATGGATCGCATAGTGGTTCACCTGTGGGGAGCGGCGCGCGAGGAAATCACGCCCTGCTCATGTTTGCAATTAATCCTTATCTGTAGTTATTATAATCTAGCGGTTGACAGGCGTCAACCGCATGCCGTGTGGCGTGGCCCGCAGGCCCTCCAGGCGCGGTTTATGCGATTTAACACATTGAGGCGGATACGGCAGCGGAGAGCCGTGGCGGCTGAAGTCGCGGCTAAGGGTGGCCTGCGGGCCACCACGAAACCTGCCTTCGCAGGCTCGAACCTTGCCGGAACCCAGGCCGCGTCGGCGGCCTTCGTGGCGCGCACGCCCGTAGACGCGGGTTTACCCGCCCCTACGCCCCACCGCGCGGCTATCCGTTCTATTTCGTTAAATTGCATTAACCGCCGGCTCACTCAGTTTTTATGGGGATGCTTGACCTTCCCGCCGCTGGAAGGTGTACGCTGCTGATACAGAAGCTCGCGCATGGGACGAGCAAGCGAGAGGAGGCGTGTATGGCGACCGTCGGAACGGCCAGGCCAGCCACCAGCGGAGGCGCGGCGCAGCGGGGCTTCACCATTGGCCAGGTGAGCCAGCGCACGGGCATTTCCGCGAAGACGATCCGCTATTACGAGGAGGTGGGACTGCTGCCGCGCCCAACGCGGGGGGAGAACCACTATCGCCGCTACAGCCAGGCCGACGTCAACCGGCTGCTGCTGCTGCGGCGCATCAAGCTCCTCGGCGCGCCGCTGACCCAGGCGAAATCGCTGCTGGCCAGCGCGACCGATGCGCGCTGCGTCGATGCGCAGGAGGCGCTGTTGACGCTGGTCGATGACCGATTGACCGCGCTCGATCAGCAGATCGCCGAGCTTCTGGCGTTACGTGACCAGATTCATGACTACCGGCAAACGCTGGAATCATGCCAGACCGATGAGGCGACCGCCTTCAGCGACTGCGCCGACATGCGTTGCATTGGCGCGCCGCCGGGAGACGCGAACACCCCACAAGAGGAGAACGACTGTGGAGAACACCGCGCACATGACCTGTTGTGATGGGCCAGACTGCTGCCCATGCCCGGAGTGCGGCGGCAGTTGCGGCTGCGGCTGCGGCTAGCCCACTACGCTACCGCGCACATCCCGCCAGCCAACTCAGGCGCCTGGGTTGGCTGGCGGGGCCGTTGTTACGCATTTCAGGTGACTCTCAGCCGCTGGCAGGCGAATTACACTATTTCTCATCTATATCCAATATTCTTGCCGCACAATATATACGATAGAAATCGTGTGAGGCGTCGCGCGCCATACTGGCGTGGCGGCGCTTCGGTGGCCCACTGTGTGGCCCCCCTCAGCATATTCAGGATGGCGTATGCATATTTTGATCATCGAGGATGAGCAACGCATCGCGCGGCTCATCAAGCGGGTGCTGACCGAGGAGCGCCACGTCGCCGACGCCGCGTACGATGGCGCCGAAGGAATGACACTGGCGCTGACTGGCTCTTATGACCTGATCATTCTCGACCTGATGCTGCCAGAATACGACGGGCTGGAGATTTGCCGCCGCCTGCGCGCGCAGCGGATCGAGACGCCCGTGCTGATGCTGACGGCGCGGGATGCGGTGGAAGATCGCGTGAAGGGGCTGCGCGCGGGAGCCGACGACTATCTCGTCAAGCCCTTCGCGATGGCCGAGTTGTTGGCGCGGGTCGAGGCGCTGCTGCGGCGTGGGCGCGCGCTCAACGAGATGACCCAGCTCAAGATAGCCGACCTCGCGCTCGATCTGACCCGCCACGAAGCGACGCGCGGCGACCGTGTCATCGAGCTGACGGCGAAAGAATTCGCGCTGCTGGAATACCTGATGCGGCATCCAGGGCAGGCGCTCACCCGCACGCAGATTCTCGATCACGTCTGGCAATACGACGCCGACGCCATCTCGAATGTCGTGGACATCTACATCCACTACCTGCGCGACAAGATTGACCGTGGCTTCCAGCAGCCGCTCATCAAGACCATCCGCGGTGTCGGCTACAGGATCGCGCAGTGATGAAACCAGCGGGCAGTGGCGCCAGGGTGAGCGCACGGCGGATGCGGTCGCGACTGCGCGAGGTGAGCCTGGGCCTGCGCTGGCCGACGTGGCTGCGCTGGCCAGTCGCCCGCGCCGACGTGGCGGATCCCTCAGCGGCGATGTTCCAGCGCATCCGCCGCTCGATGACACTGCTCTATACCGCTGTACTGGCGGTGACGCTGTTGCTGGCCGGCACAGTGCTCTACATCGCTGTGCATCAGACGGTCCAGCAGCAAATCCTGGCCCCTGCGCAGGTCTATCTCAACGAGAATATCCGCAACCTCTCCGGTGACTGGCAGCGCAACGAGACCTTCCTGCAGAACAGCGCGAGCGCCTGCCCAACGAACGGGCCAGACAGCAACCGCTTCGTCTTCGCCTGCTACGATACCCGTGGCAAACTGATTCAGGCGTCCTCGGCGGCCACTTACATCGCAGAGAACACAGGCCTGCGCTTCACCGAATCGTCGCTGGCGCGCAAGGCGCTGAGCAGTGCTTCGGGCTGCGCGAACGACGTCCTCACTAGCTCGTCTGGCGATGTGATGCGTGAGGCATGCGTCGTGAGTGACCCGACGAGCGGCCAGACGCTGGGTGTCATTCAGGTGGGGCAGGGCATCGGCAACACGCTGGAGCTATTGCGGGCGCTCCTCGTGCTGCTGCTGCTCGTTGGCGCCGCCACCGTCGTGGTCTCGGCGATCGGTGGGTTTATCCTCTCGGCGCGTGCGTTGGCGCCCGCGCGGCTGGCTTATTCTCGCCAGCAGCGCTTCATCGCCGATGTCTCGCATGAGCTACGCACGCCGCTGACGCTGCTGCGCGCCAACGCGGAGATGCTGCTGCGCGGACGCGAGAAATTCACCGAGGACGACGCCGAGATGCTGGACGACATCGTGGATGAGACGGCGCGACTCGCCACGCTGACGAGCAATCTGCTGACCCTGGCGCGGCTGGATAGCTCCAACCGTCTGCCGGAGCATGAGACGATTGATCTGGCGGAGGTGGCGGCGCAGGTCGCGCGGCGCACGACGGCCTTCGCCAGCGAGCGCCAGGTGACGGTGCGGACGGCGGCGGAGCCGGGGCTGCTGCTGACGGGCGCGCGCAATCTGATAGACCAGGCGGCGCTGATTCTGGTGGACAACGCGATCAAGTACAATCATCCCGGCGGGACGGTGGATGTGCGCGCTGAGCGTCGGGGCGACCGCGTGGCGCTGATTGTGCGCGATACGGGCGTGGGCGTCGCGCCGGAGCATCTGGCGCATCTGGGCGAGCGTTTCTTCCAGCCAGACAAGGCGCGGACACAGCGCGCGGGCGAGACTGGCGGGGCCGGGCTGGGCATCTCCATCGCGCGGAGCATCGCGGCGGCGCACCAGGGCGATCTCAGCTTCGCGAGTGCGGAGGGGCAGGGGCTGACGGCGACGCTGGAGCTACCCGCCGCCCGCCTGCGCCATCCGCTGCCGCCAACGCCCACGGCTACCGATACCCCCGACGCGCCAGAGCCATACGACGCGCTCCGCTAGCGCGCCATGCGAAGAGGAGATGCGGCGATGACGCCAGCGGTCACGCATCCGTGGGATGTCTCGGTGGCGGAGGCCATCGCCATCCAGCGGCGGCTGGCTCCGCTGGCCCAGGCGGCGCCGCGAACCATCCCTGGCTGACGGCGGATCGTGGCTGGCTGCTGGCGGGCGCGCTGCGCGTGGGCGAGCCAGTGCGGCTGCTCGACGGCGAGACGGCGACGGTGGTGGCGCTGCGCACGCTGCCGGGCGTGGGGCCAATGTGGGATCTCGCGCTGGAGAGCGTGCATACCTTTGCGGTGGGCGACGCGCAGGCGGTGGTGCATAATTGTCCTAGTGGCGGTGATGGTGGTAGCCAACCAACCATCTATGAGAAGAATGCAAGCCACATCTTCCGCGATGGGCAGAAGGGACATTTCACCGACGATACACCAGAGAATCGACAGCAATTGATCAACGTGGCCTCGGATGCTCAAAACCTCCAAGGAACGGACGCCAATGGAAACAATGTCTACGCGCGTATGAATCCTGATGGATCCCAAACGTGGGCATACGTGCGCAACGGCACGGAGATTCGCAATGGCGGTCTCAACCCACCAGATTTCGTCCATCACCTGGATCCAACCACTCTGCTTTTCGAACCCTGAGCTTCAATATGACACGCCAAGGGAGATGCGTAATGGCCAATCAAGACACACAGATCGTGGTGACCGATGTGCTGACAGTGCGGCAAGCCCTCGATGCTATGTACAGGTTTCTCGAAGAATACTATCGTCAAACCTCCTCCGACGATGTTGGGAGCCTCCTTGGTGACCTGCCAGGAGTCGGGGCTATGGGAACGAGTAGTGGCGATCCCGCAGCGTGGTCAGATTGGTTGGTCGCTGTTGAACGCGCTGTGGCGCAAGGGACGCCAGGTTGGCGCGAAGCGATTGACCAGTTAATCAGCGATCCATCAAATCTTGCGGGGCGCGACGGCTGGGGGGCCGAGTGGTATGGGCACATCTTACCCGATGGGCGGCAACTGTGGGCGTCAGTCTATCAAGGGACACTGAATGCTGCTGGCTGCAACTCGGCTCCACGTGCCTTTGATCGTGTATCGGGCCTGGTGAACGCTGGGTATGAGGTGAGCGCATAGTCTGTCGCGCCTGCGGCGCCATCGCATACCCGATACGACGATCTCGGCGCGCATGCCGATACCGCCACCACCATCGGCTCAGGGGGGGTGCGGGCTAGACGGCGGGCTACGACGCGGCGGGGAACATGACCTGCCGGGCCGCTACCAGCGCGACGACCTGCGCAGGCTCCTCGCCGACGGGGGCGCGCGCTCAGCTACGACAACCAGGGGCAACTCGCCGCCTGGCAGAACGCGCCGACGTCACCCACCAGCAGCGCGAGCTACCTCTACGACGGCGAGGGGCATCGGGTGGAGCGGGTGGCCACCACCAGCGGGACGACGACCACCACCAGCTATATCGGCAGCCTGGAGGAGGTCAGCGTCACGGGCGCGACCACCACGACGACGGCGTACTATGGCGGGCTGGCGCTCAGCGGTGAATGGCGCGCTGCGCTACACCCTCAGCGATGGGCTGGGCAGCGTCTCGGCGAGCGGTCAACGCCAGCGATGGGAGCGTGACCGCCACGCAACTCTACGCGCCCTATGGCGGGGTGCGCTACCAGAGCGGGACGCTGCCGACCGATCACGGGTTCACGGGGCAGGTGAGCGACGCGGCGACGAGCGGGCTGGACTATTACGGCGCGCGCTACTACGACCCGGTGGCGGGGCAGTTCACCAGTCGCCGATACGACGCTGGCGGGCGGGCTGAACCGCTATGCCTATGTGCGGGACAGCCCGGAGACGCGGACGGATCCGAGTGGCCACTGCCCGATGTGCATCGCCGCAGTGGTCGGCGCGATCGTTGGCGCAGGCATAGTCTACGGCGCTCAGGTGTACAATAACTACCAGCAAGGCGACGCACACCCCTGGACTGATATTGATGTAGGCGCAGTAGCAATGGGTGCGCTCGCGGGCGCATTCGTTGGCTTAACAATGGGCGCTGGCGCGACAGCTGCCGCCGCAGTGTTGGCCGCGGGCGGATCGGTTGGAACAGCTGCCACTGCAGGAGCAGGCGCCGCCGCTATGTATGCGGGGTATGGCATTGCGCCCACCGTAGCAGGCGTTGAAGTGTCCAATGAGGAGATCGATGCCGAACTCAGTCTCGCTGCGAATCGCGCGGCTCGCGCCAATTCTTCTCCGTCTGCTTCTCCCACCACAGTCTCCGCCGCATCCAGCGAAATCAACTTGCCTACTTCCGAGACTTGGGGGCAACCAGACACACTTGCCGACCACTTTGCTCGCCACGGCTCTGACTTTGGCGCGATCTCACCCGACGATTACGCCAATCAGGCGTCGCAGTTTCTCCAGCGATCACAAGCCAGTGGCCTACCAACCAGGATCGACTCGACTGGCACGATCAGGGTGTATGATACTGAGACAAACACATTTGGGTCGTACAATGCTGATGGCACGACTCGCACATTTTTCAAGTCGACATCACCCACCTATTTTGACCATCAGCCCGGAAGAGCGCCTGGATTCCTGCGCTTTCATAAGAGCCGAAGTCAGTGATATGCCCGCTTGTATTGGCGTCTTTAAGCCGCTGGCAGCGTTACAGGAGCGAGTGAGTATGAGTCGATCATCGGATCAGAAACCTGTGTCGCCAGTTCATGCGAGCAACCAGGGCAGCCCGCTACGCTCGCTCATGGCAGAAGCGGCGCAATCTCCTTACGTGTCATTTCACTCATTGGCAGAAGCACAAGCGGATCCCGATGGCGTCATGATTATGGAAGGCGATGACGGTGGCACAATCTACGTAGTATGTCCAGTCAAAGTCGTTCGGTGCTCACAGCAAATACTCGAACGCCTTCTGCTTGATATTGATGCGCTTGTGTGGGATGAGCCTGACATGGCGCACATCCTCTTTTGAACGTGCGCTGGTTGGTCAGGGGATTGCGGGTGGCATGGGGGGAGGGGTGGTCACACACGAGATATGGGTGCATGCAAAGCTTGACCATGTTGCGGCTGCCATTCGAGATGTGATCACCAGTGCGCGGCAACATCTTGACGATCCTGTGGCGGCTGTACATTTACGTCGCATTCGACTGTGCTAGCTGACGATCCATCTAACCCAATGGCGACACATTCACCACCAGCTACGACTCCACCTCGGGCTGGCAGGACCAGCTCGAGTCTTACGCCGCAGGGCGGGAGCGCGACCCCGCTGCTGACCGCTGAGGCCTACGATGGCACGGCGGGGGCGATGGGGCGGCTGACGAGCGCGACGCTGGGGGGCTTCGCGAGCGAGGTGGGACACTACGCCGCCAGCTATGACCTCGTGGGCCGACTGACCAGCGCCAGTGACACCTACACGCCCAGCGGGGGCAGCGCCACCACGCGCGCCGCCTGCCAGCAGTCACAGGGGATGGCGCCCCGCGGGCGGCCGTATCTACTGCGTCCAGAACGGGATGCCTGTAGGAAGAGGATATACGGCCAGATCCGTGAAATGCGCTGTGTTTCCCTGAGAATCCAGATACAAGCCTATTGCGCCGCTCGGCGCCGCTGGCCCGGTGTCATCGTGATATGCGGCCAGGAATGCGCCATTGGCATAGAGCAGGTAGGTTCGTCCATGGCGGATGAGGAGCAGGTGAAATGTTGTCGAGCCGCCTGGCCGAGACGCGAGTGGGCCATCGCTATAGCTGGAACCATCAGACCAGCTCATGAAATCAGAGCATCCCAGACCAGAGTCATTCAGATCGTGGCATCGGTACAGCGTCCAGTCACCGTAACTGTCCACCTCAAACAGGTGCGCGCGCGCTCCATCAGCGCTGCCGTCAAAGAGAATGCCTGCGGGGGTCACTTGCGCAGGGCTATTGCTCCCTCCGCCCACCGCTGGAGTGACAGAAACCGTTACCTCGATCGCGCCATCGGCGGGCATCTGAAGCGATGGGTTCCATTCGATGTTGTTATTGTCTTGAAGCGATTGCACTGACTGGTCCAGCGCCAGCTCATATCCCTGCGGAGTAAAGCGCGCCGAGCGCGAATCATCTTTCGTAGCGGCGCGTATAGCCCAACCCGGTGTGGGCGAAGTGAATGAGGCGAAGTAGAGCGGCGTCTCCGCATGGACGCGCGCGGGCAGCGCCGCCAGCAACGACTGTGAGTAGAGTGGCTTGAGAATCGCAGTCGCCAGATTGGTTCCGATTGGATAGAAACAGGCGATCACCAGCCCCAGCGCCGCGACCTGGAGGAGTGTTAGCCGCGCCGCTGCGAGGAAACGCCGCGACGGATTCAGTGGCGCCTGAGGGATCGGCGCGTCAGGCGTCGCGGGATAGGGATAATACGGTAGCAGCGCGCGCGCCAGATCAAGAAGATTTTGGCGCTCTAATATTCCGCGCTTGCGCAGACCCCAGTAGATGACCAGACGCGGCAGTCCGCGTGGAGTCCAGCTGAGCGGCCCAGCAGGGCGCAGACGCTCCAGCAGGGCGTGCGCCAGCGCCTCATCCCCACTCGCGCGCGCAACCGAGAGCGCCCGTTCCGCCACACTCCATGCATAGCCATGAGTGGTCAACGTTTGCCCACCGTATGTGGCGCCATATGCGGTGTTGATGGCTCGCGAGAGGTCGAGCAATGGCAGGTGTGTATGGCGCTCAATCAGCGCTACTAGTCGCCGCGCGTCCTCGCTTACATCGGGTCTGTCACCTGGCTCATACCAGATGAACCGCTCGTTGTCGGCGCTCAGGATATAGACATGACAGAGTTGCTCGCTCTGGTCTGTATAATCAATTCGCGCGAATCCCCGCGCTTCGCCCCATTGGATACGCCGCGCATGTGGCTGCCCACGCTCGCGTCGTAATGTCAGCCCAGCACTATCTACCGTCGCGATGTATCCCGCCTGCGCGATATGGTTGAATCGCCGGAGTATCACACCAGCAATGAACGCGTAAACGCCAAGGCTCCAATAGGGGATCGCAAAGCTCCACACCAGGAATCCCGAGTAGATTCCGCGATTCTGTGGCTGCCCAATCTCCGGCGCGACCAAGAAAATTCCTGTCACCAGATACAAGACACCTATAAATTGCGCGATTGGCCACCACGACGCGCTCAACTCACCCATCGGATGAGCCAGCGCAATGCGCGTATCAGTGTCCTCCTGAAGCTCTTGCGCTGATGCGGCTCCGGAGGAGATCTCGGGGGTGATCGCCAGGTCGCGGGCGTCGACCGCGCCCAGCAGCGCCCGCGCGAATGCCCGTACACTGCGACTGGTTAGCCAGACACTGCTATATGGCCAAAGCCCTAGCGCAAAGAATAGCGCAACAAGCATGACTGGCATGAGATCGAAGGAGATTGTGCGTAGGACATCCGTCGTTAGCAGCGAGAACTGCCCGATGAAGATATCTGGCCATTCCCGCTGAAAGACTGGAACCGAAAAAGCGATCAACGCTCCCAACAGCGCCACCCATACCACCGCCATACCCGCGAACAACAGGCGCAGCGCCCGCGACTGGTCGCGCTCAAAGCCATCCCGAAATCCCAGGATGAGCGCCGCGATGCTATTCATTCTAGGCGCCTCTTCTCCTAATGAAGCCTTGCCGTCATCCTGCTCGTGTCAGCGTCCTCAGTATTCCTACCCACGCCGCGCGCATAGCATCGCAAACATCACTTGCCTTGTCAATCGCTTGATTGCCGCCCCAGACGAACGCGCCAAGTCAGGGGTATGTGGCGACATGGGCGGGTTGAGGCGGGACACTCCAGTATGCAATGGATGCGCTATACTACACCTCATGCGCCCGGCCACTGTCGCCCGTTCGCGCTATGACAAGGCGCTACCTACTATGGAGGAGATAGAGACAATGGCGGAGACTGGGCGACGAGTCGCGCTGGTGACGGGCGGCTCGCGCGGCATCGGCGCGGCGACGGTGCTGGCGCTGGCGGCGCGTGGCTACGATGTGGCGCTGACCTATCGCAACAAGGCGGCGCGCGCCGAGCGGGTCGCGGCTGAGGCGCGGGCGCTGCGCGTGGATGCCCTGACCATCGGCGGCGACATGACCCAGCCCGCCGACCTCGCGCGGCTGCTGGCCGAGCTACGCGCCTGGCGTGGCGCCCTCGACGCGCTGATCCTCAATGCGTCGGGCGGGCTGGAGCGCGAGGCCGTCGCCAGCGACCCCACCTACCCCATGCGCATCAACCGCGACGCGCAGGTGGCGCTGGCCGAGGGCGCGCTGCCACTGCTGCGCGCGGGCGGGATCATCGTGCTGGTGACGAGCCACTGGGCCGTCCTCTATGGCCGCACCCCGCAGCTTCCCGCCTATGAGGAGGTCGCGCGCTCGAAGCACGCGGGCGAAGAGGCCCTGCGCGAGCGCATCCCGCAGTTCACGGCGCGCGGCGTGCGGCTGGCCTTCGTGACAGGCGACGTGATCGAGGGGACGGTGACGCCGCGCCTGCTGGAGCGTGTTACCCCCGGACTGACGACGCAGCGCCGCGAGACGGTGGGCGATCTGCCATCCGTCGAGGAGATGGGCGCGGTCATCGCCGCCACCGCTGCCGACGCGACCCTAGCGACCGGCAGCATGGTCGTCGTCGGCGGCTCGCTGGAGTCCATGCTGGCCGACACGGGGGCGGATGGCGAGTAAGGCGAGGCGTAAAGCGAGCTGGCGGCTCAAGCCGCGCCTGGAGGGCCTGCGGGCCGCAAAGCCTGCCTTCGCAGGCTGGGGTTTTCACGTAACTCTACCTCGTAGAGCATAGGATGTTACTTGCCCTACGCGTTCAGGCGCTGTCGAGAACCCAGTGCGCGGAGGCGCACTTCGCGGCCCGCAGGCCCTCCAGGCGCGGCTTGAGCCGCCAGCCACGCGCTATACGCCCCAATACCCTGCCAATGACGGCGCACAGGGCATTCATGCCCCATCCCACCGTGCGCCGGCCTTTTCAAGGCCGCGACAGCATGGCGCCACATGAGAGTCTTCTCATCGAACTTCAACGTTTGTCCTACACTTGGCTTCTATGCTATGAGTAACGGAATCGTCCGCACGACCCGTGACACAGAGTGAGACCAGGAGGCCAGGATGTTAGAGACGCCAATGAGCGATCAGCCATATGAAAACACCGAACCTGTGACCGGCGCGCAGCCGCCCGCCCAGGAGCAATACACCTACCTATAGCGGCGGGACATACGGCCCCTACGGCGACAGGCTATGGCGCCACGCCCCCGCCGCCCTACACCGCATGGACACCTTCGCCGCCACCGCCGCAGCGGCCCCGTCGCGCCTGGATGAGCGCGCTGGTGGCCGTCGCGCTGCTGATCGCGCTGATCGTCGGCGGGGCGGCGGGCGCGGCGATTGCCCTGCGCTCGACCGGAGGAACGGCTGGCTCTGGCTCGACCGTGACGCTGGGCGCGTCCTCGGCGCCCTCGGTCAGTGTCTCGACCAACATCGCCGCCTTGCAACAGACCGTCGAGACCGTCGCCAAGGCGGTGCAGCCCTCCGTCGTCGAAGTCACCAGCACATCGGCCAGCCAGAACGGCGAGTCCATCGGCTCTGGCGACATCCTCACGAAGGATGGCTACATCGTCACCAATGACCACGTCGTGCAGGGCTTCGACAGCTTCACCGTCACCTTCTCGAATGGCTCCAGCGCCTCGGCGAAGCTCGTCGGCGCCGACCCGCAGGACGACCTCGCCGTGCTGAAGGTCGCTACGACCAACCTGACGCCAATCGCGCTTGGCGACTCCTCCAAGCTGACCGTTGGCCAGTTCAATATCGCCGTCGGTTCGCCGCTCGGCCTGCGCAACACCGCCACGTTCGGCATCGTCAGCGCGCTCAACCGCAGTGTCAGCGAGGCGCCGAACGGCCCAGCGGGGACGCTGATCGGCATGATCCAGACGAGCGCGCCCTTCAACCCTGGCAATAGTGGTGGCGCGCTGGTAGACCTGCAAGGGCAGCTCATCGGCATCCCGACGCTGAGCGCGACGAACCCGGAGACGGGCAGCGCCGCCAACAGCATCGGCTATGCGATTCCAGTGAATCGCGTCGCGTATGTCACCCAGCAGATCATCGCGCATGGCAGCCTGACCAGTAGCGGCCAGGGCTTCATCGGCATCGAGGCGCAGGACGTGACGCCACAACTCGCCGCCGCCAATAACCTCAGCGCGCAGAGTGGTGTGCTGGTCGTCGGCTTCACCAACGACGCCGCTGGGCAGAGTCCGGCGCAACAGGCGGGCCTCCAGGTTGGCGACATCATCACCGCCGTCAACGGCCAGACCGTCAACGACAACAGCGACCTCGCGGGCGCGCTGCTCTCCGATGCCCCCGGCTCGCGCGTGACGCTGACCATCCTGCGCGGCTCGGCGCAGCAAACCGTCACCATCACACTCGGCGAGCGCCCCGTCAGCGCGGGCTGATCGCCTCCGCCGCGATGTGAGCGCCCAGACGCGCTACGGGAATGACCCAGCCAGGGCCACTTCCGTAGCGCGCTTTTCGTGTGTGTTCATGGCGCTCAGGCGTAGCGCTCCGCGAGCATCTCCGTCAGACGCGCGAACGGCTCCTGCTCATAGGCGATGCGGGGGATGTAGAACAGGAAGTAGTTGGCGCCAGCGGCGGCGCGCTCATCTATCGCGCGGGCGATAGCGTCTGGCTCCGCGACCAGCGTCTCCCCTAGCAGTGAGCGGGCCTGCTCGGCGTAGGTCGCCTCTAGCGCCTCGCGGGCGCGCTGCGGGTCGGCTCCCGGCGCGATGGGATAGACGTGCAGGATGCAGGAGCGGATGATGCTGTCGTACTCACGCCCCAGCGCCTCACAGTGTCCCTTCAACACCCCGTACTTGTGCCGCAACACCTCTGGATCGCCACCGAAATTGCAGGCGTTCGCGTACTTCGCCACCAGCTTGAGCGTCACCTGCTCGCCAGCGCCGCCGATCCAGAAGGAGGGGTATGGCTTGCGCACGCCTTTTGGCTCATTGATCGGCTTGTCTATCTGGTAATACTCGCCGCTAAAAACCGGGGCATCCTCCGTCCACATCTTCACGATCAGGTCGCAGGCCTCGCGGAAGGCGCGCATGCGCTCACGCGACTCCGGGAAACCATAGCCATAGGCGCGCCACTCATGCTCATACCAGCCCGCGCCCAGGCCGAAGAAGAGCCGCCCGTGGCTCATCACATCCACCGTCGAGGCCATCTTCGCCAGCAACGCGGGGTTGCGGTAGCCGTTGCAGGTGACCATCTGCCCGACGTTGACGCGCTGGGTGTCGCGGGTGAGCGCGGCGGTGATCGTCCACGCCTCGAAGACACCCTGCATCTCAGGCGTGGGAATCGTGTGGAAGTGGTCATAGACCCAGATGCTATCGTAGCGAGGAGATGCGTCCACCATCTTCGCGACGCGCGTCATCGCCTCGTATTGCTCGATGGGATCGCTGATCTCGGTGAGATCCATGCGCCAACCCTGGGGCGCGAAGACGCCAAATTGAATCGCCATACGACTGCTTTCCTTCACTCATCACACGGAAGCGACATGAAGTGGCAGGCCCGCGCCTGTCTGCGCCCGCAGGTGTCATTGTACGGCAGGGGTGCGGTAGTGCGCCCGCTGCGCAACGCTCTGGCCCGCCTGTCGCGTTGCTTGACGGCTTGCGCACAGGGGGCCATAATGCCCCTAGCGACCATCCCCAGGGCGTCGCCAGCCGAGGATCTCCGCGTGCGCGCGGATGCGCTGGCGCCAGGCGCGCGCCAGGCGGGCGCATGTGAGGACGCAACGTCCGCTTGAGGGGCGCGGAGACGATGCAGGCGCAGGAGTTCGACGAGCATGGGGCAGCCGGGGCAGACCTCGCTGGGTGAGCGTCTTCGAGGCATCGAGGCGGAAATCGCGGCAGGCCAGATTGAGAGCGCGATGGCGCATTGCCAGGCGATTTTCGCGCAATATCCGCGCGCGCTGGCCGTGCAGCGGACACTGGGCGAGGTCTATCTGGCGCAGCGGCAGCCACGCGAGGCGCTGGGCGCGCTCGACCGCGCGCTCGCTGGCGACCCCGAAGATGTCCGCGCCTGCTGCGACCGCGCCGTGATCCACCAGATGCACGGCGACCCTGTCGCGGCGCTGAACTGGTATCGTCGCGCCTGCGATGTGCGCCCGGACGACCAGGCGCTGCGCACGACCTACCGCGAGATGGCGGCGCGCATTGACCGCCCGCCCTATCAGCCGTCGCGCGTGGGGCTGGCCCGGCTCTATATGCGCGGCGGACAGTTCACCCACGCTGTCCGCGAGTGGGAAACACTGATTGCTGAGAATAGCGATCTGCTGGAGGCGCAGGTGGGGCTGGTCGAGACCCTCTGGCGCGCTGAGCGCACGCAGGAAGCCGAAGACCGGGCGCGCCGTGTGCTGATGAATGCCCCCGCCTGTGTCAAGCCGCTGCTGATCGTCGGCGTGATCGCGCGCGCGTCGGGGCGTGTCGCCGAGGCCGAGCGCTTCCTCCAGCGCGCCGAGGAGTTGGACCCCGAACATCGCATCGCGCACGAGCTGTTCGCTGATCGCGCGATGGATGACGTCGCGCTGCGAACGCTCTTCTGGCGACAGGCGCCCAGCTATTCGCCTGCGGCCCCAGCGGACGGCCAGCGGAACACCTTGGGGCCACAGCGCGCGTCGAATGGGCCGCGGCTGACGGCGCATATGGCGCCGTCACGCGAGCCGGGCCAGCCACTGAGCTTGCCCACAAGCCCCGCGCAGACCGGCAGACCTTCGCTCACCGATCTGGGCGCCGCGCTCTCGCGCCCTGACCTCAGTGCGAATCTCTCGCGCCCGCTGGGACAGCCCGCGCGCCCGCAGAATCTGCCGCCAGAGTTCCACAGCATGTTCCGCGAGACGGCAAATATGATCTGGGCGCCGGATGAAAGTGACCCCGGCGCCCAGCCGACGATCACCACGCCCACGCCGCAGTCTCTGACTGGCGCGCCAGCGAGCGCGCCGCAGGATGCGTCATCTTTCATGCGCACGACTGCGGCGCCCGCTTCCGGCGACATCTCGCGGGAGGCGACGGCAAGCCTCGAACCGACCGCGCAGCCGCTCCCGCAGCCACAGCAGCCACAGCAGCCACGGCTGACACAGCCGATGCAGCCAACGCAGCCGATGCGCGCCGATCTCTCCGCGCCATTCGATGCCTCGGCGCAGTTCATGCCGCCCGCGCTGGCCGCGAGCCAGGAGGCGATGGGCGACACCGAGTCACGCCGCGCGATTCGCTGGGTGCAGTGGCTTCAGGCGCAGGGCGCGCGTCGGCGCAGTGAGGAGCTGGCGCGCGGACGCCCGACTGGCTCGCTCGATGCGTTGCTCAATACTCCGCAGCCGCCGTCTACGCCGGGGAATAGCGCGGGCGCGCCGCCGCCCTGGCCGTTCGCGCGGCCCCCCCAGCTTCCGCTGACCTCGCTGCCCAGCACTGGCCCCATGATGGCAGCCGAGCCATCGCGCCCCGCCGCGCCGTCGTCACCCAGCGCTCCAGACTCTGGCGATCTAGGGGCGTCGTTCGCGGCGGCGTTCGCGGAGCCACAGACGGCGCCCAAGTCAGAAGAATTGCGCCAGATGTTCGCACAGCTAGAGCCAGATGCGCGGGCTAACGGCGCGAGCGTTCCCCCCGCAAGCGACTTCCCGCTGGGGCCAGCGACGCCCGTCCTGTCCGATTCCGCGCCACTCGCGACCGATCAGCAGTGGCCTGAGGCGCTGGCCGACGCCTTCGAGTGGCCCAGCCAGCCTGGAGCCTCGACGCCGCGCCCCGCCGCCGCCAACTATGGCCTCAGCGGCGCCCAGCCAACCCCCGATGTGACGCTGGAGGCGCTGGAAGATGCCCATTCCGCGCATGGCTACCAGCCCTTCACACTGGAGCCAGGCGCGCTAGCCGCGTTCACTGGCGCGGAGCCTGCTCACGCGCACGAGGCCACCAGCGCGCTCGATACCTTCTTCCAGGGACCTGAGGAGCCGCCGCTGCCGCCCGTGGCCGCGGAGCCGCTCGCGCCGCCGCCTACGCCAGCGCCAGAGCCGCTACCAGAGCCGCTGCCGGAGCCAGCCATTGACCCAGCGGATTATCACGCGCGGCTGGAGGCGGCGCGCTCACTGCGTGACGCGGACGCCCTGGACGAGGCGCTGGTGGAGTATCGCGCGATTCTCAAGAATTCGCCTGACCTGCTGCCCGATGCGCTGAGCGATCTCGAATCCGCGCTGGAGGAGCATCCAGAACACCCAGAGCTACACCGGCTGCTGGGCGACGCGCGCATCCGCCAGGGGGACTATATGGCGGCGCTGGAGTCGCTCAACCGCTCAGTCGCGCTCGACCAGCCCGACGAAGAGTAGACCAGCGCGCGACATGCCGCCGCAGAGAGATGAGGAACGACCGTGGAGACGATCTTGCAGCGCCTGATGGCGGTAGATGGGGTAGTTGGCGCGCTCCTCGCCGGGAAGGATGGGTTGGTCGTCGCCAGCACCATCGACGGTGAAGAGGAAGAGTTGCTTGGCGCGATGGCTGCCGCCGCCTACGACGCCGCTGGACGCTACATCGAACAGCTTGGCGTGGGCGACATCCGCCATGCCACCTTCGAGGCGCCCGGCGGTACAGTTCTGGTGACGGACGGCGGCGACCTGCTGATCGTCGTCCGCTGCTCCGTCCAGGCGAACCTCGGCCGCATCCGCATGGAATCGGGGCAGGCCAGCCTGCGTCTCGCCGAACAGATCGGCAGCTACTAAGCGCGCTCGCCACTCCACCTGGCGCGACACAACGCAAGCGTGCGTGTTCACGCGATACAATGGAACGGTTCACGCGCCGCGCGTGACATCGAACAGATTTCACCCACTCAGTTGGAGGATACTTCCCCGTGGAGCGAACGCTCATCATCGTCAAGCCCGAAGGCGTGCAGCGCGGGCTGATTGGCCAGGTACTCTCGCGCTTCGAGGCGAAGGGCTTCAAGATCGTCGGCCTCAAGCTCATCCATATGTCCACCGAGCTTGCCGAGCGCCACTATGCCGAGCATAAGGGCAAGCCTTTCTATGACGGCCTCATCAAGCACATCACCTCAAGCCCGGTCGTCGTCGGCGTCCTCGAAGGCCCCAACGCCATCGCCGTGACCCGCGCGATGATGGGCGCTACCAAGCCCTGGGAGGCCGCCACTGGCACCATTCGCGGCGACTTCGCCGTCAGCATGGGCCTGAACATCATTCACGGCTCGGACGGTGGCGACTCCGCCGCGCGCGAGATCGCCAACTTCTTCACCCCCGAGGAGTTGCTGGATTATCCACGCGCCAACGACCCCTGGATCATCGAGGGCTAGCGCTCCGAAAGCGCTCGCTCGGAATGGGGAGTGGCGCGTGGCGTCGCTCCCCATTCCGCTGATTCCGCCTGGCCGCGTGACGCGGTTGGGGCGCACTGACCGCAGGATTCGGGGAGGTACCTCTATGTGGCGTTCGCAGTGGCGTTCGCACGCGCGACTCTGGCGGCGCATGGCGACAGTGTGGGCGCTGGCCGCCGTGCTGGGCGCGCTGCTGGCCGCCTGTGGGGCGCAGTCGCCCGGCGCGAGCACGGCCTCGCCGCCGATCCCGCGCTACCAGCACATCTTTCTGATTGTGATGGAAAATCACAGCTACGATGACATCATCGGTTCCAGCCAGGCCCCCCAGATCAACGCGCTGGCCACGAAATATGGCCTCGCCACGAACTACTGGGCGGTAGCGCATCCGAGCGAGCCAAACTACATCGCGCTTATCGGCGGCTCGACCTTTGGCGTCGTGGATGACAACTCCTATAAGGTGAATGCTCTGAATAAGCCAAGCCTCGCCAGCCAGCTCGAAGTGGCGAGCCTGACGTGGAAGAGCTACCAGCAGGGGCTGCCCTCGCCCGGCTACACGGGTGAGACGGCGACCACCGAAGGCGAGGTCTACGCTTCCAAGCACAACCCGTTTATGAACTTCCTCCCCTACTACTCCTCAGCGCAGCGCGCGGCGGAGCTGGCGAAGATCGTGCCGGAGTCGCAGCTCGCGACCGACCTCTCCACCGATGCCGTCCCCAACTTCAGCTTCATCAGCCCCGGGCTGTGCAGCGACATGCACGGCGCACCGACCTGCGGCGGCGGCGTCTCGCTTATTCGCGCGGGCGATACCTTTGTCTCGCAAACGGTGGATGCGATCATGGGAGCCAGCGTGTGGGATCAGGGGAACAATGCCATCGTCATCACCTGGGATGAGGCGGACGGCGTGATTTCCTTCGGCCCCGGCGGCATCGCTGGCGGCGGCGGCAAGGTGGCGACCATCGTCATCACCAGCCACGGCCCGCGCGGCGTGCAAGACAACACCGCCTACAACCACTACGCCCTGCTGCTGAGCATCCAGAAGGCGTTTGGCCTCGGCTGCCTGCAAAATAGCTGCCCCACGCAGGGCGGCGTGCAGCCGATGGGGACGCTGTTTGCGGCAGGGTAGCGGGGGGAACTCGCGGCCATAAATGGCCGGCGCACGCGCACGCGGGGGGATCGCGGCCATAAATGGCCGGCGCACACGCACGCGGACTGAAGTCCGGTGACGCCGCCGATGGTGGCGTACAGGGCATTTATGCCCCATTTACCGTGCGCCGGCCTTTCAAGGCCGCGACAGTAAATTGCGGCAGAACGCCGCGCCACCTCTACGCACACACGCCGATTGACAGGCCATGCTCGTGGACGGTATCATGCCACCCATGAAGATGATTTACTCCTCGCATCGGCGGAGCGGCGTGAGCCGTCTGCTGACCAGCCGTCGCCCGCAAGTGGGCAAGGTAGCCGCGTAAGCCCGGCGCACCGTCAGCGCACGCTGCATTCGCTTACGCGGCTGAGACAAGCGCATCACCTCCGCGCGCCAACGGCGTCCATCGTGGCGTCTGTGGCGTGGCGCCGCGCATCTCTCGCCGCATGATTTCGCTCGCCAGCGTTCCCGCTCCCCCGCCATCCGCCGGGCGCTCTCACCCCCCCGCAAACGTTTTGCTAATCCCTGAATCGAGAGAGCGTCGCGCACCTATGAAACTCCTGCCCACCTTCTCGCGCACATCGGCGACCCAGACCACGCCGCGCTGGGGCCGCGCCTTTGGCGTCTTCGCCGTGCTATCCAACATCGACACCGAGAACGCCATCTGGCTGATCTATCTCGCGGCGCGTGGCTACAGCCCCTTCGCCATCGGCCTCTTCGAGATGATCTTCCACATCGCCAAGTTCCTCGCGGAGATACCCACGGGCATCTTCGCCGATCTCGTCGGGCGCCGCGCCAGCCTGCTGGTCGCGAGCGTCTTCAGCGCCGTTAGCGCCGCGCTCTTTCTGCTCCCTACGCCCCAGGTGATTACGTTGGCGTTCGTCTGCTCAGGCCTCTCGTGGGCCTTCCGGGGTGGCGCGCAAGAGGCGGTCGTCTGGCGGCTCGCCACCGAGAGTGTGGGCGCGGGCGCCGATGACGCCGCCGTGGCGCATCGCTATAGCCACCTGTACAGCCGCTTCCTCGTCCTGACGCTGATCGCCGCCGCGCTGGGAGCGGGTGTCAGTGGCTTCCTGCTCCACTGGAACACCGCCGCGCCATTCATCGCGCGCGCGGTAGGGGCCGCGCTGGCCATCGCCCCACTACTGCTGATGCCGGAGCAGCGCCCGGAGCGGCCAGATGTCGCCGAGCGGCTGCATCCGCTGGCGCACCTGCGCGCGGGGATGCGCGCCGCGTGGCGCAGCCCGATCCTGCTGGGGATGCTGCTGCTCTCCGCGCTGGAAGGCACGGTCTTCACGACCTCGAACTACTATACACAGCTCTACTTCCATGGCCTGGGGTTCACGGCGACGGCCATCGGCGTGATCTTCGGCGTCGGCGCCGTGCTGGACTTCCTCTATACCAGCGCCGCGCCGCGCATCCTCGCCCGCGTCTGGCGGCGGCGACTGATTCCCGCGCTGGTGGCGGGGGTCGCGCTGGGGCTGCTGATGATGAGCGGCGCGCAGGCGGTGGTGGGGCTGGTGGGCTTCCTGCTGGTCTTCCGCGCCTCGGATGCGCTCTTCGTCCCGGCCATTAGCACGGCCATCAACGCGCGCGCGCCCGAAGCCCAGCGCGCCACCATCCTCTCGCTGGAGACTGGCCTCTTCAGCGCCGGAATGATCGCGGTCTTCCCGCTCTTTGGCCTGGGTCTCTCGCGCATCAGCTACCAGCAGGCGTATCTCGGTGTCGGTGTGGGCCTGCTCCTCGGCGCTGGGCTGATTGCCGCATCCGTCCTGGGGCTACGGCGCTGGCGGGCGGCGCGCGCGCATGATACGATAGCCACGCGCGACTGAACGGATGTTTCAGCGGGACGCGCCAGCGGAGAGGAGCCAGCGCACGGTGGATGCGGTTGCGGACGCGCTCAAGCGCTGGTTCGGCTATGATACGTTTCGGGCGGGGCAGCGCGAGATCATGGATGCCGTGCTGGCGGGACGTGACGCCCTGGCGCTGATGCCCACGGGTGGCGGCAAATCGCTGACCTACCAGCTTCCGGCGACGCTGCTGCCAGGGGTGACGGTGGTCGTCTCGCCGCTGATCGCGCTGATGAAAGATCAGGTGGATCGCCTGACCGCGAACGGCGTCGCCAGCGTGGCCATCACCAGCGCGCTCGACCTCGACGAGCGCATCCGGCGGGAACGCGAGGCGCTGGCGGGCAAGTATCGCCTGCTCTATGTCGCGCCGGAGCGGCTGGTCAGCCCCGACTTCCTGGCGCTGCTCGACGCGATGCAGCGCGAGCGTGGCATCGCCCTCTTCGCGGTGGATGAGGCGCACTGCGTCTCGGAGTGGGGCCACGACTTCCGCCCGGAATACCGCCAGATCGGCCGGGTGCGCGAGCGGTTCGCGGGGATACCGATGCTGGCGCTGACGGCCACCGCGACCGACCGCGTGCGCGGCGACATCCTCAGCCAGCTACGGCTGCGCGAGCCGCTCGTCCATGTCGCCAGCTTCAACCGCCCCAACCTGCTCTATGATGTGCGCCAGAAGAGCAAGCAATCCTACGCTGAGCTGCTCGCCGTCCTGCGCGAGCTGCGGCGCGAGAATCCCGACGCGCCAGCCATCATCTATTGCCTCTCGCGCAATGGCGTGGACTCGCTCTGCGCGAAGCTGGTGGACGATGGCATCCGCGCGGCGCCCTACCACGCTGGCCTCTCGCCACAGGAGCGCATCCGCAACCAGGACGCCTTCATCCGCGACCAGACGACGACACTCGTCGCCACCGTCGCCTTTGGGATGGGCGTCTCGAAGCCTGATGTGCGGCTGGTGGCGCATATGGATACGTCGCGCAACCTGGAGAGCTACTATCAGGAGTCGGGGCGCGCCGGACGCGACGGCGAGCCTGCGCGCTGCCTGCTCTTCTACTCAGTGGGCGACCGCGCCAGAGTCGAGTATTTCATCAACGAGATGAGCGACGAGGAGCAGCAGCGCATCGCCCGCCAGCAGTTCCAGCGGGTGCTGACCTGGGCGATGGATGGCGGCTGTCGGCGGCGCGGGCTGCTGGCCTACTTCGGCGAGACGCTGGCGGAGGAGAATTGCGGCGCCTGCGATAATTGCCTGAACCCGACTGAGCGCGAAGATCGCACCGTGGACGCGCAGAAGCTGCTCTCTGCCGTGGCGCGCACGAACCAGCGCTTTGGCATCGCCTACGTCGTCTCGGTGCTGCGCGGGGCGCGCACCCAGGCGATTCTCGACCGGCGGCACGATGAGCTATCGGTCTATGGCATCGGCGCCGAGCAGAGCGCGGAGGAGTGGCGGCGCCTGGCGCATGCGCTGCTGGCGGAGGGGCTGCTGACCGAGAACGCCGAGTCGGGCTACCTATCCCACGGTGCGCCTGACGCCCGCTGCATGGGAGGTGCTGCGCGGCCAGCGGCGGGTCGAGGTTGCCCGCCCGCGCACGCCGCCGCGCCAGTCCCGCGCCGACGCCTATGCGGCGCCACTCGACGCCGACGCCCACGCGCTCTTCGAGCGGCTGCGCATCCTGCGCCGTGAGCTAGCCGAGGAGGCGCATGTCCCGGCGTTCATGATCTTTGCCGATGGCAGCCTGCGCGCGATGGCCACACGCCGCCCCGTGACCGAGGCGCAGTTCCTCCGCATTCCTGGCGTCGGCGCGAGCAAGGCGGAGAACTTCGCCGGGCCATTCGGGCGCGCGGTCGCGGCGTTCTGCGATGAGCGCGGGCTGGAGCCGTGGCCAGAGGGCGACGCTGCTCCCGCAGCGGACGAGCGCGCCACGCGCCGCAGCCTGGACGAGCGCCGCCGCGACCGCGCCGCCGCGAAGATTCCCACCGCGCGCCTGACCCTCGACCTCTACCGCGAAGGGCTGAGCGTCGCGGAGATCGCCGCGCAGCGCAACCTCGCGCCCTCGACCATCGCCAGCCATCTCGCCGACGCCGTCAGCGCGGGCGAGGAGGTGGACGTTGACCGCCTGCTCTCCGCCGAGCGCCTGCGCCAGATCGCGGCGGAGTTCGAGCGGCTGGGCGACCCCAACATGCCGCTCAAGCCCATCAAGGACGCGCTGGGCGACGCGGTGAGCTACGAGGAGCTACACCTGGCGCGGGCTATCCTGCGCGGGCCGAAGCGCGCGGGCGGGTGACGCCTCGCGGCCTTGATGCTGTTTAATTCGTTCTTCTGGTAATGGTGAGATGCGCGGGGCCAGCGGTTGAAACCGCGCCTGAAGGGCCTCTCGGCCCACAAGGTCCGCCTGCGTGGACCCGCATCTGGACCCGCGTCGGCGGGTCTCGTGGCGGCGCCAGCCGCCTTCAGGCGAGATTTCAATCGCCAGCCAACCGACGCGAACCATTACCTAATCAACGAGTTAAACTGCATAAAGGCCGGCGCACGGGACGACTGGGGCTGAAGCCCCTGAAGGCGCCACCACGGATCCCGATTGTATCGGCCTTATGATGTTTAGTGCGCCTAACAATACCGCCCTCTTCGCTTATCTGCTGCTTGCGAGTCGATGGCAAAGAATTAATAAGACTCTCCACCATCAGGAAGGCCATCCTGCTGAGGGGTATCCTGATCATCTTGCCTATCCGTCGTAACCGCCTGCAAGCGCAGATTCAACCAGGCTTCCATTGGGGTTCCGAGGGCACGAATGCGCAGCCAGCGGAGAATGTCCTCCGGCGCAAGGTCACCGCGATCTACTCGATCAAGTTGCAGCGGGATGTTGTGGAAAAGATCAGCGAGGAGGAACACCAAACGATTCTCCGCATTGTGCCCTTCGGCGCGTAGGTCGAGAAGAGCCAGGTAGAGCAGATGATACACCTGTGCTTTGCTGATATGCTCCATCTATCATCCTCTCATGATTTGGCAACTACGCCGAGATCGCGACAGCCAAGTCGTCTGCTGCTTGTAACTGTTTCCAGCAGATGAGCGCACAGCCCAGGCTAAGGAAGGCCTGGTGGATATCAGCGTTCGTAGCGCTCTATGAGGCGGCGAAAGCGATTGAGCCAGGACAGCGTGCGCTCAATGATCCAGCGATACCGCCCGAGGTGCTCATTCGATTCGATGCCGTCACAGCGAGGCGTCCAGCTCGCGCAGGAACAGCTCGATGTCGGTGACGAGGCCCATCGCCTGGGTCGGCGCCACGGTCGGCCAGCTTCGTGACGACGGCGGGGTTGATGTCCACCACGACGCACTTGACCACGGCGGGCAGCATATTCGTCGTGGCGATGGCGTGCAGCATCGAGGCCGCCATCACGCACACCTCCACGCCCTGGCAGGCCGCGCGCATGGCGTCCTGCGCCCGCATGCTGTCGGTGATGACGCCGGGCATCGGGCCATCATCGCGGATGGAGCCAGCCAGCACGACCTCGACGCCATGCTCCAGCGCGGAGGCGATGATGCCATCGCCCAGCAGGCCGCGCGCGTGCGCCTCCTCCAGCGAGCCAGCGCCGCGCACGGTGTTGATCGCGCGGAGGTGGTTGCGGTGGCCATGCTCCACCGGCTGCCCCGTCTTGAGGTCAACGCCCAGCGAGGTGCCGAAGAGCGCCGCCTCGACATCGTGCGCGATGATCGCGTTGCCGCCGAAGATCACCTGGATGTAGCCCTTGCGGATGAGCGAGGCGATGTACTGCCGCGCCGCCGTGTGGACGATGGCTGGCCCCAGCACGAAGAGCGTCTTGCCGCCCCGCTCGCGGCACTCGCGCATCGCCTGCGCCACGTCGGCGATGGCCAGCGCCTTGGCGCGCTCCGAGGAGACGGCGCTCTGCATGAAGCCGAACGCCTCGCGCTGGCGCGGGCGTTCCAGCGGCTCGACACGCACACCGTCGTAGCCCACCACCACCATCTCGCCCGCGCGCACAGCATGCATCGGGCAGGCGCGCACCGTACCCTGCGCGGCGTCAACGGCGATGGCGACATCCATCTCGATATGCGCGACCTCGACCCACTGCTCCGCGATACGCACAAAGGTCGGCAGATTGGAGGTGGAGTAGAAGTCGTCGGGCAGGACGCCATCTTGCGGCGCGGGAGCCAGCCGGGCGTCGCGCTCGATGAAGGGCACGGCGCCGATGCGCTGCAGCTCGCCCATGAGCGCGGTTAGCGCCTCCTCGCTCTCGGCGCTGACCTCCAGCTTGACGTAGCTCTCCTCCAGTTCACTCTCGCCCACACGCATCTCCAGCACATGGAAGTGCGCGCCCGCGTCTTCGATGGCGCCCCAGACACGCGGCAGGATCAGCGAGTCAATGATATGCCCTTCGAGTTCGATAATCGTGCTGGCCACGCGCTGATCCTTTCGTCAGGGGTCGTCGGTATGCGCCGCGTCGCCGCTGTGTGTCGCGGATGACGCGCCTCGCAGCCAGTGTAGCACGTCGCTGTATGGGTGGTGTGGCAGGCAAGCGCCCGTGACGCGCCCGTGAGAATCACCCGAGACATTGTGATGAAGTCGTGAGACGCAGCCGCTACTGTAGAGTCTGCGTCAGCCTCCACGGCACACGCTGGCGCGCATGGAGGGAAGAAAACAGTTATGGCCACCGATATGACAACGGATCCGAGGCTAGACGATCCAGTGGCGCCACCAGCGCCCGCCGCCCAGACAGCCCCCGCGCCTCAGGTCGCGACCGACACGCGCGCGTCCTGGACGTTCAGCATATGGGATGAGCAAATCTGGAAACGGCTGAGTGTCCCGCTGACGTTGATCGTCGTGCTGGCGGTCGCGCTCGCCGGAACCCTGGGCTATGCGATGGGCCAGTTCGTGAGTGGCGGCAGTGGATCGAGCGCCTCGCAATCATCGTCATCATCTTCGATGGCCGGAATGAACATGGGGTCGTCGTCCAGCTCGACGGCCAAGGGCAATGTGCCTGACGCGACCCAGCAGTACGGCAATCAGCCGCTGGCGTATACGCTCGACCAGGACGGCGCGAAGCACTTCACCATGACGGCGCAGCAGGTAATGTGGTCGCCTGTCAAGGGCGCGAAAGTGCTGGCGTGGACGCTGAATGGCACAGTGCCAGGCCCGGTCATCCATGTGACGGCGGGTGACCGCGTGCGCATCACCATCATCAACCACCTGCCCGAGGCGACCAGCCTGCACTGGCACGGATTCGAGGTGCCGACGGATGTGGATGGCGTGCCGCCGCTGGGACAGAAGCCCATCGCGCCGGGGCAGTCATACACCTATGCGTTCAGCATCCTCGATAGCGATGTCGGCACGCACTGGTATCACAGCCACTACGACGACCTGACACAGGTGGGCGGCGGCATGTATGGCGCCTTCCTGGTGGATCCGCGCCCGGGCAGCGCGCAAGCCGCACTCCAGCCGAAAGTGGATGTGGATCAGGTCGAGATCATCAGCCAGCTCGCGGGCTACTTCATGATCAACGGCAAGAGCTTCCCCGATACACAGCCGATCTCCGTGAAGCATGGGCAGACGGTGCGCCTGCGTCTCATCGGCGCCGATACGGCTTTCATGCACCCGATGCATCTGCACGGCCACACCTTCAAGGTGATCGCCACCGATGGCCACATGCTCACGTCGCCCTACCTGAAGGATACGCTCCCCGTCGCGCCCGGCGAGACGTATGACGTGACCTTCTACACCTGGGCGGCTCTGGGCAGCGTCTATCCCTTCCACTGCCACATCCTCTCGCACCTGATGAACCCAGGGCAGACAGGCAGCGAGATGGGCGGCCTGGTGCAACTGCTGACCTATCAAAAGTAAGCGCGGCTTCTCTCCCGCCCTCAACCAGCGGGAGTTCCATACACCGACGCCCACCACGTCCGATCCCCCAGGATGTGATGGGCGTCGGTGTGTTCGCGCCCTCGACCGTCGCCTGGCCTTACAGTTGTGGATAGCGGAATGTCGCTGATTTGCTTTGCTGTCAACGCGGGAAATCAGCGCTTTGACCACCAGCATGGCTCATGTCGCTCGCTTGTCACGAACCGCGAATAATCGGGGCGCTTTCGGCAAGCACGACTGAAAACCAGCACAACTCCCGACTAGGTTCTGGCGGCTGGCACGCGGGCGGCGCCGCCGCCTGTGAGCCGAGCCGCGATGGCGACCGGGATGATCGTGACCAGGATGACGAACGACACGACGACGTTCACCTCCGGGAGCAGGAGACCGTGGCGGATCTGGCCGAAGATCCAGATGGGCAACGTGCTCTGGGCGCCGGCAGTGAAGGTGGTCACGATGACCTCGTCGAACGACAGCGCGAAGGCCAGCATGGCGCCGGCCACGACTGCGGTCGAGATCAGGGGCAGCGTGACGTCGCGAAACACCTGGAGGTCGTTGGCGCCGAGATCCATGGCGGCCTCGATCAACGATCCCTGCGTGCGGCGAAGTCGGGCAATTACGTTGTTGTAGACGACCACGATGCAGAAGGTGGTGTGGCCTACGACTATGGTCGCGAGCGACAGCGTGATGTTGTTGAAGCTGAAGAACGTATTCAGCGCGATGCCGGTGATGATGCCTGGCAGGGCCAGGGGCAGGATGAAAAGCAGGCTCACCACCTCGCGACCGAAGAACGGGGTGCGGTGGATCGCGAACGCGGCGCACGAGCCGAGGACGAGAGCAATTGCCGTCGCCAGGGACCCGGCTTCGAGCGACACGAGCAGGGCCGACCGCACGTTACTGTCGTTCCAGGTGGCGCTGAACCACTTGAGCGTCAGCCCGGGAATGGGCCAACTCTCGATATTCGAGGTGTTGAACGCATAGAGGAAGATCAAGAGGATCGGTATGAACAGGAACAGCATGATGAGGACGGTCCAGATGCGCAGGAAGATGCGAGCGCCGACGCCTTCCATCGTTAATCCTCCGTCCTTTACAGCGCCTCGAAGGCGCCCAGCTTGTAGGCGATCGTCAAGTAAACGACCATGATCGCCACCGGCACCGTGGTCAGCGCGGCTGCGAACGGCACGTTATTGGCGATGCCAATGTTGGCGTAGACGACGTTGCCGATGAAGTTGGAGCTTGCCCCGCCGACCAGAACCGGCGTGATGTAGTCGCCGAGCGTCAGCGAGAACGTAAAGATTGATCCGGCGACTATGCCCGGCAGAACCAGCGGGAGAACCACGTCGAGCATGACGCGCCATCTGCGGGCGCCGAGGTCGGCTGCCGCATCGAGCAGCGACTCGGGCACCCGTTCGAGCGCGGAGTAGATCGGAATGATCATGAAGGGCAGCCAGATGTAGGAAAACACGATCCACATCGCGGTGTTGGTGTAGCCGATGTTCGCGGGGGGCAGGCCGATTGATCGAAGGCTCCAGTTCAGAAGGCCGTTGTGGTTGAGGATCAGGATCCAGGAGTAGACGCGGGCAAGGTAGCTCGCCCACAGCGGCAGCAGCACGGCGGCGAACAGGAGCGTCTGCACGCGCCGTGATGCCACGCGGGCCATGTAGTAGGCGAGCGGAAAGGCGAGTACCGCATCAGTGAGGGTGACCAACAATGCGATGAGGACGGTTCGGCCGATGATCGTCCAGTACGTCGGGTTCGTCAGGATGACCCGGAAGTTGTCGAGGTTCCACTGCTGGACGATCTGGGTCGTGAACGGGTTGATCGTCCAGAAGGCGGTGATCAGCAGCAGCGCGAGAGACGCGAAGTAGATCACCACGAACCACGCCAGCGGCGGGGTCAGAAGGAGCATGGGGCGCAGCCACGGCAAGCGCCACAGGAGGCCAGAAAACCGGACAGCCCCGGCGCCATTGGGACGAGGCTGTCGGATCGTTTCGATGGACATGCGGCTAGCCCTTGATCGTCGTCCAGGCGGCGACCCACTGCGCGTAGGGCACGCAGTTGTTGGTTCCGTTGTCGCAGGTCGCAAGCGGCGTCTTCCAGAAAGCGATGGTGCTGAAGTACGCGCTGCTGGTCTGGTCGGCATGGTATAGCGCGCACGAGCCAGCCTGCATGGTGTCCATCACGGCGCATGCATTGCTGTTTACCGGCGTCTCGCCGAAGGACAGGGCCTGCTCGGCCTGCACCTGCGCGGTGCTCACCCACTTGGCCCAGAGGTAGGCGCAGTTGGGGTGAGGAGCGTTGGTCGCCAGCATCCACGAGTCGGCCCACCCCGTGGCGCCCTCCTGTGGGATGGTATCGGCAACCGGCGCGCCGGCAGCCTTGAGTGTGTTCGTCTGGTACGGCCAGGACGCGCCGACGACGGCGTCACCGTTCTGGAACAGGGAGATCTCGTCGGTGGCGAGCGACCAATACTGCTTGATCAGCGGCTGCTGCTGCTTGAGCAGGTTGACTGCCGCGTCGAACTGCGGCTGCGTCAGCTCGTAGGGATCCTTGATGCCAAGGCTCGGCTGCGTCTTGCTGAGGTAGAGCGCCGCGTCGGCGATCTGGATTGGGTTGTCGGGCACCGTGATCTTGCCTTTGTAGGCGGAGTCGTAGAGAACCGACCAACTGGTCGGCTTGTTGGGGAATGTCTTGGTGTTGTAGAGCAGCGTGTTCGGCCCCCACTGGAGCGAGACGCCATAGTGCACACCGTTGATCGTGTTGAACGGCGGGTTCTTGAAATATGCCTGGAAGTTCTGCCAGTCGGGGATCAGGTTGACGTTCATGGGCTTGACGTCGCCCCCGTAGATCAGGCGCAGATCCGCGTCACCGGAAGCCGAGACCATGTCCCACTGCCCGCCGCCGCCGTTCTTCATCAGGCTGACCATCTCGTCCGATGATCCGGCGGGGTGTTGGTTGACCTTGCAGCCGGTCGCCTTGGTGAACGGGTCAACCCACGATTTGTCGGCGTAGCCGTCCCACAGGATCAGGTTCAACTGACCCTCGCCAGCGCCGATGGAGGTTTGCGGCTTCATGTTCGCCGTCGGTGGCTGCTGCGTCGTGGGCTTGACTGTGCCGGCACTGGAACCGCATGCGGCGAGCAACAGCAGCGACGCCGCCGCCAGACTCCCGAGCTTTATGGACGTTATACCCCGCCTCATCAACTTCTAACCTTCCCTTTGTCGAGCACATACGTGTGATCCGCCGTCCAGGCCAGGCGGATCGGCTGGCCTTCAAACTTCTGGGTGTTGCCCTGAGCGTCCATGTTCTGACGCACGACCACCAACTGCTCCCCGCGATCGAGGCGCACGTTGTAGCGCGTCGTCATGCCCGCGTAGATGACCTGCTCGACACGCCCCGGCTCGACGGTCATGCCGAGATCGGCCGGCTCGCCTTCCGCCAGCATGCGTATCTTCTCCGGCCGCACGACGAAGCGGACGCCGTCGCGGAGGAGGATATTGGAGATGCCGATGAAGTCGGCGACGAACTCGGTCGCGGGCTGTTCGTAGACCTCCACGGGGGTACCGATCTGCTGGATCCGGCCGCTTGACATCACCGCCACGCGGTCGCTCATGGTAAGCGCCTCCTCCTGGTCGTGGGTGACGTAGACGAAGGTGATGCCAACCTCTTTCTGGATCTGCTTCAGCTCGATCTGCATCTCCTGGCGCAGCTTGAGGTCCAGCGCTCCGAGCGGCTCGTCGAGCAGTAGCACCTCGGGTTCGTTGACCACGGCGCGCGCCAGCGCGACGCGCTGCCGCTGCCCGCCCGACAGTTGATTGGGGCGGCGGGCGCCGAGTCCGCTGAGCCGAACCATGTCGAGCGCGCGCTGAACCCGCTCGTCACGAATTTGCCGCGCCACGCCTTTGATGCGCAACCCGTAGCCGATGTTTTCCGCTACCGACATGTGCGGGAAGAGCGCGTAGTCCTGGAACACGGTGTTGGTCTCGCGCTGGTAGGGAGGGATGAAGGTGACGTCTCGGCCAGCCAGCTCGATGCGGCCCGAGTCCGGTCGCTCGAACCCCGCGATCATACGCAGCATCGTGGTCTTGCCCGATCCCGAGGGTCCGACCAGGGTGAAAAACTCACCCCGGTTGACCACGAGGTCAATGCCATCAACGACGACGACCTGCCCGTAGTTCTTCCGAACGGCCTCGAGCTTGAGGGCTGGGCCTTTCGCGGCGTCAGTCATGGGAGGCCATGACGTGCTTGATCTGCGTGTACTCCTCGAGCGAATACAATCCTATGTCCTTTCCGTAGCCGCTCTGCTTGTAGCCGCCGTGCGGCATCTCGTTCACGAGCGGGATGTGCGTGTTGATCCTGTCCGTGCAGAACTGCGGCTTGCGGACCATGCTTGGAAGAGGTTTGGAAGAAGTATAGTGGGAAACCAGCGCGTTAGGAATGGCCAGAGCGCCACACAACCGCACCGCCACGTTGGCCAGTGTGTCTACATCAAATGGCGCAAGCGCTGGGCTTCTCCCGCGCGCCGGATGAGCGGCAATGCGCGTCTGGATACGCTATACTGGCGTGACTCGCGTGGCGAGTTGTCCAGTGAGCGATACGGAGCGGGAAAGGCGCTTCAACCGATGGCGAGGGCGACGACGGAGCGCGCGAGCGGATGGCGGCGACTGCCCGCTGGGGCGCGGTGAGGTGATCTCGCTGGCGGTCGCAGTCGTGCCGGGGTGGGCGCTCGCCCCGGCCGCCCGCGCTGTGGACTTGGTGGCCAATCACGCGGGCCGCGTGGCGCCCAACGCGAGCGCGGCGGGCACCCCCGCCACCGAGGTCCGTTTCAGCGCCACAGATGGCGTGCGGCTCCTGGCGCAAGAACTCCCGGATCTTGCGCCAATCGTCGTCGCTCAATCGAATATCAGCCATCCCGCGATTCTAGAGGATTCTTCAACAGAACCTAGCTGTTCAAGCTCAGCACCATCTGCGGCGGGGTGATCTGGTGGTCGTCGCTGATCGCCACGACAGCGGTGCCGACGGCGAAGAACTCGATGACATGGCTATCCCAGCCGTGGCTTGACTCTTTGATCTGCGTGCCCGTGATGCCGTCGGCGCCGAGATTTTCCGCCTCCGCCTGCATCCGCTCCATCGCCAGCTCGCGCGCGTCGTAGAGGCCCTGGGTGTAGTTCTGCATCTCCGTGTTGCGCCCGACGGTCTTCATCCACTGCCCCAGCCCCTGATAGGCGACATGGTAGACGCAGCTCCCCATCACCATCCCCTGCGGGCGGTAGCCAGCGGCGAGCAGCGTGCGGAAGTCCTGGCCGGAGAGGTCGCTAGTGAAGGGCTTGCCAAACTTCGTGCGGTGGCTGGAGCCATCGCGCGAACGCACCGCTGTCCCGATGGCGATGAACTCCGCCAGATCAGCGCCCCACTCGTAGCGCCCGACATCCAGCCGCACGCCGACGATGCCATCGGCTCCCAGCGCATCGGCTTCGGCCTCCATCCGCGACATCGCCAGCTCGCGCGCGCTATACATCGCCTGCGAGAGCACCGTCAACTCCTGGCTGACATTGAACATCGAGCGCTGGTAGCCAATATGGTAGATGCTCGACCCTACCACCATGCCCACGGGATCGAATCCCGCCTCCTTCACCAGCAGAAACTCGTTGACCGAGAGATCGCTGGTAAAGAGCGGGCGCTGGCCGTCGCCGCCGCGCATCCGCTTCAGGCGTTCGATCGCGTGCTGTGGCATCTCCACAGGCGCCGACTGCTGGTCGGGCTGGATGTCCTGCTGTCCCTGTGTCTGCCGTGGCATCGTCTCGTTTCTCCTTCAACCGGGGCGGTTATCCCCAGCGGCTGTCCCTGCCCAGGCAGGGTGTCCCATTCAGGGTCGCGGCTCGCCTAGCTGAGCAGGCGGCGCAACGCGGCTTCGTCTTGCTGACTCGTGCGCGCCAGTTCTTCCAGTTCGGAGGAAAGCTCAGAAATCCATTCATCGAGGCTGAGTGGCTCGCTCTTGAGGGCGATGCCGCGCACGGCATGCGTGCGGCTGGTCGCGAGCGAGCCATCAGCCCCGGCCTCCAGCGCATACTCCCACTCGCCCAGCCGCACGAGGATATGCTGGATGTGATGCGTGTGGCTGAAGAGGCCGCCGCCGCGCTTGATCTCCGTGCGATGGGGCAGCGCGCCACCCAGCTTCGTCGCCAGCGCCTCCAGAAACGCGAGGGTGTCGGTGGCGTCGGCGCGCAATGAGGCGGCGAACAACTCGAACCGCATGCCGGTTCCCATCTGATCGTCGTCACCGTCCATCAGGCGCATCTCCTCTCGCGGCTCGTGGCTGTCATGTTTACTTGTCCAGGAAGATCATCATCTGTGGCGTCGCGATGGGTTGCTCCGCGCCGAGCGGCGCGACCGCCGTGCCTACTGCGAACATGTCTACGAGGAAGGTGCGCCAGTGGTTGGCCGCCATGCCCGCGTCGCGCTCGTTCAGCTCCTCCCAGAACTCCGGATCATTCTTCGAGAGCGATGGCGCGACCTCGACGCGCATGCCCACAATACCTTCGGCGCCAAGCTCGCTCGCCTCGCGCTGCATCCGCTCCATCGCCAGGTTGCGCGTGGCGTACATCGCGTCGGTGAAGTGCTGAACCTCCTGGTTGTAGCT
Organism: uncultured Chloroflexia bacterium; assembly: GCA_963840335.1. Taxonomy (GTDB): domain Bacteria; phylum Chloroflexota; class Ktedonobacteria; order Ktedonobacterales; family JADMIN01; genus JAKAIY01. The sequence continues at coordinate 62,271 of CAWIYP010000039.1, forward strand.
GCCCATGCCGCCGCTCATGCCTGTCCAGCCGAAGCTCCAGCCGGAAATCATCTGGAACTCGTAGCCGTTCTGGTAGGCGGCGTAGACCGAGACGCCCATCACCAGCCCCAGCGGGCGGAACCCCGACTTCAGCAGCGTGGCGAACTCCTGGCCAGAGAGGTCGCTGGTGAAGGGCTTGCCAAACTTCGTGCGGAAGCTCGTCCCCGCGCCAGCGCCGCCCTTGCGCAGGCGCACCGCCGTGCCCACCGCCATGAACTCCGCCAGCTCGGCGCCCCACTCGAACTGCCCCACCGTCAGCCGCACGCCGACCACGCCGTCGGCCCCCAGCGCGTCCGCTTCGGCCTCCATCCGCGACATCGCCAGCTCGCGGGCCTGGTACTTCGCGGCGGTGAGCGTGTCAAGCTCCTGATCCTGATAGACATAGCCAATGCCGAAGCCGCCATAGCCGCCAGCGGTCGGCTGCCAGCCAACATGGTAGACGCTGGAGCCGACGACCATGCCGACCGGCTCGAAACCCGCCTCATGGATCAGCGCCAGCTCGTTGACGGAGAGGTCGCTGGTGAAGAGCCGCCGCCTGCCCTCGCCACCACGCTCCTCGGCGAGCCGCTCGCGGGCCTCGGCGGGCAGTTCCGCCGGGATGTTCTGCTGATCGAGCGGCACATCCTGCGCGCCGCTATCGCCTGGCTGGGCGGCCTGGGCGGCCTGGGTAGGTTGGCTTGGCTTGGTTGGCTGTTGCGGCTGTCGCGACCGTTGCGGCTGTCCGGGCTTTTTCGCCATCGCGCTTCTCCTTCTGTGGCGCTCATCCTGGCGCCTGGCTGCATTGTACATCCCACATGCGCCATGCGGCGGGCTACCCTCCCAGTGGCGCGCCACAGACCCGACAGAAGCGCGCCTGTGGATCGCTGGTCGCATGGCCATTCACGCAGAGCCGTGGCGCTGGCGGGCCATAGGCTGGCGGCGCGGCGCTGGGTTGCGGAGTGTATGCCGCCACAGCGGGATGCGCGATCTGCCACGAGCCGCTGAAGGTTCCAGCGGGCGGCGCGGCTGGCCGTGGCACAGGATCGCGGAACGGGTGGAACAGATAGGTGATGAGCGCCTGCGCCAGTGGCGGCGGTGGTGGTGGCGGCGCATAGACGCTGAGTTTCTCGCGGGCAACGGCCTCACGCAGGAAGAAGCGCATCAGCCAGAGGCCCACGACCGCTGCGATCAGTGTGCCGAAAATCGGGACGCCGTCCCACAGCCCGTGGAGCGTGACCGCGATGAGGAACGCCAGGATCACCCCGAAGGTCAGGCGGAATCTGCTCTGCCCCCGGTCGCGCCAGACCGCGCCAGCGACAATCGCCGTCCAGGTGACGTGGCCGAAGATGGCGAGCAGGCCGCGCCACAGCAGCGTCGAATTGACCGACGCGGCGCCGCCGCCGTCATTAAAGGCATTGAAGTAGGCGGAGGTGGCGTAGAGCATCGTTTCGAGGGTGGCGAAGCCCGCGCCAGCGGCGGCGCCGAGAATGATGCCATCGATCTCGCTGCGCAGCTTGCGGTTGAGCAGGAAAAAGATGACCGCTATCGCTTTACAACTCTCCTCGATCAGCCCAATTGTCATCGCCGTGGTGAGTGAATCACCATTGACGAAGAGCTGTTCGAGGATGAAGGCCAGCGTGACACCCAGCGCCGCGCCACTGATAAAGGCGCCCCAGGGAATCCAGCGGGGCATGTCAGCGAGATAGTCGCTATCCCAGCAGTAGATGAAAAAGGTGACGGGCATCAGCGCGGAGGCGATGGGGATGACGAGCAGCAGCGCCACATCGCCCCATGAGCCATAGAGCAGGCTCTCGGAAATAACGAGCAGAATCAGCCCAATCAGCAGCACCTTCCAGTAGTGCTTGCGCCACTCCAGCCCCAGCCAGCCACCGATGCCCTGACCAGCGGGCAGCGCGCGATCGACATGCTGAAACGTCGCGTGCGTGGCGGCCATCGGCGCGGGAGTCATCGGCGCGGGTGACGGCGCGAACGTGGCCGCGCGCGCTCCCTGCCCCTGGAGCGCGTAGAAGGTCATCTGTGTCTGGCCAATGCGAATGGTCTGGCCGGGGAGGAGGAGCGTCGGCCCGGTGATACGCTGGCCATTGACGTACGTGCCGTTGGTCGAGCGCAGATCTTCGAGGATATAACCCTGCGGCGACCAGCGAATGACCGCATGGAAGCGCGAGGCGTAGGGGTCGGAGATCATGATGTCGTTGGATGCGAGCTTGCCAATATGTGTCTCTGGCCGGAAGAGTGGCGTCTGGTTGCCATGCGCGAAGCGACTACGCCAGGCTGGCCCCTGGATGACCAGTGTCGCGTAATAGGGCGGTGGGCTGACGACTCCGCCTCCGGTGTAGGGTGGCGGAGCGACTGGCGAACTGCTCATCTGCTCTCTCCTGCAATGCGCGCCTCCAACTGAACGCTTCTATGGTATACGAGAGACACATCAATCCGCTACACAAAAAGGCGAATCGTGAGGACTATCACCTTCGGGGCCGTTACATCATTCCACCGAATCCGGCGCCGCGCGGGTATACACGCTGCTGCGCCTGTGGTATGCTGCGCACGCAACGCCCTGGCGCTACTTGCCAGGGATATTCAGGAGCAAGCGAGATGCTGCCAGTAGGCTATTTCTACAGCACGCGCGCAGTGAAGGGTAGCGATGTGTTCGCGGGGCCTGGCCTCACTGCGCCCAAATGCAGCCTGCTTGCTCTTACCCCTCATCGGAGTGGATACGCCACTGCCTGAGGCGTCTGGATAGAAATGAGCGGCGGTCGTGGGCCAGAGCGAGGGCCTGCGACCGCCTCGCCGTTTGCGCCATCTCCGCCGCTCTGTGCGAGCCACCGCCAGTCCCCGCGCTCTCCCCGTCCACCGCGTCACAGTCAGGAGTCATCTCCCCATGATTGTGCTCAATGCGCATGGTGTCACAAAATCATACGGCGGTCGGTTGACGCTGAATCAGCTCGATCTGGTCGTCCAGCATGACGCGCGAATTGGACTGATCGGCCCCAACGGCGCGGGCAAATCCACCTTGCTGCGTCTGCTCGCCGGACTGGACGACGACTACAGCGGCGAGATCAGCCGCCAGCGCGACCTGCGTGTCGCCTATCTGGAGCAGCGCATCGCCGACGACGAGCGCACCCCGCTGCAACTGGCGCTGGCGAGCCGCCCCGACCTCGCCGCCATCGAAGATGAGCTAGCCAGCGTGGAGACCGACCTCGCGCGGCCAGTGGTCATCGCCGATATGCGCCAGATGGAGCGCGTGCTGGCGCGACAGGAGCGCCTGCTGCGGCGCTACGATGAGTTGGGCGGCGCCGGATTCGCGGGCGAGGCGCGGCGGCTGCTGCGAGACGCGGGCCTGGCGGAGAGCGTCATCGAGGCGCCCCTGAGCGCGCTCAGCGGGGGGCAGCGCAAGCTCGCAGCGCTGGCGGTCTGCCTGGCGCAGCGCCCCGATGTCCTGCTGCTCGACGAGCCAGAGACGCACCTCGACCTGGAGGGGCGCGCGCTGCTGGAGCGCATCGTCGGCGAGTTTGCGGGCGCGGTCATCATCGTCTCGCACGACCGTTACCTGCTCGACGAGACGGTGACGGAGATCGCCGAGCTGGACAAAGGCGCCATCACGCTCTGGCCGGGCGCCTACTCCGCCTACACTGTCGCGCGCGAACTGGCGCTGCAACGCCAGCAGGAGCGCTTCGTCGCCCAGCAGAAAGAGATTGCCCGCCTGGAGGAGGCCATCGCGCGCTTCAAGCTCTGGGCCAGCATCGTCGTGAATGAGCGGCACATCAAGCAGGCGCGCAACAAGCAGCGCCAGATCGACCGCATGGAGAAGGTGGAGCGCCCTGTCCTGCAACGGCGCAGCATGGCGCTGGCCCTGCGCGCCCACGAGCGTAGCGGCCAGCGTGTCGCGGAGCTAAGCGGCGCGAGCGTCGTCTTTGGCGAGCGGATCGTCCTGCTGGGGGTGGATCTGCTGGTGCGGCGGGGCGAGCGCGTCGGCGTAGTCGGCGCGAACGGCGCGGGCAAGAGCGTGCTGCTGAAGGCGCTGCTGGGCGAGCTGCCGCTGACGGAGGGCGAGCGCAGGCTGGGGCCGAGCGTCACGCCAGGCTATTTCGCGCAGGGCGAGGAGACACTCGACCTCGACAAGACGCCCATCGAGATCGTGCGCGAGGTGAAGCCGGGCTACGAGAATCAGGCGATGGCGCAGCTTGGCCGCTTCCTCTTCACCTATGAGCAGGCTCGGCAGCCCGCGCGTCGGCTGAGCGGTGGCGAGCGCAGCCGCCTGCAACTGCTGCTGCTGATGCTGGGCGGCGCGAATCTGCTGGTGCTGGATGAGCCGACCAACCACCTCGACATCGAATCCGCCGAGGCGCTGGAGGCGGCGCTGGAAGGCTACGATGGCACGGTGATCGCCATCTCGCACGACCGCTACTTCCTGGACCGCATCGCCGACCGCATCCTGGAGGTGCGCGATGGCGAGGTGGTCAGCTACGAGGGCGGCTACAGCGCGTGGCGCGAGCGGCGGGAGGCGCTCACTCCAGCGTGATGACCTCATAGGCGACATCGGTGATCTCGACATCGGGGCGCGACTCCTCGATGTAGTGGACGGCGTTCTCGACGACTTCCTGCGCGTGGCTGGCATCGCCGCTGACACTGGCGATGCCCAGCCGCGCCAGATTCCAGCTCTCCAGGTCGCCCACCTCGGCGGCGGCGACCGCGAACTTGTCGCGCACGCGCGCCAGCACCGAGCGTGTCACCTGCCGCTTGTCCTTCAGCGAATGACTCTCGAAGAGGCGAATTGTCACCTGCGCTGTCGCTACATACATTGCGCTACCCTCCTTGTCGTGTGCGCCCTCATGGCGCTGATTCTCCCAACTCGATCAGCGTCTCGCCGATATCCCTGGGGCCGGGGCGTCGGCGTTCGCGGCGCATCACCAGCAGCAGACTGGCGAAGATCAGGCCGCCGCCGAGCCAGGTCGCCCAGGTGAGGCTATCGCCCAGCAGCCAGACCCCCAGCGCCGCGCCGAGCAGCGGCTGGATGAAGAGCGTGGGCGCGGCGGTTGAGGCGTCCACCACGTTGAGCGCACGGAACCAGAGCCAATAGCCCAGCACGGTCGCGATCAGCGCCATGTAGATGACACCGAGCCAACCCACCAGTGGCAGGTGTGGCAGCCCCAGTCGCGCCACCGAGACGGCGCCCGCCGGGAGCCAGACGAAGAGGCTGCCCGTCAGTGTGGCGGCGGTGAAGAGCAGTGGCGGCATCTGTGTCAGCGCACGCTTGCCCAGGATGGTATAGCCCGATTCCAGCAGCAGCGAGAAGATCACCAGCAGATCGCCGAGAATGCGCGCACCGCCCGCGGGGCCGCCAAGGCTGGGCAGAAAGCCGCGCTCGACGATCAGATAGACGCCCACCATGCCGATGCCCAGCGCGGCGATTCCCGCCCCCGTGACCTTTTCGCGCAGGAAGGTCCACGAGAGAATCGCGGTGAAGAGCGATTCAGTGGAGATGAGCAGCGCCACATCGGAGGCGGTGGAGAGTTCCAACCCGAAGTACTCGAAGGCTTTGTTCAGCACGAAGCCGAGTAGCGCCAGCATGGCGAGCGTGGCCAGCGAGCGGCGGTCGCGCGGGATGCCTCGCCAGCCACGGATGAGCGCGGGCGACATCACGAGCGCGGCGATGAGGAAGCGCAGCGCGTTCAACTCGACGGGGTTCAGGTAGCGGAGGGCGACTTTGCCGGCGGTGTAGGTGCCTGCCCAGAGCGCATTCGCGATGACCAGGGTGAGCAGCGCCGAGCCGCGTGTCTGGCCAAAGCCGTTCATCCGCGCCACCATCCCGCGTATCCCGCGCACGCGCACACGTTCCCCCACGGTTGTCGCCATGTCTGTTCCTCTGGGTTCGCCTCGCTTCTGTGTGCGCCGCGCACACCTGGCTATTGTAGCCGATGCGGGCACGGCGTCGTCGGCGGATAGCCCTGTGGGATGGTCGCTTGCGCATGGCTGGCGGATGCGACGCCGCCACCAGACACGCTCTCCGCGTCCAGTAGTGGCGTCGCTGGGGTTCCTCGCGAACTGACTCGCTATTTATAGGTCTTCCACGTCAGCGTCAGGCTGGGAGTGCCCGGTGTTAGCGTAATCAGGACTTTGGCGTACTGCCCGGTGGCCGTCCTGACCAGGAACACTTCATCGCTGGCAACAGTTATCTTGCTTGCGGTGTAGCTAGCGCTCTTGAGCTTCGCGCAGGTGACGCCATTGAAGCCGCTCGCGCCGATCTTGCCCAGGTTAGCGAACGCCGCGCCGTTCACAGGAGTGATCGTGGTACTCGTATCCCATTGCGCCTGCGCTCCAGACAGGATGTGCCCGATGCCGGTGGAACTGTCCACGTTGAGGTAGGTGTTGTCCACGGTCATCGTTCCCGTGCCACTGTAGAGGCTGACGCACGACGCGACTGGCGTGTTGGTCGGCCTCGGCCTGGGCGTCGCCGTTGGTCGAGGTTTTGGCGTGCTGGTAGGACGCGGCGCGTGCGCGGTCGCGGTAGGCTGCGTGGTCGGTGTTGCGCTCCCTGGCGCATCCAGGCAGGTGACCCAAATCTGGCCAGGGCTGACATGCGCCTGCCAGCCTGACGAGGCGACCGCCACGTACCAGTTCTGGACAACGCTGCCGTTCGCCTCGCTTCTGGTGATGTCGTTGAGCGGGGAGTCATCGCTGACGCCGACCAGCGAGGGTGACGCGGTGATCTGATAGCCGCCGGTGAGCAGTTCGCCACTCGCGCAGGTCAGCGAATCCTGCGTATACGGATTCTTCCGTGTGGCGATGCCCGCGATCGCTTTATGCTCCAGGTGGGTGGTAAGTCCCTTCGCGCAGATTGCGTAGGCGGTCACCTGGACGCGCTGGAGACCATTCGTCGGGTCAACATGGAACGCGACATTCCACTCGCCAACGCCGTTCGCGTAGGCGGGATAGGAGGCGTCAATCGAGTAGACACCGCCACCGGAATACGCCGAGAGATAGCCCCCGCCAAGGATCGCCTCACCCGCCGGGCAGGCGGCCACCGCGACCGCGCTAGTCTGCGCCCCATCGTTGTGCGAGGCGTTCATTGGATGCGACTGCACGCTATCGAAACTCGGCAGCCCATTGAAGAAAGCAGCGGGTTTGCGCAGGCAGGCAGCGATCACGGTCGCGGTGTGCCCCTGATTCTGGGGAAGGAAGTTTCCATACCAGTCACCGCTTCCGTGTGGATAGGCGCTTTGCGCTGCGACCAGATTGCCATGATCGTCGTCGGCGGTAAAGCCTCCCCCCACGAGGCGTTCATCGAGCGCGCCCTGTGAGCCGTCGGCGGCACAGAACGCATTGCCAGAGGTCGTCATCTGCTCTTTGGCAGATTTGTAAACCTGAATCTGGCGCTGCCGCTGGATAACGCCAGGCGTAACTGGAATCGTGTTGCTGCCAGTCGCGCCGGGCTGGGACGACAGGAAGACAAAACCACCACCGATCAGCGCCACAGCGATGATGCAGACGATGATGATCGTGTTGCGCACGCCCGCCCCACACGTTGCACAGCGGGCAAGGCGTTGTTCTGCACGGCGGGCAGAAAATTGGGATTAGGCGGCTTTACGGTTGGCATACCGCTCACGGGATCAGTCCCTGGCGTTTCTATCTTGGCCATACCGCTGACGGGATCGGTTCCCGGCGTAACCACCTTATCCATGCCACTGACAGGATCGGTTCCCGGCGTAACCACCTTATCCATGCCGCTTACAGGATCGGTCGGCCCTTCGAACAGCGGACTGCCTGGTTCATTCATGCGTGCTACTCCTCTCCTCCTGAAGGTATTGGCATCTGGGCGATGACGTAGTGGTCTCCGCCCACGGTGGCTGGCCCGAAGGCGATGCATGCCTGTGGCAGCGTGGCGGCGATCAGCGCCTCCACCGCCGGGCGCTGTGTGTCGTCGAGCGCGAAGGCGAGGACGCCGCCGGGGCGCAGCTTCGCTGGCGCCTGGGCGACCAGCTTGCGGATGTGATCGAGTCCGTCCGGGCCGCTGAAGAGCGCCAGACCAGGCTCATAGCGCAGCGTCTCGTGCGCGGCTGCGGTAAGCTCGTCGCGGATATAGGGCAGGTTGGCGACGATCAGATCAACTGGCTCAGGCAGCGGCTCCAACGTATCGCCTTCGAGCCAGCTCATCAGGGTGTCCATCCGATAGCGGGCGCCATTTGCGCGCGCCACCTCCAGCGCGTCGGCGGAGATGTCTACGGCGTAGATGTGGCGGATGCGCGGCTCCAGCGCGCCCAGCGCCAGCGCGATCGCGCCACAGCCTGTGCCGATATCCGCCGCCAGCAGCCCGGCGCCGTCCTCCGCTTCTGGGCGGTGGCGCACGCTTTCCAGCGCCGCCTCGACCAGCCATTGTGTGCTGGGCCGCACCAGCAGCGTGCGCCGATCAACCAGCAGATCAAGCCCCATGAACGCCTTGTGGCCCGTGATGTACGCTACCGGCTCGCCCTCCGCGCGCCGCGCCACCCAGGCGACGTAGCGCGCGCGCTCGGCGGGGGCTAGCGCATGCTGTGGCTCGCCCAGCAGCAGTATCTGCGATGTCTGCGTGGCGCGCATCAGCAGCGTGAGCGCGTCGAGTTGGGGCGATGGCGATCCCGCGCGCGCCAGCGCCGCCTCCGCCCAGGTCAGGCTGGCTCCCCAGGTAGTCGCGGCGAGGTCGGTGAGCGCCATGAGCGGCTCCGTTTCGTGCCGAAAAGTGTAAGAGAGGGTGTGTCATTCATCGCAAGCATACTGATGAGGCGCGCCAGGCTCCAGTGAGAATCCGGAAGAGCGCACCGAAAAACGTACAGAAAAGCGCGATAGTCTGCTTGAGAAGGGGTGATATTTGCGGACGTGTTCTTTCCCATCGCGTCTCGTCTCAGGTGTCCTCGCCGATGCGCTTGAGCATGTGGGTGGCGACGACGTTGTAGCCCAGCTTGTCGTAGAGCGCGCGGGCGGTGGTGTTGAAGCCGAAGACGCTCAGGCCGATGTGCGTCACGCCCATCGGGCGCAGCGTCTCCTCCAGCGCGCGCATCGCCGCCTCGCCGTAGCCCTTGCCCCGCTGCGCCTCATCAATCTCGATGTCGTAGACGAATGCGCGGCGCTGGGCGGGTTTGTGATTGACCCAGAGTGAGCCAACCGCCGCCCCATCTTCCGCCAGAACCCGCCAGAAGGAGTGGTCGGGTGTGAGGAAGCCCTGGGGAAGCAACTGGGCTGTCTGCGCGATGGCATCCGCCTGCGCTTTTTCCAGTGGCAAATCCTCGGCTCGGGAGACATCGGCGGCATAGTCCGTGTCTAGCATCACTAAGAATGCGTCGTACTCTGGCTCTGTCATTGGGCGTAGGGTGACCATTGCGCATCCTTTTCTCGTGGCGACAGTCGCGCGGGCATTGTTGCCGCTCACATTGTACCGCTGGACAGCTTATCACAGTCCAGCGATTTTCCCCCATCTTGCCGCCAACGCGGTATCATGCGGAGCGGGGCGCCGCAGCGGGCGCTATAGCGAGTAGGACGGCTGGCATGGATGGGATTTTCGTCATTGACAAGGCCGAGGGGATGACCTCGCATGATGTCGTGGCGCGTGTGCGGCGACTGGCGCGGCAGAAGCGCGTGGGGCATGCGGGAACGCTCGACCCGGCGGCGACGGGCGTGCTGCCGGTGCTGCTAGGGCAGGCCACGCGCATCGCGGAATACCTGAGCGAGAGCGGCAAGGCCTATCGCGCGACCATCCGTTTCGGGATTGAGACGACCACCTACGACCGTGAGGGCGAGGTGACACGCGAGGCTCCGGTGGCGGGACTGACCCTGGAGCGGATCGCCGCCGCGCTGCCCGGCTTCCTCGGCGAGCAGGAGCAGCTACCGCCGATCTACTCCGCCATCAAGCGCGGAGGCAGGCCGCTCTATGCGCTGGCCCGCGCGGGCGAGGCAGTGGAGGTCGAGCCGCGCCACATCCGGATTGACGAGCTGCGCATCGTCGCCTGGGAGTCGCCCGATCTGACGCTGGATGTGGAGTGTGGCAAGGGGACATACATTCGCTCGCTGGCGTACGACCTCGGCCAACGCCTTGGCCCCGGCGCGCACCTCGCCGCGCTGCGCCGTACCCGTAGCGGCCCCTTCACGCTGGCGCAGGCGATCACGCTGGAGGAACTGGAGGCCGCGCTGGAGCCCCAAGTGTGGCGCGAGCATCTCTTCGCGGCGGATGAGGCCTTGCTCGACTGGCGCGCGCTGATCCTGGGCGAGGCCAGCGAGGGGCGCATGCGCAATGGGCAGTTGCTGCGGTTTGCGGCCCCCTCCCCCAGCCCCTCCCCCGCGCGGCGGGAGAGGGGAGCGGAGGGAATACTGGCTCGCGCGTATTCCGCTGATGGCCGCTTTCTGGGCATCGTAGCGTGGAGCGTGGAGCAGGTGGCGTGGCAGCCACACAAGGTGCTGGCGGCGACTTTGGAGCAGGCGGAGGAGTAGGCGCGGCGGGCGTCTACGACCGCTTGCGGAACTCGTTGTCCTCGAAGAGGCGGCTGGCGGTGGCGGCTGTCTGGCCCTGGTACTTTGACCCATGCCGCTCACCATAGGCGGCGCGCGCGGGCGAGCTCATCTCCTCGAAGGCGATCTGGCAGATGCGCATGCCGGGATAGAGCGCGACGGCGATGCGCCCCAGATTGCTGATCTCCAGCGTGATCTGCCCCTGGAAGCCGGGGTCGAGGTAGCCCGCCGTGCTGTGGATGACGATGCCCAGCCGCCCGATGCTGCTGCGGCCCTCCAGCCGCGCCAGCAGATCATTGGGAATCTCGATGCGCTCTAGCGTGGTCGCCAGCACGAACTCACCGGGATGCACCAGGAATCGCTCGCCATCCCGCAGTTGCGTCAGGCTGGTGAGTTGCTCGAAGGTCGTCGGGTCGGCGGGATCGATCAGCGCCTGGCGGGTGTAGTTGTAGGTCTGGAAGTCGTAGCCCAGCCGCAGGTCCAGCGAGGCTGGCTGAAGCTGCGCATCCAGATCCGGCGCGGGCATGATGATGATGTCGCCCTTCTCCAGGCGCGCATGGATATCGCGATCCGACAATATCATGGGAGCTACTCGTTCTTTCTAATCTAACCTTTGAACTGCTTAAACTATCGGAGCGGTCAATGAGACGGTCGCGGTGGCAACGCATCCACGTATGCTCGGAATGTTCGCGCGTCTTCTGATCGGGCGATAGCCTGTCCAATTGAAAGAAGTTCAAAGTACACCGCAGGCTTGCCTAACGTCCCATAGGATACGTTTATCAAGTCTAACATCCCTTGTTCCTTGGCATCTCTCTTAGTATCCAAATGAGTGCCACCGAGCTTGTTTGCGGCGTATTTGATAACCGTGCGTCGGCTAAGATATTCGCCTCTAAAAATGAAACTTGGCGATGTAAGGTACTCACTTAACAAATAGCGCCGCTTAAATGGGCCAAACTCAGAAACCTCGCCCAACTCGAGAGCACTATGTGCCGATGATGCTATTTTCTCCCAGTGATCTTCATTAGCGCCAAAGACGTGTGAGGCGATTCCAGTTCGTGCTTCAGGATTGAGGTTATCTCGCGCGAATCTAGGGCTGCACTCCGCGCCTCCGGCTTGTGCAAATAGGAAGTGATTTAGGTCAACGCCGCCAAACCACATTATCAAATCTGCCGCAATAACTGCTGGTTCTTTCTTGAATCCAGCCAATCGCCAAGCGCGCGAATATGCTCCCCCACTATTACCATCAACCAGTAATACGCGCAGTCCATTGCTCATACGCGCAAGAGAAACATCATCAATAAATGGTGTCCAATCATTATGGAGACTGCGCAAGTGCTCCGCTACTATCTCCAGTACGAAGCGATCATCTGTAACCTTGCCAGCGTCCATGATGTCTAACCTCTTCCTTTTGCCATCAATGGCGGCCACGTCCGGCGCGGTCGGCGCCTTGCTCGCGTGGCTGGCGGCGTCCGTTGGGCTGCGCGGTCGGCGCGGCTCCGTGGGCGCGGTGCGGGCGATGTGGCGCCTCCTCCAGCGCGGACTCCGGCGCGAGGTCGTCGAGCAGGCCAGCGCGCACCGCCGCCGCCAGCACCTCGATGTCTGGCGCGGGCGGGCGATCCTCGCGCAGGGTCGGCGCCACGCCGCGCACGGCGGCCAGCGCCTCGGCCACACCCTTCCCCGGCTTCAGTGGCGCGCGGAAGTCGAGTCCCTGCGCCGCCAGCAGCAGCTCGATGGCGATCACGCGCCAGGCCAGGTCCAGCGCCTGCCGCAGCTTCAGCGCCGAGGTCGCGCCCATGCTGACGTAATCTTCCATCCCGGCGGAGGTCGGGATCGAATCAATGCTCGCGGGATGGGCCAGCACCTTGATCTCGTTCACCAGCGCCGCCGCCACATACTGCGCGATCATATAGCCCGAGTTCAGGCCTGGCTCCGGCGTCAGAAAGAGCGGGATATGTCCCTCGCCGGTATCCCAGTCGTGCGGCCCCGTCAGGTTGTACGCGCGCCGCTCCGAGAAACTGGCAACATGCGTCACGCTGATCGCCAGCATGTCGAGCGCGAGGGCCAGCGGCTGCCCGTGGAAGTTGCCGCCCGTCAGCGCCTCGCCATCCTCCGGGAAGAGCAGCGGATTGTCGGTGACGGAGCCAATCTCATCGCCAAAGACACGCTCGCAGTAGGCCAGCGCGTCGCGCGCGGAGCCGAGCACCTGCGGCGCGCAGCGAATGGTGTAAGGGTCCTGCACGCGCCCGCAATCGGCATGGCTGAGGTTGATCTCACTCTCCGCGAGCAGCAGCCGCAGCCGCGCCGCTGTCCGCGCCTGCCCCGCCTGTGGCCGCAGCGCATGGATGCGCGCGTCGAGCGGAGTGTAGCTGCCCAGCAGCGCCTCGGTGCTCATCGCCACGGCCACCTCAGCTGCGCGCGCCAGCCGGGTCGCGTCGGCCAGCGCCAGCGCGCCGCACGCCTCCATCACATGCGTGCCGTTGATGAGGGCCAGCCCTTCCTTCGCTTTAAGGGTGATGGGCGCCAGCCCTGCGCGCTCCAGCGCCATGGCGGCGGGCAGGCGCTCGCCCGCATGCCAGGCCTCGCCTTCACCGATCAGCGCCAGGCTGAGGTGCGCCAGCGGAGCCAGATCGCCGCTGGCCCCGACAGAGCCGCGCGTGGGGATGACCGGCGTCACGTCATGGTTCAGCATGGCGACCAGCAGCCCCAGCGTCTCATCGCGGATGCCAGAGTGGCCGCGCGCCAGGCTATTCGCCAGCATCAGCATGACAGCGCGGGCGGTGGGGATGTCGAACGGCTCGCCGACGCCGCTGGAATGGCTGCGGATGAGGTTGCGCTGGAGCGCCTCGACCTGCTCGGGGGGAATCTTGACGCGGCTGAGGTGGCCGAAACCCGTGGTGATGCCGTAGACGGTGCGATCTTCGCGCGTGAGCTGATCAACGAATGCCCGCGCCGCGCGCACCCGCTCGATGGCGCCGGGAGCCAGCGTCACCTCAGCGCCCGCACGCGCCACGGCGACCACATCGGCCAGGGTCATACGCTGCGCGCCGACGCCGCCAATGCGCACGCGGCGCTCGCGGTGCTGTCGGGTTGGCGTCGGGTGGTCTGTTTCGAGCATGCTGGCTGCCGTCCTTCGGAAACATCGTGTTGGCGTTCGCTTCATCGCATCTCGCGCAGCGTCGCGCGTCGCCACCGGGAACGCCACGAATCCGGCGGGTATGCCACGTATTCTATCATGCGTAACCAGCAGCCCGGCGTCACGTATACAACAGTGAACGCTCTTTTTTCGCGCGCATCACAATGGAGTGAAGGCGGAAACACAAGGCCATTTCCGGTTGCGCGCCCTCGCGATAGAACGAGTGGGTATATCCCCACGCATCTCACCACACCTGACCTCGCTGGCGGTTTGTCGGCGAATGTCTTGGTCAGGCGCGCCTCTCGCTCACTCAAAAAGGAGGCCCCTCATGCGGAACGAGTCCCCACGCGCGAATACCCCACGTCACGGACGCCGGATCTCCCTCGCCGATGCGCAGGCGCTCTCTGCGCCTGTCAGCCAGAGCCACCATGCGCGCCGTCGCGCCGCCCAGCGCAACCTGACCACTACCGACATCGAGTATATCCTGACGTGGGGCCGCGAATTCCACTGAACGGGCGCCGTCTTCTATTGCCTCTATTGCCCCGCCGACCGAGATATTCTCGTGCAGCATCGCCATCTGCTAGAGATTATTGCGGCTGGCGGGCGCCGTTGTGCTCGCCAGCCGCAATGAGGATGTCATCACTTTGTATCGTCACGGACGCAAGCTGAGGTTCATCCGCCGCAAGATGAAGTACCGGATCAGTGTTGGCGATTGAGTTTAAAATGAATTAGGTAACCTGGCGGCTGCCACTTGTCATTGACAAGTGGCAGCCGCCAGGTTACTCTTTGAGCATGCCATGCCCGCAGGCTCCCCTGAGTGAACTCGGTCAGCGAGTGTAATTTTGCTCTGATATAGACAGCTC
>CAWIYP010000040.1:0-11745 GCA_963840335.1 uncultured Chloroflexia bacterium
ACCATCACCTGCGTGTGCGCTCGCGTCTGCTGGGCGGCGGGATGATGTGAGCAAGCGCTGTAAGGCGGCTGGCGGCAGCGGCGGTGGGAGTCGCGGCCTTGAAAAGGCCGGCGCACGGCGCGAGTGGGGCTGAAGCCCCTGGGAGGCGCTGGCGTCGCAGCTAGCTCTCAGTAGGCGGCAGGCCAGCCTCGAAGCAATAGTAGATGGTCTGATACGGCTTGCGGAAAGCGACGACCTCATCCACCAGTCGCTCCGGCTCGACGCCTTCGACCAGCACACGGGCGATGAAATCCGCAACCCGTCCTATCTCAGCCTCGCCCATGCCCAGTCGCGTGATCTCGGTCGTGCCGATGCGCAGGCCACCGGGGCGGTCCCAATCCTCAGGGCGGTCGCTGGGGATGAGGTTTTTGTTGGTGATGATGTTCGCCCGCGCCAGCCGGTGCGCAACCTCCAGTCCGCCACCGAATTGCCGCACGTCCGCGATCACCTGATGGGTGCGGGTGTAGCCCTTGTGCGCCCCCAGCATAGGGATGCCGCGCTGCGCGAGCGCGGCGCCCAACGCCTGCGCGTTGCGCGACGATGCGCGCCATGTAGGTCTGGCCGAAAGCGATCATCTCAGCGGCGGAGACCGCCAGCGCGGCGACCCGGTTCACCTGATGCGTCGCGGCGAGGACTGGGAAGACCGCGTGGGTGAGCGGCTCCGTCAGACTCGGGGTCATCCCAGACGAGGATACCGCTCTGAGGCCCGCTGAAGGTCTTGCCAGCCGAGCCAGTCATCACAGCGGCGCCCTCGCGCAGGGGCGCCTGGAACTGCCCGCCCGCCACCAGGCCAAGCTGGTGCGCGCCATCGAAGTAGATGCGGCCGCCCCACTCACTCACAATCTCGGCCATCCGCTCGATGGGGAATGGGAAAAGGGTCATCGAGGCGCCCAGCGTGACCAGCTTCGGCTGGACTGCGCGGGCTACAATCGCGAAACGTTCCAGGTCAACCGTCAATTCGTCGGGATCGAACGGCACATCCACAATGCGCAGGCCACGGACGCCCGCCGGGCCATCAGGACGATTGCTGGAGTGGCCACCGACGGGCTGCGCAATGCCCATGATGAGGTCGCCCGGCTGAGTGAGCGCGGTATAGACGGCGAGATTGCCGATCATGCTGGCGACGAGTCGGTGGTCGGCGTAGCGCGCGTTGAACGCCTGCTTGAGCAGTTCCACACAGAGCGCCTCAACCTCATCGATGTACTGGTGTGCCAGCGAACCAGCGGTTGACCGGGCCGATGTGGCCTTCAGCGGCGCGTGTGCCGATTTCCGAGGAGAGCAGCGCCCGCACGGTGGGACTGGTAGGCGCTTCGGGCGCGAGCAGATTCAGGCATTGCTCGCCGCGCCACACCTCGTTGCGCTTGACGGCATCCACGACCTCCCGCCCCATCTCCTCTGGGGAGCGGCAGGCGTCGAGCAGCGCGCGGGCCTTGGCGAGCGTCGCCGTGTCGTGAACCTCGAATTGCGCGCCGCTGGTCTGGGGCGCGGAGGATGCGGTTGTCGTCATGGTGATCTCTCCTCACGATACAGGCGGGTTGGGGCGCGCTAGCGGGATTGCCGCGCGCTATCCTTCCGTTGGGCCGCCGCCTGCTCACTCAAGGAGGCGGCAATGAGTTGTCCGAGCGCCAGCCAGTTCTCCTCGACCAGCGTCGCGGCCTGGCTGGCGTCGCCACGCTCGCAGGCGGCGATGATGGCGGTGTGCTGCTGGACGGATTTGCGCCCCGCCAGTGAGCCAAACTGGGCGTATTCGAGGCGGCGCACTTTGGGGGTCAGACGCTCCAGCGTGCGCGTGATCTCGCTATTGCCCGCCGCGCGCAGCAGGACATCGTGAAAGCGGTCATCCGCCGCGATGGCGCGTCGCACGGTATCCGGGTCGAGCGCGGCGATGGTCTCCGCCAGTTCCTCGTTCGCGGCGCGCATCGTGGCGATGTCCGCAGCGGTCAGGCGGGAAACACCCTCGCGGGCCGCCAGCGCATGTAGCGCCGCGACGACCGGAAAGGCCTCGCGGGCGGCGAGTGCGTCCAGCGGCGCGACACGGGTCATGGCGCGCGGCGCTGTCTCCACGAGGCCCTCATCTTCGAGCCGCTGTAGCGCCTCACGCACGGGTGTGCGGCTGACACCGAGCCGCTCCGCCAACTCCTGATCCCGCAGGCGTTGACCCGGCGCCAGCTCACCAGCGATGAGCGCGTCGCGTAGAGCGCGATAGACCCGTTCACGGAGCGAGAGGCTATCGAGCGTCGTAAGTGTATTCATGCATGTGATATATCACATGTAAGGATGGCCGTCAAGTGGCGCGGTGGAATACGCGGCGATGTTTGAGAACCGTGGCGAGCCGACCTAGCCAGAATAGGCCCCTTGCCGGGCGCCGTCCCCTTGCGTATCATACGCTGGCGATGGGCGTCGTGGCGGCGTCCGCAATTGCCACGCGGGAAGGGACACGACGCGCATGCCTACGGTCACGAGCCTCATCAATCTCAAGGGCGGCGTCGGCAAGACGACCCTCACGCTCTCGCTGGCGCACTTCCTCGCGCTCGAACATCAGAAGCGCGTGCTGGTCATTGACCTCGACCCGCAGACCAATGCCACCGTCTGCCTCATTCCGGAGAATGACTGGAAGGAGCGCGACGAGACCGGGCGCACGCTCTATCAACTCTTCCTCGATCAGGTCAAAGGGGTGAAGCGCTTCAACGCCGACGAGGCCATTGTGCGCAACGTCTCGAATGTCAACGGCGGAGTTGAGGGGCTGGATCTGCTGCCCTCCAGCCTCCAGCTCATCAAGATTCAGGATCGCCTGACGCAGGTGACGGACTTCGAGAGCTACCAGCGCGGGCCGATCTTCGCCCTGCGTGACGCGCTGGCCGATGTGCTGCCCTACTATGACCATGTGCTGATCGACTGCCCGCCATCGCTGGGCATCGTGACGCTGAATGGGCTGGCCATCTCCGATTCGTATCTCATCCCCGTCGTGCCAGACATCCTCTCGGTGCTGGGCATCCCGCCGATTCTCGACCGCGTCTCGCACTTCGGCCAGTGCGTACGGCGCAATGTGCGCGCGCTGGGCATCGTCATCTCGAAGATGCGCGCGAATACGCTGCTGCACAACGAGATGACGCGGCGCCTGCGTGAGGATTTCGTGGAGCGCCGCTTCCCCATCGTCTTCGATACGGTCATCCCGGAGTCCACGCGCATCGCCGAGGCGGCGAACGTCATGGCGCCCATCAACACGCTGGTGCAGAAGTATGGCGCGGGCGGCCCTTACGAGGAGCTGAGCGCGCTGACACAGGAGTATCTGACACATGTCAGACGATAAGCGCGGCGCAGATGCCGATCAGGTCGCGCAGGGCGTGACGGGCGCGGAGGTTGGCGCCTTCCTGCGGGCGCTGGCGCAGCGGGCCGAGAGCGACCCCGCCCTCGCCGCGCAGCTACAGGCGGCGCTGGCGGAGAGTGGGCTGGACGGCCAGGCTCCAGCGCAACGCGAGGCGGCTAGGACGCGGCAGCCGCGCACGCCAGGGGAGCCGCGCCACCGCCGCGACCACTCCATCCGCCGATGAGCCGCTGCCCGACCCCTTCAGCGTCTATCGCGCGCAGGGGGAGGAGAAGCTGCGCGCCTTGCTCGACACGCTGGAGCTTCCAGTCGCTGCGAGCTATCGTGCGGACACACCGCCTCGATCCGGCGCGCATTTCCGCCCGCTGGAGCGCGCGCGACCGTGTCATCAAACTGATCGTGGATCAGGTGAAGGCGCGGGCGAATCATGGGCGCGCCTTCGAGCGCGTGTAGTGGGACAGCGCGAGCGCGGCGAACGGCAGGCGGGGAATGTGAAATCTTCACACTCTCCCTGCCTTTTGGGTGTTATGTTGTCACCCCCGCGCATGAGTGATACACTCATTTTCGACTTCACCCACAGGTATTCCGACCAGCGCGGATGCGGCGTCTGTCGGTGGCCAGTCACGATCATGCAGACCTGAATCATTGGCCTAGCGGATCTGTGCGGAGCGCTTTTGTGTTTCGCGTGAGTCCCCGCCCACTGCGAAAGAGGCGCCCTGTGATGAGCGTGCCAGTTCTGCTCGCAACCGCTCGCCCCGAACATGACCGTCTGCCCGCGATGTGGCGCGCCGACCCCCGCGTCCACTGGCTGGGCGCAGCCGATGCCGGGTGGGATGGGCGCCGGAGCCGCTGGTATGCCAGGCGGGCAGTATGGCGACCCCTACGGCGATCCGTATGGCGCCCCTCCCGCCTCGCAGGGGTACGGCGCCGCCGCTCCGCAACAGCCGCGCTTCTCGGCTGGCTCGCTCGTCGACGATGATGGTCTGCCGCAGTGGCTCAGCGCGCCCGATGGCGGCGCGCAGGGCGGGTGGGGCGCGCAAGCTCCCACGGCGCCAGACCCGATGGCGGGGCAGCAGTGGCAGCAGCGCCCCAATGCGCAACCTGACATCGCGTCGCAGCATACGGTTCGCCAGCCGTCGATCGGTGGCGGTGGCCAAATGCCGCCGCAGTATCCCTTCGCGCAGGCGCCCCAGCCGCCAGCCTATCCGCCGCAACCCGCGCAGCCGAGCTATCCGTCGCCGCAGCCGAGCTATCCGCAGCCGGGGTACGGGCCGCCTCCGCAGCCGGGGTATGCGCCTGCGCCACAGCCGAACTATCCGCAGCCAGGATATGCCCAACCGAGCTACCCGCAGCCGAGCTATCCGGCTCCGCGGCCAGGGTATGCGCCTGCGCCGCAACCGGGATATGCGCAGCCTTCAGCGCCGATGAACTACGGCGGGAATCCCGCGTATCAGCAACCGCCGTCGCCGCAGCCACTGACGCCCCAGTCCAACATCAATGCGTTTCCATCCATTGATCAGGCTGGGACAGGGTATCGTGGGCCACAGCCACAGCCACAGCCACAGTGGGGCGCTGGGCAGCAGGGCGCGGCGCCACGAGCGCCTGTGCCGTCGGGCATGCAGGCGCGCTCGCTGGTGGATGACCGCGCCCTGCCGAAGTGGCTGCGCGACCAGCCCGAGAGCGCGGGCGCCGCGAACATGGCGGAGTGGATTGGCGCTCTGCCGCGCAGGAGCAGATGCCACAGTTCCTCAGCGAGGCCTATGCGCAGGCCCCGGCTACGCAGGCGCAGCCGCCCTATGCCGCCGCGCCCGCGTATGGCGATGCGCCGGTGTATGGCGGGCGGAACGACCAGGCGGACTGGCAGCGCGCACAGGCGAACGGCGCACCAGCCATGCATGAGCCAGCGCCTCCAGGCGGCGGTTTTGCCGCATCTGATCTGATCGACCCGCATTCGCTGCCCGATTGGGTCACACAACGCGCGCCCGCTCCCCAAACCTTCTCCTCCACACATGGATGGAGCGCCGCGCCTGATCTGGAGACCGTTCGGTCACCTGCGCCAGGCTATGCCGCCAGCGAAGATTATGGCGAGGGAACGGGCGCGCAAGCGGTGGGCGCAAATATGGACTGGGGAGACGCCTCGTGGGATAATGGCGCGCAGAACACAGGCGCCCACGCGGACTTCGACGCCCAGTCTCCGCGCGGACGCCCGCTAGCGCCCAATGAGCTGCCTCCGTGGCTGCAAGGCAAGGGTGGCGCGTCGGGATCAGCCGCGCACAACCCGTGGATGGCGCCCAGTCAGCCAGAAATCGCTCAGGAGGTCTGGGACGATGGCGACGGCTGGGACGACCAGAGCGCCCAGGTCGAGGCAAGTTGGCAGGGCGAGTCTGGCTGGGGTGAGCATCGCGATGACCGCCACGATGATCGCCGCGGCGCGGATTGGGATTATGGCGATTCACAAGCGAACTGGAGTGACCAGCGCAGCGCCGCCCGCTGGGAAGACTCCGATCGCGGCTATAGTGCGCCCTACGCCGCTGAGCGGCATGATCCACCTGCGCGCGGTGGCCGAGGCCGCTATGATGACCGTGGCTACGACGACCCCTACGATCAGGACGAGATGGACTACGATCAGCGTGGGGATGATGCGCCCGGTGGGCGTCGTGGGAAGGGCTTCCTCGGCTTCCTTAGGCGCGACAAACGCTAGTCATGTGAGGCACGCGGTGAGATCATGGGGCGCTACGCGCCAATATGCTAGCGTGTCCTGAAAAATAGACAAAGCGACTACAAGAGAGTAGCAGGGAGATAGAAAGGGTGGCAGACGCGACCCACACCACCACGCGCTCACAAGAGAGCGCGCCGCGCCGAGCGGTTACGATCCACTCGCTGTTGCTGGTGGATTGTGGCTCAGTCTTCACGACCGCCGCGCTGATTAGTATGGTGGAAGGCCAGCCACGACTGCTGGCGCAGGCCCAGCGCCCCACCACCAGTGTCGCGCCTGTCGCTGATGTGATGGTCGGCGCGCGTGACGCGATTGTCGAGATCGAGCGTATCACTGGGCGTGGTCTGCTGCGCGAAGGACGCCTCATCTCTCCTGAGCAGGTTGATGGCTCTGGCGTTGATGGGATGGCGCTGGTCACGAGCGTCGGCGGCCCATTGCGCATCTTTACCACTGGCCCTGGCCGCGAAACACTCTCCGCGCTGCTCTACCGCTCGCTGGCGGGCCTTTTCGCCCAAATCGAGCCACTGCCTCCGCTGGAAGAACCACCTTACGACGCCGCAACCCTCCAGTCCATCGCCAATGTGCGCGCTCTGGCGCCGCATGCCATACTCGTCGTCGGGCCAGCGTTTGGGGGGAGCCGGGGGCCGCAGTCGCTTGACGTGGCCGCACACACCATCACGCGCTGGCTCCAGGCGCTCGGCGAGCGCGCTCCCAGCGAGCATAGCCCTGCCATTCTCCCGCTGCCGATCGTCTTCACGGGGCAGCCCGAAGATACGGCGCAGTTCCAGTCATTGCTGGAGGAGTCGACGCCGGGGAGCGCGCCAGCCGTCCATGCCACCCAGGCGCTTTCACCTTCGACGCTGACACCGCTCAATCGCGCCATCGGGCCGATCTATGAATCGGCGACGCTGCATCCTGTGCCGGGCTACGAGCGCCTCCGCGCGCTCACCAGCACCCCTCCCATGGCCACGATCACGTCGCTTGGCGGCGTGGCCTGCTTCCTCGCTCAGCACTATGGCATGAACGTCATAGTGGCCGATGTCGGCGCTTCCTCGACCGTGCTGGCTGGGGCAACTTCGCGGGGTGAGTTCGTTCCGGGCGCGCAGCCGACGATGGGGGTCGGGCCGGGCTCTGGGCGCCTGCTACGCGCGGTCAGCGCGGAGAACATCCTCCGCTGGCTGCCCTTCGATCTGGATGAGAACGGCCTGCGCGAATATGCGGTGCGGCGTATGCTGCGACCGCATACGCTGCCCAGCTCGCTAGCTGAGTTGGAGGTCGAATACGCTCTTGCGCGCGAGGCGATGCGCATGGCCCTCTACGCTCCTGGTTCGCGGTTGAGTGGGTTGCGTCCGGTGGATGTGGCGCTAGCCACGGGCGGTGTCCTTGCGAATACTCCAAACCCTGCCTATGCCGCGCTGATGCTGATGGATGCGCTGCACCTCCAGGGCATCTCATCACTCGCGCAGGATACCGCGCGCATCGCCTCGCTGCTGGGCATGGCGGGGGTCATCGCGCCCGAGATGGCTGGACACGTCGCCGAACTGGACGCGCTGGCGGCGCCGCTCGGCCCGGTCGTGACGACAGGCGGCGCGGCGCCCGTTGGCGCAGTGGCCGTCTATGCGTCGCTGGAATATAGCGATGGTCGCAAGCTGGCGCTGGAGGTGGCGCAAGGCGAGCTAGCGCGCATGCCGCTGGGACTGGGAGAGCGGGCGCTCTTCACCTTGCAGCCGCATCCCATGATTGATGTTGGGCTGGGGCCTGGGCAGCCTGCCCGCGCGACCGAGCCGATCGAGGGCGGTGAGCTAGGGCTGGTCATTGACGCGCGTGGACGCCCGCTGCCCTTCGCCGCCGGGCGCGAGGAGCGCATCATCCAGGCGCTGGCCTGGCGCACGGCGCTGGGTATTTCGCAAGGCAGCGCACGGTTTCCTGAGCGTGGGGGTGGGCTATGACCGTCAGCGCGCTCGATTATCCCCACGGCCGCCCGCTGGTCTCGGCGGTGGCTGTGCGGCGGCGGCGGCCGCTGCCTGCGGGCGCTCCAGCGCTCGTCTCGCCACAGGAGCAGGTTAGCCCCGGCCAGGCGATCGCTGAGTCGCAGGGGACTTCAGGACTGACGACGACGCTCGCGGGGCTGGCGGGTCGTGTGACCGAGGTTCTGCCTGGCCAGAGCGTGACCATCGAGGGGATGGCCACACTCATCAATGGCCTGGTGGGCGTCGGCGGCCCGGTCGCGGGGCCGCTCTACTTCCCACCTCGCGGCGAGTCGCTGGCGCTGATGCAGGCGCCACGCGGCAGCATCGTCGTCTTTGGGCAGCGGGCGCCGCTGACCCTGCTACAACGCGCGTTGGCGAGCGGCGCCGTAGGGGTGATCGCCGCGAGCGCTTCGGCCCTGGAGCTGGAAGGTTTCGCGCGGGCCGATCTGGCGTCGCTGCTGGATGGGCTGGTCTCGCTGACGGCACAGCCGCCGCTGACGGTGCTGCTCACCGAAGGGTTGGGTGATAGCGAGATGAATCCAGCCATCCTGCGGGCGCTGGAGCAGCGGGTGAATGACGTCATTCTGCTGAATGGCCAGACGCTGATGCGTGACAATATCCGCCCAGAGGCGCTGCTGCCCTTGCCCGCGAACGCGACTCCCACCGCCACACCGCTCCCCAGTGCGCTTACCATCGGCGCTCGTGCGCGTATCACCGCTGGGGCGCATCGCGGCGCCTCGGGCCGCATCGCCCATATCTTCGCGCAACAACGACGCTCAGATGCGGGCCAGTGGGCGCCGAGCGCGCTGCTGCGGCTGGAGGATGGCTCGCTGCTGGTGGCGCCGCTCGCCCTGCTCGACAATATCAGCTAGAGAGGCGCGCCTGTGAGCTCGATCTCCTTCGCTCCGGCCTCGGCGCTACCCCTGGAGCGCCTTACCGCCGCCTTCAATCTCGGATTTACCGGCTACTACCTACCGATGGAGCAGACCGCCGATAGCCTGGCGCGAATGATCGCCGAGAACGATGTGCGGCTGGAACAATCGCTGGCGCTCTTTGTGGATGGACAGCCAGCGGGCATCGGGCTGGCCGCGCTGCGTGGCGCGCGTGGGTGGATCGCGGGGATGGGCGTCGGGCCAGCGTGGCGCGGGCAGGGATACGGCGAGCGGATGCTGCGCCATCTGCTGATTCGCCTGAGCGAAAGCGGCGCGCGTGAGGCGCAGTTAGAGGCGCTGGAGGTCAATACGCCCGCCGTCTCGCTCTATCAGAAGTTGGCGTTTCGCACACGGCGGATGCTCGCGGTCTATAATGGCCCGCTCCGGCGCGATGCCCTGCGCGTGGCGCCGGGCGATCAGGCGCGGGTGCGCGCTGTGCCACCACGGCTGGCGCTACGCGACTTCGAGGCGTATCACTCCGTGGCGCCCGCCTGGCAGCGTGAGCGCGCCTCGCTGGAGCGCATCACCGCGCCGCTCGCTGGCCTGGGCCTCTGGGAGGGGGGACGTCTGCGCGCCTATCTGCTCTATTCGCGGCAAGAGAGCGGCTATATCTTGCTGGATGGCGGCTCCTGCGCCGAGGACGCTGAGACTCAACGCAACGATCTGGCGCGGCTGCTGCGCGCGTTGGCGCTGGCGGCCCCAGACGCCATCTTCCGCGTGATCAACGCGCCGCCGGGGGATGCGCTGGGCGAGGCGCTGGCGGCGCTCGGCTGCCCGGTCATGCTCACCCAGCGCGAGATGACGCGCTCGCTGCCATGAGGCGAGAACCATGACGCTCGATCAGCTTGAGACGTTCGTCGCCGTCTCGCGGGCGCGCAGCTTTTCGCGGGCGGCGACCCTGCTCGACCTCGCGCAGCCGACGCTGAGCGGGCGTATCGCCACGCTGGAAGGCGAACTGGGCGCCCGCCTCTTCCTCCGCCACGGCCACACGCTGGAGTTAACGGAGTCAGGCCGGGCGCTGCTGCCCTACGCCGAGCGGATGCTGGCGCTGAGCGCGGAAGGGCGGCGTGAGGCGCAGCGGGTGGCGCATGGCGGGCTGGGGCGCCTGACGCTGGGGGTGAACCCGACGTGTGGGCAATATGTGGCGCCGCGCCTGGTCGAAGCCTATGCCCGCGCCCACCCACAGGAGCGTGTGTGGGTGCGCGTCGAGCGCAGCCCCATTCTGATGGAGACGCTGCTGGATGGCGTCGCGCAGTTGGCGCTCTGCTCGCTGGCGCAGATGGACCCGCGCGCGGAGGTGCTGTGGCGTTACAGCGATCCGCTGCTGTTGGTGGCTGGGCGCGATCATCCGCTGGGGCGCGCGGGAGCCTGCGAGCGCGGCGACCTTACCCGCCACACGATCATCTCGACGCGCACAGGGCCGACGCGCTTTGGCCTGAGCAAGCTGCTGCCCGCCGAGGTCGAGCCACGCATCGAGGCGACGGCGGGCGAGATGGTGCGCCAACTGCTGCTGCGCGGGTTGGGCGTCTCGGTGCTGCCCGCCATCGCCATCTGGGATGAGCTGAAGCGCGGCGACCTGGTGGCTGTGCGGGTGCGCGACGCCGAGCTACCCGCCTATGACATCGCGCTGGCGCAGTGGCCGGGGCGCGAGCTTTCGCCCGCGTCGCTGGCGCTGGTGGAGCTGGCCCGCGCGACACCGCTCCCCGCGCTGCTCGATGGCTAGGCGGCGTGACTGCCTTGCCTGCTCCGACATCTGGTAACCCTGCGCCTACTCAGCCCTCTTCAGTCCTATTGGGAAAGAGGAACCATTTGTACTGGCGCTCGGCTGCCAGGTATCCTTACTGAGGTGATGCTACACAATGTCCCTCAGATGAGTGAAAACCATGCAACATTTGCCGAAACAAGTCGAATACTTGCGTGCTTTGTTTAGGTGGCGCGGCGGCCGCGAATCTATACAGTCGCGTGCCACAAGTCACCTCTGCCGCACGCTGATCCTGCGTGGGTCCATTGTTGTCGAATATGTATGCTTGCGTGTCAGCAATCGTGATCGAACTTGATTCTGGATGGAAGTACTGGTCAGCGCCTATATGCTCTGCTGTGCAGATAGTGGTCTGCGTGACGGAAACGACGATGAGTACCGGATTCGCCGCTGGCGCGTTGATTCCGACTGCATTGCTGTCGCCAGGAGGAAACACATGAATGACATATTGGCATGGTAGTTTACCGGGCGTCCAATTGAAACCGTCTGCGCGCCAGCCTGGTGGAATAGGTACACTCATCCGTTGGGCGTGTGTTATAGGCGCTCCAGTCTGTCGACGACGGAGAGCATCCGGCGAGCGTCAGCAGTACGACTAGCATCGACATGCTTCCCATCCACCACTGTTTCCGCGCCAGCATACGTCGCACTCGGAAAGCCCCGTTGTACATATGCCAATTTCTCCTTCTGTAGGCCTCAACGGTGACTGTAGAAGTTATC
The DNA here is from genome assembly GCA_963840335.1 of uncultured Chloroflexia bacterium. GTDB lineage: Bacteria > Chloroflexota > Ktedonobacteria > Ktedonobacterales > JADMIN01 > JAKAIY01. The sequence continues at coordinate 11,459 of CAWIYP010000040.1, forward strand.
AGAGGCCACCTCCGTTAACGATTGTGGCCTCTGATAGTATATCGCAGGTTGATTGTGCGCAATGCTCAACGGAAGGATTGTCCCTCCTTGCGAGCGAAGTGGCCGGATTAGTCCGCGATTGTAGTGGTGCAGCGGTCGCATGCGGGGAACGCAGCTTGGACGAAACGAGTGCGCTGCCCCATCGTCGCTGGCGCTGGTGGGGCTGGCCCGCATGACGCCGCTCCCCGCGCTGCTCGACGGCTAGAGGGCGTGACTCCCGCAGGTTGGGCGGGAAACGTGGCCGCATA